>NZ_ANBE01000024.1 GCF_000341145.1 Nocardiopsis xinjiangensis YIM 90004
CACACAGAACAGAACCCGACCATGCGCAGCACCACAGGCCTCGGCCGCGATCGCCCCGGCGTAGATCATCGGATCCCACAGCACCAGGTCCGGCTGCCACTGGCACGCGAACTCCACCAGATCGGAGACGATGGGGACGTTGTTGACCCGATGCCCTCCGCGAGCGGCCTCGGCGTACCCGTCCCGCAGATATTCCCAAGTGGCCCGGTCCGGAGCGTCGAAAGCGTCGTAGGGCACCATGACGCCCTCGCGAATCTCCTCCAGCTGCTCGGGGCGGTGCGCGGTGATTCGCCAGTGTTCGAGGTCCCGCCCCACAGGCACGGCGGTCAGGCCGGCCTGGGTGATCACCTCCGCGAGCCTGGGCTGCGCGGCCACGCGGACCTCGTGTCCGGCGGTCCGCAGCGCCCACGCCAGGGGCGCCAAGTACTGGAAGACGGTCTTCTCCGCCCCTGCCACCAATACGACCCGCATCAGTACCCCCGCCCGTTTTCGGACTCCGCGAGCGTCACGACCGCGCCCTTCAGCCCCTGTTCCAGGGGCACTCGCGAGGACCAGCCGGTGACTTCCTCGAACGGGCCCGGGTCCAGGACGAAGTCCATCCTGTCGGTGACGACCGCGTAGTCGGCCGCGGGCACCGGGACCACCGGGACCGGCGGACTGCCCGTGTACTCCGAGACCGTCTCCGAGATCTTCGTGAACAGTTCGCCGATCGTGGTCTCCTCGCCCCGGCCGATCAGCCAGTACCGCCCCGCCGTCCGGTCGATCCGGTCCAGCGCTGCGGTGAATGCCTTGGCCGCGTCGTCCACGCACAGCAGGTCGCGCTTGGGGGCACCGTCGAACCACATAGTGATGGGGCGGCCAGCGAGCGCCTGGCGGATCATCAGCGCCACCACGCTCCGGTCCTCCACACCCTGGTCCGGCCCCTGCGAGTAGAGGGTGGCCAACTGGAGCGAACTCCCCCGAACGAGCCCCTCCTCGTTGGCCTGTTCGATCGCCTGCCAGGCCGCGTCCTTGTGCCGGTCGTAGATGGTGATCGGGACGTCCTCCTCGGCGGAGGGGTCACGCACCAACTGGGACATCGACCCCGCGAAGAGCAGGACGGGGGGCTGCTCGGGTCGCTGCTTCCGGATGGCCTCCAGCACGTCGTGCACCAGGCCGACGTTGACCCGCTCGGCCTTGTTGTCCTCCGTGATGACCCGCCAGGTGCTCTCGCCCACCGAATGGACGACGAGGTGGATCACCACGTCGGCTCCGTCGACCGCCCGGGCCACCGCGCCGGGTTCGGTGAGGTCGCCCGTACACGTCTCGACGTGCGCTCGGCGGTCCTCGGGCACCTTGGGTGGATTCCTGCTGGCGAGCCGCAGCCGCACCGGCCGCTGTGCCAGTTCGCGGACAATGGCTGTACCCAGGAGCCCCGAGGCCCCGAGAACGGTGATGAGCCGTGGCTCCGACACGTTTCCTCCTGATGGTTCGTTCGTTCGGCTGGGGCCCGGCGCCTCAACCGCCGGAGAGGGACGTGTGGGACTACCCGTCGTCGGAGGGCTCGCTTTCCGGGGTCTCGGCCCGGGCGGCCTCCGATGGCTTGGGCGCGGCCCGCGAAAGTACGCCCGGCTCGGTCTCGGGGGGCTCGGAGGGTGCTTCGCGCCAGTTCATGGAAGTGGGCAGTACACCGGCCAGATCTGTATCGATGAGGGCCTCCCAGTCCGCGCGGTCGATGTGGAAGGTGTGCAGGTCCCAGGGACGCCCTCGGAAGTAGAGGTGGTC
Organism: Nocardiopsis xinjiangensis YIM 90004; assembly: GCF_000341145.1. GTDB lineage: Bacteria > Actinomycetota > Actinomycetes > Streptosporangiales > Streptosporangiaceae > Nocardiopsis > Nocardiopsis xinjiangensis. The sequence goes on from NZ_ANBE01000024.1 coordinate 1,765, forward strand.
GCTCAGAACCCCGTCCTTGTCCGACTGGCTGAAGGAGAGCCCGAAGGAGGCCGAGCTCGCCTCCGTGGTCTGGGTGATGAGTCGGTCGACACGGAACATGGCGAAGGCGTAGTTGACCGTCAGGAAGACCGCTTCCGAACCCACTCCGAGGTGCAGGCGGTCCTTGTCCAGGTAGAGCCCACAGCGCATGTGCCCGGCCTGGTCGTGGCCGTAGAGAGCGCTAAAACCGAGCTCGTCGCCGGTGGACCGGTGGATGACGACGAACACCGTGTCCAGGCTCCGCAGCAGCGACCGTGTGGGCAGGTCGGCGGGGCGGAAGCTCTCGAACCCCTGGCGCAGCAGGGTGTCGAAGAACCCCTTGTGATCGGCCACCGAGGCCGGACGGAAAATGAGCCTGCGCGACGTGGTGTGCGGAAAGATCATGCCCATCGTCTGCTCCTGTCGTCGGTGGGACGGGCCTCCGTGCCCGTTCTCCCAGCGCGTTCCTCGTCCCAGCGCATCTCGCCCTCCGCGTCCGGAAGGCCCTCCAGATCCTTCAAGTCGTTCGCGGTGAGGGTGAGGCGCACCGCCCCGTGGTTCTCCTCCAGCCAGCGCATCCTCCGGGTCCCAGGTATCGGCACGACCGAATCGCTCTGTGCGAGGACCCAAGCCACGGCCACCTGGGCGGGCGTCGCACCGTGCCGTTCGGCCACCTTTTCCAGGCCGTGGACGATCGCCCGGTTGACGCGCATGGCCGGTTCCTCGAAACGGGGGTCGCGCCGGCGCGAGTCCCCCTCGATCAGATCGCCCTCGTTGACCCGGCCGGACAGGAATCCCCGGCCCAGCGGAGCGAAGGCCAGGAAACCCACCCCATTGCGCTCGCACCAGGGCAGGAGGGCGTCCCGGCTGCGCCGTTCCCACACCGACAGTTCGTACTGGATCGCGGTAATGGGGTGGATCGCGTGCACCCGTTCGATCTCCTCGCGGGTGGCGTGGGAGATCCCAAGCCCGCGCACCTTGCCCTCCTGCACGAGCTCGCCCAGGGCCCCCCAGGTCTCGGCCAGGGGGACCTCGGGGTCCACGCGGTGCAACTGATAGAGGTCGATCACCTCGGTGCCGAGTCGCCGAAGCGAGCCCTCACAGGCCCTGCGCAGGTGTTCGGGCCGGCCATCGCGCCGGAACGTGCCGTCCTCCCGGGCGATGAGCCCGCACTTGGTCGCGACCTGCCCCTTCCCGGGGCAGGAGCCCAACGCCCGGCCGAGCAGGAGTTCATTGCTGAACGGGCCGTAGACGTCGGCACTGTCGAACAGGTTGATCCCGAGGTCGAGAGCCCGGTGGATGACGCGGACCGATTCCTCGGGGTCCCTGTCGTCCTCCCCGTAGCCGTGGGACATCGAGCTACAGCCGAGCCCCATCCGGCTCGCCGAGAAGTCGTCCGCAATCTCCGTGTATCGCATTACTTCCGCATCTCCCGCTTGGCTGATCGGTGGGTGGTGTCCTCGACGAGGAAGTCGGCGAGCAGCTCCGGGGTCGTCTGCCCCGCGAACCAGGGGGCATCGCCGACCGCCATGTCGGGCGCCTTGTAGTGACGCGCCCCGGCGGCGGTCAGGACCCCGACGGACATCAGGCCGAACAACCGCTGGGCGAGGGACTGGCGGAACCGCCAACCGGCCACGGCCCGGGTCTGGAGCGCAACGGTCGTACGGGACCACAGTCCCCACCGTGTCACCACGTAGGGGCCCACCCTCGTGTGTCCCAGGGAGCGGTAGGCGATCGCCGCAAGGAGGAAGAACAACGGTGACGCCACGGCGACAACCGTCATCCAGTGTTCCTCCACCGGCCACGCCTTCACGGCGGCAGCCGCGATCACGGACACGACCGCGGCCCATCCGAACCGTCGGTACAAGGCCGCCCGGGGGTGCGGGGTCAGCGGTGCTTCCAAGGGGCAGATCCCGTCCTGGAGGATCAGCCCGGCCACGCGCCGCGCCTCCTTGCCCGAGGTCTTGGGCAGGACGATGCTCGGCGGGTCGGTCCCCGGGGTCCAGGCGGCCAGCCCCGTGGAGACGACCTCGGTCTCCGTGGTTCCCATCCAGCGGCCGAGCAGCGGTTGGCTCACACTCATGCCGCGCAGGCGGCGGTCCTCGCGGTTGACCTCGCGGGTACGCAGGAGCCCTTCCCTGGTCCGCAGGACCGTACCGTCATCGGTGCGGACCCGCTCCAGCCGGAAGCCCCATCGGTCCTTGAAGAAGCCGATGGTGAGGAACACGGTGCCGATGAGGTGGAGGCAAAGTCCGCCGACCAGAACCGAGCCAAGGGTGCCGAGCGCGTCCCAGTCCCACAGGCCGCGGAACACGTCGCGCAGGTCCACAGCGAAAACCTGGAAGGTCCAGAAGGCGCTGAACAGAAGCAGCGCCCCTATGGCCGCTGCCCACATACTGGTCGCGTTGTAGAGGATCCAGTGCCGGCGCAGGACAGCGATCGGCTCCGGGCCGTCGGTGCCCTCGTCCTCCTCGGCGTGGGCGCCCATCAGCTCACGGCGCAGCCGCTCGGCCTCGTCGGCCTGGATGGCGTCGAGTTTGAAGGCGCTCCCCTTCTCGCCGGAGCCCACCTCCAGGATCCGCAGGCGGGCGATACGGTGCCTCAGACGCGCGCCGGTCTCCACTGTGCGGATCCGTTCCCGGGGAACGTACCTGTAAGTGCGCACGACCCGGCCCGTGATCAGCTCCACCCGGTCGTCGGTGATCCGGTACCACGTCTTCCACCAGCGGTTCAGGCCGAGCACGGTCCCCGTGACTCCGATGGAGCTGATGATCAGTGCGGGCCAGAGCCCGAAGGATCCGGAGTCGGCGTCCACCCCGAAAAAGACCCGCGCCACGACTGTCGGTACCAGGGAGACCAGAAGGCCGAACAGGTTGACCCACACGACCCGCAGGTCGAGCCGGGACCAGGGCACGTCGTCGGTCTCCGCGTGGGACTGCGGCCCGGGGCCACGTCCACTGTCGGAGCGGATCTCCTCGGCAGCCCCTGGTGGTGACATACTGCTCATGTGGCATCACCGGGAGTACTCCATGTGATCTCTGTGAGTGCACGCGCCGCCTCGGTGGCGATGTCCGCATCCACTCCAGGGACGACGACGGTGCCCTCCTCGGAAGCCGTGGTGACCCGGAGCGTCGCCAGCCCGAAGAGCCGCTGGAGGGGACCTCGCACCGTATTCACCCCCTGGATTCTCGACACCGGAGCGATGCGCCATTCTCTGACCAGCCATCCGGTGAGCGAATAAGCAGCCTTATCGGTAAATTCCCACCGGTGGACCAGATAACGACTCAACGGCATGACGATAACGGTCGGCGCGCTCCCGACAGCAACAACCCAGAACACCGGTTCGCTCCAGGATCTGACTCCTTCCCAGAAAACGGGTACGGCCCACAGGAGGGCCAGCAGAAGAACCGACACGAGAAGAGCCTGGAGTGCCCACCAGTAGAGCGCTCTCCGCTCGATCCGATATCGCGGGGGCCGTAGTCGGACAGGGATTTTCCCGACCGCTCCCGAAGTGGGCGGCCGACGACTGGTCCGAGTCATACGGACATAGTGCATGATTCCCGCGCCAGGAACAACGCAGTGCGTCCCGATTCGATTTACCCAGACCCGATGCCCCTCACGTCAGCGCGCACGTGCGGGTGCGCCGTCCCGCTGGCGGGACAGCACACCCGCACGTGCGCCACATCCGGCGAAAGTCGTCGGGCTCCAGCCGTGAACACGCCTGCGGGAGGCGTGCCCACCTCCATTCCGAAAAATCCTCCGACAAGCCGCCGGCCCCGGAAAAGGGATCCTGGGCACCGACCCACGAAAATCAGCCTGGGCACCTCAGGGGGAATGATGTAGCGTCGCCCCGGACATCCCCTCTGAAGTTAGGGCGGACTTCCGGTATCACGGGTGCGTCGCGTCTTGCGTACAGCCGGGGACCCGAGACACCGGACACCCGTGCCCATGGAACAAAAAGAAGAGAACCGGTTGGAGCAATGACCGCAAAATCATCTTGCCGAGTTTGCCAGAGCCCTGTTACAGAATTCTTCGATTTCGACCGCCAGCCGCTTTCCGATGCTTTCCTGCTTCCGGACTCCGACCACTCCGAAGAGTTCTTCTACCGACTCACTGTTGGAATGTGCGAGTCGTGCTCCATGGTGCAGCTCATGGAGGAGGTCCCCCGGGACCGCATGTTCAACGAGGGCTACCCCTACTTTTCCTCCGGGTCGGCCTTCATGCGCGAGCACTTCGAGGGGCTCGCGAAACGGTTCATGGGGACCGAACTCACTGGTGACGACCCCTTCATCGTCGAAATCGGCTGCAACGACGGCGTCATGCTCCGCGCCATCGCCCAGTCAGGGCTGCGCCACCTGGGCATCGAGCCCTCGGGCAGCGTCGCCGACGCCGCCGCCGAGCAGGGGATCCGGGTCAGGAAGTCCTTCTTCGAGGAGTCCACGGCCAAGGAGATCCTGGAGGCCGATGGCCCCGCCGACGTCATCTACTCCGCAAACACGATCTGCCACATCCCCTACATCGGGTCCATCCTGGACGGGATCGCCGCGCTGCTGTCCCCGAACGGCGTGTTCGTGTTCGAGGACCCCTACCTCGGCGACATCGTCGACAAGACTTCCTTCGACCAGATCTACGACGAGCACTTCTTCCTGTTCAGTGCCCAGTCGGTCGCGGCGATGGCCGCCCGGCACGGCTTGGAGCTCGTCGACGTCGAGCACCTTGCGGTCCACGGCGGCGAGGTGCGTTACACCCTCGCCCGCGCGGGGAGCCGCACCCCGGCGCCGGCCGTCACCGAGCTTCAGGAGCAGGAGCACGAACGCGACCTGCACACCCTGGACACCCTGCGTGGCTTCGGCAGCCGCGTGCTGACCATCCGTGACGACCTGGTCTCCCTCCTGCGCCGGCTCAAGAAGGAGGGCAAGCGCGTGGTCGGCTACGGCGCGACCGCCAAGAGCGCCACAGTGACCAACCTGTGCGGCATCGGCCCCGACCTCGTCGAGTTCGTGTGCGACAGCACCCCCGCCAAGCAGGGTCGGCTCACGCCGGGCGTGCACATCCCGGTCCGGGAGGCATCGGCATTCTCCTCTCCCTACCCCGACTACGCGCTCCTCTTCGCCTGGAACCACGCCGAGGAGATCATGGCCAAGGAGCAGGAATTCCGTGAGGCCGGGGGCCAGTGGATCCTCTACGTGCCCGACGTCAGAACCGTGTGAACCGGCCGTACGACATTCCCGCCTTCCCGACCACCATGCCGTTCGGAATCGCGCTCCAGCAGAAAGGCAAGGAACCATGTCAGATGTGAGATCGCCTCGACCGCTCCCCTCCGGCAGCGGATCGGCGGGGCTCTTCAACGCGACGGTCGCGGGCTTCGCGATCGCATCCGCGTGGGAGGTCGGGGCTCTCGACGCCCTGCGCGAGCAGGAACGGGTCTCTGCCCCGGACTTCGCCGCCCGGCACGACCTCCACCTTCCCGCGACCCGGGCCCTGTTCACCGCCCTGGCAGCCGGAGGCGTGTGCATCCGCGACGAGACCGACACGGATCTCTTCCACACCGGCCCCGAACTGGATGAGGTCTACCGGCACAAGGCGTTCTTCCACTGGCTCACGATCGGCAGCGCCGGGCTCTTCTCCGACATGCCCCGGGTCATGCGCAACGCCAACCGCGTCGGCGACTTCTACCGGCGTGACGCGGCCGCCATCGGCTTCGCGTGCCGGGACATCAATCAGAACTCGTTCGACCCGGTGTTCTGGGAGGCCATGCACGGCTTGGACTTCGAGTTCTCGCACGTGGCGGACCTGGGCTGCGGTAGCGGCGGACGGCTCGCCCAGATCGCCTCGTTCCGCCCCGAAGCCACCGGTGTCGGGATCGACCTCGCCCCCGACACCATCGAAGCGGCGTCCGACCATCTGGCGGCCCAGGGCGTCGGCGACCGCTTCACCTTCGCCGAGGCCGATGTCCGCGACCTCGCCCCCGACCCCGAGTTCGAGAAGGTCGAGCTACTCACCTGCTTCATGATGGGCCACGACTTCTGGCCCCGGGAACAGTGCATCGCCTCACTGCGCAAGCTGCGAGAGGCCTTCCCCAACGTCAAGCGCTTCCTACTGGGGGACACTGCCCGGACCAGCGGCGTCCCGGACCAGGAGAAGCCGGTCTTCACCCTCGCGTTCGAGACGGCGCACGACTTCATGGGTGTCTACCTGCCCACCCTGCAGGAGTGGGAGGGGGTCTTCGAGGAGGGCGGTTGGAAGCTCCACAACACTCGTACCGTGCACACCCCCGCCGATTCTGTCCTGTTCGAGCTCTCATGAACGTCTGACCCCGCCCCGCTCGCGCTCCGCGGCGGGGTCCCCCACTCCTCTGTCCTCTGGAGGATTCCATGATCAGCCCCTTGGTGATCGGAGACGGCGGTACGGCCGGTTGGATGGGGCCCAGCCACTCGGAGGACGCCTTCGGCGGCCGCATCGATGTCGCTCTGGTCGAGTCGGCCCAGGTGTCGATGATCGGTGTCGGAGAGGCGGCCTCCGATACCGTGCGCCACTTCCCCGACAGCAACTGGTCCCCGGCTAACACCGCGGCCTGCAACGAGCGCGTCACCAGCACCGTGGACGGGGCCGAGGAGCTCCTGGTCCTGCATTACCGGTCGGCCCGGCGTCAGGACACCCCGTGCTGGAAGGACGTCCACCAACGGCCGCTGCCCGACAGCGTCGCCGAGAAGTTGGAGCCGGCCCCGACTCCTCGGCAAGGAGGCCACGTCCCACTGAATCCGGGACGCCTGCCACGCATGCCGAACCCGGCGCCAGCCCGCATCGACCCGTCCGATGTCCAGCAGGAGTTCACGAACCTCCGGGCGGGATCGAGGAGCCGGCGTCCCACTTCCCGGGCGGCCGCGAGCACCTGAGAACCTCCATGAGTGAGCTCTGCCCCTCCCCCCGGCCTACGGCGCTCCAGCCGTGGCGGCGGAAGAGCTCCGTTCCTTCCTGAGCAGCCGCTACGCCGGCATCGCAGTGGTGACGTCGGCGACCCTGGCGAGATCCCGCTGGTCTCTCCCGTACGCGCACGAAGGAGGGGCCGGTCACGCGATCGCGTGACCGGCCCCTCCTTCGTGCGCGGGGGTCAATTCTCCTCTTGGCCCCCGGTCTCGTGCTGGTCGCCGGCGGCGTGCCCGCCACCGGGTCGGTCAGACTCCACCGAATCGCTCTCCTGCGGGGCGGGGTCGGCGGCCGTGCCCGCGCGCTTGAACTCTCGTTCGCGGGACCTGCGAATCCGACGCTCGCGCCAGCTCTGTTTGGTCTCCTCCAACATCATGTAGAGGGTCGGGACCACGATGAGCGTCAACAGGGCCGAGCTCGTCAGGCCACCGATGACCACGATCGACAGAGCCTGGGCGATGAACACGCTCCCACTGCCCAGACCGATGGCCATCGGGACCAGAGCGCCCATCGTCGCCAGGGAGGTCATGAGGATCGGCCGCAGCCTGTGCCGCGTTCCCTCGATGACCGCCTCGGCCAGCGTCATCCCCTCGGCCCGGTACTGGTTGATGAGATCGATGAGCATGATCGCGTTGGTGACCACGATGCCGACCAGCATGAGCATTCCGATACCCGCGGACATACTCATTGCGGTGTCGGTCACGACCAAGCCGACCACGGAGCCGGTCACCGCCAGCGGCACGGACACCATGAGGATCAACGGCTGGGCCAGGCTCCGAAGCGTGGCGACCATGATGACGAACACGATGGCGATCGAGGCGAGCAGCACGATCCCCAGATCGCTCTGGGCCTCCTCCTGCGTCTCCGCGTCCCCCACAACCGTGTAGGACACACCGTCAGGCAGTTCGAGCTTCTCCATCTCGGCGGTCACCTCGTCCGAGATGAGCGGAAGGTCCATCGTGGACCCCTCGACCCCCACCCGGGAGCTGCGCTCTCCCTCGGTATGTGTCACGGCGGCCGGGCGCTCGACCTGCTCGACGTCGGCCAACTCCCCCAAGCGGACCGTGCCTCGCTCGCCCTCCAGTTCGAGGTCGCGCAGTTCACCGAGGTCAGCCGGCGCGTCGCCCAGGTCGATCATGATGTCGCGCTCGGTCCCGCCAAGCATGATCTGGCCCAGGTCCATGCCGTTCATGGCGCTCTCGACGGCCCAGGAGAGCTGTTCGTCGTCGAAGCCGTTCTCGGCGGCGCGCGCGGGGACGGGCGTCACCTCGATGCCCGAGACAACCGTGTCCAACTCGTTGGACACGTCGCCGGCATGATCGACATCTCCCATCATGGCGGCGACGTCGGCGGCGGCCTCCTCCAGGTCATCGGCGTCGTCGGAGCGCAACTCCACCTCGACCCGGTTGCCGCTGGACTCACCCGACTGGAACATAGTCCCGACCGTCAGGGTCCCCGCTTCGTCCAGACCGTCCAACTGCTCCTGAATGTCGCCACGTACCTCGGCCACGTCGCTCTCGGGGTCGACGGTCACCCAGAAGTTGGCGGAGTGGGACGCGGTAGTGGCGCCGTCGCTGCCGACCGTGGCCTCGTAGGAGACGACGTCGTCGACGTCGTCGAGCAGATCCTCGACCTCGCGCGCGGCCTCGTCCGTGACTTCCAGCGCTGTACCAGGCGGGAGTTCCTGCTGGATGCTGAGCTGGTTCTGTCCGCTGTCCTCCAGGAAGACGAACCGCAGCCCCGTACCCAGGACGATGCTGGCAATGAAGATCACGAACGCCGTGGTGAGGATGCCCCAACGGCGCCAGGTCCGCCATCCGCGGTTCTCGCGGTGGACCGCCCCCTTGATGATGGGCAGGTAGGCGCGCTGTACCCAGCTCTTGCGCTCGCGCTCCTGGGCCCGCCGGACGGCCTCCACACGTTCCTCCTCGGGCACGGCTTCGTCCTTGAGGAACCAGTGGGCCAGGAGCGGGATGACAGCGAAGGCGACGACGAGGGAGGCCAGCAGGGCCACCGACATCGCGATACCGAACGGCTGGAAGAGCAGCCCCAGCTCACCGCCGATGAATGCTAGTGGCAGGAACACCGCCGCCGTGGCCAGCGTGGAGGAGACGACCGCGCTGGCCACCTCACGCACAGCCGTGATGATGGAGCTCAACCGTTCCCCGCCGTAGGACAGATGTCGCTTGATGTTCTCCAGGACCACGATGGAGTCGTCCACCACGCGGCCGATCGCCGCCGTGAGCCCGGCGAGGGTGAGAATATTGAGCGTGTTCCCGGTCAGCCAGAGCACGACGAGGCCGGTCAGCAAGGAGAGGGGGATCGAGACCAGTGTGACCAGAGTCGTGCGCACCGACATCAGGAACAGCATGATGAGCGCGATGACGGCGACCAGGCCGATGAGGCCCTCGTTCATGAGGCCGTCGATGGAGTCCTCGATGAAGGGCGCTGTCTCGACGGTGGCGAACAGCTCGCCTTCGGAACCGAGGTCCTCGGCCAGGGTGGGGAGGGCCGAGTGCACCTGCTGGGAGACCTCGATGATGTTGGCGGCCCGCTCCTTGTACACGGTCAGGCTGACCGCGTCGGAACCGTTGCCCCGGGTGTAGGACTCTTCCTCTTGTACAGCCCACTCGACGTCGGCCACGGCATCGAGTCCCACGGTGTCGGCGGAGGAAGAGGGGTCCGGGTCCGCGGGGTCGGGCTCGGGGAGCATGTGGAGGTCCTCCAGGTCCTCCAGCGTGGCGTTGTCGCTGCCGACCGTGATCGCCAGAGTCTGCTCGTCCACCGTGAGGTCGCCTCCGGGCAGCAGGAGCCCGCTGCCCTCCAGCACGGTGGTGATGCTCTCCACGCTCAGACCGCGCTCCTCGAGTTCGTCCTCGTCCGGCGTGATCTCGATGTATTGGCTCTGGTCGCCCCAGACGTCCACCTGGCGGACGCCCCCGATCTCCTCCAGGGCCGGCACGACGCGCTCGTCGAGGTTGGCCGAGAGCGTACCGGCGCTCTCGTCGGCGCTGGCGGACAAGGTGAGCACGAAGTCGTCGTCCTCACCGCCCCCCTGGTCCATGACCTCGACCTCGGTGTTCGCCGGAATATCGGCCTGGGCCTCGTTGACGCGCTGCCGGACGCCGTCGATCGACTGCTCGGCATCGGCGTCCACCTCGAAGTCGGCCTCGATGACCGTCAGGCCCTGGGTGGAGGTGGAGGCGAGGTCGTCCAGACCGTCCAGGGACTCCAGGCTCGACTCGATCGGATCTGCGACCTCCTGGCTCATCACCTCGGGGGAGGACCCGGGGTAGGAGGCGTAGACGTGCGCACTGGGCGGGTCCAGCGAAGGGAAGAGCTCCACCTTCATCGCGCTGACGGAAACGAACCCGAAAACGACGACAACAACGCTGAGCAGAACCACCAGTACGCGGTTCACGATACTGAAGCGGGTGAGCCCTACCATGGCTTTCTCCATCTACTTCGCGGCGAGTGGAGCGACATAATCCGCGTTTTCTCCTTGTTGCTTCGGGGTTTATCTGTGGTGATATCTCTGATCCCGAACATCGCCCGGGAGGTCCGTACGCCCTACTTGTCGGACCGGTTCGGGTCGAGTCGGTCGGACACGATCAGGATCGTCACCGCCAGGACAGCGATGAACAGGTTCGCGTAGAGTTCGTAACCCTCCAGGAAGGGGATTCCGGGGATCACGACACGGTTGAAGAAATTCAGGACCTGGCTCAGAAAAGGTTGGACGAGCAAGTGGTCGATGGCTCCACTGACACCCATGACCGCGACCACGAAAGCTACTGTCTGAATGAATTTGATCATGGCTCGACGCTATCGATGGCGCCGCTTCGGCGGATCGCTCGTGGGTGCCGGACCACCAGCCCATGGTCGTCCCGGGAGCGACCGGGGTGGCACGAAAGTACGGGAACCCCGGACGCCCTCACGACTTTCGTTCCGCTCCGCCCGACAGCCGATGGTCAGAGGAGACCGTCCCGGGTAGTTTGAACGCGATGAAGCACACCGGCAGCACGGACCCGCCCCGTCGCGCTCCCAGGGACTGGGCCATCGATACAGGGCTGTTCATGGCTGCCGCCGCGTACGGTGTGCTGATCTCCGGGCTCCGGGTGGAGGACCCCCACACCGCCGGCACCATCCCCGTCTGGCTGTTCAACCTCGACCAGGCCGTCGGACTGCTGGCCTGCATCGCGCTGTGGTTCCGCCGCCGATGGCCGCTCGGCCTGGCGCTGGTCCTCATCGGGCTCTCGGTCTACCTGGAGATGGTCGTCGGCGCCATGCTGGTGGCGATGTTCACCGTTGGCACGCGCCGCACGCCCCAGGTCTGCCTGGCCCTGCTCTGCTCCGGTGTCGTCGCCTCTTTCGCCCACGCCCTCCTGCGCCCGGAGCTACGCCTCGGCTACTCCGTGGCCGAGACCGTCTTCCAGAACGCGATCCTGCTGGCCGCCACCGTCGGCTGGGGCCTGTACCTGCAGCACCGCCGACAGCTCGTGGTCTCGCTGCGCGAGCGCGCCGAGCAGGCCGAGGCCGAGACGCGCCGTAGCGCCGAACTGGCCAAGCGCCAGGCCAGGGACGAGATGGCCCGCGAGATCCACGACGTCCTGGGCCACCGTCTGTCCCTGCTCAGCCTGCACGCCGGTGCGCTGTCCTACCGGCCGGACATGCCCCGCGAGGACCTGGTCAGCGCCACGACGGTGCTCCGCGAAGGCACCCACCAGGCCCTCCAGGACCTGCGCGAGGTCATCGGGGTCCTGCGTGCCCCGGTCAGCGAGCTGCCCCAGCCCACGCTGGAGGACCTGCCCGTCCTGATCGAGGAGACCCGCCGGGCCGGGATGTCGGTGTCCCTGGAGATCGACACCCCGCAGGCCCCGCCGGACCGGGTGGCACGCGCCGCCTACCGGATCACCCAGGAAGCATTGACCAACGCACGCAAGCACGCGCCCGGCGCCGAGGTGCGTGTGGCCGTGTCCGGTTCACCCGAGGAAGGACTGAGCGTCGACGTGACCAACACACCTCCTGCTCCCACAACAGACGGCGAGGCGTCCCGGAGCTCGAATCAGGGCCTCCTGGGCCTCTCCGAGCGTGTGTCGCTGCTGCGCGGCCACCTGGAGCACGGTCCGACGGACGAGGGGGGCTGGCGCGTGGGCGCACGGCTGCCGTGGTCGCCATGAACAGCACCGTTCCGGAGACGATCCGGGTCCTCATCGTGGACGACGACCCCCTCGTGCGTTCCGGGCTGCGCATCATGCTCGGCGGCGCACCGGACCTGCGGATGGTGGCGGAGGCCGACGACGGCAGCGAAGTCATCGACCAGATCGATCTGCACGAGCCCGACATCGTGCTCATGGACATTCGGATGCGCCGGCTCGACGGACTGTCCGCGACCCGGGCTCTGCGGGCCCGGACCGACCCGCCTCAGGTCATCGTGCTCACCACGTTCGACGCCGACCACTACGTCCTGGGCGCGCTGCGGGCGGGGGCTGCGGGGTTCCTGCTCAAGGACACCCCTCCCGAGGAGATCATCACCGCGGTCCGGCACGCCGCCCGCGGCCTGCCGGTCCTGTCTCCGGAGGTGACACGGCGCCTGATCACGCGCGTCACCGAAACCGGGGAGGACCGGCGCCGGACAGAGGCGCTCGACCGGCTGGCCGGGCTCAGCGAGCGCGAGCGGGAGGTCGCGCTCGCCGTGGCCAGGGGGCTGTCGAACGCCGAGATCGCCCAGCGGCTCCACTTCAGCGTGTCCACGGTCAAGACGCACACCTCCCGCCTCTTGGCCGCACTGGGCTTCAACAACCGCGTCCAGATCGCGATCCTCGTCCACGAGGCCGGTCTGCTGGATGACTGAAGCGGCGACCTCGATGGCGGCGATGGTGTCGGCGGCACGTGGTGCGCCTGGCCAAGATCCGCTGGCGTATCGAGCACGACTACCGCGAGCTCAAGCACGGGCTCGGGTCGGACCACTACGAGGGGCGCACCTGGCGGGGCTGGCACCACCACGTCACTCTGGTCGCCGCTGCTCAGGCGTTTCTGCCCCCGCGAAGGCTCGGCCTAGAACACCTGACGCCGTTCTGAACCCGTACCAGGTCTCGCAAGAGCTCCAGGCGGTGCTGCTGTGCTGGACCGGCGTGTGTGTCACCTGCCATCAGCCGCTCGCACAGCAGCACCGACCAGACACGGGTTGACAAAGTACTACTAGGCCTCGACCTTGTGTTTCCACCACGAGGGATGGTCGACGTACCAGCGGACGGTCGCCGTGAGCGCGTCGTCGAAAGAGTGCTGCGGTTCGTACCCCAGAGCGCGCAGCTTGGAGTCGTCGAGCGAGTAGCGCCGGTCGTGCCCGGGACGGTCCGGCACTCGGGTGACCCGGTCCCAGCCGACTCCGACGGCCCCCAGGATCCGGCCCGTCAGATCCACGTTGCTCAGTTCCTCCACCCCGGCGATGTTGTACACCTCGCCGGGAGCCCCGCTGCCGCACACCGTGTGGATGCCCCGACAGTGGTCCTCGACGTGGACCCAGTCCCGGACGTTGCCCCCGTCACCGTAGAGGGGCACGCTCTTGCCCTGGAGGAGGTTGGTGACGAAGCGCGGGATCAGCTTCTCGGTGAACTGGTAGGGACCGAAGTTGTTGCCGCAGCGCGTGACGGAGACCGGGAGCCCGTACGTGATCCAGTAGGCGAGGGCGATCATGTCGCTGCCTGCCTTGGAGGCGGCGTACGGAGAACGGGGGCGCAAGGGCGACTCTTCGTCCCACGAACCGGAGTCGATGGTGCCGTACACCTCGTCCGTGGAGACGTGGACGACCTTGGGCACCCCAGCGTCCAGACACGCCTGCATGAGGGTTTGGGTGCCGAGGACGTTGCTGTGGACGAACTCCGCGGAGCCCTCGATGGAACGGTCCACATGGGACTCGGCGGCGAAGTGGACCACCAGGTCGTGTCCGGGCACGACCTCGGCCAACAGTTGGGCATCGCACACGTCCCCGTGTACGAAGTCGTGCTCGACGCCGGCCAGATTCGCCCGGTCGGCGGCGTAGGTGAGGCGGTCCAGCACGGTGACGTGCTCGCCCCTCAGGGAACGGACGAAGTGGGAGCCGATGAAGCCGGCGCCTCCGGTGACAAGGATCTTCATGGAGCGTCGGGCCTTTCCGTGTGTGGGGGGGCAAGTCGCGTCATCGGCCCAGGCACCACTCCAGGACGGCCATGGCGCTGTGCAGCTTGTGCTGGGCCTGGGCGAAGGCGATACTGTCCGGTCCGTCCAGGACCTCGGCCGTCACCTCTTCGCCCCGATGCGCCGGGAGATCGTGCATGAAACCGGCTCCGGGACAGCGGCGCATGACCGCACGGTCCACGCGGAAGGGGGCGAAGGCGGTGCGCCAGTCCGGGTCCGGCTTGTCCGTGCCTGTGGTCTGCCAGCGTGTGGTGTAGACGGCGTCCACCTGCTCAGGCAGGTCGGCCATGTCGTGGCGCTCGGCAACCGAGGCCCCGGTGCGAGCGGCCGTCTCCCGCGCCTCGGCGAGGATCCCCGGGTCCAGGCCGTATCCGGGTGGTGTGCGCAGCTCCAGTGCGGTGCCGGGGAACCGGGACAGGGCCAGGGCCAGGGCGGCGGCCGTGTTGTTGCCCTCGCCGACGTAGAGCAAGCGCACGCCCTCAACCCGGCCGAGTTCGACGGTCAGGGTGGTCAGGTCGGCCAGGGCCTGTGTGGGGTGTTCGTCGGCGCTCATCGCGTTGACGACAGCCCCGCAGTGGCGGGAGAAGACATCCATCTCCTCGCGCAGACCGGCGGTGCGCATGACCAGCCCGTCCACCATGCCCCCGAGCACGCGGGCCGTGTCCTGCGTGGTCTCCCCGGTATTGGTCTGCAGGTCGTCGGGCCCGTAGGACACCACCTGAGCGCCCAGCCGCATGGCCCCGGCACTGAAGGAGGTGCGGGTGCGGGTCGAGGTCTTGCGGAAGTACACGCCGACGACCCGTCCGGCCAAGCGGGACTCCGCCGCACGCAGGTCGGACGCGAACTCCGCACCGCGGCCGACGATCGTCCGGACGTCGTCGTCGGACAGGTCCCGCAGGGTCAGGACGTGTCGTCCAGGGTTCGCCATTCATTACTCCTTGTCGAAGATCTCGGAGAGAGTCGTGGCCAGGGCAGCCACATGGGGCGGGAGGAGCGCTGTCTGATGGTCACCGGGGGTACGACGGTGCCGGACCCCGCCCCGCGCCAGACCTCGCCAGTGGTCGAGGTAGTCCTCGAAGGAGCGGCCGACGATGGCCTCGTACTCGCCTTCGGCCAGCTCCTCGCACACGATGATGTCCACGGAGCCCTCGTACTCGGGGAACCGGTAGCGCAACCGGGCCTCGACGATCTCCCTCCAGGAGCGGAGCCGGTGCCTCCACGAGCCGTCGAAGTCGAGGTCCCCGGGACCGACCGGGTGCTCGCCGTCGTCGACCATGCCGCGCAACAACTCCGTGAGCTCGGCGCGCGGGTCCGTACCTTCCTCGGCCTCGACCTCACCGTGCAGGGACCGTAGGAGGTGTTCGGCCCGCCGCAGGCGCCCGGCCTGTCCTTCCAGGGGATTGAACCGGGTAGAGGGGTACTCGATCGGGTCGATGAGGACCAGCCTGCAGTGCTCGCCCTCGGCACGCAGGTGCCGGGCGATCTCCCAAGCAATACCGCTCGAACCGCACCAGCCGAGGATGTTGTACGGCCCCTCGGGACGGGCCTCGCGCAGATCGTTCAGGTAGAGCCGGGCCACCTCGGCCAGGTCGGTAGTGCCCTCGGAGTGGCTGTACAGGCCGGGCCACTCGAAGGCCCCCAGCGGCCGGCGGCCCGTGTACTCCTCCGCCAGGCTCCGGTACCAGTGAGCACTCCCGCCACCGGGGTGCAGACAGAACAGCGGGGTCTGCTCCCCCTGCTCGCCGAGCCATATGAGCGTCGAGCGCCGTTGCTCGGTCCCGCCGTCGGCGACACGGGCGAGCTCGGCCACCGTCCGATACTCCAACAGGTCGCGGGGGGTGAGCTGGAGATCATGCTCGCGTTCGAGCCACGCGGTGATGCGCAGCACGATCAGGGAGTGTCCGCCGAGCGCGAAGAAATCGTCATCGCGGCCGACCCGTTCGGTCCCCAGGACCTCGGACCAGACGTCGGCGATGAGTTGCTCGGTGCCCTCGCGAGGCGGGTCGTAGGCTCTGGCCGTGTCCATGGCCTCTTCACCGGGCACCGGCAGGGAGCGGCGGTCGATCTTACCGTTGGGCAAGCGCGGGAAGGCCTCCACCGGGACGAAGCTCGTGGGGACCATGTGGACGGGAAGGCGCTCCTCGGAATACCGCAGCAGTCCATCGGGGGCCGGCTCGCCGTCGAAGAGCACGTACGCCGCCAGCCGCCGCTGTTCGAGAGTGTCGGTGAACGGGTGTACCACCACGGAACGCACATCCTCGTGCGCGGCCAGCACCCCTTCGACCTCTCCGGGTTCGACTCGGAAACCCTGGATCTTCACCTGGTCGTCAATGCGCCCCAGGACGCGTAGCCGACCATCCCGTTCGCGTACGCCCAGGTCGCCGGTGACATACATCCGGCTGCCGGATTCGGGGGCATAGGGGTCGGGCAGGAAGGACCCGGCCGTCATGCCCGGCTCGCCCGCGTAGCCGGTGGCCAGGCTCGCGCCACCGATGACGATCTGCCCCGCCACCCCCCAGGGCACGGGCCGCAGTTCCTCGTCGAGGACGTAAGCGGTCGTATTGGGTGCGAGCACCCACGTGTCGTCACCCGTCTCGGCCCCGAAGCGGGTGCCGAAGCAGAAGACGGTGGCCTCCGAAGGGCCGTACATGTCCCATACCCGGGCCCCGCTCCGCACCATGCCGTGTGCGAGGTCGGGGTTGATGGCCTCGCCCCCCGAGACGACGTCGAAGCCCTCGGGCGGGATCCACCCGGCCTCGGTCAGCATCCGCCACGTCGTGGGCGAGGCCTGCATGAGGGTCGCGCCGGACGAGCGCAGCAGCGCGGCGGTGGAGACCGGGTCGCGGCCGGCGTCGGCGTCGGCCAGGACCAGCCGGGCCCCGCACAGCAGCGCGCAGAACACGTCCAACTGCCACACGTCGGTGGTGGTCGGCACAACGCTGACGACGGCGTCCCCGGGGCCGGTGTCCATGTCGGCGCGCATACTGCGGACTCGGTCGGCCAGGGCACCGTGGGAGACCACCACGCCTTTGGGGCGGCCGGTCGATCCGGAGGTGTGGACGATGTAGGCTGCTTCGCCCAGCAACGGGGCGTACGGGCCGGACGGGGCCTCTCCGTCCGCTCCGTGTCGGCCTACCTCCTCGGGGACCAGAACGGCACAGGCGTCTTCCGAGAGCAGTGCGGCGGTCGCGGCGTCGGCGACGACCGCCCGCGCACCGCACCCGGCCAGGATCCCCGCGACGCGCTCGACGGGGTGGTGCTCGTCCAGGGGGACGTAGGCGGCGCCCACGGCCAGGGTGCCCAGGACGGCGGCCACGAGGTCGGCGGTCCGGGGCAAACACGTCCCGACCCGGTCACCCGGACCCACTCCCAGAGCACGCAGGGCGGCAGCGTAGTCCTCGGCCCGTTCCCACAACTCACGGTAGGTCAGGCGTTCCCTGACCGCCTCCCCGGCCACTGCTTCCATGGCCACGGCGTCCGGTGTGCTCCCGGCCAGCTCGGCCACCCGCTCGTGGAGCCCCTGCTCCAGCGGGGGCACGGGCGCGGTGTCCCTCCCGAGCAGGACCGAGCGCCGTTCCTGCTCGGGGAGCAGGTCTGCGCGCACGTCGCCATCCGGGTCCCCGACCATGAGTTCCAAGGCACGCCGATACATGCGGGTCAGCATCTCGGCGCGGTCGCGGCCCACCCACCGGGACTTACCGACCAGGAGGAGGTCGCCGCCCTGAGGAACCGCGCACAGGGGGAACTCGTTGAGGCTGACGTCCGTGCTCTCTCCGGTGTCGACCAGGGTTCGGTCCAGGACGTGGAAGTCCAGGTAGTTGAAGGCCACGTCCATGAGACGCCCTCCGCCGGCGAACCGACGCTGGAGTTCGGGCATGGGGAATCGCCGGTGCGGCCATAGCTCGACCTCCTCGGTGAAGACCGCGCCAACCAGCTCCCGCCAGGTCCCGGCCCCGGCCGAGGAGACGAAGGGCACCGTGTTGAGGAACATGCCACGGATCCGGTCCCCGCCCTCGAACTCCGGGCGGCCGTTGCAGACCAGACCGGAGTGGAAGGGCCCGTTCGCCACCGTGCTCCACACGGCCACGTGCGCGGCGAGCAGGACGCTCTTGAGCGAGGCGCCCGTCCGCGCGGCCAGGTCCCTCAGGCCCGCCTCCAAGTCGCGGAAGGAGACCCGCACGATGTAGTCTTCCGGGCCCTCGGGGTCGGACCACGCCTCGGGCAAGGTCAAGCGCTCGGCACCGCCCAGGCGCTCGGACCAGAATCGGAGCGCGGCGGGGTCCTCCAGCGTCCTGCGCTCCTCGGCCACGAAGTCCGCGAAACGGACCTCGGAGGCCCCTTCCTGCAACATGGGCCGCCCGCCGTCACGCACCGCGCGGTAGACAGCCAGGAGTTCGGAGACCAGCGAGTTGTGGCTCCACCCGTCCAGGATGGCGTGGCACTCGGTCAGGGACAGGTACCACCGGTCGTCGCTGGTCCGGTGTGAGTGGATGCGGATGAGGGGGGCCGTGGCCAGGTCGAAGACGCGCGCGCGTTCCTCGTCCCGGAACGCCTCCATGGCCTTGTGCGCGGCCTGCTCGTCCAGTCCGCGCAGGTCCGCGTGGCCCGTCCCGACGCTCGCACGGGAGTGCACGAGCTGGAGCGGTTCCGAACGCGACAGGTCGAACGAGGTGCGCAGAGCCTCATGGGCCGCCACCACCGCGTCGGCGGCCGCAGCCAGTGCCTCGCCGTCGAACCCCTCGTCGTCACGGATGAGGTAACTGGTGACATTGTGGTAGTTATTGCGCCCCGGGTGTGCAAGCAGTTCGTACACCATGCCCGCCTGCGTCTGCGTCAGCGGGTAAGCGTCCACGACAGTCTCGGGCAGAGCCTGCCGGTCCTCGGCAGAGATGAGGGAAAAGGGCTCCACTCCCGCGCTCTCCCCTCCGCTGCTGCTCTCGGCCACGCCGAGGAGCTCGGCGATGCTCTGGTAGCGGAACAGGTCCTGGACCGAGTAGGAGAATCCGGCCTCGCGTATCCGGCCGACCAGGCGCACCGCGATGATGGAGTCGCCGCCCAACGAGAAGAAGTTGTCCTCCATGCCGACCTGGTCCACCCCGAGGGTCCGGGACCAGATCCGCGCCATCTCCGTCTCTTGGTCGGTGCTCGGCGGCTCGAACGCCTCGGTGCTCTGCCGCGAGTACTCCGGAGAGGGCAACGCCCGCCGGTCCAGCTTGCCGTTGACGGTCAGCGGCAACCCTTCCAAGGGCACGAAGAACGCGGGGACCATGTAGGGGGGCAGCGAGGCCGACAGGTACGAGCGCAGGCTCGGCGCGCTCACGCCCTTGCCCGCCTCGGGGACCACGTAGGCGACCAGGCGGGACGTGCCGTCCTCGCCCCGGTCAACGAGCACGGTGGCGGAGCGCACGTCCGGGTGATCGGTCAGACGGGACTCGATCTCCCCCGGTTCGATCCGGAACCCGCGGATCTTCACCTGGTCGTCGTAACGGCCCAGGAATCCGGTGTCGCCGTCGGCCAGGACGCGCGCCTTGTCCCCGGAACGGTACATGCGCGCCCCGGGCGGACCATAAGGGTCGGGGACGAACCGTTCAGCGGTCAGGGCCGGTCGGCCCAGGTAGCCGCGGGCCACCCCCGGTCCGGACACGTGGATCTCCCCGGGCACGCCCACAGGAGCGGGCCGCAGGTGTTCGTCGAGGATGTACACCGACAGGTCGCCGATCGACGACCCGACAGGACTGCGGTCGCCGCCCAGGTCCGCCGGCCCTACGGGTCGGTAGGTGGTGTGCACGGTGGTCTCGGTGATCCCGTACATGTTGACCAGTTGGGGGGAGGTACCTTCGAACAGGTCCCACCACGGTTCGATGGAGGCCAGGTCGAGCGCCTCCCCCCCGAAGACCACGAGCCGGAGCCGGAAGCGCTCGGGGGTGAGCTCGTCCCGTTCGGCCAGCTCCACCAGCGACCGGAAGGCCGTCGGTGTCTGGTTGAGAACGGTGACACCCTCGGCGGCGAGGATCTCGGCCAGGTCCCAGGGCGAGCGCGTGGTCTCGGTGGACACGACCACGAGCCGCCCGCCGTAGCAGAGCGCGCCCCAGATCTCCCACACGGAGACGTCGAAGGCGAACGAATGGGCCATCAACCACGTGTCTCCGGGGCCGAAACCGTATTCCGGTTCCGTCGCGGTCAATAGCCGGACCACGTTGGAGTGGGGCACCTGAACACCTTTGGGACGCCCGGTGGAGCCCGAGGTGTAGATGGTGTAGGCCAGATCGTCCGGGTGGGCTCCCACCCGCGGCGCTTCGCCGGGCATCCCGGCCAGCCGGTCGGCCTCCTCGGGCTCGTCCAGGACCACGGTGTGGTCGAGTGATCCGGCCACCTCGGCAATCCGGTCGCTCAGCTCCCCGTTGGTGACCACGATCCGGGACCCGGCGTCGTCGAGAAGGTAGCCGAACCGCTCGGCCGGGTGGTCGGGGTCGAGCGGGAGGTAGGCCGCGCCCGCCTTGAGGACCCCCAGCAGGGCGACCGTCAGTTCCGGTCCCCGGGGCAGGCAGATGCCCACGAGGTCCTCGCGCCCGGCCCCGAGCTCGCGGAGCCGGTGGGCGAACCGGTTGGCACGCGTGTCCAGCTCGCCATAGGTCAGGTGAACGCCCTCGTAGGTCACGGCCACGGCCTCGGGGCGCAACCGGGCCTGTTCGGCGAAGCGCTCGTGCAGGCACGGCCCAGTGGGTGCGGAGCGGACCGGCCCAGAGGTCAAGCGTCCGTCCTGCTCCTCGTCCATGAGCGGAAGTTCGCCCACCGCCGTGCCGGGGTCGGCGGCGACGGCGCCGAGCAGATGCACGTACTGGTCGGTGAACGTCCGGACAGTGGAAGGGCCGAAGAGGGAATGCGGGAAGGTCGCTTCCCCCGTGACCGTGCCGTCCGGCTGCTCCTCCAGGGTCCAGGACAGGTCGAACTTGGCCTGCTGGGCGGAGAGGGTGATGGGCTCACCGGTAACCCCACCAGCTTCGAATCGGGCGGGCTCGTTGTTCTGGAAGGTGAAGTTGACCCCGACCAGGGGATGCGTGGACAGATCCCGACCCGTGTCGAGCGCGTCCACGACACGCTCGAACGGGACCTCCTGATGCTCGTAGGCCTCCAGGGCCACCGAGCGCACACGGTCGAGGAACTCGCCGAAGGACGGCGAGCCCGACAGGTCGGCCCGGATGACAAGGAGGTTGATGAAGAGACCGATGAGATCCTGGACCCCGGAGTGGGCCCTGCCCGCGATCGGGGTTCCCACCGCCAGGTCGGTCTGGCCGGTGTGCCTGGCCAGGAGGGTGAGGAACGCCGCTAGGTAGACCATGTAAGGGGTGGCCCGATGCTCGTTGGCCAAGTCCGCCAGCGAACGGGCCAGGTCGGCCGGGATCCGGAAAAAGAGGGTCTCCCCCTCGGGACGCCACACGGCCGGTCTCGGGTGGTCGGTGAGCAGGTCGAGCGCCGGCAGGTCACGCAACCGCTCCGTCCAGTGTTCGAGGTCGTACTGGGCCCGATCGGCCCGGTCCCGCTGCCAGGCCGCGAAGTCCGCGTACTGCACCTGCGGTTCGGCCGGTTCGCGGCCCTCGCACAGCGCAGCCAGCTCACGTACGAGCAGGGAGCTGGACCACCCGTCCATCGCGATGTGGTGCACGACGATCGAGAGCACGTGCTCGTCCGGGGCCAGCCGGATCAGCCTCGCTCGCAGGACGGGGGAGGCTGACAGATCGAACGGGTGGGAGGCGTCCTCCTGCAAGAGGGCGTCAAGGGCCTGCGGGTCGTCCCCGGACAGGTCGTCGCAGGGGAGCTTGACCACGGCCGGGGGGTCGATGACTGCCACCGGCTCCCCGTCGTCCGTGGTGTAGCGGGTACGGAAGATCTCGTGCCGACGCACGAGTTCGGTCAGTGCGCGGCCGATGCCCAGACCCTCCAGGTCCCCCCGCAGGCGCAGCACGATCGGTACGAGGAAATCCGCCCCGCCCGGACGCAACCGATCCAGCACCCATAGGCGCCGCTGACCGAAAGACAGGGCGAGCGGACCGCTGCGGGAGACCCTGGGCAGCACCGTCCCGCCCCTGTCGGAGCCGGGGGGACGCCGTCGCAGGCGATCGCGCAGGAGTTGCGCCCCCGCACTGGATCCGGGCTTCCTCTGGTCAGTCACCATGTCCTCCACACGTGAGATGGGCGTCGGGGGGGTCGGCCTGGGCTTCGGCGATCCGTTCCAGCGCCGCGGCCTGGCCGCGCACGGTGTTCTCGTCGAAGAGGAGGCGCAGGGGGATGTCCAGGGCGAAGAGGCCCTTGAGGAGCGTCAGCAGGCGTGTGGCCGTCAGGGAGTGGCCGCCGAGGGCGAAGAAGTCCTCGTCCAGCCCGACGTAAGGCACGCCCAAGAGCTCCGACCAGCACTCGGCCACGGCCTCCTCCACCTCAGTCCTGAACTCATCCGCCTTCTGGGGCTCGAAGTCCTCGGGAGTCGGGTGCGGCAGGGCCGGCCGGTCCAGTTTCCGGCTGGTGGTCAGGGGTAGCGCGTCGAGCAGCATGAAGGCGCTCGGCACCATGTGGTCGGGCAGCCGCTCCGCGAGGTGCTTTCGCAGTTCGTCGACGGAGGGCATGCGGCTCTCGTGGGCGACCACGTAGCCGACGAGCCGGTGCTCGGCGGTCTCGGTGGGCCAGGCGCGCACGGCCGACTCGCGTACCTCGCCGTGCGAGTTCAGGGCGGCCTCCACCTCCCCGACCTCGACGCGAAAGCCCCGGACCTTGACCTGGCTGTCGAGCCTGCCGAGGAACTCGACCGTGCCGTCGCCCCTGATCAAGGCCCGGTCACCGGTCGCGTACAGCCGTCCGCCCCCGCCGTCGAACGGGTCGGGCACGTAGCGTTCGGCAGTCAGGCCCGGACGGCCGAGGTAGCCGCGGGTCACGCGAGTGCCGCCGATGTGGAGCTCCCCCGGAACACCGACGGGTACCAGGTTCAACGCGGGGTCGAGCACATAGGCCGTGCTTCCGGGGATCGGACGGCCGATCGGCACAGAGGTGCTCGGGTCGGCTGTCCGCGCCTCCTCTCGGTTCACGGGGTGCGCCAATGCCACGACCGTGGCCTCGGTGGGCCCGTAGACGCAGACGAAACGACCCGGGGCTCCAGAAGCGAACCAGTTCTCGGCGTCGGCGTAGGTAACCACATCAGCACCGATGTGCAGAGACCGCAACCGGACGAGGCGCTCGCTCAGGTCGCCCGCGCTCTGCATCACCTCCCGGTAGTGGGAGGGGGTGAGCAGGTGGTGCGCCGCGCCGACGGCCTCCAACCGGTCGGGCAGGCCCTCAGGAGACCAGAAAGCGGCGTCGGCCACCACGATCGCCCCCCCGCCGAAGAGCGGCAGCCCGATCTGTTCCATAGCGAGGTCGAAGGTGAGCGCGGCCAGGAGCACGCCCCGGTCTCCGGGGCTCGAGTGGTACGTGGATCGGATGGCTTCCATGTGGTGCGTGTAGGACCGGTGGGTGACCATGACCGCTTTGGGCCGACCTGTCGAACCTGAGGTGTAGATCATGTACGCGAGGCCGTCGGGGACCGTGGCGGGCAGTTCCCCGGGCGGGGCCGAGGGCCCCTCCTCGTCCACGACCAGCACAGGGGCGCCGGGGTCTACGACCCGTTCCCGATAGGAGGCGTCGGTGACCACGAGTGCCGGTGCCAGATCCTCGAACACGGCCGCGAGGCGTTCGGGGGGCTGTGCGGTTCCCAGGGGGACGTAGACACCTCCCGAGTGGAAGGCGGCCAGCACGGAGACCACTGCAGCGGACGAACGGTCGAGCAGGACGGCGATCCGATCCTCAGGGCCGACCCCGGCCGCCCTGAACCTGCCCGCCAGGTGCAGGGCCCTCTCATGCAGTTGCCGAAAGGTGAGGTCGCCGTCCTCGCTGAGGATCGCGGGCGCATCAGGGGTCCGCGCGGCGTGCTGGGCCACGGCCTCGTGCAGGGCCGAGCCCTGCTCGGGCCACCGGGTGGTGGCCTCCGAAGCCGGACCGGCCCCGTCGGAGAGCAGGGCGGAGACACGCGACAGGGCCACGAGGTCCTGCAGTTCCTCGCCGGTGAGCATCTCCAGGGCGCTGAGTCGCTTTCCGGGACGTTCCGCGGCGGATCGCGCCAAGGAGACGAAGTGTTCGGTCATCCGGCGTACGGCCTGCTCTGAGTACACACCCGTGGCGTACTCCGCCTCCAGGGAGTAACCGCCGTCCTCCTCGGCGATCATGCTGAACGTGAGGTCGAACTTGGCCGTCGTGCGCGCAGGTTCGATCGGTTCGGCGTCGAGTCCGCCGAACCTCGGCCGACCCAGCGCGGAGTCGCGGAGCTCGAAGACCACGTCGACCAAGGGTGAGCGGTCGCCCCGGCGCTCGGGCGCCAGGGCCTCCACCACCTCGTCGAACGGCACCTCCTGGCCCAGGCCGCTCAGCACCGTGTCCCGGACTCGGTCGATGAGCTGGGGCAGCGTGGGATCACCGGTGCTGTCCACCCGGGTGACCACGGTGTTGACGAAGCAGCCGGCCACCGCGTCGAGCTCGGGCAGGCCGCGGCCGGCCGAGGGGGTGCCGACCACCAGATCGGTCTCCCTGGTGTAGCGAGTCAGCATCGCGCAGAACACGCCCAGGAAAACCATGTGCGGGGTGGCGCCGCCGGTACGGCCCAGTTCCACCAACGGGCCGGCGACGTCGGCCGGCACGTGTGCGGTGACGAGGCTGCCGGCCCCGTCGCGCACGGGAACCCGGGGACCATCCGCGGTAAGGTTCAGCGCCGGGGCTCCGACCAGGCTCTCCACGGTGTTCTCCAACGCCTTGCGCGCGGCATCGCCGGCGAGGCGTTCGCGTTCCCGGACAGCGAAGTCCACGTACTGGAGCTCGGTCCCGGCCGTAGCGGCCCTGCCCGATGCCCTGGCGTCATAGAAGCTTCCGAGGTCCTCCATGAGCAGGTTCTCGGACCACCCATCGGTGGCGATGTGGTGAATCACCAGGACGAAGACGTGCTCGTCCGGAGCGAGGGCAAGCAGGTGGGCCGCGACCGGGGGGCCGATGGACAGGTCGAAGGCGGTCTTGGCCAGGCCGGTCACCGCTGCCTGGATCCCTTCGGCATCGCCGCGCAGCTCCGGCCGCCGGCCCAGCACGAGCTCCAGAGCAGCATCGGGGTGCTCCACCTGGTAGGGCACGCCCTCCTCGACCACGTACCGGGTTCGCAGGATCGCATGGCGAAGGCACAAGTCCTTCAGCGCGCCCGTCAAGGCTTCGGTGTCCAGTGTGCCGCGCACCCTGAGAGCGCAGGTGACGTTGTAGCGGGTCTCGTCCGGTTCGAGCTCGTGCAGGAGCCACAGGCGCCGTTGGGCCGACGAGAGCGGCTGAGGGGAATGGCGGACGGCCTCGTCCATGCGGGTGATCGCGCCGTCGGTCTCGGGCGAGGCCGAGCGCACGCGCCCGGCCAGCCCCTCAGCTGTCCTGGCCTCGAACACGGCACGCACCGGCAGGTCGATACCCGTCTCGGTACGGATCCGGTTCACCGCCCGGATCGCCAGCAGCGAGTGGCCTCCCAACTCGAAGAAGTCGTCGTCGGGGCCCACGCCGCCAACGCCCAGGACCTCCGACAGCACCCGGGCGACCAGGACGGACGTCGGGTCGTCGGCCGAGGTGAAGGTGTACCCGCTCGGGGCCGTGTCCGGGGCCGGGAGCGCAGCCCGGTCGATCTTGCCGCTGGTGGTCAGGGGGAGCCTGGCCAGGAAGACGAAGATCGAGGGCACGTGGGAGTCGGGCAGCTCCGCCGCGAGGAAGCTGCGCAGATCGTTCGCCTCGGTGGTGGCGTCCTTGGGCACGACATGGGCGACCAGCCGGTCGAGCCCGTCGGGGCCCGGAGAAGCCACCACTGCTGCGGCGCACGCACCGGGGTAGCGGGTCAGAACCGCCTCCACCCCGGCGGGTTCGACGCGGACCCCGCGGATCTTGACCTGGCCGTCCTTGCGGCCGAGGAACTCCAAGGTCCCGTCGGTGCGGCACCGGGCCAGGTCGCCCGTACGGTAGGCGCGCGAACCGGGCGGGCCGTAGGGGTCGGGGACGAAACTCGCGGCGGTCAGGGCCGGCTCACCCACGTAGCCGCGGGCGAGCCCCTCCCCCGCGATGTGGAGTTCTCCCGGCACGCCGACCGGGGCCAGGCCACCGGCGACGTCCCGGACCACCGCGCGCGTGTTGGGCAGCGGCAAGCCGATCGGAGCCACACCGTCGGCTGGGGTCTGCCGGGTGTGCGGCCAGTAGGTGACGTCGATGGAGCTCTCGGTGGGCCCGTAGGTGTTGATCACCTCCGCACCTGTGCGGCAAGTCAGCCGGGAGACGAGCGCTCCGGTCAGCGGCTCACCCGCGGAAAAGATCAGCCGCAGGTCCGTGCAGTCCTCCAGGCCCGGGGTGTCCGCCACCGTGAGCAGGAAGGAGGGCACGCCCTGGAGCACCGTGACCCCGTACGCGGCTATGGTCGCCACAAGCGCGGCGGGGTCCCGTTCGGCCCCGTTCGGCGGCACCACGACCGTCCCCCCGCTGACCAAGGGGGCGAGCCATTCCCAGACGGAAGCGTCGAAGGTGGCCACCGTCTTGTGGACGAGCCGGTCGCCGGGGCCCAGGCCAAAGCGTTCCACCGCCCACAGGACCCGGTTGGCGATGCCCCGGTGCGGTACGGCGACCCCCTTGGGACGACCCGTGGAGCCCGAGGTGTACATGACGTAGGCCAGAGCGTCGGGGGAGGAGACCACCTGCGGGGCGCCCTCGGGCAGGAGCTCGATACGCCGGTGCTCATGCACGAGGTCGAGGACCGCGACACCCTCGCACGTCTCGCGGCGGGCGCCGGACCACTCCCCGGAATCGGTGATCAGCAGCCGGCACCCGGCATCGGCCAGGAGCCAATCCCGGCGGGCCTTCGGGTGCTCCGGGTCCAGCGGGAGCAGGGCGGCTCCGGCCCGCATGACACCGAGCGAGACCGCCACCCGTTCGCTCCCGGGGGGCAGGCACACTCCGACCGGGACGTCGGTGTCGGCGCCTTCCTCCCGCAGCAGGCGGGCGATCTTGTCGGCCCGCCGATCCAACGCGCGGTAGGTGAGCGTGGTGCCGTCGGCGACGACCGCTGCCGCGTCGGGGGAGCGGGCCGCCCACTCGGTGACCAGGTCGGGCAGGAAGGTACGGGCGCGCGGCCGGTGCTCGCCGCGTGTGTGGTCGTCCAGGGTGGCCCGCTCGCTCCCGCTCAGCAGCGACAGGTGGCCGATCCGGGTGCGCGGGTCGTGCGCGGCCGAGCCGAGCAAGCACAGGAAGTGTTCGGCGAGACGCTCCACAGTGGCCGTGTCGAAGAGGGCGCGGGCGTACTCGATCTGCCCGTCCAGCCCCCCGTCGGGACGGCGGGTCAGTTCGAGT
The DNA here is from genome assembly GCF_000341145.1 of Nocardiopsis xinjiangensis YIM 90004. Lineage (GTDB taxonomy): Bacteria > Actinomycetota > Actinomycetes > Streptosporangiales > Streptosporangiaceae > Nocardiopsis > Nocardiopsis xinjiangensis. The sequence continues at coordinate 29,308 of NZ_ANBE01000024.1, forward strand.
GTGAGGTCGAACTTGGAGGTGCGCCAGGGTACAGGTTCGGGTTCGACCTGGAGGTCGTCGAGATGGAAACGCTCCTCGTTCTCCTCCCGGTAGGCGAACATGAGTTGGAAGAGGGGATTGCGGGACAGGTCACGGCGGGGGGCGAGATCGCGCACCAACTGTTCGAACGGCAGGTCCCCGTACTGCTGGGCCTCCACAGCCACGTCCCGGACCCGCGCCACCAGGTCGGTGAAGACCGGAGTGTCCTCCACGTCCACGCGCAGCACGAGCGTATTGGCGAACAGGCCGATGAGCTCCTCGGTCCGGGGGTGCTCGCGGCCGGAGAAAGGCACACCCACCGAAAGGTCGTCGCGGCCGCTGTAGCGATTCAGCAGAGCCAGGAAACCCGCGAGGAAGACCATGAAGGGCGTTGCGCTCCGTGATCGCCCTAGCATGGTCAGTTCCCGGTCCAGGTCGGCGGGGATCTCGAAGGACACCGTCGCGCCCTCGAAATCCGGCTGCGAGGAGCGCGGTCGGTCGGTCGGCAGTTCCGTCGGCTCCAGTCCAGCCAGCCGGTCGCGCCAGTGCTCCAGGCGCCCTTCCAGAACCTCCCCGGACAAGTGGCCGTGCTCGGCGGCGGCGATGTCGGCGTACTGCACGCCGAGCGGCTCGAGGGTGCGCCCCGCGTACAAGGCGGCCAGGTCGTCGGCCAGAACACCGGTGGACCAACCGTCGGTGGCGATGTGGTGGATCGTCAGGACCAGGACGTGCTCGTCACCTTCGCGCGCCAGGCGCACGCGCCAGACCGGGCCCGCCTCCAGGTCGATGGGGGTGCGCGTCTCTTCGGCCAGGACCTCGGCGGGGTCGCGGTTCTCGGGGGTCAGACGGACCGGCCGTACGGGGTCGACGACCTGGTGAGGGCTCCCGTCCACGTCCGCGACATAGCGCGTGCGCAGGATCTCGTGTCGAGCAGCGACCTCTTCCAGGGCTCTCCCGAGCGCCTCGGCGTCCAGGGGGCCCCTCAGGCGCAGGGCATTCACGACCAGATACTCGACGCCTCCGGGAGCGAGCTGGTCCAGGAACCACAGCGCTTCCTGGGCTCGCGACAGCAGCAACGGCCCGGATCGGTCGGTCTCGGCGACCAGCCGCTCCCTGGTGTCCGGAGCAGGCGCCGCGAACTCGGGTGCGCCAACGGTGTCGGAGGGCTCTTCGGAGATGTCGTCCCCGTCACCCGGGCCGCCGAACAGTTCCGCCACGCGTTCACGGACCCGCCGCGCGAGCAGATCGGCGAGCTCGGCGACGGTCTGGGCGGTGAAGATGTCCCGGACCGACACCGGTGAAGGCATCCGTTCACGCAGGTGCGCGGCCACCCGGGTGGCCAGCAGGGACTGGCCCCCGAGGTCGAAGAAGCGGTCATGGCGGCCGATCCGTTCGGCCCCCAGAACTTGGGACCAGACCTCTGCGATGAGCCGTTCCGCCGGGGTGGCGGGTGCCTCCCACTTCTCAGGAACCGCCGTGTCGGAGCTCAGCTCCGGCAGCGACCTGCGGTCTACCTTGCCGTTGCCCAGCAGGGGCAACGCGTCCAGGGTCCCCCACGACGTGGGGACCAGGTGCGGCGGGAGCGTGCGGGCGATGTCGGCCCTGATCTCGGTCAGGGAGACCCGCGGGGTCTCGGGCACGACGTGCGCGACCAAGCACGGGGTGGCGGAGTCGATTCGGTCCACGGCCACGACAGCCGTCCGCACCCCGGGGTGAGCCCTCAGCGCGGCTTCGGTCTCGGCGGGTTCGGCCCGGTAGCCGCGGATCTTGACTTGGTGGTCACGGCGTCCGACGAAGACGAGGGAGCCGTCCGTGCGTCGGCGGGCCAGGTCACCGGTGCGGTAGAGCCGGCTGCCCGGCGCCCCGTAGGGGTCGGGGACGAATCGCTCAGCGGTTAGCGCCGGGTCTCCGAGGTAGCCCCGGCCGACGCCGTGCCCGCCGACACAGATCTCCCCGACGGCCCCAACGGGTACACGGTTCAGGGCGTCGTCCAAGAGCCGGACGGCCGTCCCCGGCAGGGGCCGCCCGATCGGTACCGGACCCGGTGCGGCCTCTCCCGCGCGTACCTCGTGGACGCAGCAGGCCACCGCTGTCTCACTCGGGCCGTAGCTGTTGACCACGCGGACCTCGGGCGCGCGATCGGACCACACGGCCACGTGCTCGCCCCGAAGCTCCTCACCGCCCACGATCAGACAAGCTGTGGAGGAGGCGAGGGTGTCGGGAGCGACGGTGTCGCTCAGCAGGTTCAGGTGGGTGGGAGTGAGCTTGATGAAGTCCAGCGGGTGGCCACTCCCCTGCTCCAATTCCCGCACCAGGGGGTCGGCCCCGGCGTCGCGAGGATCGGCCAACCGGACCGGCGTCCCCGCGGCCAGGGGCGGCCAGAGCGAGGTCAGGGCGAGGTCGAAGGCCAAAGAGGTGTGCAGCAGACTGCCCCGCTCGTCGACGATCGTGCCGACCGACCACCGGACGTAGTTGGCCAGGCCTCCGTGGGTGACCATGGCGGCCTTGGGCCGACCCGTGGAACCAGAGGTGTAGACGGCATAGGCCAAGTCATCCGGGCCCAGGGCGACCTCGGGCGGGACGGCGGGCAGTTCCAGACACCGCCGCCGCTCCCCGGGGTCGTCGGGGTCCAGCAGGTGCACTCCCGGGGGGAGCTCGTCTCCGGTCCCGGCCGTGGCGACGGCCACACGCGCACCCGAGTCCTCCAAAGCCGGCGTGAGCCGCCCGGGGTGGTCGGGGTCCAGGGGCACGTAGGCCGCACCCGCCTTCAAGATCGCAAGCATCGCCGTGACCAGGCCCGTGCTCCGCAGAAGGTGTACCACGACCAGATCGCCGCGGCGCACGCCCAGCTCGCGCAGCCTGTGCGCGAGCCGGTTCGCTCCGCGCTCCAGGTCGGAGAAGTCCGTGACGGCGCCGTCCTCCACGACCGCCGGGATCCCGGGGACAACAGCGTGTGCGGCCACCGCCTCGTGGACCGGCACGGCGTCCCTCTCGGCCTCAGACCCGGCGTCCCAAAGCCCCGTGGGCTCCGTGGAACCGGCAGCGGCCAGGGAACCGACCGGTGTGTGCGGTGCCCCGGCCGCGGTGCGCAGGAGGCGCACGTAGTCGGAGGTCAGCCGCTCCAGGGTGGTGTGGTCGTAGAGGTCCTCGGCGTAGACGATCTCGCCGTCGAAACCGCCGTCGGCTCGTGCGGTCAGGTGCACACTCAGGTCGAACTTGGCGGCGCCGCTCTGATCGGGGACCAGAACGCCCTCGGGCCGCCGGTCGTGGACCGTCAGCATGATCCCGAAGAGCGGGTTGCGCGAGATGTCCCGTTCCGGTGCGGCCTCATGGACGACGGCGTCGAAGGGGACATCGGACTTCGATCGCGCGGCCACGGCCGTGTCGTGGACCTCGCGGAGCAGGCCGGCGAAGGGCATGAGTGGTCCGATGCGGACCCTGAGTGCGACGGTCTCCACCAACAGCCCGACCACGCGCCGGTACTCCTCGCGGTCACGCTCGGAGACGGGAACCCCGACGGTGAGGTCCTCCTGGCTGGAGGCCTCGTACAACGCGGCCAGTAGTCCGGCCGCAAACACGTCGAAGGGGGTAGCACCCTGCTTCTCTCGCACCGTGTCGAGACGGTCCACCAACACAGCGGGCACGTCGAAGTGCACCAGACCGGCGGGGCCGCCCACCCGGGGCCCGCGCGGGCGGTCGGTCGGGAGCTCGGCGGGCACGGCCCGGGCGAGCTGTTCGCGCCAGTACGCCCTGCTGTCCTCACTGCGCGGGCCCGCGGCGCGTGCGTCCTGCGCGGAACAGAAGTCGAGGTGTCCCGGGGGTGTGCCGTCGAGCTCGCGACCCTCGTAGGCCGCGGTCAGCTCCTCCGCGAGCACGGCCGTGGACCCGTCGTCGGTGATCCCATGGTGCAGAACGAACAGGACCGCGTGGTCACCCTCGGCGGTGGTCACCAGCCGAATCCGGGACAACGGCCCCCCGTCGAGGTCGAAGGGTTCGGCGTACTCACTCTCCAGGACCTTCTCCAAGAGGCCGGAGGGGCCGCCCAGGCGCACGGGTTCGTGCGGCACCACGGTCTGGGCCGGTTCACCCCCCTCGCCCTCGACGTAGCGGGTCCGCAGGGCCTCGTGACGTACGGATACCAGGTTCACCGCGGCGTCGAGACGGCCGGGGTCCAGCGGCCCGGGCAGGCGGACCGCAAAAGCTTCGTGATAACTCGAGCCTTCGGGGTCGAGCTGGTGCAGGAACCACAGCCGCCGTTGGGCCGGGGACAGCGCGACGGGGGCCGAACGGTCGACCACCGGGACCGGGACGGTCGTGCCCGTCGCGGCGGCCAGGTGGGCGGCCAGACCGGCCACGGTCGGGGTCTCGAAGAACAGGGCCAGCGGGAGTTCGGCGTCGAACTCCTCGCGCAGGCGGCCGACCGCCTGCGTGGCCAGGAGGGAGTGCCCACCGAGGGCGAAGAAGTCGTCGTGGGCACCGATGTCCGGGCGCTCCAGGAGCTCGGCCAGCACGGCGGCGACCGTCCGCTCCTCCGGTGTCCCCGGTTGCCGTGCGGGCGCGGTGGCCACATTCGGCTCTTCCGTCAGTGCCGAACGGTCGATCTTGCCGTTGTGCGTGGTGGGGAAGGACTCCACAGCGGTGTAGCGGGACGGGACCATGGGCGCCGGGAGCAAGCGGGCGCAGTGGGCCCTGAGCTCGTCCTCGTCCGGCACCCGCCCGGGGGCCGAAGGGCGCACGAACGCCACGATGCGTAGGTCCCCTCCCCTGCTCGCAAGCGCGCGCACGACCGCTTGGGCCACACCCTCGTGCGCAGCGAGGGCGTACTCGATCTCGCCCGGTTCGATCCGATGGCCGCGGATCTTGAGCTGGTCGTCGGCCCGGCCCAGGATCTCAACGGCCCCGGCGGGGCTGCGGCGGGCGATGTCGCCGGTGCGGTAGAGGCGCCCCCCCGGCACCGGTCCGTAGGGATCGGGCACGAACCGTTCGGAGGTCAGCGCCGCCCGCCCCAGGTAGCCGTGGGCCAGGCCAGCGCCGCCGATGTAGAGCTCACCGGCCGAGTCCGGGGGGACCGGTTCCATCGCCTCGTCCAGGACGTACAGCGTGGTGTGTGCGACTGGGGCGAAGTCGCGCACACGGCCGTTCTCGACGACGGCTGTGGACGACCAGATCGTGGTCTCGGTCGGACCGTACAGGTCCCACAGGCACACCCCTTGCTCGCCCATGCCTCGGGCGAGTCCGGCGGGCATCTTCTCCCCCCCGCACAGCGCGGTGAATCCCTCGGGGGCCCGCCAGCCCGAGTCCAGCAGGAGGCGCCACGTCGTCGGCGTCGCCTGCATGGTCCGGACCCCGTGCCGAGTGAGCAGGGCCGCGAGCCGTTCGGGATCGCGGGCTTCCTCTCGCTCCGCCATCAGGACGCAGCCGCCGGTGATCAGCGGCAGGAAGAGCTCCAGCGCAGCGATGTCGAAGGAGACCGTGGTCACGGCCGGCAGGAGGGCGCCCGGGTCCAGTCCGGGGCGCTCACTCATGGACCACAGGAAGGCGGTCAACGACCGGTGGCCGACGACCACCCCCTTGGGCCGACCGGTCGAGCCCGAGGTGTGGATGACGTAGGCCGGGGCGTCCGGGTCCGGCGCCGGGGCGACCTCCTCCGGAAGCTCCCTCCCCTGCTCCAAGCACAGGTCCTCCACGTACACGGCTTCCGCTGCCGCGACGTGCTCGCGCAGCGCGGAGGTGGTGACCACGACCCGTACCGAGGCGTCCTCCAGGATGAGTCCGAGGCGCTCGGCCGGGTGGTCGGGGTCCAGCGGCACGTAGGCCGCGCCCGCCAGATGAGTGCCCAGGAGCGTGGCTACCAGGTCGGCCCCGGGCAGTAGGGCCACGCCGACCCGGTCCCCGGTGCCGACACCGTTCTCCCACAGGCCGGCGGCGATCTGGCGAGCGCGCGCAAGAAGCCCGGCGTAGGTGAGCCGAGAGTTCCCGTGGCGTACGGCCGCCGCATCGGGGGTGCGGGCCGCCTGGACGGCGACCAGCTCGACCAGCGTCGAGTCCGGGATCTGCTCCCGGGGCCCGCGGGGCGGTGCGAGGACCTCCTGCCGTTCCCTCTCAGGCAGGACCGACATGTGCCCGATGGGGGTGACGGGGTTGCGAACCGCATGAGCGAGCAGCGTCGTCACCCGCTCGGCCAGGCGTTCGGCGAGGGCGTCGCCGACGAAGGAGGCATACTCCAGTTCCGCGCGCACCCCGCCGTCGGGGGCGCGCAGCAGTCGGACCACCGCGTCGTAGCGCAGGGCCCGGTCGGCGACGTGGAGGGCCGCGGCCTCCAGCCCGGCGAAGTCGGCGGTCGACTCGTCGGCCACCTCGACCAGGACGTCGAACAGGGGCCCGCGAGAGAGATCCGTCGTCCCCGAGGCCTGCGCCGCGAGCTGCTCGGCGTCGGCGCCGCGGGCTTGCTCTGCTTCCTCCTCCACTCGCCCGAGAGCCTCGCGGAACGTGAGCCTCCTGGGCAGATCGAGCACGAGCGGAACCGTGATCCCGTCGGTTCTGAGACCGAGGACCCCGTCCCAGCGCCCACTGTGCCGAGAGAGCACGGTGTGGACCACCCCGGCCAGGGCGGGAGCCAGGCGGTCTCCAGGAAAAGCGGACGCGAACCCGTCCGGAACCGCGATCGGCAGGGCACTGCCCTCAGGCCGCCAGGCCGGAGGACGTCTGCTCTGGAGGGGCATCTCCAGGGCAGGCGTTCGCGCGAGGCGCTCGTGCCACTCCGAGGAGGGGGCGGACGGGGCCCGTCCATCGGCCTCGGAGACGCGATCGCCCCCCGGATCGGGGGCCTGCCTGCCGGAGTACAGCGCGGCGATCAGCGACAGGATCCGCGACACTGCGGCTTCGTCCCCGGCGCTCTGGTGGACTGCCACGACCAGGACGTGGTCCCCGTCGTCGAGGGTGGTCAAGGCGGCGGCGAGAGCACAGGTACGCAAAGGCGGTGTGAGCGCCTCGACCAGGGCCGCGACGCATCCCTCAGGCCCCGTGCCGGCGGCCGTCGGTACATGCACAAGACCGGAGGACCCGGCATGCTCGGCCCGCACCGGACGGCCGCCCTCGTCGACGTAGCGGACCCCCGCTCCCAGCCTTCCCAGGACGGCCCCGTCCAGGGCCGCCGCCAGCGCCCGGGAGTCGAGCGCTCCGCGCAATCGCAGCGCCCGATAAGAGGCGTACGGCCGGGCGTCGGGAGCGAGGCGTTCGAGGAACCACAGGCGTCGGTGGAGCGCGGAGGGTTCTGCGTCCCTTTCCGGGGACCCGGTCATTGCGGGCGTCGATCCAGACACTGTCATGTCCACCTCGGCTCGGTCACGATCGTCGTCGGTTCGGAGTCAACTGGCCTCGGCGTCCATACGCCGGCGCAGACTCAGCGGCCTCATGTCGGTCCACACCCGTTCGATGTGCGCGAGACACTCCTCCTTCGTCCCGGAGAACCCTTCCGCTCGCCAGCCGTCCGGGACGTCCCGGTCCGCCGACCAGATGGAGTACTGCTCCTCATGGTTGACCACGACGAGATAGGTGTCGTGCATAGCTCTCCTCCTTCGTGTATGCAGTGCTGGAGCGCCACCGGTGAGCCCGCGGGCCCCGCCGAGCACGGTCACGCCCCCACGACCGTCCCGCCCGGCTCCTTCCACAGGTGCCCGATGTCACCGAAGTGTTCGAGGACCCAGGCGTCGGAGTAAATGGTGTCGAGGTAGCGCTCGCCCCGGTCCGGTAACAGGAGGACGCAGTTCGCGCCGTCCTCCATGTGGGGCAGCCACTGGGTGACGGCACTCACGACCGCGCCGGAGGAGCCGCCGCACAGGACGGCCTCCGTCCCGATCAGGCGACGGCAGCCCACGACACAGTCTTGGTCGGACACACGGACCACCGAATCGGCGATCCCCTCGTAGTAGAGCCCGGAACGGACGGCAGCCCCGTGACCGGGGATGAGGCGGTTGCCGCCCTTGTCCCCGAAGAGGGCGCTGCCTTCGGCATCGACCGCGACGACGCGGGTGTCCAGGCCGTGGCGCTCCGCGTAGCGGGAACAACCGTGGATAGTGCCGCAGGTCCCGGCCGCGACGAACAGATAGTCGACGCGCCCGTCGAGCTCACGTACCACCTCGTCCAGGACGCTTTCCTGCGCTCTGGCGTTGAGGAGGTTGGCGTACTGGTTGGGCCAGAAGGCGTGCGGAAGCTCCTCGAACAGTTCTTGGACACGGCGGAGCCGGGCGGGAAGGTAGTCCTTGCTGCCGTCCCCGGTCTCGGCGACCATCTCGATCCTGACCCCGTAGGCGGAGAGGATGGCCAGGTTCTGGGGGGTCGTCTTCGGGTCCACGACACAGACGAGGTCGAGGTCGTGCAGTCGACAGACCTGGGCGAGCCCGACCGCCAGGTTTCCAGAGCTGGACTCGACGACCGTGGACCTGCCGGGCACCAGTTCACCGCTGCGAAGGGCTCCGAGCACCATGCCCATGGCGGAACGGTCCTTGATGCTCCCCCCCGGGTTCAGCGCTTCGAGCTTGGCGTAGAAGTTCGCGCCGGACCAGGGGAAGAGTCGCTTGAGTCCGATGAGTGGCGTTCCGCCGACAGCGGCGAGAACGCCCTCACCCGCACGCGCGCTCATCCCCACCTCAGCCGTCAACGTGGCGTTCGAGATTTTCCGGTCGGTAAACAGCAGATACCTCGTCGAGGCGCTCCAGCACACCCTCCTCCTCCGCAATGCGCACCACGAAGGCGGCGAGGTCGGTGAACAACTTCCCGTTGAAGCCCTCGAAGCGCTCCAGGAGGTTCAGCCCGGTGGTGTTCTCCATCTCCAGGAGGACCTGGACCATGGAGAAGGAGTCCAGGTCGGCGACGGACTCCGGCTTGGGCACGTCCGGCTGTTCGTCGCAGATCATCGTCGCCATGTTTTGCGCCATGTTCGCGACTGATTCGATACGAATTTCAAAATTCACGGTGGGACACCCCTCTTCAGGCACGGTTCCGACAATCATCGCCTTCAGACACGGTTCCGCCAATCATCGTTTACCGACATTTCGGGGCGAGCGTAGCCGTGAAAAAATTCCGCAGTCAACCAAAGCGATCTGCACCGTGCCGGCCTCCCGCTCGCCCCACAGGGAGACACCGTTTCCTAAGTCGCGCCCCGATGCAAGGCTTCCATTCCACATGCCACGGAAGAAGGACGCGGTCCAGGGCACGGGAAAGACGAAGCCTCTCGCATTCCCCGACCCGGCACCACCAGGCGGACCCCAGGAGTGCCTCCGCCCCCTGTCCCGCTGGCGAGACATGTAAATATCTCATCAGCGCTGACACGATAGCCCCGCCGCCCCGACCGGATCACCGGCAGCGCACAGTCATCGACTCCCGCACGTTCACGCGTGGTCGGGAAGGTTCCGGCGGACGCCGGCCGCGCCCGGCCCACTGCGCCCCCGGCCTTGACCCGACAGTCCCCAGAACGCTTACATACTCCCCGGGGCCGGTATTCATCGATAGCCGGGCCGACTTTTTGGAAAACCCTCCACACCACCCTAGGGAAGAGGAGCTTTGCTGTTTCCACACGCAGAGTCCAAGAGCATCCGACTGCAACCCGCAGTCGATGACGATGCACCCAGTGCGTACGAGGTTCTGTTCCGAATCGGTTACAGATCGCTTCCCACACTGGACCGTTTCATGGAGACTTTCAATCGCGAGGTCTCGGCGAACTTCCTCGTTGTCGACCAGGAGAATGGGCGGGTCGTCGGAACCAGCTCACTGTCCGATCTATCGCCCGCCGGCAACATCCAGGCCGAAGTGTGCCTGCAGGCGGGGGGCCCCGNGCCCCGGCCGAGCACGTCCGAGACTCCTACGTCCTGACGACGAATTTCGCTTTTGCCATGTGGCGTACGCGCAAGGTCTACTTCCACACGACCGAGAACGCCCCCGAGGACCTTGGCTTCGGATCCCGGCACCCGAAGCTCGCCACGACCGAAGCAGTTCTCTCGGACCACTGGTACTTCCATGGTCAGCTCTGGGATGTCAGCGTGCGCTCCGTCCGACGGGAGCACTGGGACGCCCACGGCACCGATCTCCTGTTTCAGATCGTCTGAACCACCGGCGACGCTCCCAAAGAACAAGTCCACCCGAACCATGCCCAAGCGGCTCCGCTCTGGAGGCTACACACGATGACCATTAACGTCTGGGGTTACCTGGCGGAGTACGAACAGGAACGAGCCGACATCCTCGACGCTGTCGACACGGTCTTCCGGTCCGGCCGGCTCGTGCTCGGCAAGAGCGTCCACTCCTTCGAGAGGGAGTTCGCCGATTACCACGGCACACGGCACTGTGTCAGCGTCGACAACGGTACCAACGCCATCGTCCTCGGCCTCCGCGCACTCGGCGTCGGGCCGGGGGACGAGGTGATCACGGTCTCCAACACCGCGGCGCCAACGGTGGTCGCGATCAACTCGGTCGGAGCCACTCCGGTCTTCGTCGACGTCGATCCCGACACCTACCTGATGGAAGTCGACCAGGTTTCCGCCGCCATCACCGACCGCACCCGCTGCCTCCTGCCCGTACACCTCTATGGGCAGTGCATGGACATGGAGCACCTGAAGGCCCTGGCGGCCAAGCACGGCCTGGTGATCCTGGAGGACTGCGCCCAGTCCCACGGTGCCCGCCACAACGGCCGCCTGGCCGGCACGAGCGGCGACGCCGCCGCATTCTCCTTCTACCCCACGAAGGTGCTCGGTGCCTACGGGGACGGTGGGGCCGTCATCACCAACAGCGCGGAGACCGAGGCGAACCTGCGGCGCCTGCGCTACTACGGCATGGAGGAGCAGTACTACGTCGTTTCCACCCCCGGTCACAACAGTCGGCTGGACGAGGTCCAGGCCGAGATTCTGCGTCGCAAGCTGACTCGGCTCGACGGCTACCTCGCGCGGCGGCGGGCGATCGGTGAGCGCTACGCCGAGGCGTTCGCCGACACCGACCTGGTTACCCCGGTGACCGCCCCGGGCAACGACCACGTCTACTACGTGTACGTCGTCCGGCACCCGGCCCGCGACCGGATCCTGGAGGAGCTCAAGAAGCACGGGGTCTCGCTCAACATCAGCTACCCGTGGCCGGTGCACACCCAGTCCGGCTTCGCCCACCTGGGCTACGAGGAGGGTTCCCTCCCTGTCACCGAGCGGGTGGCGAACGAGATTTTCTCCCTGCCCATGTATGCCTCACTCACAGACGACCAACAGCAACACGTCATCGACGCCGTCCAAGACGTGCTCGACCGAGTCTGATGTGGAACCGAGACCCATGAGAAGGGAGGCGACAGGATGAGGCGTGACGGACAGATCGCGCAGTTACTACGGGAAGCAGGAGAGAGCGTCCCGTACACCTCGATCGACACCTTTCACGAATGGTGGAACCGGCGTCTGGAGAATGCACACGTCTCCGTGCGGAAGGTCCCCTTCTCGGAACTGGATTCCTGGGGGTTCGACCCGGATACAGGCAATCTCCAGCACTCCAGCGGGCGGTTCTTCAGCGTCGAAGGCCTCCAGGTCAGGGGCGGGGCCTCCCCCTGGTCCCAGCCGGTGATCAACCAGTCCGAGATCGGGGTCCTGGGGATCCTGGTCAAGGAGATCAACGGTGTGCTGCACTGCCTGATGCAGGCGAAGATGGAGCCGGGCAACGTGAACATGCTCCAGCTCTCGCCCACCGTCCAGGCGACGCGGAGCAACTACACAAAAGTCCACCGCGGGACCAGCACCCGGTACCTGGAGTACTTCGTCGGCCCACAACGCGGCCAGGTACTGGTGGACGTCCTGCAGTCGGAACAGGGCGCTTGGTTCTGGTGCAAGCGCAACAGGAACATCGTCGTGCTCGTCACCGAGGACGTCCCGCTGCACGAGGACTACCACTGGCTGAGCCTGGAGCAGGTCCGTTCGCTGGCCCGAACCGACAACTTGATCAACATGGACGCCCGGACCGTGCTCTCGTGCATGCCCTTCGCGCTGCCGGAGGAGGCGGAGGCAGTCGACTCGGACCCGTTCCGTCGAGCGCTCGTCCGCTCCTATCACTACCGGGGAGAGGGCCCAGAGAGCCGGCCGCTGCACACCGTCGGCGACATCCTCAGTTGGTTCATCGAAGCCAAGAGCGGTTGTGACTGGAGCGCCCGCCTCGTACCGCTCAAGAACGTCACCGGGTGGCGGCACACCCAGGACGAGATCACCGACGACCAGCACTTCCGCATCATCGGAGTCGAGGTCGAGTCGGTTACCCGCGAAGTACAGCAGTGGAGCCAGCCGCTCCTGCAGCCCTACGGCCAGGGACGGGCCCTCTTCCTCGCTCGACCGATCAACGGCATCCTCCACCTGCTCGTACAGGCCCACGAGGAACCGGGACTACTGGACCAGGTGGAAATGGCGCCCACCGTCCACCTCCTCCCGGGGGCGGACGAGTCCGTGACCCTGGATCCGTTCGTCCGCGACGCCCTGGCCTCGGACTCGGTCACGGTCCACTACGACCAGGTGCTGTCCGAGGAGGGTGGGCGTTTCCATCAGGCACTCACCCGGTACCAGATCATGGAGGTCGGCGACGACGTTCCGACCGACGTACCGCCGAACTACTGCTGGATGACGGTGCGCCAGCTCTTCGATCTCCTGCGCCACGGGCACTACCTCAACATCGAGGCACGCAGCTTGATCGCCTGCCTGCACAGCCTTCACTGAATAACCCGCACCAGGAGAACCGATATGCAGATCACCCCGATGGAGATTCCGAACGCCTTCCGGATCACCCCCGATCGATATCCCGATCGGAGAGGTACCTTCCACGAGGCGTTCCGATCCGGCGACCTCTCCGAGGTCATCGGTTACGAGTTCCTCGTCGGGCAGGCCAATTACTCGGTCAGCCAGAAGAACACTGTGCGCGGCATCCACAGCACCATGATCCCCCCGGGCCAGGCCAAGCTGGTCACCTGTGTTCGGGGAGAGGTCCTGGACGTCGTCGTCGACCTGCGGATCGGCTCCCCCACCTACGGGCAGTTCGATACCACCCGGCAGAGCGGGGAATCCGGTATCGCCGTGTACTTGGCCGACGGCCTCGGGCACGCGTTCCTCGCCCTCACCGACGACGCGTGCATGAACTATCTCTGCTCCGAGACCTACGTCCCCGGGACTATGACCGAGATCAACGCGCTGGACCCCGGCATCGGTATCCCCTGGCATCTGACCGGCCCCCCGATCATGTCCGACAAGGACGCGGCGGCGCCGTCCCTGGCCGAAGCCGCAGAGAAAGGCATGTTGCCAACCTACGAAGAGTGCCTGGAACACTACGCAGCACTCAGGTCCGCGAGCAGGGCTGCGTGAACGCCGAGGCCCCGCACCCCAGAACCGTTGTTCTCCTCCATTCCGCCGATCGGAGTCCCGAAGATGTTGTCCACCAGCACGGCCAAGCGGTTGCGCATGGGAGTCGTAGGGTGCGCGGACATCGCGTGGCGCCGTACCCTTCCGGCAATGACGTCCCATTCGACCATCGACGTCACGATGATCGCCAGCCGCAACCTGCAGCGCGCCACAGAGTTCACCGACAAGTTCGGCGGCCGTCCGGTCGAGGGCTACGAGCACCTCACCGACTCCGATGAGGTGGACGCGGTCTACATCCCGCTCCCCCTGCAGTTGCACGCGGAGTGGATCGAACGGTGTTTGGACAACGGCAAGCACGTGCTGGTCGAGAAGCCGATGACGCACAGCCTCTCCGAGACCGCCCGCCTGCTCGACCTGGCCAAGGAACGCGGTCTCATCCTGATGGAGAACTACATGTTCCTCTATCACTCCCAGCACGGTGAAGTCCGCAAACTCCTCACCGACGGGACGATCGGTGAGCTGCGCGGGTTCTCCAGCGTGTTCACGATCCCGCCCAAGCCCGAGGGCGACATCCGCTACCAGCAGGGTGTGGGCGGCGGAGCCTTCCTCGATTTCGGCGGGTACCCGGTGCGGGCTGCCCTGCACTTCCTGTCGGACGACCTCGACGTCGTGGGCGCGGTGTTCCGGCGCAGCGTCGGCCTGGGCATCGTGACGTCGGGCCAGATCCTGCTGAGCACGTCGCAGGGGGTCGGTGCCCAGCTCACGTTCGGCATGGAGCACTCCTACCGCAACACCTACAGCCTCTCGGGCAGCCTGGGCAGGATGAGCCTGGATCGGGTCTTCACCCCGCCGGACACCCACCGCCCGACCCTGAGCTTGGAGTGGCAGGACCGCCGAGAGCAGATCACCCTCGCCGCCGACCGCCAGTTCGCGAACGTAGTGGACTCCTTCGTCACGGCCACTGTCAAGGAGGATCTGGCTCCCCCTCACAACGACGGCACCCTGCGACAGGCCGAACTGATCGAACGCATCCAGGAGGTGGCCAGGTACGTGACGGTCTGACCGTCCTTCCCTCTCACCCCTCGTTCCCCTGTCAATCCCGAGGAGGACTCCCGTTCCATGGATTTCGAGCGCTNGCGGCGTGGACATCGTCGGTGCGGTGTCCGAGGCCTTGCTCCTGCACGGTGAGGGCGGGACGATCCTGCCGGAGGAGGCCTACCTCGGCTGGACCACGCCCGAGGGCGCGGACGCCCGGTGCCTGGCGATGCCGGGGGCACTTACCGGGAGCGGCAGGACGACGGTCGGACTCAAGACGATCAACGCGAGTCTCGCCAATCCCGATCGCGGGATCCCCCGTTCCCAGGGGTTCACGCTACTCCTCGACCCGGTCACGGCCCGCCCCCTCGCCCTCATGGAGGCCGCCTACATCAGCGCGATGCGCACCGCCGCGGTCACCGCGCTGGCGGCGCGGCACCTGGCCGTGGAAACCCCGCGCACCCTCGCTCTGCTCGGCTGCGGCACCCTCGCGCAGGCTCACGCGACTCTGCTGCTCGACAGCGTGCCCACTCTCGACCGGGTCGTCGCCTACGACCTCGTGCCGGAACGGGCCCGGAACATGTTGGAGTTCGTGGCCGAGCTCCCCGGCGGCGACCGGGTCGCCACCGAGGCCGCAGGCAGCCCCCGGGAGTGCGTGGCCGGGGCCGATCTCGTCGTCCCCGTCACCACGGTCACCGAGGGCTACATCGAGCCCGCCTGGCTCGCGCCCGGCGCCTTGGTCGCCCACGTCTCCCTCGACGACCTCACGGAGGAGGCCGTGCTGGGGGCCGACCTCGTCGTGGTGGACGACTGGAACCTGGTGCGCGACGACCCTCGTCGGCTGCTCGGCCGGATGCACCGCGCGGGCACCCTGCTCGGGCCGGACGCCGAACCGCGACTCGGGGTGAGCGCCCAGCCGCGCGCCCGGAAGGTCGACGCCTCGCTTGGCGACATCGTGACCGGGCACCACCCCGGCCGGCGCAACGACACCGACGTCGTGGTCAGCAACCCTTTCGGCATGTCGATCCTCGACGTAGCTGTGGCCGACCAGGTTCTGGCCCGGGCGAAGGACCTGGGCCTCGGCAGCCGTCTCAACCTCTAAGGGACCGCGCCGGATCCCGTGGAACACGGTGGACATGGAGGTTTGCACCCTCGAGGGCACACGGGTCGTCCTGACCGCGGCCCTGTCCTTCGACCCGGGCGGCGGCCTGCTCACGAAGCCCAAGACCTGAGCTTCACTCCGAGCGCAGACCGTCCGCCCGCATCGTCCGCAGGAGTGCGGGCAGCGTGAGCAGGGTCGCCAGGACGATCGCCCCAGCGCCCGCAGCCGCGATGGTCACGATCTCGGCGACATCGAAGGCCATCGGCAACCCGGTCGCACCAAGCAGGAGTGCGCCCAGCGCGAGACCGAACACACACGCGGTCGCGACACCGAGCGCGACAGGTACCGCGGTCTGCCACAGCACCGATCCGACGAGGGTTCTCCGCCGTGCCCCGAAGGCCGTGAGGACGGCATGGACCCTGCGGCGTTCCTGGATCTGTTCGACCGTCCCGACCGTCACCCCCGCCACGACCATGACCAGGCAGGCGATCGCGCCCGCGAGCAGCATGAGTTTCATGGTGTCGAGAGGCGATCCGACGTGGGCGACCAAGGGTTCCATACCGGCCGTGGGGTCCACCTCGGCGGCG
The DNA here is from genome assembly GCF_000341145.1 of Nocardiopsis xinjiangensis YIM 90004. Lineage (GTDB taxonomy): Bacteria > Actinomycetota > Actinomycetes > Streptosporangiales > Streptosporangiaceae > Nocardiopsis > Nocardiopsis xinjiangensis. The sequence goes on from NZ_ANBE01000024.1 coordinate 45,405, forward strand.
GCCGCCAGCATTTGCTCGCGGGCCTCGGGGGCACTCTCGTCCACGCGGAGGAGGACGGCCCCGGTCATCTCTTCGACCACCTCCGGATCTGCTGAGGCCATGGCCTCGGGTGTGGCCAGGAGGGTTTCCTCGCCGTAGCGCGCCCCGGCCACGCCGGACGACAGTTCGGTGTACTGGGGAACTGTCCAGTGCATCGGCGGTTCGGTACCCGTCATCTCGGCCACGTCCCCCGGTTCCACCTCGGCCCCCGGGGTGGCGAACACGTCGCCGGGTTCACAGTCGGGCAGGTCCGTGAGCTGCTGCAGCGACGCGCAGTCGGCGACCCGCACCAGCACACCGCCGTTGTCGCCGACCATCGCGTACGTGCGACGGACGGCGACGGCCTCCTCGATCGCCGGTTCGCCCTCGAAGAGGGCCACGGGGTCCTCCACCCGGGGCTCCTTACTCAGGTCCACCCGCTGATAGGGGCCCTCCCCCGCGCTCGCCCCGACGGACGGGTCCCCGGTCTCGGGCACCCCTTCCCGGTCGGTGGACTCGGCGCCGTTCAACAGGGTCAGGAGCGCGATCGCCCCGGCGACGGTCACGACGATCCCGCTCACGGCCCGATCGCCGCCGGACGCCAACCGCCTCCGCGCCAGCTGAAGGGAGAGAGGACTCGAGGGCAGGGTCCGCACGGCCCGGTCGACCAGCCATGGGAGCACGGCCGTCGTGCCGAGGAGTACGGCGAGGAGGCCGACCGAGACCAGGACCGCCCAATTGACCGCCACGGTGCCGGTCAGGAACGATCCGAGCCCCGCGTAGAGCAGGGCGCCCCCGAACACCGGCAGGAGGAGCCGCCACCACAGGCGGGGTCGGCGCCGCTCGGCACGGCGCACCACACCCAGCGGTTCCACGGCCACACCCCGCACAGCGAGCAGGGCCACCCACAGGGCGAGCAGGGGGACGAGCACCGCCACCCCGGCGGCCAGGACGGGTGAGGGCACCACGTCGGAGGCGAACACGCCGTCGTCGATCGGCAGCGTCTCGACGATCGGGCGCCCCGCGACGAAGAATCCCGCGCCGATCAGCATCCCGAGCAGAACACCGGCCACGGTCTCCCCGGCGGCGATCCTCCGTGTGGCTGCGCGGTCGGCGCCCATGAGGCGTACGGCGGCCAGCCTCCGGTCTCGTGCCTGTCCCCCGAAACGTACGGCGGCGCTCAGGAAAACCACCACGGGGATGAGCATCACGACGGTGCCGACCAGGCCCAGGAGCAGAATGACGGGGGTGTCGGGGCGGTAGGGTTCGCCGCCCCCGAATGCATCCATCCGAACGGTGCCGGCGCCGTCGGCCTCCATACCCTCTTGACCGAGGTAATAGACGAGCTCGTGGGGCCCGCTCAAACCTTCTTCCTCGATCTGGCCCACCACCGGATGGTCGAGCCTGCGTTGGAGGAGGTCGTTGTCGGGGTCGGCGAGGCGTTCGGCCAGGGCCGGAGAGACCACCATCTCCCCGGGTTCGGGGAAGTCCGCGATCCCGGGAGGCAGGGGTGCCTGGTCCCCCTCGGGCTCGATCACCCACCCCGTGACGGGCGTGCCCCGGTGGTCGGCGTTGGCCAGAGCGGAGCCGAGCAGCACGGTGTCCTCAGCGGGCGGAGGTTGTGGGTACTCCGCGCTTTGGCGGAAGGAGAGGCCGCTGGAACGCTCCCCCACCTCGTCCAGGATCGTCGGCAGCGAGGCGGCCAGAAGGAGCATCGCGGTGGCCACCCCCACCCCGACGGCGGTCAAACAGGTACGTACGGCGCTCTCCCTGCCCCCGGTCAGGGACAGGCGGACCCCGATCATCAACTCGTTCCACCACGATGGCCGGGAGCGCGCATTCCCTTCCCGCGACGGGGTGTCCCGGAAGCTCTTCACCGTCCACCCCCGATATCGAGCGTGCGTCCGTCACGGACGATGACCTCGCGGTCGGCGTAGGCGGCCACGCGTGGTTCGTGCGTCACCAGCACCACGGAGGCGCCGCTCTCACGCGCCGTGTCGGTGAGCAGGCGCAGGACCTTCTCACCATTGAGCGAGTCCAGGGCACCGGTGGGTTCGTCGGCGAAGACCACGCGGGGCCGGGTGATCAGCGCCCTGGCGACGGCGACCCTCTGCCCCTGGCCCCCGGAGCATGCCCCGGGGCGTTTGCGGGCCACGTCGCCCACGTCCAACCGTTCGAGCATGCGTGTGGCCTCGCGTTCGGCTGGGCGCCTCCGCTGTCCGTTCAACCGCAGCGGGAGCGCGACGTTCTCCACGCAGGGGAGTTCGGGCACGAGCTGTCCGAACTGGAAGAGGAACCCGAACTCGGTGCGGCGCAGGGCGCTGAGCCGGGGGTCGGGCGCATGAGTGAGGTCGACGCCGCCGTAGTCGATCCGGCCGGCATCGGGACGGACCACACCGGCGAGGCAGTGCAGGAAGGTCGACTTCCCGGAACCGGAGGGCCCCATGAGCGCGACGATCTCCCCTCGGCCGAGGCTCAGGGAGGCCGTACTCAGGGCCTGTGTGAGGCCGAAGGCCTTGTTGAGGCCGTAGGCGGTGAGCAGGGGGCCGTCTGTGTCCTCCGGGCGGGGACGGTCACGTGGCGTGGGTCGTGTCATCGGCCGCGGACCTCCCCGGAGAGCTCGTCCAGGCGTGCGGCGGTCAGTTCGAGCCAGCGCAGATCCGCCTCGAGGTGGAAGAGCGCGTGGTCGCAGATCAGCTGGTCGCCGAGGTCGCCGTCGGCCTTGCGGCGGGTGAGTTCGCGCATCTGCTGCAGGTGTTCGGCCCGTTGCACGTCGAGGATCCCCTCGGCGGGACGGCCGGTGAGCAGGGCGAGCACGACCTTGGTGTAGAGGGCGCTCTGAAGATAGGGCGCGGGACTCTCGGGGCGGCCCAGCCACTGTTCGACGTCGGTGACCCCGGCGTCGGTGACGGCGTAGCGCTTGCGTTCGGGGCCGCCGCCGGTTTCGGTGGCGGTGACCTCGACGAGGCCGTTCTTGAGGAGCCGGGACAGCGTCGCGTACACCTGCCCGTAGGCGAGCGGGCGTTGGGTGGCGAAGTGCTCGTCGTAGACGTGCTTGAGGTCGTAGCCGTGCTGGGGGCGGTTCTCGAGCAGCCCCAGGAAGGCGGGTCCCAGTGAAGACATGGCCCTGACTATACACAGGACGTATACTTGCTATGTATAGCGGTGTGGGGATGTCCTTCTTCCACATACGACGGAGGGCGCCGGACCGCGTCCGACGCCCTCCGGTTCCGGAGGTCCGCCCGGCGGCGGGGGAGGTGGGTCAGGTGACCGGTTCGGCCGGGGGCCGGCCTCGGCCGTCGTCGTCCCGTACCGAGGCGTCCTCGAGGTCGACGGTCTCCGGGGCGCCGTCCTCCGAGGCGGTGGCCCCCGGGCTCTCGGCCCCGGGGTCGTCCGCCTCGGTGGGGCCGCGCGCCTCCGTGGTACCCGGGGCGACCACGGCGGTGTAGCGCTCGTGGTCGCGCAGCCAGCGCACGAGGGAGACCGCGACCACGGCCAGGACGGCGATCAGCGGGAACGCCGTCACGACCGACAGGGTCTGCAACGCGTCCGTGCCGCCGGCCGACATCACCGACACCGACACCGTGGCCAGGACCAGCGCCCACAGCACACGGTTGGCGCGGGACGGCTCGACGTCGTTGGGCAGGTCCTTGGACGTGGCCGAACCCATGATGTAGGACGCCGAGTCCAGGGTCGTGGCCAGGAAGATCATCAGCAGCACCAGGAACAGCACCGTGATGATGCCGCTGAGCGGGAACGCCTCGAGCGTCGCGAAGATCGCCTGCACGGCACCCCCCGACTCGAGGGTGTCGGCGATGGGTGCGCTGCCCTGCAGCTCGAAGGCCATGCCGGAGTTCCCGAGCAGTGAGAAGGCCAGCCAGCAGCCGAGGCTGCCGAACCCGCACATGCCGATGATGATCTGGCGGACGGTGCGTCCCCTGGAGATCTTCGCGCAGAACATCCCGACGAACGGGCCGTAGGAGATCCACCAACCCCAGTAGAAGACCGTCCAGGCCTCCTCGAAGCCGGAACCGCCGGCCGGATCCATGTAGGTGCTCATGCGCACGATGTTCTGCGCGAGCATGCCGACACTGTTGGTGAAGGTGTCCAGGATGAACACCGCGGGCCCCAGGACCAGGATGAGCAGCCCCAGCGTGGCGGCCAGGTACAGGTTGAGGTTGGCCAGCCGCTTGAGGCCGCGGTGCAGTCCGAAGAAGACACTGACACCGAACAGCACGGTCCACAGTCCGATGACCACCGTGTTCAGGCCGATGTTCGCCTCGATGCCGAGTATGCGGGATGCGCCCTCGGAGACGGCGGGCACGGCCAGTCCGAGTGAGGTACCGGCGGCGCCGATCATGCCGAGGACGAAGAGGACGTCGATGAGGCGGCCCAGCCAGCCGTCGACACGGTCGCCGAGCACGCCGCGGCAGGCCTCGCTGAGCCGCAGCCGGCGTACCTTGCGCACGTGGTAGGCGTAGGCGAGCGCCAGTGAGGGGACGCAGAAGACCGCCCACGCGGTCAGGCCCCAGTGGAAGAGGGGGTAGGTCGAGGACCACTCCGCGGCCTCGGTGCTGCGGGGCTCGATCCCGTAGGGCGGCTCGGTGTAGTAGTGCGCCCATTCGACGATGCCCCAGTACATGAGGCCACCGCCGATGGCGGCGGTGAAGAGCATGGCCAACCACGTGGGTGTGGAGAACTCGGGGCGGTCCTCCGGCTTGCCCATCTTGATGTTGCCGAAGCGGCTGAAGGCGAGCCAGAGCAGCAAGCCGGCCAGGCCCAGGACGAACCAGATGTAGACCCAACCGAAGTCCGACTCGAGCCGTGACAGCACGCTCCCGAGCAGACGTTCACCCGTTTCAGGGGCGACCACGAACGGTGTGGTGAAGCCGATCACGAGGATCAGCGATGGCCAGAAGACTTTGGGATCAATGTTCCAACGGATGATTCACGTCACCTCCGACGCCGGGGTCACAACTTCACCAGTGCTACTCGCTTGCGGCTGACTAATCAACCAGTCAGAAAGCGCATCATTGCGATCATGAACGATCGAACAAGACGCGGCGAGCGAAGGAAACCCCCTAACCACAGGGGTTGGGCCACGGCAGAACCCCCTGCAACACTCCGCTTGATAACGAAGCGACATACATCTTCGCATTGCGATAATCGCTACGGTGCTGCTACGTTCTCTGCCGTGAACGGCGAAGCAACCGACGATGTGCGCGACAGGGCCCGTGAGGCGATCCACCGGTCGGGGTTCTCCCAACGGGGGTTCGCGGACCGGCTCGGCATCGACCCCACCAAACTGTCCAAGTCCCTGACGGGCAGGCGGCGATTCGCCCCGGAGGAACTGGCGGGCATTGCGACCGAGGCCGGTGTGACCGTCAACTGGCTTCTCAACGGCGACGACGACGCCGTCACGGTGGCAGCGGCCCCACGGGACTCCGCGGTGGCTCCCCCGCCGGCGATCCCGGCCGACCGCCCGCTGGCAGCAAAGGAACACAACCGAAGGCTGCAGATCATCGACGCCGCGTGGACCCTCATCGCCGAGCACGGGTTCCACTCGGTACGGGTGGCCCACGTGGCGCGGGCGTGCGGGACCTCCAACGCGGCCGTCCACTACCACTTCCCCACCCTGAACCACCTGCTCGAGGACGCGTTGCGCTACTCGGTCAAGCAGGCCTTCGACCGCCAGGTCGCCGGGCTGCACGAGATCGAGGACATCCACGAACGCCTGCTCAACCTGATCGAGCTCCAGCTCCCGGACTCCGAGCGGCTGCGGCTGGAGTGGTCGATCTGGATGCAGGTGTGGACCTCAGCGGCGCTCGATCCGAACATGCGCGAGATCCACGCGGACTCCTACCGGCGTTGGCACGAGACCATCGCGCGCACCCTCGCCGAGGGACGCGGGAGCGGGGTCTTCGCCGACTTCGACGTCGAGGAGATGACCAAGAGGCTGACCGCGCTCATCGACGGCATGGGCATCCAGGTCATGACCGGTATGCCCGGCCGTTCCGTCGACCACATGCGACGCACCCTCCACGAGCTCATCGAACGCGACGTCCTGAAGCACGTGTAGCACCCCTTCAGTACCGAGCCCCGGCGGCGACCCCGCCCGGGCGCGATCCCCAACGCCGCAGAGAAAGGCGAGACCCGTCGTGAGCGACACCATGAACAACAACGTCATCCTCACCACGGCCCTGACCGGGGCCGGTGACACCGTGGGCCGCAGCGAACACGTGCCGGTGACCCCCGCGCAGATCGCCGCTTCGGCGGTCGAGGCGGCCGAGGCCGGGGCGAGCGTGGTGCACATCCACGTGCGCGACCCCGAGACGGGCGCGCCCTCGCGCGAGAACGCCCTCTACTGCGAGGTCGTCGACCGCATCCGCCAGACCGGCGTCGACGTGGTCGTCAACCTGACCGCGGGCATGGGCGGCGACCTGGTCATCGGCCAGGAGGACCCGCTGAAGTTCGAGGAGGGCACCGACCTGGTCAACGGGCTCGACCGCCTCCCGCACGTCGAGCAGATCCTGCCCGACATCTGCACCCTCGACTGCGGCAGCATCAACTTCGGCGACGGCAGCAGCGTCTACATCTCCACCCCCGACATGCTCCGTGCCGGCGCGAAGCGGATCCAGGAGCTGGGTGTGCGCCCCGAGCTGGAGATCTTCGACACCGGCCAGCTCCGGTTCGCCAAGCAGATGCACGCCGAGGGCCTCATCGACGACCCCTCGCTGTTCCAGCTGTGCACCGGTATCCCCTACGGCGCCCCGTCCGACCCGGCGGTGCTGCAGTCGATGGTGAACATGCTCCCGGAGGGCGCCCAGTGGGCCAGCTTCTCCATCGGCCGCAAGCAGATGCCGTGGGTGGCGCAGTCGGTGCTCATGGGCGGCCACGCCCGTGTGGGCCTGGAGGACAACCTCTACCTGCGCAAGGGCGTGAAGGCCACGAACGGCCAACTCACGGAGAAGGCCGTGAACCTCATCGAGCAGCTCGGCGCGCGTGTGGCCACCCCGGACGAGGCGCGCAAGCAGCTGAACCTGCGCAGCCTGAACGCCTGAGCCGACCGAAGCACACGAGAGGCCCGACATGACACACGCCAAGACCCCACCCGAGTCCGTACGCACGGTCGCCTGTATCGGCGCCGGGGTGATCGGTGGGGGCTGGGTCGCCCACTTCCTGGGCCGCGGTTACCAGGTGGTGGCTTGGGATCCCGCCCCCGACGCCGAGGAGAAACTGCGCTCACTGGTGGCCTCCGCCTGGCCGGCGTTGCAGAGGCTCGGCCTGGCCGAGGGTGCCTCCATGGACCACCTGCGCGTGGCCCCGACGTTGGCCGAGGCGGTCGCCGACGCCGACTTCGTCCAGGAGAGCGCGCCCGAGCGCCTGGACCTCAAGTCCGACCTGCTGGCGGAGATCGACGCGGCCCTTCCCGAAGGTGTCGTGGTGGGCTCCTCCACGTCCGGGTACAGCATGTCCGAAATGCAGGCCAAGGCGGCCGACCCGGGCCGTCTGGTGGTCGGGCACCCCTTCAATCCGCCCTACCTCGTGCCACTGGTCGAGGTCGTGGGCGGTGAGAAGAGCCGGCGGTGGGCCGTGGACTGGGCCTCGGAGTTCTACCGCCTGGCCGGCAAGTCCGTGATCACCATGGACCGGGAACTGCCCGGGTTCATCGGCAACCGGATCCAGGAGGCCGCCTGGCGCGAGGCCCTGCACATGGTCGCCGAGGGCGAGGCGACCGTGGCCCAGATCGACCAGGCCATGACCGACGGTCCGGGGTTGCGCTGGGCCTTCCACGGTCCGTGCACCACCTTCCACCTGGCCGGCGGCGAGGGAGGCATGGCGCACATGCTCGACCATTTCGGCCCCTCCCTCAAGGCACCGTGGACCCGTCTGGAGGCGCCCGAGCTCACCGCGGAACTGCGGGACCGGATGGTCGCGGGCACCGACGAGGTCGTGGACGGCCGATCCACAGCAGAGCTCATCGCCCAGCGCGACCGTCGCATGATCGCGATCATGCGGGCGCTGGAGGAGGTCGAGCGTGAAGAAGCCGCCGAGCACGAGGAGAAGCCGGTATGGGTACGTCACTGACCGAACGGGTGCGCCCGGAGTGGATCGACTACAACGGCCACCTCACCGAGGGCGGCTACGTGTTCGTTTTCGGTTACGCCACGGACGCACTCATGGACCACGTGGGGATGGGCGCCGAGTACCGCAGGACCTCCGGGCGCTCGCTGTACACGGTGGAGGCTCACGTGCGCTACCTCGACGAGGTGCGTGAGGACGCCGATCTGCGGGTCCTGACCCGGGTCGTGGGAGCGGGGAGCAAGAAACTGCGGCTGTGCCACGAGATGCGGGTGGGCGGTGCGCTGGTGGCCACCGAGGAGATCATGGCGCTCCACGTGGACCGGCAGCAGGGGCGCGCGGTCGTGTTCCCCGAGGACGTGGCCGCCTCGCTCGCCGCCGAGGTGGAAGAGGTCCCCGACTACGCGGGCCGTGCCGTATCGGGCTGAGTCCGCTCGTGCCTTCGGTCGGTCAGCCCGCGAAGAACTGGTCGTCGGTCTCGTGGCGCAGGGCGCGCCAGGCGGCGATCCAGCGCTGGCACTCGGTCTCGTTCTCGCCGACACAGGCGGTGACGAAGGCGAGCAGCATGACGTAGCGGGGCAGGTGGTCGCTCTCGAGCGCCTCACGGAAGGCGCGGGCGTTCACCGTGCCCCCGCTGCGGTACTCGAGTTCCTGGTAGGAGAGGCCGCCGATCCGGATGAGGCAGCGCCGCATGCTCCGCGTGAACTCGGCGGGGGTGCGTGCGTGCAGGGGATCGGCGCGGGCCCCGCCGGCCAGGGAACGGTTCGGTCCTGTCGGTTCGAGGACGCCCGTGACGGACAAAGGAAAAGCTCCCTTCACGAAACTACTTCGGGTTTCGGTGGCACCTCCGACCGTGTTCGGGCGGGGGCGCTGGGGCGAGAGGATCGCCTGGAGCGGGGTGGACCGAGCGGGGTGAAGAAGATCCCCGACTGTTCGCCTTGTGGGAAATCTACCGGACGATACCGACCCGCGAAAGCTTACGATCCTCGGTGTGCGGGAACCCGGCCCCGTAAGGGGAAGGAGAACGTGAGGAATTCACGTTCGATGTCGGCCCCGACCTCGTTGCGAGGACGCGGTCACCGGGAGAAACGCCCGAGGGACTGTGATCCCTCCCTGCTGTCTGCCTAGGACGGGCCTCCTGTGGATCAGGTTGTCAGAGAGCGATAAATGCCCGACCGGAACACGAGTTTCAGTCTTGACCAAAATCCGGGGTCCAGGTCAGAACGGTCGCGTCGTCGCTGCTCTTGCCCCGCGGGAAAACATGCCCGTCCGCATCGGCCTCCTCCGACCCCCTGACCTGCTCGATCAGGGCGAGCGGTCCGCGATCCAGCACCAGTTCCGCCGCGGACGACCAGTCGTGGACGCCGAACACGTCGACAGCGCGTGAGGCCCCGTCGGTCATCGCCACCCACCCGCGCACCCCCTCCAGCGGTATCGCCCCGACCAGGGCTGCATCTGCCGCGCGGGGGTCGGCACCGGCCGTCCAGAACCCGCCGTCGACGTTGCGTCGGGCGCGCAGGGCATCACGGCGACGGCGCTCCTCCTCATCACGTTCCGGGGTGTCCGGAACGCTCTCGTGAGGGACCCGGGCCAGTTCGGCGCGCAGTTCCTCCAGGCGGGTCTCGGCGAACAAGCGGGCACCCGCCCGACCGGGCACGACCAGCACCGAGTCCGAGAGCACCAAGTACTCCAGGTGCGCGCCCGATACCCGGGCCACGACCACGGTGGCCGAAGGGGTCTCCTGCAGAGCGAGGTCGCAGGTGGCGGCGTGCAGGGAGGAGGCCGCACCGATCGCCTCGGCCAGGGCGGTGCGCAGCGGGGCGCCGGAGTCGGCCCCGGCCAGCAGCAACCCTCCGAGCCGGCGGGTGTACCAGGCCACACCGTGCACACACCCGTTTCCGGGCTGCGCGCTCACGCCGTCGAGCACGACGGCGGTGCGGTCGGTGGCGGCCGCGAAGTCCTCGTTGTCCCGGTCGGCCCGCCCGGGCCGGGTCGCGATACGGAACGGCAACGGCACTCCTCTTCCCCGGGCGGCCGCTCCGCCCGACGGGCCCATCCTGCCCGACCCCCGTACACGGCCGGGGCCGGGGGCGTACTCACCCCCGGCCCCGGCCGGTCCTGCGTCTGTGTGTCGGTGCGGGTCAGTGCACGACGACGGTGGTGTGGACGTCCAGGTGTCCGCTGTCCCAGAGCCAGTCCATCGCGCCCAGACTCACCCGGGCACAGCCCTTGGAGGCGGGTTGGGCGGGCACGCTCGGGTAACCGTGCACCGCGATGCCGCCGTTGAAGTACTTGGGCTTGTACAGCGCGCCGTAGGGGCCCGGGTCCCAGGAGTCGACCTCACGGAAGACCTGGTAGGTGCCGGTGGGCGTGGTGGCGATGCGCTCGCTGCCGTCATCGCCCTCGTAGGGCTCACCGGAACCGGTGGAGGTGTGGATGGTCGACTGCACCTCGCCGTCGGAGACGACCAGGAGCAGCTGGTTGTCGAGGTCGATCTCCACGACCGAGCCCTCGGACGTGGTCGCCGAGGGCACCGCTCCGTCGTCGAGCGCCTCGCGGGTGTCGGGGCCGACGATGCCGTCGCGGGCGATACCGGCGGCCTTCTGGAGAGCGGTCACGGCGTGCTCGGTGTGCAGACCGAATTCACCGTCGACACCGCCGACCCAGTAACCCAGTTCGAACAGGCGCTCCTGGAGCGCGGTGACCTGGGCACCGCTGTCACCGGAACGCAGGTCCTCGGTGATGACGGTCTCGGCCGGGGCCGGCGGTGCGGCGGTGGCGGGTGCGGGCACCAGGGCCGTACCGACCGCGAGGACACCAGCGGTGGCCACGGCGATCAGGGCGGATCGGGGGGAGAATCTGGCGGAGGTCCTTGCAGGGGACGACATGGGGGTAGCCATATGCTCCATTGTGCCCCGGAGACGGCTTCCGCGCGCCCCGGGTCCGGGAACCGGGGACGAACGTCCCCTCGCCGGAACCGGGTGCCGTGCCGCCCGCGGGCACGGCACCCGACCGGTTCGCACCGGCCTCACCCGCCCGCGCGCGTGCGGCCCGCGTACACACACCTGCGCATGAGGGCATCCAACGGCCCGGGACGCCCGGACCGGTCCAGCCAGGTGGCCAGAGCCAGGGACACGCCCCAGACCAGAACCGCCGTCACCAGGGCCCCGAACCCGCCCAGAGTGGCCCCGAGCCCCACGAGGTCGGGCTGCAGGACCACAGCGACCAACACCGAATTCAGGATGTAGAACGTCAACGAACGCTGCCCCATCGCGGCGATCGCCCGGGTGAGAGGACCCTTACGGCTCTCCAGGAAGATCGCGAGCAGGGTGAACGCGGCCGCGTACCCGGCACCGCCGAACACCCCGGTCAGCACTTGCAGGCCGAGCAGCAGGCCGCCCTCGACCACGCCGGGTTCCAGGACGCCGAGCGCCATGAGGGCGGAGGGCAGCGCCCCCGCCACCGACACCGCGGTGCCCGCGACGGCGACACGGACCAACAGCGGGCGGTGCGCCCGCGGATCGTCGAGGATGCGGGCACGACCGGCCCGGAACCCGATCACGACCAGGAGGAACAGCGGGTAGGTCACGGCCAGGAACACCGGACCGATGGGCAGGCCGAAGAGCCGCTCCACCCAGTCCTGCGCGGTGAGGTAACCGGGGACGGCGAAAGAGGCCTCAGCGCTCTCCACCTGCATCGCGGCCTGCGTCCCGATCATGCCGAGGGGCACGGTGACCGCGTAGAAGACCGTGAAGACCACGGCGGCGCGCACGATCGCCCGGTTCGAGCGCAACAGCAGCCACCCGATGACCAGAGCGGCCAGACCGTAGGAGGTGAGGATCTCCCCGGGGAAGACGAACAGGGCGTGCACGAAGCCGAAGAGCAGCAGGAACCATCCGCGGCGGCGCAGCAAGCGGCGGATCTCACGGTCGTCGGTACCGCGTTCGGTCCGGCGGATCACCATCCACGCCATCCCGTACCCGAAAAGGATCGCGAACATCGGGAAGGCGCGGTTGTCGAGCAGCAGATGGGTCACCACGGAGGCGGACCGGTCGAGGAAGCCCTCCCCCGAGACGTCGGTGCCGAACCCGGCACCGACGTACACCCCGGCGTAGGCCATGGCGATGAGCAACAGCATGAACCCGCGCGCGAGGTCGGGCGCGAGCACACGTCCTCTCCGTGTCCGGGCGTCCGGTACCGACATCTGGGTCTCCTCCGGTGTTTCGGGGCCGGAGGCCAGGATCCCGCGGACGGCCCCGGACACGGATCGGCCGGTCGGCCATCCGTCCAGCCGAGTTCGGCGCGCCCGGGTCACACGTCGGCGGCGCTCGCGAAGAACCAGGCGATGGACAGGGCCCCGGGGTCGACCACGTCGGCGGCACGTTCGCCAAGGTAGCTGGCACGGCCCTTGCGGGCGACCATCCCGCCGGTGGAGTCGGCCCCCGCGGATGCGGCCCCGGCCGCCTCCCCGAGTGCCTCGCGCCACCCCGGCTGCGCGGTCCCGGCGAGGGCCTGCACAGCCGGGGCCATCGCATCGACCATGGTCTTCTGGCCGACCTGCGCGCCACCGAGCCGTTGGACCGCGGCCGTGGCGGTGTCGAACGCCGTCGCCAGGTCGGCGACGGTCCAGGGTTCCTCGGGCCCGTGTGCCACCCGGCCGAACCAGAGCCCGAACAGGGGGCCGCTGGTACCGCCGGAGGCGAGGAAGGCGTCGGAGACCGTCCGGAAGACCTCGGCCGGATGGCCGGCATCGATGTCCTGCAGGGCCGAGCGCGCCCGGCCGAGGGACGTGTCGATGTTCCAGCCGAAGTCGCCGTCGCCGGCCCTGCGGTCGAGGTCGGTGAGGTCGTCGGCGCCCCGGGAGATCCGGTCGGCGAAGGCGAGGAGCCACGCTCTCGTGTCGGGTCCGCTCAGCCGGGCCGTGTCACCTGTGTCGTTCATGGGGTTGCCTCTTTCCGTCCGTGGAGTCAGCGCAGGGCCGGTGTGTGCACCGGCGCGTCCCAGAGTTCGGCCAGCTCGTCGTCGAGGGCGGTGAGTGTGATGGAGAAACCCTTCATGTCGAGCGAGGTCACGTAGGGGCCGACCAGGGTGCGCTCCAACCGCAGGCCCTTGCCCTCCAGGAAGCGGCGGAGCTCGAGCGCGGCCACCGACAGTTCGAGGCCGTGAGTGGCGCCGAGCCCGTTGACGACCGCCAGGACCGGGGCCCCGCGGTCGGGCCCGAGGGCCTCCACCAGCGGCGATGCCAGGCTCTCCACGAGGTCGGCGGCCTCACCGGAGGGACGGCGGGTCTCGATGCCGCGTTCGCCGTGGATACCGACACCGAACTCGATCTCGCCCTCCTCCAGTTCGAAGGAACGCAGCCCGGTGAGCGGGTTGGTGGGAGCCCGGAACGACATTCCGAGGGTCGCCGAGCGCGAGACGACCTTCCGGCCCAGGTCACGGACCCGGTCGACGGGCGCGCCCGCCTCGGCGGCGGCGCCGCAGATCTTCTCCGTGACGACGACCGCTGCGGTACCGCGCCGTCCCGGCCCGCCCTCGTCCTCGCTGCTGGTGGCGAGGTCGTCGTCGACCAGCACGGTCTCCACGGTGTGTGTCTTCGAGAGCAGGTCGGCGGCGATGGAGAAGTTGAGCACGTCGCCGGTGTAGTTCTTCACGACCAGGACGGTGCCCCGCCCGGTGTCGGCGGCCTCGATGGCGCCCCGCACCTGGAGCGCCGTGGGGCTGGCGAAGACGTCCCCGGGCACGGCCGCGTCGAGCATGCCCCGGCCCACGAACCCGGTGTGCAGTGGTTCGTGTCCCGAACCGCCGCCGGAGACCACCGCGACCTTGTCCCGCGCGGGACCGGCCCGGGTGACGAAGGCCGGGTCGCGGTTGAGGCGGACCAGATCGCCGTCGGACACCTCCAGTCCCTCCAACGCCTGCTGCACCAAGTTCTCACGCGCGTTCATGACGAATCCGCCCATTCCGCGCCTCCCTCCTGGGTCGTGGCCACGGTGGCCCGGGCACCCACTGGATACCCGACCATCCACAGTGGGAACGCACCCGCCCAACCCCGCGAAGAGCCGAACCCCAGCGCAGGTGCACGGTGCCAGGTCTTCCCGGCCACAAGAAACCCGGATGCTCAGCCACACGAGGGGCCGAGCCCCGACCCCCCACACAGTCGAGCGGCCCCGTCTCCTGGGCCCGGGTGAGGCGTGTACCGATCCGGTGACGAGTGGCCCTCGGAGCGAACCCGGCGGTCCTGGCGGTGCCTCCCACCGGATATGGCTTGGGCGATGTGGATCGGTGTCTTTCTCGGTGTTCTGTCCTGTGTGTCCTACGCGGCGGCGGCCGTGGCGCAGCGCAGGCTCGCCGTCCGCCTCACCGGTCTGGGTGAGGGTCGGATGGCGGCGTTGCTGCGGCATCCGCTGTGGTGGATCTCCGTCGTCTTCAACGCGGGACGCGCGGTCTTCCAGGTCGCGTCGGTGGCCTTCGCGCCGCTGACCGTGGTGCAACCACTGGGTGTACTGACCCTGGTCATCGGCATCCCGTGGTCGGCGAGGCTGGGCGGACGCCGGGTCACCCGCCGCGAGTGGCGCGGGGCGGGACTCACGGTGCTGGCCCTGGGGGCACTGCTCGCGGTGACGGTCACCTCCGGGGGAGGCGGCCTCCTCGAACCGGCCGACACGGTGGCTCTGTCGGCGGGCGCCGTGGCTTTCCTGCTGGTCGGTGCGTGGGTGGCGCACCGGTTCGTGTCCGCGGCCTGGCGCTGTTACCTGCTCTCGGCCGCGGCGGGGGTGGCCTTCGGGGTCTCCGCCGCCACCGCCAAGACTGCGGTCCTGGTGCTCACGCAGGAGGGCACTGCCGGGCTCATCGACCCGTCACTCCCGGCCACCGCGGTCATCGCGGTCTCCGGCCTGTTCCTGGCCCAGGGCGCCTACCAGGGGATGGACCTGGGTGCTCCGCTCGGCATCACGACCCTGGTCAACCCGGTCGCAGCGTCCGTGGTCGGGGTCGTGTTCATGGGTGAGACCTACGCGGGCGGGTGGTTCGGCATCGCCGTCGCCGTGGTGTGCGGGCTCGGTGCCGCCTTCGGGATCCGCCTGCTCACGGTGGGCGACGCTCCCGAACCGCGGCCGGCCGAACCGGAGGCCGTCCTGTCCCGGTGACCCCCGGCGAAGATGAAGCGTTCTTCATGTGCGTTTCATCCTGTGCGTGTCTTCGTCCGGGAGAATTCAGGCCATGAGATCTCCGTTCGTCCTCGCCGTCGCCGGTGCCCTGGCCGCGCTGGCCGCCGGGGCCCTGGTGTGGGTCCTGTGGAGCGGGGAGGCCCGGGTCCCCCCGCCGGCTGAGGTCGTGGTCGGCGAGTCCCCGGACACCGCACCGGCCCCGCCCTCGGGAGAGGACACCGTGACGCCCCCGCCCCCGGTCGTGGACCGCGACGGCGACGGGGTGCACGACGAGGAGGAGGCTGAGGCGCCCGAGGCCGGGCCGGGTCCCACGCCGGCCCCGAACACCCCCGGCGAGGTCGCCTGCGACGAGGACGACGAGGACCACGACGGGGACGAGGACGACGATGGGGACGGGGACGACGACTGCGACGGGGACGACGATGACGACTGAGGGACCCCGCGGGCCCGATGACACCACCCAGGACCTCGGCGCACACCCCGCTGCCACGCCCGACCGGGCTTCAGGACACACTCTGCTGTACCCGACGGTCCTCATGCGCGAGCCGATGCCCGAGCCTCCCCGACACCGGCGGGTCCCGGCCAGGCTCGTCATCACCGTGTGGGTGGCCTCCCTCATGGGGTTCGTCCTGGTATTGGTCAACCTCATCACCTGGAGCGCTCTGACGGCCCGTGACGATGAACAGGTCGACCAGTCGCTGTCCCAGGAGATCGGCGAGTTCCAGGAGTTCGCGGCGGTCGGTGTGGACCCGGGTACCGGTGAGCCCTTCACCGACGTCGGCGAACTCATCCGGGTGCACCTGGCACACCAGTACCCCGCCGACCACGAGATCCTCTTCGGCTGGGTGGACGAGGCCTCCGCGGTCCCGGGCGGCGGCAGCGCCCCGGGGTCCGGGACCGACTCCGGGCGGCTCCGGCAGGGCGCCGAACCCCGGCTGGACCTGTCGGCCGACCCGGAGGCGGCCGGGCAGATCCTGGATTCCCCCGACGCCCGCGGCACCCTCGAGACCGAGGAGGGCCCGGTCCAGTGGGAGAAGATCCGAGTGCGGCTCCCCGACGGCCGGGACGGCTCCGCGGGCTGGTTCGTCATCGGCTACTTCACCGCCGAGGACCGCGAGGCCGTCGCCTCCACCATGTTCACCGTCATGCTGGTGAGCCTGCTGGGCCTGGCCTGCGCCGCCACCGCCGCGTGGTGGGTGGCCGGCCGCATCCTCCTTCCGGCGCTGCAGGTGCGGCGGGCAGCCGCACAGATCACCGAGGAGGACCTGACCCGGCGTATCGACGTCTCCGGGGGCCGCGACGACATCGCCGCGCTCGCCGAGCAGTTCAACAGCATGTTGGACCGCTTGGAGGGCGCCTTCACCGAGCAGCGACGGTTCGTCGACGACGCCGGGCACGAACTGCGCACACCCATCACGATCGTGCGCGGCCACTTGGAGCTGATGGGCGACGATCCGGAGGAACGCCGCGAGGTGGTGCGGCTGGTCACCGACGAGCTCGACCGCATGGGCCGCATCGTCGAGGACCTGCTGTTGCTCGCCAAGGCGCAACAGCCCCACTTCGTCCGCCCGTCCACGGTGTCGCTGGCGGAACTGACCAGCGACATCGACGCGAAGGTGCGCGGGTTGGGCGATCGCGAGTGGCACCTGGAGGCGATCGGCGACACCTCCTGGCGCCTGGATCCCCAACGCATCACGCAGGCGATGGTGCAGCTGGCCGCCAACGCCGTGCACCACACCCGGTCCGGGAGCACGATCCACCTCGGATCGGCCGTCCGCCAGGGCACCGCGCTGTTCTGGGTCACCGACGACGGGCCCGGCATCCCACACACCGAGCACGGCCGTGTCTTCCAACGGTTCTCACGCGGGAACGGCACCACGCGGGCCGAACGCGGCGCGGGCCTCGGTCTGGCCATCGTGCGTGCCATCGCCGAGGCCCACCACGGACGCGTGGACCTGCGGTCGGCTCCCGGGGCCGGTTCGACGTTCACCCTGGTCGTGCCCGACGCCCCGTCCGGGAAGGAGGACGTGTGAGCCGGATCCTCATCGTGGAGGACGAGGAACGTATCGCCTCGTTCGTCCGCAAGGGCCTGACCGCCAGCGGGTTCACCACGACGGTGGTGGGCACCGGGGCGGAGGCCGTCGATTACACCGTCACCGGAGGTTTCGACCTGGTACTGCTCGATCTCGGGCTGCCCGACACCGACGGCTTCGACGTTCTCCGGCGCATCCGGAAGCTGGGGGCGGACGTGCCGGTGGTGATCCTGACCGCCCGCGACGGGGTCCACGACACCGTGACGGGCCTGGAGATCGGTGCCGACGACTACGTCACCAAACCCTTCCGGTTCGAGGAGCTGCTCGCCCGCGTGCGCCTGCGTATGCGCACCGAACGCACCGCCGACCTCACCGTGCTCGACGCGGGCGGGCTGTCCCTGGACCTGCGCACACGCCGCGTCTGCGTGGAAGGTTCGACCGTGGAGCTGACGGCGCGTGAGTTCGCGTTGCTGGAGTTGCTCATGCGGCACGAGGGGCAGGTGCTCTCGCGCCAACAGATGCTCTCGCACGTGTGGGGCTACGACCACGATCCGGGCTCGAACGTGGTGGACGTGTTCGTGCGGGCGCTGCGGCGCAAGGTCGGCGCCGAACGCATCGGCACCGTGCGCGGCATGGGGTACCGCCTGACCGGGTGAGCGCTCCGGCCCGGGGAAGATGAACGACCCTTCATGTGGACCTCATGGGCGGCTCACCCGGGGTCCACAGGATGGTCGGCATGATGTGGTTCGCCTTGGCGGTCGACCTGACCGCGATCTTCTTCCTCTCCTACGTCCTCTACTTCCGCCGCCACGGCCGCCGGGACCTCGTGCTCGCCTACGTGGCTCTGAACGTGGGCATCTTCTCGGTCGTTGCGATGCTGACCACGAAGGAGGTCGGTCTCGCTGTCGGCTTCGGCCTGTTCGGCGTGCTCTCGATCCTGCGGCTGCGCTCGGACACGATCAGCCAGGGCGAGATCGGTTACTACTTCACCGCGATCGCCCTCGGCCTGATCAACGCGGTGGCGGCTCCCGCGCCCTGGACGATGCTCGGGTTCGACGCGCTCCTGCTCGGCGTGATGTACGTGGCCGACCATCCGGGCCTGCTGTCGCGCTCGCGGCGCACGGTCCTCACCCTCGACGTGGTGCACGAGGACGAGGAGGACCTGCGCCGGGAACTGGAGCGGCGGCTGCGCGGTCGGGTCCAGCACGTACTCGTCCAGGAGGTCGACTACGTGCGCGACCTGATGGTCCTGGACGTGCGCCACCACGAGCCCCGGCCGGCGCCGGCGTCCGCGTCGGGCGGCCAGGGCCCGGTCTTCTCGCTCCCGGCGTGGATGGGCAGCCGATGAGTACCGGCCTTCTCGGGAACCTCTCCCCCCTCCCGGTGTCCCTCGACGAGATCAACACCCGCGCTTGCCTGGCCACCCGGGTCTGCCGCAAGTACCTGGTACCGGCAAAGGCCCTGCCCGGAATCCTGGCCGGGTCCGGTGAGGGCCTGGGGATACTGGCCATCGGCGGGCGGGACTCCTTCCGGTACTCCTCCACCTATTTCGACACCCCCGAACTGGGCAGCTTCCGCGACCACCGTCAGGGGCGGCGGCGCCGGTACAAGGCCCGCGTACGCACCTACGTCGACACCGGCACCCGGCTGTTCGAGGTCAAGCTCAAGGGGGCGCGGGGCATCACCGACAAGGCGCGGATCACTCATGAGGGACCGGCCCACGTCCTGCCCCGCACCTCCCGTGCCTTCCTGGACTCGACCCTGGACGGGTACGGGCTGGGGACACCTCCGATGCTGGCTCCCAGTGCCGTGACCGACTACCGGCGCACCACCCTGGTCACGCTCTCGGGCACCGAACGCCTGACCCTGGACACCGAACTGGTGGGACGCCGCGACGGGCGCGAGGTACGTATGCGCCCCGGTGTGGTGCTGCTGGAGGTCAAGACGCGCGGCGGGTTCACCCCGACCGAGCGGCGCCTGCACGCTCACGGCTTCCGGGAGGTCACCTTCAGCAAGTACGCGGCGACCCTCGCCTCGTTGGAGCCGCAGCTGCGCGGCAACCGGTGGATCCGGGCCTCGACCGCCTGCTTGGAACGGAGCGGTCCCCGCGCCCGGTCGTGTTTCACGTGAAACACCGTTCACCCGCGCACACAGGAGGGTCACCGTCCCGCACGCGAGCGGGGCGGTGACCCGGCCGCCGGGGCGCCTCCCGCCGCGAAAGGCCGCCCCGCAGCGGCAATGGTCTTCCCGCTGAGCATCGGCTCGCGCCGGGCAGCACCGGTCACTCGGTCGGGCGCAGGTCCACCCGGCGCAGGAGTTGTGCGTTGAGCGCCACGATGATCGTGGACAGGCTCATGAGCACCGCGCCGACGGCGGGAGCGAGCACAAAACCGATCGGGGCGAGCGCACCGGCGGCCAACGGCACGGCGACGACGTTGTACCCGGCCGCCCACACCAGGTTCTGCACCATCTTCCGGTAACCGGCCCGCGAGAGGGCGCGGACCGAGAGGACCCCGCGCGGGTCGTCGGAGGCCAGGACGATCCCCGCGGACTCGATGGCCACGTCGGTGCCGGCGCCGATCGCGATACCGACGTCGGCACGGGCCAGCGCGGGGGCGTCGTTGACCCCGTCGCCGACCATGGCGACCCGGTTTCCGCGTTCCTGCAGGTCGCGGACGGCGGCGTCCTTCTGGTCGGGCAGGACCTGGGCGAAGACCTCGTCCAGACCCAGGCGGGCGGCGACCGCGTCGGCGACGTTGCGGGCGTCGCCGGTGACCATGGCGACCCGCACCCCTCGGCCCTGGAGCTGCCGGACCGCGGCGGCCGACTCCGGCCGCACCTCGTCGGCCAGCGACAGGGCACCCACGACGGCGCCGTCGTCGACCACGTGCAGCACCGTGGAACCCTGCGAGCGCCAGGCATCGGTGCGTTCGACCAGGTCGGAGGGCTCGAAGAGGCCGAGAGAGTCCAGCAGTGACGGGCCGCCCACGTGCACGGTGCGCCCGTCGACGGTGGCACGGACCCCGCGCCCGGTCAGGGACTCGAACCCGTCGGCGCGCAGAACGTCGCCCACCTCGCCGGCGGCACGGACCACGGCCCGGGCCAACGGATGTTCGGAATCGGACTCGACCGCCCCGGCCAGGGCAAGGACGGTGTCGTCGGAGTACCCGGCCACGGCGGCGGTGCCGTCGACGGCGGGGGTGCCCTTGGTGAGGGTCCCCGTCTTGTCGAAGAGCACGGTGTCGGCCAGGCGGGTGCGTTCGAGCGTCAGACGGTCCTTGACCAGGATCCCGTTGCGCGCGGACATGGTCGTGGAGATGGCGATGACCAGTGGGATCGCCAGCCCCAGGGCATGGGGGCAGGCGATGACGAGCACGGTCACGGTGCGTTCGACCGCCGAGCCGGCGTCCCCGAGAGCGGTCCACACGATCGCGGTGATGACGGCTGCGCCCAGTGCGAACCAGAACAGGAGCGCGGCGGCGCGGTCGGCCAGGGCCTGGGAGCGTGAACGCGACTCCTGGGCCTCACTGACCAAGCGTTGGATACCGGCGAGGGTGGTGTCCTCTCCGACGGCGTCGACGCGCACACGCACGGAGGAGTCGGTGGCGACGGTGCCGGCCACGACCCGGTCGCCGTCGCTGCGGGTCACGGTGGTGGACTCGCCGGTGATCATGGACTCGTCGAAGGCGGCTCGCCCGCTGACGACGGTGCCGTCGGCGGGGACGCGGCCGCCGGAGCGCACCAGGACGGTCTCGCCCGCCCGTAGGTCGGTGACGGCCACCTCGGTCACCTCACCGCCGTCGACGAGGCGTTCGGCCTGGTCGGGCAGGAGCGCGGCGAGGGCCTCCAGTGCCCCGGAGGCCTGTCCGAGCGCCCGCATCTCGACCCAGTGGCCGAGCAGCATGACGACCACGAGCAGGACCAGCTCCCACCAGAAGTCGAGCTGTGTGCCGACGACCCCGAGGCTCGCGAGCAGGCTGGAGACGAAGGCGACGGTGAGGGCCATCGCGACCAGGGTCATCATCCCGGGCTTGCGGTCCTGGAGCTCGGGGCGGACCGCGGAGAGGAAGGGCCGGCCGCCGTAGAGGTAGACGACGGTACCCAGGACCGGCGGCACCCAGGTCAGTGCGCCGGGGACCTCGTAGCCGAACCATCCTGCGACCATGTGGCTGGTGAGGACGACGGGCAGGGCGAGCGCAAGGCTCCACCAGAACCGCACACGGAACACGGCCGCGTGGTCACCGTGGTCGTGGCCCCCGTGGCCGTGATCGGTCCTGTCGTGGGACGTGTGTGTCCCGTGGTCGCTTGCGCTCATGGGTGTCTCCCTCCCGCGCCAGAACACCCCCGTGGTGTGTCCGACGCTCGGACCCCGGCCTCTCCGGTGGACGCTTCCTGTGGGCCGGTATACCCGGTAGGGGTATATTCACACCAGGTCCGGCCCACGGAAAGGGCGCCCGCCGGAACACTCCGGCGGGCGCCCTTTCGGGGAGCGCCGCAGTTCAGGCGGCCTGTTCCTCCGCCCCGGGCCGGCGCCCGTACCAGGGCCACCATTCCACCGTTCGCCCGTGCGGGATCATCCGGTCCAGCCGGATGGTCAACCGCAGGGCCAGTCCGCCGGCGAACATGCCGGTGACCAGATCGGAGAACCAGTGGAAGTGCAGGTAGATCGAGACCGTCGACTGCATCAGGGCGATGACCACGATCGTGTACGCCAGACGCCGGATCACGTGCGGCCGCGCCGCCCCGAACCGGATGATGAGGAACAGGACCAGGCCGTAGATGAGGATGGCGTTGGCGCCGTGCCCGGAGGGGAACGCGACGTTGCCCGCGCCCGAGAAGAACTCCGCTTCGGAGGACTTGGCGTGCCCGCGGCTGATCGCCAGCTTCATCATCGAGACCATCGACATCATGCCCACGACACCGACCGCGCTGAGCACGATCGGCCGCCAGCTGCGGTGCCAGTAGGCCAGCTGGAGCGAGACCACCCCGAGGACCGGTAGGGCCACGTAACGGGAGGCCAGATTGTCCAAGGAGTAGATGAGCGGTTCGCGCAAGAGGTCGTAGGCGGGGCGCCGGAAGTCGTTGAGGAAGTGGTCCACCGGGTGCAGCGGGCCCGCGGCCAGCATCGTCATGACGATGAGCCCCACGGCCAGGATGATCGCGATGCGGTCCGAAGCCATGCTCCAGGCGATCTCGCTGACACTGGGCCACTTGACCGTGCGCACGATCGGGGGCCCGGGGGCGAACTCGGTGGTCCGCACGACCGGGATGGGACCGCTGTAGGGGCCCGGGGCGGGACGGCGTCTCGCCTTGTCGTGTCGTCCGGTGGGTTGTGGGGACCGCGTATGTCGGGTCCGCGAAGAGTTCGTCATGTACTCGGTGCTGTCTCACACGTCGTGGGCTGGCCTGTGGCGCAAGCGTGTGGGGGACGGGCCGGCCGCGGCTTACGGTCTGGTCTGACGCCCTCGGGGCCGACTGCGCAGGGACCGGGCCGAATCCCCGTTCCCTCCCCTTCGACGGCCGAACCCGGCAGCCGGTTCACGCCGGTCCCGACGCCCGGCCGCTTCGCCTCCGACCCTGCGAGGATCTTCTCCGGTGCCGAGCCGCGCATGCGTGCGCATCCGGCACACTCGTCGTGCCATCTGCACAGTTCAGCGCGTTCTCGCCTGTTGCGCAGCCGTTGTTTAGGTCATATTCCGCACGGCTTTGTGTGGATATTGCCGACAGCCGACACTACCCGGGCGCCTCGTTCTGCAAGGGCGTCGTGCGTCACGCATCACCCGCCGCCCCCTGCCGACGGTCCGGGAAACGCCGCACCACGGCGCCACATTGACGATCACGATACCGTTCCGTAACTCTTTCGTGAGCCTTCCGCCCCCGGACGTCCCCTCGACACGCGACCGTGTGGCACTCTTCAGAGAGCTTGTACGACACTCACCCAAACGGCCCCCGCGTGGACCGCGGGCGGGCCGCGCGACAGAAGGGCCCTGGATGGTCGACCTCCCACAGTTGCCGGACGACCCCTCGAAACTGGCCCGGGAGCCGTTGCGGGAGCAGATCCGGCAGGTCCTGGTCGAGGGACTGCTGTCCGGCCGGTGGAAACCGGGGGAACGCATCGTCGAGCGCCGCGTGGCCACGGAACTCAAGGTCAGCCAGGCCCCGGTCCGTGAGGCGCTGCGCGAGTTGGAGACGCTGCGCCTCATCGAGACCGTGCCGAACAAGGGCGCGAGGGTCCGCGCCTTCGGTGTACAGGACATGACGGAGATCTACCCCGTGCGTGCCGGTCTAGAGCTGGTCGCCGCACAGTTGGCCGCCGACCCCCTCGCCGACGATCCCTCGGTGCTCGAACGCGAGGTGGATGCGCTGCAACGGGCCACGGCACGCGGGGACGTCGCCGAGCAGATCCGGCACAGCGTCGAGTTCCACCGCGAGGTCGTACGTGCCGCCGACAACAGCGTGCTCATGCACACCTGGGAATCGCTGGGCGTGGAGGTGTGGACCGCCCTGTCGGTGCGCTGGCTCGACATGGAGCTGCACGCCAAGGCCGCCGACCACGCGCAGATCGCCAATGCCTTCCGCTCCCGAGATCCGGCCGTGGGCCACATGCTCAGCGACCACGTCCTCAACTACGTCGAGGCGGCAGTGCGGTCCACGGAGAAAACGCGCTGAACCGGGCACCCGCTGCCCGACCCGACCATCAGCCCGAAATCCGACCATCTGTCGTAAACTTGTATTGATCGATCATCGATCAATCACTAGAGTGTGCGCGACACACATCACACTGGCATAGGGCACCGGAGACCGGGAAGCAATGCGAGCACGGGTCCGGTCGAGACAACAGCACACCGACCCGCGTTCGCTGCGCCGGGGAAGACACAGCCACGGTTCCCACGGCGCGCGCCCGCCACCAGCCACACAGTGCCGCCGCCATCCGAGTCGGGCGGCGGCGCACGCCACGGCCATGAACGACAGCAGGCCACGGCGAACCTGGCTCCTCGGCCCACAGGACGGGGCACCAGGTCTTCTCGTACGAAGAAAGGCACACCATGGCTGACACGGCCAAGCCGAAGGGCGGCTCCGCCAAGGCCTCCGGGGCCCGACGGCGCACCCGCAAGGAGACCTCCGGCGTCTCCAACGAGAAACCCGAACTTCTCCTCGACTACTACCGCCGGATGCTCTTCGTCCGGCGTTTCGAGGAGCGCACCTCCCAGGCCTACACACAGGCCCGGATCGGCGGTTACTGCCACCTCAACCTCGGCGAGGAAGCCACCGTCGTCGGCCTGATGTCGGCCCTGCGCGAGACGGACTACCTCTACACCAACTACCGCGACCACGGTTACGCCATCGAGAAAGGCATGGACCCCAAGCGGGTCATGGCCGAGCTCTACGGCCGCCAGGACGGTGTCGCCAGGGGTTGGGGCGGCTCCATGCACATGTACGACACCGAGACCCGGATGCTCGGCGGGTACGGCATCGTCGGCGGGCAGCTGCCCCTGGCCGCCGGTGCCGCACTGGCCGTCTCCTACCGGGGCGGCGAGGACGTCGTCATGTGCCAGATGGGTGACGGCACCACCAACGTCGGTGCCTGGCACGAGACCCTCAACATCGCCAAGCTGTGGAACCTGCCGATCGTGTTCGTGGTGATCAACAACTTCACCGGCATGGGCACCTCCGTCGAGGAATCCTCCGCCGAGCCCGACCTGTACAAGCGCGGCTCCGCCTTCCGTATCGAGGGCGAGCGTGTGGACGGCCGCGACGTCCTGGCCGTACGTGACACGGCGGCCAGGCTCGTGGAGCGGGCGCGCAAGGAGCAGACCCCCTTCATCCTGGAAGCCTGGAGCTACCGCATGAAGGGCCACTCCGTCGTGGACCCGGCCAAGTACCGCACGCAGGAGGAGAAGGACGAGGCCCGGTCCAAGGAGAACGACCCCGTCGTGATCTTCGAGAACGAGCTCACCAAGGCCGGAGTCCTCGACGAGAAGACCCGCGACGAGATCGCCGCCTCCGTCAAGGAACGCGTCGCCGAGGCCGCCGACTTCGCGGAGAACAGTCCCCACCCGGACGTGGCGAGCCTCTTCGAATACACCTACGCCACCCCGGTGCCCAACGAGTCGCGGCGTATGCCCGCCGACCCGGTGTTCGCGGACTAGGAGAGAGAACGAACACATGTCTGTGATCACTTACCGCCAGGCTCTACGGGACACGCTCCGCGCCGAGATGGTCCGTGACGAGAACGTCTACGTCATCGGCGAGGAGATCGGTCTCTTCGAGGGCTCCTACAAGATCACCGAGGGCCTGCTCAAGGAGTTCGGCCCCAAGAGGGTCCGCGACACCCCGATCGCCGAGGAAGGTTTCGTCGGCGCCGCGGTCGGCTCGGCCATGCTCGGCCTGCGCCCGGTCGTCGAGCTGATGACGATCAACTTCTCCCTGCTCGCGATCGACCAGATCATCAACCACGCCGCCAAGATCTACGGCATGTTCGGCGGCCAGACCAGCGTGCCGATGGTCATCCGCACCCCCGGCGGCGGCGGGCAGCAGCTCGGTGCGACGCACTCGCAGAACATCGAGCTCTTCTACTCGTTCATCCCCGGACTCAAGGTGATGGCGCCCAGCACACCGGCCGAGGCCTCGTCGATGCTGCGCGCCGCCGTCCGCGACGACGACCCGGTGCTCTTCCTGGAGAACCTGGGCCTGTACAACTCCAAGGGCGAGGTCCCCGACGACTACGCCGAGCCGGAGAACGACAACGTGGCCACGATCGGCCGCGCCGGGGTGGCCCGCGAGGGCTCCGACATCACCCTCATCGGTTACTCCCGTATGGCCTCGGTGGCCACCCAGGTCGCCGAGAAGCTCGCTGAGGAGGACATCAGCGTCGAGGTCGTCGACCTGCGCAGCCTCCGCCCCCTCGACCGCCAGACCTTCGTGGACTCGGTCAAGAAAACCGGTTCCGCGGTGATCTGCGAGGACGACTGGCTGACCTACGGCATCGGTGCCGAGATCACCGCGTCGATCCAGGAGGGTGCCTTCGACTACCTGGACGCCCCGGTGCGCCGGGTCGCCATGGCCGAGGTGCCCATGCCGTACGCCAAGCCGCTGGAGACGGCCGCGCTGCCCGGCGTGGAGTCGATCAGCACCGCCATCAAGGAGACCCTGAGCGCCGTCGGCAAACGGGTCGGGTAGAGGGAGTACCAATGAGCGAGATCCACATGCCGCGCCTCTCCGACACCATGGAGGAAGGCGTCATCAGCAGTTGGGTCAAGAACATCGGCGACAAGGTCGAGACCGGTGACGTGCTGCTCGAGATCGAGACCGACAAGGCCGTCATGGAGTACGAGGCCTTCGACGAGGGTTACCTGGTCAAGCAGAGCGTCTCCGAGGGCGACACCGTCCCGATCGGCGAGGTCATCGGTCTGCTGGCCGACTCCCCGGACGCGGTTCCCGAGGAGTCCGGCGGCGGTTCGGAGCCTTCCGGGGGCCAGGCCGAGGAGACCGGCGGTTCCGAGGAGCAGAAGCAGGAGGAGCCTGCGGCCGAGGGGGCACAGCCCGCTCAGGAGAGCGAGCCGGCCCCGGCCCCGAGCGGGTCCGGACCGGAAGGCCGTCCGCGCACCTCCCCGCTGGCCCGGCGCCTGGCCAAGGAGTACGGCCTGGACATCAACAAGATCCAGGGCTCGGGCCCCAAGGGCCGTATCGTGCGTGCCGACATCGAGGCCGCGGCGGAGAAGGGGCAGCCCGTTCAGGAGCAGGCCCCGGCCGCGCAGCAGGAGAGCAAGCCGGCTCCCTCCGCCCCGGCCGCGGACCAGTCCTTCGACGACGGCCGCGGATCCGAGGAGCTCAAGGTCAGCAACGTGCGCAAGGTCATCGCGCGCCGCCTGACCGAGAGCAAGCAGACCGTGCCGCACTTCTACCTGCGCCGCACGATCGACGCCGACGCGCTCAAGGCGTTCCGCTCGCAGATCAACGGACAGCTCGCAGACACCGGCGTGAAGGTCAGCTTCAACGACCTCATCGTCAAGGCCTGCGCGACGGGGCTGAAGCTGCACCCGGCCGTCAACACCTCCTGGGTGGACGACAAGCTGCTGCAGCACCACCGCATCAACGTGGGCGTGGCGGTGGCCGTGGACGCCGGCCTGGTCGTGCCGGTGCTGCACGACACCGACAAGAGCACGCTGTCGGAGATCTCCACGAACACGCGTGAGCTCGCCGGCAAGGCCCGTGACGGCAAGCTCAAGCCGCAGGAGATGAGCGGCGGCACCTTCAGCATCTCCAACCTGGGGATGTTCGGGATCGACAGCTTCTCGGCGGTCATCAACCCGCCGGAGGCCGCGATCCTGGCGGTCGGTGCGATGCGCCAGGAACCGGTCGTCGTCGACGGCGAGGTCGAGGTGCGCAACCGTATCTCGCTGGAGCTGTCGGTGGACCACCGTGCCGTGGACGGCGCCGTGGGCGCCGCGTTCCTGAAGGACCTCGCGGAGATCCTCGAGGAGCCCATGCGCATCCTCCTGTAGGCACCGCCTGCACACGTGAGGAAGACCCCGGTCGGACTGTTCCGGCCGGGGTCTTCGCCGTGCGTGGGGCTACGCCGGGGGCGCCGGACCGAATCGGTGTACGGTCGCGGCATGACCCACGTCCTGCACCTGACCGAACTCGAACGCTGGACCTCCGAGGGCGACATCGAGGCCGAGTCCCTGAGCACCCAGGGGTTCGTGCACGCTTCCCCGGACGAGCCGACCCTGCTGGCGGTGGCCGATGCGCTCTACGCCGAGGCCACCGATCCGATGGTCGTGCTGGTCATCGACACCGGGGCCGTCCGAGCCGACGTGCGTTGGGAGCCGGCCGACCCCGCGCCACCGCCCGGGGTGGAGCCGGCTCTGCTCTTCCCGCACATCTACGGGCCGGTCCCCCGCGACGCCGTGGTGGAGGCATGCCACCTGCGCCGCGACCCGTGGGGACGGCACACCGCCGTGGAGAGGCGCCCGGCCACGGCCGAGCTGTTGGATCTGTGGCCCCACCCCGAGGGCGGCTGGTACCGGCAGACCTGGCGCACCGGCGAGCAGCTCCGACCGCGCGGTGTCTCCGGGGCGCGTGCCACCGCCACCGGTATCCAGTTCCTGCTTCCCCCGCAGGAGAGCTCCCGCTGGCACCGCGTTCGCTCCGACGAGATGTGGGTCTTCAACCGGGGCGGGCCGATGCTGTTGGAGTTCGGCGGTACCGGCGAAACACCCCGGTACGAGGGCGACGTCGTGCTGGGCTCCGAGATCGGAAGGGGCGAGAGCCTCCAGGTCCTGGTCCCCGCCGACACCTGGCAGGCCGCCCACCCGCTCTCCGACGAGGAGACCCTGGTCAGCTGTTTCGTCTCACCGGGTTTCGACTTCGCCGACTTCGAGGCGCGCTGACCGCGAGCTGGGCGCGTGGCAGAGGTCACCGGCGGGTGCACCGTGCCAGTTGAACAGCGGCGAGGGCGAAGAACACACCGCCCAGCAGCCAGTAGGGGGACCACAGGAACAGGTGCCAGTACAGGACGGGTGCGAAGGTGTCCGAGACATCCACGAGCCCGACCGCCATCAGGACCTGCTGGAGGATCCCGGCCCCGCCGTACAGCACCAGCAGCCCAGCGGCGAGTCCTCCGCCCGAGAGCAGGAACCAACGGGGAAACGCCTGCCCCCAGCGCTGCACCAGAGCCAGCGCCGATACGGCCACGGCGAATTTCCCCAGGGCCGAGGCCCACACGGCCGCCACCACGAGGGGATCGCCCTTCAGGGCCGGCGCGGTGACCGCCTCGCCGATCGTGGCCGACAACCATGTCCCGCCCACCGCCCAGTACAGGCTGAGCAGGCCGAACAGGAAGGCCCAGACAGCAGCGGCGTAGGCGGGCCATGACGGCGACACCACGGCCTCGAGGGGGCGCAGGCCTCCGCCCCGGCCGACAACAGCCTTCTTCGGCATCCGTCCGTCTCCGTCCGACTCGGGGCAGATCCACCAGTACACCTTCGGACGCGTCCGCGCCGGGTCCGGTTCGGCTCATTCCCTCTCGCCGCGGAGCTTTCAGCTCACACGCGGGCGCCCCGGACCCTCGGCCCGGGTCCCGTCTTCGCTCGTGGGCGCCGGCGAGGCGGCGCAGGTCTCCCCGTGCTCCTGCTGCGCCGGCTCGGCGCACTCGCCGTAACGGACGTGGTCTCCCCTGCCCGGAGCGTCCACGCGTTCCTGTCGCCCCAGCCGGGCCGTGCCGTCCGGGGTGGTTCCCCCGGCCCTGTTCGATTCGCGTGCGGCGTCCATCGCGATCCGCGCCGGCACGAGGTCGACCGAGACCAGGGGTTGCCACAGGATGGCGGGTTCCTCCCCCCGTCCTGGTCCCGGCCTCGGCCGCGAGAATGGTCCCGGTTTCCTCCACCACGGCCCGAGCGATGCCGGTCTGCTCGGCCATCCGGTCCCTCCGGGAGGAGTCGCCGGTGTCCTTCGAGCGGCACTACCCGTCAGGCAGTGCCCGTGCCCGGCCCCAGGTCGGGCTGGGACGAGGGGTTGTCGCTGTGGTTCCCGACGCTGGGGGGACCGCCGTGGCGGGCCTTGCCCTTGTCGATACCGAGGAGTCGGTTGAGGTGACGCTTGCGTCCGACGACGAACCAGGCCACCGCTCCGACGATCGGGAACCAGAGGATGAGGATCACCCACAGGAGTTTGCCGCCGGCTGTGGTGTCGGGGTTGATCAGAGTGGAGATGATCGCGGCGATGACGAGGATCAGCACGGCCAGGCCCAGCAGCCCCATGACCACTCCGAAGAGGACAGCTGCCCAGCCGAGTTCGTGTTCCCCCGCGGCTTCTGCGAGTTGTGTGATCATGACTCCCCCATACATGAAGTACGCCTATTGTCACGCAGGGTAGTTCACGTGTCTGTTGTGCTCCCTCTCCCCGGCCCTCCGGGCGTTTCCTCGGGGCCCCGGCACCGTCCCGAGGTTCCGAATCCGCGTCCCAGAGGGGTACAGCACCGACTACTCATGAGTAGGGGCTTCTACCAGGGTTTTCCGCTGCTTTACTGGGAACATGGGCGAGCTTCGGCGATCTGGCAGGTTCACTCCCGACCATCCAGACGTGGGTCACCGCAGAACCACACCCACGACCGTGTCGGCGGCTGCCGGGAACACCTGAGCAGTGGAGAGGCAACCACGCTACGTCTGGCTCGCCGACCAGCTCCGGCGACCGATCCTGCGCGGTGAGCTCGGCCCCGGCACGCGCCTGCCCTCCCGGACCCGCCTCGCCCGCAACTACCGGGTCAGCGAACAGGTCTCCCGCGCAGCCCTGCGCCTGCTCGCCACCGAGGGCATCGTCGAGGCCCGCCGCGGCTCGGGTTACTTCGTACGCGAGGACCCCATGCGGGTCCGTTTCCTGCGCACCGACACCGGATCGGTCCACGGGTTGGGAGGCCTGCGCCGCGAGGTCGTGGGCACCGAACAGCAGCTCGGCCCTCCCCCCGCCTCCACACGCCTGCGCCTTCGTCCTGGCGACCCGGTCTACCTGACCACCGCACGCGGCATGTCCCTGGATCACCCCGTCGCCCTGCACCTGTCATGGGAACCGGCTCTCATCACCGCCGGCACCCTGCGTACCCCCTTCGACGCCGAACCCGGCGACAGCCTGCTCGACCGGCTCGACGCTGCGGGCCACCCCGTCGACGGGGTCGTGGAGGAGGTGTGCCTGCGGTACCTGCAGGAGACCGAGGCCGAGCTCCTGCACGCGACCGCGGGCATCCCGGTCCTGGTCGTCGAACGCACCCACTACTGCGGCGGCCGCCCCGTGGAGACCTCCGACCTCGTGAGCACCACCGACCAGTGCCGGCTCGTCTACCGGCTCTCCCTGCCACGGCCGCGCGGCCCCGCCGACCCCGGTTGACGGGGCCGCGCACACAGAAACGCCGCAGCCGACGGACGAACGGTCCATCGGCTGCGGCGCGGTGTCAGTGCCTCGGGGTCAGGCCTGGATGAACTCCTTGGCCACGACCTCGGCGATCTGCGCGGTGTTCAGGGCGGCGCCCTTGCGCAGGTTGTCACCGCACAGGAACAGGTCCAGCGACGTCGGGTCGTCGATCGACTGGCGGATGCGGCCGACCCAGGTCGGGTCGGTGCCCACGACGTCGGCCGGGGTCGGGAACTCGCCCTCGGCCGGGTCGTCCAGGACCTCGACACCCTCGGCGTTGGCCAGGAGCTTGCGCGCGTCCTCGGCCGGGACCTCGCCGTCGAAGGTGGCGTGGACGGTCAGCGCGTGGGTGGTGATGACCGGAACACGCACACAGGTGGCGGCCACACGCAGGTCCGGCAGGTCCAGGATCTTGCGGGACTCGTTGCGGACCTTCAGCTCCTCGGAGGAGTACCCGTCCTCCTTGAGCG
This sequence comes from Nocardiopsis xinjiangensis YIM 90004, assembly GCF_000341145.1. Lineage (GTDB taxonomy): Bacteria > Actinomycetota > Actinomycetes > Streptosporangiales > Streptosporangiaceae > Nocardiopsis > Nocardiopsis xinjiangensis. Next base: position 77,082 of record NZ_ANBE01000024.1, read on the forward strand.
AACCGGCCCACGGCACGACGTTGTAGGCCAGCGGGGCCGGGAACGGGCCCAGGTCCTCGACGGCGGCGCGCACGTCGCCGCCCTCGTTGCCGAGGTTCCGGTCGGCGGCCACGGCCGCCGTCTGCTCACGCAGGGTGTCGATGCCCTCCTGGCCGGAGCCGGAGGCGGCCTGGTAGGAGGAGACGACCAGGTCCTTGAGGCCGTAGGAACGGTGCAGGGCACCGATGGCCACGATCATCGACAAGGTCGTGCAGTTGGGGTTGGCGATGATGCCGCGCGGCCGGTTGCGGACCTGGTCCGCGTTGACCTCGGGCACCACCAGCGGGACGTCGGGGTCCAGGCGGAAGGCGCCGGAGTTGTCGACGGCCACGGCGCCGCGGGCGGCGGCGACCGGGGCCCACTCCTTGGAGACCTCGTCGGGCACGTCGAACATGGCCACGTCGACGCCGTCGAAGACCTCGGGGGCCAGGGCCTGCACGGTGATGTCCTCACCGCGCACGCTCAGGACCTTGCCGGCGCTGCGCGGGGAGGCGATCAAGCGGATCTCCCCCCACACGTTCGGGCGCTCGGTGAGGATGCCGCGCATGACGGAACCGACGGCGCCGGTCGCACCGACGACGGCGAGGGTGGGAAGACGGTTGCTCATCGGCCGGTACCTCCGTAGACGACAGCCTCGACCTGGTCGGAGTCGAGCTGGAACTCACTGTGGGCGGCGCGCACAGCCGCGTCGATCTGGTCCTCCCCGACGATGACCGAGATGCGGATCTCGGAGGTGGAGATCATTTCGACGTTGGTGTCCGAGGCCGCGATCGCGTCGAAGAAGCGGGCGGTCACCCCCGGGTAGGAGCGCATACCGGCGCCGATCAGGGAGACCTTCCCGATCTGGTCGTCGTAGCGCAGGGAGTCGTAGCCGACCTTCTCCTGGACCTTCTTCAGCGCGGCGACCGCCTCCTTCCCGGCGTCCTTGGCGACCGTGAAGGAGATGTCGGTACGTGACGTGGAGACCGCCGAGACGTTCTGCACGATCATGTCGATGTTGATCTCGGCGTCGGAGAGGGCCTTGAAGATCGTGGCGGCCTCACCGACCTTGTCGGGCACACCGACGACGGTGATCTTGGCTTCGCTCCGGTCGTGGGAGACCCCGGAGATGATCGGCTGTTCCATGCCTTCGCTTTCCTCGACTTCCGAAACGATCCAGGTTCCGGGCTTCTGGCTGAACGACGAACGGACGTGCAGCGGGATGTTGTACTGCCGCGCGTACTCGACGCAGCGCAAGTGCAGGATCTTGGTTCCGCTCGCGGCCATCTCCAGCATCTCCTCGTAGGAGAGCTGGGGGATCCTGCGGGCGGAAGGAACGACACGCGGGTCGGCGGTGAAGACACCGTCGACGTCACTGTAGATCTCGCAGGCGTCGGCGTTCAGGGCACCGGCGAGCGCGACGGCGGTCGTGTCGGAGCCGCCGCGGCCCAGCGAGGTGATGTCCTTGGTGTCCTGGGAGACGCCCTGGAAGCCGGCGACGATGCAGATCGCGCCCTCGCCCACGGCCTCTTGGATGCGGCCGGGCGTGACGTCGATGATCTTCGCGTTGCCGTGCAGCGAGGTGGTGATGACACCGGCCTGGGAGCCGGTGAAGGAGCGCGCCTCGTACCCGAGGTCCTCGATCGCCATCGCCACGACAGCCATGGACATGCGCTCACCCGCCGTCACGAGCATGTCGAGCTCGCGGGCCGGCGGCATCGGGGAGACCTTCTCGGCAAGGTCCAGAAGTTCGTCGGTCGTGTCGCCCATGGCGGAGACGACGACCACGACGTCATGTCCCGCCTTTTTCTGAGCCACGATCCTTTGGGCTACTCGCTTGATGGCTTCCGCGTCAGCCACGGAAGACCCACCGTACTTCTGCACGATTAGGGCCACGATCGATGCTCCTGAGGAGTTGGGATCAAGACAATTAACAACGGAGTGTAGCCATTCTCGCCTCGCACACCGGCTCCGACCTGCGGTTCGATGGCGTGGCGACTTGACGCACCAGCGCTCGGACTTACCCGCTCGAACGGAAGTTACTCAGATTCAGTCCGCTTCATGGACAAATGTGAGCTAGAACTCCAAGCTCCGGCGGCCCTCGAACGCGCGGCCGAGCGTGACCTCGTCGGCGTACTCGAGATCGCCGCCGACGGGGAGCCCGCTGGCCAGGCGCGTGACTTTCAGCCCCATGGGTTTGACCAGCCGCGCCAAATAGGTCGCGGTGGCCTCCCCTTCCAGATTGGGGTCGGTCGCGAGGATGATCTCGGTGATCTGGCCGTCGGCCAGGCGCGACATGAGCTCCTTGACGCGCAGGTCGTCGGGGCCGACGCCCTCGATGGGGCTGATCGCGCCGCCCAGCACGTGGTAGCGGCCCCGGAACTCGCGGGTGCGCTCGATGGCGACGACATCCTTGGACTCTTCGACGACGCAGACGACCGCGGGGTCACGGCGCGCGTCACGGCAGATACGGCACTGTTCCTCCTCGGCTACGTTGCCGCAGACCGAACAGAACCGCACCTTCTCCTTGACCTCGACAAGCGCATTGACGAGGCGTTTGACGTCCGCGTTCTCCGCGGACAGCAAGTGGAAGGCGATGCGCTGCGCGCTTTTCGGACCGACGCCGGGCAACCGCCCGAGCTCGTCGATCAGAGACTGCACCGCGCCTTCGTACATCGCCTACCCGTTCATCGGACCGACTCGTCGGGGGCGGTCCACGTTCCCTCACCGCCCACGTTATCCGTGCCGACGACCCCTCGCGCACGAGGAGGCCGCCGTCACCGCCACGGGCGTGGTGGAGTTCACATACCGGGGAGGCCGCCGGGCATACCTCCGGGCATACCCCCGAGACCCTCGGTGAGCGGACCCATCTTCTCCTGCTGCATCCGCTCGACCTGTGCCTCGGCGTCGCGGATCGCGGCGAGCACGAGGTCGGCAACGGTCTGCGCCGACTCGTCGCTGTCGGAGGAGTCGACCGCCTTGGGGTCGATGGTGATGTCCTCGACCTGACCGCGGCCGCTCAGCTTGACCTTGACCAGGCCACCGCCGGAGCTGCCCTCGATCTCCGCCTCGTCCAGTGTCTTCTGCGCCTCGACGAGCTGCTGCTGCATCTGCTGGGCCTGCTGGAGCAGGGCCTGCATGTCCATTCCCTCAGGATTCACGGCCGTCTCCCTCGCCGGCGCCCGCGGCGCCGGATGTCGCTGTGTCGCTGTTCCTGTGAGCGTAACCGCTCGGCTCCGACGCCGCCCCATGGCCGGTCGGCGCCCCGGGAGGGGTTCGGAAGGCACCCGCGGACGCGTGTGCAGAACCCTCCCTGGTCCGACAACGAACGAGTCCGCACGATCACTCCCCCTGTACCCCTCCGAATACCGAGAACGCCTGTGGCCCGTGCGGTACCGACCCACCGACAACGCCCCCCTAGGCACGACGGGGACCAAGAGTAGCGCTAACATCACTTTCGGTTGCAGATGTGTCTTGCGGGACACGACCGAGACGTCACGGGGGACCGATCACGTGTTGACCGCCAGGGAACGCCATTCGGCGCTGATCGAGGCGATGGTCGCGGACGGCACACTTACCGACACCGGTCTCATCGAGGCCTTCCGTGCGGTTCCACGCCACTCCTTCATCCCCGACACCGGGGCCTCGACCGCCCGCGGGACCACACTCGATGCCGCCGGCAACCCCGAACGCTGGCTGGCCGCCGTCTACGCCGACAACGCGATCATCACCCGTGTGGACGAGGGCGGGGTACCGCGCCAACGCGGTGACGAGGCCACGCCCCGCACCCCGGAGGCGGAGGCGGCCACCTCCTCCAGTTCCGCGCCCACCGTCCTGGCCCAGCTCCTGGGCCTGGCCGAGCTCACCGACGGCCTGCGCGTGCTGGAGATCGGCACCGGTACAGGGTGGAACACCGCCCTGCTCGCGCACCGGCTCGGCGACGGCGCCGTGGACTCGGTGGAGATCGATCCGCGCGTGGCCGACAACGCCCGTCAGGCGCTGTCGGAGGAGGGGCGTGCGCCCCGCATCATCGTGGCCGACGGCTACGCGGGCCGTCCCGAGGCCGCCCCCTACGACCGGATCACCTCCACCTGCGGGGTACGGACCCTGCCGCCGTCGTGGTTGGAGCAGGTCCGCACGGGCGGGATCATCGTGTGCCCGTGGGGTGCGTTGGAGGGTGCCGGGGTTCTGGCGCGGTTCGAGTGCCCGGGTGACGGAACGGCACGGGGGACCTTCCACGGGGGCGTGGGTTTCGTCCCCCTGCGCGTTCCCGGGCCGCAGGCGCCGCCGGTGCACGACAGCGGGCAGCAGCCGGACGAGTACCGCCTGACCCAGGAGGACCCGATCGCACCGCTGATGTCGTTCCCGTCGGCGTTCGCTCTGTCGGTGATGGTGCCGGACTGGCGGGTGCGGCGCCGGTGGATCGGGACCGGGTCGGGGGTGTGGATCAACGACCGCGCCGACCAGTCCTGGGTGCGCGTGTACCCGTACGGGACTTCGTGGATGATCGAGCAGGGCGGGCCGCGCAGCATCTGGGACGAGTTCGAGGAGGCTCTGGCCACTTGGGCGGAGCTCTCCGATCCCCCTCCGGAACGGTTCGGGATCTCGGTGGGAGGCGACGGTACGCACCGGATCTGGCTGGATTCCCCCGAAGGGAGGTCCTGGCCGGTCGTCCCGGCCACCGGACCCTGAGGCCGGCACCACCGGAGACGAGCGACGGCCCCACTCCTGGTGAGGGCCGCCGGAAGAGGCCGTTCCCAGCAGATCGTCCTTGTTCTCGGCCATGGCCTCCCCTTCAAGGGCGAGACGGGGCGTCTCACTCTTTCGGGCCCGGAGGGGAACTCAACCAAAACAAGACGAAACGTATCGTTCTTTTCTGGGTACCGTGAAGGCATGACGGAGAACACCCCACCCGACGGCGGACGGCGCGCACCCGACCCGAAGCGCCGCAGCGCGCGGGCCGAACGCGCGATCCTCGACGCCGCCTCCGAACTCATCGTCGAGGTCGGCTTCGCCCGGATGACCATGGAGGGCATCGCCGCCCGCGCCCGGGTCGGCAAACAGACCATCTACCGGTGGTGGCCCTCCAAGTCCGCCGTGATCCTGGACGTGTTCACCCACCTGACCGGCGAGGGGGCCGGGGAACCCCTGCCCGACACCGGTGACCTCGCCGCCGACCTGAAGACCGTGCTGCGCGCCACCGTCGACGAGTTCAACATCCCCGCGATGGACCGGACCGCGCGCGCCTTCACCGCGGAGATCCAGCACGACACCGAGCTGGCCCGGCAGATCGGCGAACGCCTCGTGAGCCCCGGAACCGAGGTGTACAAGGGACGGTTGCGCAGCGCGGTGGACGCGGGGCAGGTACGTTCCGACGCCGACCTCGAACTGGCCGTGGAGCTGCTCACCGGCCCGTTCCAGAAACGGTGGCTGCTGCGGACCGCGCCCCTGACCCACGCCTACGCCGACGACCTCGTCGACATGGTCATGTGTGCCCTGAGGCCCTGACCGGGAATCGGCGGTCAGCCCTGGGGCGGCTCGTGTTCGAATTCGTCGATGAGCTTGCCGCCGAGCTCGCTCTCGATGAGCGCCGCACCCGAGGTGCCCGAACCGCCGGAGGCGGCCCCAGCGGGTGAGCCCTCGGCCGGGCCGGAGCGTTCGGCTTCCCTCGGCTGGGGCCGCCGCTCCTGCGGTGCGCTGCGCTGCGGATCGGCCGGGCCAGGGCCCGGCTCGGGCGGCGGGGCCGCCGAGGCGTCCTCGAACGGGTCCGGCGGCGGTTCCTCCAACCCGGTGACGATCTTGTCCGGCGGCGGCCCCGACGGGGCCTGCGCCTCGGGCGGCCCCTGAGGCGCGGGTTCGGGTGCCGGCGGTTCCGGTGCACGCACGGGCTCGGGCGCCGCCGAAGCAGGGGCGGGATCACCCCATCCCGCGGGCTCGGGCGCCGCCGGAGCAGGGGCAGGAGCGCCCCATCCCGCGGGCTCGGCCGGGCGCGGCGGTTCCGGTGCACGCGCGGGGGCACCGCCACCGCCGCCCTGGCCGCCCGCGGCGACCCGGACCTCGACACCCAGGACCTCCTGGATCGCCGCCGAAACCACCTGGTCACTGCCGCTGTTGCTGAAGCCCTTCGCCTCGTTGGGACGCGAGAAACCGAGGAGCACGGTGTTGCCCTCGATCCCCACCGGACCGACGTCACTACCGGTGAGCACCATCCAGGTGAACCGGCGCCGGTTCTTGACCGCCTCCAGGATCTGGTGCCAGGAGCCCTGGATCCGGCCGAGGTCGACCGCGCCCTCGCCGGAGGACGGGGCCTGGGCGGCGTGCTGCGGTGCGGCCTGTTGCGGTTGCGGCGCGGTGGCCGGCGCGCTGTCGGACCAACCCGCGGGCTCGGCGGGCCCCTGCGGGCGCTCGGCCTGCGGCTGCGGGCTTTCGGGAGCCGCCTGCTGGGGCTGCGGGGCCGGTGCCGGGGACTGCGGAGCCGCCTGCTGGGGCTGCGGAGCCGGTGCCGGGCCCCGGGGAGGCTCGGCGGGTGCCTGCGGTGCGGGACGGGTCGGGGACGCGGCGGGCTGCTGCGGCGGGGCGGCCGCAGCACCGGAGGACACACGGCGCTCCATCTGCTCCAACCGGGCCAGGAGTGCGGTGGGGTCGGAGTCGGTCGCGGGCAACAGCACACGCGAGCACATCAGTTCCAGCATGAGCCGGGGCGCGGTCGCCCCGCGCATCTCCGTCAGCCCCTGGTTGAGGACGTCGGCGGCGCGGGTGAGCTCGGCCGGCCCCATGCGCGAAGCCTGGCGCTGCATCTGCTCGACGGCCTCGGACGCGACGTTGACCAGGCCCTTGTCGAGGGCGTCGGGCACGGCCGCCAGGACCACCAGGTCGCGGAAGCGTTCGAGCAGGTCGGTGGCGAAACGGCGCGGATCGTGGCCGCCCTCGACCACCCGGTCGATCAGCCCGAAGACCGCGGCACCGTCACGGCCGCCGAGCGCGTCGACCATCTCGCCCAACAGACTGGAATCGGTGTAACCGAGCAGGCCCACCGCACCCTCGCGTGTGATGCCCTCGTCACCGGATCCGGCGATGAGCTGGTCCAGCACCGAAAGACTGTCGCGCGCCGAGCCCGCGCCCGCGCGCACGACCAGGGGCAGCGCGGCCTGCTCGTAGTGGATGCCCTCCTCCTGGAGGAGGTCCTCCATGAGTTCCTTGAGGGTCGTCGGCGGGATCAGCCGGAACGGGTAGTGGTGCGTGCGCGACCGGATCGTCCCGATGACCTTCTCGGGTTCGGTCGTGGCGAAGACGAACTTCAGGTGCGGCGGGGGCTCCTCGACGAGTTTGAGCAGCGCGTTGAAACCCTCGCGGGTCACCATGTGCGCCTCGTCGATGACGTAGATCTTGTAGCGCGAGTTCACCGGCGCGAAGAACGCCCGTTCCCGCAGGTCGCGGGCGTCGTCGACGCCACCGTGCGAGGCGGCGTCGATCTCGATGACGTCGAGGCTGCCGCCGCCGTCGGGCCCCAGGGCCACACAGGACCCGCACGTACCGCACGGGTCGGGGGTGGGCCCCTCTTCGCAGTTGAGCGACCGGGCCAGGATGCGCGCGCTCGTGGTCTTGCCACAGCCTCGTGGGCCGCTGAAGAGGTAGGCGTGGTTGATGCGTCCGCTGCGCAGCGCCTGCCGCAGCGGATCCGTCACGTGCTCCTGCCCGCGTACCTCGCCGAACGTCGCCGGACGGTATTTGCGGTACAGCGCGATGCTCACGGTGCGATCACTCCCCTGGTCCCTGCCACGGGTCCATTCAACCCGCTACCACCGACAGCTCGGGCCGGGTCGTGGGAAACCGGGAGGGGGACGGCTGGGACTCCCAGAGACAGAAAAGGCCCCCCCGCGCNGGTGACGCCGCACGAGGGGTCTGCCCCTAAGCCTACCCGAAAGAAACACCCCTCTGGCAAACCGCTCCGCCCCTCCCTCACGCGCGTGTGCGCACCCGCCGCAAAGGATGTAGTCTCTGGCCGCGAACGGACGCGCAGCGCCCGGAAGCGGTCGACCACCGGCCGGGGGGATGGACGAAGCACCCCTCCGGAACCTGTAGAGTTGATCTCGGAGGATTCGCCTAGTGGCCTAGGGCGCACGCTTGGAAAGCGTGTTGGGGGCAACCCCTCAAGGGTTCGAATCCCTTATCCTCCGCCGGAACGAAGGCCCGGAACGCACAGCGTTCCGGGCCTTCGTCGTTCTCGGCCCCCGATCCTGCCGAGAGCGCCCCCTTCTCCCCCACGCGCCGATCCTGGTCCGGCGCCCTCCTCGTCCCTAGGCTGGGGCGCAGGCCGACACGTCGTCCGAGGGGAGAGGTATGAGTACCACGGTGGCGGTCCTGGGGACCGGGATCATGGGATCGGGCATGGCCGCGAACCTCCTCGCCCAGGGCTTCGACGTCCAGGTGTGGAACCGCACCCGGGACAAGACCCGCCCTCTGGTGGAAGCGGGCGCACGGGCGGCGGCCTCACCCGCGGAGGCGGTGGAGGGCGCCGAGGTCGTGCTCACCGTCCTCTTCGACGAGGGTGTGACCGCACAGGTCATGGAACGGGCCCTGCCCTCGTTCTCCCCGGGGGCGGTGTGGGCACAAGCCGGCACGGTCGGACCGAAGGGCACGGCCGATCTCGTCCGCCTCGCAGCACAGCACGGGGTCCACCTCATCGATACACCTGTTCTGGGCACCAAGGGCCCCGCCGAACAGGGTGAACTCGTGGTCCTGACCGCGGGTGAGGAGACGGCGCTGTCGACGGCACGCCCGGCGCTGGAGGCCTTCTCCTCCCGCGAGGTCCACGTGGGCACCGAGCCCGGCCGGGCCTCCGGCCTCAAACTGGCCTGCAACGCATGGGTCACCACGTTGACGGCGGGTGTGGCCCAGTCGATGGCGATGGCCCGGGCGATGGGCGCCGAGCCGCGCCAGTTCCTGGAGGCGATCTCCGGCGGACCGTTGGACGCCGAGTACGCGCACCTCAAGGGGGAGGCGATGCTCAGCGGTGAGTATCCCCCCTCGTTCCCGGTGCACGGTGCGCTCAAGGACCTCGATCTGATGGTGGCCAGTACCCGTGGGCACGGCATTGCGTCGGGTGTGCTGGAGGGGGTACGCGTGCAGTTCAAGGCGGCCGAACTGAGCGGTCACCGGGACGACGACATCGCCGCCGTCTTCGAGGCCGTCACCCCCGACGACGACACCCGGTGACTCAGGACACGACCAACGTACGGAGGTGTCGAGCATGACCCAGGACGTTCCGCGGTACGAGCTCGTCGACGGGACGGAGCTGCCCGCGCTCGGGTTCGGTACCTACCGGCTCACCGGCGAGGAGGGCACCCGGTCGATCCTGTCCGCGGTCGAGGCCGGCTACCGGCTGCTGGACTCGGCGGTCAATTATCAGAACGAGGAGGCGGTGGGTGAGGCGGTGCGCCGCGCGCCGGTCCCACGCGAGGAGCTGTGGGTCACCTCCAAGCTCCCCGGCCGCGACCACGCCCACGCCCGGGCCCTGCAGGCGATCGAGGGGTCCTTGCGCGCCTCGGGTCTGGAGTACCTGGACCTGTACCTCATCCACTGGCCGAACCCGATCGAGGACCTGTACGTACAGGCATGGCGGGCGTTGGTGGAGGCACGGGACCGCGGGCTGGTGCGGTCCATCGGGGTGTCCAACTTCCTGCCCGAGCACCTGGACCGCATCGTCGAGGACACAGGGGTGGTGCCGTCGGTCAACCAGGTGGAGATGCACCCCTACTTCCCGCAGGAGGAGCAGCGGTCCAAGGACACCGATCTCGGGATCCGCACGGAGTCGTGGAGCCCGCTCGGACGGGCGAACGCGCTGTTGGGCGAGCCCGTGATCGAGGACATCGCGCGGGCACACGGGCGTACCGCGGCCCAGATCATCCTGCGCTGGCACCACCAGCTGGGGGCGGTCCCGATCCCGAAGGCGTCGGGACCGGAACGCCAGCACCAGAATCTCTCGGTCTTCGACTTCTCGCTCTCGGACGAGGAGGTCGGGGCGATCACCGCGCTGGGCCGCGCCGACGGGCGCAACAAGGGCCAGGACCCGGCGGTGCACCAGGAGTTCTGACCCGTTCGAGGCACGGCCCCGGGGACACGTTCCCCGGGGCCGCGTTCGTGTGCGGACCCGGACGGCGCGCCCCTCCCCGCCCTATTTTGCAACTTGTTGCATAAAATGGGGACGCCGGCCCGACACCGGCCACGAGGCACCGCGCAAGGAGACCGAACATGAGCGAGCACCCCCACCTCCTGAAACCCCTCGACCTGGGCTTCACCACCCTGCCCAACCGCGTCATCATGGGTTCCATGCACGTGGGCCTGGAAGAGGCACCCGACGGGTTCGAACGCATGGCGGAGTTCTACGCCGAGCGCGCCCGGGGCGGCGTCGGACTCATCGTCACCGGCGGCATCGCCCCCAACCCCGAGGGCGCCACCTACACCGGGGCCGCCAAGCTCACCAACGCCGACGAGGTCGCCCAGCACAAGACCGTCACCGACGCTGTGCACGCCGCCGGCGGGCGCATCGCCATGCAGATCCTGCACACCGGCCGATACGCCTTCAGCGAGGAGTCGGTCGCCCCCAGCGCGGTCAAGGCACCGATCAGCGCCTTCACGCCCCGCGCGCTCACCGAGGACGACATCGAGCGCACCATCGAGGACTTCGCGCACACCGCCGCCCTGGCCCGCGAGGCCGGATACGACGGGGTCGAGATCATGGGGTCCGAGGGTTACCTCATCAACCAGTTCATCGCCTCGGCCACCAACCAGCGCGAGGACCGCTGGGGCGGCTCCTACGAGAACCGGGTCCGCTTCCCGCTGGAGATCCTGCGGCGCGTGCGCGAGCGCGTCGGCGAGGACTTCGTGATCGTCTACCGCCTCTCGATGCTGGACCTGGTGCCCGGCGGCTCCACGTTCCCCGAGGTCGTACAGCTCGCCAAGGCCGTCGAGGAGGCCAGCGCAGACATCATCAACACCGGGATCGGCTGGCACGAGGCCCGTGTCCCCACCATCGCCACGTCCGTGCCCCGCGGCGCCTACAGCTGGGTGACCCGCAAGCTCATGGGCGAGGTGTCGGTGCCGCTGGTGGCCGTCAACCGGATCAATACCCCCGAGGTCGCCGAACAAGTGCTGGCTGAGGGCGACGCGGACATGGTCTCCCTGGCCCGGCCCTTCCTCGCCGATTCCCACTTCGTGGCCAAGGCCGCCGAGGGGCGATCGGAGGAGATCAACACCTGCATCGGCTGCAATCAGGCCTGCCTGGACCACACCTTCAGCCTCAAGATCACTTCGTGCCTGGTCAACCCGCGCGCCTGCCACGAAACGGAGCTGGTGCTGGAGCCCACCCGCACGACCAAGGAGGTCGCCGTGGTCGGCGCCGGACCGGCCGGTCTGGCTTTCGCCGTCTCGGCCGCCGAGGTCGGCCACCGGGTCACCCTGTTCGACGCCGCGGACGAGATCGGCGGCCAGCTCAACATGGCCCGGAAGGTGCCCGGCAAGGAGGAGTTCGAGGAGACGCTGCGCTACTACCGGGTCCGGCTCGGCAAGCTCGGCGTCGACGTGCGCCTGGGCACCCGTGTGAACGCACCCGATCTCCAGGGCTACGACGAGGTCGTGGTGGCCACCGGTGTCTCCCCGCGCACACCGGACGTGCCCGGAATCGGCCACACCAAGGTGGTCTCCTACACCGACGTGCTGCGCGGCGAGGTCCGGATCGGCGAGAAGGTCGCGATCATGGGCGCCGGCGGGATCGGCTTCGACGTGGCCGAGTACCTGACCGACGGCGGCGAGGACGCGAGCCAGGACATCGAGGAGTTCTTCCGCCAGTGGGGTGTGGACACCGACCACACCACCGTCGGCGGCCTCACCGAACCCGAGCGCCCCGCTCCGCCGCGCCGCGTCCATCTGGTGCAGCGCAAGACCAGCAAGGTCGGCAAGGGCCTGGGCAAGACCACCGGGTGGATCCACCGGGTGGAGCTGCGCCAACGCGGTGTCGACATGGTCGCGGGCGCCGCCTACGACAAGGTCGACGACGAGGGGCTGCACATCACCGTCGACGGCGAGCCCCGAGTCCTGGACGTGGACCACGTCGTGGTCTGCACCGGCCAGGAGCCGCGCCGCGGCCTGGCCGACGAGCTGGCCGGACTCGGCACCACCGCGCACGTCATCGGCGGTGCGGACGTGGCCGCGGAGCTCGACGCCAAGCGCGCCATCGACCAGGGCACACGCCTGGCAGCGGCACTGTAGCCACCGTGCCGCCGGCCCCGCTCCGGTCCGGCCGGAGCGGGGCGCCACGCGGGAACAGGGCCCGACACCACCGGTAGGTCCTACAATCGCGGCCATGTCCCTGCCCCACGCGATCCTGACCGCCCTGTTGGAGAAGCCCTCCTCGGGTTCGGAGCTGACCCGGCGTTTCGACCGGTCCATCGGGTACTTCTGGTCGGCCACCCACCAGCAGATCTACCGTGAGCTCGGGAAGCTGGAACGGTCGGGGCTCATCCGCGCCCTGCCCGGCGGAGCACCCACCCGCGGGCAGAAGAAGGAGTACGAGGTCCTGGCGGCGGGCCGGGAAGAGCTCGTGCGCTGGGTCGACCGGCGCGAGGACCCCAAGGTCGCACGGGATCCCTTGCCCCTGCGGCTGCGCGCCGCCGGGGTGGTGGGCCTGGGTGACCTCGTCGACGAACTCCGCCGCCATCGCGACCTGCACCAGGACCGTCTGGAGGAGTACCGGGACTTCGAGCGCCGCGACTACCCCGCCGAGCCCGCCACCCGTCAGGAGCGTGTGCAACGGCTCCTGCTNGTGCTGCGCGGCGGCATCGACATGGAGGCGGGTTGGATCTCCTGGCTCTCCCGGGCCGTCGACGAGCTCTCCGAGGAGGCCTCCGGCCACGGCCCGCGGCCCTGAACATACATGCGGGACGCCTTCGGACGCCCCGCTCCGGCCGTCGCCGTGCCCCGGGCACGAGGCGCGGCCGTGCCTGCTCCCGGTCACCGCAGGAGATCCGGAAGAAGGCACGGCCTCGATGCCCGTTACCGCCTAGACGCCGGGGACGGCCTGTGCCGGGCGGGCCTGCACCCCCAGCGCCGCGAGCCTGCGCAGGTGGGATCCGTGGCTGAAGCGCTCCCCCAGTACCGCCCAGGCCTGCTCCACCTGCTCACGGCTGCGGCCGGGGACCGCGAAGAGCCAGTTGACCGCGTCACGCACATGGCCGGGGTCCGCGTAGACCGCGGCCGGGCCGAAGAGCTCCTCGAACTTGGGCGGCAGGACCGTCGGCACCCCTGCCGCCATGGCCTCGAGCGGGGCGCGGCCGAAGGCCTCCAACAGGTCGGAGGCGGTCTGGTAGACGTACACGTCCAGCCCTCGGAGGAACTCCGCGGCCGGAACCGAGTCGTACTCGTGGGAGACCCACCCCTCGGGCAGTGACCCGAACATGCGGCGCGGGACCGCGGTTCCCCCGAGCACGTGGACCTCATACCCCTCCCCCGCCGGATACGCCGCCGACAACAGCTCCGGGGTCTCGGGCCACTTGGATGCGTGGTCGCGCGAATGCCGGCCGATCCGCACCGCTCCGTCCGTCCGCAAGGGCCCCTCGCCGCGCCACTCGTCCAGGTCGATGATGTTGGTCCAGTCGTGCTCGGACAGGCGCACCGGACCGAGTTCGTCGGTGTGGTGCTCCAGGAGCGCACGCCGCACGAACGGGCTGATCGGGCACCACTCGTGGTTCCCGATCCAGTCCTGGAGCACCCTGTGCGTCTCGGCGACGTCCCAGACCTCCTCGCCCGCCCCTTCTTCGCCGTAGTAGCGGCACGGGGTCTGGTTCACGACGAGTTTCGTGGCGCGCGCGGTGACGTGCGGCAGGTCCTCCTGGAGGCGCTCGACGCTCCTGGGGTGGCGCACGATCATGAGGTCGCACGTCACCCGCTCGCCGGGGCGTACGTACCGCACCCGTCCACCGTCGACGAACCGGTTGAACTTGGGGTTGACCGGCCGCCCCGGCCTCTGGTTCCCGAACGGGTTGTGCAGCAGGCCCGTGCGCAGCCCGCCCGCGGCCTGGGCCGCCACCTCCTGGAGGTTGCTGCCCGTGGTCCCTCCCAGGTTGCAGAAGTCCGATACCAGGAGCACGTCGAAGTGGACCGGCCCCGCGGGCAACGGTTCCGGTGGCTCGGTGTGGACCGGGGCCCGGGGATCGGACAGTAGGGCGGCGTGGCGCAGGGCCCCGGCACGGTCGTGTTCACCGAGTGCGGTGTACCACTCGGCCGCCGCCGACAACGCCGCTGTCCGGGACTCCGGGGTGCGCGTCGGCGAGGCCGAGAACTCGCGCAGCTCCTCCAGCGCGGTCGTGGAGAACCCGCCCCACAGGTGGCGCCGCAACCGCTGGACGTACCGGTCGTCCGCGGCCGTCCGTGACCGAGGACGAGGAACGGCCACGGTCCCGCGTTCCTCCCTGCGCAACAACTTCACCGAACGCCCGGCCCAGGCGATCCCCCCGAGCAGGAAGAGGCAGGACGCGGCCAACCCCACGCGCCCGCCGACGAACACGACCAGGAGGGCCACACAAGCGGCGGCCAGGGCGAAGACCATCCTCTTCGAGACGTGGGTGCGCACCCTCCGCCACAGGTCGGCGAGCAGGGCTCGCAGTTTCGGGATCATCGTCCTCTCCCCTCGAAGCAACTGTGTCCGTGCCGTACGTCCCTCACCGGGGGCGTGCGGCACGGACACCCACATCACCCAGCCGGCGCAGGTGCGCGTCATAACTGAAGCGGTCCCGCACCACCTGGCGGGCACGCTCGACCTGGCGAACGTGGCGTTCGCGGTCGGTCATGAGCAGGTCGATCTCGGCCTGCACCCCTGCGGGCTCGGTGTAGATCCCGGCGTCCCCGAACAGGGGCTTGAACTGCTGGGGCAGCACGGTCGGCAACCCCACGGCCATCGCCTCCAAGGGCGAACGTCCGAAGGCCTCCACGTAGTCGGTGGAGGTGAAGTACACGTACAGGTCGAGCTCGTGCAGGAAGTCCCGGGCCGGGACGGTGTCGAACGGGTGCACCGTCCAGCTCGGGGGCAGCCCGCCGAGCAGGCGTTCGGGGCTCTCCGCCCCTCCCAGGACCCGGTACTCGTATCCCTCGACCGGCGGGTAGGCGGCCTCCAGGAGCTCCCGGGTCTCGGGCCACTTGGAGACGTGGTCGCGCGAGTGCCGTCCGATCCGCACCGTCGAGTCGAAAGGGCGCGGTTCAGGACGCACCCACTGGTCCATGTCGATGATGTTGACCCAGTCCCACGACGACAGCGGCATCTCCGGCATCTCGTCGAGGTGGTGTCCTACGAGCGCGTCGCGCACCGCGGGCCCGATCGGATACCAGGTGTGCTCACCGAAACGGTTCAGGATGTTGCTGTGGACCCGCTCGAGCTGCCAGATCTCCTCACCCGCTCCGCCTTGGCCGTAGTAGCGGTACGGGGGTTGGTTGATGACGAGTCCGGTGTGGGCGGCCTCCACGTCCGGGAGGTCGTCGGCGATGCGGTCGCAGACCTTGGGGTGCCGGATGAGCAGGAGGTCGCAGGTGATGCGGTCACTCCAGTGCACGAAACGGACCCGGTCACCGTCCACCAGACGCATGATCTTGGGGCTGATGGGCTTACTGCGGTTCCAATCGGCGATGGGGTGGTGCAGGAGGCCCGTGCGCAGACCGGCCCGGGACTGTGCCTCGATCTCCTGCGCGTTACTGCCGGTGGTACCGCCCGGGAGCGCGAAGTGGGAGACCAGGAGCACGTCGAAGTGCACGGTCCGCCCGCGGCTGCCCATGACCGGTTCCACCCTTGCCGCGCTCGGGGCCGAGACGTCTGTGAGCAGGGCCGAACGCCGCATCTGCTGCGCACGGGTGGGGTCGCCCGTGTACTCGTACCGGGCAGCCAGATCCTCCAGGGCCCGGGACCGCCGCTCGGGGCTGTGGGCGGGATCGACGGAGTACTCCCGCAGACCGGCCTCCGCGGTGCGGGAGTCCCCTCTCCAGAGGCGGTGCTCCAGTTCGGACAGGCGTTCCGCGGAGACCAGCTCAGAGCTCCGTTCCTGCCGTTTCGCCTCGGACCGGTGCCGTCTCTCCCGGAAACGGGCCCGGCGTTCGCGGCGCAGCGCGGCCAGTTCGGCCCCGAGCAGTCCGAGTCCGGCGGCCGGGAGCAAGAACGCGGTCACCAGCGCCACCGGGGCCGGGGCCGCAACGATGACGACCGCGGCGAGGGCCGCCACTGCGGGCACGAGCACCTTCTTGGGGTGCTTGCGTAGTAGACGCGGTGTTCGGAGGCGGAACACGCCCGCCCATGTCCTGGCCATAGTGTGACGTCCCCCATCATGCCGTTACTGCTGTGTGTAATCGGACAGAAACCCACCGTATCCACGCAGGGCACAGAATTCACGACGACAGCACGGGAACGGACAGCAGGCACATAAAAAGCCGCCCCCGGCAGTACCGGGGACGGCTCGTGGCGGTGGAGGAGGGATTCGAACCCTCGAAGGGTTGCCCCTTACCCGCTTTCGAGGCGGGCGCCATCGGCCACTAGGCGACTCCACCGAGAGGAACTCTACAGGATCCTGCGCCCAGCGAAAAATCGGGACAGCAGACCCGCGCACTCGGACGCGACGTCGGCCCCCACCAGATCCGGCGGGAACACCTCGGGGCGATGGTTCTGGCGGGGATCACGCACCGCGTCCCACACCGACCCGGCCGCGCCCGCCTTGTCGTCGCGAGCCCCGTAGACCAAACGGTCCACCCGCGAGAGCACGGTCGCCCCCGCACACATGGTGCACGGCTCCAGAGTCACGACCAGGGTGCATCCCGACAGACGCCACTCGCCCCGCGCCCGCGCCGCCGCACGCAACGCCAGCACCTCTGCGTGCGCCGTGGGGTCCCCGGCCGCCTCACGCTCGTTGCGGCCGGTCCCCAGGACAGCCCCGTCCGCCCCCAGGACCACGGCGCCCACAGGAACGTCCCCCGTTTCCAGGGCCCGTTCACCCTCCAACAGCGCCAGGCGCAGGGCGGCGTCGACGAGGTCGCGGTCCATCGCCTCAGAGCCTCATGTTGTCGAGCAGGTCGGAGAAGCCCGCCCGCTCGGCGACCACGGCCAGCACGTCACTGGGGAGCACACCGCCCCCGGACGCGAGGTCGTGCAGTTCGTCCTCGGTCACACCGAGGTCGGTGATCAGGTCACCGTCGCCGTCGGGCACCGGGTTGGGACGTGCACCGGCGCTCTCGGACGGCGGTGGAGCACCCAGCCCGCCGGCCTCCGACAGCACCGAGGCGATCGCGTGGTCGTGCACCACACGGGCATCGGAAAGATAGATCCGGGGCTCTTCACCGCCGTCCTCGGCCCGGACGATCGCGAACCACTCGTCGTCGGCCTCCACCAGGAGGAGGGCCTCGTCACCGCCCCGTTCGACCGCGAAGTCGATCATGAGGTCGGTGATGTCGTCGATCACGTCCGCCTCGCCGAGTTCGACCTCTGTTCCCCGCCACATCTTCCCGTCGGGAGCGAAGATGGCTGCGAAGGTCGACACCGCGTGCTCTCCTTGTTCTGCCGGGTGTTACTCCAGGACTCCCTTACCCCATCCCGTCCAGGACACGCTGGAAGGACTGGGCGAATCCCAGCCGCTCGGCGACGCTGGCCAGCACCTCGTCGGGGTACAGGTCGAGGTCGCCGGCGAGGGCGCCCAACTCCATCTCGTCCAGCCCGAGATCGGCCACGATCGACAGGTCGCCCGCGGGCAGGACCTGGTCGAGGTCGTCGTCGTGGGGGACATCGATGTCGAGCTCCTCCAGGACGTCGCGGGCCATCTCCCAGTCGACCGAGGCGGTCACGTCGGAGAGGAAGAGGGTGGTCTCCTCACCGTAAACCCGCACGATGATGAAGAAGTCGTCGCCGATCGCGACCAGACCGAGCGAACCGCTGATACTCGGCTGCTGGCGCAGAGCATGGATGAGCCCCTTGAGGTCCTGTGTGAGGGCCACGGGGAGCAGATCGACGTCCCAGTACTCCTCTTCCCTGTAGGCGACGGCGGCGAAATCGGCCGAATCGTCGTCACCATGATCGAGTACTGTCATCGCCACCCCAACCCGGCCGGTGCATCGGTGCGGACGACGGAATTCCGGATCGCCCGTGCGACAGCCATGGTAACGATCACCCCGGTCCTCCTGTTCGCCATAGGGCGTATTCGGCCGGCACCGTAAACGGAAGGCACCCCGACACCCCCTTCCAAGTTCTCACTGCACGGCGGCGGCCCCGCACGGCCGGGCCGCAGAAACCGCTCGCGCCTGCAGGCCGCCACCGGACCCGAAGGGTAAGGGGCACGTGCTGTTGCGGGCCAGAGGGTGCGGCCGATCGACACCGGACCGGTGCGGCGGGGACGTCGCGGTCAGCGCGACGCCGGGGCGTACCGCGCGATTAGAATCGGGCACGCCCATCCCTCCCCCAGCCACCGTCCCGCCAGCCCAGCTCACCCGGAGAAAGCCTTGGAAACCCTGGTCGTCGACCACCCCTTGGTCGCGCACAAGCTGACCACCCTGCGCGACGTGCGGACCGACTCCCCGACCTTCCGGCGCCTGACCGACGAGCTGGTCACCCTGCTCGCGTACGAGGCCACCCGCGACGTGCGTGTGAGCGAAGTCACCCTGGAGACCCCGCTGACGCAGGCCACCGGAACCCAACTCACGCGTCCCACACCGCTCGTCGTACCGATTCTGCGCGCCGGACTCGGCATGCTCGACGGCATGACCCGCCTGCTGCCCACCGCCGAGGTGGGGTTCCTGGGCATGGCCCGGGACGAAGAGACCCTCCAACCGGCCACCTACGCCGACCGCCTCCCGCAGGACCTCTCGGGCCGCCAGTGCTACGTGCTCGATCCGATGCTGGCCACGGGCGGCACCCTGGCCGCGGCCCTGCAGCTGCTCGTGGAGCGCGGCGCCGACCACATCACCGCCCTGTGCCTGCTGGCCGCGCCCGAGGGCATGACCGCGGTCGAGCGCAAACTCGAGGAATCGCTCGACCCCGACCACGGGGCCACCCTGCGTGTGGTCACCGCCGCGGTGGACGAGCGCCTGGACGAGAACGGCTTCATCGTTCCAGGGCTGGGCGACGCAGGCGACCGCCTCTACGGCTGCCACTGAACGCCGCATCCGCCGTTCCGAAGCGCCCGACCGAACCCCGGTAGGGCGCTTTTTCGGTCTTATTTTCGGTCCCATGAATGAACGTCCGAAAACCGGGTAATGGCAGACTGGTGGGGTGCTTCACCCCAGGTCGAAGCGGTCGGAGCCCAGACCGCAACCCTCTGCCGCATTAGCCGAATTCAATTCGAGATGGGAACGTGACAGACGAGAGTGATCATGGTTGGGAACCGCCCGTAACAGGGCAAACCGACCGGGCCGAAAAGAACCCCACACAGAGCGCGTAGCCGAGCCTCCTCCCCCGGACCCTCCGCATCCCGCAGCGGACGTCCAGGCAACCCTCCGTGGGCTACGCACAGCCCCGAAGCGCACACGGTGCGCGATACATCCAGAAGAGCCCCAAGGAGTGAGATGCCGGAGAACCCCTCTCCCTCGACACCCCACATCTCCCGCGACTCGCACTTCGCCCCGGTCGTCCACCGGTTGGCTTCTGAGTTCGGCAATGTCCACGACGCGGCGACCGTCACCCGCTGTGTGAACGCGGCCCGCCACGGCGCGGAGGACGTGACCGGGAACGCCACCCCCGAGCTGGTCGAACGCATCGCCCGGCAGCACCTGCAAGTCCTGGCCCTGGCGCTCAACGAACGTCGCTGACCTGCGAGGCGAGTTACGGACCCCCTTTCACAGGGTTACCAACAGCACCGAAAAAGGACAGTTTCGGCAAGCGTCGAACGTCCGACATAACGCCACGCCGATGGTGTCGCCCTGGCTTTACGGGCACCATGGTCGGTGGAACAATCTCCGATGGGCCGGTGGGTCAGGTGGATTCCAAGGGGAGTCAGTCGTGGCGAAGTTGAAGAAATGGGGCGGATACGCGCTCATCGCTTTTGTGGCGTTCTATCTGCTGACACAGCCGGAGAGCGCCGCCGGAGTGATCCAAAGTGGGCTCGACGGACTCGTAGGCGGTGCGGAAGCGATGTCCCGCTTCGTCAACGCTCTGCTTCCATAGGGGTGATGGGCCGGCATGCGCCTCGTAGCGTCGAGTAACAGCGCACCAGCCTCGGTCAACCGTTATCTGCTCCCACACGAGCAGGACGTGGTGACCATTCGCAGGCATCCTGCCGTGCTGATCGGTCCGGTCGGCGCGGTGCTCGCCGCTCTGGTGGTGGCCGGCATCCTCAGCAACACGATGATCGCCGACAGCACAGCGAGCCTGGCGATCATCTGGTGGCTGTGGCTGCTGGTGTTGGTGTGGTTCGTCTGGCAGGTCGCCGAGTGGTCGGTGGACTACTTCGTGATCACGTCGGCGCGACTACTGCTCACCACGGGTCTCATCACCCGGCAGGTGAACATGATGCCGCTCGGCAAGGTCACAGACATGCGGTTCGAACGCACCCTGGTCGGCCGTTTCCTCGGATACGGGACCTTCGTGATGGAGTCGGCCGGTCAGGACCAGGCTCTGAGCCGAATCAACTTCATCCCGTATCCCGAACAGCTCTACCTGGAGGTCGTGGGACTCATCTTCAAGGAGTGAGGCCGTCTCCACGCACGAGAGCGACGACGAGAGCACCCGCTGCGGCGGGTGCTCTCGTCGTTTGTGCCGTCCCCACGCAGGTTCTCCCTTCGTTCACCTTCCGTTCACTTGAACCGAACCCGAACGCCGGGGTCCGCGCCGCACAAGCCCAGGAGATTGACTCCAAGGTGAACGTAGGGTTAACTTGGTTCATCTGACACGGAAACGAGAGGGGTTCACCATGGCGCGCCGGACGGAACGTGCAGTGCAGCCCGCTCGCTCCCACGCTCGTCGACGCACGCGCGCGGCTGCTACGACCCGCCGGCTCTCCGGCTCGGTCGGCGGCCCCGCGGCGGTCCCGCAACCGCGCGAGGACGCCGACCGCATCAGCTCCCAGCACCCGATCATGCATTGGGTGCTCGTGACCGACGACGATGGGCGCACTCGCCCCGAGGCCCGCTGGCTCTGACCCCCGGCCCGTTCACCGGACCGCCCAGCCGGCCGTACCAACGACTCGCACAGGCCCCCGCCCGCACCGGGCAGGGGCCTGATGCGTGCCCGAGGCCGGTGGAGACGGCCCGGACCACCCCGGCGGGCGAACCACTCACGGCGCCCCGAGGGCCACTCCTGTCCTGCGAATCGCTTTGTCGACAAACCGGTCCGGAGATTATTTGGGTTTCGGAAGACTGAATCACCCACCCGTGATCACACAGCGGAGATGATTCTCCGCTCGTGGTGACCGCTTGCAGTCGAGCAGGCGAGAGCTCTGGCCTCGCACACGAGGCTCGTCGTCGCCCTGTGGTCCCGCGTCCGAACACCCGTCCGGCGAGACCGTCCACTCGCCGCCCAGCACGGCTGCGGACGAGCGCGGGGTGTCCGGGACCACGGTCGCGTCCGGGGGTCCTCAGATCGGCACACTCATCCGGCCCCACACATCCAACCGGATTTGATGTCCGAAACCCCGGAGAGCACAGGCCCTCCCGCGCCCGGCCCCAGCCTTTTCCGCCCCGGCACCGAGAGGAGCCGGACATGAACGCACCCCGAAACCCCACCTCCCAGCTCGATCTCGACGCCGTCGACGAACGCTACGGCGGACCGGCCCGGGTGGTGAGCGGTTCCCCGATGGGTCGAGCCGTATGGGAAGACCCGAAGAGCCGGTTCAGGTGGGCCCAGGCACCACAAGAAACCCACGCCCCATACCGGAGGCGGCATGTCGACGTAGCGCTTTGTCGACATTTTGGTCCACACAAAAAGCGACTTGTGGACTGACCGATATAGCGACACGTAGCCCTCTCGACACGGTGCTTCAGCGCTGAAGCACCGTGTCGACACAGCGCCACATCAGCCCGGCGCCATGTCGACAAAGCGACTGTAGTGCCCCTGGAAGGCGACGGTGACGTCAGCGGTCGGACCGTTACGGTGCTTGGCCACGATGATGTCGGCCTCGCCGGCGCGCGGCGACTCCTTGTCGTGCACGTCCTCGCGGTACAGCAGGATCACCATGTCCGCATCCTGCTCGATGCTGCCTGATTCGCGAAGATCCGATACTTGTGGGCGTTTATCGGTGCGCTGTTCGGGACCACGGTTGAGCTGCGAGAGCGCCACGACGGGGACATCGAGCTCCTTGGCGAGGAGCTTGAGGGACCGCGACATCTCCGAGACCTCCTGCTGGCGGCTCTCCACCCGGCCGGGGGAGCTCATGAGCTGGAGGTAGTCGACGATGATGAGTTGCAGGTCGTGCTGCTGCTTGAGGCGCCGGCACTTGGCGCGGATCTCCATCATCGACATGTTCGGGGAGTCGTCGATGAACAGGGGGGCGTTGGCGACCTCGCCCATGCGTCTGGCCAGGCGGGTCCAGTCCTCGTCGGTCATCAGCCCGGATCGCATCGTGTGCAGCGGTACCCGCGCCTCGGCGGAGAGCAGGCGCATGACGATCTCGTTGCGCCCCATCTCCAGGCTGAAGAAGACCGACGTCATATCGTTCTTCACTGAGGCCGCCCGCGCAAAATCCAGGGCCAGCGTCGAGTTGTGCGTCGGCACCATCGACCGGGTCACGAGGAACAAATGGTCGGGGTGGTCGACCTGGATGCAGCGGACCGGAACGCTCTCCACAGGACGCACCTCGCGGATGAACCGTGAACCGGTCCGGGCGTAGGAACGCCCCTCGCCCCGCTCACGGTGTGCGCTGCGCTTGCGCTCGATACCGAAGACCTCGACCGTGGAGCCGAAGGTGATCGTGTAGCAGGTCGAAGTGTCCTCGTTCTTTCCGCCGACCCTCTTGGTGGACATCCCGGTGCGGTGACCCAGGCTGTGGGCGAGTTCGCGGAAGTCCTCGGCCAGCTGTCGGTTGACGACACCGAACTGGACGGATCCGTTCGCGTTCACCGTCCCGTCGGTGTCGAGCAGTCCTGCGAGGAGAGCTCGACGCTGAGCCCCCGAGGCACGGAGGTATTGCTGGGGGATGTGCTTGTCACCCAACACCCCGAGCCCACGGAGCAGAGCCTGCACACTCCCGTGATCTGCGATGCAGTCCCCGCACCGTGAGTACCCTGCGAAACAGGGCCTGCCGCAGTCAGCACAGGTGGTGTGCTCGACGGGGTCCGAAGCGAATCGGGCCTTACCACCACAGGACTGCCCGCAGCTCCGCACGTGCGGGAGCGCAGGAACGAACTCCTCACCGCACACGACACAGGAACGCGGAACGGTCTCCACCTTCTCGTCGGGCAAGTGGATTCCGTACAGGTGTCGGCCGCTGCCCGCCGGCTTGGCCACCAGGCCCGTGGCCTCGATGTTGGCGATGACCTCGCCGTCGATGTTGGTGATCCTCGCTTCGTGGGTGTGGCCATCGCCGAGCCAGGCCCCGAGCACATAAGGCGGCACTGGCAAATCCTGTTCAGGGAGTGCCAACGCAGCGGCGTTGGCCACGGAGTGGTTGAGGCGCTGGTCGGAGGTCTCCAACCGTTGGGTCCGGGCGATCTCCCGTGTGGTCCGCACCCCGGGAAGAACCCGTGGCTCCCGCCCCTCGAGGTTCCGGGCCTCCCGGTCCGCGCGGCGCGACGCGCGGGTGTGCGTGAACCACTGGTGCTCGGCGTCGGCGATCACCGTGGTGCCGTCATCGAAGACGATCTCGTAGCACTCCCGGTCGATCATCACCTCGGACGTGGCGACGACCTCGGTCGGTTTGCCGTCCGCGGCCAGGACGAAGTCCCCGGTCTCCACCTCTTCCATGGTCGTCCACCCGTCGGGCGTGGGGACGGATGTGTCCAGCGCGAGCGCCTTCCCTACTGCCGGACGCGCGGCGATGATCACCATCTGGCCGGGGTGGAGGCCGTTGGTCAGCGCGTCGAAGTCGGCGAAGCCGGTGGGGACACCGGTCAGACTGCCGTCGTGGGCACCGATCGCCTCGATCTCGTCGAGGGCGCCGGGCATGATGTCGGCGAGGGCGAGGTAGTCCTCGCCGGTGCGTTTCTCGGCGACTCGGTAGATCTCGGCCTGGGCGTGGTCGACGAGGTCGTCGACCTCGCCGTCGCCGGTGTAGCCGATCTGGGCGATGCGGGTGCCGACCTCGACGAGGCGGCGCAGGATCGCGCGGTCGGAGACGATCTTGGCGTAGTAGCCGGCGTTGGCCGCGGTGGGGATCGCCTCGGTGAGGGTGTGCAGGTAGGGGGCGCCACCCACGCGGGTGACCTCGCCGCGTTTGGTGAGCTCGGCGTTGACGGAGATCGCGTCGACGGGCTCACCGCGGGAGAAGAGGTCCACGGCCGCGTCGTAGATGATCTGGTGCGCGGGCCGGTAGAAGTCGACGGAGCGGATGATCTCCACGACCTGCGTGATGGCGTCCTTGGACAGGAGCATCCCGCCGAGGACACTCTGCTCGGCCTGGATGTCGTGCGGAGGGGTGCGATCGTATCCGCGTTCCTCGGGTGGTTCCTCGGCGACGCTCACGGACTACTCCCCCAGATGCAGATGACGACCTCTCCAGGATGCCCCATACGAAGGTCCCCCCGGTCCCTGGGCCGAAGCTGTGGACAACCTCCTTCACCGCCCTCTCCCGGGCTGCGTGGGGCGTTCCACGCACAGGTTGCTCTCATCACCTGTGGATAACTTTGCGACTTCCCACATATGGCCCACTTGACCTGTGAAAACACAGTTCGTGATCCCTGGGCACAAGATGCTCACACAGGGTTTTTCCACAGGTTGTCCACAGGCTTTCGGGGGGTTGTGGACAACTTCACCCGAAACATCGAACGGGTGTCCGGTAACCTTGCCCTGCCATGCCCAGACTGCTCTCCGCCGCCCCCTTCCGGCACCGCCACGACCGGGAGATCTTCGCGCTCGCGGTACCCACGTTCTTCGCGCTCATCAGCGAACCGCTCTTCCTGCTGACCGACTCCGCCATCGTCGGCAGCCTCGGCACCCAGGCCCTCGGCGGTCTCGGCGTGGCCGGGCAGGTCCTGCTGACCCTGGCCGCGGTGTGCATCTTCCTGGCCTACGGGACCACCGCTGCCGTGGCCCGCAAGTTCGGAGCCGGCGACATACCCGGCGGGATGCGCGACGGGGTGGACGGCCTGTGGCTCGCCGTGCTCCTGGGCGTGGCCGCCATCGGGATCGGATGGCCGCTGGGCCCTCACCTCATCGAGCTGCTGGGCGCCTCCCCGGACGTAGCTCCCTACGCACTGACCTACCTGCGCATCAGCCTGCTGAGCACCCCGTTCCTGTTGGTCGTCATGGCCGGAACGGGGGTCCTGCGCGGCCTGCAGGACGCCCGGACCCCCTTGGTCGTCGCGGTCGCCTCCTACTTGGGCAACGCGGCCCTGTGCGCGCTCTTCGTCCTGGTCCTGGACTGGGGTATCGCCGGTTCGGCCTGGTCGACGGTGATCGCGCAGGGGGCAGGGGCCTTCTGGTACGTGGCCACCATCGTTCGCTCGGCCCGCGGCCACGGGGTTCCGATCGCACCGTCCCTCGAAGGGCTGCGCAAGTCGGCCTCGGCCGGGTTCGCCCTGTTCCTGCGCAGTGTCTCCATGCGTGTGGTCGCGCTGGTGACGACGGCGGTGGCCGCCCGTCTGGGCGACGAATCGATCGCCGCGCACCAGGTCAGTTACAACATGTGGGCTCTGCTGGTGTTCGCCATGGACGCCGTGGCCATCGCGGGACAGTCGATCGTGGGCCGGTATCTGGGCGCCGCCGACGTGCGCGGCACCCGCGCCTCGACCCGTCGGATGGTCGAGTGGGGCGTGATGGCCGGTCTGGTCTTCACCGTCGTGGTGCTGTTGGTGCTGCCGTGGGCACCGATCCCCTTCACCGACGACCCGCAGGTGGCCTCGCTCATCATGGCCTCGTTGGTCGTGGTGGCACTCATACAGCCGTTGAGCGGCGTGACCATGGTGCTGGACGGTGTCCTCATGGGCGCCGGGGACCAGCGTTACCTCGCGTGGGCGTCCCTGGGAACGATGCTGGCCTTCCTGCCGTTCGCGCTGGTGCTGCCGAACTTGGCGGAATCCCAGATGTGGGGGCTGGTCGGTCTGTGGGGGGCCTTCGCGGTGTGGATCCTGGCCCGTGCCCTCACCCTGGGGCTGAGGGCACGGGGAAGCGCTTGGCTGGTCACCGGGGCCGAACGACCCCGATGAACGGCTCAGGTACCGGCTTCGCCCTGACCGACGGTCGGGCCGTGGNTCGGGGGACAGTTCCAGATCCGCCACCCTGCCGAGCTCTCTCGCGGCGCTCCCCATCTTGGCCGCGGTGTCGCGGCGCAGCTGCGGGAGCAGCGCGTAGAGCTCGTCACCGGGACAGTTGGTGGAGTTGTAGTCGCGATGGCCGACAACGGCCTCCTGCGGATCGAGCCCGTAGGCCGCGCACAGCCAGGCGCACGTTTCGGCCAGAGCGTCCATCAGATCGCCGGGCGGTGCGGCCGAAGTGTAGGTGCCCTCGTTCTCGATCCCGATCGTGTGACTGTTGTGGTCGGCAGTGTGGGCACCGACGACGTGCCCGCCCTCGCTCACGGCCGGGAGGGACCCCTCCCGCCCCTCCATGATGTGGCCGCCACGGCTGATCGTGAACTGCTGCCCGATGTCGGTCCATCCGTTGCTGTCCATGTGGAACCGCTGGATGGAGCGTGACAGTGCGGCCGCCCGTGACTTCGAGGTGTCGGAGACGTTCGCGGTGGCCGTGTGGTGCACCACGATGTGCGTCGGTCCGGTCGACCGGACGTCGATCGCATGCTTGGGCGCACGGGCGCCCCAGTCGGACCGCGTGAACACCTTCGGCGTCGCGAAGGCCCTGGCCTCACGTGCGGTGATCGCGTCCGTCGTTCCGCCGAGCAGTACGCCGCCGGCGAGGAGCGCGGCCCCGCGGAGCATGGTCCTGCGGTCCAGTCTCTCTACAGCCATCGATCGTGTCCTCTCTGTGCGGGGCATCCAGGATGCCGACACAGAGAACACGTTAGATTACCAATAGTGATCACACTTGGGCTTTCGGCGGCGGCGTGTCCGCCCCACAGGCACACGAAAGCCCCGCCCTCGAACGAACGAGGACGGGGCCGACGTCGGTGAACGCCTACCAGTGCTGCGCTAGACGCCTGCGACGTCCAGCTTGATGGTGGCGTTGACCTCGGGGTGGAGACGCACGTCCACCTTGTAGGAACCGACCGACTTGATCGCGTTCTTGATCTCGATCCGGCGCTTGTCCAGCTCCGGGCCACCGGAAGTCTGGACGGCCTCGGCGACGTCGCCGGCCGTGACCGAACCGAACAGGCGACCGCCCTCGCCGGCGCGCTGCTTCAAGCGCACGGTGAGTGCCTCGACCTGGCCGGCGATCTGGCGGGCCTCGTCCAGGGTGCGGATGTCGCGGGAGCGACGGGCACGCTGGATCAGGTCGATCTGCTTCTGGCCACCGCGGGTCCACGGGATGGCGAATCCGCGGGGGAGCAGGTAGTTACGGCCGTAACCGTTCCTCACCTCGACGACATCGCCGGGGGCTCCGAGACCGTTGACCTCGTGGGTCAGGATGAGCTTCACGACAAAAACCTCCCTCGGAGTTTCCCGGCTATCGGGTGCTGCTGGTGTAGGGCAGCAGGGCGACCTCACGCGCGTTCTTGATCGCGGTGGCTACGTCGCGCTGGTGCTGAGTGCAGTTGCCGGTCACCCGCCGGGCACGGATCTTACCGCGCTCGGAGATGAACTTACGGAGAAGCGTGGTGTCCTTGTAGTCGATGTAGGACTGCTTCTCCTGGCAGAAGATGCACACCTTCTTCTTGGGCTTGCGCGCTGCCGGCTTCGCCATCGTGGTGCTCCTTCGCAAGAGCCCCGGGTCTGTCCCGGGGATGGTCTATGAAAAATGGAATGGTGGCACGGTGTCCGAGGACACCGGCCGGGTGTTGCTCGGTGTTCGGCCTCGGCCTAGAACGGGGGCTCGTCGGAGAACCCGCCACCGCCGAAGCCGCCGCCACCGCCGCCGTTGGTCGCCCACGGGTCGTCGGCGGGGGCACCGCCGCGACCACCCTGGGAGCCGCCGCCGTAGCCGCCGCCCTGGTTCCCGTAGCCGCCGCCCTGGGGCTGGCCGCCACCGAAACCACCGCCACCGCCGCCGAAGCCGCCGCCACCGCCCGGCGCGGACGTCTTGGTCACCTTCGCGGTGGCACGGCGCAGAGCGGGACCGACCTCGTCGACGTCGATCTCGTAGACGGTGCGCTTCTCACCCTCACGGGTCTCGAAGGAGCGCTGCTTGAGCCGCCCCTGCACGATGACCCGCATGCCGCGCTGGAGGCTCTCGGCGACGTTCTCCGCGTACTGCCGCCAGACGGTGCAGGTGAGGAACATGGACTCGCCGTCCTTCCACTCGCCTGCCTGGCGGTCGAAGGTGCGAGGGGTCGAGGCCACCCGGAAGTTGGCGACCGCGGCCCCGCTGGGCGTGAAGCGCAGTTCAGGGTCGTCGACGAGGTTGCCGACGAGCGTGATCTGGGTTTCGCCTGCCATGGTTCGGCTCCGGTTCGAGATAGACGGATCAGGCGTTCGAGCCTGTTCCCCCGATCATCCGTGCCGGTGACGACAGAACGGGATGTTCGGAGGTCGGGGGTGTGGACAACCGCCGTCCTCGGGGGACGGACCGTGGAGCGTTAGTGGATCTCGGGGCGGAGCACCTTGGTGCGGAGCACCGATTCGGCGATGCCGAGCTGGCGCTCGAGCTCCTTGATGGTCTCGGTCTTGGCCGTCAGGTCGACGACCGCGTAGATGCCCTCGGAGTTCTTGTCGATGTCGTAGGCAAGACGACGCTTGCCCCAGATGTCGACCTTCTCGACCGAGCCGCCGTCGTTGCGGACGACGCCGAGGAAGTTCTCCAGCGACGGGGCGACGGTGCGCTCGTCGAGGCTGGGCTCGAGGATGACCATGATTTCGTAACGACGCATGAGCGTGCGTTCCTCCTCTGGACTGTTGCGGCCATGGCATCTCCATGGCAGGAGGTCAGGAGCCCCGTTCCCGTCACCTGGTCGAGCCGGGGAGTGATCGGGGTTCTGATCCGTACGGGAGCCAAGATTACCAGCAGCGCCGCACCGCATTGGCGGATCCGTTCCCGCCCTGTGGACACGGAGAGGGGCCGGTGTCCGCGCCGTACTGCGCGGTCACCGGCCCCTCGGCACCGTGTCCTCATACCGGCCTGTCAGGAGATCGACATGAGGACACGTCGACCTGCCGGCCTCATTCCCGGTTGGGCCTGATCAGGCTGTGGTTGGACTCTTGTTCCTCATCCTGTCCGGGCTCCCCGGGGATGCCGGGTTCCTCTTCCTCCTGGCAATCGGGGTGAGTCTCGAACTGCGGGTCCTCGCAGTCGATCTCCTCCTGCTCGCAGTTGGGGTCGAGGAAGTTGCAGTCCTCGGGAGGTGTGGGCTCCTCGGTGGGTTCCTCGCTCGGTTCCTCCGTGGGTTCCTCGCTCGGCTCCTCCGTGGGCTCCTCGGTCGGCTGCTCGCTCGGCTCCGGTGTGGGCAGGTAGTTCTGGTCCTCACCGACGAACTGCGGCGGCGGGAACTCCTGGACCTCCTCACCCTCCATCGCGACCGCCATGTAATCGCTCCAGACGTTCGCGGAGGTGGTACCACCGAAGATCTCCATGTCGCCCTCACCCCTGATCTGCAAGGGATCACCGCTGGCCCGGCTCAGGCTGACCGACGTGGCCAGCTGCGGGGTGTAGCCCACGAACCAGGCGGAGACGGCGTCGGAGGAGGTACCGGTCTTGCCCGCGACGGGCCGGCCGTCGGGCAGAGCGGCGCTCTCACCACCACCGTTCTCCACGACCTGGGTCATGGCGTGGGTGGCGTCGGCAGCGACGTCGCTGCTGATGACCTCGGTCCCGTTCTCGATCTCGTCGGCGTCGTTGGGTTCGACGACGTTGCCCTCGCGGTCGACCACCTCGGTGACCATGTGCGCGGGCTTCCGCTGACCCTGCGCGGCGAAGGTCGCGTAGGCCGAGGCCATGTCCAGGGTGTTGACCTGGTGAGTGCCCAACGCGACCAGCGGCCCCTGGACGGAGGTCTCGGTCCGGGCCTCGTCGACCCCCATGTCCACGGCCAGTTGGTCGACGTTCTGCACGCCGGTCTGGACCATCAGCTCCACGTACGGGGTGTTGATCGAGTCGGCCGTGGCCTGGATGAGGTCGACCTCGCCGTAACTCTGGTCACCGGCGTTCTGCACCGGGCTCTGCAACCCGGGGAACTCCTGCGGGGAGTCGCCGTCGAACTGGCTGTTGAGGCTGATGTTGTCCCGCAGGGCGGTCGCGAGCACGAACGGCTTGTACGCCGAACCCGCCTGGGTCT
Organism: Nocardiopsis xinjiangensis YIM 90004; assembly: GCF_000341145.1. GTDB lineage: Bacteria > Actinomycetota > Actinomycetes > Streptosporangiales > Streptosporangiaceae > Nocardiopsis > Nocardiopsis xinjiangensis. The sequence goes on from NZ_ANBE01000024.1 coordinate 107,582, forward strand.
GGTGGGTCAGCGAGTTGTTGACGACCTCGGCGGCGTTCGGCCCCCCGTTGAAGGCGACGATCTCACCGGTCGCGGGGTCCACGGAGGTCAGCCCGCGCATGGTGTCGTCGGCCATCTCCGGGAGGACGTCGAAGGCCTCCCGGGCCGCGCCCATCAGGTCCTCGTCCAGGGAGGTCTTGATGGTGTAGCCCTGGGTCGCGATGTCGGCGCCGTCGATGCCGTCGTAGCGGCGTTCGACCTCGTTGACGACGGCGTTGTTGATGTAAGCGAGCTTCGGGTCGCCCGCTTCCTCGGGGTTGTACTCGACCGTCTCGGGGAACTCGAGGTCGTTCGCCTCTCCCGCGGGGAGCCCGAGGTCGGGTTCGATCTCGTTGAGTTCCCCGAGCTGTTGCCGCAGGTAGTCCCAGCGCTCACCGCGCATGACCTTGTCGTGCGGTCCGTCCGGCTCGGGGTTGGCGAATGCACTGGGCTGCTGGATGATCAGACCGATGAAGGCGCCCTCGGCGTCGTCGAGCTCGGAGACGGGCTTGTCGAAGTAGGCCTGTGCGGCGGCCTCGACGCCGGAGGCGTTGCGCCCGAAGTAGATGGTGTTGAGGTACTGCTCGAGGATCTGGTCGTGTTCGAGCTGCTGGCCGAGCTTGATGGAGATGAAGATCTCGCGCAGCTTGCGCTGGATCGTCTGCTCCTGGGAGAGCCCGGCGTAGTAGTTGCGCGCCATCTGCTGGGTGATGGTCGAACCACCGCCCGCATCACCACCGGAGAGCACGGCGCGCATGGTGCCGGTGATGCTGATGCCCGGGTCGTCGTAGAAGGTGTGCTGCTCCGCGGCGAGCACCCCGCTCACGACACTGTCGGGGATCTCCTCGAAATCGACGGGGACCCGGTTGACCTCACCGGTGGTGAGGGCGACGTTCTCCTCGCCCTCGCCCCCTTCCTCGCCGGCCCACATGATCTGAGTGGCGCTGAGCTGGCTCTCGGCCTGTCCCTCCAGATCGTCGGCGTCGGGGGCCAGCGCGTAGAACACCGCGAAGGTGCCGACCCCGGCGATGATCAGCAGGCCGAAAACCACCAGGGCGGGTTTCCAGGCCTTGGCGAAGAAACGCTTCCACCAGGGACGGTCGTCATCGGCCGCGGCATTGCGGCGGCGGCCGCCACCACGGCCTCCTCCCCCGTGGCCGCCGCGGCCCGGGGGACGGCGGCGTCCTTCGGAAGCGGCCGCGTGGCTGCGGTCGCGCTCACGGGGGTCACGGGGCCCGTCGGCACGTCGGCGCCCACCGGACCCCCGCGGCTCTTCCGGGCGACGCCGCCGGGGGCGTTCACCCTCGGCTCCATGGGCGGCCGTCGCGGCGTCGGGGCGCGGGCGGCGCGGACGCTCGCCACCCTGGGGCGGTCGGCGGCGCTCCTCCTCGGGGGGCCTGCGGCGTTTCCTGTCGCCCCCGGGGGGTTCATTCTCGGGTGGGCGGCGACGCGGACGTTCGGCGGCTCCTGCCCCCTGGAGCCCGTTCTCTTCACCGGTGTCCGGCCGACGGCGCCTTCCGAGGCGTTCGTCCCGGGGAGGGACTCCCCCCCGCTCGCCACCGCCGCCGCGCGGACCGTCGACCGGGCCATTGGCCCGTCGACGGTCGCCTTCGGCACTCCGTCGTCGTTCGGTACTCACGTGGTCCTCGATTGCCTCTCACGGCCGGTCGGCCTGACGATTCCTTGGTGGAAACGGGGGTCGTCCCCCTGGGGGATCGGTGATCCGCGACCTGCATCCGCGGTGCTGACGTGGCTCGGCCGGTGGGTCACATCCTCGGTCCGGGGCCGGACCGGAGCCTTTCGTCCTTCACTCAAGGCTTGACGCCTGTCGTTCAAGGCTTGATAAAGGACGCCCACACGGGCGCGTAGGTTTTCAACAGGTCGCGAAGACGTGGGCCGCTTCTTCCTCCTGATCGTTGGCCAGTGGGGGATCGCAACCGCCGGCGCACTGATCCGACGGGGGCCGTCTCGGGCCAGCGGCCCCGGGCGGCACGGCTACGCAAGCAAATCAAAGGTCACGGTAGAGCGATGAAACGGCATAGCACAACCCACGCGCGAGAGTATCGCGCGTGACCGAGTTGTCCGCCACGCCGGGGCGCTCCCGACCGATCGGGGCAGTTCACGGCAGAGGTTCCGAGCAGCGGCCGTGAGCACGACACATACATGCTTGTGCACCCTGTGACGATTTGACCCCGATCTGTGCTGGTGTGATATTCAGCGCCTCCGGGGCACCGGCACCGGGACCCCGCTGAAGCCGTGCACGGGCACAGATACCCCACGAGTGTCCCGAACTTCCACGTCGGCGGAGGTCCTCGGCGTACTGTCGTGCGGGCCGGGCCGCTCGTCGGCGATAGAGTCGTACCGAACAAAACAGCCAGAGAGGCATGTTCCCCCCGACTGCCGACGGCCGTTCAGGGGAGGCCGCGCCAATGGCGTCCGTGGGCGTCCGCACAGCGGCTGAGGGCGGGAACAGATCCGCCCCGGGCGCTGCTGACTTCAACACGGACAACAAGAAGCAGAACGGCGAGCCCCGGTCCCACACCGGAGCGGGGGTGCCGCGCTGTGCGCTGTGGAATCCATGTTCGCGGAAAAGAAGGAGCAAGGACCAATGGGTTCGGTACGTGTAGCCGTCGTGGGCGTCGGCAACTGTGCGGCGTCGCTCGTCCAGGGCGTGCACTACTACAAGGACGCCAACCCCGAGTCCCGGGTACCTGGCCTGATGCACGTCCAATTCGGCCCGTACCACGTGCGCGACATCGAATTCGTCGCCGCCTTCGACGTGGACGACAAGAAGGTCGGCCACGACCTTGCCGACGCCATCACCGCCAGCGAGAACAACACCGTCAAACTCTGCGACGTGCCGCCGACCGGTGTCAGCGTCATGCGCGGCCCCACCTACGACGGGCTCGGCAGTTACTACCGGGAGATGATCCAGGAGTCCCCCGAGGACGCCGTCGATGTCGTCGCCGCCCTCAAGGCGAGCAAGGCCGACGTCCTCGTCTCCTACCTGCCGGTGGGTTCGGAGGAGGCCGACAAGTTCTACGCGCAGTGCGCCATCGACGCCGGGGTCGGCTTCGTCAACGCCCTGCCGGTCTTCATCGCCTCCGACCCCGAGTGGGCGGAGAAGTTCACCAAGGCCGGGCTCCCGATCGTCGGTGACGACATCAAGTCCCAGATCGGCGCCACCATCACCCACCGGGTGCTGTCCAAGCTGTTCGAGGACCGCGGTGTGGTCGTCGACCGCACGTACCAGCTCAACTTCGGCGGCAACATGGACTTCAAGAACATGTTGGAGCGCGAGCGCCTGGAGTCCAAGAAGGTCTCCAAGACGCAGTCGGTGACCTCCCAGATCCCCCACGAGCTCAAGGCCGGATCGGTGCACATCGGACCGTCCGACCACGTGCCGTGGCTCGACGACCGCAAGTGGGCCTACATCCGCCTCGAGGGGCGCGCCTTCGGTGATGCGCCGGTCAACCTCGAGTACAAGCTCGAGGTGTGGGACTCCCCCAACTCCGCCGGCATCATCATCGACGCGGTGCGCGCCACGAAGATCGCCAAGGACCGCGGCATCGGCGGCCCCGTCCTGGCGCCCTCCTCCTACTTCATGAAGTCCCCGCCCGTCCAGTACAGCGACTCCGAGGCGCACGCCCGGGTCGAGAACTTCATCGAGGGCGACGACAACACCTGACCCGCCGTACCCGAGGACCCCGGTCCGGGACACGAGAGTCCCCGGGCCGGGGTCCGACGTGTCGGGGCGGCCTCCGCCCGGGACACCCCTGAGCACTAAAGTGAGCCGGTGTCCTCCTCCTTCTTCGGCGACCTGCGTGTGGTTCTGCGCGGCCCGCGGTTCCGCCGCCTCTTCGGCACCCGCCTGGTCTCGCAGTTCTCCGACGGGATATACCAGGCCGGCCTGGCCGGGTTCGTCTTCTTCAACCCCGAGCAGCACACCAGCGCCGCTGCGGTGGCTGCCGCGTTCGCGATCCTGCTGCTGCCCTTCTCCGTGGTCGCCCCGTTCGCGGGGGTCCTCATCGACCGTTGGCCCCGCCGCCAGGTGCTGTTGTTGTCGTCCCTGGCCAAGGCCGTCCTGGGCGTGATCACGGCGGTACTGGTCGCCCAGGGCGCCGGTCCGGCGTTCTTCGTGGCGGCGCTGTTGGTGCTGAGCGTCAACCGGTTCTTCCTGTCCGGTCTCTCGGCGGGCCTGCCGTACGTGGTGCCGCGCGACAAACTCATGATGGCCAACGCGGTCACCCCCACCTGCGGCACCGCGGCCAGTTCGCTGGGGACAGGCGTGGGCCTGGCGATCGGGATGCTCGGCGGCGAAGAGGCCCTGGGCACCGGCATCGTCCTCTTCGCCGCGGCGCTCGGGTTCGCCGTCTCCGGGGCCGTGTCGCTGACCCTGCGTCACCGGGAACTGGGCCCTCACCTGGAGGAGGAGCCCGAGGAGGTGCGCACGGCCGTCCGCAACGTCGTACGCGGGATGCTGAGCGGGATCCGCCACATCGGCGAGCGGGCCCAGGCCCGGGACGGTCTGGCGACGATAGGTGCGCACCGGGTCCTGTTCGGTGTCTCGACGCTGCTCACACTGCTGCTGTACAACAACACCTTCACCGGCGGCGGGGTGGCCGGACTCGCCGGGTTCTCGGTGTCGGCCGCACTCTTGGCGATCGGCTTCCTGGCGGGAGCGGTGGCCACCCCGTGGGCGACGACCCGGATGGGCGCGGGCACGTGGATCGCCTCGCTGCTGGCCACGGCCGCCGTCGCCCTGGCCGTGTTCGGTCTGCCGTTCTCACCTGCGCTGTTCCCCGTCGCGGGGTTCGTGCTCGGCTTCGTGTCACAGGCGGTGAAGGTCACGGTCGACACGTTGGTTCAGCGACATGTCGACGACGCGTTCCGCGGCCGGGTGTTCTCGGTCTACGACGTGCTCTTCAACGCCACGTTCGTCGTGGGCGCTGCGCTCGCGGCGGTGTTCGTCCCGCCGTCGGGCGTGAGCGCGGCCGTGGTCGGTGCGATGGTGCTGGTCTACACGGCACTGGCCGGGGCCTGGACGGTTCGCGCACGCAGGGTCTCCGGCTCGGGGGCCGCCGCATCCGCGTGAGGGGTGTGTCTCAGTCCTGGAGGTGTTGCCCGGCCCAGGTCCGGAGTTCGGCCGTGGCCTCCTCCCTGGACATGGGACCGTTCTCCAGCCGCAACTCCAGCATGTATCGATAGGCCTTGCCCACGGCCGGGCCGGGAGCGATGCCGAGGATCTCCTGGATCTCGTTGCCGTCGAGGTCGGGCCGGATGCGGTCCAGCTCCTCCTGCTCGGCCAACGCGTCGATACGCCGCTCGATGTCGTCGTAGGAGCGCGCGAGCGCATTCGCCTTGCGCTTGTTGCGTGTGGTGCAGTCGGCACGGGTGAGGATGTGCAGACGCTCGAGCTGGTCGCCGGCGTCGCGTGCGTACCGGCGCACCGCCGAGTCGGTCCACTCGCCCTTGCCGTAACCGTGGAAACGCAGGTGCAGAGAGACGAGCTTGCTGACGGCGTTGACGACGTCCTTGGAGAAACGCAGCTTGTTGAGGCGCTTGCGGCTCATCGAGGCGCCCACGACCTCGTGGTGGTGGAAGGTGACGCGGTTGTTGCCCTCGAAGGAGCGCGTCTTGGGCTTGCCGACATCGTGCAGGAGCGCGGCCAGGCGCAGCACGAGGTCGGGCTCGTGGCCGCGACTGCGCTCGAGCTCCATGGCCTGGTCGAGAACGGTGAGCGAGTGCTCGTAGACGTCTTTGTGCCGGTGGTGTTCGTCGATCTCCAGACGGAGCCCGGGGACCTCCGGGAGCACGTACGGGGCGATCCCGAGGTCGACCATGAGTTCGATGCCCTTGCGCGGGTCCGGGCTCAGCAGCAGTTTGACGAGCTCGTCGCGCACCCGCTCGGCGGAGACGATGGAGAGACGGTCGGCCATGTTCCGGGCGGCCTCGGCGACCTCGGGGGCGAGGGTGAAGCCGAGCTGGGCGGCGAAACGGACCGCGCGCATGATACGCAGCGGGTCGTCGCTGAAGGAGTCCTCCGGCCTGCCGGGGGTCCGGAGCACCTGGGTCTTCAGGTCGCGCAGCCCGCCGAAGGGGTCGACGAACGTTCCGTCCGGCAAGTGCACGGCCATGGCGTTGACGGTGAAGTCGCGGCGCAGCAGGTCGTCGCTGATGTCGGTGCCGTAGGCGACCTCGGGCTTGCGCGACTTGGGTGAGTAGGACTCGCTGCGGTAGGTGGTGATCTCCAGCTGGAGGCCTTTCTTCCGCAGACCCACGGTGCCGAAGTCGATGCCGACGGTCCACACGGAGTCGGCCCAGCCGTCCACGAGTTCGAGGATGCGTTGGGGCACGGCATCGGTGGTGAGGTCCACGTCGTGCGAGACCCTGCCGAGGAGGGCATCGCGCACCGGACCGCCCACGAGTGCGAGTTGCTGGTCGTGCGCGGCGAAGCGCTCACCGAGCTCGTCGGGCACGGGCTGCATCGAGTCGATCAAGGAGCTCAGAGCCGACCTCTGGGCATCGGTCGACCGACCGGTCTCGTGGCGGGCGGTGTCATCGCCCGGAAGCTCTGTGTACGGCACACCACGCAGGTTAAGTGGACGCGGTGGGTGCCCGCGAATCGTCCGGCGCGCGCGGGAGGCCCCCGGACGCGCCACACGGGCCTGCAGCACGATCCGACGTTCCGGGGAGGAGGTATCTTCGGTGCAGTGGGGGGACGCCGTCCTTTTTGCGCCCGCCCGGCCCGCGTCCGCTGAATGCGCCGTGCGGGTATCCGCCGTCACCGCCCTTGCCTCACCCATACCCTCCGGCGGGACGGCCCTCTGGACCCGAGCAGGAAACCGGTCAAGCGTTGCGTCGAATTGTCTCCGCATCGGTGGTCATGGCCCTGGCCACCGCGCTGCTCCCGATACCGGCCTCACTGCCGCCGGCGGCGGCCGAGCCCGATGAGGACGAGGCCGAGTCCCTCGTCGTGGACAGCATCACGCCCGACGTGCTCGACAAGGGCGCCACCCTGCGTGTCAGCGGCGAAGTGACCAACACCACCGATGAGGAACTGTCGGAGGTGTCCGTACGCATGCGCTACTCGCGGCACCCCTTCACCGATCGCGCCGAACTGGACGACTTCTCCTCCGGGGACGGCTGGCAGCCCGATTCCTCCGGCCCCGACGACGAGGTCTCCGAGGAGCTGGCCCCCGAGGCCGGCCAGGGGTACGCGCTCAGCACGGACGTGGACGATCTCGGGCTGTCCGGATACGGGGTCTACCCGATGGTCATCGAGGCGGTCGACGGCGACGACACGGTGATCGGTTCGCAGTACACCTTCCTTCCCCACGTCGACGCGGACGAGGACGCGCCCGAGATCGACATGGCCTGGGTGTGGCCGATCATGGACGCCCCGCAGCGGGCCGACGACGACACCTTCCTCGGCGATTCCCTGACCGAGTCACTGGGCTCGCAGGGCCGCCTGGGCCGACTGCTGGCCGCGGGCGCCCAGGCACCGGTGGACTTCGATCCCGGTGACGACGACCTGCCGGAGGTCCTCGGCCTGGACCAGGACGCCGAGGAGGAAGAGGAGGCCGTCCCCCCCGAGGACGACGTCGCCACCGACGAGGAGACCGCGCAGTCCGAGCCCACCGGCCAGGCGACCGACGAAGAGAGCCCCGGCGACGAAGAGGACTCCGAGGACGACGAGCCGACGCGCACCGATGGGGTCCCGCTCACGTGGGCGGTCGACCCGGGCACGCTCGACGACGTGGTCCGCGCCGCCTCCGACGACTTCGAGGTGCTCGACGACGTGCTGTCCGTCCCGGCCGAGTCCGCACCGGTCCGCCACGAGCACGCGGCCGACGAATCGGCCCAGGTGTGGCTGCGCGAGGCCCGCCGGGTCCTGCCGGCCGACACGGTCGTGGCCTCCCCCTACGCGAACGCGGACCTTGCCGCGATGCTGCGCAACGGCATCGACACCGACGCCGAGGAGTCCTTGCGGATCGGCCGCGAGGCCACGATGGAGGCGCTGGAGCTGGTCCCGGACGAGAACTACGCGCTCCCGCCCGGCGGCCTCATGGACGGCTCCGTGCACGAGCTGCTCTCCGAGAACGGCGCCGACCGTTACCTGTTGGACAGTGCTGCGCTGCCGCCCGCGTCGTGGCTGTCGACGACCCCGACCGCGCAGGAGGAACTCACCTCGCCCTCGGACGGCGAGGAGGAGACGGCCCTGGTGAGCGACCCGGGACTGACCGATGTGCTGTCGATGCCCTCGCAGGCCCAGGGGGACTCGGCGCTGGCGTTGCAGAGGTTCGCCGCCGAGACCGCGATGATCGCCGGGGAGAACGCGGGCGGCGACCGAGTGGTCGTGGCCTCCCCCGAACCGCGGTGGGACCCGGGCGAGGAGTTCGCCTCCGGGGTGCTGGAGGCGACCGAGTCCCTACCATGGCTCAACGCGGAGAACCTCGACGACGTCGAACTGCCGCCGGAGGAGGAGCGCGAGGACACCCGGCGCGGGCTGACCTACCCCGACTCCTCCTACGAGACGGAGCTGAGCTCCACACATCTGGACCAGATCCAGGACGTGAACCGCGACGTGCGCATGTTCAACAGCATCCTGGTGGAGGAGAACGATCCCTTCCGCCCCGCCCTGCTGCGGCTGTCGTCGGCCTACTGGCGCGACGAGGAGGCGCTGGCCGGCGCGGTGCGTACGCTGGTCGCACAGGATGTCCAGGAGGGGCTCGACTCGGTACGCATCATCCCCGGGGAGCCGGTGACACTGGCCAGCCGGACCGGTATCACCGGGATCCTGGTCGCCAACGACCTCGAGGACGAATCGGTCTTCGTGACACTGTCGGTGTTCTCGGAGAACTCCGAACGGTTGACGGTGGAGAGCTACACCGACTCCTTCGAGATCGCTCCCGGGGCCAAGACGACGGTGTACGTGCCGCTGTCGGCACGGGTGAACGGGCGGACGGTGCTGCACACGAGTCTGCACAACTCGGCCGGTGAACCGATCAACGCCCAGGACACGGAGATCCCGGTGAACGCGACGGGTCTGGGCACCCAGGCGCTGTTGATCAGCGGGATCGGTGTACTGATCCTGGTGGCCGCGCTCGCGCCCCGGGCGGTCCGCAAGTGGGCCCGCTCGTCGGCGAAGTCGTCGAACGCGGCGGCCGCGGGTGCTCCCGGTGGCGGCGAGGACGACGAGGACGGGGACCAGGAGACCGACGGCGGGTCCGAGACCGACGAGGCACGTTCGGAAACGGCCGCGCCCGCCGGAGAGGGATCCTCCGCCGAGGAAGGGGCCCCGGCCTCCGTCAGGGAGGAGGCACCCCGGCCCGAGGAGAGCTCCACCGGAGAAGGGGGGCCCGAGGCGGAGACCCCCGAACAGCCCGGCGACGACACCGCCGAGGGGACCATGGAGGAGACCGCAGACGACAACACCGAGCCGTCCGCGGCCGAGCCCGATGACGGCACGGACGCCTCCGCATCCCCCGAGGACGGGAGAGACAGCCCTTCCGGGCCGGACGGCCCCCGGACATGAGGTCCGGGGCCGCCGCCCGCGGCGGGTCGACGTGTCGACTCGCCGATCTCCCGACCTGTCGACACGTCGCCGTACCGACGGGTCCCGGTGTCCGCATGTCGACACACGCGGCCGCGCGCCGCTCCCCCGCCCCGACCGGGGCTTCCCCAGCCGGACGAAAGGAAGTCTGATCCACCGTGGTCGCCGATTCCCCGAACAGCAGCGGGAAACACCGCAGCCCATCCCCCCGAGAGCAGGACACGGCCGAGGGGCAGCTCCCGGGCGACAGCACGATCCGCCCCACGGGCGGTCCCGCGCCCTCCTACGAGGAGGGTGAACTGCCCGATCCTGCGCCCGCCGAGTCCGGTGGCGACGGCTCCGGGAACGAAGGGGACAGCACCGCGGGCGGCTCCGACGACGGCGGGATGATGCGGTCCAGCATGGTGATGGCGGTGGGCACCATGGCCTCCCGCATCACCGGGTTCGCACGCACCATCGTGCTGGGCGCGGCCATCGGCACCCACCTGCTCGGTGACGCCTACCACACCGCGCACACGATCCCGTTCATCCTGAACGATCTGCTCATCGGCGGCCTGATGGCGAGCGTCATCGTCCCGTTCCTGGTCAAGCGCCGCAAGCGCGACGCCGACGGCGGCAAGGCCACCGAGGACCGCCTGTTCACCACGACGATGGTGGCGCTGTTCACGCTGACCGCGGTGGCGGTGCTGGCGGCCGAGATCCTCATCTACCTCTACGGGTCACGCTTCACCCCGGCACAGTTCGACGCGTCGGTGTACCTGGCCCGCTACCTGCTGACACAGATCTTCTTCGTGGGGATGAGCGGGCTCCTCAGCGCCATGCTCAACACCCGCGGCAAGTTCGGCGCCGCCGTGTGGGCCCCGGTGCTGAACAACGTCGTCATCATGCTCGTGTCCGTGATGTTCCTGCTGGTCGCCGGCCCCGACCTGACCCCCGAAGAGGTCACCGGCGGCCAGCTGACCCTGCTCGGCGCCGGGACCGCCGCCGGTATGGCCCTTCAGGCCGTGGTGCTGTTCGTGGCCCTGACCCGGACCGGGTACCGCTGGCGTCCGCGCCTGGACCTGCGCGGCTCCGGCCTGAGTGAGGCCGTGCGCACCGCCGGGTGGATGATGCTCTACACCTTCCTCACCCAGGCGGGCCTGTGGATCACCACCAACATCGCCAACGCCGCGAACGTGGCCGCCGTCGAGGACCCGGACGCCGCCGTGGGTGCGGGCATCACCGCCTACAACCTCGCCTACCAGCTCTTCCAGCTGCCGTACGCGATCATCGCGGTCTCCCTCATCACCGTGCTCCTGCCCCGCATGAGCGCCTACGCGGACGAGCGCGACTGGACGATGGTGCGTTCCGACTTCTCGCGCACGCTCCGGATCTCCGCTTTCGTGCTGGTGCCGATGGGCTTCGCGATCGCGCTGTTCGCGCAGCCTCTGTCGATCCTGGCCTTCGCGCGCGGGTCCATCTCGGTGGACGACGCGGCCAACATCGGCCAGATCCTCGCGGTGATGGCGCTGGGCCTGGTGCCCTTCACGATCTTCCAGCTCATGCTGCGTGTCTTCTTCGCGATGGGCGACACCCGGACCCCGGCGATGATCGCGATCGCGAACCTGGCGGTGCACGCCGCGCTGGCCTTCACCTCCTACATGCTGCTTCCCCCCGCGTACGTGGTCACGGGCGTGGCAGCGGGCTTCATGGTCTCGTTCCTGTCCGGCCTGATCATCGCCGGGAACATCATCAGCCACAGGCTGGGAGGGCTTGACGGAAAGCACATCATTGGCACATTGTTGCGCCTGCACGTGGCCGCGCTCCCGAGCGTCGCAGCCGGTTTCGGCGTGCTGCACCTCTTCGACACCTACGCCGGCCCCGGGCTGCTCAACTACATCGGCGCACCCGTCGTGGGCTGTGTCCTCGGGGCACTGTTCTTCCTCGGTGCGGCCCGGCTCCTGCGTGTCCAGGAGCTCACCTCCGCCGTGCAACTGATCCGCGGCCGCCTGCGTCGATGACAGCCTCCCCCGCCTCCCGATCGGCCCCCATCGGGGGCATGCCAGTTTCGACCCAGTGAAGGACAGCGCGACGGTGTCCAACGACCACCCCCGCCAGGACCCACCGGAAAACCGGGATTCCGAGGCCGAGACGCGCGTGCGCGGACGGCACACGATGATGATGCCGGACGACGTCCTCGACGCCTATGAGCGCAGTGAACCCGAGGGCGCGCCCGAGACCGGCCTGCGTACCGTCCGGGACCCGAGCGACATCGGTGACCTGGGCACAGCAGACCGGGCGGGGCTGGAGGACGGCGACGAGGTCGGCGGTTCCAGCCACACCTCGTCGGGAAACCTCGCCAAGTCGAGCGCGATCATGGCGCTGGGCACGGTCTTCTCGCGCGCGACGGGGTTCCTGCGCACGATCGTGCTGGCGGCGGCGATCGGAACCCAGCTGCTGGGCGACGCCTACCAGACGGCGAACATGGTCCCGTTCATGATCTACGACCTGCTCATCGGCGGGTTGCTGGCGAGCGTGTTCGTGCCGTTCCTGGTCAAGCGGCGCAAGCTGGACGAGGACGGCGGCGACCGCACCGAGCAGCGGCTGGTCACCCTGCTGCTGGCCGGCCTGTTGGTGATCACCGTGGTCTCGGTGTTCCTCGCGGAGTGGTTCATCCGCATCTACGCGGGCGGGTTCTCCGGGGCGCAGTACGACGTCTCGGTGATCATGGCCCGGTTCCTGGTGCTGCAGATCTTCTTCATCGGCGCCAGCGGCCTGGTCGGCGCGATGCTGAACGCGCGCAACAAGTTCGGCGCCCCGATGTGGGCGCCGGTGCTCAACAACGTGGTCATCATCGGGATCTGCCTGTGGTTCCTGACCATCGCCGGGCCCGGGCAGAGCCCCGAGGACCTCATGGAGAACCAGGGGCAGATCGCCCTGCTGGGTCTGGGAACGGTGCTGGGCCAGGTCCTACAGGCCTCGGTGCTGATCTGGTCGCTGGCCGCCGCCGGTTTCCGGTGGCGGCCGCGCCTGGACCTGCGCGGGTCCGGTCTGGGTGAGGCGGCCGGTGCCGCCTCGTGGATGATGCTCTACATCGTGGTCGCACAGGTGGGCGCGCTCGTCTCCACCAACGTGGCCACGCGCGCGGGTGCGATGGCGTCGGAGGCGGGTGCCTCGGGCGCCGGGATCGCCGCCTACAAGTTCGCGTCGATGATCTTCCAGCTGCCGTACGCGATCATCGCGGTCTCGGTGATCACGGCGCTGCTGCCGCGTATGAGCGAGCACGTGGCCACCGGCCGCAAGGACCAGGTGCGCGCCGACTTCTCACGGGGTTTCCGGCTCTCGTCGGTGCTCATCGTGCCGATCTCCGTGGCGATGATCGTGTTCGCGGTCCCGTTCTGCGTGATGATCTACGCCCGGGGAAGCACCTCGGTCGAGGACGCGGCCACGATCGGGCACATCCTCATGGTGTTCTGCCTGGTGCTGATCCCGTTCACGCTGTTCCAGCTGCAGATGCGGGTGTTCTACGCGCTCGGAGACACCCGCACGCCGGCGCTGGTGGCCCTGCCGTCGGAGGCGGCGCACGCGGTGACGGCCTTCAGCCTGCTGCTCTGGATGGAGCCGGAGTACATCGTGGTCTGGCTGCCGCTCCCCTACGGCCTCTACTACCTCCTGGGGTCGGCGATCATGTGGCGGATGCTCAACAAACGCCTCAACGGGCTCGACGGACGCAGGACCGCCTCGACCCTGTCCAAGCTGCACATCGCGACGGTCCCGTCCGCGGTGTTCGGGGTGTTCGTGGTCTTCGCCTTCCAAGGGCTTCCCGGTGAGCTGTGGCCGGCTCTGAGCTCCATGCTGGCCGGAGGCGTCGTGGGTGCCGTACTGTTCGTGGTCACGGCCAAGTTCCTCAATGTGACGGAAGTCACATCGTTCCTCGATCTGGTCAAGGCCAAGCTGCGACGCAGCTGATCACCGGGAACGCGCCCCCCGGCGCTCGGCCTCCGGAAAGAACCGGAAGATGGATCAGTATCCGTTGTCCACCAAAGGTGCTGTTCACGCGTCCTAGCATGGACAGGCACCGCTTAACCGCTACCGCATTGTTTATCCGAGCTGCCCGAAGGGAGGCTGGGGACAGCACTCAGAGCCGATGACCCCTTCGTCCGTTTCCCGCGCCACCCCTCCGCCCCGAGTCGGAGGAGGAACGCGGACAGTACGAGGAGACCACGGCCCTGGCGCCCGTCACTCCCATCATGAGCACCTTCCTGATCGAACCCGGAGCCAAGCTGGCCAACCGGTACCGCCTCGACGACGTCGTGAGCGAGACCGGTGGTGCCACCAGATGGAAGGCCACCGACGAGACACTCGCACGGCCCGTCGCCGTGTGGACCTTCACAGAAGGGTTCCCCCGCACCTCCGAGGCCGTGCGCGCCGCACGCGCCACCAGCCGCATCCCCGACTCCCGTGTCACCCAGGTCTTCGACGCCGACGACATGGCCCCCGTCCCCTACGTCGTCGAGGAATGGGTCATCGGTTCCTCCCTGGCCGACCTGCTGGCGCAGGGCCCCATGGAACCCGAGCGCGCCGCCGGTCTGGTCACCGAGGCGGCCGAAGCCATCACCGCCGCCCACCAAGGCGGCCTGCACCACCTGTGCCTGACCCCCGACAAACTCATGTGGAGCAGCGGAGGAGCGGTCAAGGTCACCGGCATCGGTGTGGACGCCGCGCTCCTCGGCACCAACGTCCAGGACCCCGCGGCGGTCGACGCCCAGGGCCTGGGACACCTGCTGTACGCGGCCCTGACCGGCCACTGGCCCGGCCCCCAGCAGAGCTCCCTCCCGCCCGCGCCCCAGGGCCCGGGCGGTCCGGTACCCGCCGACCAGGTACGCCCCGGCATCACCGATCCCCTGGCCGGCATCTCCACCCGCGCTGCCCTGCCGCAGCTGGTGGGGCAGGTCGTTCCCGGGCCACCCCTGACGACACCGGCCGCGTTCTGCCAGGCCATGGCCGACGTGCCCCGGCTCATCCCGCTGCCGGTGTCCCCGGCCGAGCCGGCACCCGAGCCCGAACAGGGCACCTCACGCCGCACCGGTGAGTTCGGCAGCACGGGCACCGGCCCCCGCCACAGCGAGCGCGCCGGTGCCACTGCCGCGGCGGGGGGCGCNGCGGCGGCCTCCCCCCGGAGCCGTCGCCGTTCCGAACAGCACAGCACTGCCCGCAAGGCCCTGACGTGGGGTGCGGCCGGGCTCCTCTTCATCGGTGTGGTCGCCGGCGCATGGACGGTCGGGTCGATGATGCGACCGTCCGACGAAGCCTCCCCCAGCAGTGATTCCACCAGCGAAGAGGACGTGGAAAGCGTCGACCTGAGCGCCCTCGAGATCACCGACTCCTCCGGTTTCGACCCGCTCGGCGACGGCAGCGAGCACGGCCAGAACGCCCCGAAGGCCTACGACGGCAATCACGAGACCGTCTGGAACACCGAGGGCTACCAGGACCCCATGGGCGTGACCAAGGCCGGGGTCGGCCTGCTGCTGGACCTCGGCCAGAGCCAAGAGGTACACGAGCTCGACCTCACCGTGCCCCAGAACAACTACGGGATCCAGGTTCGGGTCAGCGACACCCGTAGCAGCACCGAGGTGAACGACGAGACCCTGAACTCCGAGATGCCGGTCGCCTGGGAAGGCCAGGTTTCGGGCGAGGAGACGATCGAGCTCGACGAGCCCGTCTCCGGACAGTACGTCGTGGTCTGGTTCACCGAAATGCCCTCCGATGGCGGTATCTACCGGGGCACCGTGCACGAGGTCGAGGTACGCGGCGTCTGAGGAGTGTTTTTGGAAGGCTTTCGAAAAACACGGCCTAGTTGTGGGGTATGTGATCAGCACTGATGGAGTCGGTCCACGAGCTCGCAGATCGTGAGCTTCTGACGAGGCACGCAGAAGGCGACGATCAAGCCTTCGCGGTGCTGGTGCGGCGCCACCGTGAGCGCCTCTGGGCGGTCGCCGTGCGCATCATGGCCGACCCCGAGGAAGCCTCCGACGCCCTCCAGGACGCTTTCCTGTCCGCCTTCCGCGCCGCTGGCCGGTTCCGGGGCGAGGCACAGGTGAGCACCTGGCTGCACCGCATCGTCGTCAACGCCTGCCACGACCGGCTACGGCGCCGCAAAGTGCGACCGGCGACCCCGACCGAGGGCGAGACCCTCGACGTCATGGCCAACGACCAGGACGTGCGCAGTGGCAGCACCCGCGACCACGCCTCCCGTACCGAGACGCAGATCGTCGTGCGCGACGCCCTCGAGGACCTGCCCCACGACCAGCGCATCGCCCTGACCCTCGTCGACATGCTCGGCTACCGCGTGGAGGAGGCCGCCGCGATCCTCGAGGTGGCCTCCGGGACCATCAAGAGCAGATGTGCGCGAGGTCGCTCGAAACTACTGCCCTCGCTCGCGCATCTGAGGAACCCTCCGCCTCCACAAGACGTCACATCTGAGAGAGGAGGTGTCAATCCATCGTGACGTCCCATCCCGAGGTGGAGGCACTCGCCTTCTTCGCCGAAGGGCTCCTGGAGCCCGACGAGGAACGCAACGTCGCCCGACACGTCGAATCCTGCGAGGAATGCTCGAAGGCCCTGGACGAGCTGTCGAACGTCTCCCAGCTCCTGGCCGCAGCACCGGCCCCGGAACTTCCCCCGGACGTGGCCGACCGCCTCGAGCAGCAGATCGCGGAGGCCGTCCGCGACCGTGCGGTCCGGCAACCGGACCCCGTCGGCACCCCCTCCGGACCCGCTGACACGCCCGCTGTCCCGGGAGCCGAAACAGCATCGGTCGCGAACCTGTCCGAACGCCGCAAGCGCCGCTTCGGCCTGCCCCGGATCATGACGGCCGCCGCTGCCGCGGTGTTCGTCGTCGGCGGCGGAGCGGCCGTGATCAACGGGACCCTGCTGCAGGACGACGAACAGGCGGGCGTGGCCGCGCCGCTCGTGGACGGTCCCGAGGCCGAGGAGGAGCAGGACCCCGACGCGGCGCAGTCCTACACACCCGAACTCGTGCGCAGCGGCACCACCTACACCGAGGACGGGTTGGCCGAGCAGGCCTCCGAGACCCTGGACCGCTCCTCCGTGGGCGATACGTCCGACGCCGCTCCGCTGCCCGCCGAGACGACCGTCCCTCCCGGCGCCGAGGCCTGTGCCTCCGGGGCCGCCGAGGAGCTCGGTCTGCGAGTGGTGCTGGTCGACGACGCGCTGTACGGCGCGGACCCCGCCTGGGTGATGTTCGCCCCCGACGGCGGAACCGTCGAGGTGATGGTGGTCGAGGCCGACTGTGAGCAGGGCAGCGAGGTCGGTGACAGTGTGCTGGACCAGGAGACCGTCCAGGCCCCCTGACACCTTGTGGCTCTGTCACCTGATCACTTTGTCCCCATGTCGACAAGGCGACCCCTCGACCTGTCACCACCGGCCAGGCGTGGCCCGACACGTCCTCCGGAGGGACACCTGGGCGCCGCACAGGAGGCCACGGCGGTCACGCCTCACGGTCCGCGCAGCAGGTGGAACCCGATACCCTGCCCCCGTACCCCGGAGGTATGGCCGAACGGGAATAGCCGGACGCTTACCATCGGTTGTGCTAATCAACCTCCCCCGAGGTCACGCCGGGTGGCCGGGGCAGCAACGTGAAGGGCCAACGAGCGTGAGTGACGTCCGCAATGTGATCATCATCGGTTCCGGGCCCGCGGGGTATACCGCGGCCGTCTACGCGGCACGTGCCGAGTTGCGCCCGCTGGTGTTCGAGGGTTCCATCACCGCCGGCGGCGCGCTGATGAACACGACCGATGTCGAGAACTTCCCCGGGTTCCCCGACGGCATCATGGGGCCCGACCTCATGGACAGCATGCGCAAGCAGGCCGAGCGGTTCGGCGCCGATCTCGTCCCCGAGGACGTGACCGAGGTCGACCTCACCAAGGCGGTCAAGGAGGTCGTCGCCGGCGGCGAGACCTTCTACGCGCACACCATCATCCTCTCCACGGGTTCGGGCTACCGCGAGCTGGGTGTGCCCGGTGAGAAGGAGCTCTCCGGGCGGGGCACGTCCTGGTGCGCCACCTGCGACGGCTTCTTCTTCCGCGACCAGGACATCGCCGTGGCCGGCGGAGGCGACACCGCGATGGAGGAAGCCCTCTTCCTCACGCGCTTCGCCAAGTCCGTCACGGTCATCCACCGCCGCGACGAACTGCGCGCCAGCGCCATCATGGCCGAGCGCGCCCACGCCAACGAGAAGATCAGTTTCGTGTGGGACACCGAGGTCACCGAAGTACTCGGTGAGGAGCGTGTCAACGGTCTGAAGCTGTACAACAACAAGACCGGCGAGACCAGCACCATGGAGGTCTCCGGTCTCTTCGTGGCCATCGGCCACGACCCCCGCGTCGAGCTGTTCGACAAGCAGATCGAGCTCGACGAGGAGGGCTACGTCAAGGTGGAGTTCCCCTCCACCCGCACGACCCTGCCCGGGGTCTTCGCCTCCGGTGACGTCGTCGACCACCAGTACCGCCAGGCGGTCACGGCCGCCGGGACCGGTTGCTCGGCCGCCCTGGACGCCGAGCGCCACCTCGCCGAGATGGGCAACTGACACCCCGCCCGACCCTGTCGTCGCGGGGCAGCAGCCCCGAGGCCTCCGGCCGCGCCGAAGCAGCACCACTCACGTTCCGTCAACCGAGGAGAACCATGTCCAACGTCAAGACCACCACCGACGCCTCCTTCAAGGAGGACGTCCTCTCCAACGACAAGCCCGTCCTCGTCGACTTCTGGGCCGACTGGTGCGGACCGTGCAAGCAGATGGCCCCGGTCCTGGACAAGCTGGCGGACGAGTACGGCGACAAGATCGAGATCGTCAAGATCAACACCGACGAGAACCCCGAGACCCCCCGCGCCTACAACGTCATGTCGCTGCCGACCATGAACGTCTACAAGGGCGGTGAGGTCGTCAAGCAGCTCATCGGCGCCAAGCCGAAGCGTACGCTGGAGAAGGAGCTCGCCGAGTTCCTGTGACCGAACCGGTCCACGGGCATACGAGGGTCCCGGAGTGCTTCCCCGCGCTCCGGGACCCTTTTTCGTGCCGGGTGTTTCACGTGAAACACCCCGAGGCGGCGGTCAGGACACGCGGCCGTCCATCTGCTCGATGATGCGTTCGAGATCCTCCATCGTCGCGAACTCGACGACGAGCTTCCCCTTCTTCTTGCCGAAGTCGACCTTCACCGTCGTGTCGAAACGGTCGGAGAGGCGGGTCGCCCACTCCTCCGCCTCCGGCGGCGGGGTCGGACGGCCGGTACTGCGGCGCCCCTGGTCCCGGTCGTCGATCTCGTGCCCGTTCTTCTGGAGAGTGATGGTCTCCTCCAGGGAACGCACCGACATGCCCTCGTTGTTGACCCGCTCGGCCAAGCGGTCCTGCAGGTCCGGGTCCTCCACCGCGAGCAGTGCCCGCGCGTGGCCGGCGCTCAGGACGCGGGCGCTCACCCGCGTCTGCACCTTCGGCGGCAAATTCAACAGCCTGAGGGTGTTGGTGATGTGCGACCGCGACCGGCCCAACCGCTGGGCGAGCTCGCCGTGGGTGGCGCCGAAGTCGTCCAGGAGCTGCTGATAGGCGGCGGCCTCCTCCAACGGATCCAGCTCCTGGCGCTGGAGGTTCTCCAGGAGCGCGTCCCTGAGCAGCTCGTCGTCGCCCGTGCTCCGGACGATCGCGGGGATGCGTTCGAGCCCGGCCTCCTTGCTGGCCCGCCACCGGCGCTCCCCCATGATGAGCTCGTAGCGCACCGGGCCTCCGTCGGCGGCGAGCTTGCGCACCACCACCGGCTGGAGGAGCCCGACCTCGACGATCGAGTCACGCAGCTCTTCCAGAGCCTCGTCGTCGAAGTTGATCCTCGGCTGCCGCGGGTTCGGGGTGATCGCCCCGACCTCGACCTCCTCCAGATACGTGCCGTCGGACAGCCCCGCCGGGGCCTCCCGGGTCACGTCGACCACCTCGGGGGTCTCCGCCACGGGCACCGGCTCGGGGGAGCTGTCCTCCGACGGCGCGGGGGCCGCCGGCCCCTGCGGGATGAGCGCCCCCAGTCCCTTGCCCAGTCCGCGCCGCTGCTGACTCACCGGCAACTCCCTCCAGATTCTTTCCTGCGTGCGTCATGCGCCCCCGGGGACTGCCCGGGGACACGGAGAACGAACCGTCCCGTCAGCGGCCGACGGTCGGCGCGCGGTGGGCGATCTCCCGCGCGGAGGCCTCGTAGGCCGATGCACCCGTCGAGGACGGGTCGTAGGTCATCACGGACTTCCCGTAGCTCGGGGCCTCCGATACCCGCACGCTGCGTGGCACCACCGTGTTCAGGACGACCTCACCGAAGTGGGACCGAACCTCGTCGGCGACCTGCTGTGACAGTCGTGTACGCCCGTCGTACATCGTCAGCAGGATCGTACTGATGGCCAGTCCCGGGTTCAGGTGGGACTGCACCAGTTCCACGTTCCGCAAGAGCTGGCCCAGGCCTTCCAGCGCGTAGTACTCGCACTGGATCGGGATCATGACCTCGTCGCAGGCCACCATCGCGTTGACGGTCAGCAGCCCGAGCGAGGGCGGGCAGTCCACGAGGATGTAATCGAGTTCGGAGGTGTCGTAGGCAGCGAAGGCACGCTTGAGGCGGGCCTCGCGCGCCACCAAGGAGACGAGCTCGATCTCGGCGCCCGCCAGATCGATCGTGGCCGGCGCACACCACAGGTTGGGGTTGTCGGGAACCGGCTGCGCGAGTTTGCTCATCTCCTCGTCCTCCACCAGGCAGTGGTAGATGGACCGGGTCTGGCTGTCGCGCTCGACGCCGAGCGCCGTGGATGCGTTGCCCTGAGGGTCGAGGTCGACCACGAGCACACGCTGGCCGTGCATGGCCAGGGCGGCCGCGATGTTGACCGTCGTCGTGGTCTTGCCGACGCCGCCCTTCTGGTTGGCGACGCTGATCACACGGCAGCGCTCCGGACGCGGCCACACGTCCCCACGTCCTCGTGTGGACGTGTATGCGTGGGCGGAGCGAGCCAAGGGTGTTTCCGGGGCCGCCGGTGAGGGCTGAGATGTTTCCTGTGAAACACCGGCGCCGTCGAGCAGGTCACCGTAGGCGCCCGCCGGTGTTTCACGTGAAACACCGGCGTGGTCGGCTGGGTACTGGGGCACGAATGAGTTCACCTCTTCCGTCCGCGCTTCTTCTTGCCGCCTCGCGGCTTCTGGGATCCTCGGGGCGGGCCACCGTCTGATGTCACCGTGACGCGAACGACCGTGGTAGCGGGATCGACCTTACCCCGGCCGACCCGGATCACATCGCTGACACTTGGCCGCAATTTTGAAACGTCTTTCTCCACCGCTGCCAGTTCGGCCTCGGCCTGCTCTCCCTTGAGCGCCAGGAGACTCCCGTTCTTACGCAGGAGAGGCAGCGACCACCCCGCCAGCCGGCCCAACGGAGCGACAGCCCGCGCCGTCACGAAGTCGGCGGACAGCTCTGCGCGCACCTCCTCGGCGCGGCCGCGGTACACCTGGACGTTCGGGAGTTCCAGGAGCTCGACCGCCTCCTCCAGGAAGACGGTCCGGCGCAGGAGCGGCTCCAGGAGGGTCACCTCGAGGTCGGGCCGCAGCAGACCCAACACGATCCCGGGAAGCCCGGCGCCCGATCCCACATCGATCACTTGGGCCCCCTCGGGGAGGATCTCCTCCACGACGGCGCAGTTGATGATGTGGCGGCCCCACAGACGCGGGACCTCACGAGGGCCGATCAGCCCTCGGCGGACCCCGTCGTCCGCGAGCAGGTCCGCGTAACGGCGGACCCTGGGCAGGGATTCACCGAAGACCACCTCCGCTTCCGGCGGAGGGGGCTCGGCTGCGGGCGGGACGTCAGGACCCGAAGTCATCGGACACCACCTGTCGGTACTCGTCCATCGTCACTTCCATGCTTACTCGGCCACCCGCGGGCGCGGACGTTCCGGGGATGGCCGGACGGGTTTCGTGCGGCGGAGGAATCCAGTCCAGGTCTCCCGATCCACCGGGACGGGCCCCCGTAGATCCTATGCGGCGCACCGCCCTTTCCTCACCGCCGGCCCGGGGGCTCGGGATCCGGGTGCTGGTGTTTCACGTGAAACACCAGCACCCGGAGACGGGCTGTTTCACGTGAAACAGGAAGCGCTCCACCTCTGGAGCCGACGGCTCATCGGCATGTCGACATACCGATGAGCCCACGAAGACACTTTCCCCTCTCCGGTCGCCGCGCCGGCGCCCGACCTTCGCGCGCCCGAAACGGAGCCCCGGCGGCAGCCATGTCGACATGGCTACGAGTCGGCCCGGTTTCACGTGAAACACGCTCCGGCTCTGCATCTCTGAGCTCGCCCGAACCGAACGTTCGCTTCCCT
Source organism: Nocardiopsis xinjiangensis YIM 90004 (assembly GCF_000341145.1). GTDB lineage: Bacteria > Actinomycetota > Actinomycetes > Streptosporangiales > Streptosporangiaceae > Nocardiopsis > Nocardiopsis xinjiangensis. Next base: position 129,540 of record NZ_ANBE01000024.1, read on the forward strand.
TCATCGCTCGGCACAGCACGCTCTCCGGCGGAGAAGGCGAGCAGACGCAGAGGCACCCCCGCCACCCAGGCTCCGCGGGCGACAATCCCTCTCGGACACCACTCCCCCACCTCGAAAGCACACGGGACGAAGGCGTGAGGACCCACCGCCCGGATACCGGATTCTGCACGCCCGCTCCTGAGGATGATTCACGTGAAACACACCCGCGTTCTCCCGTGTCCGTCAGAGCCTTGGGGGTTGGCCCGTCCGGTGCACCGGAGCGCCGATACGCCAGAGACGGGAGTGGAGTGGTTCCGGGTGTCCGGAGCGATGGTCCACCGGGATCGGGAAGTTCGCCCGACCGGGTCTGCGCGGGTACTGCTTCAGTGTTGTCCCGCGCTTTCGGCCTCCGCGGAGAGTGACCGGCCCCGTCCGACAGGCCGTCTCCGAGCGCCGATGTTTCACGTGAAACAGCCGCCGAAACAGTCTGCCGGTGTTTCATGTGAAACAGCCCCCGGACACGACAAAGGGCGCCGGTGCTTCCGCACCGACGCCCTCGGGTTCTTCGTTCTGCGTGGCCCTCAGGCGGGGTTGACCACCACGTACCGATTGGGCTCCTCACCCTCGGACTCGCTCGTGAGGCCGGCATCCGCGACAGCGTCGTGGACGACCTTGCGCTCGAACGGGGTCATGGGCTCCAGGGAGTAGGACTCCCCGTTCTCCTTGACCTTGTTCACCGCTTCCGTACCGACCTGGTGGAGCACCTTGCGGCGCCCCTCCCGGTAACCGCCGATGTCGAGCATCAGGCGGCTGCGTTCCCCCGACGCCCGGTGGACAGCGAGACGGGTGAGCTCCTGGAGCGACTCCAGGACTTCGCCGTTGTCACCGATGAGCTCGTCGAGGGTCGCACCCACCACGGAGACGAGAGCCCGATCGCCCTCGACGTCCATGTCGATGTCCCCGTCGAAGTCCGCGATGTCGAGGAGGCCCTCGATGTAGTCCGCGGCGATGTCGCCTTCGTTCTCCAGGGCTTCGACGTCGGTGCCGGCCTCAGGCGCCTCTGCCACCGCTACTCCACCGCTCTCTTCCTCGCTACGTTCCACAGCGATCCCGTCTCCTCGTCCATGTCGTGACCTTCAAGGGCATTGTCACCCGCGTACCAGGCTGTGTGCGCGGCCGACACGAAGCACGAGAACCGGTCTCCGGCCGGGCCGACGGGGCCTTCCGTCAGGAACCGCCGCCCGTGCGCTTGGAACGCGACTGCTTCTTCGGCTGCTTGCGTTCGATCTTAGGCTGTTCCGTCTGCTCGGGTTCGGGTTCGGCCGCCTTCTTGCGGCCGAGCATGCCCTTGGCGGAACCGCCGTTCTCCTTGGCCTTGGGCTCCTCACCCGGCTGCGGCTGACGACGGTAGAGGATGTTCTGCTGACCCATGGTCCAGAGGTTGGTGGTGACCCAGTAGACCAGCACACCGACCGGCATCATGAGACCGAAGAGCCCGAAGAGGGGCGCCATGTACATCATGATCTTCTGGGTCTGCATCATCGGGTTGTCAGGCTGCTGCGCCATGCTCCGCTGGATGCTCTGCCGCATGGTCAGGAAGGTCGTCACGCCCATGGCCACACACGCGATGACGATGATGACCTTGGCCATGATGGGGTCGGAGGACCCCAGCGCGATCAGCTCCTCCTCGGAGGAGTTGAACTGGGCGGCGATGGGGGCCGCGAAGATCTGTGCCTCACGGGCCTGCTCGACCAGCTGCTCGTCGAACCCGAAGCGGGGGTTGCCCTCGGCGACGTTGCGCAGCACGTTGAAGAGGGAGAAGAAGACCGGCATCTGCAGGAGGAGCGGGAGACAACCCATGAGGGGGTTGGTGCCGCTCTCCTTGTAGAGCTGCATGGACTCGCGCTGCAAGCGTTCCTTGTCGTGCTTGTAGCGTTCCTGAAGCTTCTTGATCTTCGGTTGGATCTCCTGCATCTGGCGCTGCGTGTTCATCTGCTTGACGAACAGCGGCACCAGAAGAAGGCGCATGACGACGGTGAGCAGCACGATGGACAGGCCCCACGCCCACCCGCTCTCGGGGTCCAGGCCAACGACGGTCAGACCCGCATGGATCCAAACCAACACGTGGCCGACGATGTTGTAAAGCCAGTCCAGCACCGGCCAACTCCTAGATGATTCGTTCGGCTAACGGTCTCCCGGCCGGATTCCGGGCTCACCGGTTCCGTCCGTCGGATCCTCGGGAGAGGATCCCTGTTCGAGCTCGGGCCCGCCGTCAACAGCGGCCCGGTCGGTAGGCGCGCCCCAGGGAGGCGGAACGGGATCGAGTCCTCCGGAGTGGAAAGGCTGGCAGCGGGCGATCCGCCTGATCGCGAGCCACAGCCCTCGGAGGGCGCCGTGCACACGCAGAGCCTCCATGGCGTAAGCGCTGCACGAAGGATAGAAGCGACAGACCGGGGGAAAGAGCGGACTGATGAAGCGTTGGTATCCACGGATCGGCAGCATCAGCACCCGCGCGGACGCGGTCGGTCTGTGCTCGGTCATCGGCTGGTCCACCGTTCTCCGTCCGCTTCGGGGCGGCGGTTCCCTTCTGTTCCACCGTTCGCCGGGTCCGCCGGGGGACGTGTTCTGTCACGGCCACGACGGCGCCGAGAGGCGCTCTTGGGACGCTTCGCGGCGGCGATCGCGCTGTCCAGTTGCGCGGCCAGCTCCTCGTTCCGCGCGGTCGAGGACGAGGGTTTGGCGCGTACCACCAGAAGGCTACCGTCTGGCAGATCACTCAGCCGAGACCGCATGAGGTGGCGCAGCCGGCGCTGGACCCGTTTGCGGACGACCGCTCCCCCGACCGCTTTGCTCACGATGAAGCCGATGCGGGGCGGATCGGGGTCCTCCCCGGAACGGGGGCCGACGGCAGGAGGTGGGAGGTAGACCACTCCCAACGTGTCACGGGAGGAGCGTCGTCCGGATCGCATGACGGAGCCGAACTCGGAGCTGTGGCGCATCCGGTTCCTCGGCGACAGCATGGCTTCCTCCGGGCTCGCTGCGACTTCCCATGACAAAGGGACCGGCCGGCGAGTGGCCGGACCGGTCCCCGAGAATGTGGGTCTCGCGCGTGACCTAGTGGCTCACGCTCAGAGCCTTGCGCCCCTTGCTGCGGCGCGAGGCGATGACGGCGCGGCCGGCGCGCGTACGCATGCGCAGCCGGAAGCCGTGGACCTTAGCGCGACGCCGGTTGTTCGGCTGAAACGTACGCTTGCTCACTTAAGGCTCCAGGGGCGTGTCAGGAAATACATACGACAGACCCCCAGGATATGCGGGGTCATGCACTGCTTATGTTCCGGAGCGACGTCACCGGTGTCGGGCACACGGGCGCAGACAGATCATCGGCATAAGCATAAAGAAGATACGGCCTGGGCCTCTCGGGGTCAAATCGGTCCTGCTCACGTACGTTCACCGCGTGTGCTCCTCCCCTGCCGCCGGGACCTCACCGCGACCGGATCGGCGGTCCGGGCCCTCAAGAGGTGAGCCTCTCCCCCGGCAGGGACCGCCCTCCGGGAGCCGCGCCCGGTCCGACTTCCGGAGAAGCCGTACCGGGAGGGGGCTACCGTCCGGCGAAACACCCGGCTGCGCACACGGTCCGGGTGAACCTGTGGATCTCGGGTCGTCCACAGCGTGTAGCACGTCCACATCCCAGGACTCCTGTGGATAACCTCATCCTGTGGATAACTTTCCCCTCGCCACGGTTCAGCCTGTGCACAGTCGCTTCCAGCTCGCTACACACACGCTCTGACCTGCTTATTGTGGAAAACTCTGCGCTGTGCACACCCATCTGAGACCCTGTGGACAAACCTGTGCACAACTTGTGGACAACTACTTCCTGCTGTGGATACCGGGGAGTAACCCTCACTCGGGCGAACACGGTCCGGTGAAGTTGTCCACAGGCACGGATCCCCCTCGAGTACGCCCGAACCGTCCCGTCGACCCCCTCTGTGAGAGGACAATGGAGAGTCGCTCTCACACCGGGGCAGCGCACACGAGTGCACGAACACCCGAACAGATCCGCACCGAAAGGGACAGCTCCCATGGCAGGTCACCTTGGCTGACGCACAGGTCAACCTCGCAATGGTCTGGTCCAGCGTGCTGGACGGGATCGACAACGATGCCCTGCCCGCACACCAGCGCGCCTGGCTGCCGCAGACCCGTCCGCTCGGCCTGATCGAGGACACAGCGCTCATCGCCGCACCCAACGAGTTCACCAAGAAGGTGCTCGAGACCCGGCTCTACCCCGCCATCAGCAAGGCACTGTCCGGGCATCTGGGCAGGGACATCCGTGTGGCGGTGACGGTGGATCCCACCGCGGTCCCGACCCCGCCGCCGCCCCCGCAGTCCCCGCAGGCTTCTCCGGCGCCGCACGCCCCGGCGCCGCCGCGGCACCCCGAGGATCCGGCCCACGGGCCGCAGCACACGCCGGCCCCCGGCCCGGCGCACCAGCCCTCGGATGACCGGTACTACACGGTCCACGAATACCCGGATCAGCACGGAGAGGGAAGGCACGGCCGTCCCGCCCCGCAGCAGCCCGGACAGGCCGACCTGCTGCACTCCGAACCCCAGGGATGGGAACCGCGCGGTACCCACGCCGCTCCGCAGGCAGAACCGCACCACTACTCCCAGGAGGAACTGCCCGGCGCCCCCTCGCACGGCGGGGAACCGGCGTGGAACACGCACGGGCACGCGCCCGCAGCTGGGCCGGACCCCGCACCGCAGCCCACCCCCCGTCCGCCCGAGCCCGGCGGGTGGGCTCCCCCGTCCGAGGAGCAGTTCGGGGCCCCCGAGTGGGACGCCCCCAACCGCTGGGAGACCCCGGCGGCGCCGGCCGAGGACGCACCGGTCCCCAGCGGAGGCGGGAACCAGCGGGTGACAGGGGCGCGCGAGTCGCCCGGTGCACCGCCCGGCCGTTCCCAGGAGGCACCGCCCAGCGAGCACGCGCGCCTGAACCCGAAGTACACCTTCGACACCTTCGTCATCGGGTCCAGCAACCGGTTCGCGCACGCCGCGTCGGTGGCCGCGGCCGAGGCACCCGCCAAGGCCTACAACCCGCTGTTCATCCACGGCGGCTCGGGCCTGGGCAAGACCCACCTCCTGCACGCGATCGGGCACTACACGCACCGTCTCTACGAGGGATCGCGTGTGCGGTACGTCAGCTCCGAGGAGTTCACCAACGAGTTCATCAACTCGATCCGGGACGGCAAGGCGGACGGGTTCCGCCGCCGGTACCGGGACATCGACGTGCTCCTGGTGGACGACATCCAGTTCCTGGAGAACAAGGAGCAGACCCAGGAGGAGTTCTTCCACACGTTCAACACGCTCCACAACTCCGACAAACAGATCGTCATCTCCAGCGACCGGCCGCCCAAGCAGCTGACGACGCTGGAGGACCGGATGCGCAGCCGGTTCGAGTGGGGCCTGCTCACGGACGTGCAGCCGCCCGAGCTGGAGACCCGGATCGCGATCCTGCGCAAGAAGGCCGCACAGGAGGGTCTGGCCGCACCGCCGGAGGTCCTGGAGTTCATCGCGAGCAAGATCTCCACGAACATCCGCGAGCTGGAGGGGGCGCTGATCCGTGTCACCGCCTTCGCCAGCCTCAACCGGCAGTCGGTGGATCTGGAGCTGACCGGGCAGGTGCTGCGCGACCTCGTCCCCAGCGACGAGGTCCCCGAGATCACGACCGGCACGATCATGTCCCAGACGGCCGCCTACTTCGGGCTGACCGTGGACGACCTGTGTGGGACCTCTCGCTCCCGGGTGCTCGTGACCGCCCGTCAGATCGCCATGTACCTGTGCCGGGAGCTCACCGAGCTGTCCCTTCCCAAGATCGGGCAGCAGTTCGGCGGCCGCGACCACACGACGGTGATGCACGCCGACCGGAAGGTGCGCGCGCTCATGGCCGAGCGGCGCTCCATCTACAACCAGGTGCACGAGCTCACCAGCCGGATCAAGGACCAGCCCCCGATGCACTGACCGGACATCCCTGCCGAAGGGGAACAGAGCGGCCACGGGGAGGGCGACCGGAGTGTCGGCCCTCCCCGCCGTGTGTCCGCGGGTCGACGTGTCTCCGTGTCGACAGAGTGCTTCGTCCACAGGTCCACAGGGCTTCGGCGGGCGGACCGGCCTCGGGACGCTCTGCCACGGCTCCGGAGCAAGTTATCCACAGGCTTGTGTGTGCATCCACACCCTGGTGCCCGCTGTGCGAGGTACCGCCTTTGACCTCCCTTTTCTCGACCGCGAAGCCCTGAATGCCCTGTTCTTCGGGGGGTCGGGGGCTTCTTGTGCACAGGACGGGCCCACCCCCGGAAGACTGTGCCAATGAACGATGATCATGTTTTCCTGCGCGCCTGTGGATAACGCTGTGCACAGCATCTTTGTCCGGGTACGCGAGGTACGTCGGTGGGCTCGAAAAAAAATTTTCAGAGATCTCGGCCGAGTTATCCACAGGCAAGGGCCAAATTCTGTGGACAACCCTGTGGAAAAGCTGTGGACAAGTGCCTCAGGCCTGTGGGTAACCAGGGGGTCGGCTGTGGATAGTTCCACCCGTCATCGGATCACGGGACCTCAGGCTGATGTGGACAACATGGGGAAAACCTGTGGATGGACCTGTGGATGCCGTGTGGACAACCTGTGGGGGCTTTCCTTCGTCCACAGTGACCTGGAGTTGTACACAGCTTCGCCCACAGGCCCTGTGGACAAAAATTTGGGCTCTGACCTGCAAAGACAATGGTTATCCACACTGTCCACAGCCCCTACTACTACTGCGCACCTTGAGTAACCCAGATGTGGCGTCAAAACAGCTTCGGGCAAAATCTGTGGACAACTCGGCGAGACGGGGGTGTCAGCAGCCAGGTGTGGTGAGGTGAGCGGCAGCGGGTGAATCCGGGTAACGTGTGGTCTCGCCCCTGTCCCGTTCCCGCCACTGGCGTGGAGACCCCGACGGGGACCGGGTGACTCCCCCGGTGGAGGATCCACACGCTGTGGACGCCCATCGGTGACGGGCAGGACCCGGTCACCCCCACAGACACCCACGAGCTGCCAACGTGAAGGCTTCGACCGACCCCGTCGGTCGTGCGGAAAGTGAGTCGGACAAGTGAAGTTCCGGGTCGAACGCGACGTACTGGCCGACGCAGTCGCCTGGACCGCGCGCACTCTCCCGACGCGCCCCTCGGTCCCGGTGCTGGTCGGTATTCTGCTCGAGACCGACGACAGTGAGGGCCACCAGCGGGTGCGCCTGTCCGGCTTCGATTACGAGGTCTCCACCCAGTCGGTGATCGACGTCGACGTCGAGGAGTCCGGACGTGTCCTGGTTCCGGGCAAACTCCTGTCCGAGATCACCCGGAACCTTCCTCCACAGTCGGTGGAGATCTCCACCGACGGTGCGAAGGCCCTCGTCACCTGCGGCAGCGCGAAGTTCACCATCAACACGATGTCCGTCGACGAGTACCCCACGCTCCCGGAGATGCCCGGTCTGAGCGGGACCGTCGGCAGCGACGCCTTCGCCGCCGCCGTCAGCCAGGTCGCCATCGCGGCCGGCCGCGACGACACCCTGCCGATGCTCACCGGCGTGCGCGTCGAGATCGAGGGCGAGACCATCACGCTGGCTTCCACCGACCGCTACCGCCTCGCGGTGCGTGAGCTCACCTGGAAGCCGGAGAACCCGGAGCTGTCCGCGGTCGCGTTGGTGCCCGCCAAGACCCTGGCCGATACCGCCAAGTCCCTCACGTCCGGAGCCGAGATCTCGGTCGCGCTCGCCAGTGGCGACACCGGCGACGGGATGATCGGTTTCGAGGGCGGCGGCCGCCGCACCACCACCCGCCTGCTCGACGGCGAGTTCCCCAAGTACCGCGCCCTGCTCCCGGACAGCTTCAACTCGGTCGCCGAGATCGGCCGCGCCGAGTTCGTCGAGGCCGTCAAGCGCGTGTCCCTGGTCGCCGAGCGCAACACCCCGCTCCGTCTGGCCTTCTCCGAGGGCACCCTGACCCTCGAGGCCGGCACCGGCGAGGACGCCCAGGCGGTGGAGACCCTGGAAGCCGAACTCGACGGCGAGGACATCCAGATCGCTTTCAACTCCGGTTTCCTGCTGGACGGCCTGGGGGCGATCGGTGGCGATGTGGCGCGGCTGAACTTCACCACGTCGACCAAGCCCGCGATCCTCACCGGCAAGCCGGTCGAGGAGGGCACGGCCCCCGAGTACCGTTACCTGATCATGCCGGTGCGCTTGTCCAACTGATCCGCGGCCGTTCGATCGACTGACACCACCGGCCGCCTGTCGCGGTGGCCGGCTGGTCCGTACGTGTCCACTGTCGGGGATCAAGGGAGGACCAATGCGACTCGGAATGATCGGCCTGGGGAAGATGGGCGGCAACATGGCCGCCCGCCTGCGCGAGAAGGGCCACGAGGTCGTCGGCTACGACGTCACCTCCGACCAGCGCGACGTCGACAGCCCGGCGGCCCTGGTCGCACATCTGGAGGCTCCGCGTGTGGTGTGGGTGATGGTCCCGGCCGGTGACCCCACCTCCCGGACCGTCGCCGAACTCGGTGAGCTGCTCAGCGAGGGAGACCTCGTCATCGAGGGCGGCAACACCCATTACGCCGACGACCGCGCCCGTGCCGACACGCTCGCAGCCAAGGGCATCGGCTACCTCGACGTCGGTGTCAGCGGCGGGGTCTGGGGCCGGCAGAACGGCTACGGGATCATGGTCGGCGGTGAGGCCGAGCAGGTCGAGCAGGCCCGGCCCCTGTTCGAGTCCCTCACCCCCGACGAGGGCGGCGGGTTCGTGCATTCCGGATCGGTCGGTGCGGGCCACTTCGTCAAGATGGTCCACAACGGCATCGAGTACGGGATGATGCAGTCCTTCGCGGAGGGCTTCGAGCTCATGGCGGCCTCCGGGCTCGTCGACGACGTCCCCGGCACCTTCGAGAGCTGGCGCGAGGGCACCGTTGTGCGTTCCTGGCTGCTGGACCTGCTCTCGCGAGCGCTGGAGGAGGACCCCGAGCTGGCCGAGCTGCGCGGTTACGCCCAGGACTCCGGTGAGGGCCGCTGGACCGTCCAGGCGGCCGTCGACCACGCCGTGCCGGCCCCGGCCATCACGGCCGCGCTCTTCGCCCGCTTCGCCTCCCGCCAGGACGACAGCCCGGCGATGAAGGTCGTGGCGGCCCTGCGCAACCAGTTCGGCGGCCACGCCGTCACCAGATCCGGTGAGGACACCCCCTCCGCCTGACCTTCCCGGCCGGGGCGGCACCGGTGCGCCCCGGCCCTGTTCTCCTGCCGCCCGCGCCCCCGACGCCGTCCACAGGAGGAAGGCCGGATGTACGTTTCCCACCTGCAACTGGCTGACTTCCGGTCCTACGGTGAGGCACTCCTGGAGCTCTCCCCCGGGATCACCGTTCTGGTCGGAGCCAACGGTCAGGGCAAGACCAACCTCGTCGAGGCGCTCGGTTACGTCGCGACCCTGAGCAGCCACCGGGTCTCCTCGGACACACCGCTGGTACGACAGGGCGCACTCCGTGCGATCATCCGTACCAAGATCGTGCGGGACGAGCGGTCGATGGTGGTGGACCTGGAGCTCAACCCGGGCAAGGCCAACCGTGCCCGGATCAACCAGTCCCCGGCCGGGCGCCCGCGTGAGGTGCTCGGCGCTCTGCGTACCGTCCTCTTCGCCCCGGAGGACCTCGCCCTGATCAAGGGCGATCCCGGGGAAAGGCGCCGTTTCCTCGACGACCTGTTGGTGTCTCGGGCGCCGCGTATGGCGGGGGTGCGATCCGACTACGAGCGTGTGCTCAAGCAGCGCAACGCCCTGCTCAAGTCGGCCTCGGGACGCATGCTCGCCCGCAAGGGGGCACCGCCCGACCTGAGCACCCTGGAGGTGTGGGACGCCCACCTGGCCGAGACCGGCGCCGAGCTGCTCGCGGCCCGGCTGTCCCTGGTGGAGGACCTGCGTCCGCTGGTGGAGGAGGCCTATGCGGGCCTGACCGACTCCGGTGGCCCGGCCCGGCTCTCCTACCGCTCCTCCATGGACCCGGACGGCCCGGAGCCCGCGCCCGATCGCGAGGCCCTGGCGGTGGCGCTGCGGTCGGCGATGGCCGAGACGCGCGACCGCGAGTTGCAGCGCGGGGTCAGCCTGGTGGGTCCGCACCGGGACGAGTTGGGGCTGAGCCTGGGCGAGCTGCCGACGAAGGGATACGCGAGCCAGGGCGAGTCCTGGTCGTTCGCGCTGTCCCTGAAGCTGTCGGCCTTCGGACTGCTGCGTGCCGACAGTGACGACCCCGTGCTGATTCTCGACGACGTGTTCGCCGAGTTGGACGCCGAGCGCCGCCGAAGACTGGCCGAGCGGGTGCGCGACGCCGAGCAGGTGTTGGTGACCGCCGCGGTCGAGGACGACATCCCCCGGGAGCTGGAGGGCGCACGTTTCGTGGTCCGGGAGGGGGATGTCGACCGTGGATGATTTTCCTCCACAGCCTGTGGACGGTGTCGGCGGTTCCGGAGGCCAGGTCCCCCGCGCGGGGCAGGGTCGTCCACACCCTGTGGATGGCGCTTCCCCGGCGGGTGAGGATCCACAGGCCACCGGCGCGGACCTCGCCCGCCAGGCCCTCGCGCGGGCGCGCGCGCAAGCGCGTGAGCGCGGGGGTGATACGCGGGCGCCGCGGCGTGCCCGCCGCCGTGGCCGATTGCGGTCACGGGAGGAGCCCCAGATGTTCGGTGACGCGGTCCGCACATGGTTGATCGAGCACGGGTGGCAGGAACAAGTGGCCATCGGAGGGGTCTTCGGCCGGTGGTCGGACATCGTTGGTGAGTTCAACGCCAGTCGTCTCCAACCGGAAAGTTTTTCGGAGGGCGAACTGGTCGTTGTGGCCGATTCGCCGACCATGGCGGCCCAGGCTCGAACGATGGTGCGGCCGTTGATGAGGAAACTGAACGAGGAGCTGGGTGACGGCACGGTCCTGGCCATCAAGGTTCGGGGCCCCGGTTCCCGCCGACGCTGATGGGCGCGCGTCTTCGCCCCCTCCCCCGGGTTTCGGAATTTTCGCAGGTCAGTGGGTGTTTTAATGGTCTCGTGCGGTGTGATTGACACGAGTTGACATCTGTGGGCGCAGGGCAATGGGGTGAAGTGCGTCACATACTCCCTAAGGGCGCTGAAGGGGTCACCGGCTTTCGGGGAGCCCGCTCCGTGTGAGGGGGCTCGCGTCCCTCACTGAAAATTCGTTGTGAGGCGGCACAGGGCCGCCAATGCCACTTTGTCGCACCACGCGAGGTATCATGAAGGCGGTTCTTCAGACGCCCCCAAGCCGGTACCACGCCCCAATCAGAGGGTGGGCGGACGGCCCGTACGGTGAACGCTGATCTCCAGGCACCGAGTCGCATCGGTCCCTGTGGGCAGTCGCGCCGTGCGCCGACCCGCTGACCGCTCGGAACCGGTGGACGGGTGTCCCCAGCAGGAGGGTGTTCCCACTTGGCCTACGACGCTCGATCAATCACTGTCCTCGAGGGGCTTGAGGCAGTACGCAAGCGCCCCGGGATGTACATCGGTTCCACCGGAGAGCGGGGCCTGCACCACTTGGTCTCGGAGGTGGTGGACAACTCCGTCGACGAGGCGATGGCGGGGTACGCCACCGGCATCGAGGTGACTCTCCTCGCCGACGGCGGAGTACGCGTCGCCGACAACGGCCGAGGCATCCCCACCGATCTCCACCCCGTCGAGAAACGTCCCGCCGTCGAACTCGTGCTCACCACGCTGCACGCGGGCGGCAAGTTCGACGACAAGTCCTACGCCGTCTCCGGTGGTCTGCACGGTGTCGGTGTCTCCGTCGTCAACGCGCTCTCCACGGCACTGGACGTGGAGATCCGCCGCGACGGGCACGTGTGGCGCCAACGCTACGACGTGACCCGGCCGGGTGAGCTCGTCCGCGGCGAGGAGGTCTCCGAGACCGGTACCCAGATCACTTTCTGGCCCGACCCCGACATCTTCGAGACCATCACGTTCTCCTACGAGACGCTTTCCCGCCGGATGCAGGAGATGGCCTTCCTCAACAAGGGGCTGTCCATCACCATCCGCGACGAGCGGCCGGAGTTCATCGACGACGGTCCCGTGGTGAACACGTACCACTACGTGAACGGACTGTCGGACTACGTCAACCACATCAACGCCAAGAAGGAGCCGGCCCACGCGTCGATCATCTCCTTCGAGGAGGAGGGCGAGGGCATCGCGGCCGAGATCGCGATGCAATGGAACCAGTCCTACACCTCGTCGGTGCACACCTTCGCCAACACCATCAACACGGCGGAGGGCGGCACCCACGAGGAGGGTTTCCGCACCGCGCTGACCGCGCTCATCAACCGGTACGCCCGTGACCAGAAGTTGCTGCGTGAGAAGGAGGACAACCTCACCGGCGACGACATCCGCGAGGGTCTGACCGCGATCATCTCGGTCAAGCTGACCGATCCACAGTTCGAGGGCCAGACCAAGACCAAGCTGGGCAACACCGAGGCCAAGTCCTTCGTCCAGAAGGTCACCAACGAGCACCTGCGCGACTGGCTCGAGCGCAACCCCGGCGAGGCCAAGGACATCGTCTCCAAGGCCAGCCAGGCCGCTCGCGCGCGTGTGGCCGCCCGCCAGGCGCGCGACCTCACCCGGCGCAAGACCCTCCTCGAGACCACCTCCCTGCCGGGCAAGTTGTCGGACTGCCAGTCCACGAACCCGGAGGAGTGCGAGGTCTACATCGTCGAGGGTGACTCGGCCGGCGGTTCCGCCAAGGGCGGTCGCGACCCGCACCACCAGGCGATCCTGCCCATCCGCGGCAAGATCCTCAACGTCGAGAAGTCGCGCATCGACCGGATCCTCAAGAACAACGAGGTCCAGGCGATCATCACCGCCCTGGGCACCGGTATCCACGAGGACTTCGACGCGAGCAAGCTGCGGTACCACAAGATCATCCTCATGGCCGATGCCGACGTCGACGGCCAGCACATCCGCACCCTGCTGCTCACCCTGCTGTTCCGTTTCATGAAGCCCCTGGTCGAGGCGGGCAACGTCTACCTCGCCATGCCGCCGCTCTACAAGATCAAGTGGGACCAGCGCGGGAACGACTCCGACTACGCCTTCTCGGACGCTGGGCGCGACCGGGCCGTCGAAGCCGGTATCGCCCAGGGCAAGCGGGACCCGCGGCCCCGCGACCTGGTCCAGCGGTTCAAGGGCCTCGGCGAGATGAACGCCAACGAGCTGTGGGACACGACGATGGACCCGGCACGGAGGGTTCTGGCCCAGGTCAGCCTGGACGACGCTGCCCAGGCCGACGAGATGTTCAGCGTGCTCATGGGTGAGGACGTCGAGTCCCGGCGTTCCTTCATCCAGCGCAACGCCAAGGACGTCCGCTTCCTGGACATCTGACCCGGCCCACCCCGCTCAACGACTCCTCGAAGAAGGGATCGACATCCGTGGCGGATGCGAACAACCCGGACGCCCCCACGGGCGAACACGACCGGATCGAACCCGTCGACATCCAGGTCGAGATGCAGCGAAGCTACCTCGACTACGCGATGTCGGTCATCGTCGGCCGTGCTCTGCCCGATGTGCGTGACGGCCTCAAGCCGGTCCACCAGCGCGTGCTCTACGCCATGTACGACGGCGGCTACCGCCCCGACCGCGGGTACTTCAAGTGCGCCCGTGTCGTCGGTGACGTCATGGGCAACTACCACCCGCACGGTGACAGCGCGATCTACGACACCCTGGTCCGCCTGGCCCAGTGGTGGTCGATGCGCATGCCTCTGGTCGACCCCAACGGCAACTTCGGGTCTCCCGGCAACGACCCCGCGGCCGCGATGCGGTACACCGAGGCCAAGCTCCAGCCGCTGGCGATGGAGATGCTCCGGGACATCGACAAGGAGACCGTCGACTTCCGTCCCAACTACGACGGCCGCTCCCAGGAGCCCGTAGTCCTACCGTCCCGCTTCCCGAACCTGCTGGTCAACGGCTCCTCGGGTATCGCGGTGGGCATGGCCACCAACATCCCGCCGCACAACCTGCGCGAGATCGCCGAGGGCGTCAACTGGTACCTCGACAACCCCGAGACGGAGGACGACGAACTCCTGGAGGCCCTCCTCGCGCGGGTCAAGGGCCCCGACTTCCCCACCCGCGGCCTCATCGTGGGCCGCCGCGGGATCGAGGAGGCCTACCGGACCGGTCGCGGCTCCATCACCATGCGGGCCGTCGTCGAGGTCGAGGAGGACAGCCGCGGGCGCCAGATCCTGGTCATCACCGAGCTGCCCTACCAGGTCAACCCGGACAACCTCGCGCTGAAGATCGCCGAGCTGGTCAAGGACGGCAAGATCACCGGCATCGCCGACGTGCGCGACGAGAGCAGCGGCCGCACCGGTCAGCGTCTGGTGATCGTGCTCAAACGCGACGCCGTCGCCAAGATCGTGCTCAACAACCTGTACAAGCACACGCAGCTGCAGGAAACCTTCGGCGCGAACATGCTCGCGCTGGTCGACGGCGTGCCGCGCACCCTGCGCCTGGACCAGATCATCCGCCACTGGGTCAAGCACCAGGTCGAGGTCGTCGTCCGGCGCACCCGGTACCTGCTGCGCAAGGCCGAGGAGCGGGCCCACATCCTGCGTGCCCTCCTGCGGGCCATGGACCGCATCGAGGAGGTCATCCAGCTCATCCGCAGCAGTGCCTCCGCGGACGAGGCCCGCACCGGCCTCATGGGGCTGCTCGAGATCGACGACGTGCAGGCGCGCGCGATCCTCGACATGCAGCTGCGCAAGCTCGCGGCCCTGGAGCGCAACGCGCTCACGTCCGAGTACGACGACCTCATGGCGCAGATCGACGACTACAACGACATCCTCGGTTCCGCCGTGCGCCAGCGTTCGATCATCCGCTCGGAGCTGGGCGAGATCGTCGAGAAGTACAGCAACGAGCGGCGCACGCACATCATCCCCTTCGAGGGCGACATGCGCATGGAGGACTTCATCGCGGAGGAGGACGTGGTCGTCACGATCTCCCGCGGCGGATACGCCAAGCGCACGCGTGTGGACAGCTACCGCGCCCAGAAGCGCGGCGGCAAGGGTGTGCGCGGTGCCCAGCTCAAGCAGGACGACATCGTCCAGCACTTCTTCGTCACCACGACCCACCACTGGATCCTGTGCTTCACCAACCAGGGCCGGGTCTACCGGATGAAGGCCCACGAGCTGCCCGAGTCCGCACGTGACGCCCGCGGCCAGCACGTGGCGAACCTGCTCCCGTTCCAGCCGGACGAGGAGATCGCGCAGATCATGGAACTGCGCGACTACGAGGCCGCCCCGTACCTGGTCCTGGCCACCCGCGACGGTCTGGTGAAGAAGTCCCGCCTGGGCGACTTCGACTCGGCCCGTTCCGCCGGCATCATCGCGATCAACCTGCGCGAGGGCGACGAGCTCATCGCCGCCCGCCTGGTCTTCTCCGAGGACGACCTGCTGATGATCTCCAGCGACGCGCAGGCGATCCGGTTCCCGGCCTCGGACGAGTCGCTGCGGCCGATGGGCCGGGCCACCAGCGGGGTGATCGGTATGCGTTTCCCCGAGGGCGGCCACCTGCTGTCCATGGACGTCATCCGGCCCGGCGACGCTGCCACCGACGTCCTGGTCACCACCGAGAACGGGTACGGCAAGCGCACACCCTCCGACCAGTACCCGCTGCAGAACCGGGGCGGCAAGGGTGTGCTGACCGCCAAGGTCGTGGAGGCCCGCGGTGAGATCGTCGGAGCCATGACGGTCGACCCCGAGGAGGACGAGCTCTTCGCGATCACCTCGAACGGCGGGGTCATCCGCACCGGTGTGGACGAGATCAAGCAGTCGGGCCGCACCACCATGGGCGTGCGCCTGATGAACCTCGACAAGGGCAACAAGATCGTCGCCGTGGCCCGCAACGCCGAGGCCGTCGGCGAGGTCGAGGCGGAGGAAGCCGACACGGGCGGGCCCGAGGTCGGCGAGACTCCGGACATCGACGCCTAGACTGCGCGATACGTCCCGATGTATTTCGGTTCCCGTGGTTCCCGCGTTCTGGGGGCCATGGGAACCACGGCGCCATCACCGTTCTCAAGGAAAGTCCAGCGGTAACGTTTCTATGTCTGACAACGAGCGGAACAGCACCTCGAACGACTCCGACGCGGACGGTGTCGACACGGCCGTTGGGAAGGGTGCGGGCGAGACCACCGCCGAGACCGGCTCGGCCGGCAGCGCGGAGAGCACGAAGAGCGCGAAGACCACGGAGAATGCGACCGCGGAGAGCTCGAAGACCACAGAGGCGAAGGGCTCGGCGGACGTGACCTCGTCGGTGACCGGCACCTCCTCGGCTCCGGAGGGGCCCAACGCCGTGAAGGCGACGATGTCCAGCCGCAAGGCGCACCTGACGGTCTCCCGTGTGGAGCCGTGGTCGGTGATGAAGTTCAGCTTCGTGGTCTCGCTGGTGTGCTTCATCATCCTGTTCGTGGCGGTCGCGGTCATCTACGCGACGCTGTCGATGCTCGGCGTCTTCGACGAGCTCACCTCGATGATGACGGCGCTGCTCGAGGGGGACGGGGGCGAGGACGAGCTCGGACTGAACCCCGCCGCGTGGTTCTCCCCCGGCCGCGTCCTCGGACTCACCGGTGTGGTCGGCGCCCTCAACATCGTGCTGATCACCGCCCTGGCCACGGTGGGCACCATGCTGTACAACCTGGTCGCGGACCTGGTCGGCGGCGTCGACGTCACCCTGTCCGAGGCCGAGTAGCGCACTCGTGCGGGCCCGGTCCCGGTGATGGTCCGAGCACTCCCGAAACGCGATAAACTGGGAGGTGAAGAGGGACGCGGTCCGGCCGCGTCCCCTCACCTTCCGCCTCCGGCCACCGGTTCGCCCCGGCATCCCGGATGCGGTAGAGTTCCACCCGGAACACGGGCGTATAGCTCAGACGGTTAGAGCGCATCCCTGATAAGGATGAGGCCCCAGGTTCAAGTCCTGGTACGCCCACCACCGAAAAGACTCCCTACGGGGGGTCTTTTTTATGCTCATGCGCCACACGTGCGCCACGGCAGAACCCGAACGTCGTCGGGCTCGTCGCCGAGGCGTTCGTCTGCTCGACGTGTACGCATCGGCTTGCCGTCGCGTTGGGCGACGTTGCCGACGTGGCGGCCGAGCTTGAGACCGAGCTGACCCGGCAAGGGCGCCGAGGCGGCAGAGTCGGGGGCCGCTCGGCCGAGGCGCCGTTGCCCTTCGACCTCTCCGCCTCGGTTGTGTCCGACGCGCTCGCCTCGACCCTGTGTACCTGGGCGCGCGTGGTGTGGGGCGACGTGCTCGGTGCCCCAGCCGGCCTCGACGACGGCGAAGCGGCGACCGCCTTCCTCGCCGACCGGGTCGAGACGATCCGGCATCGGCCGGACGGCGGCGCCTTGGTCGACGAGGTGTGCGCGGCCGTCGAAGCCGCACGTGACCAGGTGCACGAACCAGGCGACTCATCGGCATCGGCCCTGTTGGGCTTGTGCCCCGAGTGCGGGCAGGCCCTGTACGGGCGCGAGACGGTCCGCGAGGCCCAGTGTCGGCGTGACGGTTGCGACGGAGTGGTGGACGCCGCTGAGTGGCGGTACGACGCGCTTCAACGCCTCGAGGCTGCTGTGCTGCCCGCTGTCGACGCCGCCCGTGCTGCCTCGGTGCTCCTCGGCGTGGACATTTCAGCCGCGCGTGTGCGTCAGTGGCGCCGACGTGGACGCCTTGACCCCGTCGACCCCGCCGCCGACCGGCCCTCTTCCCTGCCGAACTCGGCCCCCGCGGACCGCGCATCTCCGTCCGGTTCCTCGAATGGATGATGGGGCTGCCTGACGGCTGGGTCACCGACATACCCGGTCTGCCCCACACCGAGCACCGCCGACTACTCGGAAACGGCGTCGTGCCTGCGCAGGCCGCCGCCGCGATCCGAGACCTTATGAGCTGGCCGGACCCCGCATAGTCCGGCCCCGATCGTGCCCGCCCTCCGCCAGGCTGGGGGTCCTCGGCGTCGAGGGCGGGCACTCGTCTCCTGCTTGTTCCTAAAATAGGAAGCTAGATTGCTAGGGTGCTAGCACGAACTCTGGAACTCTCGGAGTCATGAAGTCATGAGTTCCGAGGTCGTAAAGGGGAGAGCCCCCGGCTTGCCGCCGCCAGACGAACAGCCGAGGGCTCGACGGGGCCTCACCTTGGCTGGCTGCCGAGGTGGGGCCTCAGCTCACGACCGGCGCAACACCTCCAAAATGATGCGCAGCAGGATTTCTGCCATTCGAACCAGTTCTGGGCGCTGCCACCAGCGGTCGTTGTTCCTCTGACCCATGAGTGCCCTTCGATTTCACGACCCTTGGATGGGGCCGCCGGCGACTCGGGCCGCTACTCGCCGACGGCCGGCCCATCGGCGAATCAGCGAGAACACGAACGACGATAGCTGACAACCACGCCCACCGCTTGGGAGTGGGCCTAGGTGCTTCCGTATGTCAGCCGAGAGCGCATGATGCCTGAGACGTGGCAGCCATGCCTAAAAGGTTCGAAAGGGAACGGGGCTTCTACAAGCGCTCCAACACGTCCTCGGCCGCCTCGACCGCCTCACGCGCCCGATCGAGGTCGTCAGACTCCAGCGCGGCAGCCGGGTCGGGCATCTCGTGTGCCAACCATCCCGACTCGTCTTCGAGGTCGCTCGCGACCTGGGCGACCTCGACCCCGTCCGAGGCATCCGCGCTCACGTCCGGCCAGCCGTCGCCGCCCCAACCGTCGTTGATCTCCTCGACCTCTTCGAGGAGCCCTTGAAGCTCGGCAGGGTTGCCGGCCTCGGGGCCGTAGTCGACGACCGCTTCGGTCGCCGCCGCCTGGTCCTCGAGGAACTCCACGACGACGTCGTACCCCTCGGGCACCTGCGCCGCCTCGGCTTCCCCCGCGCCGCCGGCGTCGTCGGCCTCGACATCCTCGCTGCCCCCGCACGCCGACAGGGCGAGCACAGCAGCAGCGGACACGGCAGCAACAGACATACGCATAGAACGTCCTCTAAGGCATCAGGGATGGGCTCGCCACGGTAGGCGCCCGCCCCGACCACATCCGGCCACCTGACCCATACCGGCCAGGAGGTAAACCAGATGCCCCGACGCCCGTCGTCCCGCTGCGCGAACCCCACATGTCGAACACTCGTCGAGCACTCCGGCCGTTGCCGCACCTGCCGACAAGGCACCAACGCCGCGCATCGCACCGATTGGAAGTGGATCTACAACGACCCCCGGTGGCACGCCCTACGCGATCGCGTGCTGTCCGAGGAACCCGTCTGCGCGTGCGGATGCGGCGCCCCGCGGACCGTCGTCGACCACATCACCCCACACCGAGGCGACGAACGACTGGCCTTCGACCGCACCAACCGCCAAGCCATGACCCGCCGGTGCCACGACCGCAAGACCACCACTGAGACCCTGAACGCTCCCGGACGCGACACCGTGACCGTCATCCTCGGCCCGCCCTGCTCGGGCAAGACCAGCACCGCACACACCCTCGCCGACCCCGCGCGGGACATCGTCGTTGACCTCGACGCCCTCGCCCAGGCCCTGACCCCGCACCCCACCAAGGCACCCCACACCGCCCAACCCCCTACCCCTGCACGACCCCCCACCCTGAACAGGCCCCCTCACACCGAGGCCCCTGGGTCCGGCCGCCCTCGACCGAGGACACACCGCCGACCACCTACGGGCACGCCCGCCACATCGTGGCCTTCGCCAACGAGGCACGCGACGCGCTCGTTCGCAGACTCGCCCGCTCTCACTCCGCACGGCACGTGTGGATCGTGACGACGAGGCACACCGATGCCGACGCTGTTCCTGGCGCTCGAGTGATGCGACTCGACGTCGACGCCGAGGAATGCAAGCGGCGCGCGAACGCGGCGAATCGTCCGGCGAAGTGGCACGAGCTGATCGAGGAATGGTTCATCGTCGACCGAACCCGTGCGGCGCGCGGCGACTCTCGGTGACCAGGGACGGGTCAAAAGTCCAGCCCGTGAGGGGCGCCAGAACGCGCGGGGTGGGCGAGCGCGCGTGACAGAGGGTTTCGAGCGGTTTCATCACCGGGCTCTGTGACCTTAGGTGAACTCTGCCGTGGTCTACTTGGCGGGTGGGCTCCCGGTTGGTTTGCAGCCGGTTCCGGGAGCCCTGACGGGGGACCTGGCGCTTAGCTGGGTCCCTCTCCTACTTCTTCCAGCGCAGTACTTCGATCATGAGTCGAGCAAAGAGCTCGAGTGTGCGCCAGAGTTGCGGAGCCTTCCAGAGATCGTTTTGGTGCACAGTCCACCCTTCATATCGGATGCTTTCGTTGGTGCCCTTCGGTGTATCAACCAAGCTCCACCGATGAGCCCTCCCAGGCCAATCCGAATGTTTTGTCAGTACAGAAATAGGGTCTTGCGAATCAATGCCCATATGAATCTCGGTTCGTTGATTCGGATGTCCGATTTATCTCCGCAGATCTATGACTTGGTCCTACGCGACTCCAGGCGCCGAGGCATGCCAGCAAAGAGCGCCCAGATTAAAAGGATATGCATTATGTCCTTGCAGATCTTACATAACAAAGCAGAGCTAGCTCAGATCACCACTGATTGCCTTCCGCCTGACACGTGGCTGCATGTCGTGTAGCTACATGATTTCCGACTTACTGTTTCCAGTAATCCGGAAATTGCTTGGCTGGTGAGGAGGTGCCTATGGGTGAACGGGGCCCGGTTGCCGCCCCGGACAACGTCCGGAACCTGCGCGGCATGTCTCCGGCGGCTCCTCGAGTGAAGGCGCCGCCGTCCGCGCCCTCTCCCCCGACGTGGCTCGACCGCGAAGCGAAAACGGAATGGAAGCGGGTCGGGGTCCTCTTCCGCATCGATCGGGCGGTGTTGACCACGTATTGCTCGGCCTGGTTGAAGTTCGTCGACGCCGAGCGGACGATTCAGGCTGACGGGGTGTCCGTGGTCGGGCACCGGGGCGCCGATCGCAAGCATCCGGCGTGTCAGCAGTGGAGGGAGACGGCGACCGTGATCGCGGCCCTGCCCAAGGAGCTGTCCGCCGGCCCGAACTCGCGTCTTCGATCGGTGGAGCCGGACGGGGCGAGGATGAGGACGATCAGGGCGTACTCGACCGAAGCCGCTTTGTGAATCCCTTCCCCGGGGCAGGTCGCCGCCCGCGTGGGGGTGAACCCGCGTCAGCTCTCCCAGGAGTCGGTTGGTGACTACTCCCGCTCGTTCGACACCTCCTCGGCGCAGCCGGGGCGTATCGAGCTGACCGACTACGAGCGGGGCCTGCTCGGTCGCTACCGCGCCAAGGCCAAGGGGCGAGCTGTGATCAAACACCTGTTGAATCGCACCGCTCACGTGTTGTGTGAAGAGCGCACCGAGACCGACTCTCAGAAGGTGACAACGGCGAGCGCCTCGAAGAACTCCAGGCCATCCTTCGCCACGCAGGAGTCGGTGACCTGCTCGGCGACTACGGGCCGCGTGGGTTCAGTGCCGCCTCGAGGGCGGCACTGACCAGACATGATGCGTGATATTTTCGTACACGCGTTCTAGTCGTGGCTGGGGAAGGCCTCGACGGACACGACGGCGCCCCACTCTCTCGGCGGGAGAGTGGGGCGCCTTTTCATGTCCAGATCTCAGGGAGAACCGGTCGGCCGGAGCGCCGCTCAAGCGGTGGTGGCCAGCGCGGAGAGCGCGTCGAAGTCCGCATCGCTCAGCCTGATGCGGGCCGCCTCGTTGTTCTCCTCGACGTGCGCCGTCTTCGGCGTTCCGGGGATCGGCAGTATCACCGGCGAGCGGCGCAGCAGCCAGGCGAGCGCAAGCTGCGACGGGGTTGCGCCGTGCTGTTCGGCGGCTTCATCGAGCGGGCCGCCGGGGCGCGCAAGGTCGCCGGTCGCCACCGGGGCATACGGGATGAATCCGGTGCCTTCGGCGGCGCAGTAGTCGAGAACGTCCTCGCTGGCACGGTCGAGGAGGCTGTAGCGATTCTGCACGGACGCGATGGGGACGATCGCGCGGGCCTCGGTCACCTGCTCGACGGTCACTTTTGAAAGGCCGGTGTGGCCGATCTTGCCTTCGTCGCGCATGGCGGCGAGTTCGCCCACCTGATCAGCTAGCGGCACCTGCGGGTCGACGCGGTGCAGTTGGAACAGGTCGATGCGCTCCACACCCAGGTGGCGCAGACTCAGCTCGAGTTGCTGACGCAGGTACTCAGGTCTGCCGAGGGGACGCCAGTCGTCCGGGCCGCGCCGCGTCAGGCCGGCCTTGGTGGCGATGACTAGGCCCTCGGGGTAGGGATAGAGGGCCTCCTTGATGAGCTGTTCGCTGATCTGCGGACCGTAGGAGTCCGCGGTGTCGATGAGGTTCACGCCCAGTTCGACGGCGCGGCGCAGAACGCGCACCGCCCCGGCGCGGTCGGCGGGCTCGCCCCAGACGCCTTCGCCGGTGAGCCGCATCGTGCCGTAGCCGAGCCGGTTGACGGGCAGGGCTCCGCCGATGTCGAACGTCCCCGACTCGTCGGCGGGACGTCCGGCAGCGTGGTCGTCGGTAGTGGTCACTGCGGGTTCCTTCCGCGGCTTCTCAGGGGGTTAGAACAGGGTCGGGTCTTCCGAAGCGGGGACGCCCGGCACCGATGCGGTCGCCAGCAGCTCGGCCAAGGTGTGCACGTTCGGGTCGTCTTCGAGCAGGCGGGCGAGTAGGACCGCAGCGGCGACGGTGTCCCACAACGCCCGGTGCGGGCGTCCGCTGGGAGCCGACTTGTCGACTTGTTCGCGTAGCTCGAACCGGTCGAGGAGCGCACCGAGCCCGCGCGGGGCTGGGATCTGGAGGTGACGGGTGAGGCGCAGAGTGTCGATCAGCCCAGCAGGCTGAACGTGCGGGTGGCGCAGGTGGACAAGCTTCCAGTCCACGATCACGTTGTGTCCCACCATGTACCGACCGTTGACGCGGGCTTCCAGCTCGGGGCCGACCTGTGCGGGGCTCGGCGCTTCGCGCAACGCTTCGTCGGTCAGTCCTGGGCTGATCCAGGGACGGCGCGGCACCGGGCGGCCCGGGTTGACGAGGCTCTCGTAGGCCGCCTGCATGTCGGGGGAACCGTCCACGATCGGGATTACGGCGACTTCCAGGATCACCTCGTTGCCCTTGTCCTGGGCGCCCGTGCCTTCGAGGTCGAGAGCGCACAGCGGCGCCTCGGTCCACGGCCGATCGAGCATGACGGTTCCCCCGGTGGTTCTAGGTGTGTTGTTCGGTGAGGTTGGTGACGGCGTCGAGCACCGTCAGGTAGGCGTCGTGGAAGTTCTGTTCGACATGGGGGTCAATCGCTGCAAGAGCAATCCTTCCGTGTGTGGGGGGACGCCCTCGAGCCCCGTGGCTCGAGGGCGGGGAACCCGCGTGCCTGACGACAGCCGCACACGCACCGGGCACGCGGGGGATCAGGGGTTCAGCGGCCGCACGTTCGCGCAGCCTCGATCTCGTCGGCCAGGACCTCGCGCATCCTCGCCACGGGGTGACCGTCCTCGACGGCACCGGGCGGGAGGATGAGCGCCAGGCCGATCGCGGTCACGGCGGGGGCTCCTCGTCGATCTCACGGATACGGCGCCGTGTCTCTTCGGGGCAATCGGCACGCACGAGGTGGGCGCCCCGAGCCGCGACGTAGCAGAGACCGGACGGCCCCGGCAGGGCGAGCACGCGCCAGTCGGGGTGATCACGGGCGACGAGATCGACCTGGGCATGCGGGGTGCGCCGAGCCTGGCGAGGGATCGAGGAGACTGCCGCGCTCGGTGCAGGTCGAGCACGGACGTCAGACCGAACGGGTCGTAGGGCGGCGCCGAGGAGGCGGAGGAACAGCCGGATCATGGTCGCCCCCTCGGAGGGGGCACTACGTGTGCCTCGGCGACGGGTACGCGAAGTTCGTCGCCGCGTTGTGTGCGGACCTTCAGCATGTGACCGGGGGACCCGGGGCGGCCTCGCTGGTATCCCACGACCTGGTCCGGGGTTTCGCGCTTGCTGTTGACGGCGGTCACCCACGTGCCAAGCGGGTAGTGGCGATGAACTTCGCGCCACAGGGTTTCGAGGCGCAGCGGTTCGAGCTGTTTCATCAGCTCGCCGATCTCGTCGCCCGTCAGTTCTCTGCCGTCAGCCAGTACGGCGTCGGTCGTGAGGATGACGTCTCGCTGGTCTTCCAAGGTGAACAGCTCCATCACTGGATCACCGCCGACCGGGCGCCCAGGAAGGGCCGGACGCGGGAAGCCTTGCGGGGCCTGCCCCAGAGCGGGGCACCGCGTGTTTGGGGATTTCGGGCGGGGTTTCCTTCCAAGAAATCGGACATTAGGCATCTTCTCCTGTCCGCCGTCTGTAGGGCCAATGCTCAGGTGTCGACATCATGCGACAGAAACACCGAGGAAAACAACCCCAAAAGAGAGACTCTACGATTTTGGGCGGAGGTAAGATGCGTCTATGGCACGCGCGAACCCCACCTACTCCCCGTCCGTCCGGCGGCGACGCCTTGGGCGCCACCTGCGAAGCCTGCGCGACAAAGCGGGGTACACGATGGCCGACGTCAGCCAGCGGCTCGGCTGGGCGAAGGCCAAGGTCGGAAAGCTCGAAACGAGCGAGCTGAAGACGGTCAAGCCCGGCGACCTCGACGCGCTGCTGGACCTCTACAACGTCGAGGAGAACGAGCAGCGGGAGGCACTCCATCAGCTCGCGCGCGACGCCAAGCAGAGAGGTTGGTGGTGGAAGTACCGGGACGTCTTCGGCGCGGAGAGCCTGCCGGACTTCGAGGCCGAGGCGTCGTTGATCCGGACGTACCAGGTCGCGATCGTCCCCGGATTGCTACAGACTCCCGAGTACGCCGAGGGCGTGTTCCTCGGTGGGCGGTACACCTCGCCCGACAAGATCAAGCGTCAGGTCGACGCCCGCATGGAGCGCCGCGAGATTCTGACGAGGTACGAACGACCGCCGCGGCTGGTAGCGGTGATCGACGAAGCGGCGCTACGCCGCCCGATGGGCGACCGCGACGTGATGCGCGGTCAGTTCGAGTACCTGCTACGTATCGGGCAGTTGCCGAACATCGACATCCAGGTGCTGCCGTTCGCGGCCGGGCCGCACGCGGCACTCGGGATGTCGTTCACCCTCCTGGACTTCCCCGATCCGCTGGATGCTCCGATCGCCTACACCGATAGCGTGGCCAGCGGCGTCTTCGAGGAGACTGAAGCCGAGGTTGAGTCCTACACGGCCACTTTCGGCGAGCTGCAGGGCGCGGCACTGTCGACCGTGCAGAGCGCCCGTTTCATCGAGGACATCTTGTCCGAAGAAAGCGACGAATCATGATGACACCTGAGTTCCGCAAAGCGTCCTACAGCAATCACAACCAAGACTGCGTCGAGTGCGCGTACCTGCCCGAGGGGGCCGGTGCGATCCGAGACACGAAGAACCGCGAGGCCGGTCACTTGGCGTTCTCCCCAGCCGAGTGGAACGCCTTCCTCACGGACCTGAAGCGTGGGCCGCTGGCTGACTAGCGAGCGGTCGACCCTGGACACCACAGAACCCCCGCGCCGTCATCGGGCGCGGGGGTTCCGTGTACCTGAGTCGCGTCCTACAGACGCTTCTCGGGGAGCATACCGGCCGCGAACATCAGGCGGAACGGCCGTCTGGCCCGACTGCGCGCGGCCTCATCCTTGAATCAGGCTGCTCCTCGGGGGTCGGTGAACCGGCCTCATCTCTGAGTACCGCACACCGGCCCGTGCGTCACACGCGCGTCAGAACGTGCGTCCGACTGCGGACATCTGCGAACACCGACGAACAAGAAACCCTAGGTCAGAAACGATCGAAAGCTCCTGACCCGGGGTCGGTGAGTGCCTGATGAGGATGAGGCCCCAGGTTCAAGTCCTGGTACGCCCACACAGTTTGTGCAGTCCAGAGCCTTGCTTCTCCACCTCGGAGAGCAGGGCTCTTCCTGTTGTGGCCGTCATCTGACCACGGGACCCCACGGCTTCCCCTGTCCGAGCCTGTGCTCCCCCGGCACTGAGCGGTACCGACAGGACGCCAAGTCGACAACAGATCGAATCGTTATGTCGACTCGACTCTAGCCGACGCTCCCTGCTCGGGCAGGGGCGCGCCCAGAAGCTCCGCGGTGACCGCTCGGTAGGTCCGGCCACAGCGGAACCGTCTAGCACTTACGTTTTCGAAAAAGCAGGCCGTTTGCTATAGCGACACTGGCGATCACGACCGCTGCCCCCACCAACTGCAGGACCGTGGGATGCTCACCCAGGATCAGCGCGGACAGGCCGAGCGCGAGGATCGGCTGGATCAACAGCAACCCGCCNTGAACAGCCAGGCGGCCACCTGGCCTAGTACTGCCAGGAGCGCAAGCAGTATCCACGACTGGGCTGAGATCCCAGCCACTTGGATGCCACCAGAGATCGGCGAGACCATGGCGGCGGCGACCGTGGCGGAAGCCGACGCCCATGTCAATGGTTGAACGAACAGACCCGGGTCGCGTCGTGTCGATCTGCGGGTGATGAACAGGTACACGCCGTAGCCGCAACCCGCGATGACACCGAGCAGCACACCGGTACTCGTGTCCGGACCCCGAAGTGAAGCGTTCCACAGCCCGCCGACCAGGCTGATTCCCAAGAGCATCAGCGGGAGCGTGATGACGAAGCGCGTCGTGACCCTCTCCCGATCGATGAGGAAGGCCAGTGCGGGTAGAACCAGGACTTGTATGTTGATCAGGACGGTGCTGATCCCCGCGCCGACGTAATAGATCGAGGCGGTCCAGGCGGCGTAGTCGATGCCCAGCGCAGCTCCAGCGGCAAGGGACCACAGCACACCGCCACGTGACAGGGACCCGACCCGCGACCGTTCCCGAAACGCTAGAGGGATCAGCACGACCACGGCGATCGCGCACCGCGCCACTGCGGCCGTAGCGGCATCGACGCCGGCCAGCTTCACCAGAATCGCCGAAACCGAAAGGCAGAGCGTTCCGGTTAGGACCAGGGACGACGCGACGACGGGGCCGCCTCTTCTCACCGTCCGATCAGTGTGGGATGCACTGTATGACGAGCGTGGAGCGACAGGAGACATGNTATGTTAAGTATACCTTATGACTATGGGGTGGGACCGTCTCCGTGTACTGGACGCCGTAGCCCGGACGGGGTCGGTGACTCAAGCCGCGACGGCACTGCACATGACCGGCCCCGCCGTGTCGCAACAGCTGCGCCGCATCGAGGCCGAGACGAGAACGAAGATCGTGGCGCCGGAGGGACGCGGTCTTCGCCTCACCGCGAAGGGAGAGGTGCTCGCCGGATACGCCCGGCAGGTGGCCGATGCCATGCAGCAGGCGGAGAATGATCTTCATCGCGACGAGACCTACGTCGATCATCTGCGTGTCGCGGCGATCGCTTCCGTCATTCGAAATGTGCTCGGTTCCAAGTTGACCGCGTTTCACCGTGAGTATCCCCGCGTACGGGTGTCCGCCGAGGACGGGGAGACCGCTGATCACCTCGACCGCCTTGCGGCCGGTGCCATCGATCTCGTGCTAGCCGAATCCTGGAGTCCCACCCCTCTGCGGTTGCCGGCGGGTGTCGTCGCGCAACTGATCACACGAGAGGCTTTGTTCATGGCGATTCCGGGCGACCACCCTCTGCGGTCTCACGGCTCTCTTAGCATTCGTGATCTGGCCGGAGAGCGCTGGGCGACCTGTGCCCGGGGTTCGGACGCCCATATCGCACTCGAACAGGTCGCGCGCCGACATGGCGTCGAGCTCGACGTGTCGTTCTGCGTCGCAGACCATATGACCCAGCTCGCGTTGGTGCGAGAGGGGCTGGCTGTCGCGTGCGTGCCGATCCCGGCTGGTGACAGCGATCCGCGAGTCACCTACCTGCCACTCGATACCGAACTGCATCGCGACATCTTGCTTCTGGAGAGAGCTCAGACTGCCTCGTTGGCTCTCCAAGCCCTCAAAACGTGCTTGGTGAACTGATCCAGTAGGGGACGCGCTGTCCCGTTGACGGCGACACGCACTAACCGAATGACCAAACTCAGGCCAGACCAACATCGACCATCTCATCGATGGTGGCAAGGGCCAGTTGGTGTGGGCGCTCCTTGAGGGAGCCGACATCGACGAAGCATCGGCCTCGCGGGCACGTATCTTCGAGCAGGGCGGGACGTTGTGCGACCTCCGTGAGGTCGTCTCCGGATCTTTGGCCCCATTGCTGTCTGAGCCTGTGTCAGTCGACTCCCGGGGGCTGGAGCGCTTGAACGGTCATCTCGCTGCGCCCTGACCGGGTGGCCTTTTGTCCGCAGTCCCGCAGAGAGTAGGCACCAAGGCGCGGACACTCTCGGCAGGGTTGACATAATGGTTCGAACAAGGGTTGACCCTATGGTTGACCGGGCGCTACAGGCACCACTACAGGAACGGGTTCGACCTTTCCGAGGTCGCCGGAACGTCAGAGCCTGACGCAGTAGGGGATGGAGCGTTGTGGGCAAACCCCGACATCTTCTCTCTTGCCCATGTATAGAGAGGAGCATCTTCCTTCTTATGACTCCTGTCTTCCTCTGCTCTACCTGGATCGTGCTCTCCTCCCTGTATGTCTGCGGTACTTCTCAACTTTCCAGGTCACGGTGACCTACCTTCCGCCCGGTCTCCCCACGACCGTGATGACACTTCCAACCCTGCTGTCTCTCACTCTCCTGTCTGAACTCTGCTCGCTTCTTCGCCTGCCTACCTTGAGCTGAGAACACCCGTACATGCTGTGCACCTGAGCCTGTGCCCGGTAGGGCCAGGAGGGAGGCAGTTGCATGGCTGGGGTGCCCGCCCCGTGTGCCGTCAAGGCCTTCAGTCGGGCACTGGAGCCTTGGGAGGGTGGAAAGGGGCGAATGGAGAAAGCAAACGCCTCAGGATTGACCTAGGGCGCTGGTAGCGGTGCACGACGGCGGCCAGGGACAGGGCGGCGGGGTCGATGTACACCCCGACCTCTTCCTCGGCTTCCCTGGCTGCGCCGCGCGGGATCGGCTCGCCCTCTTCGAGGTGGCCGGAGGGCAGGTGCAACATGCCGTCGGCGTATCCGGTGTTCTCGCGTTCCAGCAAAAGGATCTCGTGTCCCCGTTGGAGGATGACGTGGAC
Source organism: Nocardiopsis xinjiangensis YIM 90004 (assembly GCF_000341145.1). Taxonomy (GTDB): domain Bacteria; phylum Actinomycetota; class Actinomycetes; order Streptosporangiales; family Streptosporangiaceae; genus Nocardiopsis; species Nocardiopsis xinjiangensis. Next base: position 158,683 of record NZ_ANBE01000024.1, read on the forward strand.
GTCGATGATGCTGCGGTAGCGCTCCGGCACGGGTCACCTCATAGACGGTTTCTCGGTGTTGCCTGTGGCCATGGCCCCCCGTTGGTGTCGGTGATTCGCACAAGCGATTCGATGGACTCCGGCAAGCTCGAGACGAGCGGGTCAGGGCGTCAGCATGACTTTGACGGCACGGCGGCTGTCCATCGCCTCGTAGGCCTCGGCGGCCTGATCGAGCGGCAGAGTGAGGTCGAAGACCTTCCCGGGGTCGATCTTGCGGTCCCAGATGAGCTGGATGAGCTCGGGCAGGAACCTGCGCACCGGCGCCGGGCCGCCGAGAGTGTGGATGCCGGCGAAGAACAGCTCGATCCCGGGGATGGTCACGTCGTGGTTCACACCGACATACCCCAGGTGGCCGCCGCCGCGAGTGGCGCCCACGGCCTGCATGAAGGACTCCTGTGTGCCGACCGCCTCGATGACCGAGTGCGCACCGAGCCCGTCGGTGAGCTCCTTGATCTCGGCCACGCCTTCCTCACCGCGCTCTTCGACGATGTCGGTGGCGCCGTAGTAGCGGGCGAGCTTCTGCCGCTCGGGGTGACGGGACATGGCGATGATGCGATCCGCGCCCATCTCGTTCGCGGCGAGGACCGCCATCAGGCCGACCGCCCCGTCGCCGGCGACCGCGACGGTCTTGCCGGGGCCGGCCTGTGCCGCGTGGGCGCCGAACCAGCCGGTGCCCAGTACGTCGGATGCGGCCAGCAGGGCGGGGACCAGTTCGGGTCCGGGATGCCCCGGTGTCTTGACGAGCGTGCCGTCAGCGTGCGGGATGCGTGCCTTCTCGGCCTGGGTACCGACGGTCTGGGCGACGAATTCGGCGTGCACGCACTTGGACTGGAACCCGGATCGGCAGATCTCGCAGGTGTTGTCGGAGGTCACGAACGAGCCGACGACGAAGTCGCCGACCTCCACGTTCTGCACGGCCGCGCCGGTCTCCTCGACCACACCGACGTACTCATGGCCCATCACCTGGTGGTCGGCCGGTTCGATCCCGCGGTAGGGCCACAGGTCCGACCCGCAGACACAAGCCGACGTCACACGGATGATCGCGTCCGTGGGCTCGATGATCCTCGGGTCCTCGCGCTCCTCCACGCGGACGTCGCCGGCAGTGTGCATCACTACTCCGCGCATCGGTTCCCTCCTTGTTCCGTGTCGGCGCTCACGGCCTCGAGCCGTTTCTGAAAGAGCAGGTCAGTTCCTTGCTCACCCTCATCGAACACCAAACATCGGCACCGGCGGGAGGGCGTGACAGAACCCCCCGGGTTCGGTGCGGCGCCCCTTGCGTTCCGGTGGACGCAGAGACGGGTTTCCGCTTTCCCGGCCCGGCGTACACAGGAGCGGAGCACACCCATACCTACAGGCGCTCCAACGCGTTCAGGCGCCCCAACTCGTCCTCGGCCGCCTCGACCGCCTCACGCGCACTCTCGAGGTCCTCGGACTCCAGTGTTTCGTCCGGGTCGAGCATCACGTGTGCCAGCCGTCCCGACTCGTCTTCGAGGTCGCTCGCGACCTGGGCGACCTCGACCCCGTTCGAGGCGTCCGTGCCCACGTCCGGCCAGCCGCCGCCGCCCCACTGCTCGTTGATTTCCTCGACCTCCTCGAGGAGCCCCTGGAGCTCGGCGTCGTCGTCGGCGTCGGTGCCGTGGTCGACCACGGCACCAGCCGCCGCCGCCTGGTCTTCGAGGAACTCGACGACGACCCCGTACCCCTCGGGTACCTGCGCTGCCTCGGCATCCTCGAAGGACTCGGCGTTCCCGTCGGTCTCGCCCCCCTCGCCGCTCCCGCACGCCGAGAGGGCGAGTACAGCAGCGGACGCAGCAGCAACGGGCATCGACATACGCATGGCGAGACTCCAACAGCATCAGGGGATCGATCTTCACGGTAGGCGCCGAACATGACCGGGCCCGGCCACCTGGCCCATACCGGACAGGAGGTAAACCAGATGCCCCGACGCCCGTCCTCCCGCTGCACGAACCCCACCTGCCGGAACTTCGTCGACCGTCCCGGCCGGTGCCGCACCTGCCGACAAGGCGTCGACGCGGTGCACCGCGGCGACGAACCACCAGCCTTCGACCGTGCCGACTGCCGAGCCATGGTCCGCCGGTGCCACGACCGCAAGACAGCCGAGGAGCCCCTGGAGCGGGTGAACCACGGATACGGCGTCACCGTCATGGCGGACCACTCGAAGGCGAGGGCGGCCGATACCGAAGGCTCACCCGCGCAGTCGAACCGGTACCTACGCCTTCACCCGAACGTGCGCACCAAGCAGACGGTCTGAGGTTGCTTCGGGTCGGTGGATTCCGCTCGAGGTGTGGGGCGGTGGCGGCGGCCTGGTCGACGTGGAGTCCCTGGCTGGGCGCACGCGTTGCGCCGGGCTCGACCTGTCGTCGACCTCGGACCTGACCTCGCTCGTGCTGTGGTTCCCACCCCAGGAGAACCCGGACGAGGGCGAGCACGTGCTGTTGCCGTTCTTCTGGTTGCCCGAGGACAGCCTGACCGACGTGCATCGGCCCACGAAGGCACCCCTTGCGTTCCGGTGGACGCAGAGACGGGTTTCCGCTTTCCCGGCCCGGCGTACACAGGAGCGGAGCACGCGGTGGTTAGCCTGCCGCGGCGGGGACAAGGGCGAGGTAGCGGAGGAAGAACCGATGAACTCCCTTCACATGGTGTATGCGGCCGTCGGCGCGCTCAGTGTGCTCCTCGCGCTGTTCAGCAGCAGGATCCAGACCCTGCCCCTGAGCGAGCCGCTGCTCGCCCTGCTGCTCGGTGTGGCCCTGGGGCCCTACGCACTCGACCTGCTCGCGTTCTCTCCTGAGACGCGGGAGTCCCTTCTCCTCGAAGGAACCCGGATCCTGTTGGCCGCCTCGGTCATGACGGCGGCTCTGCGCTTCCCCACGACCTCGCTCCGCGGACTCGTGCCCCAGTTCGCGCTGTTGTTGTGCGCCGTCATGCCGATCGCAGCGATCGTGACCGGCACGGCGGCACTGGTGCTCGGGCTGCCGGTGGCTCTGGCGGCTCTGGTGGGTGCTTGCCTGTGTCCGACGGACCCGGTGCTCGCCGCGTCGGTGGTGACCGGAGCACCGGCCCAGCGGGATCTGCCCGCGCGTCTGCGGAAGCTCATCACCGGGGAGAGCGGCGCCAATGACGGGTTGGCCCTCCCCCTGGTCGGGGTCGCGGTGGCCGTTGTCGTGCCCCTCACCGGTCCCGTCGAATCAGCAGGGCGTCTGTTGTGGGAGGTACTGGGGGGTGTGCTCCTGGGCGCGGCCCTGGGAGCAGTGGCGGGCAAGTCGATGGAGGCGGCCACCCGTAAGCGGGAATTGGAGGAGGGCCCCTCCCTCGTCTTCACCCTGCTGCTCGCCGTCACCGTGCTCGGAGCGGCGCGGTTGATCGGAGCGGGCGGGGCGCTCGCTGTCTTCGCCGCCGGCCTGACCTACAACCACACGGTCCGCAGAGAAGAGCGCGACCCGCAGAAGAACATCGACGAGGCGGTCAACCGCTACCTGGGTCTGCCCGTATTCGTCCTGTTGGGCGCGGTACTCCCGTGGAGCGAGTGGATCGACTTCGGACCGGCTGCGCTCGTTTTCGTCCTCGCCGTTCTCCTGCTGCGCCGCCCGCTCGCGCTGCTGGTCCTCATGCGACCGCTGGGCCTGCGGCCGCGTGACGCCGCCTTCGTCGGGTGGTTCGGTCCGATGGGCGTCAGTGCGCTCTTCTACGCGGCTCACTCCGTCCACGAAGGGGTCCACGACCCGCGCCTGTTCGCCGCCGTCAGCCTGGCCGTCACGGCCAGCGTGATCGCGCACGGCCTCACCGCGTCGGCCTTCCGACGCGTGTACGCCCATCCCGCTCATTCCGGTTGACAGCGGCCGACAGGGAGCGCCGCCACCGATGTGACGACGCGGACCGGTTCAGGTCTCGACGCACTCCTTCCCGGGCAGGAGCGTCACCTCGCCCCTCTCCCAACCGTCCATGTCCCGGTCGTGGTCGCCGTCGAGCCACTCCAGCTCGTACCTGTTGTAGTGGAGCTTGCCGTCGGACCCGACGGGGCAGGACACCTCGATCCTGGCCCAGCCGCTGTCCCCGCCCAGCAGGTTTCCCGGCCATCGGGCCGACACCCTTCCGTATCCCCAGGAGGACTCGCCTCCCCAGGAGATCCACGTGGTGCCGCTGACTCGCACGTAATGCGAGGGCCTGTGGGAGTTCGGTGCCACGTGATGGCTCATGCGCTCCCCGACACTGACCACGTGCACGGGTAGCTCGGGGCTCAGTTTCGCTCCTGTCACGTAGTTCCTCCCCGCTGTCAGCGCGAGGAGGACCGTGCAGGCGATGAGTGCGGACAGCAGCAGTGTGCGCCGTGCGGGAATCGTCGTCATGCTCCGGATCGATGTGTGCGCGTGCGTTCTGGGGGTGCCGGCCCTACTGGGGCACCGGGGGCTGTTGGCGGAGCGGGAGATGTCGCCGGTCGCCGTCACGCCGGTGCACTCAGTCCAGGACCGCCGTGGCTTCGACCTCCACCAGGTACTCAGGGGCGGCCAGGGCGGAGACACCGACCACGGTGAGCGGGGGGACCGGCTTGGCGCCCAGCATCTCGGAGGCCCGGTCGATGCCCTCGAGGAACACCGGCATCTTGTCGGGGGTCCAGTCGACGACGTAGACGTTCAGCCGGGCCACGTCGTCGAACGTGGCGCCGGCGCCGGCCAGCGCCGTGGCGACGTTCCGGTAACAGCGCTCGATCTGCGCGGCGAGATCACCGGCGTCGACCGTGGTGCCCTCGGCGTCCGAGGACACTTGTCCGGACACGAGAACGATCTTCGACCCGGTCGCCACCGACACGTGCCGGTACAGCTCGTTCGGGGGCAGCCCTTCAGGGGACTCGAGGGTGATGGCCATGGTGTCCTCGCGCTCTCTGCGTATCGCTCTCTTGCGGTTACTCGGGAACGATAAGAGAGTGAGTGCCGGCATGGAAGAACGCACTTTCGAGTAACTGGGGAACCCCATGGTGACCGAGCAGTTCAGAGGCGGGGACGGTGACTCGCACAGTGAGCCGTCCGACAACGCCGACCTCCGGCGTGCGGACACACTCGCGAGAGAGATCTTCTCCGACGTCGCCGACAAGTGGGCGCTGTTGATCATCGAGGCTCTGGGAGAGCGCACGCTGCGCTTCAGCGAACTGCGCAGGCAGGTCGAGGGCATCAGCCACAAGATGCTGACCCAGAACCTGCGCATGCTGGAACGCAACGGCCTGGCGGAAAGGACCGTTCACCCCACGGTGCCGCCCCGGGTCGAGTACACCCTCACGGATCCGGGCCGGTCCCTGCGTCGGACGGTCGACGCCATCTGCGACTGGACCCAGGAGAACCTGGCCCACATCGAGGATGCCCGCGGACGCTTCGAGGCCTGACGTCCGCACGGGCAGAAGAGTCGAGCGGGGCTGCCCCGGCCGGAACCATTTCGGCCGGGGCGCCTCTTCGGACGTCAGGGGCGAGCCGCTGCGGTCATCAGTGGACGATCTTGTTGAGCTCGGACTGGTAGTACAGCGGGGTCAGCCCGAACACGAACAGCAGCACGAGGCCGATCGCACCGCTGCAGGTGGGAGCTGCCCCGGCGGCGCGCTGGGTGGCGGCGATGTGCTCACCCGCCTGATAGGTGGCGATCATCGGCCAGATGAACAACGTCAGCGGGCCGAGCAGCACCGCGGTCAGGGGAAGGCCGGCCGAAATGTGGCGTTGCGGGTTCGCTTGGTCCATCTCTTCGTGGATCTTGTAAATCCACACCAGCATGTAAATACCCAGTGTGATCAGGGGAAGGCCCAGCCACACTCCGAGGGGGTTGCGGCGCTTGATGAACTCGGCGGGCCGAGGAGCGGAGTGCTGGAACTGCTGGGGCTGCTGTGGGGCTGGATACTGGATGCCGTACTGCTCTTGCATGAGGGGGGCCTTCCTGGGTCAACTGGGAACGAGGGGTAGGGGGTAGTGGCCCACTTCGGATAACCCCTCAGTTACCCGGGGTGGTGTTCTGGTGTCTGTGCGGCAGTGCCCATGGTGCGGGGACCGCGGTCACACGAGTGTCTATATGGCGCCCATGTCGGCGTCGGGGTTTACATTCTCTTGAATCCGGCCGGGCCCCTCGAACCGGATGTGAGCGGCCCCGCTCAGGGGCGGCGGCCGGCCAGGACGCAGAACTCGTTGCCCTCAGGGTCGGCGAGGACGACCCAGCTCTCCTCCCCCTGGCCCACATCGGTCTGCCGGGCGCCGAGCTCGAGCAGCCGGCGGACCTCCGCGTCCTGTCCCCTGTCACTCGGGCTGAGATCGATGTGCAGCCGGTTCTTGACGGCCTTGCCCTCGGGCACGGGAGCGAAGGTCAGCACCGGGGGTACCGGGCCGTGGTGGTTGTTCCTCCCGGGTGGGCCGATGGTGATGCTGCCGTCGTCGTGCTCCTCCTGCACCTCGTAGTCGAGTACCGAACACCAGAAACGCGCGAGAGCGCCGGCGTCGGCACAATCGATCCCGAGCTCGGTGAACTTACTGGCCATGGCGGATACCTCCGGGGTCAGCGGATCGGGGGCACTGCGGAGCGGGTGTCTGTTGGTAGAGGGCGAGGCGCCACCGGCCGCCGGCGCGGCAGTAGGTGCTGGACATGCGCGCGAGGAACGGGGGGGCCGACCCCCGGACGGCGCGGCCGGTGTAGACGAGCGCGGCGGAGCCGGGGCCGGCCTCGACGAGGCGCACGTCGGAGAGTTCGTAGGTGTCCCACGCCGGTGCCTGGTCCAGGGACGCGGCGACCGCTTCCCGGCCGAACACGGATCCGTCGGCCAGGATCATGAGGCCGTCCTCGGTCATGAGCTCGCTGTAGAAGCGGCCCCCCGTTCCTTCGCAGAGGGAGTTCCAGCCCTCGTGCTCCAGGGCGAGGAGTTGGTCGGTGGTGTCCGCGGTGTCCATGGTCTCCTCCCGGCGATGCGGCTCTCCTGCGAGGTGAGCACATCCCCGTCTGCCCGGCAAGGCCGGTCCGATCACCGGGGCGGCCGAGCGCCGCCGTTGCCGACCGCTGGGCCGGCGCTCCTCCGTGGCGGGGCGTTCGGCGGNGGGGGACACGGGTTCCTCGGCCCGCTCCGCCGGTTCGGCCGGTTCGGCCGTACGCAGACGGGGCGGCAGGACCACCGCCATGGCCACGAGCAGGACCGTGTAGCCCACGAGGAGTCCCTGCACACCGGCCAGGCCGGCGACGGTGCCCGAGAACGCTGCACCGACCGGCATGACGCTCCAGCTCAGCCATCGGTAGGCCGCATTCACCCGGCTGAACAGTTCGGTGGGCACGGTCCGCTGGCGGTAGGTGATGGTGACGACGTTCCAGAACATGAGCAGCACACCGAAGGCCGTGAGACCGACGGCGACGGGCACCACGTGCGGGATCGTGAGGAGGAGGACGCTCACGGCGAAGGCGGGCAGGCACAGGCGCACGAAGAGGTGTTCGGGCACGGTCTCGAAGAATCGGTGTGCGACCAGCCCGGCGATCAGGCCGCCCGCCGCGATCACGGTCCACAGGATCCCGTACGCCCACGTCGTCATGCCGAGGGGGCCCGGGGCGACGACCCACAGCGGGAGAACGGTCATCAGGCCGATGAAGGTGAAGTTGATGGCGGCCGCGTGTGCGGCGAGCTTGAGCACGTCGGGGCGGCGCACGAAGTACACGAACCCGTCGGCGGTCTCACGCAACGGAGAACGCTTCTCCGCCGCGCCGTCCGGGGCGGGCGGGCCCGGGACGGTCCGGGTGGCCGTGAGCGGGATCGCGAACAGCAGCACTGCCGAGACCACGTACGTGAGGCTGAGGACACCGAGGGCCCCCGCCACGCCGAGAGCGACCACGAACCCCGCAACGGCCGGGCCGAGGAGTTGCACCGTCCCCATCTGGATGGACTGCACCCGGCCGTTGGCCCAGGTGAGGTCAGGCTGCTGCACGAGCTGGGGCACGGCGGCCTGCGAAGCGATGTCGCACACCACCCCCGTGGCACCGATGACGAACACCCCAACGGCGAACATCCAGATCGGGAGCAGCCCCGCGAGAGCGAGGAACACGACCGCCAGGATCGCCACCACCCTCAGAACCTCCGTGATCCGCATGACCCGCAACGGGGGGAAACGGTCGGAGAGGACACCCGCCGGGATCGCCACGATCGGCCAGGGAAGCCAGGCGGCAGCGGTCACCAGGCCGATGGCCGCGGGCGACTGCGTCAACGTGAGGGCCAGCAGCGGCAGACCCACACGGGTGATGCCGTCACCCGCTCCCGCAGCCAGGACCGAGCCCTGGAAGACCGAGAAGATCCTCCCCCGGGAAGTTGTGTCGTGTACGGACACTCTGATCACCTTGCTTTCACGCGTTCGTCAGGGCCACGTTCGGACGAGGCAGGGAGACCGGCGCGGGGCCCGTGAGCCGATCGACGGTGTCCAGGACCGTCGGCAGGTGCAGGCCCAGGGAGGCCATGACCTCGTGGTGGTCGCCTCCCCCGGTGGGCCAGGAATGGCCGGCGTTGACCCCGTGGACCTCGCTCCGGGGCATGAGGAGGGCCAGGGCCTCGGCGACCCCGCCCTCGGCCCGGTGCTCCTCGACGACGAGGAAACGCGAGTGCCGCCCGCTGAGGAGATCGGTGACGCGGCTCAGGTTCTCGTGGTCCAGGTAGCAGAGGTGGGCGTGCGCGAGGCCGTCTCTGGCAGCCGCCGCCTCCACGCACAACCGGGTGCCCTCCTCGCCGACCGAGACGAGGCAGAGGTCCCCGGGGCCGGCGTGGCGGTCCCAGACCAGGGGCTCGGCCGTCGCCGCCGACGAGAGGCTGTCGTACACGGCGTTGCGTCCGGTCCGGATGTAGTGCGGCCTTCCCGACGCGGCCGCGTCCCGGACCACGGCACGCATCTCCTGCTCGCCGTGGGGTGCCGCGACGGTCACCCCGGGGACCGAACGGGCGACGGCGATGTCCTCCAAGCCGTGGTGCGTGGTGCCGAACCAGGCACCCGACACACCCGCGTAGGGCGCCACGACGGTCACACCCGCGCCGATGTAGCCGAGCGTGAGTTTGAGGCTCTCCGCCGCGCGCAGCGTCGCGAACGGTGCGAACGTGCTCACGAAGGGGCGGTAACCGGCCTCGGCGAGCCCGGCGGCCATGTCGATCATGGCGCCCTCGGCGATCCCGAGGTTGAAGAAACGGTCGGGATGGGCTTCTTCGAAGGGATGGCGCGCACCGCCGAGGTCGGCTTCGAGACAGACGATCGAGGGGTCCTCCCGGGCGAGCAGCGTCAACTCGTCGCGGTAGGACTCACGGCCGGACAGTGTCATGTGATTCTCCGTTTCCACCGTGCGGCGCGGGCCGCGTCGATGCGTACGTAGTGCGAGCCGGCCTTGCCTTCGACGGCGGGCACGCCCTTGCCCTTGACCGTGGAGGCGATCACAGCCAGGGGACGGTCCTCGGGGCCGGGTTCCCGGGCCAGGAGCGAGGTCAGGGCCGCCATGTCGTGGCCGTCGGTTTCCGCGGTGCGGAACCCGAAGGCGGCGAACCGGTCGGCGAGGTGCTCCAGCGGCGAGATCCGGGAGACGGGACCGTCGTTCTGTCCCCCGTTGGCGTCGACGAGCAGGACGAGGTTGCCGAGCCCCTGGGCGGCGGCCACCTGGCAGGTCTCCCAGACAAGGCCCTCCTGGAGCTCGCCGTCGCCGACGATCGCGATCGCGCCGCCCGGTTTCCCGGAGAGTCTGCGTGCCAGCGCCCATCCCGCTGCGTAGGGGACGCCGTGGCCGAGGCTGCCGGTGGGGAAGGAGACACCGGGAACGTGGGCGCTCGGGTGTCCGGTGTAGGGGTGGCCGGCGAGCCCGTAGTGCGGGGCCGGGTTCTCGCCGAGCACACCGCTCGTGTACAGGGCCGCGTAGAGGCCCGCGGCGGCGTGCCCCTTGCTCAGCACCACCTCCGTGCCGTCGTTCCGTTCCGCCCGGTCCAGGGCCGCGACGAGCAGGTCGGTCACGGAGAGACTGCCGCCGAGGTGGCAGCCGCGTGGCCCCGCGGCCATGTCCACCACGAGCCGGCGCGCCCGCGCGGCGCGTTCGACCAGTGGTTCGACGGGCGTTTCGGTCGTACTCGTGGTCATCGTTCCTCCTCCGCCGCGCGGTCCAGCCAGTTCGCGACGGCCAGGGACAGGACCTCGCGTGCCTCGCGGTACTCGTCGGCGCCGATCCGTTCGGTGTCGGTGTGGTCGAGGGAGGAGTCGCCCGGCCCGAACGCGACCATCGGAACCCCGTCCCAGGCGGTGGCCAGTGTGTTCATGTCGGAGGTCCCCTTCTTCACCACGTGCCGGGGCCGGATCCCCAGGTGGGCGAACGAGCGGCCGAAGGCGCGGGCCGGCGGCGAGGTGCGTCCGCCCGACCGGCCGGGTGTGGCGCGCAGGATCTGCACGTCCACGCCGTCGGGTGTGTGGTCGACGACGGTCTTGAGCAGCACTTCGACGTCGGTCCCGGGCGGAACGCGGAAGTTGAGCACACCCGTGGCCGAGTGCGAGGCCAGGCCGGAGGAGTTGCCGACGTCGATGACCGCGCTCAGGGCCTCGGGTGCCTGTTCCAGGACGGCCTCCCGCAACCCGGACAGCGTGGTGATCAGCTTGTCCGGCGCGGAGAGGGCACCGGCCCCGGCCGAGTGGCCGGCGGGCACGGTCACGGTGACGCCGAGTTTGAAGAGCCCGAAGTAGCCGAGGGTGAGCGTCCGCGATCCACTGGGTTCACCGATGACGACCGCGTCCGCCCGCTGATGGTCGCGCACGTGGAAGGCGCCGCGGGAGGTGGAGACCTCCTCCTCCACCGCACCCACGGCCACCAGCCGCGTGCCCTCGGGGACCCGTGCCGAGGCGAGCACCTCCAGGAAACACGCCAGGCTCCCCTTGGCGTCGACCGTGCCCCGCCCGGAGAGTTCGTCCCCCTGCCAGTGCACCGGCCAGTGGTGGGGCACGGTGTCCATGTGGCCGAGCAGCATCAGGGTGCGTTCCCCGTTGCCGCGCTCGGCCACGAGGTTCCCGGCCCCGTCGATGTGCGCGTCGATGCCCCGTTCGCGGCACCACGTGCGCAGGTAGACGCCGAGTTCGCGTTCGTCGCCCGAGACCGAGGGGATCGAGGCCGCCCGAGCCAACAGCCGCAGGTCGTCCCCGGGTTCGGGCAACCGCCAGAAGCGGCTCCAACCGGAGGGGTCCGCCATGGTGTGCGGCCCGGTCACGGCGACGTCAGCGCCCTCGGCCAGGGCCATCTCGGCGGCTCGGACCTTCTGCCGCATCCGCCCGTGCGCGAAGGCGTCTCCTTCGCCCGGGTGGAGGTCGTGCACGGTGGAGTCGGGGTCGTCCGCGTCGCGCAGCAGCCCGGGTGTACCGGTCACGAGCCGGAGGTGGTCCGCGCCCAGGGCGTTGGACAGCACCGCCGCGAGTACGTCGGCATCGGCGTTGAGCATGCCGCCGCCCGTGCTGTCGGCCACTGGCGGGGACAGGCACACGACATCGAAGGCCTCGAGGAGACTCGTGAGCCGGTCCGCGTCCACGCGGTTCGGCACACCGACCCGGTGGTCGCGCACCACGCGGGTGCGACCGGCCGGCGTGAGCGCCCGCACGGGGCGGTTCGGATCCGCCTCGACCAGGCCCGAGCGTCCCGCCACCGAAACGAACGAGGTGAGTCCGTGGTACTCCAGGCCGGCTGTGAGCAGTGGCAGGGTCACCCGCTCGTACGCGTCGACCAGGTGCGGGATCTCCTCGGGCGGGCAGTGGCGGACCCTCTCCCCGTTGGTCAGGGAGAGGATCGGGATCTCGCGTCCCGTTTCCTGGTAGTGCTGTTCGATACCCGCGGCTCCCCCGGCCACGACGAGCAACCGCGCGCCGCGGGCGACCAGGTCGGCCAGTTCTCCGAAGACGGTGCTGTGCTCGAGGGTCGCGCTGCCGATCTTGATGACGTACAGGGGACTCATGGCAACACCGCCGTGGAGGGAAGGCCGGTCCGTTCGTCGAGTCCGGCGGTTCGGTTCATGATCTGGACGGCTTGGCCGGCGGCGCCCTTCAGCAGGTTGTCGAGGGCACACACGACCACGCAGCGGTCCTCCTGGACCGACAGGGCCACCTCGGCCACGTTGGAGCCGACGACGGCCTTGAGCATGGGGAACTCGTGTGGTGACTTGGGACTGTTGCGTAGCCGCACGAACGGGGTCCGGGCGTAGGCGCGTCCGAAGGCACGCTTGACGTCCAGAGCGGTCCGTCCCGGCAGCAGGCGGGCGTAAGCCGTCACCACGATCCCGCGCGGAGCGTCGAGGCTGTGTGCGGAGAACTGGAGGTCGGGGCGCTGCCCCGTGGTCTCCCCCAGGACCTGGGAGACCTCGGGTGTGTGCCGGTGCCCGTGCAGCTTGTGCACTCGGAAGTTGCCGTTGCGCTCGGCCGGGTGTTCGCCCCCGGACCGGCCCCCGCCCGTGGATCCCGTCTTGGCGTCCACCACCACCCGCGCGTCGACCAGGGCGGCCGCGAACAGGGGTTGCAGGGCGTAGACCGTAGCCACGGCCATGCATCCGGGCACACTCACGAAGGCGCTGTCGGGGGCGCCCTCGGCCAGCTCGGGGACGAAGTTCACGAAACGCCCGGGGGGCGGGTGCTCGGCGGTCGCCGGGTAGTGGCGGCGCACCTCCTCTGTGTCGTCGAGCCGGAAGTCCCCGGCGAGGTTGACCAGGTGGTCGGCGTTCTTGGCCAACGCGGGCGCCAGTTCGGGTGCGGTCCCTGTGGGCATGCACGAGAAGACCACGTCGACCTCGGGCATCTCGGTCAGGGGCGCCAACCGCAGGCCCGCCGCCGTCGGATGGTTGCGCAGGGCCGGATGGACCGCTCCTAGGCGCTTGCCCGCGTGGCGTTCTGCCGACAGGAAGACCGGTTCGGCGTTCGGGTGTTCGAGGAGCAGACGGGTCAGCTCTCCGCCGGTGTAACCGCTGGCCCCGGCGACGGCGACCTTCAACGTGGACTCAGCCAAGGCGGGCCGCCCTCTCGTAGGGGTGGGCGGCGTCCTGCCGGGCGGCCAGCTCCCGGACAGCGTCCGGGCGGGCCGCGACCTTGGAGAACGCGTCACGGTACCGCAGGATCCGCTCGTACTCCACGGGCGCCCGCAGTTCACGGCAGAGAACGAGTGTGGTGTCCAACATCCGCAGGGTGTTCGGGAAGTCCCCGGGTGTGTACTCGCGCGAGCCCGCGGGGGTGAGCGTGAACGGGTATCCGCGGCCGAACCCGGAGCGTTCGCGGAAGGGCAGGTGGAAGGGGAGCGGGGTGTTCTGCCACTCCCGCGCCGGCACACCCTCCGCGACCAAGAGTTCGTGCACGGCGGCCTTCACCGCGTGCGGCTCCAGATCGTCCAGCCCCACGGCCTCGGGGCGCAGGCCGATCCGGTACATGTTGTAGGAGTGCGTCCACCCCTCGGGCACGTGCGGGGGCGTGAAGAGACCGGTCCGCTCCAGGGACGCCCCGAGCAGCTCGGCGTTGCGGGCGCGCACCGCGTCGTAGTACGGCAGTCGCCCGAGCTGGCCGGAACCGAACGCCGCGGCGACCCAGGACATCCGGTAGTCGATCCCGTGTTCGCGCAGGTGACGCACTGCGCGACGGTAGGCCTCCTCCGTGGCGAAGAAGGCCATACCGCCTTCCCCGCCGATCGGGAAGTTCTTGTCCGCCATGAGGCTCTGCCCCGCCGCGTCACCGATGGACCCGGCCACGTGCGAGCCGATCCGCGCCGAGTGCGCGTGGGAGGCGTCCTCCACCAGTGCCAGGCCGCGCCGTGACGCCAGCCTGCGCAGGGCCGGCACATCGGCCGGGAGCCCGTGCACGTGGACCGGCATCACGGCAGCCGTGCGCTCGGTCACCGCGGCCTCGGCGGCGGCAGGATCCATGCAGTAGGTCAGCGGATCGATGTCGACGAACACCGGTACCGCGTGCGCGGCGACAACGGCCTGCGCCGTGGCGATGAAGGTGAACGCCGGGACGATGACCTCGTCACCGGGGCGGACCCCGGCCCCGACCAGGGCCATGTGCAGCGATGCCGTACCGCTGGCCGCCGGCAGTGCGTAACCGGCGCCGACGTGGTTGCGGTAGGCCTCGGTGAAGTCGGCCACGACCTTCTCGGGCTCCTGGCGCTGGGCCAGCAGCATCGTGAAGACGTCCTCCTTCGTGATCACCGGGAACTGGGTCCGACGCTGCTCGGCCGGGACCATCGCCGGGCCCCCGTGGGCCGCCAGGGCGGAGCCCACCTCGGTCTCGTCCGGCAGCGGAAGCGGTGCGCGTGGGAAATCACTGATCACAGCCGTGCTCCTGTCTCGACGTTCTTCCGGGTGGCCTGCATGAGCGCCATGCGCGCGCACGCCGCGACCAGAGGGCTGAGGCGGTAGTTGAACTGGACCCCCGGGACCAGATCGGGCCTGGACTCCTCCTGGGTCCACATGGTCCGCAGGTCGTGGGCGCCGAAGATCTTGAGCCGTTCGGCCCGCGCCCACACGGTCGGATCATCGGTCAGGACCGCGGCGGCCGGACCGAAACCGAGCTCGGTCAGGTCCACCACGACCGTCGGTGCGGTGGCGAGGGCGGCCTGTTCGGCGAGGCGGTCCGCGATGTGTGCGTCCAGGGAGATCTCGTCGAAGGCCGGGGCGCCGGTGCCGGTGGTGCGCACGCCCAGCCAGTTCACGAACGCCCGGGTGTCGGGGCTCAGGGACTCGCCCGGGATCCGGTCCCCGTGGACGATGCCCTGCCCGGCCAGGGCCGCGTGGATCGCGGCGGTCCGGCTGTTGACCAGCACCGCGTGCGAACGCTTCGTGCGTTTGGTGAGCAACCGCTCCAGCCCGGGCAGTTCGCGGTCGCTCTTCTCGATACTCATCACGACGCCCGAGGTCATGACCCGGGTGAGGACCATCGCCGTGTCGAACAGCTCCATCAGTTCACTCCATTCGGGTTCACAGGCCCGTCCCCGTGTCGGTCACGACGGGTGAAGGGGACACGTGGTCGGAGAGCAGGCCGGCAATGTCCACGCCGTGTCGGCGGGACGAGTGCGCGAACTCGGGGTTCGCGTTGACCTCGATCACCTGGAGGGTCCCGGTGGCACGGTCCTCGGCCAGATCGACCCCGTAGAAGCCCTCGCCGAGCGCCTCCACGATCTGCTCGCAGATCCCCGTCATCTCCGGGGTGATCTCGGTGCGTTCCACCTCGGCGCCCAGGTGGGTGTTGGTCCGCCAGTCGTTCGATGACCGCCGGATGGCCACCACGGGTTCGCCGCCGACGACGATGACGCGCAGGTCGTGCCCGGGTTTGTCGATGTGGGCCTGCACCAGGACCGGGAACAGCTTCGACGCGGCGTCGGCCGACTCGCGGCCGCCGACCCAGGCATCGACGCACGGCCCGTCGGTGAGGAGGGTGACGCCCCGGCCCCACGATCCGCTCACGGGTTTGACGACGGCGGGCCATTCCACCTCGGCCACGGATTCCCTGACCTGGTCGAAGTTGAAGGCCAACAGGGAACGCGGGTGCGGGACGCCGTGGCTCTCGAACAGCATCGCCTGGAGCCCTTTGTCGTTGCAGACCTCGATGGCCCGTGTGCTGTTGACCACCCGCACACCCAGATACTCCAGGCGGCGGGCCGCGTCGACGGCCTCGCGGTGGGAGAGGTTGCGGACCAGAGCGAGGGCCGGCGGGGCCGAACGCCCCNACTCCCCGTTCGCGCAACGCCTTCAGCAGGAGTTTCTCCTCGGGGCGCAGCATGGTGACCGAGAGCAGTACCTCGGGTGCGGACATGATCACTCGCCCCAGTCCTCTTCGATCTCCGGAGCGAGTTCGAGACGGACCGGTTCGGGGGTGCCTCCGACGACTTCGTGCTCCTGCCCGCAAGCAGTGCACTCGACGATCTCGCCGTGGTCCCAGTCGGCCTCGGGCTCGATGGCCGTCTCGCAGACCAGGCACTGGGGCGTGGTGATGGTGTTCGGCATCTCTGTTTCCTCTTCTTCTCGGATCGTCCCGGCGGGTGCCGGGAAGTTCAGGGGGCGGTGACGGGGTCGACGACGATCTCGACCCGTTCGGCCGCCCGTTCGGTCTCGGCGTCGAGGTCGGCGTCCAGGGGCGCGTCGATCAGGAGCGACGCCGAACGGTGGCCGGAGTCGACCTGGTCGCCGAGCACGTCACCGGGCATCCGACCGACCAGGACCGAGTGCGCGGTGGCAGGGGCGCCCGATTCCAGGGGGCCGAACACCGGCCAGAGGTTGTCCCTGGCGGGCCAGGAGACCTCGATCCCCTCCGCGGTCACGTCCGTGAGAGCGCCGTGCGGATGGGGCAGGAAGTGCTGGCGGGACCGCCGCCGGGGCTCCGGGTAGGCGGTGGGGACGCCGAGGGCCAGGTCCAGCAGCACGGGCTCGATCGGCTGCCCGGTGGCCAGCTCCCACAGGAACGTGATCGTGTCGCCCGGCAGGCGGGGGGCGACCTCCATGAGGACCACACCGCCCTCGTCGCCGAGCCGGTACTCGGCGTGGGTGATGCCGTCGCGGACCCCGACCTTGCGCAGGACCTCGCGGTTGGCCTCGATCAGCGCGTCCTCCTCCGAGGCGGGCAGGTCGGCCGGGCACGTGTGCGAGAGCTCGGTGAAGTAGCTGCTGACGTCCTCGTTGCTCTCCTTGGCGTTGACGCCGGACCAGATGACCTGGCCGTCCTGCACGAGCGCCTCGACGGAGAACTCCCGGCCCGTGGCCCGCGCCTCCACCAGGGCGATCTCGTGCTCTTCGATCGCGGACAGGGCCGCAATCAGTTCGTCGTTGGTGGACACCGACCGCACACCGGAGCTGTAGAAACGTCCGGCGGGCTTGACCACGGCCGGGAAACGCTCCTCCGGAAGGCGGAACTCGGAACGCCGCTTGGCGGGCACCGCCTCGAAGTACGGGGAGAACTCCGGGACGGCGAACCGCTGGAGCAGCTTGTTGCGGCAGACCGATGCGGCCTTGGCGCCGGCACCGGGCAGCCCGAGCGTGTCGGCGAGCACGCCGGCCGGTTCCACGAAGGGTTCACCGACCGACATCACGCCTCGCACGTCGTAGCGGCGCAGCAGGGGCTGGACGGCCGGGATGACCGAGGCGACGCTCGCCTCCGGCACCTGGACGACCTCCGTGAGCGCGGAGAGGGGATGGGTCTCGTCGGCGCGCGCCTGCTCGAGCAGCTCCATGTCGGTCTGGGCGCTGACGACGACCAGGGCCGCCGACCCGCGCCGGCGGGTCTCCGTGAAGAGGCGTGCCTGGCGGGCGAGGACGACGAGGTCGCCCATGAACAGGACGGCCTGAGGGTGATGTGCCATGGGTGGCTCCGTTTCTGGGGTCGGTCCGGATCAGCAGAAGGGCGCGAACAGATCGGAGTCGATCTGTTTGTCCGCAACGGGGGACAGCTCCGCGACACCGCGCAGGCGCTCTGCGTTGTGGCGGCGGATGGTTTCGTCGTGGCCGAGCTGAACGCTGTCCTCGGTGAGGTCGAGCGTCCACAGCGGCACCAGGCGTGCGCCCCGACGGGCCTTGGCGTCCGGTGCCTCGATGCCGGGGTGGATCCAGGTCAGTCCGAGCTCCGTGGCGATGCGCACGGGCTCGTGGTAGACGAGGTTGAAGTACTCGGCGGCGCCCGGCCGCAGCTCGGGGTAGTCGAACCCGACGGCGCGGATGGACAGGGTCGTGCCATGGACGTAGAAGAGACAGAAACCGACCGGGGGTTCGCCCTCGCGTGAGCAGAACAGGACCTGCGCGGCCTCCCCCATGGCGTCGGCCTGCCTGCGGAAGGACTCGGTCAGTGTGTCGAGGTCGTAGGGCTGGCCGTAACGCTTCTGGGTCGCCGCCAGGAGTTCGGCTGTCGAAACGCAGCACTCGGAGAGCGGCGCACGGGTGATCGTGTAACCGGCCTTGCGGAACTCCCGGACCTCGCGTTTGAGGTTGTCGCGGCGTTTCTTGGAAGCGAACGTGGAGACCCACGCGTCCCAGTCCTCGAACCCGACCGGGATCCAGGCGTCGGTGGCCCAGAGCACGGGATGCGACCGGGCCCCGGCCTCGCGCAGGGTGAGTGCGTCCGCAGTGGTCAGGAAAGGCGCAACGCACGGTACGGGGCCCGGAGGTGTCCCGGGCAGGGCCCCGGTATCGGCGAGGCCGCCGCTCAGCTCACGCAACCGGTCGAGGAGCCGCTCCGCGTCGGGGGTCTTCAGCGCCTCGCCGTCTCCGGTGAGCACGTGGGTCTGGTAGCCGCGGCGCTGGCCCGCCATCAGGCCGACCGGCCCGGGCGAGGGCAGTCCGGCGCCGCGGAGCACCGAGTCCCACCGGTAGAAGCCGTTGGGTTCCTCGACCACGGCCGTCACCGGCACGGCTGCTCCGATTCCGCCGCCGGGGTCGGATACGTGGGCCGTTCCTGCGGTGACGGTCCCGCCGATGTCTCGAGCGCAGAAGCGCAACCAGTCGGACGTCGAGTAGAGGTGATCGGCGGCCAGCCCGTCCCACACCTGGGAGGACAACCCTCCGAGATGGTCGTCGAACTCTCCTGGAGTGCTCATGTCCTCGCTCGGCCCCTTCCGCGGTGGCGTTCGTGCCTCTGTCACGGACACCAATCCACACCGAGGGGTTATCGCGGCACCATCGCCCCGCTATCTCTGCTCCAGGTGCCCGCCCATCGCAGGCAGGAAAGGGTGTTAGGCGCGAAGATAGTCCGGTGATGACATCGATTCCTAGATTCTTCAGTGAACACCGAAGAAAGAGATCCGAGGAATCGAAAGGCCAGAACAATGCGTGGAACGAAGAACATCGCGACCGTGCTCTTCTCCGCTGTCGCCTTCGCGTTCGTCCCGATGGCGTCCGCGGCCGCCGAGGAGAACGCACGAGTTCTCTCCACCCCGGAATCCGTCGGTACCGCCCTCACCCCGGACTCCGACCCCTGGGGACAGAGCGTTTCGGACTCCGACCCCTGGGGCTAGGAGCAGAGCCGACCACGGGGTCACAACTGAACGGGAGCCGGGACCGGGGGCAGCACGGCTGTTCCCCGGTCCCGTCCGTCGCTTCGGTCGTTCCCCTTGAGCAGGTTCAGGTCCCGGCGCACGTCGGCGGCCCCCTCCGCGTCCTGGATCTGTTCCCGGACGACGAGAGCGCGTCCGAGGAAGAGCCGCGCCTGCGACCAACGGTCGGCGGCGGCGTTGAGCCGGCCCAGGTCGTGCAGTACGAACCCCTCGCCGATGGGGTCCTGCAGATCCACGACCAACGCGTGCGCGTTGCAGAGCAGCTGCTCCGCCCGCTCGTGTTCGCCCGCCTCCTGCAGGGCCAGGGACATGGTCCGCAGGATCTGGGCCCGGCCGCGGCCGTCCCCGCAGGCCTCGTAGCAGGACAGGGCCTCTTCCAGGGGAGCCCAGGCCTCGTCCGCCCACCCGCAGGCCAGCAGCGTCTGCCCGCTCAGGAGGAGGGTGTGGCCTTGTCCCACGGGGTCATCGAGGTCACGGAAGTCCTCCAACGCCTTCTCGCACAGGCTCAGAGCGGACCCGGTCCGTCCGCGCCGGTACTCGACGTAGGCGAGCGCGCGGTTGCACTTGGCCCGCCCCAGGGCGTCGCCGAGATCGGTGAATTCCGCCAACGCGGCCGAGAAGAGCGGGAAGGCATGGTCGTGCTCGCGCCGGTTCAACAGCAGCGACCCCTGCGAATGCATCAGCGTCGCGGTGCCCCTCCGGTTGCCGGCGGACCGGGTGGCAGCCATCGCCCGGTCGAGGGTCTCCCCCCACAGGCTCAGGTAACTGCGGCGCTCGAACAGGGTCACCAGGCTGCTCGCGAGATCCCAGCAGAGCTCGTCCAGGCCCGCGTCCGCCGCCAGGCCGACGGTGGAGCAGAGGTTGGCCCGTTCCGAGTCCAACCAGTCCATCGGGCGCTGGAGCTCGGCCTCCATCACCTTCTCGGGCGGGTGCCAACGGGGTGCGTCCCCGTGGACCAGGAGGTGGTCGCCGCCGTACACACGCCGGTGCGCCTCCTCCGCCATGGCCAACCAGGCGCCGCACAGGCGTTCTACGGCCCCCGCGCGTTCCTCGGGCGCCTCGTCGAACAGTTTCTCGCGTGCGAAGACCCGGATGACGTCGTGGAACCGGTAGTGCGGTGCACCCGGACCCAAGGTGGCCACGTCCAGCATCTGTGCGTCGACGAGGCTCTCCACCAGGTCGGCTGGGGACCTGCGGTGGTCGTCCAGCAGCGCCCCGGCCACCCAACCGGGGATCGAGGACCCGTCCAGTGCGCTCAGTCGGCGCAGGAGGCGGCGGTCGTACTCGGACATGCCGTCGTAGGTCAGCGACAGGCTCGCCCGGACTGTCAGGTCACCGTGCTCCAGCTCGTCGAGCCGGTCGCGTTCGTCGGTGAGGCGGTCCAGGAGCGATGCGAGGGTCCAGTGCGGGCGCGCCGCCAGGCGGGCGGCGACGATGCGGAGGGCCAGCGGGAGCCGCCCGACGGTACGCACGAGCTCCTCGGCCTCTTCCCGCTCCGCCTCGACCCTCTCGGCTCCCAGGGACCGCTCCAGGAGCTGGAGGGACTGGTCCATGGTGAGTACGTCGAGTTCCACCACGTGCGATCCGGGCACGCCGGTCAGCCGCGCCCGGCTTGTCACGACGACCCCGCAACTGCTGCTGCCCGGGAGCAGCGGCAGGAACTGCTGCTCGGTGGCGGCGTCGTCGAGGATGATCAGCACCCGTCTCTGAGCCAGGACGGTGCGGTAGAGCTCGGCGCGTTCGTCGACGTCC
Source organism: Nocardiopsis xinjiangensis YIM 90004 (assembly GCF_000341145.1). Taxonomy (GTDB): domain Bacteria; phylum Actinomycetota; class Actinomycetes; order Streptosporangiales; family Streptosporangiaceae; genus Nocardiopsis; species Nocardiopsis xinjiangensis. The sequence continues at coordinate 179,491 of NZ_ANBE01000024.1, forward strand.
TCGGGCACGGTCGGTCCGGGTACCCCCAAGGCACGCAGGAAGCGTCCGAGCACGTCCGACGCGGTCAACGGCTGGTCCCGGGTACCCCTGAGGTCGCAGTAGAGCTGGCCGTCGGGGAAGTGCTCCGAGGCCACACGGTGTCCCACGTGCACGGCCAGCGCGCTCTTACCGACGCCGGGCCTGCCCAGCACCACGGCCACCCTCAGGGCGTGGCCGCCGTCGGGAGCGACCAGGACCCGTTCGAACGAGGAGACCAGGTCTTCACGGCCCACGAAATCGGCCGTGTCGGCGGTCAGCTGCTGCGGTCTGGGCACCTCGAACGGCAGGTGGGGGAAGCGCTCCTCCGCCTCGCTCCCGGGCTCCTCGGTGTCCGGTGCCTCGGACGGCCCGGGCTTCGCAGCGACGGGGGAGGACACTGGGGCCGGAGATGGTGCCGGGGCAGGGCTGTTGCCGGCCGCCAGGATCGCCGCCTCGGCAGCCCGCAGCTCCTCCCCCGGGTCCAGCCCCAGCTCCTCGGCGAGGTGGTCCCGGCCGGCGCGGTACACCTCCAGGGCCTCGGCCTGGCGCCCCGACCGGTGCAGGGCCAGCATCAGTTGGGCGCGGACGCGTTCGCGCAGCGGGTACTCCGAGACCAGGGACTGCAGTTCACCGACCAGGCGCAGGTTCTCACCGAGGTCGAGCTCGAGCCTGATCCGGTTCTCGAGGGCGCTCAGGCACTCTTCGTCCAGGCGGACCGCTTTGGCCGCCAGGATCGGGCTGTCGACCCCGTTGAGCGCGGGCCCCCGCCACGGGGACAGTGCGTGTTCCAGGACCGCCACGGCCTCCCGCCGCCGTCCCTGTTCCTCGAGGGCCCGGGCCTCGCGGACCAGCTCACGCAGGACCATGTGGTCGATCGCCCCGTCGTCCGCCCTCAACAGGTATCCCGGAGGGCGTGTCTCGATCACTTCGGTGGACGAGGACCCGGCGAGGATCTTGCGCAGGCGCGACACACAGATCTGGACCTGGGATCGGGCCGTGGCCGGAGGGTTCTCGCCCCAGATCGCGTCGACGAGGTGTTCGGTGCCGACCACCCGTCCCGGTTCCAACAAGAGCGCCGCGAGTACCACCTGTTGGCGTCCCGCCGGAACTTCGATGGGCCAGCCCTCCCTGGCGACGGCGAGGGAGCCGAGAACCCCGAAAGTGAGTCCGTGGGCAGGCCGAGAGGGTGGTGAAACCGTGGAAGAGGAACCGTGCATCGGACTCCGGCATCTCCGATCTGTTCCCGCTCGAACGGAAAGGGCGGGTTCGCTTGCCGTGCCCCGAACGAAGATGGTGGTGCTCCGTCGGGGCCGGGCGCGGAGGGACCGGTGGCCCCGCACACCCGGGACAACGCTTTTCTCGGTTGCGGGAATGATCTTGGAATCAGCCCGGCATCCCCAATGATGTTAGTGCCGGAACCGTCGTCCTCTCCTGAACGGACATGGCCGGAATTGGCCGTCACCGAGAGTCCGGTCTTCTCACCTTCGGTGATAACGGCAATCCCGGGACACGACTGCGGGGCGGAGGAGCCGTGAATCGAACTCCCCCGCCCCGTGTCTTCGGACGTGTCCCTCGCGGGGCCGCCCCTACCCGACGCTCAGCGCCTCGATCAGGTCGCCCACGTCGGGGTCGGGAAGGGCTCGGGCGACGTCCCCGGTCGTGACCATGCCGACCAGGGTGGTCCCGTCGATGACGGGGAGGCGTTTGACGTGCTTCTCCACCATGGTGGCCATGGCTTCGTCGACGGAGTCGTCGGCCCCCACCGTCGCGGCCTCCCCCTGGTTCAGCTCGCCTGCGGTCTCGTCGAGCCGTTTCCCGGCGGCCAGCCCACGGACCACGATGTCGCGGTCGGTCAGTACCCCCTTGAGCCGACCGTCCTGCCCGCAGATGGGCAGGGCCCCCACCCGGTCGGCGGCCATGAGATCGGCCGCTTTCTGGAGGGAGTCGTCCGTGCCGACGCACCTCGGGTCGGGTGTCATGATCTCTCGGACCTTGGTCGCTGCCATCTTCGTTTTCCCCCTTCGTCGTGACGCTTGCTCTGCTCGCACGAGCCTCGGTCGGCGGACCTGGAGAACGGTGCGGCCGTCGTGGCACCGGCCCGGACCGCCCTGCTCGGAGTCGGAACAGCACTCGAATACGCACAACACGGCTGATGGCCGCGTTCACCCCGTGGCGGAGAGGGGAGCACCGCTGTGCTCTCAGCCTCGTCCCCCGGCTACCCGGGCTCCCGTGTTCTCAATCGCCGCACGCGGTGTATCGCCATGTCGACACGGAGACACCCGCTCGGGAGTCCGGATCCACAGGTCGCCGTACCGCCTCGGTGACATGCCGCCATGCCGCTGTGCCGCCGTGTCGCCGTGTCGCCGTGTCGACAACACGACCCGTCGACCCGTCGACAAGGAGATCTGTTCCCACACGTGCGGTCCCTGCCCCGCCCCCGCACTCCCGCGTCCACGGCTTCTGCTGTTCCGCGCACGGCCGTTGCGCTCATCCGGACCCGCAGGACACACAGGTCCCCCATCGGGCACATGGCCCTCGCCGGGCGCATGGTCGCCGAGGAAGAGACGGGTTCGCTCCACCGAATTTCTACCGACCGTTCGTTCATGTCAGGCGTTGCGAACAGGGAAAAGGCCACCCCGATCATCAAAGTGCCTTGCATCACATGACAGGGTGTCCTGTGACTCATAGGTGAATGAGCTGAATTGTCCTGTTCTGCCGTTCTGTCCGGCCCGCCGAGGTCGGCGCGTGAACCCACGGAGCGCCCATGGCAACTTCCGACCCACCCACCTCCCAGCCGTCCCGGGAGCTCGATCCCAGGGAACGGCGCAAGGTCCTCGCCGGGACCATGGTCGGCACGACCATCGAGTGGTACGACTTCTTCATCTACGCGCAAGCCGCGGGCCTGGTCTTCGCCCCGCTCTTCCTGGCTCCCCTGTCGGAGGCCAACCCCGCCGTGGCGCAGGTCCTGTCCTTCGCCACGATCGGGATCTCCTTCCTCTTCCGCCCCCTGGGCGCGATCGTGGCGGGCCATCTCGGCGACCGGTTCGGGCGCAAGAGGATCCTCGTCATCACCCTGGTCATGATGGGTGTGGCGACCTTCCTCATCGGTCTGCTGCCCACGTATGCGCAGATCGGGATGGCCGCCCCGGCCCTGCTGATCCTCCTGCGCGTCGTACAGGGCTTCTCCGCCGGGGGCGAGTGGGGCGGCGCCGCGCTCATGTCCGTCGAACACGCCCCCGTGCCGAAGCGCGGGGTCTTCGGCGCCTACCCGCAGATCGGTGTTCCCTGCGGCATGATCCTCGCGACCTTCGTGGTGTGGGCCATCACCGCGGTCATCGGTACCGAGGCGTTCACGGAGTGGGGTTGGCGTGTCCCGTTCCTGCTGTCGTTCGTGTTGATCGTGGTCGGCCACCTCATCCGCAGGACGGTCGAGGAGTCCCCGGTCTTCGAGCTCATGCAGCGGCGCAAGTCCGAGTCCTCCGCTCCCCTGGGCCGGCTGTTCCGCGAGAACAGCAAGGAGGTCTTCCTCGCCGCGCTGATCTTCGTGGCCAACAACGCCGCCGGCTACCTCGTCATCGCTTTCCTGGTCACCTACGCCTCCCGGCCGGTGGAGGAGTTCGGCCTGGGCATGGAACGCGGACCGGTGTTGCTGGCGACCACGCTGGCCGCGTTCGGCTGGCTCGTCTCGACGATGTACGGCGGCTGGATCAGCGACAAGCTCGGCCGGGTGCGCACCTTCCAGGTCGGATACGTGGTCCTCGCGGCCTGGGCGGTGCCGATGTGGTTCATGGTCGACACCGGCGACCTCCTCTGGTACTTCGTCGGTGTGTTCGTGCTCTGCCTGACCCTGGGGCTGAGCTACGGTCCCCAATCGGCGCTGTACGCGGAGATGTTCCCTGCCGAGATCCGCTACTCCGGTGTGTCCATCGGTTACGCCCTCGGCGCGATCCTCGGTGGCGCCTTCGCCGCGACCATCGCCGAGTTGCTCCTGACCACGTTCGGTGCCTCATGGACCATCGGGGTCTACGTCATCGTGCTGTGCCTGGTCTCGGGGACGGCGGTCTCCCTGGTGAAGAGCCCGCAGGGCGCCGACCTCCACGTCGGCGACGACACGCCCGCGCGGTAGACCCGGGCAGCGCCCGGGGCGGGGCCGGCTCCGATGGCCCCGNGACTGTTTCACGTGAAACGTGCGCCGCGAGAAATCCGCGCATCGCCCCATCGACACATCACCATGTCGACACACCGATCGGCACGCTTGCCCCATGAGCCCGTCCGACCTGCGCCGATCGACCGTTCCGGGGCGGGGGGAGGCCGCCCCGGCCCAAGCGTGTGCCATGCGCGGCGTGTCCTCATCGCCTGCCCCCACCGTGTGATCGACGGTGAGACGAGCCCGAGATCATCGAGCGTTCCGGGCCTGGGGAGGCAAACGATGGGTGTGCGGACATGGATCGAGTCGTGGCCGGTCTACCGGCAACTGACCGGGGAGGACCCGACGGGCCGAGGGGCCGCGGCCAAATCCTCCCGGAGTGAGGAGCTCCGGTCGCGTACCGAGGACGCCGACCGCGTCGTCAAGTCGGTGTGCCCCTACTGCGCCGTCGGCTGCGGACAGAACGTCTATGTCAAGGACGAGGAAGTCGTCCAGATCGAGGGCGACCCGGACTCCCCCATCAGCCGGGGGCGCCTGTGCCCCAAGGGGTCGGCCAGCCTGCAACTGACCACCGGGTCCGCACGCGAGGACAAGGTCCTCTACCGCCGCCCGTACGGCACCGACTGGGAGGAGCTCGACCTCGACACGGCCATGCGCATGGTCGCCGACCGGGTGGTGGACACCCGCGAGGAGACCTGGCAGGAGGAGTACCGGGGCAACAGGGTCGCCCGCACCATGGGCATCGCCAGCCTGGGAGGAGCCACCCTCGACAACGAGGAGAACTACCTCATCAAGAAGCTCCTCAGCGCGCTCGGCGTGGTGCAGGTGGAGAACCAGGCCCGGGTCTGCCACAGCTCCACCGTCGCCGGACTGGGAACGAGTTTCGGCCGCGGCGGGGCGACGATGTTCCTGCAGGACCTGCAGAACTCCGACTGCATCATCATCGAGGGATCCAACTTCGCAGAGGCCCACCCAGTGGGGTTCCAGTGGGTCATGGAGGCCAAGGCCCGGGGCGCCGTCGTCATCCACGTCGACCCCCGCTTCAGCCGCACCAGCGCCCTGGCCGACCTGCACGTGCCGATCAGGGCGGGCACCGACATCGCCTTCCTCGGCGGCATCATCAACCACGTCCTCACCGAGGGCAAGTACTTCGAGGAGTACGTGAAGGCGTTCACCAACGCCGCCACGATCATCAACGAGGACTTCCAGGACACCGAGGACCTCGACGGCCTCTTCTCCGGTTACGACGCAACGGACCGCAGCTACGACGTCACCACGTGGGGATACGACGGGGTCGAGGTCGCGGCCGCGGCCGGCGACCGCAACCAGCTCTACAAGGCCCGGACCGATGAGTACATGAGCATCTCCAGCTCGGGCCGTCCCGAGCAGCACGGCTCGGGCGGAGCGGTCATCCGTGACGCCTCGCGCCAGGACGAGACCCTCCAGGACCCGAACTGTGTCTTCCGGATCCTCAAGCGCCACTACTCGCGCTACACCCCCGAGAAGGTCGAGGAGATCTGCGGGATCCCGGAGGAGGTGTTCCTGCGGGTCTGCGAACACCTCACGGAGAACTCCGGCCGGGACCGCACGAGCGCGTTCTGCTACGCGGTCGGCTGGACCCAGCACACCGTCGGTTCCCAGTACATCCGGACCGCGTCCGTCCTGCAGCTGCTCCTGGGCAACATCGGCCGTCCGGGTGGCGGGATCCAGGCATTGCGAGGGCATGTCAGCATCCAGGGCTCCAGCGACGTACCGACCCTGTTCGACCTGCTGCCCGGGTACCTGCCGATGCCGCACGCCGACGAGGAACAGGACCTGGACTCCTACGTCCTGGCGGCGGGATTCCCGCACAAGGGTTTCTGGTCGAACATGGAGGCCTACACCGTCAGCCTGCTCAAGGCCTGGTGGGGCGAGCACGCCACCGCCGAGAACGACTACTGCTTCGACCACCTGCCCCGCCTGACCGGATCGCACAGCACGTACGACACGGTCATGGGACAGATGAGCGGGGAGTGCAAGGGGTACTTCCTCATGGGGGAGAACCCCGCCGTGGGCTCGGCCAACACCAGGGCCCAGCGCATGGGCATGGCCAACCTCGAATGGCTCGTGGTCCGCGACTTCTCCCTCATCGAGAGCGCCACCTGGTGGAAGGACGGCCCCGAGATCGACTCCGGGGAGAACCGGACCGAGAACATCGGCACCGAGGTGTTCTTCTTCCCTGCCTCGGCCCACACCGAGAAGTCGGGGACCTTCACCAACACCAACCGCACACTGCAGTGGCACGACCGTGCCGTCCGGTCAACCGGGGATCAGACCAGCGACCTGTGGTTCATGTACCGCCTGGGCGAACTCATCCGTGAGCGCCTCGCCGACTCCGACGACCCGAAGGACCGCCCCGTCAAGGAACTGACGTGGGACTATCCGCTCGAACCGGACGGGGAGCCCGACGCGGCAGCGGTCCTGCGGGAGATCAACGGCCACGACGCCGAGGGCCGGCCGCTGGGCGCATACACCGAGTTGAAGTCGGACGGTTCGACCTCGTGCGGGTGCTGGATCTACTGCGGCGTCTTCAAGGACGGAGTCAACCAGTCGGCCCGCAAGAAACCCGGATCCGAACAGGACTGGATCGCGGCCGAGTGGGCCTGGAGCTGGCCCGACAACCGGCGCATCCTCTACAACCGTGCCTCGGCCGACGAGGACGGGCAGCCGTGGAGCTCGCGCAAGACCCTGATCTGGTGGGATCCCGAGAAGGGTGAGTGGATCGGGCACGACACCCCCGACTTCGAGAAGGACAAGGCCCCCGACTACCGGCCCGCCGAGGAGGCGAAGGGGGTCGAAGCGCTCAGCGGCCGGGACGCCTTCATCATGCAGTCCGACGGCAAGGGATGGCTGTACGCGCCCGCGGGTCTGAACGACGGGCCCATGCCCACCCATTACGAGCCGCAGGACACCCCGTTCGAGAACCTGCTCTACACGCAGGGACGCAACCCGACCCGGATGCTGTATCCGCACGAATACAACCTGTACCACCCGGACCCGGGGACCCCGGAGGCCGACGTCTACCCGTTCGTGGTGACGACCTACCGGGTGACCGAACAGTTCACGGCGGGCGGGATGAGCCGGTGGACGCCCTACCTCTCCGAGCTCCAGCCCGAGTTCTTCTGCGAGGTCAGCCCCGAACTGGCCGCGGAGCGGGGACTCAGCCACAGAGGCTGGGCGACGCTGGTCACCGCACGCAACGCGATCGAGGCCCGAGTGATGGTCACCGACCGCATGGCACCGCTCCGGGTCCAGGGCCGGACCGTGCACCAGATCGGCATGCCCTACCACTGGGGCCCCAACGGCTACAGCACGGGTGACTCGGTCAACGAGCTGATGTCCATCTCCCTGGACCCCAACGTGCACATCCAGGAGGTCAAGGCGCTCACGGCCGACATCCGGCCCGGCCGCCGCCCCAGAGGCCCCGAACGGCTCGAACTGGTCCGTTCCTACCGGCGCCGCGCCCGCATCACCGAGTCCACCGGAACGGAGGAGTGAACGTGAGTACCGACAACGACGAGGGAACCCCGCGGCTCGGGTTCTTCACCGACACCAGCGTCTGCATCGGTTGCAAGGCCTGCGAGGTCGCCTGCAAGGAGTGGAACCTCGTCCCCGAGGACGGACTCGACTTCACCGGGATGTCCTTCGACAACACCGGGGGACTGGGCGCCGACAGCTGGCGCCACGTCGCCTTCGTCGAACAGCGCGAGCCCCTCGGCCACCAGGAGACCGGCCTCGGACGCAAGGACACCGTCGACCTCGGCATGCCCTCGTTCGAACTCCCCGGCGCCTCCGCGGCGCCCGAGGACCGGGGCGAGTTCCGCTGGTTGATGTCCTCGGACGTGTGCAAGCACTGCACCCACGCCGCGTGTGTGGACGTGTGCCCGACCGGGGCGCTCTTCCACACCGAGTTCGACACCGTCGTCGTGCAGGAGGACATCTGCAACGGCTGCGGCTACTGCATCCCGGCCTGCCCCTACGGCGTCATCGACCGCCGTGAGGACGACGGCCGGGTCTGGAAATGCACCCTGTGCTACGACCGCATCGGTGACGGGCTCGAGCCGGCCTGTGCCAAGGCCTGCCCCACCGACTCCATCCAGTTCGGCGACCTCGACGAACTGCGCGAACGCGCCGCACAACGCCTGGAGAACCTCCACGAGGAGGGCGTGAGCTCGGCACGCCTGTACGGCGACGACCCCGAGGACGGCGTCGGCGGCAACGGCGCCTTCTTCCTGCTGCTGGACGAACCCGAGGTGTACGGGCTGCCGCCCGACCCCGTCGTCACCACACGCGACCTGCCGTCGATGTGGCGGCATGCGGGTGTGGCAGCGGCGACGATGCTGGCCGGAGTGGCCGCGACTTTCCTGGGAGGGCGACGGTGAACACGTCGGACGTGACGGAGCAGGGTATACGCGGCCAGCGGCCCGACCGAGAGGCGATGACCGGGGCCGCCGGCGTCGTCAGCGAACAGCAGCGGCGCGAGCGCGACGCCCGGCCCGGTGAACGCAGCGCCGACGGGTCCGACTTCGCCTCCTACTACGGGAAGCCGGTCATCAACAGGATCGTGTGGGAGGCGCCCGCGATCGGCGGATACCTGTTCCTCGGCGGCCTCGCCGGCGCCTCCTCCGCCCTCGCGGCGGGGGCGGAACTGACCGGCCGCCCGGACCTGGCCCGGCCGATGCGCTACACCGCCCTGGCCGCGATCTCCGGGTCCACGGCCGCGCTCGTCTACGACCTGGGCCGGCCGGAGCGCTTCCTCAACATGCTGCGCGTGTTCAAACCGTCCTCGCCGATGAGCATGGGGTCGTGGATCCTCGCCGGATACGGGCCACTGGCCGGCGTCGCGGCCGTGACCTCCCTGACGGGGTGGTTCCCGCGGATCGGTCGCCTGGCCACCTACGGATCCGGCGCGATGGGCGCGCTCGTGACCACCTACACCGCTCCCCTGGTGTGTGACACCGCCGTCCCGGCCTGGCACGAGGGCTACCGGTACATGCCCTTCGTCTTCGCCTCCTCGGCGGTCGCCGCTGCGGGGGGCACGGGGCTCATCGCCGCGCCCACCGCACAGAGCGGGCCGGCGCGCCGTGCCGCGGTCGGCGGGGCGCTGGCCGAGACGGCGCTCGCCACGGCCATGGAGCACCGCATGGGCCTGCCCGGAGAGACCTACAAACAGGGGCGGGCGGGCGCGTTCATGCGTGCGGCCCAGACCTTGATGTCGGCGGGTGCGGCCGGTGCGGTGCTCGGACGCCGCAGCCGCGTGGTCTCGGCGCTCAGCGGCGCGGCCCTCGTGGCGGGCTCGGCCTGTACCCGGCTCGGGGTCTTCCACGCAGGGGTCCAGTCCCAGGAGGACCCGAAGTACACCGTGGTGCCCCAGCGCAGGCGACTCGATGCACGAGAGCGCGGGAAGGACACGCAGTGACAGCGGTCGAGGGCCGGAGGAGGCCCTCCGGCACGGACAGAACGTGAGGAAGGACCGGCACGTGTTCCACCGACCCGGACTCCCCAGTGACCTGCCCGCACCCGAGGACCTGTGGGGGCGGGCAGGTGCGGTCGCGGTCGTGTCCGCGGGTACGGGCGCGGAGGACGGGGCGCTCGTGGACCGCTCCCTCTCGGTGGGGCGGCCGGGCGCCGGGTTCCGCCTCCTGAGGGTCGGCGACGAGCGTTTCGTCCTGCTCGGTGAGGACCCGGACAGTTCACCGGCCACCGGTCTGCGCCGCCCCACCGATCCCTTCGACGGGGCACCGTCGTGGCTGCCGGTGGAGTGGTTGGAACGCCACCGGACGACCGGGCCGCACTTCCTCTACTGGTGGGAGGGCACATGGGTGCGGGCCGCCTACCCCGACGACTGGGAGGACGACGGGCTCCGCAGCCTGCTGGGCTGGTCGGCCACCTCGGAAGCCACGGCCGAGGAGGTCGCACGCCTGCTCGGCCCCGACGCCGCATCGGGTGCGGCCGAGTCGCTCGTGGCTCGGACACAGGACCGCGGCCTGACCCGCGAAACGCTCGCCGAGGCCGCGGAGGGGGTGCCCGGATTCGATGCCGGGCACGCGGCGACGGTCGCACACGGGCTGGGGCTGACCGAGGGGGCCGAGCCTCCGGAGCTTCCGGCCGGCAACGGCCCGCCGCCGGCGCGTTCGGTCCCGCTCATCGGCCGCGACGAGTGGGCGCTGCTGATCGGTGACGCCATGCGCCTGGCCGGGGAAACGGAGAGGCACGACCCCACGGGCCGCGCCGACCAGCCCCTGCTGGAGCAAGGACCTCCCGCCGAAGGGGCGCCCGAGTGGGCCGATCTGCTGGATCCCCGGACGCGCTGGTCCCCACCGTGGCCGGGGGCGCCCGGCGTCCCCAGCGTGCCTCCGGTGGAGATGGAACCGCACGAGCGCGTGATGTTGCTCGACCGGATCCGTGCGTTGGTCACCGAGGCCGCGGACCACCTCCCGTGGCAGGTGCTGCGGTTGGTCCACCGGGCCCTGGTGGGCTACTCGGGCGGGGTCCTCGTGGCGGTGTGCGAGGACGGCGAGTACCTGGTCCCGCTCCCCGAGGAGCTGCGGGGCGAGATGGCCCTGTTGCGTTCGGCCACCTTCTCCCCCGGATACGGGGCCTGGTTCACCGCCCGTCTCACCCTGGAACGGGGCAGCGGGTGGCACGTGTCCTACGACCGGGTGAACGAACCGGCGTTCTCGTTCCCGCCGCCGGCGTTCAGTTACGCCCTCGACGCCCGGTACTTCCCCAGGGACGACGCCCGCACCCCGCTGTGGCTGTCCGAGCGGTTGCGCGCCGCCGGCGGCGAGATCCTCTGAACACGGGGGTTCCGTGGAAGGACGGCCGCGCCGAGACCGTCGAGGCGCGGCCGTCCGGTGTGGCCGGTCCGGTCACAGGTAGCGCTTGGCCCCCGAGAACTCGTCGTCGGCGTCCCACTCGTCCCAGTCGACGACGGACACGGACGTGGACTCGTTGGGTGCGTGGATCATCTCGCCACCGCCGATGTACATGCCCACGTGGTGCACGTGGCCCTCGCCGCCCGGGTCGGCGAAGAACAGCAGGTCCCCCGCCTGCAGGTCGGACACCTCGACGTCCTCGCCTTCCGCGGCCTGGTCCGCGGCGTCCCTCGGGACGTCGATGCCGTGCGCGCGGTGGACCGAGTAGGTGAATCCGGAGCAGTCGTAGCCGTAGGCGGACACGCCGGCCCACAGGTAACGCAGGTCCAGGAACCCCTCGCCGGTCTCCACCAGGTCCCGGCCGGTCGGCGGGGCGGGCTCCTCCCCGGGGGCGTGGACGTCCGCGTCGGCGCTGCCCAGCCATGCCGCCGAGCCGTCGGGCAGGGCGACCTGCAGCGCTTCCGCCGTGGTCTCCAGTACCGGGAGTTCGGTGTTGAAGCTGATCTCCTGGAGCTCCTCACCGGCGGGATCGTCGGTCAGCGAAGCGCGGTTCGCCGTCACCTGGGCCGAGGGCAGGCTCTCGACCTGCTGGGCGAAACCCTCGTTCTCCACCAGCTGCTCGACCGGAACCCAGCCCGGGTACCCCCGCTCGTCCCGTGGGGTCGACTGCTCCGGGACGACGATGTGCGCCCAGTCCCCGGAGACCTCGGTGACCTCGACCTCGGATCCGAGCACGGCCTGGCTCTCCAGCCTTCCGGTCAGCCACCCGCGTGTCTCGGTGTCCTCCATGTTCTCGTTCCACTGGTCCAGGTCGACGGGGTTGCCCAGCGAGGGCGCGTCCAACCCGCGTGCCGTGTCCGGCTCCACCCAGAGGGTGGTGGCGGTGACGTCCACGAAGGCACGGTCGCCGGGTTCCAGGCCCTCGGACGCGGGAGCGGCCACGGCCGTGGCTCCGGTCGTGCTCAGTAGTGTCGCGGCACAGGCCGCGGTGACGGTACGGATCCGCTTCATCGTTCCATTCCTTCCGTTGCTGTCGGCCCGAAGCCGAGCCCGGGGGTGTGCGAAAGGTGCAACCGGTCGCCCCGCAGCGCGTAGCCGCCGGCCGGGGCCGGTTCATCGATCCATTCGGCGGAGTCGAGGTCGACGAGGGTGATGGCCGGGTGCGCTGCGGCCACGTGTGCGGCGGCGGTGATGGAGACGCGCGGCTCCATCATGGCGCCGATCATGCAGGGGAGCCCTGCGGCGTGGGCCACGTCGGCGATCGCCATGGCGTGGCCGATACCGCCGCACTTGGCGAGCTTGATGTTCAGTACGTCGGCGGCGCCCGAGCGGGCGATCTCGAAGGCGTCCCGCGGTGAGTTGACGGCTTCGTCCGCCATGATCGGCACGTCCACGGCGGCCGTGACCGAGGCCAGTCCGCGCAGGTCGTGCTTGGATACCGGCTGTTCCACGAGCTGCAGGGGGATGTGTGCGTCCTGGATCGCGCGGATGATGCGCACCGCCGATTTGGGGTCCCAGCCCTGGTTGGCGTCCAGGCGGAACTCCGCGTCCGGGACGGCGTCGTGCACCGCCCGCAACCGGTCGAGGTCGGCACGCCAGTCACGGCCCAGCTTGACCTTGAGCACCGTGAAGCCGTCCTCGAACGCGCTCACCGCTGCCCGCGCCATGGCCTCCGGGGCGGCCAGACCGATGGTCATGTCGGTCCGCAGGAGCGTGCTCGTGTCCCCGCCCAATGCTTCGGCCAGTGGAACGCCGAGCCTGCGGGCCCAGGCGTCGTGCAGCGCGACGTCGACCGCCGCCTTCGCGCTGGTGTTCCCGGTGCACGCGGCGGCGACGGCGTCGGTGCGGCCGCGCAGCCCGCAGGCCACGGGCCCGGCCGTCAGGGCCTCGGCCACCGGGCCGTGGATCACCGCCCGCATCGACTCCACGGATTCGCCGGTGACCGCGAGGGTCTCGGCCGCCGAACCGTGGCCGACGGTGCCGTCGTCCAGTTCCACTTCGACGAGGAGCCCGATGACCTCCTCGACGCTGCGCCGGGCGGTCACGAACGGATGGGTCAGCCTGCCCCTGTAGTCCCGGCTGCGTACATCGGTGATGGTGAGGCCGTGGGTTGGTGAATCGGGCATGTCACACCGCCGAGAGGAGCTGGGCGACGGTCAAACCGATGAACGTGCCGAGGAACGACCCCATCAGGGCGTAGAGCACACCGACCGGTACGAGTTGGCGGTCGAACGCGCCGGCCACGACGGGCGCGGAGGCCACGCCGCCGAGGTTGGCCGTGCTCGCCACCGCCAGGCTGAAGAGCTCGGTGCGGGTCAGCTTGGCGTAGACGACCATGATCGCCAGGTGCACGATCAGCACCACGATCCCGATGGCGAGGTAGATGGGAGCCTGCGTCAGCGAGGTGAAGTCCGATCCGGAGGCGATGATGCCGATGATGACGTAGAGCATGACCAGCGCGATCTCGGTGGACCCCGCCGTCTTTCCCATCGGAGTGGTGGCGATGATCAGCCCGAGCACGCTGACGATCAGGATCGTCCACGTCGTTGCGGTGACGACGTCGCCGAGCTCCGGAAGTTGCTCGCCGATCCAGCTCGCGGTGGCCGAGGCGAACAGGCTGAAGCCGATCAGGCCCATCAGCGAGACCAGGTCGATCGGGCGCTCTTCCTCCTGCGGACCGGTCTGCGTCTCGAACTTCGTGGTGTCGGCCTTGGTCCACCGGTTGAACCGGTCCGAGAGACCCACCGAGCTGAACATCAGCAGGAGCCACACCGAGTACAGCACCGTGTCCACGATCAGCACGTAGCCGAACACGTCCTCCGGGGCCTCCAGGATGCCCTGGACCGCCACCATGTTCGCGGAGCCGCCGGTCCACGAGCCGCTGAGCGCACCCAGCGCCTTCCACGCCTCGGAGTCCAGAGCCGCTCGGAACACCAGGAAGGCGATGAGAAAGCCGGCCACGATGCTCGCCGCGGCCACGAAGAAGGTCAGCAGCAGCTTCGGTCCCAGCTTGATGATCTTGCGCAGGTCGCACTTGAACAACAGGAGCAGGATCATGGCCGGAAGCAGCGCGTCCTGCACCGCCCCACCGGTCGCCTCGATCGACTCGGACTCACCGAAGACACCCACCGTGTTCAACGCCGCGGCGCAGATGTAGAGCAACACGAACGCGGGAACGTAGGTGAAGAGCCGAATATTGGTCCGGTTGACCAGGAGCACGAGGACGCCTGCCAGCGCCAACAGCACGCCCAGATACAGAAAGCCGTCCGTGATCATTGTGTTGTCTTTTCCGTCCTTCCTGGGGCACGTCTGATCCTTTGCCTCCGGACACAAAAAAAGCCGGAAACCGGCACACGTGCTGTGGTGCACGCGTAGCGTGTTTCCGACTGGGTCGTGTTCCGGTGAAGGAACAGGCAATCGAAGCGGCCTGTTGCCGGCCCTGCCTCAGTCCGAGGGGGATCCGACGATGCTGCGGTACTTCACCACGGCGTTACGCAACGCCGCGAGCAGTGCCCGCTGCGAGGAGCCGTGATACCGGGTGGTGATCCGCTCCGACAGGCGACCTTCGTCCGTGATGCGCTCTCCCGCGAACAAGCCGCTGACGAACGACTTCGTCAGTGCCAACGTCGCGGAGCATTCCGCATCCAGAATCCGGTGGCTGTCCGTATCGATCACGAAGGCGACGTAGTAGATCCCGAACTGGGTGGTGATCGGGTTACCGGACGGCGCCTTCGCCTCGCCCGTGACGAGGATGGTCGTGGACATCAATGAGAATCCAACCACGAGGCCCCACGGTTCGTAAAGACGTCATCGGCGAATCGAAGCGAATATGGCGTGATCGTGCGGACCGGAGGCAGAGAATCGCGCCCTGTCACGGCCCGTCCCCGGCGTTGACCCCAGGATCCGGCGGGATCAGGAGTCCAGCACCTGGTTCTGCCGCTGTACCACCGGGGGCTCGACCGACCACGGGAAGTTGATCCACCGGTCGGTGTGGCGCCACACGTACTGGCACTTGATGGAGGACTGCGGCTTCTCGTAGATGACGGCGCTGCGCACCTCGGCGACGTGCTCGGCGCAGAAGTCGTGCACGAGTTTGAGGGTCGTGCCGGTGTCGGCGACGTCGTCCGCGACCAGCACCTTCTTGTCGCTGAGGTCCACCACGTTGGGCACGGGCGGGAGCATGACGGGCATGTCGAGTGTCTGGCCGACCCCCGTGTAGAACTCCACGTTCATGACGTGCAGGTTCTTGACGTCGAGCGCGTAACCCAGGCCGCCGGCGACGAAGAGGCCGCCGCGTGCGATGGAGAGGATGATGTCGGGCTCGAACCCGTCGTCGGCGATCTCGGTGGCGAGGTCGCGGACGGCGGTTCCGAAGAGTTCGTAGGTGAGGTTCTCGCGCTCGTCGCTCACGGGGCTCTTCCTTGTACAGCCGGGTGGTGTGGTGGGTGCTCTCTGCCCGCTTCCCCGCTGGTGGTGGCGTGTACAGGGCACCGGCCCATCGTATGCCTGACCCGGGTGTGTCCCCGCAGGGACGGTGTCGGAACCAGCGCCCGCGGGGAACGGACAACTGTCCAACCCGGAGGGTGCGACAGGTCACACATCTGGACGATCGGGCCGAAAAAAGGGCGAAGATCGCGACGTTTTCTCGGATCTGACCGGGTTGTGGCCAACAGATGGCTCGGAATCGCACCATGTTCCCGTACGAGTCATTCCCGACACACGGAGGTGGTCGCATGGCCGACGACCAGGACCTGCTGCCCTCCGAGCAGCCCGTACAACTGCTCGAACCTTCAGGGCGCACGGTCGAGAACCCGGTTCTGCCGCTCCCACGAACGGACCGGTTGCTCGCCGCGTACGAGTCCCTGGTGGTCGGCCGCCGCGTCAACGACCAGGCCGGCGCGCTGGTCCGCCAGGGCAAGCTCGCCGTCTATCCCTCCTCCCACGGGCAGGAGGCCTGCCAGACCGGCGCCGCCCTCGCGATCGCCGACGGTGACTGGCTCTTTCCCACCTACCGCGACACCGCCGCCGCCATCGCCCGCGGCGTCGACCCCGTCCAGGTCCTCACCCTGCTCAAGGGCGACTGGCACTCCGGTTACGACCCCCACGAGAAGCGGGTCGCGCCCCAGGCCACTCCCCTGGCAACCCAGCTCCTGCACGCCGTCGGTGTCGCCCATGCCGCCCGCCTGCGCGGTGAGGGCACCGTCGTCATGGCCCTGTGCGGCGACGGCGCCACCAGCGAGGGCGACTTCCACGAGGCCCTCAACTTCGCCGCGGTGTTCAAGGCCCCCGTCGTCTTCTTCGTGCAGAACAACGAGTACGCCATCTCCGTTCCGCTCGCCCGCCAGACCGCCGCGCCCTCCCTCGCACACAAGGGCATCGGATACGGAATCAAGGGCGAACGCGTCGACGGCAACGACATCGCCGCCGTCCTGGCCGTCCTCGACCGCGAGGTGGCCGCCGCCCGGGCCGGCGGCGGTCCCCGGCTCGTGGAGGCCCACACCTACCGGATGCAGGCCCACACCAACGCCGACGACGACACCCGCTACCGCGACGGCGAGGAAGTCGATCCCTGGTACGGGCGCGACCCGCTGCTGCGCGCGGAGGCCCTGCTCAAACGCCGCCGGGCGCTGACCAAGGCCCGCAGGGCCCGCATCGCCGAACGTGCCGAGGAGGTGGCCGCCGCCATGCGCGTCGGCGCGGACGCCGACACCGACCCCGCACCGTCGGAGCTGTTCGCGCACGTGTACGCCACGCCCACCCCCCAACTGACCGAGCAGGCCGCTCTCCTGGCCGACGAACTCAGCAGAGAGGGCAACTGACATGGCCGAAGGGTCGACCAAGATCTCCATGGCCCAGGCCCTCAACCGGGCCCTGCGCGACGCCATGACCGAGGACCCGACCGTGTACGCCTTCGGTGAGGACGTCGGTCCCCTCGGCGGCGTCTTCCGTATCACCGACGGCATCACCGCCGACTTCGGCGAGGACCGCTGCTTCGACACCCCGCTCGCCGAGTCCGGGATCGTCGGCATGGCCGTGGGCATGGCCATGAACGGCATGCGGCCCGTCGTCGAGATGCAGTTCGACGCGTTCGCCTACCCCGCGTTCGAGCAGGTCATCAGCCACGTCGCCAAGACCCGCAACCGCACCCGCGGCAAGGTCACCCTGCCGATGGTCATCCGGGTCCCCTACGCGGGCGGTATCGGCGGCGTCGAACACCACTGCGATTCCTCCGAGGCCTACTACGCCCACACACCCGGCCTCACCGTGCTCACCCCCTCCAACCCGGCCGACGCCTACTGGATGCTGCGCGAGGCCATCGCCCTGCCCGACCCCGTCGTGTTCATGGAGCCCAAGAAGCTCTACTGGGGCAAGGACGAGGTCGACCTGGACACCCCGGCCCCCGGCCTCGGCACCGCCTCGGTGATCCGCGAAGGCACCGACGCCACCCTCATCACCTACGGGCCCTCCGTCCCGACCGCGTTGGAGGCCGCCGAGGCCGCCGCGCAGGAGGGCCGCAGCCTCCAGGTCGTGGACGCGCGGTCCCTCGTGCCCTTCGACGACGCCACCGTGTGCGAGGCCGTGCGTTCCACCGGACGGGCCGTCGTCGTCGCCGAGGCGAGCGGGTTCGCCAGCGTCGCCTCCGAGATCACCGCACGTGTGACCGAACGCTGCTTCCACTCCCTGGCCGCGCCGGTCCGGCGGGTCACCGGCTTCGACATCCCCTACCCGCCGCCGAAGCTGGAACGACACCAGCTCCCCGGTGTGGACCGCATCCTCGACGCCGTCGACGACCTGCAATGGGAGGACCAGTGACCGACCGGACCTTCGACCTCCCCGACCTCGGTGAGGGCCTGACCGAGGCCGAGGTCGTGCGCTGGCTCGTCTCCGCCGGCGAGACCGTCGCCCTCGACCAACCCGTGGCCGAGGTGGAGACCGCCAAGTCCATCGTCGAGGTGCCCTCGCCCTTCGCCGGCACCGTCAGCGCCCTGCACGGGGAGGAGGGCGCCGTCGTGGAGGTGGGGCGGCCGCTCATCACCGTCGCCACCGGGGAGCCGTCCGTTCCCGAGCCGGCCCCGGAGCCCGCCGGCTCTGCCGGGGCCGCCGAGTCCGTCGAATCCGTCGGGGGCGAGGCGTCGGCCACCGCCGAGCGCTACCGCGAGGAGGAACGTGCCGGCACCGGGTCGGGCAACGTGCTCGTGGGTTACGGCACCCCCGAGACCGGAGCCCGGGGACGCAACCGCCGTCCACGCACCCGCCCGCCCGAGCGCGGATCGGGGAGCCGCCCGGCGCCGTCGGCCACACCGGGCACGCCGGCTCCGGCTGCGGGCGAGCGGCCCCGGGTGCCTCTGGTGACCTCTCCCCTGGTGCGGCAGATGGCCCGGGACGCAGGGATCCGTGTCGCAGAGCTCGAGGGCAGCGGGCCGAACGGGCTCATCATGCGCAAGGACGTGCGTGCGGCCATCGCGGCTGCCGAGTCTGCTCCCACCGTGAACGGCGCGGAGCCCGTCGGGGCCGAGGAGCATGGCGCACTCGACGTTCCGGACCCACGGACCCCGTCCCCCGGAGCCTCGCCCTCCGGGACTTCGCCCCTCGGTACCGACCCGCGCACGGGACTGTCCGAAGCCGCGCGGGTGCCCATGACCGGGTTCCGCAAGAGTGTGGCCGACACGCTCTCCCGGAGCCGCCGCGAGATCCCCGAGGCGACCGTGTGGGTGGACGTCGACGCCACCGAACTCGTCCGCCTGCGCCGGTCCCGACCCGAGGGGCCCGGACTCATGGCCTACGTGGCGCGCTTCGTGGTCGCCGGCCTGCGTGCCCACCCCGAACTCAACGGAGTGGTGGACACCGAACGCGGGGAGCTCGTGCAGTACGACGGGGTCAACCTCGGCCTCGCCGTACAGACCGACCGCGGACTGGTGGCCCCGGCCGTGCTCGGCGCGCACCGGTGCACCACGGCTCAGCTCGACACCGAGATCCGGCGTCTGACCGAGGCCGCCAGGGAGGGCAAGGCCTCTCCCGCCGAGATGACCGGGGGCACGTTCACGCTCAACAACTACGGGGCCCTGCGGGTGGACGGCAGCGCGGCGATCATCAACCATCCCCAGGTCGCCATCCTGGGGCTCGGACGGATCATGGACCGTCCTTGGATCGTCGATGGGGAGCTCACGGCCCGCAAGATCACCCAGCTCTCGTTCGCCTTCGATCACCGTGTGTGTGATGGAGGGACGGCCGCCGGGTTCATGCGGGTGGTCGCCGACGCGATGGAGGACCCGGCCGCGGCCATCGCCGACCTGTAGCGCGGGCGTGCAACGCCGGTGGCGCCACTACGCATACCGTGCCCCGGGGCGCAGCGCCCCGGGGCACGGTTCTGTGCACGGCCGCTCGCTCGCGGGCTCGGCAGTGCTGCCAAGGGACCCGCATGCTCAGCCCTTCGTGTGGCTGGGCCGGTCTGCACCCCAGGGGTGCTGTACCAACTCTCTCCAGGGAAGGTCACCGACTTCTTCCTCGGCCTGAACCATGAAGGGCGTGAATTCGGGCAAGAAGGGCAGTTCGGAACTGTTTCATATTGAACTTGGTTCTTCGGTGTACCGGCTCTGAGCTGGGGAAACCAGAAACCTGGTTCTTTTTCTCGAAAGAATTGACGATTCTGCTTCCCCGTGTTCTACGCTGGCGGCATCGCCTCGACCGGCGACGACCACCGACGATGCCCACCGGTGGCGATCACCGGAAACATCCATCGGTGACGGTCGGGAGCGCCCCACAACTGAAGACAAGACACGGTGACCCCGCGACGGTTAACAACCGCCCGGGGCCGTGGCCAGCAACCTCAACCCTCTAACCAAAGGAATTGCCAGCATGCCCCAGTGTATCGCTGCCGTGTTCAAAACTGCTCTGAAACCCCTCCGGGCACTGCTCTGCCCGCCCAAGGGCCGTCACTCGGCCGGGCAGCTCCGGCGCCGCCGTTCGACCCGCGTGCGCCGCTACGCCCCCGGCGCCCCTGCCGCCCCGATACCTCTGCCTTCGCAGCCGGCGGCGCAGAGGTCCCAGGTCAACACGGATGAGCGCCCTCGCCCGAAGTCAACGGGCCCGAAACCGCCGACCGGCCCGGAACCGTCCGCGAGCTCGAAGCCGACGACGGTCCTGAAACCCCCGGCCGCCGAGATCGACGCCGACGACATCGCCCTGGTGCGGCCCTACTTCACCGCCCACGAGGCCGACGCCGAGGCCGAGCGGGTCCGGTATCGCTCCACCGCCCGCCTCCGCGCGTGGGGTGCCGACCTCGAGTCCGGCCCCGTATCCGTGTTCGAGCTCGGCCTTGCCCCGGCAGGCACCCGCGCCTACACCCTCGACGAGTTCCGCGACCCGGACCCTGACCCGGTCCCGGATCCGGGACCGGTTGCGGATCCAGCGCCAACATCGGCCCCGGAGCCGCCCGCCGGCCCGGACGCCGCCTTCCACGTCCCCGCGCCGCGCCCGCCGTCCCCGCGCCTGCCCGCACGCATGAACGACCTCCCCCATCTGTCGCGCATCCGCGCCCGCCAGCAGCAGCGCCGCACCACGGTCTCCACGGGGGTGAGCGCATGAGGTCCCTCCACCCGGCCCATCCCGTCCACACCGTGTGGGAGCCGCGCACCTACCCCGGCTCCTCGGCTCACCTGCGCACGGTCCGTGCCGACCTCTCCCATGACCTGGCCGGGTTCGATGACGACCTTCGCGAAACGGTCGTCCTGTGCGCGAGTGAGCTGTTCGCCAACTGCGCCGAGTACACCGATTCCGGGGGCCGGGGAGGGGAGGTGCTGCGGTTCCTCGCCTGGGGGGCCGACCGGGTCCGTGTCGGGTTCACCGACGCCGGCGGCTCGGGCGGGTTGCCTCGGGTCCCGGCCGAGCGCAGCGATGACGAGTGGGCGTGGGCGGAGGAGCGGGGCCTGTTGATGGTCGAAGCGTTGTCCACAGCCTGGGGACATCTTTTGTCCGCGCCCTGGGCCGATCTGGGTACCCACGTGTGGGCCGAGTTCCCGGTCCCGTCCGGGGCCCCGGCGCCGCAGCACCTGGCCGCCTACGTCTTCACCGACCTCCACGTCGGGGACCGGGGCCGTGCCCCGGTCCCCGACGTGCTCACCCCGAGGTGAGACGTCCCATGAACGAAGCCACCATGGCGACCTGGTGAGGGGTGCCGCTGAGCAGCACGTGCTCGTCACGGGAGTGCGGACCGGCACCCACGGCGCCGAGCCCGTCGAGCACCGGGCGGCCCAGCGCGGAGACGAAGTTGGCGTCGCTGGCGCCGCCCACCGCGACCTCCCCCAGATCGGTGCCGAGCTCGGCCGCGACCTCACGCAGCAAGGTGAACGCCTGCGCCGAGGCGTCGTTGGGGTTCATCGGCGGGCGGTTCCACTCGCCGGTGACCGTGGCCTCCGCCCGGGGATCGGAGGGCGACAGCTCCTTCAACCCGGCGTCGATGCGGGCCATCTCGTCCGGCTCCTGCACACGCACGTCCACCTCGCAGCGCGCGTACCCGGCGACGACATTGCGCCCGGTCCCTCCGGAGACCACACCCACGTTCACGGTGGTGCCGAGATCGGGCGCAGCCAGGGCAGTGATCCGGGGCACGAGTTCGGCCAGGGCGTGGATCGCGCTCGCACCAGCGGCGGGGTCGAGCCCGGCATGGGACTCCACGCCGCGCACGGTGACGTCGAACAGCCCCATCCCCTTGCGCTGGGTCTTGACCATGCCCTCGCGGCTGGGCTCCAGGACGAGAGTCACGTCCGCGTCCGCACTGGCGCGCTCGATGTGGGCACGCGAGGCCGGGCTGCCGATCTCCTCGTCACCCGTCAACAGCATCCGCACCGTCGGGTGGGAGGCAGACAGCTCGCGCAGCAGGCGGGTGGCCCACACGCTCTGCACGATGCCGCCCTTCATGTCGAAACAGCCGGGACCGCTGAACCGGTCACCGTCGATCTCCACGGGCCACTCGGCGAGCGTGCCGCGCGGCCACACCGTGTCGTAGTGGCTGGGG
>NZ_ANBE01000025.1 GCF_000341145.1 Nocardiopsis xinjiangensis YIM 90004
CCCAACCCGGTGTCGAGGGCGGCCTTGTCGTAGCTGAAGGTCTCCAGATCCACCAGGCGCCGGAGGTCACCGACCATGTCGGGCAGGCTGCGTTCGGCGGCCGAGGCCAGGTCCGCTGCCACTGTCTTGCTCAAGTCGTCTCTCTCCAGAAGAAGGAAGGGTCGGTCAACGCACGCCCGCGCCCGGGCCCAGCGGGATCCCGAGGGCCCACCAGCCGAGGAAGAGCAGGGTCCACCCGACCAGGACCGTGATGCTGATCGGCAGGGTGAGCGAGATCAGCGTCCCGATGCCGGCGTCCTTGCGGTAGCGCTGCAGGAAACCCAGGGCCATGACGAAGTAGGGGCTCATGGGGCTGATGACGTTCGTGCTGGAATCGGCGATGCGGTAGATCGCCTGGGTGGTCTCCGGCGGCACGTCCAGGAGCATGAACATCGGTACGAAGATCGGCGCGATGAGGGTCCACTGCGCGGAACCACTGGTGATGAGGACGTTCATCAGGCACGCGAACAGGATCATGCCCAGGAAGAGCACGACGGGGTGCACACCCGCCGCTTCGAGCAACTCGGCGCCGCGGATGGCGACGATCTCGCCGATCCCGGTCCAGCCGAAGTAGGCGAGGAACTGCGAGGCGGCGAAGAACAGCACGATCACGGGCGTCAGGTCGCGCACGCCGACGGCCATCGCCTCGGGCACCTCCTGTGCCCGGGCGATGCTCCCGACGGTGCGTCCGTACACAACACCCGCCACCAGGAACAGGATCCCCAGGATATAGGCGATCCCGGTGATCACGGGGGAGCCCAGGACGGTGCCGGCCTCCCCGCGCAGCGGCGAACCTGCCGGGGCCAGCGCCGCCGCGAAGACGGCGATGAAGACCAGCACGACCACCCCGGAGTTGATCAGCCCCCGGCGTTCGCCGGCGGTGAGCGCCATGGAACCCAGCTGCTCGTGTGTGTCGTCCTCGTTGTCGTGGTCCTCCCCCAAGCTGTCGGTGCGCCTGCTCAGGACGTACTCGGTCACGAGGGTGATCAGAGCGGCGAGTACGAGCGCGGAGACGAAGGTGAAGAAGTAGTTGTCCAGCGCGGTGACCGTGTGATCGGCGTCGATGATGCCGGCGGCCTCGGTGGTCAGCGCGGACAGGAGCGCGTCGGTGGGTGTGATGAGCAGGGACGCGTTGTATCCGGCGGAGGCCGACGTGAAGGCCACGACCAGTCCCAGGATCGGGCTGCGTCCGGCGGCCTTGAAGAGCAGGGCGCCGAGCGGGATGAGCACGACGTAGGCGGCGTCGGAAGCGACACTGGCGGTGACACCGGTCAGTGCGACGGCGAACGTCAACCACTGGGCCGGTACGCGGGTCACGCTGCCCCGCAGCATCGCGTTGAGCATGCCGCTCTGTTCGGCGACCGAGACACCCAACATGACGACGATGATGATCGCCAGGGGCGGGAAGGCCGCGAAGTTGTCCACCGCGTCACCGAAGATGACCTGCATACCCTCGGCGGACAACAGGCTCTCGACCTCGATGCGTTCGCCGTCGGGGGACTCGGCGGACACACCCAAGGCGTTGAGCCCGGCGCTGAGCAAGATCACGAGCCCGGCCATGATCGTGAACAGCCAGAACGGGTGCGGCAGTTTGTTCCCGGCCCGTTCGATCACTTGTAGGGACCCCAGGAGCATACGCATGGGCAGCCTGGGGCGCGTGGCATCGGATGTGGTCACGCGTCACTCCTTGCGTTCGGCTGGACAGGGGGTCACCGCTCCGCGGTCCTCCACATTGCATGTGGACGGATGTGACGTGTCAACCACTGCCCTGGAGCGGGCGTATCTCCCGCAAAGGACCGTCTTCCCGCCCGGTCAGCCGTGCCCCAGATCGGCGTGCATGCGCCTCAACCGGGGGCCGAAACCACCGCGGATCGCCATCGCCGCGGCCAGGTCCCCCGCCGGCCCGAACCCCGTGCTGAACTCCACGACGTCGGTGTGGCGGGGGGGGGCGGGNCGGTGTGGCGGGTGCCGCCGTGGTGCGGCTCGACCAGGTGGGTGTGCCGCCAGAACCGGAACGGGCCCCGCACCTGGCGGTCGGTGAAGGCCCGTCCCTCCTCGAAGGCGTCGATGACCGCGATCCAGCGCACCGGGTACAGACCCGCGGCGCCCCAGCGGAGCTCCAGGGTCTCCCCCGGGGCGAACCGCTCGGGCCAGGACACCGCCTCCACGCCCGGGGGCATCGCGTTCTCGAACCCCTCCCGGCTCACCTCCAGGGCGAAGACGTCCTCCGGAGGGGCCGCGAAGTCCTCCACGACCCGCAGCGTGGTGGTGCGCTTCGGCCGTCGAACGGTCCACGGCCGCCGGCCCTCGCCTGCCTCGTTTTCCATGTGCTGCCTCCTCTCCCCCGCCGATCCGCTCGAACCCGCGTTGCCGGCACCGGAGGCCCGCACCCGGACACGGACGCGCCCCCGCCCGAGCTCAAGAACCGTCCTCGGGCCGGGGCGCGGTCATGTCCCCGGGGCGACCCGGCGATCAGTGGACCTGTCGCCGAGCCGATGGATCAGTTCCCGCCCTTGTCGACGAGGGTGAGCACGTCGTAGGTCGCGACGGGTTCGTTCTCGGTATTGGTCACCACGGCGTCCCAGCGCACCTCGCCGTAGTCGGCGTTGGTGCGCGGCGTGATCTGCTTGGCGGTCAGCGTCACCTTGATGGTCTCGCCCTCCTTGACGGGGGTGAGGAACCGTAGGTGGTCCACACCGAAGTTGGCCAGTACCGGGCCCGGCGCCGGGTCCACGAACAGCCCGGCCGCGATCGAGACCACCAGGTACCCGTGGGCGACGATCCCGCCGAACAGCGGGTTGGCGGCCGCGGCCTCCTCGTCGGTGTGGGCGTAGAACGTGTCGCCGGTGAACTCGGCGAAGTGGTCGATGTCGGCGCGCGAGACGGTGCGCTCGGCCGAGGAGATCGTGTCACCGATCCGCAACTGCGACAGGTCCTTGCGGAACGGGTGCACCTCACCGACGTCGCGGCGCGAGCCCGTGGTCCAGTGCCCGGTGATCGAGGTGAGCACGTCGGGTGTGCCCTGCACGGCGGTGCGCTGCATGTGGTGCTTGACGCCGCGCACGCCGCCCAGCTCCTCGCCGCCGCCGGCGCGGCCGGGGCCGCCGTGCACCAGGACCGGCATCGGGGAACCGTGGCCGGTGGACTCCTTGGCGTCGTCGCGGTTGAGCACCAGGATGCGGCCGTGCCACGGAGCGGCGCCCAGGACGATCTCGCGGGCGGTGTCCTCGTCGCGGGTGACGAGTGAACCCACCAGGGAACCTCGTCCGCGGGCAGCCAGCTCGACCGCCTCGCCCACCGAGGAGTAGGCGATCACGGTGCTGACGGGGCCGAAGGGCTCCACGTCGTGGGGTTCCTGCGCGCCCGGGCGGGCCCGCAACAGGAGCGGTGAGACGAACGCGCCGGACTCGGCGTCGGCGTCACCGTGCACCTCGACGGTGTCGGGGTCGCCGAAGACCAGGTCGCTGGAGGCCCGCAGGGCCTTGACCGATGCGCGCAGCCGGTCGCGCTGCTCGAGTGCGGCCAGCGGCCCCATCCTGGCCTCGGGGTCGTCGGCGGCACCCACCACGACCTTGGACAGCCGTTCGCTCAGCGCCTCGGTGACGGCCTCGGCCATGGCCTCGGGGACCAGGACCCGGCGGATCGCGGTGCACTTCTGGCCGGCCTTGACCGTCATCTCCGTGACGACCTGCTTGACGAAGAGGTCGAACTCGGGGTCCTCCACGGCCACGTCCGGGCCGAGGATCGAGCAGTTGAGGGAGTCGGCCTCGACGTTGAGCTGCACACCGCCGTCGACGACGTTCGGGTGGCCGCGCAGGATCGTCCCGGTGGCCGCCGACCCGGTGAAGCCCAGGATGTCCTGCGGGCCCAGGTTCTCCACCAGGCCTTCGTGGGTGCCGGTGAGGAGCTGGAGGGAACCCTCGGGCATGAGGCCGGACTCGATGATGCGCCTGAAGACGGCGACCGTGAGGTAGGCGGCCTGGTCGGCGGGTTTGACGATGCTGGGCAGGCCCGCGAGGAAGGCCGGGGCGAGTTTCTCGAGCATGCCCCACACGGGGAAGTTGAACGCGTTGATCTGCACGGCCACACCCGGGCGGGAGGTGTACACGTGCTGGGCGGCGAACGTGCCCTCCTTGCCGAGGGGCTCGAGACCGCCGTCGAGGATCACGGTGGAGTTGGGCAGTTCGCGCCGGCCCTTGCTGGAGAGGCTGAAGAGGGTGCCGAACCCGCCGTCGACGTCCACGGCGGTGTCGCGCTTGTTGGCGCCGGTGCGGTGGGAGAGGGCGTAGAACTCTTCCTTGTGCTCCATGAGGTGCTTGGCGACCTCTTTGAGGATGTTGGCGCGCTGGTGGAAGGTGAGGGCGCGCACGGCCGGGCCGCCGACCTCGCGGGCGTGGGTGATCATCGCGGCCGGGTCGGGCCCCCGGGCGGAGATGCGCGCGACGGTCTCGCCGGTGTTCGCGTCCGCCAGGGGTGTGCCTTCGTCCGTGGGGGTGAACCAGGACCCCTGTGCGTAGCTCTCCAGTACTTCGGACACGTGCAGGTCCTCTCCTCGGGCAGTGGAACTTCCGGTACCGTATTACAGAACGATCGGTCAGTAAATGGGGTCCAGGTGCGTAAACCCATGCTCACCTGGGCTTTTGTAGTCATGCCCCGGAGTCGTGGCCGTGCATCTGCCGGGTACTCGCCCCGAACCCTGCGAGGGCCGCTCAGCGGGTCAGCGCGAGGGCCTCCGCGCCCGGCAGCTCGGTCAGCAGCTTCCCCGGAACCAGGAGCTTGGACCGGCGCAGCCCGCTGCCCACGACCACCTCGGGCTCGGCGGCCACGGCCTCGTCCACGAGTACCGGCCACCCCTCGGGCAACCCGAACGGGGTGATACCGCCGTACTCCATGCCGGTCCTTCCCGTCGTTTCGTCCATCGGCGCGAACGAGGCCTTGCGGGCACCCGTATGGCGGCGGATCGTCCCATTGACGTCGGCACGGTCGGTCGCCAGGACCATGCACGCGGCGTAGGAGGTCTCACCGCCGCGCTTGGTCGCGACCACGACACAGTTCGCGCTGGTGCCCAGGGGCAGGCCGTAGTGCTCACAGAACTGTGCGGTGTCGGCCAGGTCCGGGTCGATCTCGGCGACCTGCGCCTCGCTCATGCCCCGGACGGCGGCGAGCACGGGCTCGGCCAGGAGATCGGGGCGGTCGTCGGCGCGCTGCCAGGTGAGTGTGCCCGTCATCGGGTTCCCTTCCGTCGAGGTGGTCCACGGACACAGCGTAATGAGAACCCCGGGGGCGCTGTGGGTGCGGGCGTCCCAGGCCCCGATCTCCCGTGGGTCCTTGTCCCATCCGCGGTCGGAGATGTGTCCATATTTGGCCTGATGGGAGATGATCCGTCCGGTCGTGTCCCCGTACAATTCGGTCCATGTCCAACCCCTCCCCCGAGCCCCTCTCCGGAAGTACGCTGCACGAGCGTTACGTTCTCGGTCGGCGCGTGCGCAGCGATGCCTCGGGGACGGGTTACACCGCCCACGACCTGGCCACCGAGCGCACGGTCATGGTCACGGTCCTGCACCCCCGGCTCGAGGAGGACCAGGGGTCCGTCGACGCCTTCCGCGAACGCGCCGAGGCCCTCAGTGCCGTCTCCGGCCCCGGGCTGGCCGACACGCTCGGCCACGGCCGCGACGGCGACCACGTCTACAGCGTCACCGAGTTCGCATCCGGCGAGACCCTCACCGACGTCCTCCACCGGCCCGACCAGGAGCTGCGCTACTCCCCCGCCACCGCACTGTCCGTGGTCGCCGACGTCCTCCAGGGACTCGCCGCCATGCACCGGGCCGGTCTGCCCCACGGCGCCATCAGCACCGACGAGATCGTGCTCGACGACGACGGCCGGGTCCGCCTCACCGGGTTCTCGCTGTTCTCCGGGGCCGCCCCCGACGAAGAACCCGGCACCCGCGCCGACGTGCACGACATGGGCGTGGTCCTGTACACACTCATGACCGGCGGCGCACCGAAGGACGACACCCGGCCCCTGCGGACCTCCACCGCCGTCCCCGAGATCCCGCCGGACCTCGACAGGCTGGTCGCCGACGCGACCGAGCCCGACCCCCGCCACCGCCCCCGCGACGCCGGCCAGTACCTGGCCATGGTCGACCAGGTGCTGCGGAGCCTGCCCAGCGACTACGGGAACCGTGAGGCCGAGGACACCCGGCCCATCCCCGTGGTCACACCATCGGAGGAGGAAGAGGCGGACCGCGCGGGCGCCGTGCCCTTCTGCAAACGCGTGCCCGTCCTGGTCGCCGCCGGCGTGCTCGTCCTGGCGTTGTTCGCCGGCGGATGGGCGTTCTTGGGCGGCAGCAGCACCGAACTCCCGGACCTGCTCGGCTCCGACCCGGAGGAGGCCGAGGCGGAACTGGCCGCGCTCGACCTCGACCTCGACGTGAGCCTCGGCGAGGCCTACAGCGAGGACATCGATCCGGGAAGCGTCGCCGAGACCACCCCCGGACCCGGCGCCGAAGTGGCGGAGGGCGGCGAGGTCGTCCTCCACGTGTCCGAAGGGCCCCAGCACGTCGCCGTGCCCGATGTGGTCGGCAGCAGCGAGGAGGACGCCCGCTCCACCCTGCGGGAGGCCGGTCTCGGGGGGATCGACGCGGTGAAGGAGGACTCGAGCGACCACGCCCCCGGCACCGTGCTGTCCACCGAACCGGAGGCCGGCGCGGAGGCCGACCGTGAGGAAGCGATCACCCTCACCGTCAGTGAGGGGATCATCGTCCCCGAGCTCGCCGGGATGCCCCAGGGCGAGGCCGGTGAAGCGCTCGACGGACTGAACCTCAGTGCGGAGGTCGTCCGAGGACACCACGACACCGTCCCCGAGGGCCAGGTCATCGGCCAGACCCCCGAACCCGGATCGATCCTGGCGGAAGAAGGCGTCGTCACCATCACCGTTTCCGCTGGCCCGGAGCCCGAGGACGACGCCGCTTCCGAGGACGAGGGCGGTCAGGACGGGAACCAGGAAGAAAGCGGCCAGGGCGACGGCGGCGGCGGAGAGTGCGGCGGCGTCGCCGCTTGGGGACCCGAATCCACCTACAGCAGCGGCGACCGTGTGCACTTCCAGGGCAGCGTCTACCAGGCCCAGAGGGAGATCCGGGCGGTCCCGCCGATCGTCGCCGACCAGTGGGGCGTGTGGGAAGAGGTCGGCAGCTGCTGACCCGTCCCCGCGGCCGAGCGGCGAGGGCCTCCGCGTCCCGGCCGGCCGGCTCCCGGAGCACATGTTCCCCGACAGAGTCCCCCCGGGAGTCACGCGCCCGGTGCGCTGTCCGGCAACCGCCGCTTGACCACCTTTCCCGTCGCGTTGCGCGGCAGTTCCGGCAGGAGGACCACGTCCCGGGGCACCGAGTACCGGCCCAACTCCGCGCGCACCTGCATGCGCACCGCGTTCGGGTCCACGACCGCGCCGTCGTGCGGGACGACGTAGGCCGCGAACCGCTGCCCGAACTCCTCATCGGGCACGCCCTTGACCACGACCTCCCGGACCCCCGGCATCGCGACGACGGCCTCCTCCACCGGACGGGGGAACACGTTCTCACCGCCGGAGACGACCATGTCGTCGTCCCGGCCCGCCACGTGCAACAACCCGTACCCGTCCACATGGCCGCGGTCGCCGGTCTCCATCAGGCCCCGCTGCGTCTTCTTGCTCCTGCCGTTCGTGTACCCGTCGAACAGCATGTCGTTCCCGACGAAGATCGACCCCTCGCTCCCGTTGGGCAGTTCGTTGCCGTCGGGGCCCAGGATCGCCACCCGGGTCCCCAACGGGGGCCGGCCGGCCGTCGTCGGGGCCTTGCGCATGTCCTGCGGCCCCGCGATCGTCGCCCACGAGACCTCCGTCGAGCCGTACAGGTTGTACAGCACGTCCCCGAAGGTGTCCATGAAACCGGTGATCAACTGCGGGCTCATCGCCGAACCACTGCACGCCACGACCCGCAGCGACGAGGTGTCGTACTTCTCCCGCACCGACCGCGGCAGGTCCATGATCCGTCGCAGCATCACCGGAACCGCGAACAACGCCGTGCACCGTTGCTCCTGAACGGTGCGCAGCACGTCCTCGGGCTCGAACAGCCGGCGCGTCACCAACGTCGCCCGCATCGACATCCCCAGCTGCACCCCGGCCAACCCCCACGTGTGGAAGATCGGCGCGGAGACGAGGATCCGGTCCGAGGACCGCAGCGGGATCCGTGACAGCACCGAGGCCGCGTCCTGCGGCCCCTTCGGCGTGGGACGCCGCGCTCCCTTGGGTGCCCCGGTCGTCCCCGAGGTCAGGACCACCAACCGCCCCGGCCGTGCCGGGGGCGCCGGCTCCTCCTCCTGTACCTCGGCGGGCCGCCACGGAACCTTCGGCCCCGGTGAGGCCGGCTCGCCCCAGGCCGTGAACCGCGGTACCTCCGACGGCAGGCCGGAGCAGACCTCCTCGAACTCTGCGTCGGCGATCAGCGCGCCCACCTCGTTGTCCGCGGCCGCCGCGGTGATCTGTGCGGCGGCGAGCCCGGTGTTCAGCAGGACCACGTCGGCGCCCAGACGCCCGCACGCGATCATGGCTTGCACGAAACCGCTGTGGTTGCGGCACAGGAGACCGACGCGGGTACCCTCCCGGACCCCGGATCGCCACAGGTCGCGGGCGAGCTGCCGCCCGCGCACGTTCATGTCGGCGAAGGTCGAGGAACCGTCCTCGTCGATGACCGCCACGGACCCGGGGGTGCGTTCGTTCGCGGCCGCGTAGCCGCCCGCGATGGTCGGCCCCCACGCCTTCAGGGCCTTGAGCTGGCGGGCGATCCTGTCCGGACGCCCGGGGGAGAGCACCCCCGCACGGACCAGGATCCGCACCGTCTCGAAGGTCTGGCGCAAGGGGGAGGAGATGGGCGTGCTTCCGGCGTCTGCTGCCATGGTGTCTCCGAAGGGGACGGGGACGGGGCGAAGCGGTCCGTGCCCTCCGGGGAGCCTTCGCCTCGTGACTCCGCGGAGTACTGCGACCGTAGGTGAGGGGCCCACGGGGTTTCTGCGGTCCGAGGTGAGCCGCTACCAGCGCGTAGTTGTCACCCGAACACACATGTCTGTCACCTCCGCGCCTGTGGAGAACGTGTGGGGCACCGCCCGTACGGCGGGGCCGCCGCACGCGGGCGACGGCCCCTGGTTCTCATCGGGTCGGCCGCACCTCACTGGTGCGGGGCGCCCGGGTCACGGGCCGACAGTGATGGGGGTGTCCGGGGCATCGGCGTTGACCACCGTGTACGAGGCGGCGAACCCGGCCTCCGAGTCGTCGGGGCACGCGATGCCGCCCTCGATCTCGACCGGGGCCGTGGTGTCGAACGCGAGTGTGGAGGCCGTGTCCCCGTTGGCCCACGTTCCTTCGATGCCGACCGGGGCATCGGGGCTGACCGTGGCGGTGCAGGAGGACAACCCGCTGGTGGTCACCACGATCCCGGCCGCAGGGACGTGCATCGTGCCGACCGAGGTCTCGCCGTGCTGCATCGACATGTCCCAGACCGCGTCGGCGACATCGACCTCGACGTCCACCAGGGGCACGTCGGTCTCGCAGTCCTCGAAACCGGGAGCGTTGATCGGGCCGCCGACGGCACCCTCCGGGTTGTGGTTGTCGGGCTCTTCCGGCACCAGGTTGTTTCCGTCGCCGGGACCGGTCTCCGACACCGTGCACGTCACCGTCATCGGGCCGGCCTCGAAGACCGCCTCCCCCTCGAGGGACGCGGAGAACGCGGCACCGGCGGGTTCGACGGTGGTGGATCCCTGCTGGGCGGCGACAGCAGAACCACCCCAGGCGAGGGCGAGCACGCCCGCGCCGGCCAGGGCCAGGACGGGACGGGTGACTGATCGGGGGAACGACATGGAACCTCCTTGCGAGTAACGGCCGGAACGCGCACAGGAGTGCGGCGTGGCCCGGCATCGAGCGGGGGGAGTACGCGCCGAGTAGGTCACCGTGGTTTTCCGATGGGCCGACCGGTGGGAGGCACGAGCGGTCGCGCACCTCCTACCGGAAGCGGGGTGGGCCCGTCCTCGGCCGGGAACGGAGGCCGGATCAGTTCCCGGCCTGCTGCGAGGCCGACGGGGGAAGGAGCTCCGTCGGGGCGTCGTCCGACACGTCCTCCTTCCCGGCGTCGGGGCCGGGATCGTGGGGATCGTCGTCATGGGTATGCCGTCCACGCCTGTGTCGCCGACGGCTGCGCGGGGGCCGGGCCACGGGACGCCAAGCGAAGGCGAGCCCTCCGCCGATCAGTGTGAACAGCGAACCGATGACGAGGCCGCCGAGATTGGACAGCACGAGCGCTCCCAGGGCGATGAACCCGGCCAGGGAGCCGGTGATCATGTGCTGGCCGGGCGTGAACCACGTGATCAGACCCAGGACGATGAGCATCCCGGAAAACAGGAACGTGGAGACGGCACCGACGCCGAGCTGCAGGGCGAGCTCAACGGGGAGCCGCGCCACCACGACCATCTCGACACCGCCGGCGATCATGAGGAGACCACCTGCGAAGGGACGTCTCTTACGCCAGCGGGACCAGGCGGCCCACGGTCTGTTCAGAAGCACTCGTCGTCCCCGAGACCGACACCGAGGCTGAGGTTGTTGAGCCGGAATATGCCGGCCGAGGCGCCCCACGCCGTCTGTTCGAGGTCTTCGACGTGGATCGTTTCGGACTGCATGCCGAACAGGTCGTTGTGCCCCTGACCTGAGCCGAAGCCGTCCGGTCCCTCGTCGAGGGTGGAGGCGTCACGGCCGATCTCCATCGTCTCGAACTCGGCGTTGCCGTCCATCTGCTCCATGTCGATGACCAGGTCGGAGGCCTCGACCGGGGTACCGGCGTCGCCGGCGGTCAGCATCAACGAGATGTCCCCGACGAAGGGGAACTCCGTGGTCAGGACCGACTGGCAGAGGTTGTGGATCTCGGCCTCGCGGATACCGGCGACCGCGACCGGAACGGCTTCATCCCGTACGGTCGCGTCGATCCACCCGAACTGTGCGAAGCCTTCACCGGACATTTCGTCGGCGGAGATCTTGAACTGCTGGCTGGATACGGAGAAGGACGCGGCCAGGGCGCCGTTGGCCATACCCACGAGAAGGGCGCCGACGGCGACGCCGGCCGGGGCGGCGAAGAGCGCGAACCGTTTCCAACTGGTGTGGCTCTCCGGTATCTCCTCAGAGCTGAGGGCCCCGTCGGAGGCCCGGGGGGATGTGCTGTCCATGCGTGTCCTTCCGTGGAGGCACGGCCGCGCTGCGCTCGTACCCCTGGTGCGGGGACGCGGCCTGGGGGATGTCCGTGCGGCGGGGAGCACCGGACCGGCTTTCCGTCCTGCATGCACATCATCGATCGGCCTCGGCAGCTTTTCAAGGGTGTTTCTCTGACTTTTCTCGGACTTATCGACTTGCCTGGAGAAATGTGGAATATGTGCCTGCGATCAGCTCATGACCTGCATGCATGCCGATAGAAAGTTGCTTGGAAGGGGGAGGCAGAGAAGTTTTCCCGGTCAGCAGGGAGAACCGTGGGTGTTCTGCAGCAGGGAGCTTCCTTTCTTGTCACGGACGTGAGTCGAGAGCCGGCCACAATTCCTCACTCGGGTGAGGAGTCAGGTGTGCCCAGTCATGTGAGGGGTTCGGTCCCGGAGCACATGCACGGTGTCGGGCCTCCTTCGGGCGGGCCTCGGTGGGGCGTGCGTGAAGCATGTGGTTCATGAGAGCGGGGGGAAGGCCGAGAGGGGAGCGGTCCGGTGCCGCCCGGGTTTTCGCGCCCTGCACGGGGCCGGGGTGCCAACCCTCGCGCGCACGCGCGAAAAGAGGGCCGAATCGCCTGCAGGGCGGGCCTTTCTCGTGTGAGCGGGGGCACAGGGTCCTGGTTTGCTCCGGTCCCGGGCGGGGGGTAGTGTTTCTCGAGTCGCCACGGAGCGGGCGTGCGGAACGAACATCGGGCCGCTGCCGACCGTCGGACGGACACCTCTTCTTCGGAACTTGGTTCGAGCACTGCTCGGGACATGTAAACTCGAAGAGTTGCTCACCGAAACCCACCGG
>NZ_ANBE01000026.1 GCF_000341145.1 Nocardiopsis xinjiangensis YIM 90004
GCGTCCGCATCACCCCCCACACCCCCACCACCACCTGGCTCCACACCCTCCAGGAACACCAGGTGGCTGCACGTCAACACGATTACCTGCCGCTGGCGCAGGTCCAGGCCCAGGCGGGGCTGCCGGGTGACACCCCGTTGTTCGACAGCCTGGTGGTGTTCGAGAACTACCCGGTGGAGGAGGGTTCGGCCGAGGAACACGGTCTGAAGGTCCTCGACGTCACCGCCGAGGAAGCCACCAACTACCCGCTGGCACTCAGCGCGTACGCCACTGAGCGGATCCGTCTGCTCATCGGCTACGAACCCGACCATTTCGACGAGGAGACCGTCCACCGTCTGCTCGAGGACCTGTCGGCGATCCTCACCTCACTGGTCCAGGAACCCGGCCGTCCCCTGGCCGCCGTGGCGGGCGCGGACACCTCCGCCACCACCGCCTTCACCGACGGCGCGCAGCTGGATCTGCCCGAGGACACGGTCACCGCGTTGTTCGCCGAGCAGGCACGGCTCCGTCCCGACGCCACCGCGCTCGTCGGCGAGGACGTGGAGTGGACCTACGCCGAGCTCGACCAGCGGGCTCGGGAAATCGCCGACCATCTGCGTGCCCACGGGGCCGGCCACGAGTCCCGCGTGTTCTTGTCCATGCCGCGCTCGCCGCGCGTGGTCGCCGCCATGCTCGGGGTCCTGAAGGCGGGTGCCACCTACGTCCCGCTGCACGACGCCGTTCCGGCCGAACGAGTGGCCGCTCTGGCCGCTGACCACGGGGTGGACACCGCGATCGTCGACCCGGGGATGCTGGAGCTGTACACCGGCACCCCGATCACCGTGCACCAGTACGGTCCGGACGGGATCACCACCCGGTCCGGGGGCCGACCGGAACGGCCGGGCCCCCGNCTCGGCCGCCTACGTGATGTTCACCTCCGGCTCCACCGGCAGGCCCAAGGGCGTGGTGGTCGACCACCGCAACATCGTGGCCCTGACCCGGGACTCCCGTTGGGCGGAGGCGCACGGACGGATCCTGTTCCACTCCCCGCACGCCTTCGACGCGGCCACCTACGAGGTCTGGGTCGCCTTGCTCAACGGCGGAACCGTGGTGCTCGCTCCCGAGCACGGGATCACCACCGACACGGTCCGGTCGGGGGTGCGCGACCACGGGATCACGGCGCTGTTCCTGACCACGGCCCTGTTCAACCTCTTCGCCCAGCAGGACCCCGCCTGCTTCGCGGGACTGCGCCAGGTGTGGACCGGCGGTGAGGCCGCCGACCCGGCCTCCTTCACCCGGGTATCGGAGGCGTGCGAGGCCACCGAGATCGTGCACGTCTACGGCCCGACCGAAACCACCACGTTCGCGACCTGCGCCCCGATCGGCCCTGGGCACGCAGGGAAGGCAAGCTGTCCGATCGGCCGCCCCATGGACGGAACCAGCGCCCACGTGTTGGACACCGCCCTGCGACCGGTCCCGGTCGGCGCGGTCGGCGAGCTCTACATCTCCGGAGAGGGAGTGGCGCGCGGCTACGACCGGCGGCCGGAACTGACCGCCGAGCGGTTCGTCGCCGACCCCTTCGGGTCCGGCGGGCGCCTCTACCGCACCGGCGACCTGGTGCGGTGGCAGGACGATGGACAGATCGAGTTCCTGGGCCGCGCCGACGGACAGATCAAGCTCCGGGGCCACCGGATCGAGCTCGGCGAGATCGAGAACGCCATGGCCGGCGCTGCGGGTGTATCCCGGGCCGCGGCGGCCGTGGTCTCCTCCCCCTCCGGGACACCGGTCCTGGCCGGATACCTGACCGAGGCCGTGCCCGGCACCGTGGACACAGCAGCGGTGGCCGAAGCCATCGCCCGGGTGCTGCCCGGCTACATGGTCCCGTCGTCGATGACCGTCATGGCGTCCCTACCGCTCAACGACAACGGCAAGGTGGACCGCCGTGCGCTGCCCGCACCGGACCGGCCCGCCGAGACCCGGTACGTGGCACCGGAAACACCCACCGAGGAACTCGTGGCCGAGGTCTGGTCCCACCTCCTCGAGGTCGAGCGGATCGGACGCGACGACAACTTCTTCGACGTCGGGGGTGACTCGGTCAAGAGCATCCAGGTCGTCGGGGAGATCCGCACGGCTTTGGACATCACCATGCCCAACCGGGCGCTGTTCGACCACCAGACCGTTCGAGCCTACGCCCGGGCCCTCGAGGACGAGCTCATGGGTGACCTGGCGGACTGATCCCCGGCCGGAAGTGTGGATCGAGGGGCCGGGCGCCTCCGGCGCACGGCCCTGTGTCCCCCCGCCCCACGAACACGGCAGGAGCATGACGTATGAACGACAGCCACAGCGACACCGGACGCGCGACCTCCGACCGGGCGAGGTTGCGTGAAGAGATCCAACGCAGAATGCGTGACCGGGGAAAACGCCACGACGAGATCCCGCTCGTGTCCCGGGACGAGCCCGCCGTACTGTCCTTCGCCCAGCAGCGGCTGTGGATCCTGGACCGGATCGAGCCGGGCCGTGTCGACTACAATTCCGGGTTCGCCCTGGATCTCCGCGGAAGCCTGGAAACCGGGGCGCTCGGGCGGGCGCTGACCGCCCTGGCCCACCGGCACGAGTCCCTGCGCACCACGTTCACCGAGGTCGACGGGCAGGGGCGCCAGGTCGTGGGCTCCCCCGCTCCGGTCCCTCTCTCCGTCACCGACACCGACGACGAGGAGGAACTCGCCGAGCTCGTCGGCCGCCGCTACCGGGAACCCTTCGACCTGGAGACCGGACCGCTGCTACGCGTGCACCTGTTCCGGAACGGGGAACACCGCCACGTCCTGCTCGCCGTCATGCACCACATCATCACCGACGGCTGGTCGCTCGGCACCCTCCAACAGGAGCTGGACCAGCTCTACACCACCGCGCTCGAGAACCCGCATCTGAGCGGTGACGCGCTCGCAGCGGCTCTGGCTCCGCTCCCGTTCCAGTACCTGGACTACGCGGCCTGGCAACGCGGTCGGCTCAGCGGGGAGGCCTACGAGCGCTCACTCACCCATTGGCGGGACCGGCTGACCGGGGCCCGGCCGCTCGAGCTGCCCACCGACCGGCCCCGCCCGCCGGTACGGAGCACGCGGGGCGCCGAATACGGTTTCCGGCTCCCCTCCGCTCTGGTCTCCCGCCTCGAGCAGGTGGGGCGTGCGCACAACACGAACCTGTACATGGTGCTGATGGCTGCCACCCGGATC
This sequence comes from Nocardiopsis xinjiangensis YIM 90004, assembly GCF_000341145.1. Taxonomy (GTDB): domain Bacteria; phylum Actinomycetota; class Actinomycetes; order Streptosporangiales; family Streptosporangiaceae; genus Nocardiopsis; species Nocardiopsis xinjiangensis. Next base: position 3,210 of record NZ_ANBE01000026.1, read on the forward strand.
GCCATGGCGCGGTGGACCCGCGATGACGACGTGGTCCTCGGCACCGTCACGGCGGGCCGGGAGGACCCCCGGTTGCATGGTCTGACCGGCTTCTTCGTCAACACTCTCGCGCTGCGCGGCCGCGTGGACGAGTCGCTGTCCTTCTCCGGGAACCTCACTCGGACCCGTGATGAGGTCCTGGCCGATTTCGACCACGCCGAGGTCCCCTTCGACGCCGTGGTGGACGCGGTCCTGGCCGAACGCGATCCCGCCGTTCCTCCGTTGGTGCAGGCCGCCCTCGTCCTCCAGAATGCCCAGGGCGGCGAGCCGGTGTCCCTGGGTGGACTGGAGGTAAGGCCCTTCCCGGTACGGCGGGGGGGGGAGCACGCGGTCTTCGACCTGACCCTGCAGTTCCATGCGGACTCCGAAGGGCTCGCTGGTTCCGCGGAGTTCAACGCCGACCTCTTCGACGAGACCACCATCGCCCGTTTCGTCTCCGATCTGCACGAGGTCCTGGACTGCGCCGAGGACGTGCGTCCCCTGCAGGCCCTGCGACCTGCAGGGAAGAACATGGGCGCCCTGACCGGTCCGGCCGGGCCCCGGCCGCGGACGCTGTCCGATCTCGTGGCCGAACGGGTGAGCGCCCACCCCGAGGCCGCGGCCCTGACGGGCACCGGGGGCCCGATCTCCTTCGCCGGGCTCGACGCCCGGGCCGCTCGGATCGCCGGCTACCTGCGCGCCCACGGGATCGGGCGCGGGGACCGGGTCGGAGTGTGCGTGGAACGCACCCCGGAGCTGGCTGTGCTGTTCCTGGCGGTGGTCTACGCCGGTGCCGTCCACGTGCCGTTGGATCCGTCCTATCCGTCGGCGAGGCTGGCCCATATGGTCGAGGACGCCGGTCTGGCGGCCGTGTTGGCGTCACCGGGCCAGGAGGGCCAGTGGCTCGGATCGGTACCGGTGCTCCTTCCCGAGGACGGCCGGGGACACGGCCCGCTGCGCGAACCCGTCACTGTGCACGACCCGGCGTACATGCTCTACACCTCCGGTTCCACCGGACGTCCCAAGGGCGTGGTCGTCTCGCACCATGGTCTCGCGGCTCTGGCCCGTACTCTGGGCCGGCCGATGGAGGCCGGGCCGGGCTCCCGATGGCTGCAGTTCGCGTCCCCGAGCTTCGACGCCTTCATCGCCGAGCTGCTGGTCGCGCTGCTCAACGGAGCCACGTCCGTCCTGCTTCCCCAGGCCGACCTGGTCGGTGACGGACTTCCCGCCGCCCTGCGCGAGTACAGCATCAGCCACGTCATCCTGCCTCCAGCGCTCCTGCCGAGCCTGTCGCCCGAGGACCTGGAGCCGGTCGAGCACCTGCTCGTCGCGGGTGAGGCCTGCCCCGGGGAGTTGGTGGCACGTTTCTCGGCGGGCCGCCGGATGTACAACGCCTACGGCCCCACCGAGGCCACCGTGTGCTCCACCGTGAGCGCGCCGTTGTCCGGCTCGGGCACTCCGCCCATGGGCGTTCCGGCCGACGGAACGCGGATCCAGGTGCTGGACCGCTGGCTGCGGCCGGTACGCGACGGGGTCCCGGGTGAGCTCTACATCAGCGGGGACGGCCTCGCACACGGGTACTGGAACCGGCCCGGACTGACTGCGTCGAGTTTCGTCGCCGATCCTCTCGGTCCGCCCGGGGCCCGCATGTACCGGTCCGGGGACGTGGTGCGCCGCCGTCCCGACGGGGAGCTGGAGTTCCTGGGCCGGTCGGACGAACAGGTCAAGATCCGCGGGCACCGCGTCGAACCGGGCGAGGTGGAGACCGCGCTGCAGGACCTGTCCGAGATCGCGCAGGCCGTGGTGACCGTGGACACGGATGCGGCCGGGCCCAGGTTGGCCGCCTACGTGGTGCTCTCCACCGCTCCCGCGCCCACCCCCGCAGAACTGGCCGAGCAGGCTGCCGCGGTACTCCCGGGCTACATGGTCCCCTCCGCGTTCGTCCCGGTGGACCGGATCCCGCTGACCCCCAACGGCAAGACCGACCGCAAGGCGCTGCCGGCCGTCGATTGGACCGAACAGTCCGGGGCCGAGTACACGGCCCCGCGTACCCGGGCCGAACAAGAGCTCGCCGACCTGTGGTGCGTACTGCTCGGGCTGGAGCGTGTGGGTGTCCACGACGACTTCTTCCGGGTGGGCGGGGATTCGGTCGGCGCGGTCCGGATGGTGGCCCGAGCCGCCGACGTCTTCGGTACACGGCTCCAGGTACGCATGGTCTTCGACCACCCCACCATCGCCGAGCTCGCCGGGCTGCTGACGGCCGAGAGGGCCGGGGGCGGGACCGCCGAGGCCGCCCTGGTTCCCGTGTCCCGCGACGCCGCCCTTCCGCTGTCGGCCGCCCAACGCCGCTTGTGGTTCCTCGACCGGTACGAGCCCGGTGGTTCGGAGTACAACTCCGGTGGCGCGCTGCGGCTGACCGGGGCGTTGGACGTGTCCGCCCTGACCGCGGCCCTGGACGCCCTGGTCCACCGGCACGAGTCCCTGCGCACCACGTTCGCCGAAGACGGCGGACGCCCCGTGCAGATCATCGGCGCCTCCACGCAGGCGCGCACGGAAACGGCCGACCTGGGCGACGTCCCCGGCCGGGACCGGGAATCGCGGCTCGATGCACTGCTCCACGAATTCGTGCACCGCCCCTTCGACCTCGCAGAGGGCCCCCTCTTCCGCGCCCTGCTGGTCGGCCTGGGCCCCACAGAACACGTATTGGTCCTGGGTATCCACCACATCGTCGTGGACGCTTGGTCCCTGTCCGTTCTGACCCGGGAACTCGGCCTGCTGTATCGGGCCGCCGTCCGGCCGGGAAGCCGATCCGGACCCGGCCCGCTGGCCGAGGAGGCCGGGCTGCTGCCGCCCCGGTTGCAGTACGCCGATTTCGCCGCGTGGCAGGACGCCTCTCTGGAGTCCGAAACCTTCCATGACGGGCTCGAGTACTGGCGAAGCCTCCTGGAGGGCGCCGAACCCCTCGCGCTTCCCACCGACCGGCCGCGTCCGCCCGTTCGCCGGGGGAGGGGCGCCACCCGCGCCTTCGAGGTCCCCGAGGCCACGCTCGCCGCGGTCAGGTCCCTGGAGGCCGAGCACGGCATCACCCTGTTCATGGTGCTGGCCGCCGCCGTGCAGGTGGTCCTGTCGCGCTACACCGGGCAACGCGACATCGTCCTGGGAACGGTGACCTCCGGCCGCGATCGCGCGGAGCTGGAGGACGTGGTGGGCTTCTTCGTCAACACGCTCGCGCTGCGCATGCGGGTGGAGGAGTCGCTCACCGGATCCGAGCTCCTGGCGAGTGTCCGCGAGAGCCTGCTCACCGCTTACCAGTACGGCGACGTCCCCTTCGACACGGTGGTGGAAGCCGTCGCCCCGCGCCGGGACCCGTCGCGGCCCACACTGGTCCAGGCGGTCCTCTCGTTGCAGAACGCACCCGCTCAGACCTGGGAGATCGACGGTCTGGCCGTGGCCGAGCAGCCGTTGTCCCGGCGCAGTTCCCTGTTCGACCTCAGTGTGGACTTCTACGAGGACGGTGGACGGCTGCACGGGTCGGTGGAGTACGACGTCGACCTGTTCGTCCCGGAGACGATCGACCGGTTCACCGACCACATGTGCCGGGTGTTGACCGGCATCTCGACGGCCCCGGGCGCTGCCGTGCACACGGTGGACCTGGCGTCACCGGAGGAGCACACCGCTCTTCTCGCCGCCGGAGAGGCCGCGGAGGAGGACACCGGGTCCCACGTTCTCGACGGTCTGACCGAATCGGCCGCGACCCGCCCCGACGCGCCGGCACTCACGGGCGGGGCGCACACGCTGACATTCGGTGAACTGGACGAGCGCGTCAACCGTCTGGCCCGGCACCTTGCCGGTACGGGTACCGGCCCCGGTGACCGGGTGGCCACGGTCCTGCCGCGCACCACCGAGGCCGTGACGGGCCTGTTCGCGGTCCTACGCGCGGGTGCGGCCTACGTGCCGATCGACCCCGACGCCCCGGCCGAGCGGGCACGCACCGTCCTGGAGCGTTCGGGAGCCGACCGGGTGCTGACCGTCCCGGACATGGTGGAGCGGGTACGGCGGACCTTGGGCGAGCGGGTCCCGGTCACGACGGTGGAGGCGGCCTCGACCGGACCGGGCGCGCCGGTCACCGACGCCGACAGGACACGCCCGCTGTACGGTGCCCACCCCGCCTACGTGATGTACACGTCCGGCTCGACCGGGACCCCCAAGGGTGTGGTCGTCACCCACGCCAACCTGTGCGCCATGGCCTCTGCCTACCGGGCCGCGGTCCTGGCCGGCCCCGAGACCGCGGGTCGGCAGCTCACCGCCGCGCACGTGGCCGCGTGGACCTTCGATGCTTCCTGGGACCCGCTCGTCTGGCTGCTGAACGGCCACCACCTGCACGTCATCGACGAGCACACCCGCACCGACGCCGAGGCCCTCTGCGACCATCTCGACCGGGAACGGGTGGATTACCTCGACACCACACCCTCGTACCTGGCCCAACTGGTCAACGCCGGTCTGGCGGACGAGGGGCGGCACCGGCTCACCGTACTGACGGTGGGAGCCGAGGCCTTGGACGAGGGCCTGGCCGAACGGCTCTCCTCCGCCGGTGTCCGCGCCGTGCACAATTTCTACGGGCCGACCGAGAACACCGTGAACAGCACGGTCTGGCAGGTCCGTCCCGGAACCTCTCCTCTGATCGGCCGCCCGGTCGCCGGCACCCGTGCTCTGGTGCTCGACCCCTGGATGCGCCCGGTCCCGGTGGGTGTGCGCGGCGAGCTCTACCTGGCGGGGCCCTCACTGGCCCGGGGCTACGACGGAGCACCGGGCCAGACCGCCGAGCGTTTCGTCGCCGATCCCCACGGCTCCGGAGAGCGGATCTACCGGACCGGGGACATCGTCCGCTGGACGAGTGAGCGAGAGCTGCAGTTCATCGGGCGCGACGACGACCAGGTCAAGATCCGCGGTTTCCGGATCGAACTGGGCGAGGTCGAGTCGGTGCTCTGCGCACTGCCCGGTCTACGTTCGGCCTTCGTCCTGGTCCGGGAGGACCGTCCCGGGGTCCGGCGGCTGGTCGGCTACGTCGTCGCGGAGGAGGACTCCTCGGCCGTGAGTGCTGCGACCGTGCGTGAAGGGGCCGCTCGACGGCTGCCCGACTACATGGTTCCGACCGCCGTGGTCGTTCTGGAGGATCTGCCGCTCAACGCCAACGGCAAGGTCGACCGCGGGGCGTTGCCGGCGCCTGCGAACGAGGCCTTCGACACCGCCGGATACGTTCCACCGAGCGGTCCGACGCAGGCTCTCCTGGCCCAGGTCTGGGAAGAGTTGCTGGGTGTGGAGAAGATCGGTGCCCACGACAACTTCTTCGATCTGGGCGGAGACTCGATCCTGAGTATCCAGCTCGTGTCCCGGGTCCGCGCCGCCGGCCGGGAACTGTCCTCCAAGGACGTCTTCCTCCACCAGACCGTCGAGGCGCTGGCCGGCGCCATGGACGAGCAGAAGGAATCGGCCGGTCCGCATGCCGAGGGGCCCGTCCTCGGTGAGGTCACTCCGACCCCGGTGCAGCGTTGGTTCCTCGAGACGCACCCGCGCTCTCCCGAGCACTTCGACATGTCCCTGCTGGCGGAGACCGCCGCGGGCACCGATCCCCACCGGCTCGCACGTGCGGCCGAACACGTGCTGGCCCACCACGACATGCTCAGGCTCAGGGTCGAACACACCGGAAAGGACTGGCGGCAGCATCTGGACGCGGACCCCTCACCCGGGGCGGTGCGTGTCGTGGACGCCGCCGGTCTGTCCGAGTCCGGTGTCGAGGAGGTCCTCGCCCGCGAGGCCGGTCGGCACCGTCCGGCCACACGTTTGGCCCAAGGACCGTTGTTCGAGGCGGTGGTCGTGGACACCGGCGCCGCCGACCGGCACCGCCTGCTGTTGTCGGCCCACCACATGGTGGTCGACGGGGTCTCATGGCGCATCGTCCTGGAGGATCTGGCCACCGCCTACGGGCAGCTGCGTGATGAGCGCCCGGTCGATCTCGGGGCGAGGACCACACCCTTCCCGGTGTGGGCCGAGCGGCTGACCGCCTTCACCCGTCAGGGCGGGTTCGCCGACGACCTGGACGCCTGGCTCGGAGCCGTCTCCGGGGCCGCTCCGTCCGTACCGGTGGATCTGGCCGAAGGCCGCAACGACGTGGCCTCCCAGGCCGTGGTCCCCTCGGATCTTTCCGAGGAGGAGACCGGCGCCCTGCTCTCCCGGGTGCCGGGCGCGTTCCGCTGCCGGATCGACGATGTGCTCCTGGCCGCGCTGGGACGGGTCCTGGCCGACTGGACCGGGTCGGGCCGAGTCCTGGTCGAGAAGGAGGGCCACGGGCGCGAGGACCTGTTCGAAGAGGTGGACCTGTCCCGCACGGTCGGATGGTTCACCACGATTTATCCGGTTCTGCTGGAGCTGCCCGAGGGGGCCGACTGGACCGCAACCGTGGCCGCGGTCAAACGCCGGACCAGGAGCGCCCCGAGCGGTATCGGGTTCGGTGCGTTGCGGTACCTGGACGAGGGCCCCGGCACCGAGCCGCTGCGCCGCCTGCCGGAGGTCCCGGTCTCCTTCAACTATCTGGGCCGTTTCGCGCAGGAGAGCGAGGAGGGGCTCCTCCGCCGGTTCGTGCCCGTGCCCGCTTCGGACCACGCGCCGTCCGAGGAACGCACCAACCTGCTCGACGTCACCGGGTCGGTCACCGGGGGCCGGCTGCACTTCTCCTGGACCTACTCGACCAACCGGCACCACCGGCGGACCGTCGAACGGCTCGCCGAGTCCTTCACCCGGGCTCTGCGCGAGCTGATCTCCGCAGCCGCGAACCGCCGCGGCCGCCGGAACTGATCCACACCCTGCACCGCAACCGTGAGAGGAACGAGGAGTTCATGAGCAACAACCCTTTCGAGAACGAGGACGCCACGTACCTGGTCCTGGTCAACGCCGAGGGCCAGCATTCCTTGTGGCCCTCTTTCGCCGAGGTCCCCGATGGCTGGGACATCGCCTTGGAGGAGACCTCCCGTGAGAAGGCCCTGGCCTACGTGGAGGAGAACTGGACGGACATGCGCCCCAAGAGCCTGGTGAACGCTCTGGGTGAGTGACCCGGGCCCACGAGGGCGGGGGCACCGGTGCGATCCGGTCGCCCCCGCCCCGTTCTTGTACGGGACCGGTGTTCACGCGGGCTCGGCCAGGCGGGCACGTACACGGAACCGCTGCCCCGGGGCCCCCGCGCCGCAGCGGTTCAGAAGCGCCGTCCCCAGGTCGGTGGCCGAGTGCCGGACCCTGTTGCCCTCCCGGGTCGTGGTGATCAACCCGGCTTCCCGAAGCGCTGCGGTGTGTTCGCTGACGGAGGTGGCGGAGACGTGCAGGGCCCGGGCCAGCTCCCCCGTGGAGGTCGGGGTGAGGAGTTCGGTCAGGACCGCCGAGCGGGTACGCCCGAGCAGGCGGCCCAATGCTTGCTGGGAGCGGTCCGGACCCAGGAGCGCGGAGTCCAGGGACCGGTCCGGCCCCAGGGCCGGAAACAGCAGCGCCGTGCGGGAGCGCCCCGAGCCCGGGTCGGTCCACTGCTGCACCCGGGGGCCGGTTCCCAGGAACACCGAGGGGAAGAGGAGGAGCCCGTCGTCCGGGTACACGGTCCGATGCTGCCCGTCCTCCAGTTCCAGACCGTTCTCGCTCCACCGGCAGTCTCTCCCCAGGGAACCGACCACCGCTTCTGCACCCTCCTTGGCCAACCGGGATCCGGCCCGGTCGGCGGCCAAGGACTGGAGCGCATCCACCCGTGCCTGATCGGGAGCCACGACAGCTCGGCCCACCCGGGCCAGGGTTCGCACCGCGCATCGTGCACGCTCGTGCACCGGCAGATCGAACGTGTGCTCCCCGCCGGTCGAGGAGCACTCCCACGGCGGTAAGCAGGAGCGGAAGGACAGAGCTCTGACCAATTCCGCCCGCACGAACGGAAGCTCGGACAAACGGGCGCGGGTCCGGCGTGTCCATTCGCCCCCTCCGGGACGGCCCGGTCCGTGGAGCACGGCCTCCAATGCGTGGACGGTCTCCACCAAGGGGGACAGTCCCGGGTGAATTCGGATACGCGCCGTGTCCCGCACCGTCAAATGGACTCTGGTCACGTACGACAACCTTTCCGATGAGGGTCCTCCGGGTCCGGGGCCACGAGCGGCCTCAGCGGACTCTGCGCAGGTAGGCACGTAGCGCGAGCGGCAGGAGGATGACGTGGCACAGGACCACGGCCACCAGGCTCAACGCCAGCGGGCCCGCAACGGGTCCGCCGATCATCAGCCCACGCACGGTGTCCACGAAGTGGCTGACCGGGTTGACCCCGACCCACAGCTCGAGCCAGCGGGGCATGGTCTCGGGGTCGGCGAAGATGTTGCTCCCGAAGGTCAGCGGCAGGATGACCGCCATCGAGACCCCCGGAACCGCCTGCGGATTGGCGACCATCATCCCGATCAACACCGAGAACCAGCACAGGGTCAGCCCGAACACGATGACCAGCACGCAGGCGAGCAGGGCCGACAACGGGTCGGTCTGGACCCGAAAGCCCAGGGCGAGAGCGAGCAGCAACAGGACGGTCACCGCCACGGCGTAGCGGACGACGTCGCCCAGCACAGCTCCGACCAGGGGAGCCGAGCGTGCGATCGGCAGGCTCCGGAAACGGTCGAAGACCCCTTTGGAGATGTCGGTGTTGAGCGCCATCCCCGTTCCGATGCTCGCGTACATGGTGATCTGCACCATCAGGCCCGGCACCAGGGTCTGCAGGTAGCCCTGCCAAGTACCGGAGATCGCGCCCCCGAACAGGAACACGAACACCATCAGGAACAGGACCGGCTGGATGACCGTGTCGATCAAGGTCGTGGGCGTGCGCACGACGTAGCGCAGGTTGCGTTTGGCCAGGGTCAGCCCGTGCCCGGTCGCCTCCAGGGCACCGATCCGCCGCTTGACCGGCGGAGTCAGGGTGTTTTCCGGGGTCAGGGTCGGAGCGCTCACGCGGAGGCCTCCTCATGGTCGTCGCCGGGCAGGGCACGGCCGGTCAAGGAGAAGAAGACGTCGTCGAGGCTGGGCAACCGCAGGGCCAGTTCGTCGGTGGTGACCGCCTCCTGGTCCAAGCGCCGGACCAGGGCCGACAGCAGCACGGGGTCGTCGGTCGGCGCGGAGATCGAGACCCCGTCGGATGCCAGGGCGGGCTCGGTGTCCAGCAGCTCGGTGAGGAAACCGATCACCCGGTCGGTGTCGGCAGGGTCGACCGTGCGCACATGCAGTGTCTGGGAGCCGGTCGTGCGCTTGAGCTCGGCGGGGGTCCCCCCGGCCACGGTCCGGCCGTGGTCGATCACGGTGATCCGGTCCGCGAGTTCGTCGGCCTCCTCCAAGTACTGCGTGGTGAGCAGGACGGTGGTGCCCTCCTCGGCCAGATCGCGCACGGTCTGCCACAGGTCACCGCGGCTGCGCGGGTCCAAGCCCGTGGTGGGCTCGTCGAGGTAGAGCACCCGGGGGCGTCCGACCAGGCTGGCCGCCAGGTCGATCCGTCGCCGCATACCGCCCGAGTAGGTCTTGACCGGCCGCTCCCCGGCCTCGGTCAGGTCGAAGCGCCCCACGAGTTCCCGGGCGCGTGTCTTCCACTCCCGGCCGGGCAGGCGCAGCAGTTGCCCGATGAGTTCGAGGTTCTCCCTACCGGTGAGCTCTTCATCCACCGACGCGTACTGGCCGGTGAGCCCGATCAGACCGCGTACCGCGACCGGGTCGCGCAGGGCGTCGTGGCCGGCCACGTGCACACTGCCCTGGTCGGGCTGCGCCAGCGTCGCCAGGATCCGCACCATCGTGGTCTTGCCGGCCCCGTTGGGGCCCAGGACCCCCAGGATCGACCCGGTGGGAACCTCTAGATCCACCCCGTCCAGTGCGGTGGTGTGGCCGAATCGCTTGACCAGGCCGGAGGCCCGGATACATACGTCCGTCACGATTCCTCCTCTCGTTCGCACCACTGTCCCGGCGCGGGCGGACACCGGGCGGACAGTGGGCGGACAGGAGCGGACACCGGCCGGACGAGGGGCTCTTCAATCGCCTGCTCCGATCACCTCCGTCGGCGTGGTGCGCAGAGCAAGGCGCACCGGGAGCACGACCGAGGCGTACCCCAGCACGGCCGTGGCGGAGACAAGGGCGACGTAGACCAAGGGCGAGCCCGCCGGGACGGGGGTTCCGAGGAAGGCCGTGCTCAGCACCGCCAGGGGCAGCGCGGCCACCAGAGTGCCCAGCAGGACCGCGAGCACGATGATCACGCACGCCTCCCACCTCTGCGCGTTCAGTACTTGGCGGCGAGTGGCCCCGATCATCCGCAGCAGGGCGAACTCGCGCGAGCGGGCAGTGGTGGACATCACCAGACTGTTGACCACCGCGATCGCGATGTAGCCCAGGATGACCGCCAAACCGGTGAGGTTGACCCAAGCGGCCAGGTCGGCCTCGGCCCGAGCGCTGTCCGCGAACCCTTCCCGGTCGGTGATCTGCAGGGTCGGGTACCGCTCGGTGAAATCGGCCAGCGCCGAGTGCAGTTCCTCGGTCCGAACCCCTTCGGCCGCACCGGCCAGGACCTGGGACGGCGGGCCCGTGTGACCCTCCACGGCCTCCTCGGGCAGCATCGCCTCGCCCAGCCCCAGCCCACGGTCGTAGGTGGCGACCAGTTGCACCGTGGCCGGCGTGCCGTCTCCCAGGTACACGTCGATCTCCTCCCCCACGTCCGCCCCGAGCAGGTTCGCCCCGGAACGCTCCATCGCCACCGCCGCGCCGCTCAGGTCGGCCAGGTCGCCCTCGACGAGACCGGGATCCAGGTTCTCCCGCAGTCCTTCGCTCTCGACCCCCCGGGCAGAGAAGGAGGCCAGTTCGGGATCACCGAAGATCGGGCGGGGCACGACCAGACGGGTCTCCTGCAGTGGAGTGACCGCGCCGGCCTCGGGCAGCTCCGCCAGGTCCTCGACGACCTCGGGGGCCATCCCCCCGGAACCGGTGTCGCTCACCACCGCGTCCGCGCCGATCCCTTCCTCGACCTGGCCGGAGACCGCCCCGGCCACCACCGACTGGGTGTGGACCATGGACAGGGTGAAGCCGACGGCGAGCACCAGCGGGGTCAGCACGCCCCCCAGCCGGCGCAGGTCGGCCCCGGCGGACTCGGCGGCGAGGAAACCGCTCACCCGGCTCCGGCGCAGCGGGCGCACCAGGGCCTCCACCAGCGGGCGCAGCAGCACGGGCCCCAGCAGCGCCACCGCGATCACCAGCAGCAGGGCCGCGCTGCCCGTCCCCGCGGCCCCGGCATCGTTGCGCAGGGCGATCGGGGTCATCGCCGCACTGGCGGCGAGCACCACGCACACCATCCCCGCTACGCCCCGCCATCGTGCGGGAGGACCGGAGGTGGGAGTGGTCTCGCGCATCGCCTCCACGGGGTTGGCCCACGCAGGGCGCAATGCCACGGCCGTGCCCGCGAGCAGGGCGGTCAGCGTGATCAGCAGCACCGCGGCGACCATGGGCAGCGCTCCGACCACGAGCGGCAGGTCGGCGGGCAGGACCCCGAACCGTGTGAAGGCCCCGTGCATGGCCCGGGCGACCAGGATCCCGGGCAGGCAACCCAGAAGGCCGGCCACCAGGGACAGCAGCAGGGCCTCGGCGCCGACCATGCGCAAGAGCTGGCCAGGGGTGGAGCCGATGGCGCGCAGGACCGCGAGTTCGCGCCGGCGGGCGTTGAGCGACAGGGCCATCGTCCCCGAGACCACGAACAGGGCGATGAGCACCGCCAAGCCGCCGAAGGAGGCGGAGATCATCAGCAGGAGCCCGCGCGCTTCCCCCACGTCGGAGAACTCGGCCCGGCTGGTGTCCTGGCCTGTGCGGACGGTCACGGGGGTCTGCCCCGCGGCGGCCTCCACGGCACCGGTCAGCTCCTCGGCAGCCACACCCGGAGCAGCCACGAGCCCGATCGCGTCGAAGGACCCGGGTTCCTGTGCCAGGCTGCGGGCCTCGTCCGGGTGCAGGAACACCGAGCCGCCGCGTCCCTCGCCGGCGTTCTGGTGGGCGACGGTGCCGCTGACCCGGTACTCGGCGGGAACGGCCCCGCTGACCAGGTCCACGGTCTCCCCCGGCCCGGTCCCGAGTTCCTCGGCCAGGCCGGTGGTCAACGCCACCTCCCCGGTCTCCTCGGGGGCCCTGCCCTCCTGGGGCGTGAAAGGCGCCAGCGGGGCGGTGTCCCAACCGTGGCCGGAGACCGGCACGGGATCCCGGCCGCCGGGTGCGGCCGCGGCCAGGGACAGGTGGTGGTCACCGACCGCCGTGTCCACCTCCTCCAGGGTTTCCAGTTCGCCGACCAGGTCGGCGGGCAGGCGGACCGGTTCGGAAAGGCGCTCGGAGACGGTGAAGTCACCGCCGGGCAACCGCAGGGTCTGCTCACCGTCGACGACCGCGTCGGCGCCGGCATAACGGTGGGGGTCCACGGAAGAGCGCAAGCCGGACTCGACGAGGATCCCGGAGGCCGTGATCAGAGCGGCCGCGCACAGCAGGGAGACGAACGCCCCCGCGAAAGAACCCTTGCGGGCGCGCAAGGTCTTCCAGGCGATCTCGAACATCACCGCTCCCCGAGCCGGCTGATCCGCTCGGCCACAGCGGCAGGGGTCGGGGCCCCGAGGGAATCCACGAGCCGGCCGTCGGCCAGGAAGAGCACGTTCTGGGCGTAGGAAGCGGCCACGGGGTCGTGGGTGACCATCAGTACGGTCTGGCCCAGCTCGTCCGCGCTCTCGCGCAGGAGCGAGAGCACCTGGGCACCGGAGCGGGAGTCCAGGGCCCCGGTGGGCTCGTCGGCCAACACCAGTTCGGGACGGGTGATGAGCGCGCGGGCCACGGCGGCCCGCTGCTGTTGACCGCCGGACAGTTCGGCGGGCCGGTGGTGCAACCGTTCGGCCATCCCGACCCGGCCGACCACCTGCTCGGCCCACTCCCGGTCCACGGCGGTGCCGCTCAACCGCAGCGGCATGGTGATGTTGTCCTGGACCGTGAGCGCCGACAGCAGGTTGTAGGCCTGGAAGACGAATCCCACACGTTCGCGGCGCAGCCGGGTGAGCCGGTTCTCCGACAGCCCGGAGAGCTCGGTCTGCCCCAGCCACACCTCACCGCTGGTCGGACGGTCCAGGCCGGCGGCGCAGTGCAGGAACGTGCTCTTGCCCGATCCGGAGGGGCCCATTACCGCAGTGAAGCCGGATTTGGCAAGCTCTACGGAAATACCTTGAAGTGCGCTCACTTTTCCAGCACCCGAACCATAGGTGCGGTAAACTTCCCTCATTCTCAGTGCGAAGCCCTCTTCCGCAATTACGGAAGGCCCGGAACAACCCCTGCCGCTTGCATCTCTTCCTTCGAGCAAAAGAACTCCCTTGTCGATTCCCCGGCGGATGCTACCATCAACCCGGAATTGGCCCCTCACAGATTTCCGGGGATTTTCCTTTGACGCACGCGGGTGAACTCCTGCATCAACACCGGACGGCACTGGAACACACGGCCCGTGGAGCGCGCTACACCGCGTCGGCGGGGGCGGGAGCCTTGCGCTCCTGGGCGTTGTCGGGCGGATTCCTGCTGACCCATGTACTGGTCGTCCTCCTTGTCGGCGCTTCGCTGCTCGAACGGATGAAGAGGCTGCTCGAACAGAGCACCGAGAAGGACCTTCGACTGGCTCGCGCGCACTTGGACCGGGACTCCGACCGCGAAGGACCACCATCCCACCGAGTGGAATTCCGGGTCTCGCTGTGCTGGATGGTCGCCCATTCCCTGGCCGGCCTGGCCTGCGCGCTCGTGATGTTCGTCCTGGCTGTGGGTGTCGTTGTTTCCCTGACCTGTCCGCTGTGGTGGTGGATGCTGCCCCCGGAAATAGCGGTCAGCCCCGGCGGCTATCCGGTGGACTCCTGGCCCGCGGCACTGCTCACCCCGATCGTGGCCCTGGTCTATCTCGCCCTGTTCGTGGTCTGCGTCCCGCGCCTGGCGGACGGCCACGCCCTGCTGGCCCACAAGATGCTGCTCGGCACGAACAGAGGCAGGCTCAGGACCCGGATCGCGGAGGTCACCGCGCTGAGGCAGACGGCCCTGGAAGCGCACGGCCTGGAGCTGCGCCGGATCGAGCGCGACCTGCACGACGGGACCCAGAACCGGCTGGTCGCGGTCCGTATGCATCTGGGCCTGGTCGAACGCCTGCTGGCCGAGGATCCCGAACGTGCCCGGGAACTCGTCGCGGTCGCCAAGGGCGCCGCCGAAGAGGCGCTCGGTGAGCTGCGCGGTGTCGTGCGCAGTATCTATCCGCCCATCCTGGCCGACCAGGGCTTGGCCACGGCGTTGTCCTCCCTGGCCTCGCGCTCGACCGTGGACTGCTCGGTGGACGTGTCGGAGCTGTCCCGGCTGCCCGCAGCGGTGGAGACGGCCGCCTACTTCGTGGTCACCGAGGCGCTGACCAACATCACCAAACACTCCGGGGCCTCCCGCGCGCACGTGGTGGTCGGTGAGCACGACGGTGAGATCGGCATCGAGGTCACCGACGACGGGCGGGGCGGCGCCGATGAACAACAGGGAAGCGGGCTGTCCGGAATCCGTCAGCGGGTGGCGGCTTTCGAGGGACGGACCCGGATCATCAGCCCGCCGGGCGGGCCGACCACGATAGAGGTGAAACTGCCGTGCGCGTTCTGATCGCCGAGGACGACGCGCTCCTGCGCCAAGGACTCGTCCTGCTTCTGGAGACGGAGGGGTTCGACGTCGTCGGAGCTGCCCGGGACATCGCGGAGTTCTGGGCGCTCTTCGACGAGCACCGGCCCGATGCGGCCGTCCTCGACATCCGTCTGCCGCCCGATTTCCGCCGCGAGGGGTTGGAGGCCGCGATCCGGCTCCGCCAACAGAGCCCGGGCTTTCCGGTACTGGTGTTGTCGGCCCATGTCGAGGAGGGTTACGCCGCCGAACTGCTCTCCGACAGCCGGGCCGTCGGCTATCTCCTCAAGGACCGGGTCGGTGACGTCGCCGAGTTCGCGGAGGCGCTCGAGCGGGTCACCCGTGGCGGGGTTGCGCTGGACCCGGAGGTGGTCTCCCACCTGATGCGCGGCCCCAGTAGCGGGGACCCGTTGGGGTCGCTGACCCCCAGGGAGCTCCAGGTGCTCGGGCTCATGGCCGAAGGCCACGGCAACACGCGCATCCGCGAGTTGCTCGGGCTGTCCACACCCGCGGTGGGCAAACACATCGGTTCGGTCTTCACCAAGCTCGGGCTCACCCAGGAAGGCAGCGGGCATCGCCGTGTCCAAGCGGTGCTGGCCTACTTGGGGAGCGGCACGGCACCTGAGGCGCCCTCGGCGTAGGCGCGTGCGAACCCTTCCTCACCCATCTTCCCGGCCAGTTCACGCACCAGCGAACGCACCCTGGGATTGCCGTGGTCGCGCCGTCCCCGCAGGCGGGTGGCGGTACCGAGCGCGCGTGCCGCACCCGCCGGGTCCTCCGCCTGCCCCAGGGCGCCGGCCACCAGTTCGGCCGTTTGCGCGCGGACGTCGGGCACCCCGAGCAGGCGGGCGGACTCCCACGCTCGGAGCGCCCTCTCTCGGGCCCGCTCCGTCTCGTTCTCGGCCAGGGCGAGCATTCCCTCCTGGCGCAGCAGCACCACTCGTAGGTAGTCCGGGTCGGCCAGGGGGCCCGACATCAGGTTCCGGGCCCGCGTGAGCAGCTCGCGTGCGGCCCCGGGCTGTTCTCGGAGCAGCGCCAGGTCCGCCAGGCCGACCAGACACAGGATGCGGTGTTCGACGGTGGGGGCCTCCGTGGTGTCCAGGACCTCGCGGAAGGTTTCCTCGGCCTCGGTGGTGTTCCCGGCCCGGGCGAGCTCGTCGCCCAACCGGATCAGGATGAGGGTGAAGTGCTCGGAGGCGCCCAACGAACGCTTCAGTTCCAGGGCTCTCCTGAGGTCGGCGACCGCACCGTCCACGTCGCCGCGCGCGGAACGGAACCCCGCTGAGGCGGCGATCAGCTGCGCGCTCGTCCACGCGTCCCCCAGTTCCCAGAAGGCCTCCGCCGCGACCTGGATGTCGCGCTCGGCCCCGGCCGCGTCCCCGGCGGCCTCGACGGCCAGCGCGGAGGTGGCCCGGCCCGCGGCCCGCACCCAGGGATGAGGGTGGGCCAGGGCGGTCTCGGCGTCGGCCCGCACCCCCTCGTGGTCGTCCTGCAGCAGACGGTGCTTGGGGGTGATCATCGCCAACGGTGGGTGCGCCGCCAGCGCGGCGGCGTCGGGGACCGCCGGCCCGGTGCGGGTGCCGGCTTGCGAGGGGCCGGCGGTCTCGGGCCGGGGCAGGATCGAACGCACCGCGTCCGCGAGCATCCGGGTGGTCGGTCCGTGGACCCCCTGGTGACGGTCGAGTTCCTCGTACCAGCGTCCGGCCTCCTCGTAGCGGCCCCGGATGATCCAGTACCAGCTCGAGGCCGCGGTGATCCGCACCGCCCGGTCCGGATCCCCGTCACCACAGGCGTGGCGCAGGCTTTCCAGGAGGTTGTCGTGCTCGCTGTCGAGGATCTCCAACCCGCGCGGTTGGTCGCGGCCGAGCAGCATCTCGGCGGCGTCCTCGGCCAGGGCGGCGGCGTGGTCGGCGGCCGCGTTCCGCGTACGTGTCTCCTCACCGGCATCACGCAGGCGTTCGGCCAGGTAGACCCGTGCGGTCTCCAACAGGCGGTACCGCGGCTCCCCCGGGCGCGGTTCGGTGACCGAGAGCAGGGACTTGTCGGTGAGGGAGGACAGCAGGTACGGCACCTCGTCCCCGGACACGCTCTCCGCGGCGCACACGGCCCGGGCGGTGTCGACGGTGGCACCGCCCGGCAACACCGACAGACGGCGCGCCATCAGCCGCTCCTGGTCGGTCAACAGGTCCCAGGTCCAGTCCAGGACGGCTCGCAGGGTCCGGTGGCGGGCGTTGGCGGCGCGCCGTGTGCCCGACAGGAGCCGGAAGCGTTCGTCGAGGTGGTGGGCGATCTGCTGCACCGTCATCGAGCGGGTGCGCGCGGCGGCCAGTTCGATGCCCAGGGGGAGCCCGTCCAGCCGGCGGCAGATCTCGATCACCACGGAGGCGTTGTCGGCACCGACGGTGAACCCGGGCCGGGCCAGGGAGGCCAGTTCGGTGAACATCGCCACGGCCTCTCCTCCGTCTTCCTCGGGCACGTGCAGGGGCTCGACACGGAGCAGGGCCTCGCCGTCGGTCGCCAGGGGCTCGCGGCTGGTGGTCAGGATCTGCAGATCCGGGCATCGGGTGAGCAGACGGTGCACGAGGGCGGCGGCCTCGTCGGCCAGGTGTTCGCAGTTGTCCAGGACCAGCAGGGTGGGGGCGGCCGACAGGGCCGAGACCAACCGGGTGAACCTGTCGTGGCCGGGGGGCGCCAGGAGGGCCTCGCCCGTGCCCAGCATGGCGGCGACGGCCTCGATCAGGCTGTCGTCCCCACGCAGGGGCCCCAACTCGGCGAAGCGCACTCGCAGGTGCGCAGCGGCTCGGGCGGTGTACTCGGCGGCCAGCCGGGTCTTGCCCACCCCTCCTGGGCCGAGCAGGGTCACCAGGCGGGTGCGTTCCATGAGCGTGCCGATGGCGGCGAGTTCCTCGGCCCGCCCGAAGAAGCGGGTCAGGTAGGGGTTGGTCCACTCCGAGGTCCGTGCCGGGGCGTGATCACGCAGGATCTGACCGTGGAGTTCACCGATCCACGGGGCCGGGTCGGCGCCCAGCTCCTCGGCCAGGGTGCGCCGTAGGTCCTCGTGAACGGTCAGGGCCGCGCTGCTCTGCCCGCTCTCGTGCAGGACCCGCATGAGCAGACCGTGGCAGCGTTCCCGGGTGGGATGGGCCGAGCACAGGGCGCGGAGTTCGGGAATGGTCCCGGTGGGATCGCCCGTGCGCGAGACGGCGTCGGCGCGGTCCTCGGCGGCCGCGGTCCTGAGCTCTTCCAGGCGCGGTACTTCTCTGCGGGCGAACTCGGCCTCCACACCGCTCAGGGGGGCTCCCCGCCACAGCGCCAACGCCTCGTTCAGCAGCCCTTCCGCGCGGTCGGGGGCGTGCGCCCTGAGCAGCCGGGCGCCGTCGGCGACGAGGTGTTCGAAGTGCAAGGCGTCGACCTCTTCGGCCGGCAGGTCCAGGAGGTAGCCGCCGCGTTGGGCATGGGGGCCGATCCTCAGGCCGTGTTCGCCCAGCCGGGTCCGGGCGCGTGAGGCGAGGCGGCGCAGAGTGTCCGCGCCGCCCTCGGGGGGAGCGCTGTCCCACAGGTCGTCGATGAGCGTGTCCACGGACACCGCCCGGCCCGGGGACAGGGCCAGCCGTGCCAGGAGAACGGACATGCGCCGTCCTCCGAGCGGTAGGGCATCGCCCTTCTCGTCCCGGATCTGGAGGGGGCCCAGCATGCACACGCGCACCCGGTCAATCTGCCAGAGCAGTCGGCGAACCCACAAATCCGGGGGCGTGCTTTCCGTGCCCGCGCGCTGCCTGCCCGTTGCCCGCCGCTGTCCACCAGTGGCGCAGGCGGCCTCGTCCGCACCGGTCCCTGTACATACGGCGAACTGCGCATCCCGGAACCGCGGGGGAAACAGCACACGGATCGGACATATACAACAGAAGTCAATTTCTGAATCATGCGATACAGAATCCTCATGAATCAACCGGAGAATCAGCAACGCCGACAAGGCCCTCATCTTCCAGAGCGCGCTCTCCCACCACCGGTTGTCGGGCACGGGGCGGACACCATCCGCCCCGTGTTCTCCACCCGTCCCTACGGTCGGCTCGGGCCTCACAGGGGCAGGTATTGAGCCGACAAGAGAGCGCCGAACAGAAGGATGAGTGCGAGGAGCACGGTCCCGACCACCGATACCGTCGTCCACCGTGTGGCGGGCAGGCGCCGGAGCACGACGATGCTCACCGGCAGCAGCACGAGCACGCTCGTGGCCACCCTCGGCATGGGACTCCACGTCACGAAGCTGACCATGACGTGGCCGGCGGCGTTGACGATCAGCGCGTAGAAGACCGCCGAGAGGGCCTCGGTGCTCCACCGAGGCGGCAGGAACACCGAAACCACGGCGAGGACCCCCACGGCCACGGTCACGATGACGAACGCGGCCGTGAACTGTCCGTCGCTCAGTTGGAGGGCCTGGGTGGGAAACCACGGTTGCGCGGCAAGCCACCGGTAGAGGCCGAACGCGCCCTCTTCGACGTTGTGCCCCGTCCACATGCCCCCGGTGTCCGGGCAGGTGCAGACCGGGACCACCTCGGCGGGTGTTTGTCCTCCGTACGGGTTCGGGCCGCTTCTACTCTGGCCCTTCCAGGGGGAGTTCACACGCACGGAGGGGCAGAGCAATGAGCGAATCCATCCCCGGTTACACCTACGCCGGCAACGACACAGCCGCGTCACCGGTCCACACGCAAGAGCTGGACCGGCTCAAGGCCACCGTGATGTTCACCGGCGAGGACGAACAGGCGCTACGGCTGGCGGGGGACGTGCTCGAGGACCAGGTCGATGACGTGCTCGACGTCTGGTACGGGTTCGTCGCCGACCATCCCCATCTGGTGGCCTACTTCTCCACGCCCGGCGGGGAACCGGTCCAGGGGTACCTGGACCGGGTGCGGCCGCGGTTCGGCCAGTGGATCCTCGACACGTGCCGGCGCCCCTACGACCAGCCTTGGTTGGATTACCAGGAAGAGATCGCCCAGCGCCACACCCACGAGAAGAAGAACACTACCGACGACGCGGACTCGGTCGACAACATCCCGCTGCGCTACATCATCGCCTTCATCTATCCCATCACCGCCACCATGCGGGGCTTCCTGGCCCAGAAGGGGCACGGCGCCGAGCAGGTGGAGGCGATGCACCAGGCCTGGTTCAAGGCGGTGACCCTGCACGTGGCGCTGTGGTCGCGCCCGTACGTGCGCGACGGCGACTGGTAGAGCGTGGTCAGCGGCCCGGGCCCCGCCCGGGCCGCACGGACCGATCACAGCCACGGCATTTCCCCGACCGAATGCCCTCCTTTTACTTCCGAGAAAAGCCGTGAAAAGCCGAGGGACATAGAATTCGGGAGATGACCTACGTGATCGCCCAACCGTGTGTGGACGTGTTGGACCGCTCTTGTGTGGACGAGTGTCCGGTCGACTGCATCTACGAAGGCGACCGGATGCTCTACATCCAACCCGAGGAATGCATCGACTGCGGCGCCTGCGAACCGGTGTGCCCGGTCGAGGCCATCTACTACGAGGACGACCTGCCCACGGAGTTCGGGGCCTACCTGGCCGACAACGAGGAGTTCTTCACCCAACCCCTGCCCGGCCGCACGGGCCCGTTGGGTTCGCCCGGCGGCGCCTCGAGGGTCGGCGTGGTCGGAGTGGATACGCCGATGGTGGCGGGACTGCCCCCGCAAGGCGCACGTCGAGGAGCCGAGGACAGCACCTGACCCGGGCCGCAGCCGCGGAGAAAAACCACGCACGCCCGTACCGGTTCACAAGCAGGCAGCGGCGGGAAGCCTGCCGGAGACCCAGAACCCCTGTTGCGCTCGGAGGCCCGATGGACCGGATACACCGAATCACCGATGACGTCTTCCTCGTCCGGGGGACGGCGGTGAACTGGATCCTCCTGCGCGAGGGCCGCGACCTCACTCTCGTGGACGCCGGCTACCCCCGCGACCTCGGTCTCCTCCTGGCCTCGGTCGAACAGCTCGGGCACCGGATCGAGGACCTCCGCGGTGTTCTCATCACCCACGCCCACGTCGACCACATCGGCGCCCTGCCAGAACTCCTGCGCCGCCACCCCGCCCCCGTGTACGCGCATCCGGACGAGGTTGCGCTGCTGCGCGGCGAGAAACACGAGCAGGCGAGCACCTGGGACGTGGTCTCCCGCAGCTGGCGCCCCCGCTTCGCCCGGTGGGCGCTCACCGTCGCCCGCGCCGGGGCCCGCACCCACGTCCGCATCCCCGAAGCGGTGCCCTTCCCCGGGCC
The DNA here is from genome assembly GCF_000341145.1 of Nocardiopsis xinjiangensis YIM 90004. Taxonomy (GTDB): domain Bacteria; phylum Actinomycetota; class Actinomycetes; order Streptosporangiales; family Streptosporangiaceae; genus Nocardiopsis; species Nocardiopsis xinjiangensis. The sequence continues at coordinate 24,221 of NZ_ANBE01000026.1, forward strand.
TGGGCCCCTGGACCTGCCCGGACGGCCGAGCCCGGTCCCCTGCCCCGGCCACACCTCGGGCCACACCGCCTACGAACTCGCCGACGCGGGCACCGTCCTCACCGGCGACGCCCTCATCACCGCACACCCGCTCAGCGGCCACAGCGGCCCCCAGCTCCTGCCGGCGTTCTTCACCCACGACACCCGCGCGAGCCTTGCCGCCCTCGACGCGCTGCGCGGACTCGGCGCCGACACCGTCGTGCCCGGCCACGGCCCGGTGTGGCGCGGCCCCGTCGCGAAGGCCGTCGACGCCGCCCGCGCCCACGCGCCACAGGGGTACCGGGGCCGGCAACGCTGACTGGCGCCCTTTGCAGACCCGTGCGCAGTTGGTGTTGCCCTCACGAGGCATGGGAGAGTCCGAGCACGAGGCACGCCGGGTCCGCTGGCAGGCTGGGTGTGCGACGCCCGGCCGTGTTCTCCCAGCCGCACGCCGACCAGCGCCCGCTCCCGCCCGACACCCGGTTCCGGACGGAACCGGGTCCTGCCCGGGCAGGAGAACCATGCATCAGTTCGCCGACGACCCCATGCGAGGTACCGCTATGGCCATCGATCCGAAACCGCGCAGCCGCACCGTCACCGACGGTGTCGAGGCCGCCCCCGCCCGCGGCATGCTCCGCGCCGTCGGTATGGGCGACGGCGACTGGGACAAACCGATCATCGGTGTGGCCAGTTCGTGGAACGAGATCACCCCCTGCAACCTCTCCCTGGACCGTCTGGCCCGCGCGTCGAAGAGCGGCGTGCACGCCGGTGGCGGTTACCCCCTGGAGTTCGGCACGATCTCCGTCTCCGACGGCATCTCCATGGGCCACAAGGGCATGCACTTCTCCCTGGTCTCGCGTGAGGTGATCGCCGACTCCGTCGAGACGGTCATGCAGGCCGAGCGACTGGACGGTTCGGTCCTGCTCGCGGGCTGCGACAAGTCGCTGCCGGGCATGCTCATGGCGGCCGCACGCCTGGACCTGGCCTCCGTCTTCATGTACGCGGGCACCATCGCGCCCGGGTGGGTGAAGCTGTCCGACGGCACGGAGAAGGACGTGACCCTCATCGACGCCTTCGAGGGTGTGGGTGCCTGCAAGTCCGGAAGGATGAGCGAGGCCGACCTCGACCGGGTCGAACGTGCCATCTGCCCCGGTGAGGGTGCCTGCGGTGGCATGTTCACCGCCAACACGATGGCCTCGATCTCCGAGGCGATGGGGATGAGCCTTCCCGGTTCGACCTCGCCCCCCTCCGCCGACCGGCGCCGTGACCACGACGCGCACCGGTCCGGCGAGGCGGTGGTCAACATGCTCGAGCAGGGCATCTCCGCGCGCGACATCATGACGAGGAAGGCGTTCGAGAACGCCATCACCGTGGTCATGGCGCTGGGCGGTTCCACCAACGCCGTCCTGCACCTGCTCGCCATCGCCCACGAGGCCAAGGTCGACCTCGAGCTCGACGACTTCAACCGCATCGGTGACCGTGTGCCGCACATCGGCGACCTCAAGCCGTTCGGCAAGCACGTGATGAAGGACGTCGACCAGGTGGGCGGCGTGCCCGTGTTGATGAAGGCGCTCCTGGACGCGGGGCTCCTGCACGGTGACGCCCTCACCGTCACGGGCCGGACGGTCGCGGAGAACCTCCAGGAACTGGAGCCGGACCCCATCGACGGCACCGTCCTGCGCGGCCTCGACGACCCTCTCCACCCCACCGGCGGCCTCACCGTCCTGCGGGGCTCGCTCGCACCGGAGGGCGCTGTGGTCAAGAGCGCCGGTTTCGACACCGAGGTCTTCACGGGCCCGGCGCGTGTGTTCGAACGCGAGCAGGCGGCGTTGGACGCGCTCAGCGCCGGAGAGATCCACAAGGGCGATGTCGTGGTGATCCGCTACGAGGGGCCCAAGGGCGGCCCCGGCATGCGGGAGATGCTGGCCATCACCGCGGCGATCAAGGGCGCGGGCCTGGGCCAGGACGTGCTGTTGCTGACCGACGGGCGCTTCTCCGGCGGCACGACGGGCCTGTGCGTGGGCCACCTCGCCCCGGAGGCGGTCGACGGCGGAGCCATCGCGTTCGTCCGCGACGGGGACGGCATCAGTGTCGACATCGGTGGGCGCACCATCGATCTCCACGTCGACGCGGAGGAGCTCGAGGCACGGCGGGACGGTTGGGAGCCTCTGCCCAACGAGTTCCCGGAGGGTGTGCTCGGCAAGTACACGAAGCTGGTGCGTTCCGCCTCCACCGGCGCCATCACGTACTGAGGCTGTAGGGGCGCGGCCGGCGCGATGTGGCGGCCGCGCCGGCTTCAGGTTGTTAGTGCTCTTGTGGGCACTGAAAACGTTTTCTGGTGCCTGTACTAGCACTAACAACCTCGCCCGGCGGCCCGTGCCAGGACCGAGGTGATGTAGGCGGGCCGAGCCAGGTCCTGCCAGGTGAACCGGACGATGCGCACCTCCGGGTAGTGCAACTGAAGGGCGTTCTGGCGTGTGCGGTCCCTGGCCAGCATCTCAGGTCGGCTGTGCGGTCCGAGACCGTCCGCTTCACCGAGGAGCCGCAGATCCTCCCACCACAGGTCGGCCACAGCGATGAGCCGACCGGAACCGTCCACGAAGCGATGCTGGAGGCCGGTGGGTGGGAACCCCGCGTCCGTACAGGCCAAACGCACCCTGGTCTCCAACGGGCTCTCGGCCCGACCGTCCGCCAGGAACCACCAAGGGTATGTGCGTACGCACCCCTTGCGGTTCCGGTTGGCCAGGGCCAGAGCCTCGAGGTCTTCCTCGCGGACGAGGGCCTGGTTGAGCGCTGAGTCCATGAGGCACACGGCGGTCTCCCGGTCCACCCCCAGAAGGGTGTCGCACAGGCTCCGCCCGGGCGTGGTCACCCGCAGGAGGCCGTCGAGCGTGGTGGTCTCTCCCGGGGCGATCTCCCAAGTGTGCAACGTGATGTGGGGGCGGTGCCGCTTCGTTCCGGGACCGGGAACGACCATGTGCACCGTGTGCCCGTCCCAGCGCGGCAGCCCCTGCATGCCCCAGAGGTGTGCAGCCGTCTCCGCCCCCGCGAAAGAACGCGGCCCCAACGCCAACTGTGCGGCCATGACCGACGTGCGAAGGAAACCGTCGGTGTCGGAGCGGTCCACGAGTGAACGCACGGAGTAGACCCCGGTGTAGGGGTGGCCCAGGGTGCCGTTGCGCTTGAGACCGCGAAGGTCGCTGTGGCTGAGCCCTGCGTACCTGGCCTGGTGTCCGCTGATCACCCCGTGCTGCTCGTCGGCGATCGCCAGGGCGTTGAGGAAAGGGGTATCGGGGTGGTCGCCCCGGACGGGAGGGGAGGGGACTGCCGGCACATCCATGGCTCAAGGATGATCGCAAGCTCTCAGCTCGCACAGGTGTGAACCTCGGCCTGTGGACAACGCGGGAGACGGTCCACCCTGACCGGGCACGAGGGAGAGGTCGGATCGGTGGTCTTCACCGCCGATGGCGGCGGCGTCTTCGCGGCCGGGGAGGGCAGCATGCTCCACAAGTGGACGCTCCCTTGAGCGCTCCCGGCCCCCGCGCTAGGGGATCTCGATGAGTCCGGCGAGCACGCGGCGCACCATCCGTTCGAACAAGGTGTGGGTGTCCTGTTCCGTTTCGGCGCCGGGGCTGCCCGCCAGAGCGGCCGTGATGAACGGGTGGTGTTCCTCGGTCGCGGCGGTGGCCAGGTAGGAGGTGTGCGCGAGCTGTGGGTCGGCGGGCGAACTCCGTCGTCGTAGCTCGGTGCGGGCGAACAGGGTCACCAGCCCGTTGAGCAGTCCGATGGTCTCCAGCCGGGCCGGTGGGGACAGCGGGGCGGGCGCCAGCGCGCGCAGCGCCTGCTCGAGGTAGTCCATGCCCCGGGGTCCCACCGTGGGCTCGGTGGGCAGGTCGAGCAGCCACGGGTGGCGCAGGTGAACCTGTTTCGCGCGCTTCGCGAGCGTGAGCAGGTCCTCGACGGGGTCCCCGCTGAGCGGGTCGCCGAGGTCGATCTCCCCTGCGGTGGCGTCGGCCATGAGGGCGAGGAGCTCGTCCCGGGTGGTGACGTAGCGGTAGAGCGAGGCCGGGCCGGTACCCAACCGCTTGGCCACCTGCCGCATGGACACCGCCGCGAGGCCGCCCTCGTCGGCCAGTTCGATCGCGGCGGCGGTGATCTGGCTTCGGCTGCGCCCCGGTGCGGGTCCGCGTTCTCCTCGTTCGGGGCGGCTCCACACGGCTGTCGGTTCCTCTGCCACCGGCTCCCCTGTCTTCCCCTGTTGCGGCTCTTCCTCTACCCTAATATTGCGAACACCGATCGCAGTATCTTGAAAGGCGGAACCATGGACCCACAGCTGTGGACCCCCACCCGTTGGGCACGCAACGGAAACGTTCGACTGGCCTTCGACACCTGGGCCGGCACGGGTGACGGTGAGCCGCTCCTGCTGTTCATGGGACTCGGGGTCAACAGGGCGTGGTGGCCGGACGGTCTGTGCCGGACCCTGTCCGAGCACGGCTTCGCGGTGGCCCGCTACGACCAGCGCGACGCCGGCGAGTCGACGCACCTGCCCCCGACGAGCACCCGTCTGCCCGTGACCGCCCTGTTGGGCAGACGCGGCGAGGCGTACACGGCCGAGGACATGGCCGACGACGCCGTCGCCGTCCTGGACGCACTCGGGTGGAAGTCCGCGCACCTGTTCGGCATGTCGCTCGGCGGCGCCGTGGCACAACGTGTCGCGGTGCGCCACCCCGACCGTGTGCGGACCCTGACCTCGATGTCGGCGGTCCCCGGGGACGCGGCAGGGCTGCGTACCCTGCGCTACATCCACCTCCCGGCGCTCGCCCGGCTCAGCCGGATGAAGCACCCCGACACCAGGGAAGGCACCATCCAGGCGAGTCTGGCCATCTCCCGGTTCTGTGCCTCGCCCGCACAGCCCTTCGACGAACAGCAGGCACGCGCGCAGGCCGAACACCTCGCCGACTCCGGCACCCGCGACACCCGCGCGCAGAGCCGCCAGATCGGCGCCCAGTGGCACGGCCCGGCGATCAGCGCGATCACGGCGCCCACGCTGGTGCTGCACGGCCAGGACGACCCGCTGCTCAAGCCGCGCGCGGCCGCCGCGATCGCCTCACGTGTTCCCGGTGCGCGTCTGGTCGCCCTTCCCGGCGTCGGCCACGACATCCCCGCACCGGTGTGGGCGACCGTCGCCGAAGAGGTACGCGCCCTTGCGGAGGGATCCACGAGGCGGGCCGAGTCGCGGTGACGCCCTCCGGGTGGGGACACCTCTCAGCCGGGCTGTCCGGCCGAGGCCGGACAGCCCGGAGCTCGTCTCAGACCGGAGGTTGGGTGCGCGGGCTCAGGGCCCAGAGGAGAGCGAGAAGCTCGTCCCAGGTGCGGGCCTCGGTCAGGCCGGCAGCGGAGGCGACCCAGTAGGACTGGGTGGCTTCCCCGTAGAAGATGATCAGCCCCCGGTGGCGGGCTTGGAGCACGGCGGCGTTGTGGTGCTCGGTGGAGAACTCGGCGCGGTGCCCGCCGAGCCGGGGCAGGGACTGGGCCCGGTGGGTGCGGCAGGTGCTGTGCGCGCACGTGGGACACGAGGTGCCGGGGAGGTCGCCGGGCTGCGCGGGAGGGGGCGTGGTGTGGGCCGACTGCGCGGTGCGGGGCTGAGGGGTAGGATGCATGGCCGATCCTGCTTTCTATGTCTTTGGTCTGGCTTGGGATTCAGGGTTTGTGTGGGGCTCAGGAGACGTTGGCGCGTCTTCTGAGCCCTCTTTCATGTGTGGAGCCCGTGCGGTTGCCCTACACCTGGCTCCACGGGTTCTCGTCGAGGTCGTGGTCCAGGAAGAACCAGACCTTGCGCAACTCCGGGTGGGCGTTGTCGCCCCACGAGGTCGCCAGGGTGTCGACCAGCGCCAGCCCGCGCCCCGACTCACACCCCACGCGCGTGCCCCCGGGCTCGGGTTCCAGCCGGCCCCACCGGCGCTGGGTGAGGCTGCCCCGATCGGCGCAGGTCAGATGCAAGCCCCGCGTGGAACGGCGGACCTGGAGCGTGAAGCTGCCGCCCGGGCGGCTGGAGCGGCTGTGCTGGATCGCGTTGGAGGCCAGCTCGCTGCCCAACAGCGTGAAGAGGTAGCGGTAGTCGGCGGAGTAGGTCACCGCGCAGGTGTCCAGGAACGCCCGCACCAGCGGCAGGAGCGTCGGGATCCCGGGGAAGCTGTACTGGCGGTGCCGGTAGTGCGGGCGGTCACGGCGCCCGGAGAAGTAGTGGGCGTGGTGCGGACGGATGAAGCTGGACAGCGGAACGGTGACCTCGCTGCGAGCGAGCTCGGACACGAATGCGGACATGAACGGACACACTCCTCGGCATAGCAATGCACGGACAGAGGTGATGGCGGGGTGCCCGTTGGAGAGATTCACGGTTGACGTGACGCGCGGAACGGGCTGGGAGTAGCGTTCAGACCGGAGACCCTCGGTGAGCCTCCGACTGATTCTCATCCTAGAATGAGATTCCCAAGAGTCAAGCGATTCCAATAAGCTTCCCGTTATGACCGAATTGGATCCGCCTGCATGCATCCTCCCCAGAAAAGCCCGAATATCCGACGCCGCCGCCTGGGCCATGTCCTGCGTGGTCTACGAGACCAGGCGGGCCTGACTCTGGACGCTGCAGCCAAAGGGGCCGGAGTACCCCGGTCAACCTTGGGGCGCATGGAAACCGCCGAAGCCCGTCGGCTCCGGCTCAGCGACCTCAACGCTTTGGCCAACTTCTACGGCGTGGACGCCGAGACTCGGGAGGGCATGCACGAGCTGGCGCGGGAAGCCAAGGAGCGCGGGTGGTGGTCCAAATACAAGGATGTGTTCGGCGAACATGCCTTGCCCGACTGGGAGGCTGAGGCTTCGGCGATCCAGACCTTCCAACCGCAGCTCATCCCGGGGCTCTTCCAAACACCGAGCTACGCTACAGCCATCTTCCGCGGAGGGCGAGCCACACCCGACGAGGACATCGAACGCCCCGTAGAGGCCCGCATGAGTCGTCAGCAGATCCTCAACCGCGTGCATCCTCCACGCATGACGGCAGTGATCGATGAAGGTGCACTCCACAGACTGATCGGTGGGCCGGAGGTCATGCGAGAGCAGCTTGAGCATCTCAGCAATCTGGCCATGCGGCACAACATCGACGTGCAGGTACTCCCTTATGGTGCAGGCGAGCACTTGGGCATGGAAGGCGCGTTCACCGTCCTGGACTTTCCCGAGCCGAAGGACGCCCCGATCGTGTACGTGGAGAACGCAACCACCGGGCTCATGTTGGAAGACGCAGAGGAGCTGGATTCCTACAACATGATCTTCAGCAATGTCCAGGGGGTAGCGCTGTCCAGCTCTCTATCCATCAACTTCATCCGCAATATCGCACAATCACTGGAGAAACAAACATGAGCAGCCAGATTGGTTTCCGCAAGAGCAGTTACAGCGGGCGCGGACAGGACTGCGTCGAGGTTGCTCAGCCCGTGACCTTCAGCAAGAGCAGCTACAGCGGGCACGGTCAGGACTGCGTCGAGATCGGCTCTCTCCCCTACGGCGCCGCCATCCGTGACTCCAAGCACCCCGACGCCGGCCACCTCCCCTTCCCCGCCTCCGAGTGGACCGGCTTCCTCGCCTCCGCTTTCAACCGCTGAGCAGACACGACGGTGCCCGGCCACTGCCTGCTCTGGCAGTGACCGGGCGCCCTGGGCAAGCTTCCCCCGACTCGTCCGTCCGCTCTACTCGGGACGCATTTCGGTCCTCCGCCCCACCGAGCGACTCGGCGATCGCACTGGACTCGGCCGGCCCGGCCTGCGGATCTTCCACGACCTCAGCGGCGATGACCTCGGGCGGGGTCGGTGGGCCTGCATCCTCGATCCCGGGCTCCCGCATCCAGGTGATGTCCGGGTTCACCTGTCACGAGCCAGGAGCTATTCGAGGGTGAACGCCTTGAACCTCTCAGTCTCGACCCGCTTGCCCCGGTCCTCCCCCCGGCTTGAAGCACTCGACGAAGTCGTCCAGGTGCGCCATGGCCCGAGATTATCGGCCCACTCCGGTCTTCAGGAGGGCCGCTGCTCGCCGGGGGTGAAACTCGGCAGGGGAAGCCTGCGTGCCCGGTTCCAGCGGTCGCCGCAGGCTTCGTGTCCGTTGTCAGCAACCCTCTTTACCGCGTCATGGATGCGTTCTATGGTCCGGGCATCTTCCACATCTCCCAAGCACGGACCAGGTGAACATGGGCAGCCACCGGAGCCCGAGAACCGCGATCGCAGTACTCGTGTGCGCGCTCGCGCTGACCGGATGCAGCCGATACGACGACGACGTGGTGGCGGAGAACGGACTCGAGGTTCCGGTGGTGTTCTTACTGCGGGAGAACCCGCAACAGTCGCTCGAGGAGTCATCACCGAAGGCGTTCAAGCGCCTGGCTGTCGACCCCGGGGACAATACCTCGCTCCGGACGAATTGGTCGGATCCGGACCCGCCGTGGCACATATGGCCCCTGTCCGAGCTGAAAGACCCACCCTGCCGAGAGGACCTCCACATCGTGGCCTACGCCGAGGACGGACGCACCATCGTGCGCGATCGCCCTGTGTGCCCCGCCGACACATGGACCGTCACCGACTGAGCGGGACGCGGCAGCAGCCGAGGCAGGGGCAACCCCAGCTCCATGAGCCGGCGCGCTCCCCGAAGCCCCTGTGCGAACTGGGCCCCGGTCCTGTACGGGTTGCTCACACCAACAGCTGCTTCTCCTGTGCCCAGGTCTCGAAGCCCCCTTGGGGAAAAGGAAGACGCATCCCCGAAGCGTGCAGATCATCCACCAGCGTCGACGCACCCGAAACGGTGATGTCCCCGTTCTTGCAAGCGTCAGCGATCAGCCCCAGAGTGCCTTGGACGTGGAGGCCGTAGCTGCGGGCTGTCTTACGTGCGCCTTCGTCGTCCAGGACCAGAGTTCCTCCGTGCAGCGCAACGTAGGTGCACGACGACGAACCCGCCGGCGACCCGAACCCTGTCCGCGACCCTGTGCGCTGCCGACTGATCGCACACGATCGCGGAGTACCCCCTCATGCGCCAGGACTGGCCCCTGAACAGCTCGTCGATGAGTGGCCCCTGGAAGAGGGCGACCGCAAGCCGATCGACAACAAGAGCGGTGACATCCGGCTCGGGTTCGCGCAAGCTCAACTACTCCACCGCCCTGGGCACCTACGACCTGGAGGAGACCGGCACCGCCATGGAGGTCCTGGCCGCCATGTGCCCCGGGCCATAGGGCAGATGAGCGCTCTCCACTCAGCCGGCGTTGAACGCCTTCTCGACCATCAGCGTGTCCTCGTACAGGTGCATGCGGACGATCCGGTTGTCCTCGACCATCAGGTGCATGGCCGCCGGTGTGGTGAATTCCTTCCCGGTGGCCACGACGGTGTGCGTCCAGACCACCAGCAGTACAACGTCACCACCGTCGACGATGACGCGCTCCAGTACGACCTTGCTCCTGCCGGGCGCGAAGTGCGGCCACATCGTGGTGAAGTACGGCGCGACCTCCTCCCGGCGGGTACGGCGCCCGGTCCAGGACAGCGCGTCACTGCCGGGGACGTGCCAGTCGATCTCCTCGGCGAACAGTTCCTGGATGCCGTCGGGGTCCTGCCTGCCGAGGCGCTCCACGAACTTCTCCGCCACGGCCCGCGAGGTCTGAGTACCTGTTGCCATCGTCCTTGTCCTTTCGATCGTATGAGGTGTGCCGGTCGGGCCTCAGCCCTGGATCGGGAAGTGCTTTCCGCTCAGCGGCCTGCCGAGCTGCATGAGCGCCCCGCCTTCGCACAGCGTGCCGCGGTCTTGCCGTCCAGCTGTCCCATGAGACTCTCCGATTCCTTGATGTAACCATTTTTGTTACACCGCTGAGCGCAGAAAGCGACCCCCGATCAGGGAAGTCGACGGTCCGAGGTCAGGCGGCCTTCAAGATGTCCCGCAGCACGTCCTCCAGCGTGGTCTTGCCCAGTTCCCTGCGCAGGGCGGCCTCCACGTCGTCGTACACGGCGGCCATCGCCGGACCGATGCCGTGGCCCACCACGCACTCGGGGTCCGGTGTCGCGCGGTGCAGGGCGAAGACCGGCCCCGGTTCGATCGCCTGGTAGACGTCGAGCAGGGTGATCGTCGCCAGGTCCCGCGCGAGCATCCAGCCCGCTCCCGCCCCCCGCCGTGAATCGGCCAGGCCGGCCTTGCTCAGTTTGGCCAACAGGCGACGGATCACCACCGGGTTGGTGTTGACGCTCGTCGCGATCTGCTCGGAGGTGGCGACCTCGTGGCCACGCCGCTGATACAGCCCGATCCATGTCAGGGCGTGCGCCGCGATGGTCAGTCTGCTGTTGGCACTCACGTCGGAATCCACCTCCTTCGCCCCGGCTCTGGTTGTAACCATAATTGTTACAACCGTATGCGGCAAGTTCTGCGAGGCGGGCCGGACCGGCCTCGTCGGCCCGCCCGGCGCGTGTACCGGGCCTTCTTCACGCACGGCAGGACGGGCCCATGCTCACGTTCCTTCAGCTCGGGGATCTCCGCCCGAGGTTCCTGCAACGCCTCCCGTCCCTGACGCGGTTGCTCCTTCTCCGTCTCGGAACCCGCGACAATGCGAGGTGTCCCTTCGGCCGAGGCCGTTGCTCGCCGGAGTACCGTCGGGCCATGACCACCACGGACGAGGTGTCCTACACCTGGCACGAGGCCGTTCACCCGCCTGCCGCGATGGAGGTCACCCAGGTGTACGGGTATGTGTTCGACGCTCTCGCTCGTGTGGTGGTGCTGCGTGACACCCACATCGGGTCCTGGAACCTGCCCGGGGGCACCCCCGAGGAGGTCGACGGCGGCGATCGGGTGGCCACGCTGGTGCGTGAGGTCGCCGAGGAAGTCCAGGTCACCATCACCGACCCGGTCTATCTCGGCTATCAGCAGGTGGCCCGCCCCGGACGGGCGCCCTACGCCCAGTTGCGGATGGCCGCCCGTCTGGACCGGCTCGACGCCCGCGCCCCCGACCCCGACAACGGCCGGGTGCACGTGCGCTGCCTGTGTCCGGTGAGCGAGGCGGCAGAGCTGCTCGGTTGGGGCCCGCCCGCCGCACCCCAGATCAAGTGCGCCGCTGTGACCGCCGTGGCCTGGGGGCTTCCGGTGGGCTCCCCCGCCCCGGTCCACACCGGCTGACCGGCCGGATCCGGCCACGGGGCGAGCGCGTCCACCGCGTTCTTTGTGATGCCTGGGTGTGGTGGTGCGCTGGGATCGGGAAGTCCGCCCCCGCCGGGTCGCTCCGGGGGTGCGTTCCGGTTGGTAGTGCTCACATGAGCGCCGACAGCGGATGTTGGTGCCACCAGAAGCACTGTCGGCAGAGGGCGGCCGGTACCGACGGTCACGGATACGCGCGAGCGGCCCGCCCTTGCCCTCTGCCGGCCCCGCCTCGATGGTCTTGCCCAGGCCCACGTCGTCGGCGATCAGCAAGTTGGTACGCGGCATCGACAGGGCACGCACCACCGGTTCGAGCTGGTACTCCTCGATCTCGATGCCCGGCCGGAACGGGGCCTGCAGCGACGTGCTGGGGGCGCCCGGTGATCCGGGTGGTGTCGCTGGAGGTGATGCTGCTCGCGCGCACGTCCGCCACCACCCACTGCCGGTTGCGGACGGTCACGAGCTGCCCGGCCTGGGGGACGGCGCCCGGTTCCTCGGTCTCCACGTGTGCGGGTCCGCGCCGTACGGGTCCGCGTTGTGCGGGGTCGCGCTGGGCGGGGTCGCGGACGTCGCTCGTGGACAGGCTCTGGGGGTTCATCGGCAGCCCTCGTCGTTCCTGGCTCCCGTCATACCAGGTGCCGGTGTCAGCCCCCCGCTGTTACCAGAAGTCCGAGTGGTCTCCCGCAGCCCCCGTGGGGCACGTGCCCGTCCACGGTGTCACACCTTGCCCGGACCGGAAACCGCAGGCAGCAGTTCCTGCTTCACTGCCCACACCTCGAACCCACCCCCTGGGAAACGGAAACCTTGAGCCGACATCGGCCAGGTCGTCCATGAATGAGGAAGCGCTCTTCGCCGTCCAGGTCCCTTCGCAGCAGCCATCAGCCACCAGCCCTGCTGTCCCGCGCACGGTGAGTCCACGGCGCTCCGCGACTTTGCGAGCGGGTTTGTCGTCCATGTACACCGTTCCTCCGTGCACATCGACGTAGGTGCACAAAGTGGTCTCACCGATGTTGTGGTCAGGCGTCATGCTCAGCCGCTGACTCCATTCCAGGAACCTTCCGTGGAACGCCAAGGAGCCGGTCTGCGCCCGACCCAGCCATGAGGCGGACTCGACCCGTTGAAGAACCGCACCGTTCTTGTCGTTGCGCTCCACTTCTTCCAGGACCGCTTGAGTGGTGAGACACTCATAGCCCTGCAGCAGGCTCCCGAGAACATCGAGCCGGTCGATCCGTGAGGCGTACAGAAGGGGGGAAGCATCGATCAACAATGCGCGGGAAGAGGACAAACCGCTATTCCTCGTCGAATTCGTCAGAGGTCACCTGTCCTCGCATCATTTCGACCGCGCGCGTTTCGGTGATCAGGGCGTCATCGAGCGCCCGCATCACCGCTGAAGCGTATCCGGGAGGAACCCGGACTGTGGACAGATCGGGCAGAGGCTTCCAACCCAGAGAATTTCTGAACTCTGCGACCGTGGGGGTGCGCTGCTTCATCTGCTGCCAGAATTCCGCGCTCTTCCCACCTTCGGGGGCCGCCTGCTGGACAGCCAAGGTCCAGGACACCCGGTAGTTCGCGGACAGCTCGACGAGGTTGCGACGCACCTCGTCCTGATCCTTGCGCGCCACGGCCTGACGGGCTCTCTCCTTCGGCAGGAGGAACTCCGCGCCGAAGGCATCCACGGCTTTCTCCCGTTCCTTCCGAGAAGCGTGCACCCCCAGGTCGCTGGAGAACTCGTCCCCCAGAACCAGATGCCCGAGCTCGTGCGCGGCGGTGCTGCGCTGCCGGCCCGGCTGCAGACGTTCACTGACGATCGCCACGGCGACCTCGTCATCCACCAGGGAGGCACCGTCCGCGCCTTCCGGCAATGGGACGACTGCGGTGAACTGTCCGGCCTGCTCGCACACCTCCGTCATGGAACCCAGTGGTTCTGTGCCCAGGCCCAACTGTACGCGCAGCCATCCGGCCGCTCTTGCCGCCTCGTCGCTGCCGCGCACCGCGCCCGGGAAACGCAACAGGGGACGGGGAAGGAGTACCCCGTCGTCCATGAGCTGGCATACGTCCCGCAACCAGTCCGAGATCTGGGCCTCGGTCCGATAAGTCCTCTTGGAGTCGTCGCTCCTGTCGATCTCGGCGGCGCCGGCCGTGCGGCGGGAGACCACCGCAGGGGGAGCACTCAGAAAATGCGTCAGAGGATAGTCGAGCTCCCGGGCGATGCGAGTGAGTTCGACCGCGTCGACATGGCGGCCCCCACTCTCCAACTTGGAGACCATGGAGCGTTCCAAACCGATGCGGTCGGCCAATGCGCCCTGGGACAACCCGGTGGAGAGTCGACTCAGCCGAATACGCTCTCCGATCAGCTCCCAACTCAACTCTTGTGCCATGTGTGCGATCATCGCACAGCTTTCATGGCTTGGGAATCGGGGCCGGGCAAAATGTGTGTGCTGCCTTCCTGCCCCCTGTGGCCGGAACCGGCCACCCCCGCATCCGGGCGGTACTTCGTCCCGCAAGGGCCGGGCGCGCAAGGCCCCTGTTGTCTATGGTGTCGGCTACGGGATCTCCCCCAGAGCTTCCCCGGCCCCCTGCCCCGGAAAAGCTCCCGTGCCCCAGCTCGCGATCGCCAAGGACTTCCTCCGGACCTACGCGGACCTGGACAAGAAGCTGCGCAAGGGTGTCGACGACGTTGGCCCTGATTTCCTGCTCGTCCACGACAGCGCTGTCGACCTCGGTGCTTTCGTAACGGACGAACTGTGTGCAGGCGCCCGGGAGGAAGCCGCTCGGGTCGAAGCCGAGCAGGAGCAGGCCGAGAACGGTGGCGGTCTCCGTCCGCGCGTCGAGAAGCCGGAGAGAAGCGAGCTGCTGAGCCTCCGGTCGATGGTTCTCCTCGATCACCGTGTCCGCGGCGGAGGAGGGCAGATAGGTTCTCCGGAACAACCGCACGTCCAGTTCGGCGATGCCGCTGCAGGGGACCGGGTGGGTGTCGAAGGGCTGCGACTTGGCTCGTCTGCGCTCGATCAGGACCCGCTCGTCCTCGGAGGACGCGCGTCGGGTCGTGGGGCCCGGTCGTACCCACGTCACACCGTCGAGACGCACGGGCGGCGAGGCCGAGGCTTCGACACGGATGCGGATGATCGACTGCCCGTCGAAGAGGGCCTGTTCCACGAACACGGAGGGCCGGTCGAGGATCTTCCCCTCGTTCTGGATGTCGGTGAGGATGTCCCCACCGCCCTTGCCCGCGAGATCGTTGGCCATCGCGCAGATCGCCTTGCGGACCACGTTCTGGTCACGGATCCTGATTTTGAACTCGAGCGCGCAAGTCTCCTGGGTGCCGGGCTCCTCGGCGAGATCGTCTGCCATCATGTCCGTGCCGTTGGTCGTGCCCCGCAAAAATCGTGCTCACATGCCGTGACGTCGCGCTCTGGCCGACTACGCGGGCCGACCCGGCCCCTCACGCGAACTCGCCGTCGTGACACCGCTCACATCCGAGTCCAAGGCCGCAGATCGGCTCGGGGAGGCTGGTACCCCGTTCATGAGAAGTCCCTACAATCCCGGACATGGAATCCCCCACCCGAGTCCCCCCTGACGTCCCGTCCATTCCCGTTTCTCCCCCGGACGGTTCAGGTGTCCGCCTGGGCGAGCACACGGTTCTGCACCGGGCCAGGAACCCCGAGTCCGGCGAGCCGATTCTGGTCCGGGTCGACGAGCTCTCCCACAACGCCGGGGCCGCTTCCCCGGCGTTGTGGGAGCGGCTGAGGGAGATCGACCACCCCGTCCTGTTGGAGATCCTCGAGCACGAGACCGACCGGGGGCGCTCCCGCACCATCCACGAGGCCCCGGCCGGGGAACCCTTGGCGGACATCGTCGGTGAACGCTTCGGCGAGCGCGTGTCCAGGCGCGACGCCCTGGACCTGATCGACAACCTGCTCTCGGCCCTGGAACTGTTCCATGAACAGGGGCTGGTACACGGCATGGTCGGCCCCGAGACCGTGTTCCTGGCCGATGACGGCTCGGTTCAGCTCCTGCCGTCGGTGGCGGATCGGGCCGCGGCCCCGGCAGGCCCCCGGGAGGACGTCTGTGCCGTGGGGGAGCTGCTGCGCGCCATGGTCACCGGATCCGACACCGCGGCGGTGCCCGGGACCGGGGACGACTTCTTCCTCCTGGTGCACGAGGCGACCGCGGCCGGGACCGAGGAGGGCCCTCTCGATGCCGCCCGGTACCGGGAGTTGGTCCGCCGGGCACAGGACCGTCTGCCCGACACCTCCGGGAAGCACGCCGCCTCCGACGGTGCCCAGGAGGGGCCCGCGTCCGGTCCGGCCGAGGGGCCCGACCGGCGCCGCCCTCTGCTCATCGGTGCGGCCGCCGGTGCGTTCCTGCTCGTGGCGGCGCTGCTGGCGTGGCACTTGACCTCGGGCGGGGGCGGCACGGAGCCGGGGTCCGGTGCGGCGGAGGCGACCATGCCCGAGCTGGTGGGGCTGAGCCCGGAGGAGGCCACCGGGCTCCTCGACGGGCTCGCCGTCTCGACGTCGGTCTCCTACGACCAGGTGCGCGACGACGACACGGAGGCGGGCCTGGTCGCTTCCAGCGCCCCGGAGGCGGGTACGGCCCTGTCCGAGGGCGAGGACGTGACGGTCTCGGTGTCGGTCGGCCCGGTGGAGCTGTCCATGCCCGACCTGGTGGGACAGACCGAGACCGAGGCCCGCGAGGAGCTGGACGAGCTGGGTTTCACCGACGTCACCGTCACGCAGGAACCCTCGGACTCCGAGCCCTCGGGCACGGTCCTGGAGACCGACCCCGAGGAGGGCGAGGCCGTGGCCCACGACGCCCCGGTGACCCTCACCGTGAGTGAGGGTCTGACCCTTCCGGACCTGGTCGGCCAGGACGAGGAGGAAGCCCGCGCGGTTCTGGACGACCTCGGTCTGGTGGCGGAGGCGGTCGAGGCCGAGGGGTCCGACCGTCCCGAAGGGGAGGTGGCCTCCCAGTCCCCGTCCGCGGGGGCGATCGTCGACGACGGCTCCACCGTGACCATGTCAGTGGCGCAGGGGCCCGAGGACGACCCGGACGAGGGGTCCGACCATGGTTCGGAGGACGGCTCGGGCCAGGACCACGGCGGCGAGGGCGGCCCCCAGGACGGCGGCGACCAGTGGAACGGCGAGGACTCCGCGGACACGAACGCTCCCGAGGTGGAGCCGTGCACGTCCGGTTCCTGGTCCGAAGCCACCAACTACCCCGAAGGGACCCGCGTGATCCACGACGGACGCGAGTACGAGGCCGTGTGGTGGAACAGCGACATCTCCCCCGAGGAGACGGAGGAGTGGGGGCCGTGGCGCGAGGTCGGTTCCTGCTGACCCCTCTCGGCGGGAGACGAGGTCCCTCTTGCACAAGGGAGGAGAGCCGTCTCATCCGCAGCAGCGGGCGCCGGTGATTCCGCGTCCCCGGGGAGGTCCTCCGGGCGGCGCGTCGTGGTCACTCCCCCGGGACCGGCGGCCCGGAACCCCGTGTGGCGCCCATACACACGCGGTTCCGGGGCGCTGCGGCTTCCCGTGGCAGGGCCCGCCGAACCCTGCTCCGGGGGAACCCGGTCTCGGGACGGCCCCGTTCTCGGCTCGGAACCGCTCCACTGCCGGAGGCCACCCTGGCCCGTGACCGGTGCCGACGGTGTTCGGTTCCTCGACCGTTCCCGCGCCCCGCCCACCTCGGGGCCACGGAATCGGCCCGCCCTCTCGGACGGCCGGCGATGTGTTCCTCCGCCCATCAGGAGTACGCATCGGGGGTGAAGGGTGCCGTCGCCCTTCGACCGGTTTCGTGCTGTCGGTCGACCGCGGGGAGCTGCGGCCGCCACGCAGCCGGAGGACCGCGTGCTTCGGGAAGCGCCGCCCCGGTCCACCGCAGCGGACCGTCCGGGGCCGTGGGACGCCCGTTCCCTGACTGGTCCCGGGAACGGTCCCGCTCGCCCCTGCTCCGGGGGCCGCCTGCGGGGGCCGGGGGCCGTGGTCCGGTGTGGGCTCCGACCGCAACGGGGCCGGTGTGGCCGGCGGGCGGGGCGACATGCTCGTTGCGGTGCACTTCGGCGCGGTTCCCGGAGGGGCCGGTGTCCGCCGAACCGTCCTGGGGTTCACCCGAGGGGCCGGTCGAGTCGGTGACCGCTTCCGGTGCTCCCTCCGGGGCCGCCTGTGTGCTGTGGTCGACCACCAGGGTCGGAGGGGTGTCCTCGACGTCGAAGCGCCGCCAGGCCGTGGTTCCGGACTCGTCGCGTTCTGAGAGGCGCAGGTGGATGTGGTCGGCCGAGCGGTCCGCGGCCTCCTGGTAGGCCCCGGTCAGGTCGAACTCCGCGGAACCGGCGGCGGGACATGCGGCCCGTGCTCCACCGATCTCGCGGCTGTCGAGCAGTGCACGCACCGTCGGCTGGTCGTTCCAGGTGGCCCTTTCGTCGAAGGGTTCCACCTGGTGCAGCTGCACGGCGGCGTCGTTGTCGCAGTCGTAGGACCAAGCGACGTCGGCTCGCAGCACAGCGGAGTCCACAGCGGCTTCCGATTCGGGCTCGACCGGGAACCGGAACAGGGCCCTGCGCGTGTAGACGCGGTCCCACACGAGGCGGCCGGTGCCCACACTGTCCGCCGGGTCGTCTCCGTAGGACGTGTCGGGGAAGGCCTGGTCGACGTGGGTCCGCAGCGTGGCCGCGGATTCGGTCCGGTCACTGGAGGGGGCCGTGTCGGTGGAGGCCCCGTCCACGGCGTAGGCGCTCCCGGCTTCGCGCGGGCCTCCGGGTTCGGTGCCGACGGTGGCCCTCTCCGCCGCCTCTCCGTCCCGTTCCCGTGGCGTGCCGCCCTCCCCGGGGGCGGTTTCGCCCTCGGCGGGGGCGGCCGCCCACAGCGAGAGCGCCAGGGCATGGGCCGCACAGGCCGCCGTCGCACGGGTCAGGGAGCGACGCATGACAGTCAGTGCCTACACATTCCAACAACGAAGAAAAGGAATACCGACGAAACTCCGATGTCTCGCCCGAACGAAAAGAAAAGTACCAAGATCTGACTGCGGTCCACAAACTCCGCCGATATATACACAGACCAAAACCTGGACCACCGGAGCCAGGGGCACGGATCGAAACAAAAGGCACCCCCTGAGCAACGGCCCCCGGATCATCGCCGTTTTTATTCGGCCCACGAATACCGGTTCACGCCGACCCGAAAACGAATCGCGCACCGAGCACGGAACCCGCCTGTTCACGACGCCCTCACCGCACCGGAGCCCGACCGCAGCCGGCCGGAGACTGGCCTCCCAGGGCCGAGAGCCCTTTCAGTTCTCCATTTCGGACCAGGACTGCGATCCGTTCGGGTCCCCCGAATGGCGTAGGCGAGTGTGGCGCGCCCGCGCTCCGCCCGGGCTGCGGCGACGGCACCCGGGGCCGGCCGAACGGGACCGGAACCGCTGCCCGAGCCCTGGGGCACGTTCCCGCTGTGGACCTTCGGCATCATCGCCGGGTCGACCTGGGCGGACGAGGCCCGGGGCCGTTTCTGGGGGGTGGGACCCCAAAGAGGTCTGGTCGTTCATCTCCTGGGTGATCTACGCGGCCTATCTGCACGCGCGCGCCACGGGCGGCTGGCGCGTACCCAAGGCGACCTGGATCAACGTGCTCGGCTTCGCCACCGTCCTGTTCAATTTCTTCGCGGTGAACTACATGTTCAGCGGCCTGCCCTCCTACGCCTGAGGGCCGAGGGGTTCCCCTCGACGGAACATGCGCAACTGGGCGTTGCCAGTGCTGTGGCTGGAAACGTTCGCCCGGGTGCCCTCACGCCGCGGTGGGTAGCGGTCGGCCTCCCCAACGAACACCCTTCTCGCTGCGCACTCGGGCGCGTTCGCGGCGTTGGGCCGCGAGCACGTGCGGGTCGCGGGCGTTGGCGTTGCGCCACCGCACGGCGGTCTTCCCCTCCACCACACGCAGCCCTTTTTCCCTGGTCAGGACCGTGTCTGACCGCATACCTTCGAACCAGGGATACCTGCCGTCGAGGGGGCACGCATGAGCTCGGCCACCGTTCTCGCTCTACCGTTCACCGGACGGTGGTCGGTCCGCAACAGCCCGACGCGGCGCGTACCCAGCCATGGCACGGAGAACCTGGCTGACCGCTACGCCATCGACTTCATCGGGGTCGACGAACAACACCAGAGCGCAAGGGCATGGGACTGGCGCAGCGTGCTGGCCACGGAGCCGCCGGAGCGTTTCCTCTCCCACGGCCGCCCGGTCCTGGCACCACTCGACGGCGTGGTCATGGCTGTGCACGACGGTGAGGACGACCACGAGGCACACCGGTCCCTTCTGACCCGGGTGCCCTACGCGTGGGGCCGGGCCTCCCGAGAAGCGCGGGGCGTGTCGGCCATGGCCGGCAATTACGCGGTGATCGCCTACCCCGACATGTCGGCCCACATCCTCCTGGCGCAACTGCGCCGGGGTTCGCTGCGCGTGGAGGCGGGCGACCAGGTCGGCGCCGGTCAGCAGATCGCCGAATGCGGTAGCAGCGGCAACGCGCAACAACCCCATGTGCACCTGCAGGCGATGGACGGACCGGATCCGGTGCACGCACAAGGGCTGCCGGTAGCCTTCGCCGATTTCCGGGAGTGGGTCCACGGGGTGGATCCGCCCTACTTCGTGGAGACCGGCCTGCCGGGTGAGGACTCGGTCGTCGAACCGCTCCCCCGCTCCTGAGCCCGTTGATGGAATCGGGCTCGGAGGTGCCTGGGTGCGGTGGCGCGTCGGGGAGAGGGAAGAGACGGACACGAACCGCCCCAGGGGGTGTCTACGCTCAACCACCCGAGGGGCTCAGCCCCAGGGCACCTGCACGGCGCCAGGCCTCCCTCGCTCCGGACTCTCTTCTCTTCGGGCTCTTCCCCTTCTCTTCTTTTCAGGGCGTGTTCGTGGTTTCCCTCAGTTCCCCCGTGTCCCGTTCCTGGGGCCGGGCTTTGTCTGTGGCCGGGGTTCAACCCCCTGGCGTGCGGCTCTGCGCATGCCTTCTCCCACCCCTGTGGGGAGGGGCCTTCCCCCGGTTGGGCTCAAGGGCAGGGCGCGGGCTCACGCGTCCCCCGTGCATGAGTGGTCGAGGGGCTCCGGGCGTCCAGATACCGCGCAAGGAGGGCTGGGGAGACCACCGCGCGGAACGCGCGAGGGGGCCTTCGGCCCAGGGGGCGACGCACCGCGCGAGAACTGGGGTTGAGCGAACCTGTCGCTTGGGGGAGGGGAGAGCCGGCACCGTGCACCTGCTCTGAGGCTCGGCCCCTCACGTGGCTGAGCATCTGGGTCTCTTATGGCCCGGGAGGTCCTGCACCGACCCGACCAGCCTCCCCCGTATCCGGGGCGTCCCCGGATCGGTAGCGCACCGCCCCTGGTTTTCACAAGCGGAACTTGTATAAACTCGGGGCATGACTTACGTGATTGCCCAACCCTGCGTGGACGTACTGGACCGCGGTTGCATCGACGAATGCCCGGTCGACTGCATCTACGAGGGTGACCGGATGCTCTACATCCACCCCGACGAGTGCGTGGACTGCGGCGCCTGCGAGCCGGTGTGCCCGGTCGAGGCGATCTACTACGAGGACGACCTGCCCACGGAGTTCGGGGCCTACCTGGCCGACAACGAGGAGTTCTTCACCCAACCCCTGCCCGGCCGCAAGGAACCGTTGGATTCGCCCGGCGGCGCTTCGAGAGTCGGCGTGATCGGGCTGGACACACCCCTGGTGACGGGCCTTCCCCCACAGGCCGTGCAGTGAAGGGCCGACCCACAGAGCCCCGAGAGGGCGGGAGCACGAAGCCCCGAGAGAGCCGGTCCACGGAGCCCCGACAGGACCGGCGCGCGGCCGGACGCCGGGGGCAGGTGTTGCAGCTGTTGCGCGGCGCGGACCGACCGTTGGAGATCACCGAGATCGCCGAGCGGCTCGGTGTCCACGCCAACACCGCCCGTTTCCACCTGGAGGCCTTGACCGAGAACGGCCAGGTCGAGCACACCACGTCCGAGCGCGGTACTCCGGGGCGGCCCGCGCGCCTGTACCGGCCGGTCCCGGGCATGGACCCGGCGGGACCGCGCAGCTACCGGGTGCTGGCCGAAGCGCTTGCCGCGAGTCTGGCCGGAGAGCCCGATCCCGGCCGCCGGGCGATCGAGGCCGGCCGCTCGTGGGGCCGGTCCCGAGCGGCCGCGGACACGACCGGGTCGGCCGATCCGGTCACGCTGCTGATGGGCATGCTCGAGGAGCTGGGTTTCGCGCCCGAGCTGTTCCCCTCCCGCGACGACGGGCAGCAGATCGGGGCGCACCACTGTCCGTTCCTGGAACTGGCCACGGATCGGCCCGACGTGGTGTGCCCCCTGCATCTGGGCCTGATGCAGGGGGCGATGGAGGCGTGGGGGTCCCCGGCCACGGTCGAGCGGCTCGAGGCCTTCGTCGAACCCGACCTGTGCGCCACCCACCTGAGCACCGCGGACACCTGAGCGGTACAGACGTCCCACGGGGGCCGGAAGCACCGGAAAGACCCGGTCACACCGGCCCCGCACAGCCGTGTCCGGGCCGGAGGACGGCCGGCCCGGACACGGCGCTGCGGTCTCAGCCCTTCGGTACCGCGTTCAACGCCTCGCGCACGGCGGTCAGCGACCCCTCGGGGTTGTCCCAGAAAATCATGTGACCGGCGCCTTCGACCCCGACCAGGCTCGCCCCGGGGTGGGCCGAGGCCGCTTCCTTCACGCCGGCCGCGTCGACGACCGGGCTGTCCGCGCCGTACACCAGGGTGGTGGGTTGCGGGACCGAACCCCAGTAGTCGAAGAAGTCCTCCGTCTCGAAACCGCGGTGGGTGGCGTCGATCGACTCGGAGGCGCAGCTGGCCAGCCAGCGCGCCCGCAGCTCGCGCTCGCGCAGCGACCAGCGCGGCCAGAAACCGGCCACTTCCTCGGCGTCGGTGCCGCGCTGGGCCTGCTGCAGCTGCTTGCGGAAGGCCTCCAGCGTGGTGGGGTAGGGCGCGCGTCCCGGCCCGCTCATCGGCGGGTCCACCAGGACCGACCCGGCGTAGGCGGCGCCGGGACGGATCGCTGCGGCCGCGGCGATCCGCGCGCCCAGCGAGTGCCCCAGCAGGACCGTCCGGCCCAGCCCCAACCCCTCGACCGCGGCCTCGACGTCGTCGGCGTAGGCGCCCAAGCCGTAGTCACCGTCGTCCGGGGCGTCGGACAGGCCCCGGCCCCGCAGGTCCACGACCACGGGCCGGACCAGGTCGGTGAGCCGGCGGGCGACGAAGTCCATGGAGATCGCGGGGCTGGTGATCCCGGGCAGGATCAGCAGGCTGGGCCGCTCCTCGGCCCCGGATTCCCGTTCGAGGTCCCCGTAGTCGAGCGCGTGCAACCGGAGGCCGCCCGAGCGGAACCAGCGTCCGAGAGCGGGGACGTCGGCGAGGTCGGCGAGGGCCTCCTGGTGGAGCGGTCTTTCGGACATGGTCGTTTCCTCCTGGAGATGCGGCTGTTGCAGATGCGGCCGGGGACGGTTCATGCCCGGGCCTGGGAGAGGTAGGTCCGGGCGTCGTCGAGCCCGACGACGTCGGCGTACTTGGCGTCCAGGTCGAACAGGGCCGCTTCCTGGGGACCCTCGGCCCGGTCACCCACACAGTCGCGCGGGACCAGTGCGGAAAAGCCCGCCTGTACGGCGTCCACGGCAGTGGCGCGCACGCACCCGCTCGTGGTCGCGCCGCACACCAGGAGGGTGTCCCTGTTCAGCCCGGTGAGCATGGTGGCCAGTGGTGTGCCTGCGAAGGCCGAAGCGCCCTTCTTCACGATGAGGGGATCGCGCTCGCCGCGCGTGAGCCGCGGGTCGAGTTCCACGGCCGCGCTGCCCTCGCGCATCCCGCGCATGCCCGGTGCCTTGTCCAGCCACCGGTACCAGTCGCCGGCGATCTCCTCCTCGGAGTAGGCGATGACGGTGTAGATGACCGGGACCGAGGCGGCGTGTGCGCTTTCCACGAGACGGGCCGTGGAGTGCACCGTCGGGGTGAGGTCGGCACCGCTCGGGAAGCCCGGTTCGGTGAACCCGCGGCTCAGGTCGACCACGACCACTGCGGGGCGCGCGCCGCGCCGCACCTGGGAACCGAACCCGGCCTGGGCGTAGGTGTGGGCCGTCGACCCCCCGTAGGTGTCCAGTTCAGCCACGGCGGGCCTCCTTCAGCAGGGCGATCTGTTTGGATTGTGCGGCGAGCTTGCCGATCAGGAGCCCCTGCAGCACCCCGACCGCGAAGGCACCGACGTACGGGAGCACCTTCTTCGTCCTGGGTCCGACGAGCAGGCCCAGACCGTCGAGCTCCTCGCCGGCCGGCGCGGGGGCGGCGGCAGCGGTGGCGGCGGCAGGCCCGGCCTGGGCGGGGACCTGACCCGCGGCGGAGGCGGAGGCAGCGGCAGCGGGCTCGGCGCCCGACCCCTCACGCAGCATCCGGGAGAGGTTGTCGGCGAACTGCTGGAGCAACCGGTCGGAGACGGTCCCGATGGCGGCCTTGCCGAACTGGGCGATCTTGCCGCGGATCAGCAGGTCGGCCTCGATGCTGAGGACGGAACCGCCCTCGCGTTCGGTGACGCCGAGGGTCACCTCCGCTTCGGCGTCGCCGCTGCCGCCGGCCTCGGAGCCGCGTGCCTGCACCCGCAGCGTGTGCTGGTCGGCGTCCACGTCGAGGAAACGCACCGTGCCGGAGTAGGCGGCGCTGATCGGGCCGACCTTGACCTTGACGTTTCCCTGGTAGGCGTCGCCGTCCCGGCCGTCCAGCGCCGCGCCGGGGACGCAGGTCACGACCCGTTCGACGTCGTTGACCGCGGTGAAGACCTCTTCGGGGGAGGCCTCGACGAATGTACTCTTCTCCAGTTTCATGCCCGGCTCCTCTCATCGGCGGGGTTGTCGGCGGATCGGCCGCACACGGCGCCGCAGGCTTGTCGGCGTTCGTCCGCGCACGCCCCGATGGCGTCGACGATGGTCTGATAGCCGGTGCACCGGCACAGGTTGGAGGAGGCCGCTTCCCGGATCTCCTCCCGGGTGGGTTCGGGGTTGTCGGCCAGGAACCCTTCGGCCAACATGAGGAACCCGGGTGTGCAGAAGCCGCACTGCAGCGCGTGGTGTTCAGAGAACTTGCGTTGCAGGTCGCCCAGGCCGTCGGGGCCCGCGAGCGACTCCACGGTGCGGATCTCCCGGCCCTCCGCCTGGACGGCGAACATCAGGCACGCGCGGGCCGGCGACCCGTCGACCAGGACGGTGCAGGCACCGCACACGCCGTGTTCGCAGCCCACGTGGGTCCCGGTCAGGCGCAGGTCGTGGCGCAGGGCGTCCACCAGCGTGCGGCGTGCCGGGGTGAGCAGTTCGTGTTCCTCACCGTTGACGGTGAGGGTGATCAGGAGACGGTCGGTCATGAGTGGGCCTCCAATGCGTGCTGCACCTGTTCCGGGGTGATGGGCGTCGCGTCGAACTCGACCCCGGTGTGGCGCAGGGCGTCGTTGACGG
Source organism: Nocardiopsis xinjiangensis YIM 90004 (assembly GCF_000341145.1). GTDB lineage: Bacteria > Actinomycetota > Actinomycetes > Streptosporangiales > Streptosporangiaceae > Nocardiopsis > Nocardiopsis xinjiangensis. The sequence continues at coordinate 48,917 of NZ_ANBE01000026.1, forward strand.
AGTTGACCACCGCCGCGGGAGCGCCGATGGTGCCGCCCTCGCCGCTGCCCTTCGCGCCGCTCTCGGTGAGCAGGGAGGGTGTTTCCAGGTGGCTGATCGCCACGTCGGGGATCTCGGCCGCGGTGGGCACCTTGTAGTCGATGAAGCTGGCCGCCGAGGGTTCGCCCTGGGCGTCGTAGGTGATGCGTTCGTACAGGGCCCCGGCGATGCCCTGGGCGATCCCTCCGCGGGCCTGGCCGTCGACGACCTGCGGGTTGATGGCCACCCCGCAGTCCTCCACGCACAGGTACCGCAGGATCTCCACCTTCCCGGTGCCAGGGTGCAGTTCGGTGACCACGGCGTGGGTGGAGTTGGAGAAGGTCCCGTCGCCCGGGGTGTCGAAGTCGCCGGAGCCGGTGAGCCCGGGCACGGTCGCCTTCGGCAGCAGGTTGGGCCGCAGGTAGGCGATGTCGGCGATGTCCACGTAGCTGACCGCCCGGCCGGGGTCGTCGGTCCGGCGGACCGTGCCGTCGTGGAGTTCGACGTGGTCGGGTGTGGTGTCCAGCATGTGGGAACCGATGTGCAGCAGTTTCTCGCCGAGCCGGTCGGCGGCCCGGGAGACGGCGCTGCCGCCGATGGTGATGGAGCGGCTCGCGAAGGTGCCCCACCCGTAGGCGGTGCGTTCGGTGTCGCCCTGCTGGATCTTGACCTGGTCCGGGCCGAGCCCGAGCCGGTCGGCGGCGATCTGGGCCATGGTCGTCTCGTGGCTCTGGCCGTGGCTGAGTGTGCCGGTGCTCACCACCACCGTTCCGGAGGTGTCCATCCGGGCCTCGGCCAGGTCGTATCCGGGGACCACGCTCATCTTGCGCTTGGCGAAGGCGTCCGAGCCGTAACCGCTGCGTTCGTTGAAGCAGCAGTAGCCGATGCCGATGGTGCGCCCCTGCGCGGCTGCCGACTCGCGCAGCTCGTACCAGCCCTCGTCCTGGACCAGCTGTTCGGCCAGGTCGAGCGCTTCCAGGTAGGAGCCGGGGTCGTAGGTGACGGCGTTGACGCCGGTGTAGGGGAACTGGGTGATCACGTTGCGCCGGCGGATCTCCACCGGGTCGAGGTCCAGTTCCCGGGCGGCGCGTTCGAACAACCGCTCCATCGCCATCACGAACTGCGGCCGGCTCACCCCGCGGTAGGGGGCGGTGGGGGCCTTGTTCGTGGTGATCCCGCGGGCCCGCACCCGGTAGGCGGGCACCTTGTAGACGCCGGGCATCTCCGCCGAGGCCATCAGCGGCTCGATGCCTGCGGTGAAGGGGTAGCAGGAGTAGGCCCCCATGTCGCAGACGATGTCGGAGTCCAGGGCGAGGATCCTGCCCTCGGAGTCGAAGGCGGCGCGCGTGTCGTAGTGCTGTTCGCGGCCCAGGAACGAGGCGGTGAGTGCGTCCTTGCGGTCCTCGATCCATTTGACGGGCCGGCCCAGCCGCAGCGCGGCGGCGGCCGCGGCGATCTCTTCGCGGCCCACCACGCACTTGATGCCGAAACCGCCGCCCATGTCGCCGACCGTGACGCGTACCCGGTTCTCGGCCAGGCCCAGCGAGCGGGCCAGGGCGGTGCGGACCGTGTGGGGCACCTGGGTGCAGGTCTGCACCAGCAGGTTCTCGTCGCGTGCCTGCCACGAGGCGACGACGCCGCGTGTCTCCAGCGGCAGGGCGTTCTGCCGGCTGCTGCGCGTATCGACCCGCACCACGCAGTCGGCCGAGGCGAACACGTCGTCGATGCCCTCGGTGGCGAACATGGACACGTCCAGCAGCGTGTTGCCCGGGGCCTGGTCGTGGACGGTGGGTGCGCCTTCGGACAGTGCGACCTCTTCGGAGGGGACCGCGTCCAGGGCCTCGTACTCCACCTGTGCTGCTTCGACACCGTCCTCGGCCGCGTAGGCGTCCTCGGCGATGACGATGGCCACGGGTTCACCGGCGAACCGGACGCGGTCCCGGGCCAGGATGGGCATGTCGGTGGGGACGAACTCCTCCGGGGGCCGGTCCAGGATCGCGGTGATGTCGTTCAGGTCCAGGTCGGCGGCGGTGTAGGCGGCGACCACCCCGGGGACACGGCGGACCTCGGACAGGTCGACCGACAGCAGCCGTCCCGAGGCGACCGTGGCGCGCACGAACTGGGCGTGCACCATGCGCGGCAGGGCGAGGTCGTCGACGAACGTGCCGGCGCCGCTGAGCAGGCGGGTGTCCTCCTTGCGGCGGACCGCGGTTCCGGTCCAGGCCCCCTTCTCCGGCGCGACGGTCTCCGGGGCAGCGGTTTCCGGGGCAGCATCGGTGGTGGTCATCGGGCAACGGCCTCCTCGCATGCACGAACGATGAGTGTCCGGGCCAGGACCCGGCGGTAGTCGGAGCTGCCGTCGGCGTCCGACGGGGGATCGATCGCCGCCTCGGCCGCCTCGGCGCACGCGGCGAACAGTTCGGGCCCGGCCGTGCCGCCGGCCTGGAGCACCGCCTCGGCCTCGGGCACGCGCACCGGAGCCGGGGCCACCCCGCCCAGGACCACCCGGCCGCCGCGGACGGTGCCGTCGGCGTCCGGGTCGAGGTCGACCGCTGCGGCCACGGCCGCGAAGTCCCCGGCGCGTTCGGCGAACTCGGTGAGTGCGCAGTGCGGCGCCGGCTTCGGGAAGACCACGTCCACGATGATCTCCTCGGGTGCCAGGGTCGTCATGTAGAAGCCGAGGAAGAGGTCGGCGGCCTCGATGGTGCGCTGCGCGCCCCCGGGGCCGCGGACCACGACCCGGGCGTCGAGCAGGACCGCCAGCAGGCACCATTCGGCGGTCGCGTCCCCGTGCGCGAGACTGCCGCCCACCGTGCCCAGTGTGCGGATCGGCAGGTGCCCCACCCAGCCCATCGCCTCACGCAGGACCGCGTGGTCGGCACCGAGGACCGAATCGGGTGCGGTCTCCACGGCCCGATGGGTGGTGAGGGGGCCGATGTGCAGCCCTTCCTCGTCGGTGCTGATGGTGGACAAGCCGGGAAGGGCCGTGACGTCGACCAGGTGGGCGGGCCTGGCCAGCCGGAAGTTCATCATCGGGACCAGGCTCTGCCCGCCGGCGATGATCTTGGCGTCATCGCCGAGTTCGGCGAGCAGGTCGAGGGCCCCGTCGACGTCGCGGGCACGGTGGTAGGTGAATGCGGCGGGCTTCATGGGTCTCCTCAGCGGATGAACTGGTAGGAGAAGGATTCGGAGTCGGCATCGTCGAGCGGTGTCCCACGCCACAACAGTTCGTAGGAGATCGCCGATTCCCCGTGGAAGTCACGGAGCTTGCGGTCGCGCTCTTCCTGCTCGGGGCCGTCGGGCAGGTGGTACAGCTCCATGTTGGCCAGCGAGGCCTCCTGCACGATGGCGGCCCGGTGCGCGCGGCGGGAGACGTAGCGTGCCAGCGCCTCCTGTGCCTTGTCGACGGTGACCGAGCCCAGCTCCTCGGCCAGGACCGCGGCGTCCTCCATCGCCTGCGAGGCGCCCTGGGCCTGGTACGGGAGCATCGCGTGGCAGGCGTCGCCGAGCAGGGCGATCCTTCCGTGTGCCCACACCGGGTCGGGGCGGCGGTAGTGCAGCGGCCAGGCGCCGGTGCTCTCGGCCTTGGAGAGCATCGCGCTCACCCGGTCGTCCCAGCCGGGGAAGGCCTCGGCCAGCTCCTGGACGGAGGTCGGCACCGAACTCTGCGAGGCGAATTCGGGCGGGCACGGCACGATCGCCACCACGTTCAGGTACTCGCCCCCGTTGATCATGTAGTGCACCAGGTGGCGGCCGGGCCCGTACCAGATGGTGCTCTGGAACCGGTCGACCAGCCAGCGGGTGGCGGGGTCGGCGGCGATCTTGTCCCCGGGGATGAGGGCCCGGTAGGCCATCTCTCCGGAGAAACGCAGTGTGTCGGGGAAACCGGCCGCGTCACGGACGCGGGACTTCACACCGTCCGCGCCGATGAGCACGTCGGCGGTGTAACGGCGGCCGTCGGCTGTCACCGCCACGGGGCGTTCGGGGTCGCTGTCGTCGACGCCGGTGACCGGGCTGTTGATCTCCACCCGTACGGGGGGACCGGCGCCCTCCGGGTCGGTGCACGCGTCCAGGATGACGCGGTGCAGGGCGGCCCGGTGGTAGTGCCAGTAGGGCGCGTTGAACTCGCGCTTGCACCGGTCCCCCAGCGGGGTCTGACCGATGACGCTGCCGTCCTTCCAGCGCCGCCGGACCTGGTCCTGCGGTTCGGTACGGATCTCTTCGAGCTTCTCGCGCAGGCCCAGGCGGACGAGGATCCGGCTGGCGTTGGGTGCGGACTGGATTCCGGCACCGACCTCGGCCAGTTCGGGGGCCTGTTCCAGGACGGTGACGCGCAGGCCGCGGCGGCGCAGGGCCAGGGCGGCCGTGAGGCCTCCGAGGCCGCCTCCGGCGATGGCCACTTCGTAGGACTGACGGGACGGCATCCTTACTCCAACAGGTGTGAGAGTGCGGTTGGCTACAGGGGGGCCGTGGTGTTGGTCGGTTCTAGCCCTGAGGGATCAGCTGGTCGTTCTCCCCGATCCAGGACATACGGCGCATGGGCAGGTAGACCAGCCAGGCGACCAGCGCCGGAAGAACGAACTGGAAGGCCGCGATGAGCAGCAGCACTTCCACGCTGAAACCCATCGTCTCGATGGTCATGAGCGGGCCGACGAAACCGGCGGTGCCCATACCGGCACCCGCGGCGTTGCTCTCCACCGCGAAACCCACCGTCGCGATGGGGGCCAGTACGGCGCCCGCGACCGTCGGCGGGATGAACAGGAGCGGGTTGCGCACGATGTTGGGCACTTGAAGCATCGAGGTTCCCAACCCGAGCGAGACCACCCCACCCCAGCCGTTCTCCCGGAACCCGGTGACCGCGAAGCCGATCATCTGCGCGGCACAACCGATCATCGCCGCCCCTGCGGCGAGTCCGCTCAGGTCCATCATGACCGCGATGGCCGCGCTGGAGATGGGCAGGGTCAGCGCGATGCCCATGAGGACGGCGACCACGATGCTCATCAGCACCGGCTGCTGTTCGGTGGCCCACATGATGATCTGGCCGAGGCCGCGCATACCGCTGTCGATGGCCGGGCCGGCCGCCCAGGACACCCCGAAACCGGCCAGTACGGTCACCGACGGGGTCAACACGATGTCCAGGCGCGTGCGCTGGGAGACCAGCTTGCCGATCTCGGTGGCCAGCACCGCGGCCAGGAAGGCCCCGGCCGGGCCGCCCAGTTCGGCGCCGAAGGCACCGGTGGCCACCGCCGAGAACAGCACCAGCGACGGTGCCTTCAACGAGTAGCTGACGGCCGCGCCGATGGCCGGGCCCATCATCGCCATCGTCATGGTCCCGGCCTCGGCCAACCAGCCGAGACCGGCCTGTTCGCCGACCGTCTGCAGGATCAGACCGATGATCAGCGACGAGAACAGTCCCAGCGCCATGTAGGACAGCGCCGTGACGAAGTAGGTGTGCAGCGAGGGGTAGACCCCGCGGGAGGCGAGGAACTCTCTCATGTCAGTTCCCGGGGTAGTTGCCGCTGAGCAGACTGCCGGCGTCGGGGACCTCGGTCCGCAGGCCGAGCTCGCTGAGCAGCCGGTGGGTGGTCGCGGTCGCCGCCGAGAGTACGGGCAGGTCCACGCGCTTCTCCAGGGCGGGGATCGCCGGCAGCGACGGCATCTGCACACACGCCGAGGTCACCAGCGCATCGGCCCGGCTCAGGTCCAGCCGTCTGCTGTGCTGTTCCAGATCGGCCGGGTCGAGCCCGGCGACCGCGAGGTTGTCCGGTACCTCCAGGCTGAGCGCGTCGACCACCTCGGTCCCGCTGTCCTCGATGTAGTCGGCGACCATCTTGGTCAGCGGCTTCATGTAGGGCGTGATGATGGCGACGCGCTCGGCCCCCAGCGCCGAGATCCCCGACAGCAGGGCCCCGGCGCTGGACACGACCGGAGCGGAGGCGCCCTCGGCGTCGAGCACGTCGCTGATGGTGTCCTCGGCCGTGCAGTGGTATCCGGGCCCCTGGGCCATGATGGCGACCAGGCACGCCGACGCCACGACGTGCGGACGCGCGTCCGCCAGTTCGGCGGCGGCGCGCTCGCTCTGCTGGTTCATCGACCGCAGCTGCTCGGGCGTCACCTGCTGCATGCGGGTCCGTGCGCTGTGAAAGGTGAAGCGTTCCTCGGGCCGCTCCGCCTCCCGCGCACGCAGCATGCGCGGGAGTTCGGTCTCCATGGTCAGGTTGGAGCTGGGAACGACCAGGCCGATCCGGTAGTCGGTCACCGGTTCCTCCTCGGTTGGGTGTGCGCGGCGGTGCCGGCAGGGGGTCAGCGGCGTCCGGTCGGACGCATCTCGGGCACGGTGATGTCGCCGTCCACCACGATCGGCTCATCGTCCAGGTAGAGGCTGCAGTTGCGCATCGGGATGTCGAAGTGGCAGGGGGTGTCGTTGGGCCCGCCCAGTTCGTTGTTGGGGCCGATGGAGAACATGACGTTGCCGTAGAAGGAGCGCAGCTCCATGCCCATGCCGCCGGGGAACTGTGTCAGTCCGTGCCAGTGGGCGCGCTCGTCCAGTCCCCAACCCACGTGCGACATTCCGTAGCCGCGCGGGTCGTCGAAGGAGGCGATGTAGGAGGACAGGAGCTCGGCGTCCAGGCCGCCGCTGATGTCGGTGATGAAGCCCTTCTCGATCTTCAGGGTCACCGGCGTCTGCACGTAGGTGTTGAAGGGCAGCAGGACATCGCCCGGGGAGAGCACGATGGTGCCGTCCACCCCGTCGTCGGCCCCGCCGGTGAAGACGAAGGCGGCCGGCCAGTGGTCCCAGCGGCCCGGGGTGTCGGTGTAGCCGTACTCGCTCATGGTCGGGTACACGCCGAGCTTGTAGGTCACGTCGGTGCCGGCGGGGCTGGTGATGCGCATGGTCTTGGCCTTGGCCAGGAGTTCTGCACCGTGCTCGACCCGCTCGCGCAGCTCGCGGGTGGGCATCAGGCGGGACAGCAGCTCGGGCGGCTCGACCACGGTCAGGATGCGGGTGTCGGCGCCCTGGATCTCGAACTGCTCCTTGCTGAACAGCAGGAACGTCAGGTCGATGAGCATGTCGGACTGCTTGAGGGCGTCGACGGCGACCTGGTTGCCGGCCAGGCCGGACTGGCCGACCGCCCACGCGCCGGCGTCACCGCGTGCGCTGGGAAGGCGCATGTGGAAGGTGTTCGCGCCGAGCTCCTGGGCGGCGAAGAGGAAGGCGTCGGCGAGGTCGCTGCGCTCGCTCCCCTGGGAGAGCACCGCCACGGTCTCGCCGTCGCGGACACCGCTGAGGGACAGCTGGCGCACGCACATGTCGTTGAGGTTGTTCTGGTCCATGACTCCTCCAACCGTGGATGGTTCTCGGTCTTGGCCACGGGGAGAGCCGTGACCACCCGCAGATCGTCAGTACTCAAACAATCCGTATGCTGACTATCTACTGTGACGGGACACACGTCAAGAGGTTCTGTGTAAAGTTCGGTTCGCGTGATGTTCCCGTGGCGTTCAGTGAAGGCAGGCGCGAATCGATCGCTGTCCCGCGCGGTATAGGGTCGCCCCCGGCTCGACCGCGAAGCACTGCGCCGTCCGGGCTGCCGGCCCGTTCAGCCCGGCAGGAAGTCTGCGAATCGAAGGAGACGAACAGTGGGAGGTAGCGACCGGATGGACCCCGCACCCGGCCATACGGACGGGCAGAGCCAGTCACAACCGGACATACCACCTGAGCTGCTCGCCGCCCCCGGTTACCTGGTACGACGGCTCTACCAGACCTACACCGCACTGTGGGGCAGCATCGTCCACTCCACGCTCACCGGCCCGCAGTTCGCCGTGATGCGCGCGATCCGGCGCACGCCCGGGGGCGACCAGGGTTCGTTGGCGTCCATGGCCGCGCTCGACCGCTCCACCATGGCCGACGTCGCCCGCAGGCTGGACCGCCGCCAACTCATCGAACGCCGCACCTGCACCAGCGACACCCGGCGCAAACTCCTCTACCTCACCGCCGAGGGGGAGAAGATCCTCTCGGAGACGGCAGCGCACGCGGCCCATCTCGACGAGCTGCTGCTGGCCGAATTCTCCCCGGAGGAGCGCGCGCGGGTGGTGGGCGACCTGCTCAACCTCTCCGAGGCCTGGGAACGGCTCGCGGAGGAAGACCCCTCCGAAAACGGGTGAGGGCGCCCCGGCCTCCCGCATTCCGAAAAGAAGGGGCTCCTCGGCGGAACAGCCATGCCCCACGCCAACCGGCCCCGAGGAGCGCCTTCCTCTCTGTCGAAGTGATGCGGTCCCCGCGGAAAGGGCCCGGACATCGAAGGCAGGAGGACGCCGGACACCCCCGGCCCGCCCGGCGCCGGCGGCCCTTGCCCCGCAGCCGGCCAAAGCCCGACAAATGGCACCGGATACATTTCGGTTCGAAGTTGCATTAACAACAGGATCCCTCGAAACATACTCACGGCAAACACGCCGAAGCCGCCTGATCGATATCTCGCAGATACAGACAAGAACACCGGGATCCTGTTATCTTTCTTGTGCTCCAAATCCCCCCGTGAATATTGGACGGAAAGATGTCACGCGAAAACGAGAGCCGCCCCCACTTCCTCTCCCGACGCGGCATGCTCCTCACTTCTGCGGCGGCCGCAGGAACCATGGCCCTCAGCGGGCTCCCCTCCCCTGCTCAGGCGCAGACCTCCGCCGCCGCCGCACCGTTCCCCACCATCCGCAACCGCTCCGCCTGGAACGCCCGGGCCCCGCGCAGCACCCCGGGGACGGTCGCCGGGGCGCCGACCTACATCGTGGTGCACCACACCGCGACCGCGAATCAGACCGACTACTCCCTGGCGCGTGCCTACTCGCTCTCCCGCGGCATCCAGAACTGGCACATGGACAACAACGGCTGGATCGACAGCGGCCAGCAGTTCACCATCAGCCGCGGCGGCCACATCATGGAGGGCCGCTCCGGTTCGCTGCTGGCGGTCGACGGCGGCTACCACCTGGTCGGCACACACGTGGCCAACTACAACGGGGTCGCCGTCGGTATCGAGAACGAGGGCACCTACAACACGGTCGGTCCGACCGGTGCGCTGTGGAGTTCCCTCATCGAGACCTGCGCCTGGCTGTGCTACTTCTACGGCCGCCCCACCAGCGCGATCGTCGGCCACCGGGACCTCGGCTCCACCCAGTGCCCCGGCAACCAGCTGTACAGCATGCTGCCCATCCTGCGCAGTGACGTCAGCAACTACCTCAGCAACCACAGCATGACCCTGTCCGCACCGGAGCTCTCGGGCTCGGAGATCCCCCCACGCCCGGAGGTTCCCGCCGACGAGCCCGTGGTGGCTTACGAGCACGGTCCCGCACTCGGTTCGGACGACATCAACGCACACGAGGGCTGAGCCCTGGGGCCCGGACCGCGACCGGCCAGGCGTGCACCGGTCCGGGCCCCGTTCCTCGGCCCGGGTTCTGTCCCCGCAGGGTCCTCCCCGACCGGGCACCCTCCGTTCGTCGGACGCGCCGAGCCGCCGGAAGCCGACCAGGGCGACACCGGCCCTCACACGGGGACCGGCAGGAGAAAGCACGAAACACCGGGTGAGCACAGCACGGAGACAGGCTCCCGAACCATCGGTTCCACGCCGGCCGCGGCCAACAGGTCACCGTCGTGGTGCAGGAGCTGCGCCCGATACAGCGGCCAGGGACGGTGGCTGATCCGCAGCCACCACGTGCGCCCCAGATGCCTCGTGTGCAGCCCCCAACGCGCGGTGAGGAAACGTTCCAGGTCCCCGTGCTCGCCCAGGGCCTGCCCCACTCGCAGGGACCACGATCCCCGAGCCGCCCCGGGGAACCGGCGCCGGACCGCGCCCGCACGGCGACCGCCCGGGCCGCGGCGCAAAGAGACGTCCGACCAGGTGTAGGGCAGCCCCGTCACGGCTCGGGCGGAGGAGGCCACGACGGCGGAGTCGGCATCCATCGTCAGGAACACCACCCCGCGGCGCCCGTGGTCGTCGACGGAGTACAGGCGCACGTTCACCTCACCGAACGCCCCGGTGGGCGCCGCGCCCGCGACCAGGGAGCTGCTCACCCGGAAGGCGACCAGCCCCGCGTAGGTGACCCCGTCGAGGGTGTCGGGCCGGGTGCCCTCGGGCAACAGCGGCGCCACGGCAGCGGGGTCCACCGGCCAGTGCACGAACGCCACGTCCACCCAGGACTGCCGGACCAGGGCCGGCCCCGGCATCGGCGGCGGGGTCGGGGACAACGTTGCCCGGGACGAGGCGAGCGGGACCGGAGGGGTGGCGCCGGCGAGGTTCTCCATGGTTCCATCATGCCGCTCGCCCGCACGAGGGGCCGGTCACGGCCCCCGTGCCTCCGCACAGCTCCCCCGGGGACTCTGCCGCGTGGGGCCGCCTCGGAAGAGGGTCAGGCCTCCGCGATCACCACGGCCCGGTCGTTGCCACGGCCGGATCTCATGGAATCGCGCAGGTGGCTCTCCGAGTAGCCCGTGATACCGAGGGAGGCGCGGCCGGGGTCGGAGACGGCGATGCCGCCGCCGGTGGTTCCGCGGGCGACGACGTAGTGGCCGTAGTCGGCGCCGGGGTCACCGATCAGGGTCCCGTGGTGGACGTGCAGGATGACGGACTTGCCGTTCCGTGCCTCGGAAAGCCCGGTGCCGTAGGTTTCCCGGGAATGGGAAACGTTGTTCTCCGACAGGCCGTCCTCGATATCGGTCAGGTCGGAGCCCCAGTAATCGACGGATTTCTCGTTCGGCCGGCCGTAGGGCGAAAGACCGGCGTGGACACGGAACTCCATCACCGCGGGCCCACCGTTGTTCACCCCTTCTTCATATTCCGCTGGGTCGTATCCCGAGGCGACCATGGCCACGACCCCGGCCGTGGGCCCGCAATTCTCGCTGGACCACGGACCGGTCTGCATCTGGTTGATGACCACGAGGTCGTTCGCGGAAGCCGGGGAGGCCGATGCGGTAGCGGTTCGCGGTTCCGTGGAGAGCCCGATCCCACCCAGGAGGAGGCCTGCGGCACCCGCGGCCGAGTAGCCGAGGATCTGGCGGCGGTTCATGTCCATGGCTGTGAAAGCTCCTTTCTCCATGCTTGCGCCGGCGGCTCGGAAGCCTGTCGCCCTTCCCCTGGCGCCGGACCTTCCAGTAGCTCGAAAGTTTTTTTCGCTCTTCCGTGCCGGTGCGTATTTAAGCAACGTAGACGCGGAACAAATGAGGGTCAACCCCTTGGACCTCGAAGAAACGATCCAGGCATTTACCCTTCGTTCCATGTGGTACGCCGTGCATAAAACGGGTCGGAGAAATTCCTCGCACCTTCCACCGGCACCGTGGAGGCATCGGCCGGTGTACCGCTCGCCGTGGGATGGCTGGTGGTCTCGGGGCAACCGATCGGGCTCTGGGTCACCGGCGGGTTCCGGGCACTGATCGCGGTGCCGCTGCCGTGGCGGGTGGGCCTGCACCTGCGCAACGCGGCCGCACTGGAACAGGCGGGATGGGAGAAGGCCCGGATCCTGGGGAAGGAGTCCCGGTTGGTGGCCGAACGCGCCCGGACGCGTGAGCGTTCGCGCATCGCCGGCGACCTCCACGACGCGGTGGGCCACGAGCTGAGCCTGCCGACCCTTCGGGCGGGCAGGTTCGATCCTGGCGACGGGCCCGGGGATCGAGGTGGTCGCCGAGGCCTCCGACGGGCGTGAAGCGGTGGAGATGACCAGCGCCTACCGCCCCGACGTGGTTCTGATGGACATCCGTATGCCGGTGATGAACGGCCTCGACGCGGCCACGGAGACAGGACACCGGTGACCGCCGTGACCGCGGCCTCGCCTTCTCCGAATTCCTTGACGAGAGCGTGGCCTTGCAACGCGAAGCGCTCGTCCTGGATCGTCGGTGCACCCATGTCGCCTTCCCCGGTCGTGTTCCGTGCGAGTTCACGCTAGGGATCGGCGACCGGCGGGCGACACTGGCGGCAGTAACGGCTCACCCTTGACTTTCGTCATGGCCGGGGTCGTGGGGCCCGGGGCGGTCAACCGTGGTCGGAGGTGAGCAGCTGGCCGACGGCGAGGTCCCGGTAGAGGCCGCCCTGTTCGAAGAGTTCGGTGTGGGTACCGACGCTGCGGACCCTTCCGGCGTCCATGACGACGATCCGCTCGGCCGTGGTGACCGTGGACAGGCGGTGGGCGACGACGACGACGTTGGTCGTGCGGGAGGCCTCCAACATCACCTCCTTGAGCGCGGTCTCGTTCGCGGCGTCCAGCTGGGAGGTGGCCTCGTCCATCAACAGCAGGCGCGGTGCCCGCAACAGGGCCCGGGCGATGGCCACACGTTGGCGTTCACCTCCGGAGAGGGTGACACCGCGGTGGCCGATCTCGCTGTCCAACCCCTGGGGCAGCCGGGAAACCAGGTCCTCCAGGCGGGCGCGGCGCACGACGTCGACCACCTCGTCCTCGTCCGCGTGCGGCGCGGCCATGACCAGATTCTCTCGGAGGGTGCCGTCCAGGACCGGGGCGTCCTGTTCGACGTAGCCGATCTGCGTGCGTAGCAGGTCGAGGGGCAGGCCGCGCACGTCCTCGCCGTCCAGGAGCACGGTGCCCGAGGTGGGGTGGTAGAAGCGTTCGATCAGGGAGAACACGGTGGTCTTGCCCGAGCCGGAGGGCCCCACGAGGGCGGTCAGGCCGGTGCCGTCGGCGCGGAAGGAGACACCGCGGTGCACGTCGGGCAGCTCCGGCCGGTATCTGAAGGTGACGTCGCGCAGTTCCACGGAAGCGGGGGTGGGTTCGGTCCGTCCGGTCTCGGCCGGGTCGGCGACGTGCTCGCGTTCCAGGGTGGTGACCTCGTCGATCCGCCCGACCGCGGCCAGGCCGGACTGGAGCTGTGCCATGGACTGGACCAGACCGGAGATCGGCTGGATGAGGTAGAAGAGCAGCAGCAGGAAGGCGATGAGAACGGACAGCTCCATCTCACCGGTGGCCACCAGGCCTCCGCCGACGGCGAGGATGCCGAGGAAGGCGGTGTTGGCGGCCAGGGAGGCCGTGGTGCCCGAGACGGCGACCCATCCTGCGACCGCGACCCCGTGGCGCCACGAGCGCACGGCGGATTCGTCGAGTCGCTCCGTCTCATGCCGTTCCGCCGAGGAGGCCTTGACCGTACGGAACGCGCCGAAGACCCGTTCGAGCCGTGAACCCATCTCGCCGAGCGCCACCTGGGAGGCCTCGGTCGCGGTTCTGATCCGGGGCAGGACCAGCGCCATGAGCAGCCCCACGGTCGTGATCAGCCCGGCGGCCACCAGGAACAGGCGCCAGTCCAGGACGAGCATGATGATGACGCCGCCGAGCAGGAGGATGCCGCTCGTGATGATGTTGACGACCCCGTTGGTGACCACACTGCGCAGGAGCGTGGTGTCGGCTGTGAGGCGGGAGACGAGGTCGCCGGGTTTGAGCCGGTCCACCTCCCCCACACGCAGTCGCAACAGTGTTCCCACGAGGGTGCGGCGCACCCCCAGGACCACGCTCTGGCCGGTCCGTTCGAGGCAGTAACCGCCCAGAGCGCTCAGAACAGCGCCGCCCAGGATGAGTCCGGCCAGGGTCAGGACCGGACGCAGGGTCGAGGCCCCTTCGGCGAGGGCGTCGATGACGTGCCGCGCGAGGAGGGGTTGAGCCAGGCTGGTGGCGCCGCCCAGGAGGGNGACGCCGGATCGAGCTCCGGGGAGCAAGGTCGCTCGAGCTCTCACCCGCTGTGTCGATCACCATTGGTCGCACCTCTGTGTGGAGGCGTCGGCCCGGGCTTTCGCTCCCGTCCGCCGCCTTCGGAGGACACCCCGCGGTCCGGGTTCGGTCGGGGGTGTTCGGTCGTGGCGGTCCGGAGCGGCGGGGCCGACTGCCCGGCGTCGGGGTCGGCCGGACACGGGGGGCAGGCCTCCGTAGGTACCGGACACGGGGACCGGTTCCGGGGCCGGGTCCGAACGTAGTGGAGGGGAGCGGGCGTGTCCACGCTGCGTCATGACCGCATCCGGACACGGGTTCGGTGCGTGGGGCCGGGATCGGGGCGGGGCCGGCGCCGACAGGGGGCATCCGAGGGAGCAACCACACACCGGCATCAGTCACAATGACCACTAACCACCACAAATCCACCAGAGAGACTACTCGTACACATGCCCATCCCCAAGGCCGAACTCCACGTCCACATCGAGGGCACCCTCGAGCCCGAACTCGCCTTCGAGCTGGCCCGGCGCAACGGCATCGACCTCCCCTACGCGGAGGTCGAGGAACTGCGCGCGGCCTATTCCTTCAGCGACCTGCAGTCCTTCCTGAACCTGTACTACGAGCTCATGGACGTGCTGCGCACCGAGGAGGACTTCCGCGACCTGACCCTGGCCTACCTGGCCCGCGCAGCCTCCCAGGGGGTCCGGCACGCCGAGATCTTCTTCGACCCGCAGGCCCACACCACCCGCGGGGTCCCCTTCGAGGTCGTCCTCGACGGGATCACCTCAGCGCTGAAGACCAGCGAGACCGACCACGGCGTCTCCACCGCCCTCATCCTGTGCTTCCTGCGCGACCGCCCCGCCGCCGAGGCGATGGAGACCCTCACGGCGGCCCGCCCCCACCTGGAACACATCAGCGCAGTGGGCCTGGACTCCGCCGAGGTCGGCCACCCGCCGGCCAAGTTCACCGAGGTCTTCGACGCCGCCGCCCGGCTCGGACTGCGCCGCGTCGCCCACGCCGGGGAGGAAGGCCCGCCCGAGTACATCCGGGAGGCGCTGGATCTGCTCGGGGCCGAGCGCATCGACCACGGCATCCGCTGCCTGGACGACCCCGAACTGGTGTCCCGCCTGGCCGAGTCCCAGACACCCCTGACCGTGTGCCCCTTCTCCAACGTGCGCCTGCGCGCCGTGGACACCCTGGACGTGCATCCCCTGCCCGCGCTGATGAAGGCCGGGCTGCTGGTCACCATCAACTCCGACGACCCGTCCTATTTCGGCGGCCACGTCCACGACAACTTCCTGGGCGTGCAGGAGCACCTGGGGTTGAGCGACGAGGACCTGCGTTCCCTGGCCCGCAACTCGTTCACGGCCTCGTTCCTGCCCGAGGAGCGGCGCGCGGCCCTGATCGCCGAGGTCGACGCCTACCGGTTCGGCTGAGGCCGCAGGTCACGGCCGGTCCTTCACAAACCCTCGCGGACACGGCGGGCGACCTCGGTGTGGCCGGCCTCCTCCAGGGCGCGGAGCTGGCGTTCGGCGAACTCCTCGCGGGCGGCGCGGTCGGGCACCGCGTCGATCAGGCCGCGCAGGATCACGACCTGGACGTCCTCCTCCGCGCTGTCGGGGATCGACTCGGCCGGCCACCAGTAGCTCTCGTATCCGTACTCGTCGACGTCGTGACCGGGTTCGGGTCCGGTGAAGACCGGTTCCTCGGGCGTGCCGTGGACGGGATCGAGGTAGACGTAGTCGTGCTCTCCCCCGGTCTCGCCCGGTTCGGGGACCGACTCGAACCGGGACCGGGAACCGGCCCACGGGCCCCGCTCGGGATCGAGGGGACCGGAACGCTGCCCGCTCCACAGCTGCGGGTCCGGGTCGGCGGACGCCGCGCCGTGGCCGTCCCACGGACGCCGACTGGGCCCCGCTCCCCCGGCAGGCGACGGCGGTGTGCGCCCGTCCGCCGACCGGGGGCGGTGCGTCCCGCCCCCGTCGCGTGCCGCGTCCTCGCGGTGATGCGCGCCCTCGCGGCGCTCCGTGTCCTCCTGGGGGTCCGCACCGACCGGCGCGTGGGCCCGCGCCGGGGCGTGGACGCGTTCGGTCTCCTGCAGGGCGGCGCGCAGGCCGAGGTCCTTACGCAGGTCACTGAGGCGGGCGAGGCGCTCGGCGTCCTCGTCGGGCAGCCGCAACCGTACGTGTTCGGCCCACACGGCGATGCCGGTCGCGGTCACCGCGCTCTCGACAGCCAGGTGGGCGCCCAGGGCGCACTCGGTACGGGCGTGGTCGCGCGGACGGGTGCGGGCGACCTCGGCCGCCGCGCGGGCCACGACGTCGCGGACGGCGAGGGCGACGGGGTTGCGCACGGTCAGGTCGACGTGGCCGGACCAGCGCCAGTGCACGACCGCGGAGAACTGCAGTTCGTAGTCGGACGCGGCCGTGGACAGGGCGACCTCGCCCACGCGGGTGCCGTGTACGGGACCGTCGGCGTAGGCATGGGAGGTCTCGTTTCCGGCGGCGGGGCCGTGCACGTGGGCGGAGCCGTCCGCGTGCTGTCCGGGACGGTTCGGGGTGCCGCCCGGCCCGCCGGGACGGCCGGAGCCGATGGTGACACTGCCGCCCACAGCCAAGAACCCGGCGACGGCCACGACGAGGCCGAGCCACAGCAGTGTCCAGACACCCGCCAGGGGATAGAGCACGGCGGGGGCGACGACCACGACGGTGGCCGCGAGGGCCGAACCGGCCACGGCGGTGCGCGTGTCGGTGAGGGGAATGGTCGCGCTCTCCTCTCACGGCGGGACCGGGAGCACGGCCACGGCACGTGGAAGCGCCACCACGCCGTGTGTGCACCCTGGGGGCTGGGGAAGTCCCCGGGGACCGGACGTGAGAGAGGGCCACCGGGGTGTATGGCCCAGTCTGCCCGAGATCTGGAGCGATCGTGTCACGAACGGACACGACAGCGCCGATCCGGAAGAGCTTCACACCGCTCGCCCCGGCCTCCGGGACGAGCGGAAGGCGAACCCCGCACCAAGCCCGGGTGAGCGTTCGGTGAGAAGACGCGGCAGGGTTCCGTGTCGTCTTGGAAATGACCCTCCGCATCGGGACTATTGCCCGATGCGACCACTGTTCGTGCGGCCTCCGACGCCATCCACACAGAACGGAAGGGACCACGGCGCGAGCGCGGCACAGGCCCGACGCCGATTCCGCCCCGAGGTACAGGGGCTGCGTGCGGTCGCTGTGCTGCTGGTCCTCATCTACCATCTCGACCCCGACCTGGTTCCCGGCGGGTACGTGGGTGTCGACGTGTTCTTCGTGATCTCGGGTTTCCTCATCACGTCCCTGCTGTACCGGGAAGCAGGCAAACACGGCCGGGTCTCCATCGCCCGCTTCTACGTGCGCCGTGTGCGCCGACTGTTGCCGGCATCGACGGTGGTGCTGCTGGTGACCGGCGCGGTGGCGCTGGTGTTCCTGCCGATCACCCGCCTGAGCGACACCGCGTGGCAACTGATCGCCTCGGCCGCGTACGTGGAGAACCTCTACCTGGCGCAGCAGGCGGTGGACTACCTGGCCTCGGACTCCCCACCCAGCCCGGTCCAGCACTTCTGGTCGCTGGCGGTGGAAGAACAGTTCTACCTGGTGTGGCCGCTGCTGTTCGTGCTGTGGGCCTGGGCGGTACGGAGGTGGCGGGCCACACCCAGAATGCTGGTGGGGGGCCTGGCCGCGCTGTTGGCGGTCTCGCTCGCGCACTCGGTGGTGTACACGGCGCAGGACCCGGCATCGGCCTACTTCCTGCCGACCACCCGGGCCTGGGAACTGGCCATGGGCGGGCTGGTCGCGGTCGTGCTCTCGCACCGGACCCTGTCCCCGGCGGCGCGGGCCCCGCTCGTGTGGGCGGGCCTGGCGGCCATCGGGATCTCCGCGCTGGCCTACGACGACGCGACCGCGTTCCCGGGATGGACGGCGCTGCTGCCGGTCCTGGGCAGCGCGGCGGTGATCGCGGCCGGACACACACGGACCCCGCTGAACTCGGCACCGGCGCAGTTCTTCGGTGACATCTCGTACTCGCTGTACCTGTGGCACTGGCCGTTGATCGTCTTCGCGCTGACGTGGACGGGATCGGTGTCCCTGGGCCTGTTGGAGATGGTCGCGGTGGCGGCCGCCGCGGTCCTGCTGTCGTGGTTGACCAAGGTGTGGGTGGAGGACCCCGTACGCGAGCGCGGCCTGATCCCGGGGATCCGCTCGGCCGGGATCGTGGCCCTGTCCGGGATCGTGGCGGTCTCGGCGGTGGGATTCGTGTCGCTGGCCCGCGTGCAGCAGTTCTCCTCCGTGCCCTTCGACCCGCGGGTGCACGTGGGGCCGGCTGCGCTCTCGGAAGGCAGTGCCTCCAACGGCGCGGAACTGTACCCGCCGCTGGTGGAGGCCGAGGAGGACGTCCCCGAGCTCTACGACGACCAGTGCCAGGGCGAACGCGAGGACATCGACCCCCGCACCGACTGTGTCTACGGAGACCCCGACGGCGACCGGACCGTGGTGGTCGTGGGCGACTCACACGCCGCCCAGTGGGTTCCGGCGCTGGGCAAGGTCGGGACCGAGCGCGGTTGGCGGGTGGTGTCGCTGACCAAGTCGGCGTGCGCGTTCACCGCGACCCCCGTGCAATGGAACGACGGCTCCGACTACGACGAGTGCCAACAGTGGAACGACGCGGTGGTGGAGGAACTGTCCGAACTGGCCCCGGACGTGGTCTTCTCCAGCGCCTCCACGAACGTGACCCCGCAGGACCCGGGAGAGGACCCCACCGGCACACTCGCCGACGGGTTGGCCGCGCAATGGGAGGAAGCCGCGCAGCACACCGACCGGCTGGTGGCCGTGCGCGACACCCCCGTCACCGGACGGGACGTGTTCGAGTGCTTGGAGGAACACAACGACGACCTGTCACAGTGCTCCGTCTCCCGCGACGCCGCCTTCGAGGACGAGGACCCGCAGGTGCGGGCGGCGCGCGCCATGGAGGACCACGTGCACCTGCTCGACATGTCGGACCTGTTCTGCGGCGAGGACCGGTGCGAGGCGGTCATCGGGAACGTGGTGGTCTACCGCGACTACCACCACATGACGGCCTCCTACGCGGAAATGCTGTCGGAGGAGTTGGCCGAACGCATCGAGCAAGTCACCGGTTGACGGCCCGGCGCCCCGCCCCCTCGAGTCGAAGGGGCGGGGCGCCGGTCAGCTCACGACGGCGGTGGTGAGGGCCAAGCCGGCCCAGGCCGAACCGGTCCCCAGAACGAGACTGACCAGCACGTACACCGCCGCCCTGCGCCCGGCCCCGCCCCGGGCCATCTGCACGGTCTCCAGGGCGAAGGTCGAGTACGTGGTCAACGCACCACAGAACCCGGTGCCCCACACCGCCATGGCCTGCGGGGACAACGGCAGCCCCAGGAGCGCCCCGAGGAGCAGCGACCCCGCGGCATTGACGACGAGCGTGCCCCACGGGAAGGCGGCACCCAGCACGCCGCGCAGCACCAGGTCGGCGAGGAAACGGACGGGGGCGCCGAGCGCAGCGCCCACGGCAACGGCCCATGCGCTCACGGGGTCCCTCCCTCTCCCAGGATCCGTTGGGTCAGGGCCGAGGCCGCACACGCTGCCACGAGCGCACCGGCCAGGGTCAGCGAGAGGTAGGTCAACGCAGCTTCGGGGGCGCCGCGTTCCAGAGCGGTGACCACGTCCATGGCGTAGGCGGAGAAGGTCGTGTATCCGCCGAGGAACCCCGCGCCCAGGAACGGCCGCACCCACGGGTTCCGCGGTCTCCGGTGCGCGAGGACCTCCACCAGTACGCCGATGAGCAGGCTGCCGGTGACGTTGATCGCCAGGACCGTCCAGGACACGCCCGCGGCCGAGGGCGGCCAGGCCAGGTCCAACCCGTACCGGAGCACGGCGCCGAGGGCTCCCCCGACGGCGACGGCCCCGGTCAGTGCCCACAACGGGGGCGAGGTCGCGGAAGACATGGTCCCATCCTGCACCCGCTCCGTCACCCGAACGGCCCCTCACGGGAGGCGGGCACCGTTCTTCCCCGTCGTTCAGTCCCTGTAGTGGATGGCCAGGTCTGTGCGCCCGGGGTGAACGTCCTTGCGCAAGGCTCGGGTCTTCCGATCGTAGTCTCCGTCCAGCAGCCGACGATATGGGTGGCTGCGCTCGTCGGACAGGCCGGTGATCCGCTCGGCGAGGCGCTCGGCCTCCTGCCGGCGCCCTGAACCGTCGATGCCGTCCGCGTCGTGGACCACGTGAAGGTCCAGCGCTTCGATCCCCACGTACCAGAGGGCGCCGTGAGTCAAGGGGAACAGCAGCGATCCCAGGTCGCCGCTGACGCCGCGCGGCCCCAAAGTGCGCTCATCATCGCCGGCGGTGACGATGATGAGCGCCTTCCGGCCCATCAGACGTCCGTCGCCGTACCGACGCGGCAGACCTGTGTCTTCATCGAACTCACCCTGCGCGAAACCGGTCTGCAGCACTCGATCGAGCCACCCCTTCAACATCGCCGGAGGTCCGTACCACCAGAGCGGGAACTGGAGTACCAGCAGCTCGGCGGCGGCCAGCCTCTCCTGTTCCCGCCTGACTTCGGGCTCCACCTCTCCCCGTGCATAGGCCTCGCCCGTCAGCTCAGCGAGGTTTCCGGGGACTTCGGACAGGCTGCCCAGGTCGCGCTCGCTGAGCGCCGGGACGAACCCCTCGGCGTAGAGGTCGGAGACCGTCACCTCATACTGTTCTGACAGTGCGGTGCTCCCGGCGCGGAGCAGGTGCTGGTTCAGCGAATCGCGTCGGGGATGGGTGTAGACCCAGTGGACGCGGCCTGGGGTCGGTTCGTGGAATGTGTTCATGCGTCCATCCCACCCGATTCCCGTGAGACGGAGAATCGCCAAAAGTCTCACATGGATCATCCATCGTCTAAACTGGCGCCGTGGACACCTTGACTGATGTGCTCAACCACATCCGATCCTCCGGAGCACTGCTGGGCCGGACTCTGGCGAACCCGCCCTGGTCCGCCACGTTCGCGGAACGCGCCTCCCTGTCCCTGGTCACGATGCTCCGTGGCCAGGCCTGGATCGTGGACGGCAGTGAATCCCACCGGCTGGAGCCCCAAGACATAGCCGTCGTCGTGGGGTCGGCCCCCTTCGATGTGACCAGCGACCCCGAAGCAGGCCCTGCGCCCATGTACGTCCAGGCCGAGGACGGGGTCTGCATCGACGATGCGGGCAACGCCGCTGACAGCATCGCGCTGGGCACACGCACCTGCGGCATGCAGCTGGATGCCGATGACGCCATGCTGACCGGATCCTTCACCGTCACGGGACGCGTGGCCGACCGACTGTTGAGTGCCCTGCCGCGAGTGCTCGTGGTGCCACGAGCTGCCCAGCGCACCGCAGCGCTGCAGCTGCTGGAGGCCGAGATCCTTCGCGAGGAGCCCGGCCAGCAGGCCATTCTGGATCGGCTGTTGGATCTGGTGCTGGTCGGGGCGTTGCGGGACTGGTTCGCGCTCCCCGAGGCGAAGGCCCCCGGCTGGTATCGGGCGAGTTCGGATCCGATCGTGGGAACCGCGCTCGCAGCCATCCACGATGCTCCTCACCAGCCATGGACCATCGAGCTGCTGGCCCGTCAGGCTCATGTCTCGCGCGCCACGCTGGCACGGCGATTCACCGACCTGCTGGGAGAACCCCCGATGACCTATCTGACCAGCTGGCGGATGTGCGTGGCCGCCGATCTCCTCGAACGCAATGACGCCACGGTCGAGTCCGTCGCACGCGAGGTCGGCTATTCCAGCACCTACGCCCTGAGTACAGCCTTCCACCGCGAATACGGCGTCCGTCCCAGTCGGCACCGTCGCGCGTCGGCCAACAGGGCGGAGAGCCCGGCCCAGAACAGGTGATGCCCCGACAAACCCTTCCGGGTCCACAGCGGGGCCGAGATCGCGGAAGGCATGACCCCTCCTGCGCCCGGCCCGGGACTTGCGGCGGCGTGGTCCGGGCCTCCCGGTGACCGGCCGCCCTGCCGGCACCCCTGCGGCAGAGGACCTTCCGGCCCGTTTTCGCCGGAACCGGGCGGGAACAGCGACGCCCATGGACGAGCGTTTCGGACCCGAACTCCGTCGACGTCGTATCGCCGCGGGCCTGTCCCTCGCCGGCCTGGGCGCGGCGACCCACTACAGCAAGGGTTACCTGAGCAAGCTGGAGACCGGCACCAAGCCTCCCTCCCCCGATGCAGCGATCTCCTGCGACGCGGCGCTGGACGCCGGCGGTGAGCTGAACGGGCTCGCACCGGAGCGGGGACCCACCCGCGAGAGCACCGGCGTGGACCGGCGTACCGCGCTGACCCTCGGCGCCGCCACTCTCGGAGCGGCGACGCTCCCAGGGGACACAGTGTCCACGGGAGGGGCGGACCCACCTGCGCGTGTGTTCTCCGAGGAGGCCCTGTCCACATTCCGGGACCAGTTGGCCGGCGTGCGGGAACTGGGACAGCACACCGCTCCCGACCTGGTCCTTCCCGTGGTCCGCGCCCACGCCGGGGCCTTGCAGGAACTGGCGGCCTCGGCCCCGTCCGCGCGTCGGGACACGGTCCTGCGGCTGGCGGCCCGCTTCTCCGAGTACACGGGATGGATGGCGCAGGAGTCCGGTTCGGACCACGGGGCCAGGGCCTGGACCGACGAGGCCGTGGCCCTCGCCTCGGCCGGCGGCGACCGGGACATGGCGGCCTACGCCCTGGTCCGGCAGGCCCTGATGCTCCTGTACGCACACGACGGCGCGGGCACGGTCGACCTGGCCGGACGCGCGCAGGATTTCTCCGGGATCTCCTGCCGGGTCCGGGGGCTGGCCGCGAAACGGGAGGCCCAGGGACACGCCCTGCTGGGCGCGCGGGCGGAGTGCGAGCGTGCGCTGGACCGTGCTCAGGAGCGCCTCTGCGATCCGCCCGGTGGCCCGGAGACCCTGGGTTCCGTGCACGTCCCCGACCCGGTCGGACTCACGCGCGGATGGTGCCTGGTCGACCTCGGGAGACCGGACGCCGGGGCCCGGGTACTCGATCAGGAGGTCGCGGCGCTTCCCCGTACGGCGGTTCGTGCGCGGGCCCGGTTCGGTGTTCGCAGGGCCCTGGCACACGCGCTCTCCGGGGAGATCGACCACGCCTGTGCCTTGACCGAGGGGGTACTGGCCGATTCCGCACCGTCGGAGTCGGCGACGGTCGTGGTGGATCTGCGCCGACTGGCCCAGGCTCTGGCCCGGTACCACGGGCATCCGGCCGTCAAGGAGCTGTCCCCGGCGCTCGTGGGCGCCCTACGGCGCCACTGAGCGCGCCGTGCCCCACCGGCGCCCCAGGTACCGGCCACAGAGGTCGAGTACGTCCCTGAGCGGGTTCGACAGCAAGAGTCGGCAGTAAGAGAGGACCTCCGACACAGGTGTGGATCGCCGATCAACACCTGAAGTAGGTCAGGAGGTCCTCCGTGGCCCGCCTCGCCCGCCCAACGCTCCTCCCACGCCCACCGGACACCTGGATCCGGCCCGTTCCCGGGCCTTCGCGCCGGAGGGGTGGGCGCCGGGTGTTTCAGGCGCCGTCCCCCGGGTGGCGGTACCCGTTCGCGGAGGCCGGGTGCGTGTCCTGCGGCGGAGCGGCCTCACCCTCACCGTCCACGGCGAAGGGGGCTCCTCCGGACGGGCCCGGCCCCCGCCCCGCTCCGTCCGGTTCTTCCTCGGGGGCCGTGTCCTCGACCGGTTCCTGTCCGCCTTCCTCGTGCGCGTCGGTGTCCGGGGCCGCCCAGGCGGGGATCCCGAAACGTTTCCGCAGCCCGGGTGCCAGATGAGCGCGCGGGCTCTGCTCCACGACTACGGCGAGCCGGTTGGCGAACGCGATCCGCTGGTGGTCGTCCTCGATCAGTTCGACGGCGGCGGCCAAGATGTCGAGGGGTTCCTGTGGCGGTTGTTCCCCCGCTGGTGCAGCAGCGGCCGGAGGCGCGTCGTCGCCCAGGGCGCCGAGCGCGGAGGCCAGGTCCGGTTCCCACACGTGCAGCCGGTCCCGCAGGTCGGTGAGGCTCTCGCCCTTGCCGGCCTCGGCCAGGCGTGCCAGCGTGTCGATGCGCCCCTCGGCACGGTCGATGTCGCTGCCGTTGCGGGCCAGCTCCCAGATGACCGCGTGCCCCGGGGAGGAGAGGGCGTCCTCTGCGAAGTAGCGGCGCTTGGCCTGCTCGACGTCGCGTTCGGCTTCCCACTTCCCGCGTTCCTTGCGCACCCGCGCGAGCGCGTCCAGGTGCTCACGGTCCTCGTCGCACAGGGCCAGGTCGAGCTCCTCCGCCCACACTTCCATGGTGCCTCCGCCGGCGAGCTCGCTCCGGCCGAGGCGGGCGGCGAGCGCGTGGAGGGTCAGGTCGGCCTCGTACGGGCCGTGCGCGGCGAGGGTCTCGCGGGCCGCGGAGACGATCGCCTGTTTGGCCTGGGCTTCCGGGGCCCGCAGAAGGGGACGGGGTTCCCCGGTCCAGTGCCACCGAACAGTGCCCTTGAGGACGAAGGTGTAGTCGGGGTCGGCGCTGACCAGGCGTGTCTCGCGCAGGCGTGTCGTGTTCGGCACGGTTGGAGGCGGAGCATCGGTCTCGGCCGGGGGCCCGGTCACGAAGGGCTCCTCCCGGGGCGGGTCGGGCGTCTCCGTATCGGTGAGTCCGAGGAGGAGCACGACCACAGCGGCGGTCAACAGCAACAGGCCCGGGACCCAGACCCAGCCGCCCGCCACGGGGTGGAGCACGGCCGCCACGACGACAGCTGCCGCCACGAGGCCGGCACCGATTCGGGTGGATGACATCACGGGGTCTCCTTCACGGGGGGAGCACCCAGGTCCAGCCCCTGGGCGCGGTCGATGAGGGACAGCAGGGTCCGGATCTCACGCGCGTGCCTGCGCAGCTCGTCGGGGCCGAGGGAGCCTGTGGGCATGCGTAGGGCGAGTGCGTAGAGCTCGCCCATGTGACCGGTCTCGTGTACGGCCGCGACCAGCCATCGCAACCGGTGTTCCGGTTGGGCCAGCCACGGTGCGAGGAGCGCGCTCAGGCTCTCGGGCCTGCGTTCCAGGAGAGCGATCAGGCCGTCGACGACCTGCCGTCCGTCCGCTCCCACGGCGTCGAGGACGTCGGTACGGGTCACGTCGGCGAAGAGCTCGACGTGTACGTCCCGCGCCCGGCGTGTGGGGTCCCAGAACACTGTCGTGAGCGCGTGCAACTGCGCGCGGAACAGTGAGGGGTCGGTGGAGACCAAGCCCCGTAGACGTCGGCGTGCGTGGTCGGCAACCTCTGAACGGCTGTGCGCGGAGAGGTGTCGGAGCCGGACCAGGGCCGGGTCGGGGTGGGTCGTGACCATGTCCTCGGCACAAAGGTGGATGAGCATGTGTGCGAGGCGTACGGGCAGGTCCCGGTCGCGTGACCATTCGTAGACGCGCCGCCTCACCCGGTGTCCCTCGGACCGGTCCGCAAAGGCTGCGCCGAGCAGCAGGCGGGCCTGGGGGTGTCCCTGGATCGCCCAGCCCCGGGCGCGTTCCAGGAGCGGTCCCGGCCGACGTGCGCGCAGGACCTGTTCGGCCCAGTTGCGCGCGACCTGGTCACGCAGGTGGGCGGGGAGGAGGTCACCGGTGACGCAGCGGTCCACCCACGCACCGACGTGGTGCTGCAGGTGCGGGTGTCCGTCCCAGAGGACTTCACGGAGGACCTGCGCACGCCACGGGTCGGCGAAGCGGGCCCGGCGGTCGGTGACCGTGGCGTCCGAGCCGCGTAGTTCGGCGGTGAAGGACGAGCGTTCGATCGGCAGGTCCTCCGGGGCGCCGCCCGTGTGTTCCGACAGCCGTGCCCGGGCCGCGGCGATGTCCTCCAAATGGGCCCCTTCCAGAAAGGCGACCGAGATGAGAACGGCACGTGTGCGGCCGTCCGAGGCGTCGAGGGCGTCGTCGATGTCGGCGTGTCCGGCACCGAGGACAGCCTCGATCCACTCCGTGACGGCGCCGACGTCACTGCCGGGTGGCAGGGCGTCGCCGGCACGGCGGGCGACATCGGCGATCTCGCCCACCCCAGCGGTGTCCAGCCACGCGTGGAGACGCTCGCCGCCCTCGTCGGCGGGTGTCGCCAACCCGACGGCCTCCATGTGGGACGAGAGGACACGCCACGGGTCGGGACGTGCGGCGGGGACCACCTGTCCGCGCAGGTCCTCGGGCAGGTCTTTTTCCGTCCGACGGTCCAGGAGCACGATCAGGCGTGCTCCTCCGATGGCCACCTGGCCGGCGAAGGAGCGCAACCGCACGGGCCAGAGGGGGTCCGTCAGTTCGCCCCGGAGGTCGAGCAGGAGGCGCTCTCCGGCGGACGGTGTGTCGCGGTCCCAGAACCCGTCCTCCGCGTTGATCTGGCGCAGGCCGCTCTTCTCCTCGCCCTCCGGCACGAGGATCGTCTGCGCCAATGCCTCACGGCCCCACCCCGGTTCGCCCGTCAGTACCAGGTGGGTCTCGTCCCCCAACCGGGCTCTGAGGGCCCTTTCGTCGTGCCCGGGCGGGCAGACGAACCGCTGCCGCACGGTGCGGAGCCATTCCGCGCGGACCGCTGACCCGTCGCGCTTGAGCTGGTGGTGCTCCAGGAACCGGTGTGTGTCCTCCGTGTCGCCATGGAAGAAGTACTGGTCCCCCGTGCCGGTGTGCACCGCCGCGTCGTTGTACTGTGCCCCGTCGCCGGCGTTCACGGGGCCTCTGGTGTCGGTGACCGAGCCCCGGGGAGGTCGGGGTCCGTTCACAGGTTGCTCCGGCCCGTGAAGTGGTTGTTCTGGTTTCCCTGCCCGTTGTGGACCTGGGAGTTGTTGTACTGGGCACCGGAACCGGTGCTGACCGGGCCTCGTGTGCCGCTCACGACGGGACCGATGTTCCCACCCACCCCGCTGACACCGTGGTTGGTGTACTCACGGGCCTGGACGGCGACACCGTGCACGTCGCCCGCCGTGTTCGAGGTCTCGGCACCGGCCCGTTCGGGCTCGGGGTGCCCGGCCTCCTCCAGGTGCGGTGCTGCCACGACCGCGGCCTCGACGATCTGTTCGAGGTCGGCCTCTGCGTTGCGGTGGTAGAAGCGGCGGTACTGGCACCGCGCGAGCCCGCGGACGTCCTCGGGCAGCTGTTCGGGCCGGATCCTGGGGGCGCCGTCCACCAGGACCGGGACGACGACGCCGGTCTCGAGCACCGAGGCGATCTCGTACCGGGTCCAGTCGGCCGGGTCCTCCAGTGCGCGTCCGCCCGGTCCGGGCAGGTCGAGCCAGTCGCGGCCGATCACGGCGAAGAGCACTTCGCAGCGGGCCAGGGCCCGCTCCAGGCCCTGTTCGAAGTCGTCGCCCGCGCCGATCGACCGGGAGGCGAGGAAGACCTCGTCCCCGCCGAAGTGTGCGGACAGTTCCCGGCTGAGGAGTGTGGCGACGTGCTCGCCGTCACCGGTGCGGTAGTTGACGAAACAGGTGTGCATCGGGATCTCCTTCTCGTTCACTCACAAAAAGGCGAAAACGGGTTCGTCGGAATTCGATGTGACGCCGCAAAAGATGTTCCACGCCCCAAGCGCCAAAGAAAAGCCGGAAAGACCCGTTTCCTCACGCCTGTTCCGAGGGAAACGGGAAACCCCAGGACTGCCGGGACGACCCGGGTAAAGGCCTCACACGCCCTTTTCCCGAGGCGCGCACAGAATGACCCTCACGGCTATATGATCTGCCCGGGAAACGGTGGCAAAAGGATCCGTGGGCCCCGAAACCCCGACCCCGGATCCCTCGTCCCGCCCCGTCGTCCGCCCGGTACGGGTGTGCCCGCGCCGCCGTGACCAGGAGGGTCCATTGAGCACGTACGGAATCGACCTCGGCACCACCTACTCGTGTGTGGCGGCGGTGGACGACGCCGGGCGCGCCCACATCACCAAGAACGCGGCGGGTGAGGACACCACCCCGTCGGTGGTCTTCTTCGAGTCGCCCACCAACGTCGTGGTCGGCGAGGAGGCCAAGAACACCGCGCTGCTCCTGCCCGACCAGGTGGTGTCGCTGGTCAAGCGGCAGATGGGCGAGCAGGCGCGGTTCGAGTTCCACGGGCACGAGCACACCCCCGAGACCGTCTCGGCGCTGCTGTTGCGGGAGCTGGCGCGCGCGGCCGGTGAGCACGAGCGTGCCGAGGTGGGGGAGGTCGTGGTCACCGTCCCGGCCTACTTCGGGGTGACCGAGCGCGAGGCCACCCGCCGGGCCGGGGAGATCGCGGGGCTGCGGGTCCTGGACGTGGTTCCGGAACCGGTGGCGGCGGCGCTGCACTATCAGAGTCTGGACTCCGGACGGGGCCCGCGGCATCTGCTCGTCTACGACCTGGGCGGGGGCACCTTCGACACCACGGTGATCCGGGTGGAGGACAACGACGTTCGGGTGGTGTGCACCGACGGCGACCACCGGCTGGGTGGCGCGGACTGGGACGAGAAGCTCACCGATCACCTGTTGGAGCGGTTCTCCGCGCAGTATCCGGAGACCGACCCGGGCGGGGACGAGCAGTTCCTGCAGGACGTGTCGGCGGCGGCCGAGCGTCTCAAGCGGTCGCTGACCGTGCGCGAGAGCGCGCGGCACAACCTGCGGTTCGCCGGGGCGGCGGTGCAGGTGGAGCTGGCCCGGAAGGACTTCGAGGCGCTCACCTCCGACCTGCTGGAGCGCACCTTGTCCATCACCGAGCGCACCGTGGCCACCGCGCGCGAGCGGGGTGTGGACACTTTCGACGACGTGCTGCTGGTGGGCGGGATGACACGGATGCCGGCGATCACGGAGGCGTTGCGGGCGCGGTTCGGTTTCGAGCCGCATCTGCACGAACCCGACCTGGCGGTGGCCAAGGGCGCGGCTCTGTTCGCCCTGGTGCGTCAGGTCAAGAACGTCATGGGCGGGGCGGAGGAGGACCAGGGGTCGGTGCGCGAGCGTGCCGAACAGGTGGGCCGCCGCCTGGGGTTGACCACCTCGGAGGTGGAACGCCTGGCCGGCAAGACGGTCACGAGCGTGTCCCCGCGGGCGTTCGGGGTGAAGACCATCGACAGCGCCGACCCGGTCTACGAGAGCGATCCGATGTCGGCCCGCCAGTACGTCAGTCACTTGTTGTCCGCCAACACCCCGCTGCCCGCGGTGGCGCAGGAGGGGTTCGCAACGGTGTGGGCCGAGCAGGAGGCGGTGCGGATCGATGTGTGGGAGCAGGCGGGTTCGGTGGTCTCCGAGGAGTTGGAGCACAACGCCCAGATCGGGGATGCGGTGTTGAGCGGGTTGCCGCCGAGCCCGGCCAACACTCCGTTCCGGGTGGAGTTCCGCCTGAGCGAGACGGGTCTGCTCAACGTGCGCGCCTGGGAGCCGGAGCGCGGCAGCCAGGTGCGTTTCGACATCCGTATCGGCGGGATGAGCCCGCAGAACGTGGAGCGGGCCCGGGACGCCGTGGGGATGATCCGTACCTCCGGTTGACCGGTGTGAGGGGAGGAAGGGCCCGATGTCCTGGGACGCTCGGGACCGCAAGCGCTACGAGGAGGAGGTGCTCACGCCCGCGCGGGTGGAGGGCCCGCCCGCGGACCTGTTCGTGCGCTACGACATCGGCCCTGTGTTGGGCCGGCGGCTGCGCACGGACCCGGAGGCCTTCACCGAGCACGTGGAGCGGGTGTGCACGCACTGGCGGGGGTTGCGGGTGCGCCGCCGGGCGTTGAAGAAGGTGCTGGTGGAGTTGGTGGCTGCGCACGAGCGCCTTGCTCGGTCGGGGTGCCTGACGCACGCGCATTTCGCGGCGGTGCGTGAGCAGGAGCGGGTGCGGGTGGGCCGGGAGTGGTCCGAAGTCGCCGGCAGCCTGACGACGTCGTTGTTGGAGCGTGCGGAGCTGCGCTCGATGATCCGTTCGGTGGGCATCGACGAGCCGCAGGCCGAGCGGGTGTTGGCCGAGCGGGGCGTGCGGGTGGTGGAGGGGCTGCCGCGTCTGCCGGTGCGGGCTCCTGTGGCCACGTTCCGGACGCTGCGGGAGAACCTGCGTACACGTGGGGCGGTCTTCTCCCCGGAGGTGGTGTTCGGTTCTCGGCGTCTGGAGCAGGGTTTCACGGTGTTGGCCGGGTTCCGGCTGGCCGACGGCTCGGGGTTGGACGAGGAGGCGTTGGCGGGGGCACGGGCCCGGTTGGGGGTGGAGGCGCTCACCGACGGCAAGGCGGCCGCGGAGAACGTGCTGTCGATCCTGCGGGCGGACGGCGACCGGGACCGGCGTGAGGCGATCGTGCTGTGGGAGATCGTCGATGACCTGCGGGGGCGTCCGGCGGCGTTGTCTGAGTCGGGGTTGGTGCGCCCGTGGGTGCGCTCGGGTCTGGACGAGCAGGAAGCCCGTCTGTTGGCGGCGGCGGTGCGGCGCGCGGGCCCGGGGCCGGACGCGGGGGCGCGGGTCGAGGCCGAGGTGCGGGCGTTGTTGGCCGACAATTTGTTGCGGGAGGCCCAGCGGGCGGTGGTGGACCTTCCGGAGGGGCACGGGTTGCGCCGGGCGGTGGCCGAGCGGGCCGAGCAGGTCGCGGAGTTGGTGCGGTGCGCGGAGGGGGCCTTGCGGGGTGATCGTCCGGAGGAGGCGGCGCGGGCGTTGGCTTCGGCGGTGGAGGTGGCCGCCGACGACAAGGTCCTGGCCGACCGGTTGGCGGAGATCGCGCCGGCGGCGCCGCGGTCGGTGGCGGCGCGGGTGCAGGGGCGCGGGGCCGTGGTGGCCTGGCAGCCCAGCCCGAGTCTGGCGGGCGGTGTGCGGTACCGGGTGGAGCGTGTGACGGGGCGTGGTACGGCGGCCCGGAGCACCGTGGTGGGTGAGTTGGCCGGGACCGAGTTGGTCGATCCGGAGCTGCCGGTGGGCACCGATGCCCTGTACTCGGTGGCGGCGGTGCGTGGGGGCCGGGCCTCGTCGGGGCCGGTGGGGTCGGACCCGGTGATGCTGACCCCGGACGTGGCGGATCTGCGGTTGCGGTCGGGCCGGTACTCGGTGACGGCGTCCTGGCGGGTGCCGGAGGAGGCGGTGCGGGTGGAGGTGCTGCGTTCGTGCGGTGCTCCTCCGCGCGCTGTGGGCGACGGTGTGGCGGTGTCCACGGACGGGTCGGGGTTCCAGGACCACACGGTGGAGCCGGGGCGGGAGTACTTCTACCGGATCCGGGTGGTGTATCTGACCTCGGCGGGGCTCACGCGTACCTCGGAGGGTCTGGTGCGCCGGGCGGCGCCGGGGCCGGGTCCGTTGCCGGTGTCGGATCTGGCGGTGGAGCGCCGGGAGGGGAGCACGGTGGTGTCGTGGCCCTCTCCCCCGCTCGGCCGTGTGTCGGTGTGGGTGGGCCCGCGCGAGCCCGTGTGGGCTCGGGGGACCCGGCTGACCGAGCGCGATCTGGCTGCGTTCGGTACCGAGGCGGTGGAGGCTCCGGGGCCGGTCGCGGGCGGCCGGATCGGGGTGCGGGTCCCGGTCCCGCCGGGCACGAGCCATGTGCTGGCCGTGACGGTGGCCGGTGAGGAGCGGGTGGCGGGTGCGCACCGCCGGGTCACGGAGGTGCCGCAGGTGCGGGAGTTGCGGGCGCAGCGGTTCGGTTCGACGGTGCGGTTGTCGTGGTCCTGGCCCGAGCACGCGGCCAGTGCCCTGGTGGTGTGGGGGCCCTCGGGGCCTGAGCACGGGGACGAGGGCGGGGGCGGGCGCTCGTTCTGTTCGCGGCGCCGGTACGAGCGTGAGGGCGGGTTCGAGGCGACGATGGGTCCGGGCTCGGTAGAGGTGTCGGTGTGCACGGTGGTGCCCGATGGTGCGGGCGAGGCGATGAGCGTTCCGGTGCGGGCGAGGGTGCCGGGTGCGGTGGTGGTGGCCTACCGGGTGGAGCCGGTGGGGTGGTGGCGTCGGGAGCGCACGGTACGTCTGACGGCGGAGACCTCCGGGGAGGTGCCCGAGATCGCGGTGGTGCACGCCCAGGGCCGGGTGCAACCGCACTCGGTGACGCAGGGGCAGGTGTTGGCGACCTTCCCGGCCGGACACCGGCGGGCGGGTGAGCATGCGCAGGTGCGGGTGCGTCCGCCGCAGGGGTCGGGGCCGGGGTGGCTGATGTGTTTTCTGGTGTCGGAGGCGGAAGGGACGGATCGGGTGCGGTTGCGTCAGCCCTCGGTGCGGGAGTTGCGGCTGTGAGGTGGCGTGTTCCGCGGGCTCCGACGCTGTCGCCGCCGGTGCGGCCGCTGGTGTGTCCGTACTGCTACGCGGATTTCCCGGCGCGGCGGATCCGGTTCCGGTGCACCGGGCTGCCCGGTCCCGGCGGCCGGCGCTGCGAACCGGTGGAGGACCCGGCACTGCGGATGCACCTGGGGCGGCGCGAGGTGCTGCCGCCGGTCTTCGATGCGGACGGGCGGCGCGGGCACGCGGTCTGCGCGGGGTGCCGGGGATCGACGGGACGGCAGGTGTGCCCGGTGTGCCACGTGCAGTTGCCGGTGCGGTTCGCACGGATCCGGGGGCGGCTCATCGCTCTGGTGGGGGCGCGTGAGGTCGGCAAGACGGTGTTCATGACGGTGCTGGTGCACGAGTTGATGAACCGGGTCGGGTCCCGTCTGGGCGCGTCGGTGGGCGGTTCGGACGACCGCACCCGGCAGCGGTTCGTCGCCGACCACGAGGCCCCGCTCTACGAGCGTGCGACGTTGTTGCAGGCCACGCGGCCTACGGGGCTCGTGCGGGAGCCGTTGGTGTTCCGGTTCACGACCCGGCGGCGGGCCCCGTGGGGTGAGCGCTCCCCACGGCACACGCTGTTGTCCTTCTTCGACACTGCCGGGGAGGACCTGACCAGCCAGGAGAGTGTGGCCGCGCACCTGCGCTACCTGGACCGTGCCGACGGGATCGTGTTGTTGGTGGACCCGTTGCGGTTGGCGGGGGTGCGCGACCTGTTGGCGCCGGGCACGAACCTGCCGCCGCCGGCCGGGCCCGGGGAGGACCCGGTGCACGTGTTGGAGCGGGTCACCGAGGCGCTGGTGCTCGGGCGCGCGCCGACCCGTCGGTGGGTGGACGTGCCGTTGGCGGTGTGTGTGACCAAGCTCGACGTGCTGCGCGAGCACTTGGACGAGGGCTCCCCGCTGCGGCGTCCGCAACCGGACGCGGCGCACGTCGGGACGGCCGACGGCCAGGACGTGCACGCCCAGGTCCAGCAGCTCCTGCACCGGTGGGGCGGCGGCGGGCTCGACGACCACGTGCGTACCCATTACCGGCGGGCCCGCTACTTCGGGGTGTCGGCGCTGGGGACGGATCCGGGGCCGGAGCGGCGGGTGCGCGGAGGTGTGCGCCCGTACCGGGTGGCCGATCCGTTCCTGTGGTTGCTCGGTGAGTTCGGGGTGGTGCCGGTCCGGCGTTGAACCGGCGGCCCGGGGAGGCCGGGTCCGTGCACGTACCGATCATGGAAGGCGGCCGAGGCCCGATGGGTTTTGCGCAGTTGTACTACACCTCGTGCGAGCGCGGTCTGGGCGGCCACGCGGGGTATCAGTTCAACGCCGCGACCCCGGGTGTGGACGCGCGGGTGCTGCGGGAGGTGGAGCGGTTCACTGCCTACGAACCGCCGGGTTCGGTGCCGGTGGAGGAGGTTTCGGCGCACCCGGTGAGCCTGAGTTACGCGCCGGACCTGGGCGGGGCCCGGGTGGTGAGCCGGGTGGTCTCCAGCGGGGCGGACCCGTCGGGGCGGCCGGGCAACTACTTCGCGCACAGCTTGGTGTGGCCGGGCGCGGATGCCGGGACAGCGGACGCAGAGGACCCGGTGCCGCGGCCGGTGGCCACTGGCGACACGGGAACGGCGTTGTTGCCGGCGGAGCTGTGGGAGGCGGGGTTCTGGACGCAGGTGCCCTCCCCCGATCCGGATCTGCCGTTGCTGCGTTCGCCCTCGGCCCCGTTGGACCGGGCACGGACGGGCGAATGGCAGCGCTCGTGCGGGGTGCGGCCCTCGGAGGTGGCGCGGCTGCTGGGTGCGGTGGACGCGGCGGTGGAAGGCGGGCGTCCGGTTCTGGTGGCGGCCGACAGCGCGGCGGTCGCGCACTGGATCGCGCTGGTCTCGCATCTGCTGTCGCCCGACCGGGCCCGGGCGATGGGGTTCACGACCTACTGCGCACGGCCCGGGGAGGTGTTCACGCACGTGGTGGGCGTGCCCGCCGGCACCGACACCGACGGGTTGCGGGACCGGTTCGTGGTCTTTCGGCCCCCTCGGCACGGGGACACGGGGGACGGCGCCCGCCTTCCGGAGATCGCGGGGCCGCACCGGGAACTGGCGCACGCGCTCGTGGCGGCCGGCCCGGAGCAGGCCCCGGACCTGTGGCGGCGCCTGGCGCGGTACGGCTCCGGGCAGGAACGTTCCCTGGCCGACTGGTGGCCGGTCCTGGTGGCCTCCTCGATGGTGGAGGGCCCGGGCCGGGTCCCGCCCGAACAGTGGCAGACCGCCCGCAGGTGGTGGGCCGGCGCCACCTGGCTGCCGCAGCCGGCCCTGGCCGAGGCTCTGTCCCGGCTCCTGGACCTGTACGGGTCCGACCTGCCGCCCGAGGCACTGCAGGACCTGTGGGCCCTGGCGCACCGCACGGGTTCGGCCGATCAGGCCGACCGGTTGGAGAGCGAGGGAGCGTTGCGGTCCCTGCGTTCGGTGGTGGAGGGCGAGAAGGCCCTCGGGACGGTCCCTCTGCGCTCGGCGCGGGCCCGGGAGGCGGCACGCGAGCAGGTCGGGGCGCTCCTGGAGGGTGAGGGCCCGCGCGTCTGCCCCGACCGGGTCCTGGCCCTGCTGGGGTGGGCGTGGGACGCCCGGTGCGGGGTCCCCGAACGGTCGCTGGAGCGCTACGGGGCCCGTGTGGTCGCCGCTCTGATCAGTGAACTGCCCGACGGGTCCGACCCCGATCCGTCGGTGGCCGCACTGGTGCGGGCACGCGCGGAGGTACGCCGGGGCATGGTCGGTGCGCTCGCGCAGTTGCCCCGGGAGCGGTTGGCGCGGCTCGCGTCGGGACCGGTGGGCGCGTGGACCGTCCGCGACCGCGATCCGGCGGGTGTGGTCCTGCGGGAGCTGCATCGTGCGTCCTCGCCCCACCCCGACCCGGCCGGGCTCGTGCGGGAGCTCATGGATGCGCGCCGGGAGGCCCGCCCGCACGCATCCCCGGGGTTGCCCGAACACGATCTGGACGTGGAGCTCCTGGGGCGGGTGCTGGGCCCGGCCGGTGCTCCGGGCCCGGCCGAACGGACCCTGGTGCGGCTGTGGCGCTGCGACCTGCTCGCTCCAGGGGTGGCCGGTTGGAT
Organism: Nocardiopsis xinjiangensis YIM 90004; assembly: GCF_000341145.1. GTDB lineage: Bacteria > Actinomycetota > Actinomycetes > Streptosporangiales > Streptosporangiaceae > Nocardiopsis > Nocardiopsis xinjiangensis. The sequence goes on from NZ_ANBE01000026.1 coordinate 83,899, forward strand.
CGGGGACGCGTTGACGTCCGTGCCGTGGCCGGAGCGGTTGCGTGCCTGGCACCGGTTGGCGGCGGCGTTGTCCGGGCACTGGCTGCGCCCGAGGCTGCCTGTGGAGGCGGCCCGGGCCCTGGAGGGGTGGGAAGGGGCCCGTCCGGCGCTGCGGTCGTTGGCGCGCGCCTCGGACGAGGAGATCGCGCAGGAGGGGCCCTGGCGTGTGCTGCGCGAGTGTTCGGCACGTGCGCATCCCGCGGTGCGTGAGGCGGTGCGCCGTCGTGCTGCGGAGACGCTGTTGGCCCGGCGGGACCCGGGCACGCTCGCCGGGGCGCTGGGGCGGTGTCCGGCCACGGTTCTGGACGCCTACACCGACCGTGTCGGGCAGGCACTGGCCGAAGACGACCCGGATCCGGTGTTGGCGGCGCTGGTCTTCGCGGCGGCGCGTTCGCACGCGTGGCCCCGCAGGCCCGAGGACCGGGCTCCGGCGGGCTCCGGTGCCGCCTGGTCTGCCGCCCCCGAACCTGGGGATGCGGGCGGGTCGGTCCCGGACGCGCTCGGGGCCGCACCGCTGCCCCCGGGCACTGCGAGCTGCGTCCCGGGAGTCCGGGCCACAGGGGCGGCCGCGGCGGTGCGCGCGGAGCTCCTCACCGATGACGTGCTGGCTCCGGCTCTGTCCACATGGGGGCGCCGCCGCACCAACACCGTCCGCCGTCGGCTCCCCGCTCCCCTGGCGGCCGAGTTCGACGTGTGGCTGCGTGGCGTGCGCGGTCCGGGCCCCCTGGGCCGCTTGTGGGAGGGGTGGGGCCGGTGAGGAGCGAGGGATGCGCTCTGCCCGCACTGCTCGGGGGCCTGGTGGGGCTGCCGGTGCTCGTGGTGGCGGTGCTCAACTGGCCGATCGTCGTGGCGGTGCTGCTGACCGTGCTCCTGGTGGCGGGGATCGTGGCCGTGACTCTCGGCGCTCTGGTGTTGACCTGGCTCTACGCGCGCAGCGTGCACGCGGTGCTGTTCGCCGGCGGCCACCCGGAGGAACCGTCTCCCGGCCCCGGCGAGGACCCCGCGCACCGCAGTTACCACGGTGGCCCGGCCTGGTCGGATCTGCGCGCGGTGATCGGCGGTACCTGGCGGGTCTCTGCCCCTTGGACACTTCTGCTCGCCCCGCATCTGGCCCTGTACGCGGGAGCGGTGGCGGTCCATCAGTGCGCGGCGTGGGTCTGCGTGGGGGCGCTCCGCGCGGCCGACACGGCGTTGCTGGTGGTGCGGCGGGTGCGGATGGTGTGCCCGCACTGTTTCCGGCGTCTGGGGTACCCGGCCTACGCGTGTGAGTGCGGGCGCTGCCACACGGCGATCCGGCCCGGGCGGCGCGGGATCTGGCGGCGTGTGTGCCTGTGTGCGGCGCGTATGCCGACCCTGCTCCTGTTCGGCACCGCCGACCTGCACACGGTCTGCCCCTACTGCACGCACACCCTGGAGCACCGTCCCGGGGAGGCCCCCGAGCTGGTGCTGCCGCTCTTCGGCGGCGCAGGGGCCGGCAAGACCCGCCTGGTCAACGGCCTGTACCGGGCCTTGGAGCAGGGCGCCGAACCCGTCCCGGACGCCTACGCCGACACCGTGGGAGAGGGGGCGCGCCAGTGGCTGGGTGAGGCCCGCACGGTGCTGCGCCCCTCGACACGGACCGTTCCGACCCTTCCGGGGCATCCGGTCCGCGGTCTGACGGTGCGGGTGGGCGCCGGCGGCAGCACCCTGCTCCTGCAGCTCTACGACGCGGCCGGGGAACGGTTCACCCGCGCCTCGACCGTGGGCGAGCTGGGGTATCTGGGCCAGGCCACCACGTTCCTGCTGGTCGTGGACCCGCTCGGCATCGATGCGGTGTGGCGCCCCCTGGGGCCGGCCGAGCGCGGGAAGCTGGCCCCGGTGCGTTCTCGCACGCGCGACCCCGAGCTCGCCTACACGCAGGTGTTGGAGGAGGTCGAGCGCCGGGTGGGTGCCGCGGTGCGCCGGGCGCGCCTGGGGGTGGTGGTCACTCGCGGGGACCTGTTGCGGGACACCTCGATCGCACCCGAGGGGCCCGGCCAGGACGCGTTGGTGTACTGGGCCGAGCACACGCTGGGGTTGGGGAACCTGCTGCGGTCGGCGCGCGCCCATTTCGGCCGGGTGCGTGTGTTCCACACCTGTGCGGTCAGCCGGCCGAACGGGGAGGTCGATCCCAGCGTGAGCCATCTGCTGCGGTGGGTGTTGGAGGGCCGCCCGCCCGCGTTCGGTGCCCTGGTGGAGGCGCCGGAGCTCCTGGACGGTGCCGTGTGAGCGCCCCGCAGCACCGTGCGCAGCGCCGCGGCCTGGGTGCGCTGGTGCTGGCGGGGTCGGTGGTGTTCACGGCGGCCCTGCTCACCGCGCTGCTGTTCCAGGGGTGGCAGGCGTTGGCGGCCTTGTGGGACTGGGCCGTGGCCACCAACAGGGGCGCTCTTCCAGAGCACCTTTGACGGCGCAAGGCCTCCCCATCACAGGAAACCCGAATGCTCAACCACACAGAGGGCCGGGCCCATCGGGATCCGTGGCCGAGCAGACCCGACCCTGGGGCGGGCCGAACCGGTGTCAGCGCCGTTCGGCCGCACCGGAATCGGTGTACACACCCTGGTGGGCGCCGCCGGAGCGGGCCTGGCCGTGGTAAGGCTCGCCCTGCTCGGTGTAGGTGGCCTGCCGCGCGGTCACGTCGCGCTCCCACTCGACGTAGCGCTCGCTCTCGCCGAGCAGCATCGTGGTGAGCCAGACGGCGACACCGATGTCGTCGACCAGGCCGAACACCGAGAAGAAGAGCTCGGGAACGAAGTCGATGGGCGAGACGATGTAACCGGCCATGACGAACATGGCGAGCAGCTTGCCGTGGCCCAGCTCGGGATAGCGGCCGCGCAGCTTGGCACCGATCATGCGGGGGACGGCGAGCACCCGCTGCCACACGGACACCCGTCCCCCGGTGTTCTGGATGACCTGCCAGGCCGCCGCACCCGCGGCGGCGCGGTTGTACTTGCGCATCGTTGATCTCCTCGGGGGGAACGTGGCTACTCACGATATGACGCGAATCCTCTTCCGGATGTTCCCGGGTGCGGGCGAAAAAACCGCACGGGCGCCCGGATGCGATCCGGGACACAGCGGCCCCGCAGGCCCCGGACGGGGCCGCGAGGAGGCCGCGCCGTCCACAAGAAGGGGATCGGCTCTGGCTTTCGGGGCGTTCGGCATGGATCGTGGAGAAGGTGCACGACGACCTTCCCTACGTGAACAAAACAGCCCATAACAATCGATCCCGACCCCTGTCCACGCCTCCCCCGAAGTTGGCCACATCCGGCCAGTCGCGGACCGCCCCGAACCCGACCACCCCACACCGAGCACCCGTTCCCGGCCCCGTGTCGCCTGGTCGGGGCTCCCCCCGGCCCCAGAACGCCCACCACCACCGGAGGCGACCCTCCGTGCACCGCTGTGCACACCGATCCGTCCCCGCGCACCCGGAGGCCCCGGCAGGGCCTCCCGCGCCCGAGCGCACATTGGTTACGATGCGTCCGAGTGGCGCCCGCGAGTAACAGCGACCCCCGCAGAGCCCCGACCCCGAACACCCACGGGACCGATCGACGCGTAAGACCCACCCGAGTGCGCAGAACCGATGGAGCTTGCCCAGTGTCCAGAGCCCTTCCGCGGTCGGCGACGGCCGTCGCCCTGTTGGCGGACGTCCCCAGCACGGGCCACGTGGGCGAGGTCCGGGCGCAGCGGTTCGCGATGCACGGAGACGGCATCGGCGAACGCTGCGCCGCATTCGTCGACTTCGCCCGCGCACGGTCCGAAGCGGGGCAGAAGGTCCTCGCCCTCTACCCGTCCTGGCAGTGCGAGACGGCCGTCCGCGCCGTCAACTTCGCCCGGGGAGCCACCCGGGACGACCACATCGCCGGCATCGCCGTGGACCTGTCGCCCCTGGCGCTCTCGCTCGTGGCCGACCAGCTCGCCTACCTGACGCCCTACGTACCGCCGGGCATGGTGGCCGCGCTCAGCGACGAACTGCCCAAACACCTGTTGGCGGGCGCGTGGCTGCGCAGTGTCTCCAACCTGGCGAGTTTCCCGGTGTCGCTGCGCCAACAGATGGGTTCGCTCGCCCCGTCGGTCTCCTACCTGGCCTACTGCACGCCCGAGCGCAGCCTGGAACGCATGCGCCCCTCCGAGGTCGCGCGCACGCTGCCCTTCCGTCCGGTGCGCCCGGTGCAGCTGCTGTGCTCGACCCCCGACCCGACCATCACCGGGCTCTTCGACGACAGCCTGCCCCGGGCCATCGCCCCGGTGGCCACCCGGCGCCTGCCCGCGCAGCCGCTGGGCCCCGTCTACTGGGGCACGTCCAAGTACGTGGAGTTCGTGGCGCTGAGTGCCCACCCCCAGGCCCTGGCCTACGCCGCCAGTTCACTGCGCACCGCCCTGTGCACCTGGTGCGGCGAACCGACGCGCTCCAGACCCTGCCCCTTCTGCGCAGGCAACGCGACCCGGCCCCTGCCGCCGCGCCCGAACGGGCCCTGGCCCCCGCAGGGCGGATCCGCCTCTCCCCCACGCGAGACGGGACCACCGCCGGGGTCCGCTCCCCCGCTGCCCGCGCATCCCCGTCCCGGCCCACGGACCGAAGCAGCACCCGCCCGCGGACACCGACAAGGCCTCGAGCCGCCCCGTAACGGTTCCGCCCGCAACGGGGCACCGCCGACCGACCCGTCCCACCACCGCCGACCGCCCGGCCCCGAACCCCTGCCCGACCTCACCACCCACACGCTGCCCGGGCACACACCGGAGGCACACAGCACCCATCCCCGATAAGACCCACGGGGCCACATCCGTCTCGGGAACCCCTCCCATGAGCGGATGCCCCGTCCCGCGGCGGACCTGCCCCGCCGGCCGATCCCTGACCGACCCACGTCCCCCGAGAGCACCCGACACGATTCCCTGAACGGAAAGCACAGCCCTATGAACCCCCGTCAGCGACGCGGCGTCCTGCTCATGGTGGTGGCCGCCATCGGCGCCGTGGCCGTGTTCGCCTCCGTCTTCGTGTACCTGCGCGGCCAGCAGGACCAGCTCGGCGAGTTCGCGACCGTGCTGCGCGTGTCCTCCGAGGTCGAGGCCGGCCAGGCCGTCAGCGCCGAGCACGTGGAGCAGGAGAGCGTGCCGCGCATGTACTTCGACGAGGAACTCTTCCTCAGCGACCTGTCCGACGTCGAGACCCCCACCGACCAGGAACTCGTGGCCGCCACGCACCTGGAGGAGGGCGCGCTCCTGCAGCGCGGCATGGTCCAGCCCCAGCCCACCCTGACCACCGGTGAGCGCGAGATCGCGATCATGGTCAACGCCGAGACCGGGGTGGCGGGCAAGGTCCAGCGCGGCTCGGTCGTGGACATCTACGGCACGTTCCAGGCCGGCGGCCACGGCGATGCGTGTGCGGTGCGGGTCCTGACCGAGGTCGAGGTGCTCGACATCGGGGAGCTGCGTCCCCAGGACGACCCCAACGGCGGCAGCACCGGCGTGGTCCCGGTGACCTTCCGTCTGGAACCGGACTCCGCGCTGGAGCTGGCCTACTCCGAGGACTTCGCCACCAAACTCCGCCTGGCCCTGGTCAGCACCGACGGGGGCGGCGACCCCGGCGGCAACGAGTTCTGCAGCGACGACTTCTCCGAGCAGTTCTCCGGTGGCGGCGGTGGCGACCAACACCGCGCCCCGGCCGAGGAGGGGATGTCGTGAACTTCCGTGTGCTGGCGGGCATGCCGACCTCCGAGACGGAGATGGTGCTGTCCGCGCGCTTCGACGAGCTCACCACCGCCGACCTGGTGGCCTCGCGGGGCAGTACCGCGGCGCTGATCGAGGCGGCCGGGGAGTTCCCCGAGCTCGACGTGGTCCTCATCCACCAGGACCTGGGCCCCGCCCCGGTCTTCGACGCCGTACGGGACCTCTCGCACCGCCATCCCCAGCTCGCGGTCCTGCTGGTGTCCACGACGATGGACTCCGACACCTTCACCGCCGCGATGGAGGCGGGGGGGCGGGGGGGGCGGNNGCGCCCCCGGCGCCGCCACTTGGAGTCGGCCTCCCTGGATCTGCCGGCCACGGGCGTACGCGGGCGTGTGGTGACCCTCAGCGGCGCCAAGGGCGGGGTCGGCACCACCACGTGTGCGGTGCAGCTGGCCATGGCCGCGGCCGCCAAGGACCGGGTGGTGTGCCTGGTCGACCTGGACCTGCAGACCGGTGACCTTCCCGCCTTCCTCAACCTGCGCCACCGCCGATCCATCAGCGACCTGGTCGAAGCCGGTGACGACATCACCCCGGGCATGCTCTCGGAGACCCTCTACGTCGATCCGCGGGGCCCGCACGTGCTGCTCGGTCCCGAACACGGCGAACGCGGTGAGGACGTGACCGCGCGGGCCGCCCGCCGGGTACTGACGGCGCTGCGGTCGCGCTACGAACTGGTGCTGGTCGACTGCGGGTCCACGATGAACGAGGCCACGGCCATGGCGGTGGAGATGGCCGACCGTTCCGTCGTCACCGTCACCCCCGACGTGCCCTCCACACGGGGAGCGCAACGGTTGACGGCGCTGTGGGAACGGTTGCAGATCCGCGCGCAGGACGACGTGTTCACGCTGGTGACCCGGCACAGCCGCAAGAACGAGATCCAGCCCGACTTCCTGCGCCGGCTGCTCGGCACCCAGGTGTTGCGCACCCCGATCCCGGCCTCCTACCGGGGGTTGGAACCGGGGGAGAACAACGGCGATCCCACCAAGGTCACCGACGAGGGCCTGCGCAAGGCGTTCGCCCGGGTGGCCTCGGAACTGGAACTGACGGCCGCCCCCGAGGAAACACCACCGGGCGCGGGCAAGGGTTCGGTGCCCACCCCGCCCGGGGGCGCCCGGGCACCGTCCGGACCCCTGCCCTCCACGCGGGACGTGTCGGGGTTCCTGAACGCCTCGGTCGGGGCCGAGCACCACGGCAACGGGCGGGCGCCGGGGCCGCACGGGACCGGTGGGTTCGGTGGTTGAGCACGGGGCGGGCCGGTGCAAGGCCCCGCGTTCGGACCACGGCGGCGTCATCGTCGAGTTCGCCGCCGTCATCCCGTTCCTGATGCTCGCCCTGGCGCTGGTGTGGCAGGTGGTCCTCATCGGGATCACCTCGATGTATGCCTCCCACGCTTCCTCCGAGGCCGCCCGCCAGGCCGCCGTCACCCCCGACGACACCGCGCTCGTCGAGGAGGAGGCCCGCAAACGCGTCCGGCCCCCGTGGGACGGCGAGGACATGATGGACGTGGACATCGTCGAACGCGACGGCGACCGGTTCGCCCAGGTGTCCCTGTCCATGCCGATCTTCCTGCCGGGCGCGGCCGGGCCCTGGGACGTGACCGGGGAATCCGCGGTCGTGCCCGAGGTCGATCCCCTCGGCGGTTCCGGAGGGGGGAACGGCGTGTGAGTACCTCCTCCGATCGCCCGGCACGATGGCGCGCCCGGGGCAGCGGCGCCGACCGGGGCGGGCCGATGCTGGAGTTCGCGGTCGTCTTCCCGATCCTGCTCGTGGTGGTCGTGGTCGCCCTGGAGGCCTTCTTCGCGTTCGTGGCCGTCGAACGCCTGGAGTCGGCCGCCCGTGCCGGGGCCCGTGTGGCCGGAACCCAGCAGTTGGAGGGCGCCGAGTCCACCGCGCGCGGGGCCCTGCCCGTGTGGTTGGAGGAGGCCACCGTCACCAGCGGCACCAACGAGACCGAGGGGTTCTACGTGGAGGTCTCGCATCCGCTGCCGATCGTGTTCTCCTCGGCCGGCTTCGACCTCTCGCTGACCCGCCGGGTGGACATGCCGAATGTGTAGGGCGAGCACCGACGACACCGAACGAGGGGGATGAGGACGATGGGTCTCAAGGACCGTCTGGAGGAGGACCGCGTCTCGGAGGGGCGCCCCGACCGCGGCAGTGTCACGCACTGGCGGCGCCGGCTCCTGGCCGAGATCAACCTGGAGGACCTCACCCGCCTCACCCTCGCCCAGCGCCGGGTACGCCTGGAGAAGGTCGTCGGGCACATCCTCACCCGTGAGGGCCCGGTGCTGGCCGAACGCGAACGGTCGGTGCTGATCCGCCGGGTCGTGGACGAGGCCCTCGGGCTGGGGGTGCTCGAACCCCTGCTCGCCGACGAGACCGTCACCGAGATCATGGTCAACGGCCCCGACAACGTCTTCGTCGAACGCGACGGGCGCATGCAGCGCGTGGACGCGAGCTTCAACGGCGAGGACCAGCTGTACCAGACCATCGACCGCATCGTTTCGATGGTGAACCGGCGCGTGGACGAGTCCTCACCCATGGTGGACGCGCGTCTGCCCAGCGGCGAGCGGGTCAACGTGATCATCCCGCCCCTGTCGCTGTCGGGGCCGGTGCTGACGATCCGGCGGTTCCCGAAGCCGTACCCGATCGAGGACCTGGTGCGGATGGGCAGCCTGGACTCCCCCACGGGGATCCTGTTGGCGGCGATGGTGCGGTCCCGGTTCAACATCGTGGTCTCCGGCGGGACCGGCAGCGGTAAGACGACCTTCCTGAACGCGTTGTCGGCGTTCGTACCGCCGACAGAACGCATCGTGACCATCGAGGACTCCGCGGAGCTGCAGCTGATGCAGGAGCACGTGGTGCGCCTGGAGTCGCGTCCGCCCAACATCGAGGGGCAGGGGGCGATCGCCATCCGCGACCTCGTGCGCAACGCACTGCGGATGCGCCCGGACCGCATCATCGTCGGTGAGGTGCGCGGCCCCGAGACCATCGACATGCTGCAGGCGATGAACACCGGCCACGACGGGTCGTTGGTGACGGTGCACGCCAACTCCGCCGACGACGCCATCCACCGGTTGCAGACGCTGGCGACGATGGGTGAGGGGCTGATCCCCTACGACGCGCTGCGCGACCAGATCAACAACGCCGTCGACGCGATCGTGCACCTGGGCCGGTGGCCGGACGGGTCGCGGCGGGTGGAGGAGATCGCGGTGGTCTCCTCCAAGCGGCGGGAGGAGTTCCGGTTGGACTCGGTGCTGGAGTTCGAGGCCGAGCCGATCGGACCCAACCGGACCGTGGAGGGTTCCTTCCGGCACCACCCGATGCCCCGCCACATCGCCGGGCGCATCCACCACGTCGGCGAGACGGTGCCCGCGACCTTCGGTGTGGTCGCCGAGAACGGTGGCCGGGGCGGTCACGCAGGAGGGAGCGGCCCCGGTGGCGGTGGTCCCGGCGGCGGGTACCCGGGTGGCGGCCCCGGTGGCGGGCCTGCTCAGAATCCCCCGCCACGGCAGGGCCCCGGACGCCCGCCCGTGAACTGACGCCTCCTCCCCCAACCCCCGAAGGAAGGACGGAACCCCCGGTGAACTGGGAGATCCTGGCCGACTGGCGCGCCTCGGCGATCCTCGGCGCCCTGGTGCTGGTGCTGACCGTGGCGCTGTGGGCGCTGTGGGAGTTCGTCTCCGGTACCCAACAGCGGCGGATGATCGCCGAACGCAGCGCCCTCGAACGGGCCGAGCACGAGGCCGCCACCCCCATGGCCCGGTTGGAGTTGGCGCTGTTCCGCACCCAGTGGGGCGCCCGCCTGCACCGGCGCATCGCACGGTCGGGCGCCGACGTCCGACTGTCCACGTTCGTGGTGGCGCTGTCGGCCGGGGCGCTGCTGGCGGTCGTGGTGGTGTGGCAGGTGTTGGCTCCCTTCTTCGGGCTGCTGGCCGCGGCCGGGGTCGCGTTCCTGTTCTTCTCCTACCTGAACCGGGCCGAGGCCAAGCGGCGGGAGGAGTTCACCGCCCAGCTGCCCGACCTGGCGCGGGTGCTGGGCAACGCCACCTCGGCCGGGTTGGCACTGCCCACGGCCGTGGCCATGGCCGCCGAGGAGCTCGACGGCCCGGCCGGGGAGGAACTGGCGCGCATGACCGAGTCGATGAAGCTCGGCGCGAGCTTCGAGGAGGCCGTCGCCGAACTGCGCGAACGGATGCCCTCCCGCGAGCTCGGGGTGCTGCTGGCCACGCTCGTGGTCTCCTCCCGTTCGGGCGGTTCGCTGGTCACGGCTCTGCGCAACATCTCCTCGACCCTGGAGCACCGCAAGGAGACCCGGCGCGAGGTGCGCACGACCCTGAGCGAGACCACCAGCACGGTGTGGGCGCTGGGGGCCATGTCGGTGGGGGCGGTCTTCCTCATCAACTCGATCGAACCCGGCATCATGCGTGTGATGACCACCTCCGCGGCCGGGATCGCGGTGCTGCTCGTGGTGGCCGCGCTGTTCACGATCGGGTTCGTGCTGGTCAACCGGATCACCCGGTTCGAGATGTAGGGGCAGGTGGATCATGGTTGCGGTGTCGATGGGACAGCTCTCGGCCACAGCGGTGCCTCTCGGGCTGGCTGCGGCCGCCGCGGGGGTCGTGCTGCTGGCCGCGTACGCGGTGAACCTGCTGCTCTCCCGAACGCAGGTGAGCTTGCAGGGGCCCACGATCGGTTCCGCCCCCCGGCCGAAACGCAAGTCCGACGGGGTGTTCGTCCTGCACCGTCTGACCGAGGCTCTGGGGAGCCCGCTGGCGCCGTCGGTCCTCAGGTCCTTCGGGGAGCGGCGCCGGGCTGCGGTCGCCGAACGGATCGAGGCCGCCGGACGTCCCGACGGGATCACGGTGGAGCGCTACGTGCAGCGCCGCACCGGTGAGGTCGTGCTCTACGGAGGCGTGGGGCTGCTGATGCTGCTGGTCGGCCAGGTGTTCCTGGCTGTGGTGGTGCTCGCGTTCATCTTCATGACCGACCTCAACCTGTACGTGCAGGCCCAGGAGCGCGCCGACAAGGTGCAGTCGCAGCTGCCCGACTTCCTGGACGTGCTCGCGGTGACGGTGAGCGCGGGGATGTCGTTCCGTGCCGCGGTGGGGCGGGTCGCGGACTCCATGCCCGGGGTGCTCTCGGAGGAGTTCCAGCTGGCCATACAGCAGATGGAGCTCGGGACCTCGCGCCGGGAGGCCTTCGAGATGCTGCGTCGGCGCAACCGCAACGAGTCGCTGAGCAAGTTCGTCACCGCGATCCAACAGGCCGAGGAACTGGGTGCGCCGCTGAGCCAGACCCTGGTCGACATCAGCCAGGACATGCGCCGCGCGGACGCGCAGTACATGCGCCGCAAGGCGCAGCGGCTCAACCCCCGCGTGACGATGGTGACGGCGGTGACGTTGCTTCCGGGGTTGTTGATCCTGGTGGTCGGGTCGATGTTCATCGGTACCGAGGTCGATCTCGGGGTCGTCCTCGGGGGGTGAGGTGGCACCGGGGTGAGCGGGTTCCGTCCCAACCCGGCACCCCGGTGGTGTCCGTCCGCGTGTTCGGACACCTGTGATGGTGGCAGCCACCGGAGACAATTCCGCGAACGGACGGTGAAACTCCGACGTGCGCACCGGGTTCTGGTGCGCTCAGCCACGTGAAGGGCTCAGCCTCAGGGCACGTGCGCGGTGCTGGGGCTGAGTGAAGTTGCTTCAGTCCGCGTACAGACCCCCCGCACGGGCAGCCCCCGGCCCGCTCACCCTCCGCCGGAAAGCTCGCCCTCCCGGACCTCGCCGGGTTCGGGCACCTGCAGGTCGACCTCGGCGCCGAAGGAGATGAAGGTGTACTCGGTGTACCACCACCGCGGGTACTCCCCGTCGCCCGTGCCCAGGTCCTCGGGGGACAGCCGCGTCGACGTGGGACGCATGTGGAAGTGGGTCTCCTCCTCCCACGAGAACTCGAGCGGCACCCCTTCCTCGGTGCTCACCAGGGTGAACACGGCCGGATCGGCGGCGGGGTTGTCGGAGGCGGGGAACTCGCCCTCGATCCACACCGCGTCGCGCTCGCCGGTGGGGCGCCCCTCGGCGAGGTGGGGGTAGGCGTCCTCGGCGGTCTCGGCCGGCACGTAGTCGGCCCGCCGGTACCCGATGATCCGACCGTCGTCGATCGCTGAGCGCAGCGGGGCCGCGATCGCCTCGCGGGTGTGCGCGTCGGTCCGGTCGGGTTCGGCCGATTCGGCCCAGGAGGCGGGATCGCCGTCACTGGAGGTGTCCCCGGCGTCGAGGAGGCGTCCCTCCCACCACATGCGGTCGCTGATGGGGCCACCGTCCCCGACGGTGCTGTTCCAACGCAACGCCTCCTCGGGGCCGTTCTGGTAACGGACCCGGTCGTAGAGGGTCGGCCCGCGGGTGCGGGCGCTCTGGTGAGGGCCGGTGCCGTTGCCGCCGTGGGTGAGGATGGTGAGTTCGAAGGTGTCGGCGGTGAGCACGGTGTCGCGGGCGCGCACGAGCAGTTCATCGCCGACTGCGTGGGGGTGGCGGTGTTCGGGCTGTTCTGGACCGAGGGTGTCCAGGAGGAGGGCTCCCCCTCCCGCGACCACGGCGATCAGCGCGAGGAGGCCGGCCACCAGCGCCGCGGTCCGGCCGGCGCGCACCGGGTCTCCCGGCGCGCGGGAGGCCGGAACGGACCGCAGCGGCGGGTCGTGCTCCCAGGCGGGGTCGTCGTCGGCGGCAGTGGTGTCGGGCCATACCCGGTCGAGGTGGTGGCGTAAGGGTGAGGTGGGCCTGTGGGGTCCCCCGGCAGGTTCCGAGCCTTCACTGCCCGGGTCGGCTGCGCCCTCCACTCTCCGCCCCGCGCCACCCGCTCCCGGACCGAGCGGCTCTGGCCCCTCGTGGGGCCTCTGTGAGGTGCGCGCCTGCAGGAGTCCGCCGAAGGCGCCCCCGAAACGCTTTTTCCTCGAGCGCTCGCCCCCGGGCGTATTCGGAGACTCTTCGGATCCTTGCCCACAGGGATCGGAAAACGGTCGTTTCACCTTCAACCAGGGAAGATTCTCTTCTTCCTCGGGTGAGGGCACTCCACCGTTTCCGTCAGGGCCACCCAATTCGGGGCCGGGCTCCTCCGACGACGTTTCCGCAGTTCGCGGCCGAAGTCCGGAACCGCTTCCCCCGTCCGTGCCCCGGTGCGGAGGCCTCTGATCGCCCCCGGGCTCCTCCGCCCCGCCGCGAGAACCGCGCTCGCCCTCTCCCCCACCGTTGCGGAGAACCCGGTCCGGATCGGCCGGGCGCGGGTCCTCGCCGTGTTCTGCCCCCGAACCGCCCGGAAGCCGCGCGAGCACCCGCAGGCACGCCTCTGCGGCGGCCCGCGCGGTCGGCCGCTCCCCCGGGTCCGCGGACAGCGCCCGGCGCAGCAGCGGACGCAGGCCCGGCGGTGCGGCGGACAGTTCCACCCGGTTGAGCCGGGCGCGTTCTTCCGAGTCGGCGAGGTCGCCGCCATTGCCGAACGGCGGTTCCCCCGACGCGGCCAGGGTCATCACACATGCCCACGCGAACACGTCGGAGGCCGGTTCGGGCGGGGCTCCGGCGTAACGTTCCGGGGCCAGCCATCCGGGTGCGCCCGCCACCGGAGCGGGGGCCGAGTCGTCGATACGGCGCGCGATCCCGAAGTCCCTGAGCCACGGCCCGTCGGGGGCCAGGACCACGGTGCCCGGTTCGACGTCGCCGTGCACGGTGCCTGCGGCATGGACGCCGGCCAGGGCGTCGGCGATCGCGGCGGCCAGGCACAGGAGCGCTCCTTCGGGCAGGGGTCCGCGTGTGCTCACCCAGGTGGCCAGGTCGGTGCCGGGCACGTGGTCCAGCGCGGCCCAGGGGCGTCCGCCGTGGGTGCCGCCGTTGCGGGCGGTGAGCAGGTGCGCGCCCGTCTCCGGTGTGGGTGGGTCCTGGGCGGAGGGTGCCCATCCGAGGTGGGCGAGTTCGAGGGTGCGGCGAGCGCCGCCGGGTGCGAGCACCGCGTACACGGTGCCCATCGTGCCGGTGCGGAGGCGGCCGACCAGGCGGTGGCCGCCGACCTTGGCAGGGTCGGCGGGTTCGAGCGGACCGATGCGGAGGGCGGGGATGGCAGGAGGGGCCATGGGGAGTGGCTTCTTCCGCGCGTCGGTGGTGCCGGAGTTCGTGTGCGAATGTACCGATCCTGGCCCCCCACAAACGTCTTGGACGGACACGAATTGCTCACTTCACACTCGTCGCCTGTTCACGCGCCTACGACCGGTGGATCCTTGCCTCGTGCCCGCACGTGGCGACCGCCGCCCCGGGGGCGGGGGCGTCGGACGGCTCGGCCGCAGCCCCGCCCGAGCAGCGCCGCCCGAAAAGTGGCCCCGAAGGCCTCGGCCTGGACGTGCTCCCACACGAACGAGCGGACATCACTCCCGAAATCGGACGACTCGTGACGACCTCGGGGTGACTTCGGGAAAACACACCCCAGGGACCGGCCCGCGCGGCTAGCATTGACTGAGTTCCGGACCTTCGGGTGCAGCAACCAGCTCGACCCACCGCGGAATGCCGTTATTGCGTCCGAACACACGAAGCGCCTTCGGCCGGTTTTCCAGACGGGTTCGAAGACAGAATTCTTGTGTGGTAGAAATATGAACACCGGGAAGCCGACACCCCCTCTTGAGCGGGAGCGGGCCTCCCGGAGGAAGGAACCTTTTTCCCGTCGTTGTCGGGGGACTAACGGCGTGTTGCACTGCGCTGGAACGGGAAAGAGGTTGCCTTCCACAATGGTCACGGCGGCACGAGCCGCCGAGGGGAGGCCATGACCTGGCCGCTCCTTCGGCCCGAGGATGGAGTGAGGGTTCGCAGAACACGGCGAGGCCGGGCTGACGAGAACGGACGCCTGTCGTTTCCCGGCTCTTGAGGGAGAGTCACCGTGTTCGCTTCCGCGACCCCTCGAATGTTCCTCGGGCACGGGACGGACCGGCTCTCACAGTCGATCCGTGCTGGTGGAGCGGCCGTACGAGGGGAGGCCCCGGTGCTTGGGGGAGCATCGGGGCCATGCCCCACCGGGCCGGTGCGCACCGCGGTTCTCCGTGGTGTTCCGGCCCGCGGGAGGGGGCGGGGCCACACGTGCCGCAGGCAGTTCCCCGCCCGTACACCGCGCCGGGGCCGACGTCACTTCGGGGGCCGTCGGCCCCGGTGACCGCCGTCCGGAGTGGGTCGCGCCAGGGGAGGGCGCGACCCCCGGGACGACGTTCGGGGAGAACGAGCAAAGCCCCCCGTTCCAGGGAGGAGACCGGGGCGAGGTATTTCTGCCCGCCCGGAACATCACGTGCATTCCGACAGAGAAACGACACACCCGAGCAGCGACCGGCCGGCCGAACGCGATGGTTCGGTCGGACAGCGGACGTCACCTCGCGAACGCATCGCACATCGCATCGAACTTCGCAGAAGCGACATGATGCCCACCAAAAATTACATTCAACGAGAATCTCTGATTGAACGTTGCTAGGTTATTACCATGAAACCCTCGTTCAGCCCCACGATCCGTCGCCGCCGTCTGGCGCGCATCTTTCGCGACCTTCGTGAGGAATCCGGGAAAACATTGGAAATGGTCTCGAAGGAGACAGGTGTGCCGAGGGCGACGCTCGGCAAGCTCGAGACCGCAGAACTGAAGCGCATCCGCAGCGACCAGCTCGACGCCCTGGCATGGCTGTACGACTTCGACGACGAGACGTGGTCGAACGTGCAGCAGCTGTCCAAGGACGCGGCCGAACGCGGCTGGTGGGCCAAGTACAAGGACCTCTACGGGCGTGGTGACCTGCCTTCCTTCGAGGTCGAGTCGTCCTTCATCCGTGTCTACGAGTCCCAGGTGATCCCGGGGCTGCTGCAGACCTCCGAGTACACGCGGGCGGTCTTCACCGGCACGAGCGCCTTCGCCGAGGACAAGATCGCCCGCCACATGGACGGGCGGCGCGAGCGCCAGGCGATCCTGGAGCGCGAGTACCCGCCGGAGTACGCGGCCGTTCTGGACGAGTCGGCGCTGCGCCGCACCGCCAGCAGCCCACAGATCATGCACAAACAACTGCTCCACCTGGTGGACCTGGCCAAGCGTCCCCGGGTGAACATCCATGTGCTGCCCTTCGACGCGGGCATGCACGGGGCCACCCTCGGGAGCTTCCAGATCATGGAGTTCCCCGAGCCGGCCGACCCGAGCATCGGCTTCTCCGAGACGCCGACCTCGTTGGTCTTCGTCGAGGAGCGCGACGACATGCGCCGGATGGACTCGATGTGGCGTGAGGCCCACAGCGCCAGCCTGACCGCGAACCAATCCATCGATTTTCTGGAGAGAGCCATCGAGGACCTGGGGGACAAATCGTGATAGCTCCCGAATTCCGCAAGTCGAGTCTGAGCGGAGCCGGACAGAACTGCGTGGAGGCCAAACGGGTGAGGGACCCCGGCCCCGGGGTGAGGGTCCGGGACTCCCAGCACCCGTGCGAGGGCCACCTCTTCTTCCCCGCCCCCGAATGGGAGGCCTTCCTGTCCGGCCTCCGCTCCCCCGAATAGCCGCCCTCACCCCCAGGACAGAACAACAAGAGTGACCAGACCCGGCCCGCGGCCCCCGTGGATCCCCCTCTACGCACCGCAGGACCCACCCCCGATGACCGCAGTATCTCCCTCGGCCCCGCCGGAGGCCGCACGACGGCCTCCGGCACTGTCGTGTCAGGGCCCCTGGCAGAGGTCGTGACCATCCCCTGATCCTGCCGTCCCACCTGCGCTGAGTACCTTCGCACACCCGCGCGCCGGACCTCGTTCACCCACTCGGCACCAGGGTGCGAGACCCTGGGGGCATGCGCGTTTACCTCCTCAGACACGGACAGACACCTTCGAACGTGGCCGGCCTGCTCGACACCGGTGCGCCCGGCCCCGGGTTGACGCCCTTGGGTGAGCGGCAGGCGCAGGCCCTGCCGGGGGCTTTCGGCGGCCGCGCGCTCGACGCCCTCGTGGTCTCGACCCTGGAGCGCACCCGGCTCACCGCCGATCCCCTCGCCCACGGTTTCGGCCTGGACCCTCTGGTCCTGGACGGGCTCCGCGAGGTCGAGGCCGGGGATCTGGAGATGTCCAGCGACCGGGAGGACCACCACACCTACGTGAGCACCGTCTTCGCGTGGGCGCGCGGTGACCTGGACCTTCGGATCCCGGGCGGCCCGGACGGACACGCGTTCCTGGGCCGCTTCGACGAGTCCCTGGAGCAGATCGCCTCCCGCGGTCGGGAGAACGTCGCGGTGGTCTCGCACGGCGCGGCGATCCGTTCGTGGGCCAGCGCGCGGGTCTCGGGCGCCGATCTGGAGACCATCGAGCACACCCCGTTGGCCAACACCGGGCTGGTCGAGATCGAGGGCGACCCGGACTCGGGATGGCGCCTGGTGGACTGGACCAGCCGACCGTTCGGCGGTGCCCACCTGACCACGCTTCAGGCGGACGATCCCACCGGCGAGGCCGTGGAGGCCTGAAGGCTCACGGAACCGGGCACCGGCGCGCGCCGGTGCCCGGCCCGGGCGCGGTCCACCGAGACCGTCTCCACACCGGGTACTGGCGCGCAGACACCGGCTGGGCCTCCAGCGAGCAGCACTACAAGGACAACCTCGAAGCGACCTGGAGGGAGACCGCCCAGGACGCGGGGACGCTGGCCGGCATCCGTAACGAGGACGGCTGGCTCATCGACCCCCGGAGCGAGGACCCCTACGCCAACCTCAGCTGGGGATGGTGGTGGGACAACGCCACCGACTCCGCGGGCCAGATCTGGGAAGGGCATTCGGCCTGGTCCCAGCGGGAGAGCGACCCCGAGTACCACGAGACCTACACGGCGATCAACACGGTCACGCTTCTGGGCGGGCCCTTCAGGCTGGGCGCGGAGATCCTCGACCTCGGCGGCGGAGGAACCAGGGGCGGCTCGGGAACCGAGACCGGAACGGGCTCGGAGAACCCGACCGGGTCCGGGCCCTACGACGGACCGGGTCCGGGCCCCGGGGCCGGCGGGGGCGGCCGGGAGATCGGCGACGTCATCGAGGACGCGCGCACCCCGATCACGGAGCGCCTCGACGACGCGCTCGAGCAGACACCCGCCCTGCCTCCCCTCACACCGGACCGCCCCGACGAGCAACCGCCCTCCGGACCCTCCGAGCCCGGAACGCGGCCGGGCCAGGACCCCGCCGACCAAGAGCCCGCTCCCCCGCCCACCCCGCCACCGGGCGGGACCAGCGGCCAGGGCGGCGAGAGCGGTGGGCGCTCCGACCCGCGTGGAGACGATCAAGCCCCGCGGGGCGACAACGACGGGCAGCAGCCCCGGCCTCGCGATGGCGACCGGCAAGGACGCGAGGGCACCACGCCCCCGCCCGTCACCGGTGGAGGAAGCAACACCACCGGCGACGGCACCGGTTCCAGCCCGCAGGGCCGCGACGGCAGCGGCGGTCTAGAGGACACCACTCGCCCCAGGGGCGAGGAAAAAACTCCGGAGCGCCCGCCCGGACGCCAGGACGAGCAGGACCAGTCGCAGCAAGAGCATCAGGGCAGCCGGCAGCGGGAACGCCAGGACGAAGAACCCTCACCGACCCCAGAAGCGGAAACCGGCGGCGGAGGAGGCCGCGACGGCGGCGGAGGCCCGCCGCCCACCTCGGGCGGAGACGAGTCCGGACGAGGTGGTTCCGACGACGAGGGACGTGAGGACGGGAGCGATGACTCCAACAATATCGACCCGTACAGCATCACGCCTTCCGATCACCTACCCAGAGGAAACCTACGGGCGGGCGAGAGCGATGGTTACGACGGCAGAGGACATACCATCGCACGCCATGTCGATGTCGACGACGACTACCTGCGAAACCGAACCCTTGACAGAGATCGACCCTCGGACATACCTCCAAGCGGTAGATTTGCAGGCAGGTACCATGACCTGGAAACAGCAGAGCGTGCAACAGCAACCGCTCCAGCATTGCACAGAACCAGCATTAACGAATGGTTAAAAAATGACATGAGCAGTTTACGAAACCAATCTTTCACCCTCAGTCAGGTTGACGTGAGCATGGACTCAGTGGGACACGCATTGAGACGACAAGACAGCGGAAACAACCCCACCGACTGGGAAACGCTCGATCCCAATAAAATCAGAGCAACCCTCCGATATGACGAAGCCATGAACCCACAACCCTTCAGAGTTCACACTTCTTCCCCGGAGCCGAGTCTCGCATGAGCAACATCGAGGAAAAGTACCCGACCATCAAAAAATTGTTCATTACATACCTTCACCAGGACTGGACCATCGACGGAGAAAACCTACCCGATCTATTCGAGAACCTAAAAGCACTTCAGGGAATGTCTGCAGATCTAATTCAGGAAATAAACTCTCTACTATCCGAGAACTACAGCAATGAAGACTTGGATTACATTTTCTTCAATCGATGGCTAGCTGGCTATGAGCCAGACGAGGACGAGGGAGAAACCTGGCATGATGTCCTGCGCCAGATCAGGAGCATTTCTGAATCCTACTCACAGAAATAACCCACTCTGCACCTTTCAGGAGATCAAGTTCTTTCCCTGAAACGGAGGCGGGAGATGCAGTGAACCAACTCGAACATTACCGCCCCCAAGGCACCAGTGGCTGGACGACCTCTTCTTCGGCCGGTGGCTCACCGGATACGAACCTGCCGAAGACGACGGAGCAACGTGGACCGACGTCCTGAACCAGAGCGAAGAGCTGTGTGGCATTCATGCGCGGCACTGATGCAACTGGCAAAGCGAACCCCCGGAATCCCCGCTGACCTGACGCAGGAGGAGCGTTTATGATCGCTTATCTCGACGACACCATCGACTGCTGCGTGTACACGGGCAAGGCCGCCCCGAAGCCGTGGAAAACCTCCTGACACGCCGCCTCTCGCATGTACCCCATAAGCACTACATGAAGGTCGGGAACCACATGGTCGAGGTGCGGCGGAGCGACGAGAAGTGGGCCGAAGAAGAACAGGTCGTTTTCATGCAGTGGCCGGTGCACGTGGAGCTCTACGGGGACCACGACGACCCGCAAGGGTTCACCGAGCTCACGGCCACTGTCCTCAGGCTCCTCTGGGCACACGGATACTCGGCTGTCGCAGCATGCGACTTCGAGCACGAGCTCCCCTGGTCGGGCGGCATTCAGAGTCCTGTGATGCCACCTGAACGGTTCTGAGGAGCTACTTCTGCACCAGGATCTTCCAGTCTCACCTCAGCCCCACCCCGTGGAGCGCCCATGATCCACCTGACCCCCGTTGAGGTCCGTTCCTTCCTGATGCAGAAGCACAAGAGGAACACCACGTTCATCCCCATCGAAGACTGGTCGAGTTCCCTCCGGGGCCAGAGCTTCATCGAAGGCGCGCTGGAGCTGACCATCGGCGGGAAACCGCTCATGACGCAGGCCATGTGGGATGAGATCGACTTCCTGTGGCCAATGATCATCAAGGGGTTGGAGGAGCTCGCGACCAGGGGTTCGGCCTCCGTCTGGTTCCCCGACCAGCCGATCGAGTTGGTGTTCGAGCGGGTCCGGAAGGACACCCTCCGTGTCGCCGTCCAGCCGCTTCGGCTCGGGACCGCCCGCAGGCCCACGTGGAGGGCCGCCGCAGGTGTCGAGGAACGCAACTTCTACGCGCACATGATCGGCGCGGGTGAGCACTTCTTCCGGCGGTTGGAAGAGCTTGAGACCGACGGCGGGTTCCAGCAGGAGCTCCGTAGGCTCGAGACGCTGCGTTCGCAGGCCCTGAGCTAGCGGCGAAGCCGAGCGCACCCGGCGGGGCGCGGGGCAGCGGGTGTCCGGTAGCGGTCAGAACCCGGGTGCGCGGGGGCGGGCGCTGGTAGGCATGAGCGGCCTTCTTCCCCCGAGGACGAGGAGTCGCCATGAGACCGACGCGTGGGACCGAGACGCCGGAGGCGCGCGCAGCACGGAACTCGCCGAGATCGCAGGCACCGGGGCCGACCGGGACGCTGCGCACGCTCGCGCGGATCCTGGCGAGGCTCCGGGGCGTGGGCGTTCTCCGCACGGGCCGGAAACGTAACGGTTGCGGTCTCGTACCGGCCCGCGCCGGTGCACGTCAGTGAGTCAGGTGGATCGGTTAAGCGAAGAGTTCGTCGACCGTGCGGACCTTGATCACGCGACGCATCCACGTGCGCAGGGTCTCCAGGTCCTCGCAGGAGCGGATGCGCCGTTCCTGCTCCTCGCTGGGCACCAGATCCCGCTCATTCAAGAACACCAGGATCTGGTCGACCGCCTCGGCCCGTCGGCCCTCTTCCCGGCCGAGGCCGACGTACTCACGGGCGAAGTCGCTCTGCCACTCGTAGGTGTTCACAGACATCAAGCCCTCCGACTCCTTCCGCGCCGCCTCCTGGAGCCGGCGAGTGCAGGGTCGTCATGCCTGATCGGGACGGTGTTGGTGGTCAGTTTCGGCGCAGTTCAGCACGGCCGGCAGCAGTCCGGGAAAGCGCGTGTCGATCTCTTCGGTGCGCAGCGAGACGAAGCAGCGTGTGCCCTCGGTCCGGCTGCGTAGCAGACCGGCCTCGCGCAGGATCCGCAGATGGTGGCTGAGGGTGGATTGCGCGATGGGCAGGTCGAGGTCCTTCCACGCGCGTTCGTTCTCGGAGGCTCCCTCGAAAGCTCCCTCGGAGACCCCGCCGGATCCCTCGTCGGCACTGCCCTCGGGGCCGGCGAGCATACGCACGATACGCAGCCGGGTCGGCTCGGCCAGGGCGAAGAGGACCGTGACCAGTTCCACGTCGTCGACGTCGGGATGACGGTGTGTCCTGGGGGCCAACCCGATCCTCCTCCCGGCGGCGCCGGCCGTGCTTCGGCGGGCGCCCGACGTGGCGTTTGTGTGCGCAGAAACCCGAGTGTACCGTCGTAATTCGATGTTCGTCGAACATCGAACATGACCGTCCGGGAGGGTCCACCACATGCCGACCGATGTCGCACTGTCCGTGCTCGAACACGCCTCCGTCTCCGAGGGCTCCACGCCCGGGGAGTCCCTGCGCTCGGCCAGGGACCTGGCGCAGAACCTGGAACGCTGGGGATACAAGCGCTTCTGGTTCTCCGAGCACCACAACATGAGAGCGATCTCCACCGCCGCCACCTCGGTCGCGCTCGGTTTCGTCGCCGAGGGCACTTCGACGATCCGCATCGGGTCGGGCGGGATCATGCTGCCCAACCACGCACCGCTGGTGATCGCCGAGCAGTTCGGCACCCTGGAGTCGCTCTATCCCGGGCGTGTGGACCTGGGTCTGGGCCGCGCGCCGGGCACCGACCCGCGCACGATGCGGGCGCTGCGCCGCGACCACACCGCCTCCTCCACCTTCCCCTCCGACGTGCAGGAGCTGCAGGCCTACTTCGAGCCCGCCGCCCAGGGCCGATCGGTGAGCGCGGTGCCCGGCGAGGGCCTGCGGGTTCCGCTGTGGATCCTGGGGTCCAGCCTGTTCGGTGCGCAGTTGGCCGCCCAGCTCGGATTGCCGTACGCGTTCGCCTCGCACTTCGCCCCGCAGGCGCTGCAAGAGGCGCTGCGGGTCTACAACGCCACGTTCCAGCCCTCGGAGCAGCTCGAGAAGCCCTACTCCATGGCCGGTGTGAACGTGTTCGTCGCCGACACCGACGCCGAGGCCCGCAAACTGTTCACCACGATGCAGACGGCGTTCCTGGGCACGCTCCGCGGCTCGCGGGGTCTGCTGGCTCCCCCGGTGGAGCCCTCGAGCCTGGACACGAAGTGGCGTCCGGGCGAGAAGGAGCAGCTCGACGCGATGCTGCGGTACTCGTTCGTGGGCTCGAAGGAGACCGTGAAGCCGCAGATCGAGGACTTCGTCGCGCGCACGGGCGTGGACGAGCTCATGATCTCGACGATGATCTACGACCCGCAGGCACGGTTGAACTCCTACCAGGGGCTCGCGGAGATCTTCGAGCTGGAGGGTCCCGGCGCCTGAGGCCCGGCGGCGCGGCCCTCATCAGGAGGGCCGCTCCACGAGGCGTCCGGGGCCGGCCCTACTACTGCACCCACCGGTACCGGTGCTCGGGTCTTCCGGTCGTCCCGTGGCGCATGTTGAGCGCGGCTCTGCCGTCGGTGCACAACTGCTCCAGGTAGCGCCGTGCGGTCACCCGCGCCACCCCGGTGCGTTCGGCGGTCTCCGTCGCCGACATGTCGGTCCCGGCCTGTCGGAGGGTCTCGGCCACGAGCCGTCCCGTGGGCGAGGCCAGGGCCTTGGAGTGGGACCGGTTGGTCGCGGGCCGCAACAGCCCGACGACACTGTCCACGTCGCTCTGCGTCGCCTCCCCCGTGTGCTGCAACCGGCTGCGCGCGGCCGCGTACCGTTCGAGCTGGTCGCGCAGGGCCGACAGGCTGAAGGGTTTGATCAGGTAGTGGACGGCGCCGTTGTGCAGCGCCTCCCGCACGTGTTCGACGTCGCGCAGGGCGGTGATGACCAGGGCGTCCACCAGCCCCTCGTCCTTCGTCCGTTCGGAGCCGCGCAGGGTCCGCAGCAGCTCCATCCCGGAGCGGTCGGGGAGGAAGAGGTCGAGCAGGATCAGGTGGGGCCTTTGCCTCTCGATCGAGCTCAGGGCCGCGGCGGCGGTGTGCGCGATGCCCGTCACGGTGAACCCGGGGGCGGCTTCCACCAGGGAACTGTGGTTGTGCGCCACGCGTGCGTCGTCCTCGACGATCAGGACCTTGATCACGGCCTACCTCCGGTCGGCGCCGAATCTTCCGTCACCGCACCATCCGGGGCCGCACCGTCCGCACGGCCGCCACCGCTCTCACGGCCCTCCTCGGCCCGGCCGCCTCCACTGCCTGCACCGTCACCGGCAGCGGCAGCGGAACCGCCGACGAGCGGCAGGCACGCGCTGAACACCGTTTCCCCGCCCGGCTCGGCCCCGCCGTCCCGTTCGACGTCGACCCATCCGCCCCGGCGCAGGCAGGCCTGCCGTACCAGGGCCAACCCGAGTCCCCGGGGTCCGGGGCCCGGCCCGAGCTTGGTGGTGATCCCCGGCGCGAAGAGGCCCTCGCGCACATCGGGTTCCGGGCCGGGCCCGGTGTCGATGACACGGATCTCCAACAACGGCCCGTCCTCGCTCTCCTCGGCCTCGTACTCACGCAACAGCAGTTCCACCCGGCCGCCCTCGCCCACGGCCTGCAGCGCGTTGTCCACCAGGTTGCCGACCACGAGCAGCACGTCGCGGCGCAGGGAGCCCTGCAACGGCGAGTCCAGGTTGGACAGGGACTCCAGTTCCAGCACGGTGCCTTGCTCGTTGGCCTGGGCCGACTTGGCCAGTACCAGCGCCGCCACCGACGTGTCCCCGATGTGCTCGGCGATCTCGGTGCTGGTGCGCATGTGCGCGGCGGTGAGTTCGGCGAGGTAGGAACGCGCCTGGCCCGCCTCCCCGAGTTCGAGCATCCCGGCGACCGTGTGGATGCGGTTGGCGTACTCGTGGCTCTGGGAACGCAGCGCCCAGGTCGCGGTGCGCACCCCGTCGAGTTCGTCGGACAGCCGGGTGAGCTCGGTGTGGTCGCGCAGGGTCACCACCACTCCTCCGTCGGTCCGGCCGACCCGCACCGGTCTGCGGTCGCACACGAGGATGCGTGCGCCCACGGCGATACAGACCCCGTGCTCGGCGTCGCGCCCGGTGAGCAGGTCGAGCAGGGCGCCGTCGGGTACGTGTTGGCCGGGCCGGTCGCCGACACAGGCCTCGGGAAGGCCCAGCAGGTCACGGGCGGGGGCATTGGCCAGGGTGATGTGTTCGTCGGCGCCGACTGCCAGGACCCCTTCCCGGACGGAGTGGAAGAGGGCTTCGCGTCCGTCCAGGAGCTCGGTGATCTCCTCCGGTTCCATGCCGTGGGTCTTGGCTCGGATACGGCGGGAGATGAGGTAGGCGCCGCCGGCCCCGAGCAGGAGCATGCCGGCGGTCGCGGCGACGATGCCGGGCAGGGCGTCGGTGAGGGCGGTCTCGACCTCCTCCACCAGGATGCCGACGGAGACGAGCCCGGCCACGTCCCCGCTCTCCGGTTCTTCGCCCGGTTCGCTCCCCGGTCGCATGACGGGAACCTTGGCCCGCAGCGTCAGTCCGGCGGGGCCTTCCTGCACGCCCGTCCAGGTCCGGCCCTGCAGGGGCGCGCTCGGGTCGGTGCTGGTCGGGCGCCCGATCTGTGCCGTGTCGGGGTGGGAGTGGCGGATGCCGTCCTGGTCGGCGACCACGACGTAACGCGCACCGGTCCGGGTACGGACGTCCTCTGCCGCCTGGGCGATACCCGCGCCCTCGCCGTCGGCGAGCGCGGACCGGATCTCCGGTGTCGCCGCCACGGAGCGGGCGATGGCCAAGGCCCGCTGCTCGTACTGGTGCTCGGCCTGCGAACGGTGGTGGAGGGCCCAGAGAAGACCGAGGACGGCCAGGGCCGTGGTGAGCAGGACGAGGCTGGCGACGAAGAGTTGGCCGGTCAGGGAGACGCGGCGCCGTCGAGCTCTCTCACGCATGACCTCCATCTTGCGGTGCACCGACGACCGGACCAACACGGCGCGACGCGAACATTACGACCAATAACCCCCGAAAGAACACAAGAGCGTGATCCAGGCCATGTAACGCGCATCATGTGACGTAATCCGCATGAAAGAGCGGGGCAGCACCGGTGGTGTCGGCCCGCTGCGCGTTGTGTGTGCCCTCCCTCGCGTCGCGGAGCCCTGATCCCGACCCCGCTATCGGAAGCCGCCATGCTCAGCATCATCGGATTCGCGGTCATCGCCTCGGTGGCGACACTGCTGATCCTGGGACGTGTGTCCCCGATCGTCGGCCTGACACTCATCCCCCTCCTGGGAGCCTTCGCCGCAGGGTTCACCCCCGCCGAGATCACCGGTTTCTTCGAGTCCGGGCTCGGTTCGGTCATGGACGTGGCCGTGATGCTGGTCTTCGCGATCCTGTTCTTCGGCGTGCTCAACGACGCCCACCTGTTCAACCCGCTGATCAACTTCATGCTCAGGGTCAGCCGGGGCAACATCGTGGGTGTGTGCGTGGGCACGGTCCTGCTCGCGGCCATGTGCCACCTGGACGGGTCCGGAGCCACGACCTTCCTCATCTGTCTGCCGGCGCTGTTGCCGCTGTACAAACGCCTGGAGATGAGCCCGTACCTACTGATGCTGCTGGCCTCCACGAGCATCGGGATCATGAACATGCTGCCGTGGGGCGGTCCCGTGGGCCGGGCCGCGGCGGTCATCGGCCTCGACCCGGTCGAGCTGTGGCACGGGCTCATCCCCGTCCAGATCATCGGCCTGGTCCTGCTGGTGGGGATGGCCTCCGTCCTCGGTGTGCGGGAGCGCCGCCGCATCGCCAAGCGCAGGGCCGGCCACCAGATGGCCGGCGTCGGGGCCGGCGGCAACGGCTCCGTTGACGGGGCCGCGGAGGGCTCCGTGGAGGGTGCCACCGGGGAGCCGGCGAGCAGCTCCGCCGACGGTGCGACGGAGGACTCCGCTCCGGCGCTCCACGAGCGCCCGCACCGCCCGCTGGCCAACTACCTGCTGATGCTGGCCACCGTGGCCGTTCTGGTCTCCGGCGTGCTGCCCTCGGGCCTGGTCTTCATGGTCGCGCTGAGCCTGGCGCTGATGATCAATTGCCCCAGCGTGTCCGCGCAGATGGAGCGCGTGCGCAAGCACTCCCCCAACGCCCTGGGCACCGGCGGCATCATCCTGGCCGCGGGGTCGTTCCTGGGCATCCTGGAGGAGTCGGGGATGTTGGACGCCCTGGCGGGGAACATGGTCTCGTTCCTGCCGGACGTGCTCGTGACCCACCTGCACCTGTTCATCGGTTTCCTGGGTATGCCGCTGGAACTGGTACTGAGCACCGACGCCTACTACTTCGCGCTCCTGCCCCTGGTCGACAACATCGCGGCCGGTCAGGGCGTGGAGTCGACGACGGTCGCCTACTCGATGATCATCGGCAACATCATCGGGACCTACATCAGCCCGTTCAACGCCTCGGTGTGGCTGGCGGTCGGGCTGGCCGGCGTGGACCTGGGCAAGCACATCCGGTACTCGTTCATGTGGATGTGGGGCTTCACCCTGGCGCTGTTCGCCGCGTCGGTCGGGATCGGGGTCATCGCGCTCTGAGGCCGTTGCCGTGCGGACGGGAGTCTCCGGCTCCTGGGGCGCACGGTTCACAGAGCCCTGCTCCCCGGGAGCCGGGTCTGCTCAGCCACGCAAAAGGCCAAGCCCCAAAGCACGTGCACGGTGCCGGGTCTCCTGAGCCACAAGAAACAGGCCTGCTCAGCCATGTGAGGGGCTCGGCCCCTCACATGGCTGGGCCCGCTTGGCTCGGGGGCCGGGCAGACCCGACCCTGCGGCACTGCCACAGCGCGTCCTCGGGCGCCCGAGGGTGGCCCGGGCGCCCGAGGACGCGTCGGTTCGCTCAGGTCAGCAGGTGCTCTCGGCGGGCTCACCGGCCAAACGCTCGCCCAGCCAGTCCTGGGCTCCCGCGGTGTCGGCGAAGAAGCTGAGCATGTGTGGACCGGAGGAGGTCTCCACCCACTCCACCGTCGCACCGGCCTCGCAGTAGTCCTCGCTCAGCTCTTCTGCCTGGTCGAAGGGGATCACGTCGTCCCCGGTGGAGTGGAACAGGTACAGCGGGGCCTCGGGCGGGGTCTCGCCGGGCTTGTTCTCCTCCAACCGTGCCTGCCACTCGGGGGTGGCGATGAGGTCGGTGTCGACCACGTCGTCCATGCTCTTGCCGATACCCAGGGGGAGGGTGTCGATCATGCAGCCCTCGGAGGCCTTGTCGAACATCCACTGGCCCCGGTAGGTCAGGTGCTCCTCCAGCTCCAGCTCCGGGTAGGCGGCGTCGTAGCCGTAGGCGGCGAACGCCAGGAAGGTGAAGTACAGGCTTCCGTCGATGTTCTCGGCGACCCGGGTCAGGTCGGCGGGCACACCGCCGGCGGCGACGCCTTCCAGGGTCAGGTCCGGTGCATACTCGGGCTGCATCTGCCCGGCCCACACCGCTGCGCCCCCGCCCTGGGAGAAGCCGGTGACGCCCATGGGCGACCCGGTTCCGAGGTCGGCCCCCTCGAGGCGGGTGGCGGCGCGCAGGGCGTCGAGGACGGCGGCACCCTGGGAGTGCCCGACCATGTACGTGTGGTCGTCGGGGGTGCCGAGGCCTTCGTAGTCGGTGACGACGAGGGCCTTGCCGGAGTCGACGACGCCCTTCATCATGGCGGCCTCGTAGTCGAGCCCCTGCTCGAGCCCGACCGAGGGGGCGCAGTGCGAGCCGAGCCCGTGGGTTCCGATGGCGTAGGAGACCAGGGGGCGTTCGCCCTCGCCCTCCCAGGGGTCGGTCGGGACCATGACGGTTCCGGTGACGGCCATGGGGTCGCCCATGGCGTCGGTGGACAGGTACATCACGCGCCATGCGTCGGCGGGGAAGGTGCCGACGCCCAGCGGGTCGGTCTTGGGTTCGTAGGGCTCGGCGCGGATGACGTCGCCCGGTTCCCCGTCCGGCAGCGGCTCGGGCGGCTCGTAGAAGTCGTTCTGGGCCTCGGAGCTGTCGGGGTCGGGCTGTTCGAGGTCCTCCAACAGGTCGTAGGTGGACTCGGCATCACCGAGGTCGACACCCTGCGGTGCGGTGGTGTCGGGGTCGGCGGGATCGATCCCGGGGGCGCCGGTCTCGGCGAAGGCGGGGCCGGCGGTGAGGGTGAGGGAGGCGAAGAGGGCACCGGCAGCGGTGGTCGCGGCCATGGTGGTGCCCCAGCGTCCTGGGCGGGGGTGTGTTCTCACGGGGGTCTCCTGGTCGTGTTCGCCGGTCCCTGGGCGGGGACCTGCCACTCCATGAGCATGCGCGCTTGTGAACCGAATCACTACTCATGAGTAACCGAAGTTGGTGGACGTGATCACTCAACTCCGTACAGTTCGTGCGCGCCGATACCGCGGACCGACACGGCACTTCCGCTGCCCCATCAGGTACAAGGCCGGCCACATGTGCGTGGCCGGCCTTCCCCGCGACTGAGGCCGGGGGATTGCGCCATTGAGGTGACCCGGCCGCTTCTCCCCCGGCCCGACGCCGGCCATTCCGGCGGCGCCGGCAGCCACCGCCGGGGAAGGATCGGTGGCGTCCCGACCCCGATCCCTCGGCCCCCGCCGGGGACAGAACAAGCTTCACACACCCGCCGGTCGACCGCCGGGGATTATGTGCCATTTGACCAGCACGTCCTGACCCTCTGGCCGAATGTGGCCACTCTCGGCGACGTCCGACTGAAGCTGGTGGATGCCGGATGCTGGAGCGTCGGGACACTCGGGGCGAAGCAGTGGACTCTCGGGAAAACTGTCGTGGCACACAGGCGACCATTG
Organism: Nocardiopsis xinjiangensis YIM 90004; assembly: GCF_000341145.1. Taxonomy (GTDB): domain Bacteria; phylum Actinomycetota; class Actinomycetes; order Streptosporangiales; family Streptosporangiaceae; genus Nocardiopsis; species Nocardiopsis xinjiangensis. The sequence goes on from NZ_ANBE01000026.1 coordinate 113,022, forward strand.
CGGAGTTCTCGGGTTCAGACCGAACAGAACCGACCAGGGGATGCCCCGGATACCCGCACACGCTTCAAGGTGGATGCTGTTCCGAACGGAATGGAGAACCTTCTCGTTTGCCCTGTTCAGGACTGGAATCCACAGGTCCGGGGTGCTACTCGGGGCCCGCCCGGTCCTCACCTGGGCGCCCCACATGAGCAGGTCTGATGCCCGCCCGAGTATCGGACACGGTTCTCCACGCCAAAGCACAGACCGTTTTCCGAAACCCCGGGCCCGGCCGGACGCACAGAGGCCGAGCCAGGGGTTTCGGGGGACGCTCGGCGTTCGCGCAGAGGCCGCTCGGAGAGACCGGAGCCGAAGGAGGGCCGATGCCGGCCCGTCGGCGGCCCCGGTACAGGACCTGAGGGGCCGGCGAACTCTCCGCCCGCCTCGTTCCGAGTTCGCTCGGTCTCTCCACAAGGAAGCAAACAAAGGGTGCCACAAGAACGGACGGAACCCTGGCCGCTTCCTCTGTCCACTGCTTGTCCCCAGGTTCGGGGCAAGCATGGCGCGGTGATGGGAGGCATGCGAAGATGACCCTGTTCCAACTGAATTGCTTGGCGTTCTCCCCCGAACGGAGACAACACACCCCATCCCGGTCGGCGCGATGCGCGACACCGGTAACCGGCACCGCTTTCACTCGGTTTTGTGCGGTATGCGGACCCGTGGACCTGCAATCCTCTGCGGATGAACTGCACAGACGTGAGCTCGTGGCCATGTGCGCTCCGTGGCTCTGGCGAGTCAGGGGTGGCCGTATCCGGCCACGTGCCATGACCACGTGTGATGCGAGGTACGGGGGAAGAACGAGTGGTAGTGGCGGTCGAGAGGTACATCGGCTGCCACGCACAAGAAGCTGTCCCCCTAGAGGAGCCGTTCCCCTATGAGTAAGTTGCGCGAGCTCTGGCTCAGAGCCCAGACCTGCCTGGTTCCCCCACGCCGGAAGAACGACCAGGGGGCCAGCATCATCGAATACGCGGCAGTCATCATCCTGGTCGCGGCCGTGGCGGCGGCGATCTTCGCACTGGGGATCCCGGACAGAGTTCGAGGCGCAGTAGAAGTCTCCGTAACTGAGATTTTGAACGGTGGAGGCCCGGACTCGGAGGGGCCTAACCAGCCTGGCGACTAGAAAATGAGATCCAAAAGAACACTCTCAGAACAGAAATCATCAGGACTCAATACTTCACTTCTTGCTGCTGTAATTTCCACCACTTTGGCGGGTTGCGTCGTCGCGCCTGAGGATGGGTCAAGCGGGGACAACGCCACTCCCGAGAACTCCGAAGAGGGACCATCGGGTGAAACAGCGAATGAACGCGGATTTATTGCTACTTCTTACACTACATCGACTGAGCTCGGCGTTGACCTTGAGATCAACATTCGACCACTAGAGCTTCTCAACAATGAATCTCTAAAACTCAGCATGGAGGTGACCAATAACTCTGGCAGCGGATACGTTCTGGCAGATGCCTTAAGTGATCCTGAGAATCTTTACTCGGCAAGCAACACAACACTCATTGACCCAGCCTCCCAGAATCGCCATCTCAATAATGAGCTAGGAGACGGGTCTTGCTACTGCACCTTCACAGAGGGAACACTCGCCAGCGGAGACAGCGTCGACCTTGAGGTCATGTTTCCTGCTCCCCCTGAGGAAACAGAGAGCATGACAGTAACGACCCCTGTAACCTCTCCTTTTTTCGACATTCCGATCACTGACACCTCTGAATCAATCGATGAAGATTACAATGAGGGGGAGATTCTTCCTCTCACCATGATCTCGGATGACGAAGGTGACACCGGTCGGAGCGAGCAGGAGAGCGAAGATGAGATCAGCATCCTTCTTTCCTCTGATGTTCTTTTTGATTTCGACAGCTCGGAACTCACCTCTGATTCTAACGAGATCATCGAGCAAGTCGCTAGCGAGATCGACCAGTCCAATTCCGACACAGTCGACATCGAAGGCCACACTGACGACCAAGGATCGGACACTGTCAACCTTCCCCTCTCTGAAGAACGCGCAGACTCTGTAGAATCCGCGCTCTCTGAGCTAGTTAATCGAGATGACATTACATTCGAGACTGAGGGGCACGGATCAAGTGACCCGGTAGCCGATAACGACACTGAAGAGGGACAGGAACTCAACCGTCGCGTGACCGTCACGTTTGCGAAGTAACGGAGGAAAACATGCGCAGTTTCACCCAGAAGGTGCTCATTGCTTTCACCTGTGCTGCCTTCCTTCCACTGGCGTCCGGGAGTGCCAATGCCGATGAGGATCCTAATCTCTTGGGTTCAAGTGAGGGAGACGAGTCAGAGACACAAGGGTTAATCGCTGAAGCAAACCGAGTTGAGAGAAACGAAAGAGGAAACCTGGTCTCGATTGACTGGAGCATCGCGAACGAAACAGACTCCGATGTAGTTCTCAACTGGCTGCATGAGCAAGGAACGTACACTTACAGCGGGAACTACTACTCAGGAGTCACTGTTGTGACCCCAGAGGCCGGAACTCGTTATCACCCACTCATGGACCAAGCTGGGGAGTGCGTGTGCGCAGGAAAAACATCCGATCGCTTCTACAATCAGGTAGCTGCTGGCGGAAAGAGTGCCTACTGGTCCCTGTTCTCAACGCCGAGTGATGTCGAGACCCTGACCCTCGAGGTCCCCGGGTTCGAGCCCATCGAGGACATCCCCATCGGCTGACCCCGCCCCTCTCTCACCGCCACCTTGGAGACGGAGTTGAGTACCCCCATCCCCGAGAGACACGGGGACACCCGCTACCCCTCCGACCCCCGGTGCTCTATGGGACGTCCGAGTGACCACACGGGCGGCCGAAGCAGCCCTCCAGACATGGAGCCCATCACTGGCCCCCGATCGGGCCGCCGGCGCCCACGCGCCCGCACGCTCCTCACCCGTGCCCGCTCACGCGCCGGAGCCGGCGCCGGAAACCGGGTCGGCCAGGGCTCCGACTCCGGGTCGGCCATCCTCGAAACGGCCGTGGTCCTCATCCTCGCCGCGGCCATCATGGTGGCCATCTACCAGCTCGAACTCAGCCAGACCTTCAACAACGCTGTCCGCCAGATGGTCTGTCTCGTCGAGGGTCCCGAGTGCGGCGAGTCCTGGACCGAGGAGGACCGCCCCGAGAAACCCGAGAGCTACGACGGCGGGGCGAGCGGGGGCAACAACTCGTCCGAGAACAAGTCCACCGCCATGGGCATGGCCGAGGACCACGGCTGGGAGGATCAGGAGTGGACCTGCCTCGACAACCTCTGGAGCAACGTCTCCGACTTCGATCAGTCCATGGACGGCGACACCCAGGGCATCCCGGGATACGACCCCGAGGTTCACGGCGACCACCCGCCGCCGAACGACTTCGAGTCCAGCGCGAGCTCACAGATCTCCTGGGGGCTGGACTACATCTCCGCCGAGCACGGAACCCCGTGTGTGGCGTGGGCCCAGTGGGAGAACTCCCGCTCCTACTGACTGCCGGTGCCCCGAGCGGCTACCGCTGATCGAGCACCGACCACCAGTCACCGCCACGATCCGCATCGGGCTACCCGCATCACGCATAGCTCCTTGAAGCCCTGATGCCCCGGAACGCAGGACTCCCCCATTACCTCTCTCGTCCCAGAAGCACCACCGTTTTCACCGATTCCGCTGGGCACGATGTGCGTCACGCATAACGACGCGCGTCCGGAGGTGGCCACAGCCGGGACCGTTCCCTCGTCCCTCCGACGGGCAGAACCGACACATCCGGAACCCTGATCCCGAAGTTTCGAAACCCCTCACCCCCCACGAGATGGCGCACCACAATCGATGAGCATGAACAACAAGAGGTGGCCCCAGGCTGCCGATCCGTATGGGCCCGACAGCTCAGGTTCCCCAGGGGTTTCCTCGGAGGGCGCCGCCCCTGCCGAATCCTCTCTCCGGATCAGACGGCCACAACGGGCGATGTGCACAACACGGTGGCCGGCGGGGTCCACGGCACCGCCCAGGTGGTCCAGGGGCGTGACATCCATGGGGGCACGTTCGTCGGCACGATGCACCACCACGGCCCCCACGAGGTGGATTGACCCATCCGTGTCGGCACCCTGCCCGAGCAAGCGCCCCACTTCCAGCCCCGCGCGGTCACTAAGCAACTCACCGAGACCTTGGGAAAGTCGGAAACGACAGTCCTCCGTCAGGTTCTGTCCGGAACCGGGGGTGTGGGCAAGACCCAGCTGGCAGCACATCACGCGCGTGCACTGGCCCAGGTCACCATCCCGAACACCGTGTGGACGTGTTGGTCTGGACCGACGCTTCCAGCCGCGAGCGCATCACCTCCGCCTACGCCCAGGCCGCGCGCCATCTCCATCCGACCGTCCCCGACGATCCGGAGCAGGCGACCTCGCTCTTCCTGACCTGGCTGGGTGACCCCAACAAGCACGGGAAGCGTCGGTGGCTCGTCGTGTGGGACGACCTGACCGACCCGGCCGACGTGCGTGACCTCTGGCCGCCGCACGACCAGTCCAACGGACGAATGTTGGTCACCACGAGGCGACGGGATCACAGCCTGTCGGTCCAGGGGCGACAGCTGATCGACGTGGACGTGTACACACCCGAAGAGGCGCGGTTCTTCCTCGTCCACGCCCTCGGTGAAGCAGGGGTCCCCACACCGACACGGACATGGACGACCTCGCCGAGGCGTTGGGGCACCTTCCTCTGGCGCTGGGCCAGGCCGACAGCTACGAGCCGAAGGGTGTGGCTCGGCCTCTGATGGGGTTGATCGCTCTCTTGGACGGGTCCGGCATACCGGAACGTGTGCTGACCGCCGAACCCGTCATCGAGTATCTGGAGGAACAGCGGCCCTCAGGTGGTTCTCCCGCTTCGAGTGCTCATCGCGTGCGTGCGGCCCTGGCCGGCCTGCACAGGTTGAGCCTGATCTCCCGGGTCACTTCCAAGAGGCGGCTGCGTCCCGAAGAGCAGGAGATCGACACGTCGACTGTGCGCTCCCACCAGCTCATCCAACGCGCCACTCTCGAACACCATCTGACCCGGCCGAGCTTCGAGAGGGTGCATGCCCTTGCGGACGCTCTCGTTTCTGTCTGGCCCGCCGTGGAACGCGATACGTCCCTGGCTCAGCAGCTCCGCGACAACACGTATGCGCTCAGAAAGCACCGCACCACAGCAGGTCAGCGCAGCGAGGACTGGCTCTGGAACCCAGATGGTCACCCTCTCCTGTTCAGGACAGGCAGGAGTCTCAGCGAAGCCGGTCGGGTCAACGAGGCCGTCGTCTACTGGACGGACATGCTCGCTGCAGCTGACAGTCTGCTGGATTCCGACCACCCTCACACCCTCATCATTCGCCACAACATTGCCTACTGGACTTACCGTGCTGGTAACACCAAAAAGGGAATCGATCACCTCACGGAACTGGCAAGGGAGCGAAGAAGGGTTCTGGGCAGCGACCATCCTGAAACACAAATGAGTGAACGAGTACTGCGCAAGTGGCACGAGGAGCTCAAACGACAGCAATCCGGAGAAAGCCGCAAATCGCCCTGAATCCGGCCAATAAGAAAGACCCCGTGGCTCGCACCACGGGGCCGCCCCCGATTCACACAATGGTTCAGTCTTCAGGGAGCCCCGGGCGAGATCATGACCAGCCCACCCGGGACCGCCTGAAAGTGGGCCCGGTTCACTAATATTTATGCTCCCCTGTGAACCGGGCCCGGAGTTCCGGACGCGCAGGCAAGGTTCCCCTGGATCCTGCGGTCCGGACCGGTCGACCTCGGCTCTCCCCCTCCAGTCAGAGCCGCCTGGTCGACCTCCACCAGGGTTCGGGCATCGCCGACCCTTCCTTCATGGTCCCGTGCAACTGGCCCCATTCCATCCGGGCTTTCCTCAATGCCCACCGGCATTCCGTGACACCGCCGGAGATCCTGAGAACCTCGGAGAGAACGTCGTACCGACCAGTCACAAAAGTCCGCCCCTCATTGTCATCCGCACCGAGCACCCGCCAGGAGGAAGGAGGTTCCTGCCCCGCCCGGAGGCGCACATCGAGTCGGTCGAAGAGTCCATCGACCGCATTCAGCCGCTCGACCGAGTGCGTTGGAAGCCCTGGTGAGAACAGCATACCTGTCATAACGGCGACGAGGGAGTCCATCTTCGGCTCCTCTTTCCGACCGGAGAATTCCTCGCCGCAACGCGTCATGTGTGCCCCCAGGTGATAGGCCAGCAGCGCACACTCGACCTCGGGGCACTCCTCCAGACCTGGCTTTTTCCGGAAAACATGCTGGTCAGGGCGCTGCTTGCCCCTGCGAGAGAGAGACGCGCCTGCCCCGCCGTGGGACCCGGTTCGGGTTTGGGGCGTAGACATTTCGTCTTTGGTGACGTTCCGCCACCAGCCGATATGGGCGTTTTCTGACGTGCCCCGATACCGATCATTCACCGATTTCACCCACCCGCACACCGAAAATTTTTTCCTGCGGACCGCTCGAGATCGGCAGAGAGGGCCCACTGGGACCCCCGAACACGAGGATTCGAGCCGAGGATTCGTAATCCGGTGGCGAGGCGGCAGCTGCGGGAGAGACGGAGACGAGGGCGAGGGAGGGCGCCGGCGGCAGGTCAGCCGCGTAACGACGGACCCGGTGAGAGCGAGCCCGGCGCGGGGGCCGGGCCGTCGGCTGAGCGGGCACACGGAGGTCCGGCACCGCCCGGGCCGGGGCGTGAGCGAACGAGTGTTCGCGTGGCGTGGCAAGTAGGGTCTGCATGTCGATCTGCTCTTTTCAGGTCGGCCATGGCCCCGGGGCGTGCTGCTACACGTCGCCGGGGTTTCTTATGCACTTGCTCTTTTACTGTACCCCTCTGATCTTGGCAGTGTCATGGTTAACCCGGGATCTCCCCAAAGAAACTCAGTGACCCGGACTCCGCCATGCTTTAAACATGGACATTCCAAGTGGATACGGACCGGACACCGAGATGGACGACCAGGCCATGGATCCGGTGTGGGTACAGCTCACCGCGATCCTGATGGCCCGCATCGACGCGGGGGTCTATCCAGAGGGGCGGGCGATCCCTTCGCTCAACCAGCTACGCCAGGAGTTCGGTGTCTCCAGAGGGACGGTCGTCAAGGCGACCGGGTACCTGGAAGAGAACGAGATCGTGCGTGCAGTTCACGGGCGTGGAGTCTTCGTTCTCCCGAAGCAGTGACCGCAGAGCCTCCTACGCAGAGGCACTGCACTCCGGGGGTCGGTGGCCACGGGGGCCTGCCGACAACTGGGGAAACGACGTCGGACATGACAAGCGGATCCGTTCGCTTGTCCCGGACCCGGGGGTGCTTGTGGCGCCCCCGGGTCCCTGCTTGAGGATTTCGTGAGGGTCACGTTACCTCAACTTGTATGCCTTGTGGGCAACGTGGCCCATATGTTTGCCGTCCAAGACATCTTTAACGTCTCTGCCATGGATGTTGACCGCTTCGACCCGACCCCCATCTACAAACAGGTGGCGAAGGCGATCCGCAACCGGATCAAGTCCGGGGAACTCCAGCCGAGAGACCCGATCCCGTCCGAGTCGAAGATGGTCTCCGACTACGACGTGGCCAGAGATACGGCCCGAAGAGCGGTGGCCCTGCTCCGCTCCGAGGGCTGGGTCGTGACACTGCCCCAGCGGGGCACGTTCGTCTCCGACTCCCCCGGCACACCGCCGAGCACCTGACACCGCCCCTTCCACGACCGGCCCCGGACCGATGAACCCCGCCCGTGCGTACGGGCGGGGTTCGTCGTTCTGCCCGGCCTCCGGGCACATCCCGGGCAGTGGACGTCAGACGCGGCTTCCGGGATGCGCTGGGCGCGCGGGCTCATGGGTCCCGACGCTCCCGCCGGGCCGCTCGGCCTGGCCGGGGTGTGTGGTGTCGCGGTTCCACAGTCCGCCGACGGACACACCGCAGTCGGAGCTGTTGTAGTTGAAGCTCACGCTGCCCGCCATCGCGTCGACGGTGGTGAAGGTCGAGCCCTCCGGACCGAGGCTGGAGCCGCCGCCTCCGCCGGCGCCGCCGTTGAGCACGGTCAGTTCCGCGGAACCGCCTCCGCCCCCGCCCTGGGCGCCACCGCCGCCACCGCCGCCTGCGGCGCCCAGGTCCTCGTCGTCGGAGGGGCCCTCGGCCCCGTCCCCGCCCATGCCTCCGCTGCCGGGCGCACCGGGCAGGCCCTGGTCCGTGGTCTTTCCGCCGGCGCCGGGCGCGTCGGCGGTCGCGCCCCCGCCGCCCCCGCCGAGCTCGTCGTTGTCGGGGTGGGGCCGACCGTCCTGGCCGTTCTGCCCGCCGTCTCCCCCGTTGCCGCCCGGGTAGTAGATGTCGGAGGAGCCGTCATGGCCCCGGCCGGCGCCGCCACCGCCGCCCGCGGCGATGACGAGGTCCTCCCCCGCGTAGGTGACCACGGTCGCGCCGCCGCCACCGCCGCCGCGCAGCGTCAGGAGTCCGGGACCGCCGGAGGTGCCTCCGTCACCGCCGTCGCGTCCGTCGCCTCCGGTGGCTCCCCTGCCCCCGGAGGCGGTCCCGGCGGTGTTCACGGTGAAGTCCTCCCCCGGGGTGGCCCGCACGGTCGCGGTCACCTGGGTGGCGTGGCCTCCCCTGCCCAGACCCGTCCCGCCGGCGTCCGAGTCGGCCCCGTTGGAACCGGACGCGACGATCTCGATGTCGCAGGTGGTGGACGAATCGCCGGGCAGGGTGAAGGACAGCTCGGCGCCGTCCTCGTAGGTGTACCTCTGCGTCACGTTCTCCGCGGCGGCCGGTGCCGCGCCCGCTGCGTACAGGGCGCCCGCTGCCAGGCCGATCACCGAAACAGCACTCACAGCGCGTTTGTTCACATTCATGGTGAGCACGCTAAGTAACCGATACTCCGTCGGGGGGTAACGACNTGCAGAGCCCCACCATCCGCCACTCACAGGACATCGGCGACCAGACCGGGCACCGGCACGGTTCCTACCGCGCATCCCCTCGAACACCATGAACACACCCGGTCATCACGGCCCCACGTTTCGGCAGGGCCCCGGACGGCGTCTGCCCTGCACACACGGGCGAGCACCCCACTGCGGCCTCAGCGACCGGCAAATCTTTCCACAGGACTCGACAATCAACCGGCGCCGCCGGGCAGAGCACCCCTAACCTGAGGCAGTCCCGCACCCTTCAGCCACGGGCTCGCACGTCGGGGCGCATACGAAGCGCTCCGACCACATCATGCGCACCATCGGGGGACGACAAGAGCTCGGGCGGGTGCGGGACCGTCATTTCCACGGCTTCACACTTCGGGGGCAGGGTGAAGATCGCTTATCTGATCAACGACATGTACGGCATCGGGGGCACAGTGCGCACCGTCGCGAACCAGACGGCCGCGTTGTCGAGCCGCCACGAGGTCGAGATCGTCTCGGTCTTCCGGCACCGCGACGAACCCGTACTGCCCGTACCGCCGGGTGTGCGTCTGAGGTGGCTCGTCGACACCCGCGACAAGGAACAGGTGCCCACCGGCGAGGGCGGGCGCCCCCTCCACGAGAACGACCCCCGGGCCGGGCAGCCCCCGGAACGCTTCCCCGTCGAGGACGGCCGGGGAGAACAGCACAGCCGCCTGACCGACGACCGCCTCACCGAATTCCTCACCACCACCGACGCCGACGTCGTCGTCGGTACCCGTCCCGGGCTCAACATCATCATCGCGCGCGAGGGGCCGGCCCGCCTCGTCAAGATCGGTCAGGAACACCTCACCTTCGAGCAGCACAACGAGTCGCTGCGCCGGGTCATGGCCCGTACCTACAAGGACCTGGACGCCTTCGTCACCGTCACCGAGGCCGACGCGCGCACCTACTCCGTGCGGATGCCCCTGCCGGGGGTACGGCTCGTGGCCATCCCCAACTCCGTTCCCCGCCCCGCCTTCACCACCGACGGCACCAACACCCACACCATCGTCTCGGCCGGGCGGCTGGCACCCAGCAAACGGCACGACCTCCTCGTGGACGCCTTCGCCGACGTCGCCGACGAGCACCCCGACTGGACCCTGCGCATCTACGGGCGCGGCAGCCAACGCGGCCGCCTCGCCCAGCAGGTGCGCGAATTGGGCATGCAGGACCGCATCTGGCTCATGGGCGCCCACCCGCGCGTGGAGGAGGCCTGGGCGCAAGGCGCGTTCGCCGCGGTGACCTCCAGCGAGGAACCCTTCGGCATGACCATCGTCGAAGCGATGCGCTCCGGCCTGCCCGTGGTGAGCACCGACTGCCCCCACGGCCCCTCCAGCATCATCAAGGACCAGCAGGACGGGTTGCTCGTGCCCAACCGGTCGGTCTCCGGTATCGCACGGGGACTGTCCGAACTCATGGGCAACGATTCCCTGCGGCGCCGGATGGCCTCGGCCGCCCTCAACGACTCCGAACGGTTCGACCCCGCGCGAGTGGTGCGCCTGCACGAGCAGCTCTTCGACGAGCTGCGCCTGGACAAGGCCCAGTCCGGGCTGATCCACCTGTCCGCCACCCAGGTGCCCGCGGCCCGGGTGGCGGGCGACGACGTCGCCGACCTGGACTCCGACCTGCCCGGGGACCCCGTTCCCGGACCGGCCACGGGCGCCGGCGCCGACGTCCTCCGGGCGCCCGCGCCCCGCATGGAGAAACCGGCCTCCTGCCTCGTGGAAGCCACCGGCGACGGGAAGACGGCGCTGATCTTCACCGACCCGCCCGACGGCGTGGTGCTGTCCATGCCGGGCGAACGCCACACACACGTTCCCGACGGGCAGGGGCGTGTGGTCATCGACCCCTCGGTCGAGCACCTGACCGCGCGGGCCTGGGACGTGATGCGCGTCGACGGGGAGGAGTCCTCGGCCGTGGAGGACGTGCAGATCCACCAGTACGGGTATCCGCTGCGGCCCGAGGACACCCCGCACCTGGCATTGGCGATCCCCGCGCGCAGCGCGAAGGGGCGGCTGCAGCTGCACCTGCGGCGGGCCGCCCACCACGCCGAGGTCGAGCACGTGGAGGTGCACGACGGGCTCATCACGATCCAGGGGCACGTGCTCGGCCGTACGACGCCCGACCCCCGCGCGCGGCTGGCGGTGCGGCTGCGGTCGGCGTCCAAGGTGATGCGGGAGTTCTCCGCCCCGGTGGCGCCCGACGGGAAGTTCACCGCGGTCGTGGACCCGGCCGTCGTGGTGCGCGGCGGCCAAGGGGAATCGGAACGCTGGGAGCTGCGCCTGGCCCTGTCCGACGGGAGCGAGGCCACGGTGGGACGGCACCTGCCGGGCGTGGTGGGCTACAAGCGCATCATCGACTACCCGTCGGTGGAGGTGAGCCCCGACCGGGCCTACGGCTCGCAGGTGCAGCCCTACTACACGGTCAACGACCGGTTGGCGTTGATGACCTCCCCGGTGTCCCCGACGCTGAGCGTGCAGACCGTGAACGTGCGGCCGCGGCACGAAGGGCGGCTGCAGATGGACGTGCTGCTGGACGCGGTGCTGCCCGAGGGCGCCGAGTGCGCGGTGGAGGTCGTGCGCGGAGAAGGGGCCGGGCAACGGTTCCCGCTGCACGTGACACCGGCGCGCGGCGCCGACGCGACGCAGCTGCAGGGGGTGTTGAAGCGCCTCGGGTTGGAGGAGGAGACGTCCGAGGCCTCCTCGTGGCAACTGCGGTTCCTGGTGGGCCCGCCCGGTGCGCTGGACCGGGTTCCCGCGTCGGCGATCCCCGGGCGCACCCACCGGCGCTGGCACCACGGAGGCCACGTGCGGTCGGCGACGGTGGTGCCGCTGGACACGGGGGACGTGCGTGTGACCGTCGCGGACGTGCACGTGGTCAACGCCCTGCGGCGGCGGGTGTTCTGAGGGGGCGGGGCGGAGTGGCACCGTCTCTCCCCCCGCCTCGTACCGGTGGTGCGGGCGGCGGCGCCCGGCCGGTCCCGAACAGGCCGCCGTGACGGACGCGGGTGTCAGACCCTGTTCCTGGGCTGCCGCCATGCACAAATCAGAAGCAGGGATGGCCGATTCGGGCTCTGGCACGGACGACTCGCTCCGGGTGGCGGCAGCGGTCCGGGACTGCCTCGCACCGTTGCGGGTGTCGGAGGTCTTCGAGCCGGTGGTCGAGCACGTACTGCGCGGCACCGGGCTAGAGGCCCTGGCGACGTTGCGCGGGCGGCCGGCCGGCGCCGACATGGTCCCGGCGTCCGGGGCGCCTCGTGGCTCATCGTGCTGGCCGACGACGTGACCCGTGCGTACGACCGCGCGGACGGGGACGATGCCGAGGACGTCCAGCGGCGGTGGGATCCCCGCACACTCGCCGAGGTCGCCCGAGCCGGCGGCGCCCCCGGTCGGACCCCCGTGCACGCCGCTTCGACCGCGTCGTCGTGCAGATGTACGCCAACCCCTGAGCGGATCGGCTCCTGAGCGCGCGGGCCACCGCCTACCGGTGGGCCGCGCGCGGTGCCCCGGCCGCGCCCCCGGACTCGGCGAGGATCTCCTCGACCGGCTGCGCACGCCGGATCCCCTCCCACCGCACACCGCCGTCCGGGTCCACCTCGTAGCCCCGCACCTCCGGGCGCGGCAGGGCGTTGTAGGCGAACGGGGTGGAGAAGTAGTACGCCCCGGTGTCGTGCACGGCGACCAGGTCCCCGGGTTCGGCTGCGGGCAGTTCCACGTCCTCGGTGAGCAGGTCCCCGGAGAAGCAGCACGGTCCGGCCACGTCCGAGCGCAGCCCGGCACCCTCCTGCCCGGACCCGGCGTCCTTGAGCTCCCCGCCGGGCGTGTGGAGACCGACCCGCAGCGGCCAGGACTCGGGGGCGAACGCGGTACGGGTCGCCACCTGCGCACCCGCGTGGGTGATGAGGACCTGCCTGCCGCCGATCTCCTTGACGTACTCCACCCGCGCCACGATCGTGCCGGCCTTGGCCAGCAGGGAACGCCCGAACTCGGTCGTGAGGGCGTAGCGGCCGTCGAAGAGCCCCGGCACCGCGTCCTCGATCGCCGCCCGGTACTCCCGGAAGGTCGGCGCGGTCTCCTCGGAGGCGAAATTGACCGGGAGCCCTCCCCCGATGTCGAGCCGGTCGACCTGGCGGTATCCGAGGCGGGCGTTGATCTCCTCCGCCAGCTCGTACACGGCCGCGATCCCGGCGGCGATCTGCTTCAACTCCATCCCCTGGGATCCGGAGTGCACGTGGAGCTGGTTGAGCCAGGGGCGCGCGGCGTAGGCCTGGAGCAGCATCTCCCTGGTGCCGGGGTCGGCCAGGCCCACGCCGAACTTCGAGGTGTGCGAGGCGGTGCTCATCGCCTCGATGCTGCCGGCACCGGTCTGGGGGTTGATGCGGAACCCGATGCCGGGTGCGGGGCGTGCGGGGTCGTGGGCCACGTCCGGGCGCAGGTAGTCGATCCGTTCGAGTTCCTGGACGTTGTCGATGTTGAGGTCGGCGCCGAGTTCGAGGGCGTGGCGCAGTTCGGTGCGGGTCTTGGCCGGGGAGTCGAAGACGATGCGGGAGGGATCGAACCCGGCCTCCAGTGCCATGGCGAGCTCGCCGGGGCTGGCCACCTCGCATCCCATCCCGGCCTCGGCGAACCAGCCGAGCACCGGAACCAGGGTCGCGGCCTTGGCCGCCACCGTGTGCAGCCTGCGTCCCGGGCCACCGAAGGCGTCCTGGAGTTCACGGACGCGGTCCCGGACCGCCTGCCGGTCCAGCACACCGATGAGCGGGTGGTCGTCGTTGTCGAAGACGCCTTCCGCGGCCAGGGTCTCGAGGGCGTGTGCCCGGCGTTCGACGAACTCCATGCCTGTCTACCTCCTCGGTCCTACGCCCGCCCGGCCTCCTTCTCGGCCGATGCGCTGCGGTGTCCGCGCTGGTCCTGCCGCCGGAGCGGACGATCCCCGAAGGCTAACGGTGAGCCGTCGAGGACGGCCCGGGCGGGGACGCGCTCGGGCCGCGCCGGGGATCCCTGCTCTTTCGGCGCGGCCCGGCCCCGCGCGCCGTCCTGGATGATCAGGGCGGGGGCGGGCCCGCCCCCGTCAACGCGCTAGTGCGCGACAGAGAAGTAGGTGGGCTCCAGGTACTCCTCCAGGCCCATCTCAGCGCCTTCGCGGCCCAGCCCGCTCTGCTTGACCCCGCCGAAGGGGGCGCTGGGGTCGGAGACGAGTCCGCGGTTGATGCCGACCATCCCGGCCTCCAACCGCCCGCCGATACGCATCGCGGCATCGGCCGACCCCGCGTAGACGTAGGCGGCCAACCCGTACTCGGTCGCGTTGGCCTGCGCGATCAGCTCGTCCTCCTCCTCCCAGACCAGGACCGGCGCCACCGGGCCGAAGATCTCCTCGCGCACGATCGCGGCGTCGGGGGCCGCACCGGTCAGCACCGTGGGCGCGACGAAGGAACGCGGCAGGTCCGAGGGGACCGCGGCGTGGTGGGCCACCCGGGCCCCGCCGGCGATGGCGTCCTCGATGAGGGAACGGATCCCGTCGGCCGCGCCGGCGGAGATCACCGGCCCGATCTCCGCGCCCTGGTCACCGCGGCCCACCTGCAGGGCCTCCACCGCCTTGCCGAAGCGTTCCACGAAGGCGTCGGCGACCCGGCGGTGCACGTAGAACCGGTTGGCCGCCGTGCAGGCCTGCCCGGAGTTGCGGAACTTGGCGACCATCGCGCCCTGCACGGCGGCGTCGATGTCGGCGTCCTCCGCGACCACGAACGGGGCGTTGCCGCCCAGCTCCATGGAGGCGTTCAGAACCCGGTCGGCGCACTGGGCCAGCAGTGTGCGGCCCACCCCGGTCGAACCGGTGAAGGACAGCTTGCGCACGCGCGGGTCGGCGAGCCAGGCCGAGACCACCGGCGCGGCCGAGGTCGTGGGCACCACGTGCACCGCGCCCTCGGGCACCCCGGCCTCCAGCAGGATCTCCCCGATCGCCAGCGCCGTCAGCGGGGTCTCCGCGGCGGGTTTGAGCACGGCGGTGCACCCGGCGGCCAGAGCGGGGGCGATCTTGCGGGTGGCCATCGCGGCGGGGAAGTTCCACGGCGTGACCAGGGCAGCGACCCCGACCGGGGCGCGTGTGACGATGTTGTGCACCCCGCCGCCGGGGGCCGTACCGAAGCTGCCCGGGACGCGGACGGCCTCCTCCGCGTACCAGCGGAAGAATTCGGCGGCGTATCCCACCTCGGTCTCGGCGTCGGCCCTGGACTTGCCGTTCTCGGAGACGATGAGGGCGGCGAGGCGGTCCTTGGCGGCGATCATGCCCCGGTGGGCGGCGCTCAGTACCTCCGAGCGCCGGCGCGGCGGGGCCGCCGACCAGGACGCGAAGGTCTCGTGGGCCTCGGCGACCGCCTTCAGGGCCGCGTCGGGGCCGTGGTCGGGGGCCGTGCCCACCACGGCGCCGGTGGCGGGGTCGGTCACCTCGAAGCGGGTGTGGGTTGCAAGCTCCATGATCGTGTTCCTCCTGTCGGGTCGGTCGGGCTCAGGAACGCCGCAGAGCGTCGGTGAGGACCTCCAGGCCCTCACGGAGCAGCTCGTCGCTGATACTGAGCGGGGGCAGGAGCCGGATCACGTTGCCCCAGGTGCCGCAGGTCAGCGTGATGACCCCGGCCTCGCGGGCCTGTTGGGCCACACGCGCGGTGAGGGCGGCGTCGGGCTCGCCCGTGGCCGGGTCGAGGAGCTCGATCGCGAGCATGGCGCCGCGTCCGCGGACCTCGGCGACGCGGGGATCCTGTTCACGCACGCGCGAGAGGTGGCCGGTGGCGATCTTCTCGACCTGGGCGGCGCGCTCGAGCAGGCCCTCCTCCACGATCGTGTCCATCGCGGCCAGGGCGGCGGCGCAGGCGATGGGGTTGCCCCCGTAGGTGCCGCCGAGCCCGCCGACGTGGGGTGCGTCCATGACTTCGGCGCGCCCGGTGACGGCCGAGAGCGGCAGGCCCCCGGCGATCCCCTTCGCGGCGGCCACGATGTCGGGTTCGATGCCCTCATGCTCGGAGGCGAACCAGTCTCCGGTGCGGGCGAACCCGGTCTGGACCTCGTCGGCGATGAAGAGCACGCCGTTGGAGCGGCACCAGTGCACGATCTCGGGCAGGAAACCGGGCGCGGGGACGATGAAGCCGCCCTCGCCCTGGATCGGTTCCATGACGACCGCGGCCAGGCTCTGCGCTCCGACCTGCTTCTCCAGCTGGTCGATGGTGCGCGCGGCCGCCTGGGCGCCGTCGAGGCCGTCGTGCAGCGGGTAGGAGCCCGGGACCCGGTAGAGCTCCGAGGCGAAGGGACCGAAGCTGTGCTTGTAGGGCATGGTCTTGGCGGTCAGGCCCATGGTGAGCGTGGTGCGCCCGTGGTAGGCGTGGTCGAACGCGGCCACCGCCTGCCGTCCGGTGTGGGCGCGGGCGACCTTCACGGCGTTCTCCACGGCCTCGGCGCCGGAGTTGAACAGCGCCGTCTTGGCGGGGCCGGGGACGGGCACCAGCTCGGCGAGGCGCTCGGCGACCTCCAGGTAGTGCTCGTAGGGGGTGACCATGAAGCACGAGTGGGTGAACTCCCCGACCTGGGCGCGTACCGCTTCGGCCACGCGCGGCTCGGAGGCCCCGACGGTGGTCACGGCGATGCCCGAACCGAAGTCGATGAGGCGGTTTCCGTCGACGTCCTCGACGATGCCGCCGCCGGCCCGGTGGGCGAAGGTCGGCATCACGGCGGAGACGCCGCGCGGGACGGAGGCCTCGCGGCGGTCGGCGAGTGCCTGTGCGCGCGGCCCGGGGAAGGTGTCCCCGAGGTGCCGGGACTGGGCGAGGTCGGCCATGGGAGCCCCCTGAGGTGTGGCGTGGGTTCCCCTTCATCGTCTGCGCGGACCTCTATGCTGTCCAATGCCTATTTCTTTGATCACGTATGCTCAGCAGGCATGGAAATCCGCCTGTTGCGTTACTTCGTCGCCGTCGCCGACGAGGGCACCGTCTCCCACGCCGCCGAGCGCCTGCACATGACCCAGCCTGCACTGTCCCGGCAGGTCAAACAGCTGGAGAAGACGATCGGGGTCCGGCTGTTCCAACGGGCGGGAACACGGCTGAGGCTGACCAACGCGGGTGCGGAGTTCCTCGGCGAGGCGCGTGACCTGCTGCGCCGGTTCGACCAGGCCGCACGGCTCGCCGCCCACCTGTCCGCCGGGCACCTGACGGCGGTGTCCTTCGGCGCTCCGAGTACCACGCTGGTCGACATCGTGGCGCCCTTCATCGCCGGGTTCGAGCCCGAGGACCCCGAACCGAACGTGACCAGCATCGACATCGATCCCGACCTGCCGGAGCTGATGTCCAGGATCGACATCGCCATCACCACGCAGCCGCCCCCGGCGGGGTTCTCGGGCCTGACCCTGGCCCGGCTCCCGGTGTGGGCGTACGTGCGCGAGGGCCATCCGCACACGGGGGCGCAGAGCATCGAGGTCGGTGCTCTGGTGGAGGAGGATCTGGTGCTGCCGACCCCGGACTTCGCCGCGCGCCGACTGCTGGACCACACGGTGCGGGGCCTCGGAGCGCACTACGGGACCGTGGTGGAGACCTTCAACGGCGAGATCGCCCAGGCCCTGGCGGCCGCGGGACGGGGCGTGGCCGTGGTCACCGACGACCCCAGGTTCGGGCTCCGGCCCCGGCGGATCACCGACAGCGGGCGGTGCTTGGAGGTGTCCCTGCACGCGGTGTGGGCCCACGACCACCACGCACGGGCGTTACTGGAGACCATGGCGCTGCGGTTGCAGGACTTCTGCCGGCAGCGTTACGGGCCGACGGTGGACGGGGGCGGGAAGGCGGGTCGCGCTTGGTGAACACTGGTCCGGCACCGAAAACGGGGACCGGAAAACCGGACTCTTCGCTACACATTCACCTCACAACCCTCACAGGCACCACAAAAGACAGCAAGCACGAAAAACCGAACAGGCATTCGTACCACCGGCGTGTCACGCCTGTGCCTTGATGAGCCGCTGCGCCTCGCTCAACCGGTCCAACAACCAGTCCGGTATGTGGTCGGAACTGCGCGGGAAACGCTGCACGTCCCACAGGTAACACCGGGGGTCGGGGGCGGGATCGAACTCGGGCGGGTTCTTCTGGTCGAACTCCAGCCCGATCTCCCCCGACTCCGCGATCCGGAACCTCGCGCGGAACCACGTGCCCTTGCCCTGCTGGTACATGCCGGTGCGCAGGGTGTGGAGGAGCCGGTCGGCCTCGGTCGGCAACCACTCCTGCTGCGTCCCCGACTCGTTCCAGTCCACGGTCACGCGGGTGTCCGTCACCCCCAGGACCTCCTTGTGGTCGATGACGATGCCGGTCCAGGCCCCCTTGGAACGCAGGGCGTCGAAGGTGCGGTCCACGATCTCCTGCACGACGTCCATCATCGCCTCTGGGGTGATCCCGCCCGGGACCGCATCGGTCTCGCGCAGCAGAGCGGTGTCGGTGTGCGCGACCCACTCCCCGGGGCGGTCCTCCACGTGCTCGGGCGGGGGGCCGGTACGTTCCTCGGCGGCACCCATGAGCCTGAGCTGGAGCCAGTCCGGACGGTGCCCGGGTTCGCGCGGAAAACACACGTGGTCGAGCGCGAAGCTGTGGTCGGGGCGCGCCTCGCCGAAGTGGGGTTCCTCGTCGTAGTCGTAGCGCACCGAGTAGCGGCCGGGGCGGTCGACCTCCAGATGGGCGGTGTACCAGGTCCCCTCACCTTCCCGGTACATCCCGCGTCGCAGGTCACTCAGGGCCTCGGGCGCGGCGGCCGGCGGCAACCAGTGTTCGGTCCGCCCGTCGGAGAACATGGCCTCCAGCCGCACCGTCGCGAAGTCGACCAGCCCCGCGTAGACCAGCCGGAGTTTGATCCAGTCGGCCGGCGCCGAGGCGAGCAACTCACCCGAGACGCGGCGGAGGAGCTCGTCCTGCTCTACGGGGGACATCGCCTTTCGGGCACTCATGGGATCGCTTTCTAGTCGCACCGAAAATCCGACCGGGCGTTCTCAGGCCGCACGTCCAGCAATACTATTTGCGTTCGATGGTGGGTTTCGGGACCTTCCACAGAATGTCCCGCAGTACCGCTGCGTTTTGTCCACACCCCACTACCGAGCCGCCCCACGGAGGGATATCCTGCACCGTGCGGCCACCCTCCTCACGTTCCCTCACCCTCCAGGATCCAGCATGGGACGATTCCGCGACGACCAGGGACAAGCCAGTGTCCTGTTGCTCTTCGGCCTCACCCTCGCCCTGCTCGCCCTCACCGTGCTGTTCGTGCGTGTGGGCGGGGCCAACGATCTGCGCTCGCAGGCCCAGACCGCAGCGGACTCCGCAGCGCTGGCCGCCGCGAGCGCGCTCCAGGACGGGGCCGCAGAGGACCTCGCGAGCGGGATCTTCCCCATGCCGGCCTACGACGAGGACGCCGCCACCGAGCGCGCCGAGGAGTACGCCCGCGCCAACGACGCCGTGCTCACCGACATCCGGGCCAGCGACAACACCATGGGGCGCAACGGCAACATCATCCGTGTCGAGGTACGCGGCGCTCTGTGCCAGAAGGAACTGGAGGAGGGCGCCGGCGGCGAGGGATGGAACGACGTGGTCTGCGACGGCGAGGAGGAGGACGTCGACACCATCACCGGCAACGCCTCGGCGATCGCCATCGTGCACGCCCCCGACCAGTGCGACCGCGACGGCCAGGACCTGAGCTGCGGCGGGTCGACCATCGACGACGTCTCCGGGGCCCGGTCGCTCGTGGACGTCAACCTCGTCGACGAGGAGGGCGAGTACGCCTTCGACCCGGACTCGGCCGTCTTCGCGAGCGGGGCCACGACCTCCTGCGGGCCCCTGGCCGTGATCCCCGAGGCGTGCGCGACCCACGAGATCATCAACGAGGAGTTCCCCGGCTTCTACCTGTCCGCGGGCGGTTTCCGCGCAGAAGCCGACAGCGACCACGGCCACGGCGAGGCGATCGACTACATGGTGGCGCCGCTGGGCGCGAAGCCGACCGACGAGATGCACCAGACCGCGCTGACCGTCGTCAACTGGGCCATCGAGAACCACCAGGAGCTGGATATCAAGGGCCTGATCTACAACCGGGAGATCTGGAACCCCGCACTCGACCCCAGTGGCACCTTCCCCGGCACGGGACGGCCGCACGGCCTCGATCTGGGCAACACCCAGGGCCACGTGGACCACATCCACCTGGCCATCGGACCGCCGCCCATGCGCTGACCTCCCACCGCGCCAAGACCTCCAAGCCACACGAGGGGCTCGGCCCCAGAGCAGGTGCACGGTGCAGACCCTCCCCGGCCAAAAGAAACAGGCATGATCAGCCATGTGAGGGGCTCAGCCCTCAGAGCAGGTGCACGGTGCAGACCCTCCCCGGCCAAAAGAAACAGGCATGATCAGCCATGTGAGGGGCTCAGCCCTCAGAGCAGGTGCACGGTGCAGGTTCTCCCCTCCCCCACAGGCGACAGGTCCGCTCAGCCACAGCCCTCGCGCGGTGCGTCGCCCCTTGGGCCGAAGGCCCCCCTTGCGCGTTCCGCGCGGTGGCCTCCCCAGCCCTCTATACGCGGTATCTGGACGCCCGGAGCCCCTCAACCACTCACGCACGGGGGACGCGTGAGCCCGCGCCTTGTCCTTGGCCTGGCCCGGGGCAAGGCCCCTCCCCACAGGAATGGGAGAAGGCATGCGCAGAGCCGCACGCCAGGGGGGTTGGACCCCGACCACAGACAAAGCCCGACCCCAGGAACGGGACACAGGGGTGCCGAGGGGAACCACGAACACACCCTGAAAAGAAGAGGAGAAGAGGAAGAGCCTGAAGAGAAGAGAGAGCCTGGAGCGAGGGAGGCCTGGCACCGTGCACCTGCTTTGGATCTGAGCCCCTCGTGTGGTTGAGCAGAGACACCCCCTGGGGCGGGGGTTCGCCTCTGTCTCTTCCCTCTTCTGTGGGGAGGGGCCTTGCCCCGGTCGAGCCCAAAGACACGGTGCGGGCTCACGCGCTTCTGTGCCCGGATGGCTGAAGGGCTCCGGGCGTCCAGAGACCGCGTACAGAGGGCTGGGGAGGCCACCGCGTGNTTGTGGCTGAGCCAACCTGTCACCTGTGGGGGAGGGGAGAACCTGCACCGTGCACCTGCCCTGGAGCTCGGCCCTTCGTGTGGCTGAGCATCCGGGTCTCTTATGGACCGGGAGACCCAGCACCGTGCACCTGCTCTGAGGCCCAGCCCCTCACATGGTTGAGCATCTGGGTTTCTTACGGCCGGGGAGATCCAGCACCGTGCACCTGCCCTGAGGGCTGAGCCCTTTGTGTGGTTGAGCGTCTGGGTTTCTTGTGGCTCAGGGGAACCTGCACCGTGCACCTGCACTGGGGACCAACCCCCCACATGGCTGGGGCGGGCATGCCTTGCGTCCATGGTTGTCCACAGGTACGGAATTCGGCCTTGTGGTCGGCTCGGGCCGCGCCGAACCTGGGCTCATGAGCGTCGAGACGAACCCTCCCGCCCGCTTGCCCCATCATGAGGCGCTGCTGGCCTGTGCCACGGCGTTGCTGCCGCAGCTGCACCCGGCGGCAGTCCTGTCCGAGCGTTCGGCCGCTTACCTGTGGGGTGTGGACGCTTTCCCCCAGGCCGGGAACATGGCCGGGCAGGTGCAGCACGTATGCCTGCCCCCTCATGCGCGCGGTCGGGAGCAGTCCTCGGTGCGCGTGCACCGCGCCCGGTTGGAGCCACAGGAGCGCGCCGAGACGGAGGGCCTGCCGCTGACGGCGCCGATGCGCACGGCGGTCGACTGCGCGGTAAACGCGCGCTCGTTGTACCTGGCGACGGGACTGGTGGACCGTTTCTTGGCGGCAGGGCTGGTGAACGCCGACGAGCTGGCGAGCCAGGTGGGGCGACCATGGTCGCGACCGGCACAGGCGCGGTTGAAGCGTGTGCTGGCGTTGGCGTCACCGGAGAGCCAGTCACAGCCGGAGAGCTGGGCCCGCGTTCTGTTCTGTGAGGCGGGACTGCCTCCGCCCCTTCCGCAGTGCCGGGTGCGCACACGGCTGGGGGGACTGCACGCCGACCTGGGGTGGCCGAGGCAGGCCACAGCGGTGGAGTTCGACAGCGTGCGCCACCACAGCACACTCGTACAGCGCCGTCGGGACGCGGCGCGGTGGCGGGCGATGAGGGCAGCGGGATGGGTGGTGGTGTCGGTGAATCTGCGCGATCTGGGTCCGGGCGCGCGGGCGCTGGTTCAGCGGGTGCGCGTGTTGTTGTAGGAGCGCGGATGGTGCTGCACCCCGAGGGAGGCGGAGCGCATCGACCGGTCCTTGTGGCGGTTGCGCGGGCGCGCGCCCGTGCTGCGATGAGGAGGTGGCGGGTGCACCCGGACGGTGGCGCGGGGGTTCTGGAGTACGTGGCGGTGGTGGTCCTGGTGGCGGCGTTGACGGTGGTGTTGGCGGCGGGGGTGCCGTGGGAGCGGCTCTCGCGCGGGGTCGGTGGTGCGGTGGATCGGGCCCTGGGTGGTGAGGAGGGCCCCGTGCCGGTCCCGGTGCCCGAGGGCGAGTGGACGTTGGATCCGGTGGAGGCGGCCGATGCGGTGCGCCGGTGTCTGGACGGGGTGTGGGTGCCGGACCCGCTCTCGCGGGTGGACTGCGCTCTGGCTCTGCTCGGGCTGTTGGATGCTCCGGTGCTGGAGCGGACGGTGTTGCGGTTGGAGGCGGAGGAGCTGCACGAGTTGTTCACGAGCGGGCGGTTCAGTGCCTCGACGGTGGCGCGCCGGGTGGTGCGGACGGTGTGGGAGCAGGCCTCCGAGCGGGTGTGGGAGCGTCTGGTGCACACGAGCACGTTCGCGTTCCTGCGTCCGGTGCTGGAGGACCCGCGTGCGCAGTACGCGCTGCGCTTCGTTCAGGTCGGTGCGCACTACGTGCGTCCCGCCCTCGAACGGAAAGCGGTGACACCGCGTCATACCCCGCGTACACCTCATGCCCGCGCGCGGTACCTCGACCCCTCGGGCGCACCACGTCAGAATCGAGCCCCAGCACGTGTCGCCGTCGCCTTCCCCCACCCACGGCACCGAGACCGGCCCCGACCATACGCCGCGGCGCAGACCCCACTGGCTGTTCGTGGCCGCAGCGGTGGTGTTGTGCCCGGCGGTGTTGGTGGCCGGGTGGTCGGCGGGACATCTGGTCACGCACGGCCCGACGGAGGACCCTCCGGATCGCCAGGACGTCCCTCCGTCGGCGCCTGCCCCGCCGATGGAGGAGGCAGAACCGGGGGATGCCGGGGACTTCGTGCGCTCGGCCGCGCTGCGGATGGATGCGGCACGGCGCTTCGATGTGACCTTCTTCGTGCACGGGGCGGGCACGGACGAGTCGGCGGGACCGGCTTCCTTCTCGGCCGGGGCGCCCGATCCGGGGCACGGTCGGGCCACCTTCGACGCCGCCTCGGATCCGCAGTTCGAGCACGCCTTCACCACGTTCGGCGGCACGCAGGTCTTCCGTTACGGGTCCGGCGGGGGACGGTGTCTGACGGCCACGGGGCCGGGCACCCCGCAGCCGGCGGCGATCGAGTCGTCCTCCGCCGCCGACGAATACCTGTGCACACGCGACTTCGGCTCGGCGAAGCTGTGGGAGATCCTGGCCTCGTCGGCGGACCTGGAGTACGCGGGCGAGGAGAGCACCGAACTGGTGCCGCGGGTGGAGCGGGAGAACGCCGAGCGCGGCCCCGGCGGGCCGGAGCGGGTGTCCGCGCACCGCTACACGGGCACCTTCACCACACTCATGGGCGGCTACGATCCCGAGGCCGGGGCCAACGTGCTCTTGCCGGTGGAAGAAACCGGGTTCGAGCTGTGGATCGACGGGGACGGGCTCCCCCGCCGGCTGGTGCACGAGGACGGCGCGGGGACCGGGGAGACCTACGACTACCACGGGCTCTTCTGACACCCGCCGTTCACCAGCGAGGGCCTCGGCAGAACGTCCTCGGCCGTCCCCGGCAGTGCGCCCTCAGCCGGGGACCCCGGCGCCGTCACCGATCAGGTCGGGGACCTCGGTGGCGGGGTCGAGCTCGTAGTCGTAGGGGGGATCGGGGACCTCCCCGCGGATCTCCGGTTGCGGGGTGTCCACGAGCAGGTTGTCGCGGGCCACGGTGTTGCCGGGGTCCTCCCCGGCGGGGCGCACCGACTGTTCGGCGTCCTGGAAGTAGTTGCCCTCCACCAGCACGTTCGAGTCGTGGGCGGACTCCACCCCGTGGTCGGCGTTGGAGCGGAAGTAGTTGTTGAACACGTGCACGTGTGCGGCGTTGCGCGCGCGGGGGTGGTTCCCGGAGGTGCCGTCGAAGTGGTTGTGGTGCACGCTCACGTGCAGCGCGCCGGGCTCGTCGTCGGCGTCGCCGACGGTCAGGGCCGAGGAGGCCTCCTGGAAACGGCTCCAGGACACGGTGACGTGGTCGGCGCCGTCGGCCACCTCGATCAGTGCGCCGTCGTCGCCGCCGGTGAAGGTGGAACGGTGCACCCAGACGTTGCGGGATCCGTCGCGCACGGCCACGGCGGTGCCGTCGGTGTCGAAGGCCAGGCCGTTCAGGACCACGTTGTCGGCGCCCTCGAGGACCAGGCGTCCGCCGGTGAGTTCGGTGCCTTCCTCGGCCCCGAGGAGGGTGGTGTCGGAGGGCACCTGGACGTCGCCGTCGAGGTCGATGCCGCCGTCCAGTTCGACGACGACGGGACCGTCGGTCTCCAGGTGGTCGGCGAGCTCGTCGGCGTCGGTGGCGGTCACGGGGTCGGTGGCGCCGCCGCCGGTCCCGGCCCGGTCCTCGGGGGCCCGGCTCGGTTCGTCCTCCTCGTCTCCGCTGTCGGCCGGGACCTCGGTGACCCAACCGACCGGTACCTCGCTCTCTTCCTCCGGGGGCGGGCTGGACTCGTCGGCCTCGCTCTGCTCGGCGTCGGCGCCGACGGGCGGGTCGGAGGGCTCGGGGTCGGCCTCCTGCTGCTGTGAGCAGGCGACGAGGGCGGCGCACAGCAGGGCGGCGGGGGCCCGCAGGAGGATCGGGTGCAGTCTCATCGAGTACTTTCCAGCGAGGGAGGGTGGGGGCGAGACGGCCCTCGAGGGGGCGTTTTGCCCTCGATTGTTGCATCCTCCGGGCCTGCCGTGCGCCGGGAGAGCCGTCACAGCAGGCGTTCCCGTACATAGGAAGGGGCGCCGCACCCCCGGTGAGGGGCACGGCGCCCGGGTGGGCACCTACCGGTACCGGCCCTTACTCTGCGCTCCGGCCCGGCTCACCCCTCGGGGCGGTGCGGAGCGGAGCGGGGTCGGACAACACTCCTACTCGGCTGCCCAACCGATGTCCTCGTACACGTAGTCGGTGGCCAGACCGAACTCACCGAAGTTGTGCAGGTTCTCGTCCATGACCCAGAAGCCGGGACGCTCGAACATCGGGATGGTCAGGACCTCCTCCCACAGCAGGGTGTCGATCTCGTTGACGATCTCGGTGTAGCGCTCGTCGTCGGTGGTCTCGGCGAGCTCGTCGAAGAGCTCGTTGATCTCGGGCGTGGAGTGGCGGCTGGTGTTGTTGCCCCACTCCTCGCCGTCCTCGTCGAGCGGACCGCCGTAGTTGGCCTTGGTGCTGGCGTTGAAGGGTGAGGTCCCGATGGTCACGAACGCGGCCAACTCGTAGTTGCCGGGCGTGATGTACTCGGAGAACAGCGCGTTGGAGGGCACCGGCTGGACGTCGACCTCGATACCGACCTCGGCGAGCATCTGCTGGGCCATCTCGCCCTCGTCCTGTGCCAGGTCCATGCCCTCGGAGACCACGTAGTTCAGGGTGAGGCTGTCGCCGTCCTCGTTGGTGCGGACGTCCTCGCCGTCCTCGAGGGTCCAGCCGGCCTCGTCCAGCAGCTCCTGGGCGCGATCGGTGTCGACATCGCCCAGGTCGCCGCTGTTGTCCTCGAAGCCGTTCTGGCTGGAGCGCAGCAGGCGGTTGACCTCACCGGTGATGGGCCACTCGACCGCGCCGAGGGCGACCTCAGCCATGACGTCGCGGTCGATGGTCATCGCCACGGCCTGGCGCACCCGCTTGTCCTCCAGGCGGGGGCTGGAACCGTTGAGGCTCATGAACCGGTGGCCGTGGTTGACGGCCTGGGTGAAGTAGGCCCCGTCGCCCTCCTGGTCCTTCAGACGCTCGTAGGCGGCGGCGTCGTAGCCCAGGTAGAAGGCGTCGATCTCGCCGTTGTCGAAGGCACCGGCCTGGGCGCTGGTGTCCATGGCGTCGAAGACGATGCGGTCGAGCTTGGCCTCGTCACCCCACCAGTCCTCGTTCCTCTCGACGGTGATGCGCTCGGCGACCTCGTCGAACTCGGCGTCGCCGAAGGGGCCGGCGGTGACGGGCAGGTCGCGGTAGTAGCCTTCCGCGAACTCCTCCTCGTCCTCCATGTACTCGGCCGGGTAGAGCTCGTTGAAGAACCAGGGCCAGTCACCGAAGGGTTCGTCCATGTGGATGGTGAACGAGTACTCGTCCTCGCCCTGCTCGACCGAGTCGATGCGCTCGTAGCCCACGGTGGAGCCCAGCTCGAAATCGTCGTCGCGGTGACCGCCGCGAGTCATGGCGTTGGCCTCGTAGTCCTCCCAGGTGATGGGCTCACCGTTGGACCACTCGGCCTCCGGGTTGAGTTCGTAGGAGATCTCGAGGCCGTCGTCGCTGACGCCGTAGTCGAGAACGTACTCCTCGCGGGGCTCGTAGTTGCCCGCTTCGTCGTAACGCGAGGCCGCGGGCATGGTCGCGGAGATGACCCGGCCCACGTCGCCCTTGTTGCCCTGCACGTGGGCCATGTTGTGCTGGTCCTCGTACTCGCTGAGGGCCCAGACGAAGTCGCCGCCGTCCTGCAGGTCGTCGCGGTCGGCGGGGTTGAGGTCCTCGGCGGCCAGTTCGGCGGCCGCCTCCTGGCCCTCGGCCTGGTCATCGTCCTCATTGGAACCGCAAGCGCTGGCCATGAGGACCAGTGCCGCGGCGGGAGCGAGGTAACGCCACTTCCCGATACGCATGGGGGTCTTCCTTCCACGGATGTTCCGGCCGGCGCGCGGGGTGGCACCGGCCTTGCCAGATCGAGCCCCGGGGGTCATCGGACCCCTTCCCGCCCTTCGGCGAAGTGGCAGGCGGTTCCCTGGTCCCCACCGTTGGCGGGCAGGATCTGCGGCTCGGTGTTCGTGCACTGCTCCTGGTCCTGCGCGGAGAGCGTGAGGAACTTCTGGCACCTCGTACGGAACCTGCAACCCGAGGGCGGGTTCGCGGGGCTGGGCAGGTCGCCGTCCAAGACAATGTGGGCGCGCCCGCGCTCCTTCTCCGGGTCGGGGACCGGGATGGCCGAGAGCAGCGCCTGGGTGTAGGGGTGCGAGGGGCGGTTGTAGATGGAGTCGGTGTCACCGATCTCCACGATCCGCCCCAGGTACATGACCGCGACCCGGTCGGCGATGTGCCGGACCACCGACAGGTCGTGCGCCACGAACAGGTAGGCCAGGCCGAGCTCGGCCTGCAGCTCCTCGAGCAGGTTGATGACGCCGGCCTGGATGGACACGTCCAGGGCGGAGACGGGCTCGTCCAGCACGAGGAGTTTGGGTTCCAGGGCCAGGGCGCGGGCGATACCGATGCGCTGGCGCTGGCCGCCGGAGAACTCGGCGGGAAAGCGCGTGACGTGCTCGGGGTCGAGCCCGACGAGGCCGACGAGCTCGTACACACGCCTGGTGATCTCCTCCTGGGGCACCTTGTGGGTGGCCAGGGGCTCGGCGATGATGTCGAAGACCGTCATACGCGGGTCCAGGGAGCTCATGGGGTCCTGGAAGACGATCTGCATGTCCTTGCGCAGGGCGAACCGGTCGGCCTTAGACAGGGTGGACACGTCGCGGCCCATGACCTCGACCGAGCCGCGTTGGGGTTCGTCCAGGCCCATGATCTCCATGAGCGTGGAGGACTTTCCGCACCCGGACTCGCCGACCAGCGCCAGGGTCTCGCCCTCGCGGATGTCGAAGTCCAGGCCGTCGACGGCGTAGACGGTGCCGACGCGGCGTTTGAGCACGGCGCCCTTCATCAGGGGGTGGTGCTTGATGAGGTCGCGCACGCGCAGCATGTCTGCGCGCTGCTCGCGGTCGGAGGAGTAGCCCTCGAACTCGGCGATGTCGGGCACCGGGTAGATGTCCTGGGCGGTCCAGGCGTTGCTGTCGATCTCCCCGGAGCGGATGCAGGCCACGCGGCGCTCACCGGTGTCCTTGACCTGGGCGGGTGCGTGGCCGGCCTCCTCGGAGGTGGCCCGGATGGTTTCGGCGGAGGGCTGCTCGCCCACCTGCAGGAGTTCGGGTTCGGCCATCTCGCACTCGGGCCGGGCGATGGGGCAGCGCGGCGCGAACGGGCAGCCCGGCGGCAGGTCGGTCAGGGAGGGCGGGTTGCCCTTGATGGGCACCAGGGCGCCCTGGCGTTCCAGGTCCATGCGGGGCACGGCTCCCAGCAGGCCCATCGTGTAGGGCATGCGGCTGCCGTAGTAGATCTCGTCGACGGAGCCCATCTCCACGGGGCGGCCCGCGTACATCACCAGGAGGCGGTCGACGAACCCGGCGACGACGCCGAGGTCGTGGGTGATCATGACGATCGCGGCGCCGGTCTCGCGCTGGGCGGCGCGCAGCAGCTCGAGGATCTGCGCCTGGATGGTCACGTCCAGGGCGGTGGTGGGTTCGTCGCAGATGATGACGTCGGGGTTGTTGGCCATGGCCATGGCGATCATGACGCGCTGGCGCATACCCCCGGAGAACTCGTGGGGGAAGGAGCGGTAGCGGTTCTCGGGGTTGGGGATGCCTACGAGGTCCAGGAGCTCGACGGCCCGCTCGCGTGCCTTGGCCTTGGGGGTCTTCTTGTCGTGTGTGGTGACGGCCTCGGCCAGCTGGTCGCCGACGGTGTAGACGGGGGTCAGGCCGGAGAGCGGGTCCTGGAAGACCATGGAGATGACCTTGCCGCGCTTGCGGGCCATGGCCCTGTCGTCCAGGCTGAGGATCTCCTCGCCGTGCAGGCGCACCGATCCGGTGATGCTCGCGTGGTCGGGCAGCAGGCCCATGGCGGCCATGGAGGAGACCGACTTGCCGGAGCCGGACTCGCCGACGATGCCCAGGACCTCGCCGCGGTGGACCCGGTAGCTGACGCCGCGCACCGCGGTGACGTCGGGGTTGCTGTTGAACCCGCGGAAGGTCACGCGCAGGTCGGTGACCTCCAGGACGGGGGCCTTGCCCGTCTCCTCGGCGCCGGGTGCGGGGTGGGTGCCCTCGATGGTGTCGATGCTCATTGGTGTGCTGCCTTCACTAACGGCGGGACTTCGTGGCCGGGTCGAGGGCATCTCGCAGCCCGTCCCCGATCATGTTGACTGCGAGCACCAGCAGCACCAGCAGCACCGTGGGGAAGAGGAACATCCACGGGGCGGTGGTGGCGAAATCTGCGCCGTCGGCGATGACGATGCCCAGGCTGATGTCGGGCGGCTGCACACCGAGGCCGAAGTAGCTCAGCGCGGTCTCCCCGATGATCGCGGTGCTGACCATGATGGTGGCGTCCGCGATGAGCAGGGAGGACATGTTCGGCAGGATGTGGCGCAGGATGATCTTGCGCGGGGGCGCGCCCATGAAGCGGGCGGCGTGGATGTACTCGCGTTCACGCAGCGAGATGGTCATGCCCCGCACCATCTTGGAGGTGACCATCCAGCTCAGGCCGCCCAGGAGCACCACCAGGATCAACCAGCCGCTCGCGCCCATGAAGTGCTGGGACAGGATCGCCAGGATCACGAAGCTGGGCAGGACCAGGGCCAGGTCGGCGATCCACATCAGGACACGGTCGGTGAACCCGCCGAAGTAGCCGGCGAAGGCCCCCACGAGGGCGGCGACCACGGTGGAGATCAGCGCGACGAGCAGACCGATGAGCAGGGATTTCTGCAGACCGGCGGTGGCCTGGGTGAAGATGTCCTGGCCGGTGCGGTTGGTGCCGAACCAGTGCTCGGGTGTGGGTCCCTGGAGCATGTTGAGGTAGTCGCGTTCGCTGACGCCCCAGGCGCTGATGAGGGGCCCGAGGAAGGCCACCAGGGCCAGGACGGCGAGCATCACCAGACCGATGATGACGCGGCGGGTGCCGAGCAGCTGGTGCAGGATGTCCTTGAAACGGCTGGGGGCGGGCGACACGGTCGGCGCCTGTCCCTCCGTGCCCTGGGTGGGGGTGTCGGTGCTCGTACTCATGCCGTGGTCTCCAACGGTGCGGCCGCGGTGGGACGCGGGTGATGCGGGGCGGGACTGGGGTGGCGGGGTCCGGTGCTCATCACACCCTCACCCTCGGGTCGAGCCAGGCGTAGAGGAGGTCGGAGAGCAGGGAGGCCACCATGATCGTGACCGCCATGAAGAAGGAGACCGCCGCGACCACGTGCACGTCCTGCCGCGCGATGGAGTCGATGAGCCAGGCGCCCATGCCCTGCCAGGCGTAGATCTTCTCGGTGAAGGTCGCTCCGGAGACCAGCATCCCGAAGGTGAAGGTGAAGTAGGTGATGGTGGGGATCATCGCGGTGCGCAGGGCGTGCTTGAACAGGGCCTTGCGCCGGGTGAGCCCCTTGGCCATGGCGGTGCGCACGAAGTCCGCGCCGAGCACGTCCAGCATCATGTTGCGCTGGTAGCGGGCGAAGGTGGCGAACAGGGCCAGGGCGAGCACGAGCGTGGGCAGGATCGCGTGGTAGACGCGGTTGATGAGCATCTCCCACCACTCGCCTTGGAACCCTGCCGTGTACTCGCCCGAATATCGGAAGAACTGGATTCCGAGCAGGTCGTTGGCGGTCACGGCGGCGACCTGGATGACGATCGCGATGACGACCGTCGGGACCGACAGGACGAAGAAGGAGGCGCCGGTGGCGGCCTTGTCGAAGGCGCGGTATTGGCGGATCGCGGCGTAGGCACCGATGACGACGCCCATGAAGCTGCCGAGGAGGGTGGCCACGACGATCAGGCGCAGGGTGACCCCGGCCTTCATCAGCATCTGGTCGGTGACGCTGCCGCCCTGGATGGTCTGGCCGAAGTCACCACTGAGCACACCGCTCATCCAGGTGGCGTAGCGCTGGGCCAGCGGGGTCTCGTCGTTGAGGTTGAGCGTGTCGAGCTGCGCGTCGACCAGCTCGGGATCGGGCGGGGGCTGCATCTGCTCGAAGTAGTCGCGCGGCGCGAGGTTCGTCGCGGCGAGCACGTAGGCGAAACTCGTCGCGATGAAGATCAACACGACGTAGTTCAACAGCCGCCTGGCCAGGAACTTGCCCAAAACTATCTCCGAACCTCACAGCCGAGCCCGGCGCTTGTCTGCATTGTGGTCGGTCACGCAACAGGGCCCCGGGGGGTCCGGGCCGTGAGCCGAGCGGAGGGTCTCCGTCAAGCTCTGGCGATCCCGCGACCACCGGCGGGGGTTACTCCCGGTGACTGCCGATTCACGCTTTCTACCGGCGCACGATCAGCGACCGGAATGTCATGATTCTGCGGGGCCGCTAGACACCTGACGGTAACTAGCACATCAAGAAAAGACAACGGTGCCTATTCAGGCGAACCCACCCTGGCAATTTGTCGAACTTTCAATGCCGACCGCTACCACGAAGTCCCCCCGCCACGGAACCCCCAGCCAACGGGAGCGAGGCGCCCCGGAAGCCCCCGCCGGCAAGCGGCATCGGAACGAAGGCGGCGTGGCGACGCACGCCCCGACCTCCCGGACGTTTCCCGAAGCGCGACGGAAAGAACCGCAACAGCACCCCCTCGGACACCTTCACCACCCGCCCGAAAAGCTCTGAACATGCAAAAAAGGACCAAGTACCACCTTTACCCAGGGTAATTGAGAAGTTAACCACTGCTAACACCCCATGTCGAGCCGGCCTTGCCCCGCCCCGGAATCCGCCCCCTTCCGCTCGGCGGACCCAGGAGCCGCCGCACCGCACGGCAAGGGGAACTCGGACCGGAGGTCGCATCCGCGCGGGCCGGGCTCCGGGGCCCTGCTGCCACGCCGGGCAGCGAAGGGCGCACGCACCCGGGGTACCAGCGCCGCGGCGGAGCGGGCCCGCCAGGCGCCCCACCACGTCCCCGCTGACCGGGCCGTTCCCCCGGCTGCCCAAGCCGCCGTGCGCACGGGTGAGGCACGTCCGGTCAGCCCCACCGACGCCACCACGGCCGCGACCGTCGCCGGACGCCGCAGGCAGGCCGCGAGGGCGACCGGGGCCCATCCCTGTTCCGCCGCACGCACCACCGCCCGGGCGTCGTCGCGCGCGCACGCTCCCACCGCGCGTACCGCCGTCTTCGCGGGCAACCTGTGGGCGCCTGCGGCCACCGTGTACCCCGCCAGGCCCACCAGGGCCCCGGTTCTCGGGCGCCCGGCCAGGGCCAGGACGACCGCGGCCGCCCCGGCCCAGGTGATCTCGGGCCCGGCCGGGCTCCCCCGGTCCGGCTCACACGCAGCAGCGGCAGCACGTTCCGGGGCCCCTCCGGCGGCCGCGCCGAGCCGCAGACACGTCCACAGGTAGGCGCCGAACCCGCGCAGGGGTTCGACCCGCACCCGGGAGCGGGGTTCGGGGCGCACCGACCACCCGTCGGCCACCAGGTCGTGCAGGAGGGTGGGCGGCAGTGTCCGAGAGAGGGACTCGGCGGGCGGAAGGCGAGCGGTGTCCGCTTCGGGGGCGGGATGAGCGGCGTCCGGGGCGGGCAGCGCGCTGCGGCGGACCACCAGCGCGGGGACCCGCTGCAGCGGATCGGCGGGTGTGTGCTCGACCGCGCGGTCGCCGGGGTTCTCGGGCAGGGTCAGGCTCGTGAGCCGGGCAGCCAGGCGGGCGCGTACGGGGCCGACGTCGAAGCGGTCCTCGGGGTCGACGAGGGCGCGGGGCACGACGGCGCCCACGCGGGGGTCCTCCAGGTGTTCCAGGGCGGGGGCGAGCCATCCGGGTTCGGGGCACACCCCGGCCGGGACCAGCACGAGCACGTCGGCATCGGCCCCGGCGGCCTCGCCCGAGGCACTCGCGGGCCCACCGGACGCATCGGCCCCGGCGGGCGGACGCGGGTGGGCCAGGCCGGCGGCCATCAGCCACGCGCCCAGGGCGCGGGCCTCGGGCCCGGTGGGTGCGGCGCCACCCATCCAGCGCAGGAGGATGCTGACCTGGGTGGAGGTCAGACGCATGATGCGGGTGGGACACCCGCCGACGAGCAGGTGTCCTTCGTCGGTGAGGCGGGTCGAGGGGTCCAGGTCGAGCCCGTGGCCGCCAGAAAGAGGGGCAAGGGGAGCAACGGGGGCAGACATCCCCATACCTTGACTCGCCGGTCACTCAGGACGCAAGAGCGCCACAAGCAGCACATTCGTAACCGGATCGTTATCAAGCTACAGGGGCCCCACCAGTCACGGGCTCGTGTGCTCCGCCCCTCCTCCGACCGCCCCGGAACCACCCTTTGCCCAGCTCGCACGGGGATACGCTGTCAGAACGCGGGGCCGTCAGGTCACGGGAACAGCACGATGCGTATGCTGGGGACCACACGCGCCCTTCAGTGTCGTCGGGCACGTCCGCCGCTGTAGACGACCGACCGTCACGAGAGGCCGCCCGGCTCTCCCTGCGACACCGCTTCCCCTCCCTGGCCCAGGGGGCTCCGACCTGGGTGCGCGACACCGCGCCGTGACCCGTGCGTCGGGCATGGACGCGTCCGGGCCGCGCACATCCACGCGGGAAGTAGAGATGTGTGAGAACGCAGCGAACAGCAGTCCGCTCCTGACCGTGCAGCCATCGCCGGAGGACCCACGGGTCCTCGCCCCTTCTTCCGCATACCTCCGACGACCGGCGAGTCCCATGAACGACGAGACAGGACGAGCAGACCGGAGGCGTTTTCCCGGGCTGCCCAATCAGATCGCCCACGCGCGACGGTTCGTGGCGCGGCATCTCGAGAACTCACCAGAAGCGACCACGGCAGCGCTCCTGACCAGTGAACTGGCCACCAACGCGATCGCCCACAGCGCCTCGGGGGAACAGACCGGCAAATTCGAGGTCCGGATCCGTCTGGCCCCGGGGTGGGCACGCGTGGAGGTCAGAGACCTGGGAAATCTGAGTCGCACGCCCGAGCCCCAGCACCGCAATCCCTACGACACGTCCGAGAACGGTCGGGGCCTGGATCTGGTCGAGGCGTTGGCGAGCAAATGGGGGAGCGAGCCCCGCCGGGACGGCAGGGGCCGCGAAGTCTGGTTCGAGCTGGAGTGGAGCGAGGACGAACCCGCCTGAAACGCCACGGGGACCGGGAACTGAGGGACGGCGGACGCACGGGCGCCGTTGTACCGGCGCATGCGTGCGTGTGTGCGCCCGTCAGTTCTCGGTCGGAGCCGAACCCTCGGGGTCGGCCTCGGCTCCACTGTCGGCGCTCTCGTCGCCGGTGTGGTCGGTCTGGGGGATGCGGTAGCGCTCGTAGAGCTGGCGGGCGTAGTCCTTGGCCTCCTGGGACGGTTCGTCACCGAGCTCAGCACGGACGAGGTCGTCGAGGCTCTTCTTCGTTTCACTCATGTCTCGAAAGAGTGCCTGGACTGCCCGGATAGCACAAATCGGCGCTCCGTCGGCAGTGGAGGAGGGCCCCCTGGCCGGATCCGGCCATCGCGGGAGGGCACGAACGAAACCGTCCCCGTGGCGGGCCCTTCCCGGACCCGTCACGGGGACGGTGGAATCACATCAACCTCCATCAATGTGACCTTCGTCTCGCTTCAGTCGCGCGTCAGTCGGCCCGGGCGGCCTTCTCCGCACGGCGACGGCGGCGCTTCTCGTAACGCGCGGCCCACTTTGCCTCGCGCTTGGCCCGGCGCCACTCCACCAGCTGGTAGAGGACGGGGACCAGCACGAGCGTGCCCACGGTCGAGGTGAACAGACCACCGATGACCACGATCGCGACCGGACCGGAGATGAACACCCCGCCGCCGGCGATGCCCGTGGCCAGCGGCACCAGCGCGACCATCGTGCCGAGCGCGGTCATCAGGATGGGCCTCAGGCGGTGGCGGGCGCCCTCGACGATGGCCTCGCCCATCTCCGTGCCCTGCCTGCGCTTCTGGTTGATGAGGTCCATGAGCACGATGGCGTTGGTGATGACGATGCCGATGAGCATCAGCATGCCGATCAGGGCGGCCGCGCCCAGCGGGGTGTTGGTGAGCAGGAGCAGACCCAGCGAACCGGTGGCCGCGAACGGCACCGACACCAGCATGATGAGCGGCTGGATCAAGCTCTTGAACGTGGCGACCATGATCAGGTACGAGATGATGATCGCCGCCAGGAGCGCCAGCCCGAGCTGCGCGAAGCCCTCGGTCTGGTCCTGGCTCACGCCCCCGATGCTCACCGAGGCGCCCGAGGGCAGGTCGAGCCCGTCCAGCGTCTCGGCCATCTCCTGGGTCACCGCGCCCAGGTCGGCGGCGGTGGCAGCGCCCGAGACGGTGGCGCTGGTGACCCCGTCGATGCGGGTCAGCTCCGGCGGCTGCTCGACCTCCTCCACCTCGGCGACGTCGGTGAGCACCAGGTCCTCCCCGGTGGGCGAGGTCAGCTCGAAGTCCTCCAGATCGCCCCGGGTCTGCGGGGCCTCCTCGGAGAGCACGACCGTGTCGTGGCGCACCTCGTCCAGAGTGGCGTTACCGACCGTCCGGCCGTTGAAGGCCGAGGACAGCATCTGCCCGATCATCGCCTCGTCGAGTCCGTGCTCGGCGGCCTCCTCACCGTCGACGCGCACCTCCAGCGAGGACTGGGTCTCGCTCAGATCGCTGGTGACGTCCTCGGCACCGTCGATGTCGTGCATGGCGTCCTCGACGACACCGGTCGCCTCGGCCAGGGTCTCCTGATCGTCGGCGGTGACCTGGACCTGGAGATCGGAACCGCCCATACCGCCCGTGGCGTCCAGGCGCGGCTCGTTCTCGGTGTCCATCTGCTCGAACTCCTCGCGGAGCACGTCGCGGTTGCGGATCTGGTCGGACTCCGGCTCGGCGGTGATGGTGTAGTCGATCTGGTCGACGCCGCCACCGCCGGCTCCCCCGCCCGTCATCGGGTCACCGCCGATGTTGGTCTGGAAGGTGTCGATCCAGGCCTTGCCGGCGAGCACCTCCTCGACCTGCTCGGCCTCCTCCTCGGCGGCCTCCAGCGAGGTACCCGGCTCCAGCTCCTGGACGGCGAAGTAGTTGTTCTCCTCCGCCTCCCCGAGCCAGTCCGTATCGGAGGTGGTGGCCATGGCCACGGTGCCGATCATGACCACGACGCTCGCGGCCAGGGTCAGGGCGGTGGCCGAACGGCGCTTGGTGGTGATCCAGCGGATGACGGGCAGATAGAGGCGCTGCAGGGGCGTGCGCTTCTCCGCCTCGCTCTGTTCGGCCTCGATCTCGGCCTGGGTGCGCTCGCCCACCTCGCGCGGACGCAGGAACCAGTAGCACAGCACCGGTGTGAGGGTCAGTGCGACCAGCAGCGAACCGCCCAGCGCCAAGGCACTGGTGACAGCGAAGGGCATGAAGATCTCGCCGACCATGCCGCCGACGAAAGCCATCGGCAGGAACACCGCGATGGTGGCCAGCGACGAGGAGGCCACCGCGGTGGCGACCTCGCCGACGCCGTCCTTGACGGCGGCCATGCGTTCCTTGCCGTAACCCATGTGGCGGCGGATGTTCTCCAGTACCACGATGGAGTCGTCGACCACGCGGCCGATGGAGATGGTGATGGCGGCCAGGGTCAGCATGTTCAGCGTGAACCCGAAACCGGCCATACCGGCGAAGGCGACCAGCACCGACGTGGGGATGGAGACGGCCACCACCAGCGTGGAACGGATCGACAGCAAGAACGCCAGGATCACGATGATGGAGGCGATCAGGGCGTAACCGCCGGCCTCCATCATGTCGGAGACCGAGTCGTTGATGAACGGGGCCTGGTCGAAGACGACCCCGACGTCGGCGTCCTCACCGAGCAGGTCGGACTGCTCCTCCAGGACGTCGTGGACACCCTCGGAGATCTCGACGGTGTTGCCGTCGGGGGTGGCCATGACCATGAGGGCGATGCTGGGTTCACCGTCGAGGCGGGCGATGGTCCGGGAGTCCTCCTCCTCGAGGGAGACCGCGGCGAGCTCGCCTAGCTGCACCGGCTCGGGCGGGGCGGCCGGCGGGGCGCCCGGCATCTCGGCGGACTCGTCCACACCCTGGGAGGGCTGGACCCACACGTCCTCGATCTGGGACAGCGAGGTGAACTCCTCGCCGGTGGTGACACTGAGGGTGCGTTCGCCCTCGTCGACGCTGCCGCCGGCCTGGACCAGACCGTTGGACTCCAGGGCATCGGTGACGTCCTGCGAGGACAGGCCGGCGTCCTCGAGCTCCTCGTCGTCGAGGTCGATCTCCACGCGCTCCTCGGCGGTACCGCTGAGGCTGGCCGAACGCACACCGGGCACCGACTCGATGTCGGGGATGATCACGCTCTCGACCGTGGAGACCAGGCCGGCCTCGTCACCGTTGGAGGTGCTGATGGCCATCATCATGGCCGGCATCATGTCCATGCTCATGGACATGACCTGGGGGTCGACGTCCTCGGGGAGCATCCCGGCCATCTGGTCGACGGCCACCTGGGTCTCGCGGACGACGGCGTTCTGCTCCTGGTCGTAGTCGAACTCGGCCATGATCTGGGCCTGGCCGGTGCTGGAGGTGGAGGTGACGCTCTCCACGCCTTCCACACCCTGAACGGCCTGCTCGATCGTCTCGGTGACCTGGCTCTCGACGACCTGGGGCGTGGCACCTTCGTAGTTGGCGGTGACCATGGCCATGGGCAGGTCCATCTCCGGGAAGAGTTCGCGCTTGGCCGAGGCGGCCGCGAAGGTCCCGAAGAACAGCACCGCGAGGGTGATGAGCAGCACGAGTGCCCGGTTGCCGAGCGACATCGTCGCAAGACGGTTCACTCCGCCACCCCTTCCGGTCGTGCCCGGCAGCACGTGCGCCCGACGCGGGGCACGCCCCCTCCACCGGTTTCGGTCTCCCGTATGGACATGAGTGTCCTCGCTCCTTGTTCGCTGCCGTGTGCCGGCGGGCGCCGCCCCCGTCAGGGGCTCCCGCCGGAATGTCTGTGGGTGCACGGGCCCCACACGCGTCCGCCGCCGCTGCGTTGCACAGCACACCGCGCGTGCGGCGATCGGCGGCCGGGGCGTCGTGTGAGGGCTCTCTGAGGGCCGGGCCCTCAGCGGTGGCCCGAACCGCGCCTTCGTTCGCGACCGGTATGGAGGGGGTCTCGTCTCCGCCGGTCACGCATTTCACCCTACGTCGCGTTATATCGGAAGTACGGCCGCCCAGAGAGGGTTCAGGGAACTCTCAGGGTCGCGTCGGTCCTCTGTCGGGGTCCGACCCCGGCCAAAGAGGGGGGACGTCGGCCGGAAGTCGAAGATTCCCCCTGGTGAGGTGGGCCTCCCCACGCACCCCCGCACACCTCGCGGAGGTAACGGACATCACAATGGTCATTTTCGGCCATCCGGATGTCCATGGGGCTCAGATGGCCTCGACCACAGAGGCCTGGTGGACTCAACCGCACGAAGGACCCGGCCCCTCACATGGCCGAGCAGACCTGGCACGTATGGCGAGGGGGGACCCGTCGGCGCGCCGTCAGGCCGGGCCGAGCTTCCCGGCAGGACTCTGGTGGGAGCGGGCGGTGCCCCACACCACCTGGAGGAGATCCTCCAGGGCGTGGGCCAGGGAGGCGTCGACGAGTTCGTAGCTGACCTGGCGCCCGCGCGCGTGTGTGTGCACCAGCCCGCAGTCGCGCAGGCAGGCCAGGTGGTTGGAGACGTTCTGGCGGGGGGGGCC
>NZ_ANBE01000027.1 GCF_000341145.1 Nocardiopsis xinjiangensis YIM 90004
ATTGTACAAAGTTTGGTGTATAGACAGCTGAGGCTGTATAAACAGTGGCGGCTGAACTGTTCCTGAGAAAGGTACACACATGGGTGCAGGGCACGATCACGGACACGTGACCGCCGGGGCCGCCAACCGCGGCCGCCTGGCGATCGTTCTGGGGATGATGCTCACCGTCGCGGTCGTGCAGGTCATCGGCGCCGCCTACAGCGGAAGCCTGGCCCTGCTCGCCGACGCCGGACACACCGTCACCGACTCCCTCGGGGTCGGGCTCGCCCTCGTCGCGGTCTGGATCGCCGCCAAACCCGCGACCGACCGGCGTACCTTCGGCTACCAGCGCGCCGAGGTCCTCGCCGCCGCCGCCAACGCGCTCATGCTGTTCGCGCTGTTCGGGTTCATCGCCTACGAGGCCCTCAACCGCCTCCAGGAACCGGCACAGGTCTCAGGTCCCGGCATGATGGCGGTGGCCGCCTTCGGCCTCGTCCTCAACGTCGCCGCCCTGTTCGTACTGCGTTCCGGGGCCAAGGAGAGCCTCAACGTCAAGGGCGCCTACTTGGAGGTCATGGGCGACGCCCTGGCCTCGGCCGGGGTCATCGTCGGCGGCGCGATCGTGTGGCTGAGCGGCTGGAGCTGGGTCGACACCGCCGTGTCCCTGCTCATCGCCGCGATCATCGTGCCGCGCGCCTGGTCGCTGCTGCGCGATGCCGTGCACGTGCTGTTGGAGGCCACGCCCAAGGACATGGATCTGGCCGAGGTCCGTGAACACATGCTGGGTCACCCCTCGGTCGTGGACGTGCACGACCTGCATGCCTGGACCATCACCTCCGGTGTCCCGGTCATGTCGGCGCACGTGGTGGTGCGCGAGGAGGATCTGGCCGACACCGGGCGCATGCTCGACCAGCTCCACGCCTGTCTGTCGGGGCACTTCGACGTCGAGCACTCCACCCTCCAGCTCGAACCGCCGGGCCACTTCGACCACGAGGGCGCCCGCCACCCCTGACACTCCGGCCAGGGGTGGCGGGCCCGGGCCGGCACGGGCGGAACGGTCGTTCGTGGTCCGCTGAGCAGCGCAGCTCTGGCAGAATTCCTCCGGGCCACACCGATGAGGAGGTAAAGGTGACACCCGCGTATTCCAGGGCACGAACGTGACCCGCGAGCCGGCGCTCGCCCCGAACACGCTCTTGCGCCGCTTGTTCGGGCGCCCCAGGGCCGAGCGGCCGAGCCCCTCCGTTTTCCCTCGGCGCCTACCGAACGAGGGGAAAGGCGGGCTCCAGCCCGCGCGGGTCTTCCTCCTGATGTTCGTGGCCGTGGATCTCCTCGGAACCGGGCTCCTGCTCACACCGGCCGCATCGGCGGGCTCGGAGAACCTCACCTTCGTCGAGGCCCTCTTCACCTCCACCACGGCACTGGCCGTGTGCGGGCTCAGCATCATCTCCATCGGCAGTGACCTCACGCACTTCGGTCAAGGCCTCGTGATGGTACTCATGCAGATCGGCGGCATGGGCATCATGACCTTGGCCGCGCTGCTCGGCACAGCGGTGGTCCACAGGTTCGGCCTCAGGATGCAGCTCAACGTACAGGCCGAGACCAAGAGTCTCTGGGTCGGTGACGTGCGCGGACTGGTCAGCCGGGTGGCTTTCATCTTCGTCGTGGTCCAGAGCCTCACCTTCGTCCTGATCACTCCGCGGATGTGGCTCGGTTACGACATGGAATTACGAGAGGCGCTCTACACCGGCCTCTTCCACTCCGTTTCCGCTTTCAACAATGCCGGGCTCTCCCTGTACGACGACAGCATGAGCCGCTTCTCGGGCGATGCCCTGATCCTCTTTCCCATCGCGCTGGCCGTGATTCTGGGCGGCATCGGCTTTCCGGTCATCATCGAGCTCTGGCGGCGTTTCCGTCTCCCCAAGACGTGGAGCCTGCACACCAAGATCACCCTGACCACCTCCGCCGTACTCCTGGTCGGCGCGTGCCTGCTCGTCCCGGTCCTGGAATGGAACAATCCCCAGACCCTCGGCCAACTCCACTGGTGGAACCGCATCACCGACGGTTTCTTCCACGGGGTCATGCCCCGCAGCGGCGGGCTGAATGTGACGGACACGGGCGCGATGGAGGATTCCACCCTTCTGTTCACGATCATGCTCATGTTCGTGGGAGGGGGCAGCGCGGGCACGGCCGGCGGTATCAAGGTCACCACGCTCGCCATCATCTTCTGTGTGGTCCTCGCCGAGGTCCGCTCCCACGACCAGGTGCACGTCTACGACCGCCAGCTTCCCTCTGCGGTGATCCGGCACTCGTTGAGTCTGATCTTCATGTCGGCCACGGTGGTCGCGTTCTGCACTCTGCTCCTGTTGGCCACCACCACGTACAACCTCCTGCCCGTTCTGTTCGAGATGGCCTCGGCCGTCGGTGTGGTCGGCCTCTCCACCGGCCTGACGCCCGAGCTGCCCTCATGGGCCCAAGTGATGATCATCGTGCTCATGATCGCCGGACGGCTCGGGCCCATCACCTTCGTCACCGCGCTCGCCATGAGCGACCGAAAACGCCGCTACGCCTTGGCTCAGGATCGGCCGATCGTCGGCTGACCTGCCGGGCCCGTTCTTTTCCACCTCGACAGGAGAAACAGGAGAAAACCGCAATGTCTCACCGAAGGAGCCGTGACAAGGACAGAGGCGTCCTGGTCATCGGCCTGGGCCGCTTCGGCAGCTCTATGTCCCTGGAGTTGGTCAACCACGGCTGGGAGGTGCTCGCCGTGGACACCAGCTCGCGGCGTGTCCAGCACTTCGCGGACTCCCTCACCCACACCGTGGTGGCCGACGCCACCGACGAAGAGGCCCTCCGCCAGATCGGGGCGCAGCAGTTCACCCGGGCGGTGGTGGCGATCGGCACCCACCTGGAGGAGAGCATCCTCACCACGTCCTTGCTCGTCGACCTGGGCATCGACCTCATCTGGGCCAAGGCCACCAGCCGCCGCCACGGACGCATCCTCGAACAGGTGGGAGCCCACCGTGTGGTCCTGCCGGAACACGACATGGGCGAGCGCGTCGCCCATCTCATGTCGGGACGCGTCCTGGACTACGTGGAGATCGAGGAGGGCTTCTCCCTCATCAAGACACCCACGCCGCGTCGCCTGCAGGGGGTCTCCTTGAGTGAGTCAGGCATCCGAAAGGAGTTCGGGGTCACCGTGGTCTCGGTCAAGCACTCGGGATATCCGTTCACCTACGCCACGCAACAGACCGTGCTCGACTCGGGTGACCTCATCGTCGTCGCAGGACGGACCAAGGACGTCGAACGCTTCTCCGAGGTCCCCTGAGAACCAAGATGAGTCGGACAAATTGACAACCGTTTTCATTTTCCTGATCATTGGGGGATGCGAACAGGGACCACCGTGCGGACCGCTGCCCTCGGCGCCGCGACACTGATGATGCTCACCGCCTGCGGCGGGCAGGAAACCGGATCGAACGGCACCTCTGCCGAAGATGCGCAGTTGACCCTGGTCACCGGCGTCTATCCCCTCGAATGGCTGGCCACCGAGATCGGCGGCGACCGCGTCGCCGTCAGCCAGCTCACCGAGCCGGGCGCCGAACCGCACGACCTGGAGCTGACCGGACGCCAGATCGGAGAGGTCAGCCAGGCCGACATCGCCTTCTACGTCCCCGGCCTCCAACCGGCCGTGGACGAGGCCGTGGAGCAGGAGGCCTCCGGCAACGCACTCGACGTGAGTGAAACCGTCGACCTGCTTCCCGCCGAGGAGACCCAGGGCGGCGACGACCACGACCATGGGCACGACCACGGGGACGAAGGCCACGACCACGGGGACGAGAGCGGGGACGAAGGCCACGACCACGGCCCCGACGACCCGCACTTCTGGCTCGACACCGAGCGTATGGACGAGGTCGCGACCGCACTGGCCGAGCGCATGGGCGAGGTCGACCCCGAGGGCGCCGACAGCTACGAGGCCAACGCCGAACAGGCCTCGCAGACGCTCACCGCCATCGACGAGGAGTACGAGCAGAACCTGGCCTCCTGCGATCAGCGCGACGTCGTGGTCGGCCACACCGCCTTCACCTACCTCACCGAGGCCCACGGCCTCGAGCAGGTGGGCCTGAGCGGCGTCGACCCCGACACCGAGCCCTCCCCCGCCCAGATCGCCGAGATCTCCGACATCG
Source organism: Nocardiopsis xinjiangensis YIM 90004 (assembly GCF_000341145.1). Lineage (GTDB taxonomy): Bacteria > Actinomycetota > Actinomycetes > Streptosporangiales > Streptosporangiaceae > Nocardiopsis > Nocardiopsis xinjiangensis. The sequence goes on from NZ_ANBE01000027.1 coordinate 4,161, forward strand.
TGGAAGAGCGCGACATCGACACGATCTTCACCGAGCCCCTCATGCCGGCCGGGACCACCGACACCATCGCCGGGGAGACCGGCGCCGAGGTGGAGGTGCTCGACCCGCTGGAGGGTGTCACCGAGGACTCCCCCGGCGACGACTACCCCTCGATCATGCGCGGCAACCTCGAGACGCTGACCGGCGCGCTCGGGTGCGACTGAGCCGGAGCCGGTGAGCACCCGCGGGGGGGGGGGGGGGCGGTCGCCCCCCCCCCCCCGTCGGCCGTTCGAGCGGCGCACACCCGCGACCCGTGGCTACGCCCGCCCTCGCACGGGGCACCGCGCGGAGCGCTCTTCCGTCAGCGGTGATTACATCGCGCTTACATCCCTGGAAACCCCCGGACAAGTGGCCGAGGTCACGCTATGCTTATGAAAATGTCAGTGCGCATGCACGTGCATCTGGCAGTGCATTCGCACGCGACTTTCCCCTCGAGAGAAGGAGCAAGCATGTCTGCACACAACGGCATCAGCGCGACCGAGCTGTCCGGGGCCGCTTGGCAGAAGGCGCGCCGGAGCAACTCCCAGGGCGCCTGTGTCGAGATGGCCCGGCTCGGAAACGGGTCCATCGCCGTGCGCAACTCCCGTTTCCCGGCCGGTCCGGCCCTGGTCTACACGCAGGAAGAGATCGACTGCCTGATCCTGGGCGCCAAGGACGGGGACTTCGACAACCTCCTCGGCTGACGCTCGGCCCGGACCTCAGAACACGGGTGGACTCGCGGGGTCGCTTCCCGGCCGGCGCGCGGCCGGGAAGCGACCCCGCCCCCCTATGCAGCCCGGTTCCCGGTCACGGCACCGGCCCCCACGGGAGGCCCCGGGGCACACGTCGGCCGCCCGGAAGAACCGGCGTTCGGGCACGCAGGGGCAGGGCTTCAGCCGGAGGAGCGGCCCTTCTCCAGGTCGTCGAGGATCTGCTCGAGCATCTCCCAGGTCTGTTCAGGGGTCGCGGCAGCCACACTCAACCCCGTCATGGCCTTGGTGTAGGCCTCCACCACCGGGCGGCGGTCGACGATCTCCGCGCCCGTCAGGTTCTCCAGGTAGACCAGGTCGGAGAGCTCGAACTCCGAGTACCGCAGGATCGTGAAGGAACCGGCCTCGGCGGCGTGCACGCCGGCGGAGAAGGGCACGATCTGGATCGTGATGTTGGAGTAGTTCTCGGCCAGGTCGATGAGGCGGCGGATCTGGCCGCTCATGATGCGCAGGCCCTCTTCGGTCTGTCCGCCGACGGGACGGCGGACCGCGGCCTCGTCGAGGATCACCCACATGCGCATCTTCTCGTCGATCTCGACGCGCTGCTGTCTCTCGAGCCTGGCCTGGATGCGCTGCTCGGTGACCTCGTCGGAGGCTCCACCTGCGGAAATGACCTCACGCACGTAGGGTTCGGTCTGCAACAGCCCCGGAACGAACTGGGACTCGTAGACCCGGATGTGGTCGGCGGCCTCCTCGAAACCCACGTACCGCGTGAACCACTTGTGCAGTGAGTCGCCGTAGCGTTTCCACCACCCGGGTTCGTTGGACTCCTTCGCGATCTGCAGGTAAGCCTTCATCCGTGCACGGTCTGTGACCCCGTACATCTTCAGGAGGTCCTCGATATCGCGCACTTTGAAACCGACGCGGCCCAGTTCCATACGGCTGATCTTCGATGCGGAGGCGCGAATGCGCTCACCCGCGTCCTCGCGTGAGATACCGCGCGCTTCACGATACTCACGCAGCTCGTGGCCGAGGAGCATGCGACGCACAGTGGGGCCGCTCCCCGCACGCAATCGAGCGATATCCACGTTCGCCGCCTCTCTGTCATTCCGCTGCACAAGAGTATCCGAGTTCGGGAGAGTTCGGGGGTGCCAACGGGAGACTACACATACACGACAGGGCCATTACGGAGCGAGCCCTCCGACCGAGGTCGCCTCCTCCCGGACCGGTCGGCCCACCGCGTTCGCCGGACCCCTGTGGGAGAGACCGGTTCACCGCCGGCCGGGGTCCGTGCTCGGGGCGCCGCACCGCGGGTGCGCGCCCTCGAGGGTTCACACGAATTGCGCCCAGACGAACTTTCCGCCGGGCTGTGTGGGAATCACCCCCCACTCTCGCGCGAAAGCGCTCACCAAGGCAAGCCCTCGCCCGCCTTCCAGGGCGAGGTCGGTCTGCCTTCTACGGGGCAAGGCATCAGATCCATCACGAACCGCACAGATGAATTCTCGACCGCTACGCATGAGAGAGAGCTGAATATCCCGGCCGCGGGGCAAGGCCGAGTCCTCGGGTGCTCCATGGCGGACGGCATTGGTCACCAATTCGGAAACGACGAGCATGACGCCCCCCGACAAGTACTGCATCCCCCATTCGTGCAGAAGGACCTCGGAAATCTCACGAGCGACACCGACCGTATGGGGGCGCGGGTCGAAGGTCCACGTGACGGCGTCGTGGGTGTCGCCGCAGACGGGAGTGTTCCAGCGCCGGGACCCGTGCGTGAGGACCTTGAGCCACCACCCTCGAGCGGGGTCGGTGATCGCCTCCGCGCACTCCATAACCTTCCACCCCTCTCCGGGTGCGTGCCCGTGCACGGGTCTTTTGCACGTGCACCTGACTCTTACAGGCAATCGTAATCCACGGTCTGCCAAAGATCAGGGAAACCGGGAACCCGGCGCATGTGTGCTGACGAACCCCTGGTCGCGGCGTCCGAAAAAGTTGCCGGCACGTCGCTCGCCCCCTCCGGAAAGGCACCCCGGTCGCTTACCGACCGACAGGCATGGAGATAGTATTCCCCCCGCGCCCACCGCGTGAAAGATGGAGGTACACGCAGTTATGTCCGCAACACCTCGAGTGGCGATCGTGACCGGAGCGGCCCGCGGGATCGGAGCCGCCACCGCCGAGCGTCTCGCACGTGAGGGCCGAGCCGTCGCCGTGCTGGACCTGAAGGAAGCAGAAGCCCAGGAGGTCGTCGACCGCATCACGGCCGGGGGCGGCACCGCCCTGGCCGTGGGCTGCGACGTCTCCGACCCCGACCAGGTCGACACCGCCGTCGGGACCGTGGCCGAGCGCCTGGGCCCGCCCGCGATCCTGGTCAACAACGCCGGGGTCCTGCGGGACAACCTCCTCTTCAAGATGTCGGTGGAGGACTGGGACACCGTCATGAACGTGCACCTGCGCGGTGCGTTCCTCATGAGCAAGGCCGCCCAGGCGCACATGACCGAGCAGGGGTGGGGCCGCATCGTCAACCTCTCCAGCTCCTCCGCCCAGGGCAACCGCGGCCAGGCCAACTACTCCACCGCCAAGGCCGGCCTGCAGGGCTTCACCAAGACCCTCTCCGTCGAGCTCGGCAAGTTCGGCGTGACCTGCAACGCCGTCGCCCCCGGCTTCGTCGAGACCGCGATGACGCGCGCCACCGCCGAGCGCATCGGGGTCAACTTCGACGACATGAAGTCCTTCAAGGAGGCGGAGATCCCCGTCCGCCGCGCGGGTCAGCCCGAGGACATCGCCAACACGATCTCCTTCCTCACCAGTGAGGACGCCGGGTACGTGTCCGGCCAGGTCATCTACGTCGCGGGTGGTCCGCTGGACTGAAGGCTGCGCCTGGGCTCCTGGGTTCCTGGGCGAACGGTGCGCGGTGCCCCCATCGGAGTGTTCCGGCGGGGGCACCGCCGTGAGTGGTGCCGGGGCTCGAGTTCGGGAAAGCTGCGGGAACCGACCGGAACCGGTGAGGCAGCCCCGGTGGAGCGGGCGTTCACGTGGATTGTCGGCGCCCGGAGATAAGGTCAGCGTCCGCGATGAGAGGAGCCGTCCATGGCGCTTCGCTGGTACACCACCGTGATCGAGGCACGCGACCACCGGGCGCTCGGTGCCTGGTGGTCCCGGGCCATCGGTTGGGACATCCGTTTCGACACCGAGGAAGAGGTTGTCCTGGTGCCGCCGTGGGCCGGGGAGCTCGGCCCGACGCTGCCCTTCCACCAGGTGCCGCCGGGGCTGGTGTTCGTGCCGGTCGAGCACGACAAGGGAGCCAAGAACCGGCTGCACCTGGACTTCGCCCCGCACGTGGACGACGACCGGGACGCCGAGATCGAGCGCCTGCTCACCATGGGTGCCACCCGGGTGGACGTGGGCCAGACCGGCGAGCACCCCTGGGACGTGCTCGCCGACCCCGACGGAAACGAGTTCTGCATCCTCTCCTCCCGCGAGGAATGACTGCCTCAGTCCGGCCCCGGTGAGCTGCCAGCGGGTGGAACCGTGGTCTCGTCGTGCTCCCCGGACGCCTCGATGGCCTCGGTGACCTCCGTGACCAGCTCTTCGAGGAGCGCGACCCCGGCGGCGGGCCCCGCATGTGTCTCCGGTGATTTCCGGGAGCGGGGGTGGCCGGTGCCGGTCGGAGCAACGCCCTCCTCCCGCCCGTCGGTGAACGTGGACGCCGGCGGCTAGCCTCCGGTGCATGAGTAGAACGACACGGTGGTTCACCGAGACCGAAGAAGGCCATTCCCAGTGGTACATCGAGCGCTTCCGCGCGATGGCGGCCGAAGGAGCCGACCTGGTCGGGGAAGCACGTCTGATGGACGCGATGCTGCCCCGCGCGGCCCGGGTGCTCGACGCCGGATGCGGGCCCGGCCGTCTCGCGGGTGAGCTGCACAGCCGTGGCCACCAGGCCGTCGGGGTCGACGTCGACCCCGCGCTGATCGGGGCCGCCGAGCAGGACCATCCCGGGCCGACCTACGCGGTCGCCGATCTGGCCGACCTGGACCTGGCAGCGCACGGGATCGGGGAACCGTTCGACGCCGCGGTCCTGGCCGGCAACGTGATGTGCTTCGTGGCGCCCGGCTCCGAGACCGACGTGCTGTCCTCGGTGGCACGCCACGTCCGGGCCGACGGGTTCGTCGTCGTGGGTTTCGGGCTCGACCGTACGCTCACGATCGAACAGTTCGACCAGCACGTGGCCGCCGCCGGGCTGAGGGTGGAGCACCGTTTCGCGACCTGGGACCTGAAGGCGTGGTCGGAAGGGGCCGGCTTCGCCGTGAGTGTGCTGCGGCACCGGGTCTGAGACTCGGCCGCCCCGCCCCCGCCCGCGCCGCTCAGCGGGCGGGGCGCGCCTCGTCGGCCTCGGCGCCCTCCTCCATGGCGCCGGTGACGCGCACGACCACGTCCTCGACCATCGCGATGCCGCTCCCGTAATCGGAGAGGCCGTCGGAGAGCACCGCGAGGAGGTACTCGCGGTCCTGCCCGGCGACGTAGCCCACGGAGTTGATCGTCCACAGGCCGCCGTCGTCCTCGCGGGGGGTCCACCCGTTCTTGAGCCCGACCGTGTCGTCGGGCCCGGCAACCGCGGCCACGCCCCACACCTGTTCGGGTGCGACCGACTCCATGAACCCCCGGACCTCGGCACGGCCCTCCCGGGTCAGCGGCCCCTCCTCCAGGTAGAGGGCGCGCAGGAGCCGGATCTGGTCGGAGGCGGTCGTCGTCGTCGAACCCCATCTCCCTCCCGGGTGCGGTTCGGTGCCGTGCAGGCCGAACGCCTCGGCGCCCTCCTGGAACCCCTCCGTGAAGCCGATGCGGTCGTAGAGGTCGTCGGTGACCTCGTTGTCGCTGTAACGGATCATCTGCTCGGCCTGGGCGCGCTCGCCGTCGGTGAGGTCACGGCCCTCCTGTTCGGCGGTGCGCACCAGCATGGCCAGAACCGACAGCTTGGCCACGCTCGCGGCCGGGAAGCGGGTGTGGGCTCCGTGGCTGAAGGTCGCACCGGTGCGCAGGTCCTGCACCGCCAGGCCGAAATCGTGGCTCTCGGCCAGGACATCGAGTTCGGCGGTGAGTTCGGTGCGGCGTTCGGTCCCGAGCGGGACCTGCCCGGAGGGCTCGGCGACCGGGTCGAAGGGTTCGAGAGCGACGTCGTCCCAGGTGACCAGGGCCTCGACCATCCGTGGATCGGGATGGGAGGGGGCGCCCGAAGCGGGCAGGGCGACCAACATGGCAAGAGCGGTCACGGATGCCACGGCGGTGTTGGTCCGGGCTCGGGGCATGGCGGGGGGACGCCGAAGCACGGTATCACCGGGTTCATCGACGGGGAGAGCAGGTGTTGTGCCGCCATTATTCACCCGAAAGGGACGGAAGGCACCCACTCGATGCCGAATCGGTACCGCGTCTCACGGACCGGTCGAGAGCACGTGCTTCAACAGGATTCAGGTTTCCCGTTCGCCCTCGTCCATGCCGCGCGCCACCAACGCCTCACCGGTCGCCTCGGCCATCCGCAGCAACTGCACGATCACCGGGACCACGATCAGGTGGGGTCGTCCGGAGAGCCCGCGGGCCAGATACCCCTCGCGGGCGGCCCGCCAGGCCTGACCGACCATCGGGATCGAGCGCACGGTGAGGGCGAGCACCAGTCCGACCCGGTCGGGGTCAACACCCACGTGCCGTAGGGGACGGGCCAGGCGCTGGAACAGCTCGAGCATCGCGCTCACCCGTGTGGTGAGCGTGACGGCGTTGGCCAGCAGGACGAGCGCGGCGAGCTGGGCGCCCAGGCGTACGGCCTCGGTCCACTCCCCCACCAGGACCTGGAACACGGCGATGCCCAGCAGGAACGGCCACAGCACCCGCACCACCCGGTAGGCGCGGCGCAACGACAGGCGTGCCACGGGGTAGAGGACCAGGGCCAGGACCAGGGCGGCGAGCGAGACCCACAGGTGGGCGGCGGCGATCAGGACGACGCCCACGAGCAGCAGGGTGAGGAGTTTGGCCCCGGCCGGGACCCGGTGGAGGGGACCCGCGCCGGGGACGTAGAGGCCGACCGCGCTCACGTACGGCCGCCGGGCAGGTCCGGTGGGTCCGGGGCGGCCGGATCGTCGGCCGCGGCGTCCATGAGGCGGGTGTAGAAGTCGATCGCCCCCGCCGGGGCACCGTCGTGCACCACCCGGCCGCCGTCCATGACCAGGACCCGGTCGAAGCCGGCGAGCAGGTCGAGGTCGTGGGTGAACAGGACGACACGCTGGTCCAGGGTGTCCAGGACCCGGTGCACCATACGGCTGTTGCGCAGGTCGAGCAGGGTGGTGGGTTCGTCGCAGACCAGTACCTCGGGCTCGGTGGCCAGGACCGAGGCGAGCGCGAGCATCTGGCGTTGGCCGCCCGAGAGCAGGTGCGCGGGGTGATCGCGGTGGCCGGCGAGCCCGTAGCGTTGCAGGATCCGGTCGACGCGGCGCTCGGTCTCGGCCCGGCCCGGTTTCAGCGGACGCAGTCCGACCTCCACGTCCTCGGCGACCGTGGGCATGATGATCTGGTTGGCGGCGTCGGAGAAGACGAACCCCACCCGGCGGCGGATCCGCCGGGCATGGCGGTGGGTGTTCCACTCCCCCAGCCACACCCGTCCCTCGTCGGGCAGGACGAGGCCGTTGAGGGTGCGGGCGAGCGTGGACTTGCCCGAACCGTTGGCGCCGATCACCCCGATGCGGTGCTCGGACAGCTCGAGGTCGATCCCGTGCAGGACCCGACGGCCGTCGTAGGCGTGGCTCACCCCTTCCAGGCGCAGCATCAGGAGCGGTCCTCCTCCACGGACGGCGTGAGCGGCCGGCCGGCGGGCGGGATCGGGTAGGCGCGGTGAACGGTCGCGGCGATCAGGGCCGTGAGGACCGCCTTGGCGAGGTCGCCCGGCAGGTAGACGGCGACGGCCAGGAGGGAAGCCAGGACGCCGTCGCCGAGCACGACCGCCATCCACGGGACCCCGACGGCGTAGATGACGAGCATGCCGCCGAGCACGTTGACGGCCGTGCCCCGCCAGAAACGGTACCGGCCGCTGCGGAGCATGAGATCGGTGAGCACGCCGATGACCAGGGCACCGAAGATCCACCCCACGACCATGCCGCCGGAGGGGCCGGCCAGCACCGCGAGACCGCCGCGTCCGCCGGCGAACAGGGGCAGGCCCGCCAGGCCGAGCACGATGAGGACCACGACCGCGAGGGTTCCGCGCTTCCAGCCGATGAGGGCGGGAACGAGCATGACGCCGAGGGTCTGGAGCGTGATCGGGACCGGCGAGAACGGGATCGGGATCGCCACGGACACGCTCAGGGCCGCGATGAGCGCGGCGAAAACGGCGATGAGGGCGAGGTCGCGGGCGGTCAGGCCCCGGTACCGGACATCGGTCCTCCGCTGCACAGGCATGGGTCTTCCCCTCGGGTGGGCGGTGGGAGGTCGAAACCAGGTTCATTGTGCGTCACGCGGAGGACCGGTGTGGAGGGCGGGGACCACAGTCCCGACCGCCGGGGCGTTGTGGGGACTCTCCTGTTGCCCGGGGCACAGAGCCCCGAGCGGAGGACAACATTCGGCGCAGCTCCCCTGGGAGCCGTCGAGCGCTCTGAACTGTCCCCAGGGTGCACGCGCTGCGCCGTGGTGTGTGGAAGGGAGCGACAAGACCATGACCGCTGAGCCCATCGAGCCCGACGACATGGCGTCCGAGCTGGCGGAGGCGTTGGCCTCCCGAGGCCTGGTGCTGGTGTCCGCCGAAGATCTCGAGGAGCTCGAAGACGCCGCCGACAGCGCAGCTGTCGAAGCTCGGGCGGACGAGGAGACCGTCACTTTCCGTCCCGAGGACTACGAGTGAGCGAGTACCACGTCGAGGTCACGGCCTCTGCCCGCGAAGAACTTCGGAAGCTCGACGGGATGGTACGGAAACGGGTCGCCACCGCAATCCGAGAACTGGCCGAGGACCCTCGTCCTGACGGGTGCAAGAAGCTCGAAGCCAGAGACGGGTACCGAATCCGTGTCGGCAACCTTCGTGTCGTATACACGGTGGGCGACGGTCGAATCACCATTGTTGTCATCAAGATCGGCGCCCGGGGCGACGTGTACGGACGCTGATACTCATTCATCCGCACATCCGAGACCGGTGCGCTCGGGGAAATGTCGTCGGTGTGGCGTAACGTCCGTACCGCCCATCACGTACGACTATCAGGAGCACCCATGAGCCGGTCAGCCACCGACACCACCAGCACACTCGACCGTGAGCGCGAGGCCGTGTTGGAGGTGCTCGCCGAGCAGCGCCGCTTCCTGCTCCACACCCTCCAGGGGCTGGACCAGGAGCAGGCCACCACCCGCACGACCGCGAGCGAGCTGACCCTCGCCGGTCTGGTCAAGCACCTCACCTCTGTGGAGCGGGGGTGGATGGACTTCATCGAACGGGGTGAGGACCTCGAAGCGGACCAGGCCTCCCCCGAAGCCCTCGAGCACCACGCTCGTACCTTCCGGCTCGTGGGTGAGGAGACGCTGGAGAGCGTGCTGGCCGACTACGAGCGGGCCGCGCGTGAGACCGAGGAGTACGTGCGCGCCCTGCCCGGCCTCGAGCGCGAGCACCAGCTCGCGCCGGCCCCCTGGTTGGAGGGCGAGGTGTTCTGGAGCGCCCGCAAGGTGCTGTTGCACCTGATCCGCGAGACCTCCCAGCACTGCGGGCACGCCGACATCATCCGCGAGACGCTCGACGGACAGAAGACCATGGGCTGAAGCCTCTGGCAGAAACGACCTCCTCCGGTCCGGGCCGCCCCCGGCAGACCCGGACCGGAGAAGGTCGGGCATGGGCCCGCGCGGGCTCATGCGCGCGAGCCCGTATCAGGGGCGGTGCTTGGCGGCCCCGGAGAACTCGGCGAGGGAGCCGCCGGCGGAGATCTTCTCCCGTGCCGGGATCTCGGCGTCCTCCTTGGACTTGAGCAGGTCACCCAGGCCCACCGCCTCCTCGGGTGTGAGGAAGGCGGCACCGTCGGAGTCGGCGAAGACGACGTCACCCGGGCGCACGACCGCGCCGGCGACGGAGACCGGCACGTTGATCGCGCCCTCGATCCCGCCGATGCGCGTGGTCAGCGGGCTGAACCCGCGCGAGATCACCGGGAAGTCGTAGGCGAGGGTCTCGTCGTGGTCGTTGACCGCCCCGTCGATCACCGCGCCGGCGGCGCCCCGGGCCTTGGCGGTGTAGGAGACCAGGCCGCCGAAGCACGAACGCTGCTGGTCACCGGACTGGTCCACGACGAGGACGTCACCGGGGCGCAGCATGTCGACGGCGATGTGGACCGCGGTGGAGTCCAGGTGCGGGATCCGCACGGTGACGGCCGTGCCGACGAACTTGAGCGGGCGCCGGTTCGGCCGCAGTCCCAGGGCGAAGCCGTGGTCCCGCAGGTGGCCGAGCGTGGAGACACAGGTCTGGCCGAGTTCGGCGACGATGCTGTCGTCGATCTGCCGCGGCATGTCGTTGATGGTGAACACAACTGTCCTTTCTCGGAAGGCAGCGCGGGACGGACTACTGCGCGCTGGAGAGTTCGGGGATGAAGGTGACGATGTCGGGCACCAGGATGAGCAGGGCCACGACCACGAGATCGGCGATGATGAACGGCACGATGCCGCGGAAGATGCGGCCCAGGCCGGCCTCCGGGACCGATCCGGAGTAGACGAACGCGTTCATCCCGACGGGCGGCGTGATCAGCGCCATCTCGGCGACCTTCACGATGAGCACACCCAGCCAGATGCCCTCGAAGCCGTAGCCGACCAGGATCGGGTGCAGCAGCGGCGCGGCGACGAGGATCATCGAGATGCCGTCGAGGAACATGCCCAGCGGCAGCAACAGCAGCAGGCAGAGCACCAGGACGACGTAGGGGTCCAGGTCGGCCGCGATGACGGCGTCCACCACCGCGGTGCTCGCCCCGGACAGGGCCAGGAAGTAGGTGAAGACCCCGGCGCCGAACATGAGGAGGAACGTCATGGCGGTCAGACCGACGGCTTCGGTGACCGACTCCTTGATCGCACGCAGCCAGCGGGGCGGCCGGGTACGGATGAGCAGGATGACGAACGCCGCCATCGCACCGAAGGAGGCCGCCTCGTTGGCGGTGGCCAGACCGAGGTAGATCGAACCGATCGAGACCAGGAAGATGACGCCCAGGAGCAGGACCCCGCTCAGGTCCAGCTTGGCTTGCGGGGTCTGTTCGTCCGCCGTCGCGGGCGTCCCGTCGGCCGTGGAGGACCCGCCGGCCGTGGAGGACCCGCCGACGGTCGCCGGTTCCTTCTCCTCCTGCACGGCCGCGCGGGCCTTGCGCTTGCGCCGGGCCAGGACCATCAGCACGATGGTGGCCGCATAGGTGAGGACCGTCAGCAGTCCGGGACCGAGCCCCGCCAGGAGCAGTTCCCCGATGCTTTCGTCGGTGACGACTCCGTACAGCACGAGCACGATGGACGGCGGGATGAGCACCCCGAGGGTGCCGCCGGCGCAGACGACCCCGGCCGCGAGACGGATCCCGTGCCCGGCCTTGACGATCGCGTCGGTGGAGACCCGCGCCATGGTGGCCACGGTCGCCACGCTGGACCCGGTCACCGCGGCGAAGAGGCCCGATCCGGACAGCGAGGCGACCGCTGCACCCCCGGGGAACCGGCGCAGTACCCGCGAGGCGAGGTCGAACCCCGCCTGGGCGAGTTGGGCGCGCACGGCGAACACACCCATGAGGATGAACAGCGGGATGATCGTCAGCGAGTAGTCGGCCGCCGTCGAGAAGGGCTGGTTGGCCGCCGTGCTGACCGCCGCGTCGGTACCGCGCATGAGGACGATACCGACCATGCCCGCCAACATGAGGGAGAACCCGACGTGGAGGCGGATCGCGAGCAGGCCCAGGAAGAGGACGAGGACGGCGATGACAATGAAGAGTGTCCCAGCGGTCATGGGGCGACCTCGCTGTCTCGTTCGTGGGTGGTGTGTGTGGCCGAGTAGGCCTGTTCGACGGCCGCCTCCACCTCATTGGTCTCGGGCACCTCGCCGGCGCGGAACGCACGGAACTCGAGGACTTCCTTCCAGACGGCCATCACGAAGAACAGCAGGAAGGAGACGAAGAGCACGAGCTTGGCCGGCCACGTCGCCAACCGGAGGATGTCATTGGTGGTCTCTCCGCGTTCGAGGGCACCGAGCATGACGTCGCCGAGCCCCCAGACGAGCAGGGCGCCGATGCCCAGCAACAGGACGGCTCTCACGCCCGAGAGCACCATCCGCGTCCGGAACCCGAAACGTGCTTCCAGAAGGGTGACCGAGACGTGCCTTCCGTCGATCTCGGCGGAGGCCAGGCCGAGGAAGGCGATGGCGACCAGGAGCAGGGTGGAGATGTCCACCGTTCCCAGTACCGACCGGCCGAACATGCTGCGACCGGCCACGTCGACGACGGTCAGGGTCATCAGGGCGAGAAGAAGCAGCCCGGCACTGAGGTTGAACACGGTCGACATCCCCCTCGCCGACCGCGGGAAACTGATGCGACTCACTGTCCCTGCCCTTCCATGCATGCGGCGAGCGGACTGGTGTAATCGGAGTCCGGGGTCTCCTCCTCGATGATCCGCCGGTAGTCCTCGAGCACGGACCGGGCGTCGTAGCCGCGCTCCTCGTAGCGCTCCACCCAGTCCTCGGCGATGGCGGCCTCCGCCTGCCAGTCGGAGACCTCCTCGTCGGAGAAGGAGGTGAACTCCGCCCCGGACTCGGTCAGCTCACGGCAGGCGGTCTCCCCGAGCGCGTCCAACTCCTCCAGTCCGTTGGAGATCCCGTTGCCGGAGGCATCCAGCAGCGCCTCCTGGTACTGCTCGGGCATGGACTGGAAGAGGTCCTCGTTGACGACCACGATCGAGGACGAGTACGCCCCGATACCGGGGTCCACGATGTGCGGTGTGGTCTCGGACAGACCGAAGGTGCTCAGGTTCGCCAGGGCCAGCGAGGTGTAGCCGTCCACGACGCCGCGGCTCATCGACTCGTAGATGTCGTTGGCCGTCATCCCGACCGGGTTGGCGTCCGCCGCAAGCATGGCGTCCGAGGTCAGGCCGCCCGAACGGATACTTCGGCCGCTCAGGTCGTCCAGGCTTTGGGCCTCCTCCTGGAGTCCGACGGCGGCGGTGCCGAGCGGGAGCGGGAAGAGAAGACGGACGCCCTGGCGGTCGAAGTCCTCGCGGTAGGTCTCGTTCTCCTCGTACAGGCGCTCGATCGCGGTCATCTGCACCTCGGGGTTCCCGGTCTCGAACGGCAGCTCGACGACCGTGAACATGGACAGGTCCGAGGCGGCGTAGATGGATCCGACCTGAGAGAGGTCGGCGCGCCCGTCCAACGTGGCCTGGGCCGACTCGTCGGCGTCCACGAGGCTCTCCGAATAGTGGAGGCGAACGGTGACACCGCCGTCGGTGAGGTCCTCGACCTCGTCGGCCCACCGCTGCACCGTGCGCGACTGGTCCGAAGCCGCGTTGGAGTAGGTCGTGTAGTGCAGCACGTAGGTGTCGTCACCGCTTGCTGTGCCGGAGCACGCGGTCAGTACCGCCAGGGCCGCGCCCGAGGCCACGATCCCGGTGGTCCGCTTCGGACCGCCGGCTCGGGCGCGCATCGCGAGTGTTCTCATGGTCAGGCTCCTGTTGGTGCCACTTGGTAGCGCCGGAGGGACAGTGCGGGGTTGACCTTGCGGACGTGGTCGAGCCGGTCGCGTTCGACGTCGGCGACGCCGAGGCCGGGTGCTTCACCGAGGGCGGCCACGGCGATCCCCATCGGGTCGACGACGGCGCTGTTGCCCGAACCGGTGGGTGCGCTCTGGTCGGCCGCGAGCACGTAGACGGTGTTCTCGATCGCGCGGGCGCGCACGAGGGTGTTCCAGTGGTATTCCTTGAGCGGCCCGGGCACCCATTCGGCGGGCAGAGCGATGATGTCGGCGCCTGCGTCCACCAGGACCCGGGAGACCTCGGGGAAGCGCAGGTCGTAGCAGGTCTGCATGCCGACCTTGAACCCGTCGACCTCCAGGAGCTGCGGCTCGGCCGGGTCGGCGGCGATGACACGGTCGGACTCCTTGTAGCCGAACGCGTCGTAGAGGTGCACCTTGCGGTAGACCGTCTTGATCCCGCCGTCCTGGATACCCAGGAGGGTGTTGTGGATACGCCCGTCCGAGGCGGCCTCGTTCACGCCGGCGATGACGGAGATGCCGAGCTCGGAGGTGAGGCCGCACAGGCGCGTGACGGTCGGCCCGTCGAGCGGCTCGGCGCTGTCGACGAACCGGTCGTCCATGGCGGGCGCGGTGAACACGGCGTACTCGGGAAGGACTGCCAGGCGCACCCCGCGGCCGGCCGCCTCACGCAACAGCTGCTCGATCGAGGCGAGGTTCGCGTCCTTGTCCTCGGCGGGGGCGAACTGCACGACGGCGGTGGTCAGGGACATCAAAGGCTCCTCTGTTCGTTCTCGATGCTTTTCAGGGTGTCGAGCGCTCCGGTGAACCCGGACAGCACGGCCCCGTACTGCATGGTGGCGACGATGGTCTCGGCACCTTCCTGGACGGCGAGACGCTTCTCGGCCTCGCTCCACGCGGGGATGACCCAGGGTTTGCCGGCCGACCGTGCGGCGCGGGCGAGGTGGCGCAGGTCCTCCAGGTCGGCCTCATCAACGGTGTAGGCACCGCGCTCGCGGCGCAGGGACAGGTCGGAGGGGCCCACGAAAACTCCGTCGACGACGGGGAGCCGGAGGATCGCGTCGATGTCCTCCAACGCCGAGGCGTCCTCGATCATCGGGTAGCAGCGTGTGCCCTGGTCCTGCTCGGTGACCCACTCGTCGGTGAACCCGCGGTACTTGGACGTGCGTCCGCCGGCGAAGGAGCGGTCTCCCAGCGGGGGGAACTTCGCGTACCCGCACACCGTCCTGGCGTGTTCGACGGACTCCACGTGCGGGATCGCCACGGCGTTCGCGCCGAAGTCCAGGGCCTGCTGGATGGGACCGCGCTCAGGACCCAGCACCTTGGCGATGACGTCCATGCCGTTGGAACGGATGAACGGGATCAGCCAATCCAGGGCCGCCAGGTCGAACAATCCGTGCTCGATGTCGAGCACGACGGTGTCGTATCCGGCCAGACGGGCCATTTCCACTGCCGCGGCCGAGGGCTCGGACAGCCAGACCCCGTGCCGCCTCTGTGTCTGCTCTCTCAAGTGATTCCTCCCATGTGACCCACAGCCCAATAATATGTGCTGTGGACGACATGTATACACGGTGTATCCCCCTCGTGCAAAGGTAGGGTGGCCCCGTGCCAGACCAAGGGATCAGCAGCCGAGCCAAGAAAACGCGACCGTCAGCGCGTGAGCGCGCCTACGACTGGATCGGTAACGCCATCCTCACGGGCGTGTTCACCGAAGGCGAATTCCTCGACGAGATCGCCCTGGCCAGGGAGGTGGGGACCTCTCGGACACCGGTACGTGAAGCCCTCCACCGTCTGCAGGCCGAACGTTTCGTCGAGCTCGTCCCCCGGCGCGGCGCCCAAGTACGGGTCGTCAACGCGACGGAGATGCACGAGATCTACCAGGCCCGCTTCGTCATCGAGGCGGACGCCGTGAGCAGGATCTGCGGACGGCGCCAAGGTTCTCCCCCCGACTCCCGAGAACTCCTCGAGGCGATGGAAGCCGCCGCACGGGACCGGGACTGGAACCAGGTCGCCCAGCTCGACCAGGTCTTCCACTCCTCCATCGTGCGCCACCGGGGGAACGCGGTCCTGACCGAGATGTATGAATCCATGCGCCCTCGGCAGGTGCGCCTGGCGGTTCGCACCCTGACCGAGCTCCCCGAGCGTCTGAGCACCATCGAACGTGAGCACCGCGCACTCCATGAGGCGCTCGAACAGCACGACGGCCCCCGCAGCGTGGAGCTTCTGGACAGCCATCTGCACGAGGTACCGGAACTCATCCAGGCCTTCTCCGGATGACACGCGGCGTCGGCGGTGCTTCCCCGAGCACCGGAGAACGGTGCCAGTGCCCCCACCAGCACTGACAGCGTTCTGCGGCGCCGGAAGGCGCGAGACTAGTCCTCGTTCGGGTCCTTCCCGGCGTCCCGGTGGGCCGGGTGCACGGTGGCGGGCTCGTGGTCCGGCGGGCCGTAGAGCGCGTAGAGCTTCAACGGCTTGTCGCCGGTGTTGACGACGTTGTGCCAGGTGCCGGCCGGGACCATGATGATGTCGTCGTCCTCCACGTCACGGACGAAGTTCAGGTCGTCCTCGGCGGGCCCCATCTGCGTGCGGCCGGTCCCCTCTTCCACCCGGAGGAACTGGTCGTTGTCCGGGTGTACTTCCAGGCCGACGTCGTCACCGACGTCGATGCTCATCACGGTGAGCTGCAGATGGCTGCCGGTCCACAGGGTGCGGCGGTAGTCGGTGTTGTCGAGGCTCTCGCTCTCGATGTCGGTGACGAACGGTTTTTTACCGTGGTCCTCGCCAGTGGTGTAGTCGTTGCTCACAGCGGTGTCGACCTCCCGCGATCGGCGCGACTCGAAGCGGCTCCTCACCGTCCCCACCCTAGCCATCGCGAGGCGGCGGCAATCGTGACGGCACACACGGATTCCCCGGTCCGCCTGTGCGTACCGCCGGGAGGCCGTCCACCCCTGCCTCGGTAACCTCGGTGCCCTCATGTTCGCGGTCACTTCGCGGGGAAGCCCCAACGCGCGGTCGCGACGCACTCCGACCGCTCGTCCGAGGAGGACTCCCCCCGGGGCCGGGATCCGCCGGCAGCGCCGGCAGCGCACCCGCCGGGCACTGCTCGACACCGCCGCGTGTCGCCGGAGCAGCCGGTCGAGTCGGTGGACCGGATCCTGCGGGGTGCCGCGCCGTAGCAGTGAGGGGCGGTCCGGGACATGCTCGGGCCCACCCGCTCCGGGCCCTGACCGCCGAGCCGACCACGTTTCAGGGTCCGCCGCAGGACCCACCGACGCGGGAACGGGCCGACGAGGCGCGTGGGCCATCGGGACCGGAGTTCGTAGGCCCTTGCACGGCGGGGCGGGAAAGCCGGGCGGACGCCAAGCGGTTGATCGACACGTTCTGCTCCGCTGCCTCGATGGCCAGCTCCCGGTGCACCTCCGGGGGCACCCGGACCATGAACTTGCCCGAGTAGGCCCGGTCCGCGATCGCCTCAGGGGGTTGCTCGCCGGAAGCGAGCATGTCCTCGACCACGTCGGCGGCGAGCCCCTGGACACCCGTGAACGCCTCGGCCCGGTCCTCGGCGAGCCAGGACAACGAGGGGAACTCCGCGACGGTGCCGAGGTAGGCCTCGTCCTCGGCCGACCAGCGCACACGGTACGCGTAGTGATCAGCTCTGCTCATGCCTCTTCCTCCCATCTGTTGATCGCGGCGAGGACCTGCTTCACCTGGTACGGCTTCGCTTTGGAAGTATCACTATTGATACTACCCAAATGGACTGTTCTTCACCGCGCACACCGGACTCGCCCCCGAGGCATCAGCCCTCCGACATGTTCCACCGCCGACACAGGTCCGCGCCCACCTCGTCGGCGTTGCGGTCACGCGTCTCGGGCAACCACAGAACCGCGAGGAAAAGAAGGACGGCGGGGACGAGACCGACCAGATGGCTCTCGGCCGCGGGGCGGGTGTTCAACGGTTCGCTCATGTCTGCCAGCTCTCCCAGTTCGCCGGGCCGGCGCTCCCGGCCCGGTAACCCTCGAGGGGGACACGGCCGTCACGCCACGCGTGCAGTACCGGCTCGATGATGCGCCAGGACTCGACCGACACGTCGCCGCGCACCGACAGCGGTTTCTCGTCCTCGAGTACCCCCCGGAGCACCTCGCCGTACTCGAGCAGGTCACCGGGGCCGAAACCCGTCTCGAGCGTGACCGGTGAGAGGTCGAAGGGGCCGCCGGGGCCGTTGACGTTGAGTTCCATCCGGAGACAGCGGGAACCGAGACCGATACGCAGCCGGTTCTCGAGGACCTCGCCGGTGAGCCCGGTAGGGATGTGCTGGGGATCGCGGAACCGGACGGTGACCTCCTGGCAGGGGGAACCGATCGCCTTGCCCGACCGGACACGGAAGGGCACCCCGGCCCACCGCCACGTGTGGACCGCGAACACGACCTCGGCCAGGGTCTCGGTGCCCCGTTCCGGATCGATGCCCTCCTCGTCGGTGTAGGAAGGCATCGAGCGGCCGTCGACGGTCCCCGCGGTGTAGCGGGCGCGGCGGCTGTACCTCTCGGGCCGGTCGCCCCAGACGCGGGTCGCACGCAGGACCTGCGCCTTGGCGTCGCGGACGTCGTCCCCCTCCAGCGTGCTCGGCGGCGACATCGCCACCAGGGCCAGGACCTGGAGCAGGTGGCTCTGGACCATGTCGCGCAGGGCGCCCGCCCTGTCGTAGAAACCGGCGCGGCCCTCGAGTCCGAGCGCCTCGTCGAAGGTGATGTCGACCGCCTCGACGTGTTCGGAGGTGAGCAGCGGTTCGACCACCCGGTTGGCGAAACGGACCCCGAGGATGTTGAGCACCGTCGTCATACCGAGGAAGTGGTCGACGCGGTGCACATGGTCCTCCGGCACCAGGCCGTGGAGCAGCCCGTTCAACGCGGAAGCGCTGTCCGTGTCGGTACCGAAGGGTTTTTCGAGCACCAGCCGCGTACCGTGCGGCACACCGACGCGGGCCAGGGCCCGACAGGTCTCGACCATGACCGCCGACGGGAGCGCGAGGTAGATCGTGACGCGGCCCCGGCAGCGGGCCAACAGGTGGTCGAGATCGTGGTCGTCGGTGGCGTCCGCGGCGACGTAGCGCGTGTTGCGGACGACCGTGTCGACGGCCGGTCCCTGCGCTCCCCCGTCCGAGAAGGCGCGCGCGACGGTCGACCGCCATCCCTCCTCGCTCTCCTCACCGCGGTCGCTGCCGATAAGCAGGAGACCGGCCATCGAGGAGGAGTCGACGAGGCCGCCCAGCCCCGGCAGGAGCAGCCTGGCGGTGAGGTCTCCGCCCGCACCGAGCACGAGCAGCGTCCGGGCCGGTTCCCCCGTCGAGGCCGCCCCGGGGTCACCTCCGCCCTCGTTCGTGCGGACACGGTCGTTGCTCACTGCGGCCTTCCTTCCGGTTCGGGCGGCGCTCGGCGCGACTTCCACCGTTCCCGAGGTGTGAGACGTGGGGACGGACGTGGCCATTGTCCGCGCGCCGATGATCCGTATCCAGAGAACGCGCCGATCTGGAAAACGCACCGGTGGGGGCGGGCGGGGTCCAGGTGGGATCGGGTGGGGCGGGGCCGGTCCAGGTGGGTGGAGGCCTGCTGGACTGGTTTCAGGTGGGTGGTGGGTCGGGGTCCTGTGGCTGGTGTGGGTGGTGTTCGTCGGAGCGTNCCCTCGGGACCTGCCCAAAGGTGCGGCGTTGTGATGGGCTGGTGTGGGGCGCCTCGGGGTGTGCGGGTCCGCCCCTTGACGCCGGGCCGGCCCGCTCTCGCCGCCGAACACCCACCGGCCGCTGCCCCCATCCGGCCGAAGAAATGGGGTCCCAAAAACCAACCCCCTCGGGTGGCGGCATTGCGACCACCGGTCGAGGCGTGTGCACGGTGGCTCGCTCCTGCGACAGGCACAAGCATGGCCCCGCCTGCTCCCGGTGACGCATCGAGGCCGGGGCAGACCGGCGTGTGCGCGGCTCCGGAACTGCCCAGGAACGGCCGATCTTGCTACTGGAGCCGACTTCGACGGTCGAAGTCGGTTCCAGCGTCACTGCCGAAGGCCGATCTCGCTGATCTTGCTACCAGTGCCAGGATCGACCGCCTGGTCGGCTCCGAGGCCGGCCCCGGGGCCGACCCCGACCGTTGACAGTGCTCCCATGAGCACCAACAGCGGGGTTTTCGGGGACGCTCCCCCCAACCGGGGCCATTTTCGGCGCCGAGAATGGCCCCGGTTGGGGGGAGCGTCCGCCTACACCGCCGAACACACCGACCCGGGCACCCCCGACCGAGACAACGCCCCCGGCCGAGGCCACCAAGCAAGACCCCACCGGGCAAGACCCGGCGGAGCCGGCTCCGCACGGAACCGGAACCGGAGCCGGCCGGGGTCGGTGATCGCCCGCACGCGCGACAGAGCGGGCTCGATGCCGCCACCCCACCAACCCCGAACGCCCGAACTGTGCACACGCCACTCGCCCCCGGCCTCAACGCGCCGCCGGGAGTGCCGGGGCCGGCCGTTGCCTTACGCAGGAGGGCTTCCGCAGGAGCGAGCGGCCGCGCACACACCGCAAGCGTTGGTCGCAATGCGGCCACCACAGGGGGGTTGCCGTTGCCGTGCCCACCATTTCTTCGGCGACCGGGCGCCTGGGGCGAGGGGGTTCGTCGATACGGGTCGGGTGAGCCCGGCGTCAAGGGTCGCAGCGCACACCCCGAGGCGCCCCACACCAACCCACCACAACGCCGCCACACTCCCCGCGAAGAAGCGTGTGTGGGGGTGGCGCCGAAGCGGGTTGCGCAAAGACCCGGCCGGGCTACAATCCCGACCCCGACGAACCACCGAACCCAGGCACCACAAGAAACCCCACGACCCCGGCCCCAACGAAGTCACCTGATTATTGTCCCCGGCACCACGACAAACCCCTGGACCCCACCGCCCCGTCGACAACTTTCCGGCCGGCAGTACCTACCCTCCCGGGCGCTGGTTCCGGCGGATGCGGCGCAGCGGTACCGGAAGCACGCACACCGGGTCGGGCAGGGCCAGACGGTGCCCGGTATCGGTGGGCAGTCCGGTACCGGGGTCCAGGCGCAGGGACCTGAGGTCGTCGCCGTTCTGGCCGGCCACGACGAGGTGGTCGGGTTCGTCGCGGTGGCCGCGTACGACGGCGAAGTGGCGCGGCCAGGCGCCCACGGGGGTGTCGGCGAGGTGTTCCGGGCGGGCACCGCCGTCGTGGAGAGCGAAGGTGGAGACCACGTCCGCGCCCCGGTTGGACACGTACAGATGGTCGCGGTGGAGGGCGAGTTCGGCGGGGAAGTTCTCTCCCGCGGCCTCCTTCGCGGTGGCCGGGACCGACCCCAGGTACCGGGCGTGGTCGATGTCGCCGGTCCAGCGCACCACGTGCACGCGCGAGTCCAGTTCCCCGGTGACGTAGACGTAACGGCCGTCCGGGCTCAGGGCCATGTGCCGGGGCCCGGAACCGGGGGGAAGGACCACCCGGCCCTGGAGGCCGCCGGGGACGGACCTCATCCCGGGTGCGCCGTCCTCGTGCAGGGCGGAGGGGTCGGCCGGGGCTCTCTCGGCCACCCGGTAGGCGCGCAACTCGTCGGTGCCCAGGTCTGCCACGAGCAGGGTGCGCAACTCCGGTTCCACGGTGTCGGGCACCAGGAGGCTGCTGTGGGCGTGGGGGCCCTCCTGCCGCTCGGGGACGGGGCCGTGACCGGTGTGTTCGAAGAGCTGCCAGGGTTCGTGCTCGCCGGAGTGGTGGCCGGGTTCGCCGTCGGGGTGGCCCTCGGCACCGAAACCGGTCACGGCGACCCGGCCGTCGCCGTAGTTGGAGACCACCGCTTCGTGGCCCCCGAGCGCGAGCACGTGGCAGGGGAAGGCACCGTACGTGGCGTGGCCGCCGAGTTCGGTGAGGCCGCCGTCGTGCTCGACGCGCAGGACGGTGACCGCACCGTCCGCGCGCTCACTGACGGCGTAGACCCGGGGCCGGTGGGCGTTGAGTGCGAGGAAGGAGGGGCCGACCACACGCGCGGCCACACCGCCGTCGGCGAACTCGCCGCTGTTCGGGTCGAACCACACCCGGTGCACGCCCTCGCCGCGGCCCGCGGGTTCGGATCCGGGGGTGTAGGTGCCCACATAGAGCATGCGCCGACCGGTCGACGGGTCGTTCTCAGGGGAGGCGGTGGGGTCGGGGGTGGGCGTCGTGGCACCTGTGTTCACGTGGGTCCTCGTTCCCGCGGGGCGAATGGTCCACGTGGTCCCTACCACGACCGGCGCCCGAAGGGCAGGGGCGCACCGCCACCGGTGGTTCGGAGCCGGCCGCGCGGCCCCCGCCCGGGCCCGCGAAACCCGAGGACCGGGCCCCCGGCTCGGGGCCCGTGGGGCCCAGGGAACGCAGGGCAGTCAGCGTACGGATTCATTCCGGTATGTGTCTCTTACACTCGTCTGTTACCTTCTTCGACATCACCCGCCTGCCGCCGGAGCGGTCACACTCCGTTACTTTTAGGCTCCGCCTCTCAGAGTTCTGGACCCCTGCTTTGCCCTACCGTTCTCTTCCCCACGCCTCCCTCCCCAGCCAGGAAGTCATCGACCTGGTCCGCCAATCGTGCTCCGATGTGCCGGAGGGATCGACCCTGCTCGCCGGCAGTTTCTACCGGAACCTCTTCAAGATGGTCCCCGAGATGCGCGACATGTTCTCCGACGACCTCGGACCGCAACAGCAACGCATGGCCGACGCGCTGCTGGCCGTGGTCCGCCACCTCGACTCCCCGGACGAGATCGCGGAGTACCTCCAACAGCTCGGCGCCCAACACCACAGGCAGCTCGGGGTGCTTCCCGAGCACTATCCCCATGTCGGCCGCGCCCTGGTCCGGGCCGTGAGCGAGGTCTCGCCGACGTGGACGTCCTCGATGAGCTCCTCCTGGGTGCTGGTCTACCGGTGGATCACCGCCCACATGCTCGCCGGCGCCCAAGAGGCGGCTTCCGCCTCCTCCGGGCACCGGGGCGCACACTGACCGGCACCTTCCGACCCGTCACCCCACACGAGGGAAACGCCCCGTCCATGACACAGCACAGTCAGAGCCCGACCTCCGCGAACGTGGGAGAAAGACACGTACAGAACGTCCTGGGCACGTCCGAGCGGGCCTCCCGCTTCTACCGCGACCAGATGTTGAACCATCTCAACCCGGCGATGCGGGACTTCGTCTCCGAGCAGGAGATGCTCTTCATCGCCACCTCGGACAGCCGGGGCGAATGCGACTCCAGTTTCAGGTCCGGGCCCCCGGGTTTCGTGCACATCATCGACGACCGCACTCTGGCCTACCCGGAGTACCGCGGCAACGGGGTCTTCGCCAGCGCCGGCAACATCGCGCAGAACCCGCACATCGGCTTGATGTTCCTCGACTTCTCCCGGCACCGGATCGGCCTGCACGTCAACGGACGCGCCAGGCTCATGGAGGACGAGCGCCTGCGAGCGCACGTCCCGGACCTGCCGCTGCCCCAGATCCCCGGGCAGAAGGCGTTGATGTGGATCATGGTCGAGGTGGAGGAGGCCTACATCCACTGCCGCAAGCACATCCCCCAGATGCACAAGGGCGGTTCGGAGGAGGCCTGGGGCACCGACGACACCCTGCGCAAGGGCGGGGACTTCTTCGGCGCCAAACGGGACGGCGAGTACTGGCGCGAACGCGGCACCCGGGGACCGGACGAGTAGGACCTGTTCGGCGGATGCCTCACACCGGGCAGCCGGTGGTCCGCTCTCTGCCGAACAGGCCCCGATCCGCCCTCACTTCTTCCCGGCGGACTTGACGGCCTCGATCGCCTTGGTGATCCGCTTGTCCGAGACCGGGTAAGCGGTGCGCAGCTCCTGCGCGAAGAGACTGACCCGGTACTCCTGCAGCATCCACCGCAGCTCGACCACATCGGGATCGGCCTCTCGGCCCGGCTTCAGGCGCCCGCGCACCTGGCGCACGGCCTGGGTCATCTGCACGACCTTGGCCATGTTCACCTGATCGCGGCGCGGGTTCTCCGGCAGCTTGTCCAGGCGGTGCTCGATACCGCGCAGGTAGCGGTGCACGTCGTCCAGACGCTCCGGACCCGTTCGGGTGAGGAAGCCGTCGAAGACGAGTTCACCGAGCTGGCCCTGCACGTCGTTGAGGGAGGGCAGCACCGCCATGGAGGTGCTGCCCTTGACCTTCTTGGTGACCTTGCGCCAGAGCACGAGTACCCGAACGGCCTTGTCGAGGACCTCCGAGAGGGTCTGGCCCAGGTCGGCGCGCACCCGCCCGGCGAGCGAGGCGAAGGCCTCCGCGTCCCACACCGGACCGCCCTCGCGCATGAGCAGGTGGTCGACCGCGGCCTCCTCCGCGTCGGCGAGCATCCTCTTCACCGACCCGTGCGGGTTGTCGGCCAGGGCCAGCTTGTCGGGGTTGGCGACCCCCTTGCTGACCGCCTGCGCGACCGAGGGCACCGTGAGCATCAGCAGACGGCGCGTGCCGGCGCGCATGGCGGCGCGCTGCTCGGTCGGGGTGTCGAAGATCCGGATCGCGACGCTCTCGCCCTCGTCCACGAGCGCCGGGTACCCCTTGACGTTGGGGCCCAGGGCCTTGCGTTCCAGGGTCTGCTCCAGGGTCCCGAAGTCCCAGGACGTGATGTCCCGGCGCTCCACGCCCTTGGCCTCGGTGACGATGGCCTCGCGCAACCGCGGCTTGAGCTTGACGCGCAGCTTCTCCAGGTCCTTGGACTCGGCGAGCTTGCGCTGCTTGTCGTCCACGGCACGGAAGGTGATCCGCAGATGGTCGGGCACCCGGTCCAGGTCGAAGTCGGCCCGGCTCACCCGCTCCCCCGACATCTGGGTGAGTTCGGCCGCGAGCGCGTCGAGCAGGGACCCGTCGGCCGGGTCGAGGCCGCCTCGGGCCTTGGCCGCGTTGTCGGGCACCGGCACGAAATGGCGGCGCAGCGGTTTGGGCAGGGACCGGATCAGGGCGGTGACGAGTTCGTCGCGCAGACCCGGGATCTGCCAGTCGAAACCCTTGTCCTCGACCTGGTTGAGGTACTTGACGGGCACGTGCGCGGTCACACCGTCGGAGTCGCTGCCGGGCTCGAACTGGTAGGTGAGCGGGAAAGCGAACGGACCCTGGCGCCAGAGATCGGGGTAGTCGTCCTCGCTGACCTCGTCGACACCGTCGTTGATGAGCTCGTCGCGGGTGAAGTCGAGCAGTTCGGGGTCGGTGCGGCGGGTCTTCTTCCACCAGGAGTCGAAGTGGGCCGCCGAGACCACGTGCTCGGGCACGCGCCGGTCGTAGAAGCCGAACAGGGCCTCGTCGTCGACGACGATGTCCCGGCGGCGGGCCCGGTGCTCGAGGTCCTCGACCTCGTTCAACAGTTTGCGGTTGTCGTGGAAGAAGTGGTGGCGGGTGTCCCAGTCGCCCTCGACCAGGGCCCGGCGGATGAACAGTTCCCGGGACAGTTCCGGGTCGATGCTGCCGTAGGAGACCTTGCGCTGGGCCACGATCGGCACGCCGTACAGGGTCACGCGCTCGAACGCCATGACGGCGCCGCGTTTGCGTTCCCAGTGCGGTTCGCTGTAGTTGCGCTTGACGATGTGGCCGGCGAGCTCCTCGGCCCACTCGGGTTCGATCTTGGCGACCATGCGGCCCCAGAGCTTGGAGGTCTCCACGAGCTCGGCGGCCATGACGTAACGGGGTTGCTTCTTGAACAGCCCGGATCCGGGGAAGATCGCGAACCGGGCGCCGCGTCCGCCCAGGTACTCGTGTTTGTCGGGGTCCTTGAGACCGACGTGGGAGAGCAGTCCGGCCAGCAGGGACATGTGCACACCGCGCGGGTCGGCGGCGTTCTCGCTCGGCGCGGGCACCTCCACGTCCATCTGGCGCAGGACCTGCTTGATCTGGCCGTGGATGTCCTGCCACTCGCGCACGCGCAGGTAGTTGAGGTACTCCTCGCGGCACAGTTTGCGGAACTGGTTGCCGGAGAGTTCGCGCTGCTTCTGGCGCAGGTACTTCCACAGGTTGAGGTAGGCGAGGAAGTCCGATTCCTTCTCGGTGAACCGGGCGTGGGCCTGCTGGGCCTGCTGCTGCTTGTCCGCGGGGCGTTCGCGCGGGTCCTGGATGGACAGCGCGGAGGTGATGACCAGCACCTCGGGCAGGCATCCGCGCTGTTCGGCCTCGAGCACCATGCGGCCCAGGCGCGGGTCGACGGGCAGTTGGGCCAGCCGGCGCCCGGTCTTGGTCAGGGAACGCTTGCTGACCTCCTTCTCCCCGGCCAAGGCGCCGAGCTCGTCGAGGAGGTTGACGCCGTCCTTGATCTGGCGGTGGTCGGGACCGTCCACGAACGGGAACGCGGCGACGTCGCCCAGGCCCAGGGAGGCCATCTGCAGGATGACGGAGGCGAGGTTGGTGCGCAGGATCTCGGGGTCGGTGAACTCGGGACGGGAGAGGAAGTCCTCCTCCGAGTACAGGCGGATGCAGATGCCTTCGGACACACGCCCGCAGCGGCCCTTGCGCTGGTTGGCCGAGGCCTGGGAGACCGCCTCGATGGGCAGGCGCTGGACCTTGGTGCGGTGGCTGTAACGGGAGATGCGCGCGGTGCCGGGGTCGATGACGTACTTGATGCCGGGCACCGTCAGGGAGGTCTCGGCGACGTTGGTGGCCAGCACGACGCGGCGGCCCCGGTGCGGGCTCCACACCCGTTTCTGTTCGGCGGCCGACAGGCGTGCGTACAGCGGCAGTACCTCGGTGCCGGGGAGTTTCTGTTTCTCCAGGGCCTCGGCGGTATCGCGGATCTCGCGCTCGCCGCTGAGGAAGACCAGGACGTCGCCGGGTGCTTCCTTGCCGAGCTCGTTGACGGCGTCGAGGATCGCCTGGGTCTGGTCGCGGTCGGTGCCCCCGCCCGGGTTCTTCTCCTCGGGGTCGAGGATCTCGTCGCTGATGGGCCGGTAGCGCACCTCCACGGGGTAGGTGCGGCCGGAGACCTCGACGATGGGGGCGTCGTCGAAGTGGCGGGAGAAACGCTCGGGGTCGATGGTGGCCGAGGTGATGATGACCTTGAGGTCGGGCCGCTTGGGCAGGAGCTGCCTGAGGTAGCCCAGCAGGAAGTCGATGTTGAGGCTGCGTTCGTGCGCCTCGTCGATGATGAGCGTGTCGTACTGGCGCAGCATCCGGTCGTGCTGGATCTCGGCCAGCAGGATGCCGTCGGTCATGAGCTTGACCAGGGTGTTGCTGCTGGAGGAGTCGGTGAAGCGCACCTTGTAGCCGACCGTCTCGCCCAGGGGGTTGCCGACCTCTTCGGCGATGCGTTCGGCGACAGTGCGGGCGGCCAGCCGCCGGGGCTGGGTGTGGCCGATGGTGCCCATGACGCCCCGGCCCAGGTCCATGCAGATCTTGGGGAGCTGGGTGGTCTTGCCGGACCCGGTCTCGCCGGCCACGATGACGACCTGGTTGTCGCGGATGGCCTCGGCGATGTCGGCGCGCCGGTCGCTGACCGGGAGCTCCTCGGGGTAATGGAGCTCGGGCAGGGACTCGCGGCGCAGCTGCACGCGCAGATCGGCCTCGTCGACGTCGCGGGCGATCTGCGCGAGGACGGAAGCCCTGCGGCGCTCGTCACGGATCTTGTCCAGGCCGTCCAGGCGCCTGCGCAGGCGGTGCCGGTCGGCAGGCATGAGGTCGCGCAGCCGGGCGCGCAGGGCGCTGGGGGTCGGGTCCGCGGTCGCGGGCATGGTGGTGCTCATCAGTCATCAAGGGTAGAAGGGGCGGCAACCGGTTTTCCCGGGTGCTCGGCGCACTGGGTGTGCGCCTGGGGTTCCAACAATCTCGCGGGCGCGGGTGTTCCGTGCGGGTGGGGTGGGCCGGAAGCGGCCACGGAGGGCGGTCAGCGGGCCGCGTGTGCGTTCAGCCAGGCGTGCACGGCCTCGGCGGTGGCCGCACCGTGTTCCTCCAGCATGGAGATGTGGTCGCCGGAGACGTCGACGGGCACGTGCTCGCGCGGCCAGTCGAACCGCCAGTCCGGGCCGCCGACGGGGTTGCCGTCGCCGTCGCGCACCTGGTCGGTGGGGCGCACGAGCAGCAGCGGCATGTCCAGCTCACCCGGGACCCAGTCGGCGAACAGCTCCAGGTAGCGGCCCATGGCGGTGACCCGGGTGGGGTCCATGAGCCCGAAGCGGCGTTCGCGTTCGACGACACCGGTCTCGATGACGGGCATGGTGGTGCGGTCCTGCGGGGTGGGTGTGTCCATGAGCACGACCGCCTCGGGTGCGGTCCCGCCCTTCTGGAGACGTTCGGCGATCGCGTGGGCCATCCACCCGCCCGAGGAGCGGCTGACGAGGACGAACGGTTCCTCACCGGCCAGCTCGAGCACCGCCCGGGTCTGCAGGTCGAGGGCGGCGTCCCGGGTGGCGGGCAGGGGCTCACCGGGCGCGAACCCCGGCTGGGGCAGCACGACGGTGTCGCGTTCGCCCTTGAGGGCGGTGCCGAAACGCGCGTACTCCTGCACCCCGGAGACCATCACCAGCGACGGGAGGCAGATCAGGCGCGGGCGCGCGGGCCCGGCCGCGACCTCGACGGGGCGCGGCGGAGCGCCGAAACCCTCGGGATCGGTGAAGGCGGGACGGAAGGCGGCTGCCGCACGCACGAGTGCGATGCCGTCGTCGATGCGCCCGCGCACACACGCGTCCCGGAACAGGGTGAGGACCCCTTCCAACCCGGTGTCGGCCCCGGCGGTCGCGGCAGCAGGTGCCGGGACAGCGCCGCCCTCCCCCGTGGGCAGTTCGCCGTCCAGGTGGCGGGCGAGCGCCTCGGGTGTGCGGTGGGTGAAGACCGCGCCGGAGGCCAGACGGACGCCGGTGGCCTCCCGCAGCTCGCCGCGCAGCTGCACGGCGGTCAGGGAGTCCAGGCCCAGTTCGAGGAAGTCGCGGTCGGCGGGGACGTCGGCGGGCCCGGTCAGCCCCAGGACGTCGGCGGTGCCGGTGCGCACGAGGTCGAGCAGGGCGTCGGCGCGCTGTCCGGGCGGCAAGGTGGTCAGGTCGAGGTCGGTGGCCTTGGCGGCGCGGCGCCGGGGCAGGGGCACCAGGGCTCGGTGGACGGTGGGGACGGTGCCGGTGCGTTCGGCGCGTGAGCGCAGTCCGGCGGTGTCCACGGGCATGGGCATGAGGTAGGGCGCGGGCAGGTCCAGGGCGTGGTCCATGAGGTTCAGGCCCTCGTCGGTGTCCAAGGGGCGGGCCATACCGATGCGGGAGAGCCGGGCCAGGTCGGCGGTGTCCAGGTGGGCGCTCATGCCGCCGCGGTCGGTCCACAGGCCCCAGGCCAGGGCGGTGGCGGGCAGGCCGTGGGCGCGCCGGTGGTGGGCGAGGGCGTCGAGGGCGGCGTTGGCGGCGGCGTAGTTGGCCTGGCCGGGGCTGCCCAGGACGTTGGCGGCCGAGGAGAACAGGACGAACGCCCGGACCGGCTGGTCGAGGGTGAGCCGGTGCAGGTGGAGGGCGGCGTCGCTCTTGGGCGCCATGACCCGGTCGACGTGGTCGGGGGTCAGGGAGGTCAGGGCGCCGTCGTCGAGGACGCCGGCCAGGTGGACGACGCCGACGACGGGTCCGCGTGCGCAGCCCAGGGCCGTGCGCAGGGCGTCGGGGTCGGAGACGTCGCAGGCCACGACGTCGGCGCGGGCGCCGAGCCCGGAGAGTTCGGCGACCAGCTCCTGCGCGGCGGGGCCGTCGGGGCCGCGGCGGTTGATCAGGAGCAGGTCGCGTGCGCCGTGGGTGCGGACGAGGCGGCGGGTGACGGCGGAGCCGAGGGTGCCGGTGGCGCCGGTGATGACGACGGTGCCGTCGCCGAGACCGGTGGGGGCCTGCTCGCCGGCACCGGACCCGGCGACCCCGGTCGCGGGCGCGGGAGCGGGCGCGTCGGCGCGCACGAGGCGGGGCACGTGGGTGCGGCCCTCGCGCAGGGCGAGCTGGTTCTCCCCGGTGGCGAGTGCGGCGGCCAGGTGCGGGGCCCCGTCGGCGACGTCGTCGAGGTCGGCGAGGACGAACCGGCCGGGGCGTTCGGTCTGGGCGGAGCGCACGAGCCCCCACAGGGGCGCGTGGTCGAGGTCGGTGACGTCCTCGCCGGGCAGGACGGGCACGGCGCGGCGGGTGAGGACGACCAGCGGGGTCTCCTCGCGGGTGTCGTCGTCGGCCCATTCCTGGAGGAGGGCGAGCACGTCGCGGGTGGTGCGGCGGGCCGCCCCGGGGGCGCCGCCGCCGTCGCCGCCCAGGGCGAGGACGGCGGTGGTGCCTGCGGGCAGTGGGGCGCGCGGGTCCGGTTCGTGGGCCGCGCCGAGGTGGGTGTGCAGGTCCAGCGGGTCGGCGCCGATGACGGTCAGGTTCGGCAGCCCGGTACTGCGGGGCTGTACCGGGTTCCACGCCAGCGAGTACAGATCGTCGGGGGCGCCGGGGCCGAGGCGGTCGGGCAGGGGGCGCACGGCCAGGGAGGCGATGGTGGCGACCGGCCGGCCGGCGGGGTCGAACAGGTCGAGGGTGTACTCGTCCGGGCCGAGGGGGCGCACGCGTACGCGCAGGTCGGTGGCGCCCTCGGCATGCAGGGTGACGTCGGTCCAGGCGAAGGGCAGGCGCACCCCGGTGTCGGCGGTCAGGGACACGGTGTGCAGGGCGGCGTCGAGGAGTGCGGGGTGGAGACCGAAACCGGCGGCGTCCCCGCGCAGGGCCTCGGGCAGGGCGACCTCGGAGAGCACGGTGTCACCGTCGCGCCAGGCGGCGTGCAGTCCCCGGAAGGCGGGCCCGTACTCGTAGCCGCGTTCGGCCAGGTCGCTGTAGAGGTTCTCCAGGTCGACCCGTTCACCCTCCGGGGGCCAGGCGGTCAGGGGCGCGGGGGCGGACGCCTGGGCGGGGGTGAGCAGCCCGGTCGCGTGTTCGGTCCAGGAGGCGTCGGGGGCCTCCTCGGGGCGTGAGTGCACGCGCACGGTGCGGTTGCCGGAGGGCTCTCGGGTGAAGGACTGCGCCGAAGGCCTCCGTTGGGGGTGGTGGGCCACGGGCGGGGACAGGGTGATCTGCACGCGGGTACGGCCGGGCAGCGGCAGCGGGGTGTGCAGGGTCAGGTCGGCGACGTCCTCGTCGGGGGCTGCGGCGTGCTGGACCATCTCCCAGAACGCGGCCCCGGGCAGGAGCACGGTTCCGGACACGGCGTGGTCGGCGAGCCAGGGGTGGGTGTCGGGGCCGATCCGCCCGGTCACCACCTCTCCCCCGGCGCCGGGCAGGAAGGTGCGGGCGCCCAGGAGGGGGTGGCCGGCCTCGTCGACGCCCTCGGCGGACAGGGCGCGTCCGCCGCCGTCGGGGGCGAGCCAGTAGGTGCGGTGCTCGAAGGCGTAGGTGGGCAGGTCGACGGTGCCGGCGCCGGGGTGGACGGTGTCCCAGTCCAGGTGCAGGCCGTGGGTGTGGGCGCGGGCCAGGGCGGTGGCGAAACCGGCGGGGTCGCCGTGGTCGCGGTGCAGGGTGGAGAGCACGGCGGTGCCCTCGATGCCGGTGTCGTCGAGGGTCTGGGCGACGCCGTGGGAGAGCACCGGGTGCGGTCCGACCTCGACGAAGGCGGTGTAGCCGGCCTCGCTCATGGAGCGCACGGCCTCCTCCAGCCGGACCCGGCCGCGCAGGTTCCGGTACCAGTAGGCGGGGTCGAGGCCGGCGGTGTCGAAGGGGCCGCCGGTGACAGTGGAGTAGAACTCGAGGTCGGCGCCGGCGGGGTCGATCCCCCGCAGGCTGTTCAGGATGTCGTCCTGGAACGGGACGATGTGGTGGCAGTGGGAGGCCACGTCGACGTCGATGCGCCGGTGGTGGATGTTCTCCTTCTCGCACACCTCGGCGAGTTCGGTGACGGCGTCGGCGTCACCGGCGGCCACGACGGCGTTGGGGCCGTTGACGACGGCGACCTCGATGCGCCCCTCCCAGCGCTCGAGCAGCTCCTCGGCCTGGATGGTCGGCAGGGTCAGGGCGAGCATGCCGCCGCTGCCGGACAGCCCGGCGAAGAGCTGTCCGCGGCGTACGACGATGCGGGTGGCCTCGTCGAGGGTGAGGGCCCCGGCGATGTGGGCGGCGGCGATCTCGCCCTGGGAGTGGCCGACGACGGCGCTGGGGGTGAGCCCGTGGTCCGCCCAGAGGCGGGCGAGGGCGACCATGACCGCGAACAGGGCGGGCTGGACGACGTCGATGCGGGCCGGATCGGGGGCGTGGGGCTCTCCCCGGACGACCTCGGTCAGGGACCAGTCCACGTAGGGGGCCAGGGCCTTCTCGCACTCGTCGATGTGGGCGGCGAAACGGGGGGAACCGTCGAGGAGGCCGCGGACCATACCGGGCCACTGGCCGCCCTGGCCGGGGAAGACGAAGGCGACGCGGTGGCCGTTGCCGGCGCGGCCGCGGACGAGGGCGTCGTGGTCCTCGCCGTCGGCGAGCGCGGTCAGCGCCTCACGGCGCTGCCCGGGGTCGGCGGAGGCGACGACGGCGCGGTGGTCGAGGCCGGTGCGGGTGGTGGCCAGGGTGTGGCCGAGGTCGTGGGGCGCCAGGCCGGGACGGGTGTCCAGGTGCTCGAGCAGGCGCCGGGCCTGGGCGGCGAGGGCGCCGGGGGTGTGGGCGGACAGCGGCCAGAGCACGGAACCGATCCCGTGGGCGGGCCGGGCACCACCGGTGCCGACAGGCCGTACGTGGGCGCTCCCCGTCCCGGACGTGGGCTGTTCGAGCAGGGCGTGGGCGTTGGTGCCGCTCATCCCGAAGGAGGACACCCCGGCCACATGCGGGCGTTCCACCTCGGGCCAGGGGGTGTGCTCGGCGACGGGGACCACCGTGCCCACCGACCAGTCCACCTCGCGGGTGGGTTCGTTCAGGTGCAGGGAGGCCGGCACGTGGTCGTGGTTGAGGGCCATGACGGACTTGATGAGTCCGCCCACGCCGGCGGCGGCGACGCTGTGGCCGATGTTGGACTTGAGCGAGCCCAGGAGCAGGGGGCGGTCGGCGGGGCGTCCGCGCCCGTAGACGTCCATGAGGGCACGCGCCTCGATGGGGTCGCCCAGCGGGGTCCCGGTGCCGTGGGCCTCGACGGCGTCGACGTCGGCGGGGCCGAGCCCGGCGTCGGCCAGGGCCGAGCGCAGCAGGCGCCGCTGGGCCAGGCCGTTGGGGGCGGTCAATCCGCTGCTGGCGCCGTCCTGGTTGACGGCGGTTCCGCGGACGACGGCGAGCACGGGCAGACCGAGGCGTTCGGCGTCCTCGAGGCGGGCCAGCAGGATCATACCGGCGCCCTCGCTCCAGGCGGTGCCGTCGGCGGAGGCGTCGAAGGCCTTGGCCCGGCTGCCGGGCGAGAGGGCGCGCTGGCGGCTGAAGGACAGGAACGCGCCGGGGTCGGAGAAGACGGTAGCGCCGCCGGCCAGCGCCAGGGTGCACTCCCGGCGGCGCAACGCGGTCACGGCGCTGTGCAGGGCCACCAGGGAGGAGGAGCAGGCGGTGTCCACCGACATCGCGGGCCCTTCCAGGCCCAGCGTGTAGGAGACCCGGCCCGCGGCGACGCTGGTGGCGGTGCCGGTGGCCAGGTGGCCCTCGAGGCCGTCCTCGGCGTGGGTGGCCCGGGGGCCGTAGTCGGGTGCGGTGATGCCGACGTAGACGCCGGTGTCGCTGCCGCGCAGGGAGACCGGGTCGAGGCGGCCGCGTTCGACGGCCTCCCACGCGGTCTCCAACAGCAGCCGCTGTTGGGGGTCCATGGCGGTGGCCTCCTTCGGGGAGATCCCGAAGAAGGCGGCGTCGAAGTCGCCTGCGTCGTAGAGGAACCCGGCCTGGCGCGCGTAGGTGGTGCCGGGGGTGTCGGGGTCGTCGTCGAAGAGGCCGTCCAGGTCCCAGCCGCGGTCGGTGGGGAAGTCACCGACGGCGTCGGTGGCCCCGTCCACGAGTTCCCACAGGTCCTCGGGGGTGCGCACTCCGCCGGGGAAGCGGCACCCCATCCCTACGACGGCGACGGGTTCGCGGGAGGCCTCGTTCAGGCGCCGGTTCTCCTTCTTGAGGCGCTGGACCTCCTTCACCGAGTCCCGGAGCGCCTTGACGACCTTGTCGCCGCTGTCCGTGGTCTCCGTCATGCGTTCCTCCGGCTCAGTTGTCGTAGACCATGCGCAGGAGGTCGTCGACGTCCATGCCGTCGACCTCCTCGCCGTCATGGCCGCGCTCGGGTTCGGTGCCGGGTGCGGTGCCGGCGTCTGCTGTCGCGGCGGCACCGTCCCCGCCGGTTCCGATCTCCTCGCTCAGGTGGGTGGCCACGGCCCGGGGCGCGGGGTGGTCCAGGAGCACGGTGCTGGGCAGCTCGAGGCCGGTCAGCTCGCCCAGGCGGGCACCGAGACGGACCGCGGCCAGGGAGTCGAATCCCAGGTCGAGGAAGCCGCGGTCGGCGGGCACGTCCTGGGCGCCGGTGTGGCCGAGCAGGACGGCGCTCTCGCGGCGCACGATCTGCAGCAGTTCCTCCTCGCGCAGGTCGGCGGGCATGCCCGCGAGCCGGGCGCGCAGGGCCGGCACGGCCGGGGCCTCCTCGTCGGCCGACGCGTGCGCGGCCGGTGCGGCGGCGCCGGAGGGGGCGGTGGCCAACCAGTAGCGGCGGTGTTGGAAGGCGTAGGTGGGCAGGTCGACGGTGCGGGCGCCGCCGTTGAGGGCCGCCCAGTCGACCGGGACCCCGGCCACGTGCGCCTCACCGATCCCGGTGGCCAGCGCCTCGGTCTCGGGGCGCAGCCGGCTCTGCAGGGCCACGGCGCGGTGCCGCTCGCCGGAAGCGGGCCGCGCCATCGCGGTCAGTGCGGCGTCGGGGCCCACCTCCACGAACGCGGTCACCCCCTCGCGGCGCAGGTGGGCGATGCCTTCGGCGAACCGGACGGGTTCGCGCACGTGCCGCACCCAGTAGTGGGCCGAGCAGACCTCCTCGCCGGCCCGGCCCCCGCTGAGGTTGGACACCAGGGGCAGGACCGGCGGGCGCATCTGCACCTCGGAGGCGGCCCGGGCGAAGTCCTCGAGCATGGGCTCCATGAGTGGGGAGTGGAAGGCGTGCGAGACCGACAGGCGGCGGATGCGGTGGCCGCGTTCGGCGAGGACGGAGACGGCGTCCTCGACCGCCTCGGCCGCGCCGGAGACCACGACCGAGCCGGGTG
The DNA here is from genome assembly GCF_000341145.1 of Nocardiopsis xinjiangensis YIM 90004. Lineage (GTDB taxonomy): Bacteria > Actinomycetota > Actinomycetes > Streptosporangiales > Streptosporangiaceae > Nocardiopsis > Nocardiopsis xinjiangensis. Next base: position 38,746 of record NZ_ANBE01000027.1, read on the forward strand.
CGTTGACGGCGGCGAGCGCGACGGGGGCACCGGTGCGTTCGGCGGCCTCTTCCAGGGCGGGGCCGGTCTCCTCGGGCGTGGCCTGCACGGCGACCATGGCACCGCCCTCGGGCAGGGCCTGCATGAGGCGCCCGCGGGCCTCCACGAGCCGCACCGCGTCGGGCAGGTCCAGCACCCCGCAGACGTGGGCGGCGGTGATCTCGCCGATGGAGTGGCCGGCCACGTAGTCGGGGCGCACACCCCAGGACTCCAGGAGCCGGTACAGGGCGGTCTCGAAGGTGAACAGCGCGATCTGGGCCCAGCCGGTGCGGTGCAGCAGGTCGGCCTCGGGCGTGCCCTGTTCGGCCCACACGACGTCGGTGAGGGGGCGTTCCAGGTACCGGCCGAACTCGGCGGCGGCCTCGTCGAAGGCGCGCGCGAACACCGGGTGGGCGGCGTGGAGTTCACGCCCCATGCCGGGACGCTGGGAGCCCTGGCCGGTGAACAGGAACGCGGTGGGTCCGGCGCCGGCGGCCGAACCGGTCACGACGCCGGGGTCGGACTCTCCGGCGGCCAGCGCGCGCAGCCCGCGGCGCAGTTCGTCGGGGCCGGGACCCACGACCACGGCGCGTTCCTCCAGGTGGGTGCGGGTGGTGGCCAGGGACAGCGCGACGTCGCGGGGTTCGGCGGGTGCGCGGTCGAGGTGGCGCAGCAGGCGCACGGCTTGTCCGTGCAGGGCGGGGCCGCCGCGGGCGGAGAGCGGCCAGAGCACCGGGCCGCCGTTCGGTGCGGGGGCCTCCTTCGGCCCGCTGCCCTGCGCGAGGGGTCCGGTCACCGCCGCGAAGTGCCCGGGGGCCGTTCGGGGCAGGGGGTGCTCCTCCTCGGCCTGCTCGAGGAGCAGGTGCACGTTGGTACCGCTGATTCCGAAGGAGGAGACCGCGATCCGGCGCGGGCGGGACGCCCCGGCCCAGGTGTGGTTGTTCTGGGCCAGGGCGACGCCGCTGCCCTCCCAGTCCACGTGGGGGGAGGGTTCGGCGGCGTGGAGCGTGGACGGGAAGACGCCGCGACGCAGCGACTGCACGGCCTTGACCACCCCGGCGGCGCCCGCGGCCGCCTGGGCGTGGCCGATGTTGGACTTGAGCGAGCCCAGGAGCAGGGGTTCCTCGCGTTCACCGCCGTAGACCCGCGCGATCGCCTGGGCCTCGATCGGGTCGCCGAGGGTGGTTCCGGTGCCGTGGGCCTCCACGGCGTCGACCTCGTGCGGTTCCAGGCCCGCGTCGGCCAGGGCGGCGCGGATCACGCGGGCCTGTGCGGGGCCGTTGGGCGCGGTGAGCCCGTTGGAGGCCCCGTCGGAGTTGACGGCACTGCCACGGACCACGGCCAGGACGGGGCGGCCGGCCGCGCGGGCGTCGGCCACCCGTTCCAGGACGAGGACGACCGCACCCTCGGAGAACCCGGTCCCGTCGGCGCCGGCCCCGAAGGCGCGGCAGCGCCCGTCCGGGGAGAGCCCGCCCTTGCGGGTGAACTCCACGAGCAGGCCGTCGCTGCTCATGACGGCGGCGCCCCCGGCCAGGGCCATGGAGCACTCGCCGGTGCGCAGGGCCCGCACCGCCGAGTGGAGCGCCACCAGGGAGGAGGAACAGGCGGTGTCCATGCTCAGGGACGGCCCGTGCAGACCCAGGGTGTAGGAGATGCGCCCGGAGGCCACCGACGCCATCGTGCCGGTGAGGGCGAGCCCGTCGTCGGTGGACTCGGCCATGCGCGGCCCGTACTCCTGGGCGGTCAGGCCGACGTAGACGCCGGTGTCACTGCCGCGCAGGGAGACCGGGTCGAGGCGGGCGCGTTCGATCGCCTCCCACGAGGTCTCCAACAGCAGCCGCTGCTGGGGATCGGTGGCCAGCGCCTCCTTCGGGGAGATACCGAAGAAGGCGGCGTCGAAGTCACCGGCCCGGTCGAGGAAGGCGCCCTCGCGCATGAGCGACCGGTCCGGGTCGCCGGACTCCTGCCAGCCGCGGTCGCGGGGCAGCGGTCCCACGGCGTCGCCGCCGCGTTCCACCAGCTCCCACAGGGCCTCGGGGGTGTCGGCCCCACCGGGCAGGCGGCAGGCCATGGCGGTGATCGCCACCTGCGCGTCCCGGTCGGCCCGGTCGCGGTCCTCGCGCAGCCGGGCGTTCTCCTTCATCGCGCTGCGCAACGCTGCGACCAGTCGCCCCTCGTCGGCGGTCATCGCCATTCTCCTTGCGTCCTGGGCACGGCCGGGCCGGGTGTGGCCGCGGCCGCGGGGTCCTGCACGGTCGTTCCTGCACCGCCCGCGCGGGGCGGTGGTTCACCAGCCGTCGTCACCGGCCCCTTCGCCGGGCGCGGTGCTCTGCCCCTGCAGCGCGAGGCTGACCAGGTCGTCCACCTCCATGTCGTCGATCCCGTCGGTGTCGGCCCCTCCCGCGGGCGCAGGTGCGGCTGCGGGGGCCTGCTCGGTGGTCCCGGGGGCCTCGGTGGCCGGCGGGAAGAGGAGCTCGTCCAACAGCAGTCCGAGTTCACGCGGTGTGGGGTGGTCGAACACGGCGGTGGCGGGCAGCCGGGTCCCGACGGCCGTGCCGAGCCGGTTGCGCAGTTCCACACCGGTCAGGGAGTCGAAGCCGAGCTCCTTGAAGGGCCGTTCGGCCGGGACCCGGGCCTCACCGGAGTCCGGGTCGTGGCCCAGGACGAGGGCGGCCTGTGTGCGCACCTCGGTGAGCAGGCGGCGGCGCCGTTCGTCCACACCGAGCGGTCGGAGGGACTCCGCGGACAGGCGCGGTCCCCCGCCCTGGCCTTCGGCCCCGGCAGGCCCCGGCGCGCCCTCGGGGCGGTCGAGTTCGCGCAGCAACGGGAGGTCGGGCCCGTCCACGAGGTCGAGCAGCACCGGAACCAGGACCGGGGTGTCGGAAGCCAGCGCCGCGTCGAACAGGGCCAGGGCCTTGTCGGTGGGCATGGGCAGCAGGCCGCCCCGGCCCAGTACGTCCAGGTCCTCGGCGCCCAGGTGGGCGGTCATCCCGCCGGTCTCCTCCCACAGCCCCCAGGCCAGGGACGTGGCGGGCAGCCCCTGTTCGTGGCGGTGCTGGGCGAGCACGTCGCAGAAGACGTTCGCGGCGGCGTAGTTGGCCTGCCCGGGGTTGCCGAGCGTGCCCACCGCGGAGGAGAAGAGCACGAACGCCCCGGGCCGGTGGGCGAGGGTGAGCTCGTGCAGGTTCCAGGCCGCGTCGACCTTGGGGCGCAGGACCTTCTCCATCCGCTCGGTGTCCAGGCCGAGCACCGTGGCGTCGTCGAGCACGCCGGCGGTGTGCACGACCGCGGCCAAGGGCTGCGCCAGGGACTCGAGCAGACCGGCCAGGGCCTGGCGGTCGGCGGCATCGCAGGCGCGCACGTCCACCTGTGCGCCCAGCGCCCGCAGTTCCTCGGTACGCGCGTCCTGGCCGGGGGTCTCGGCGCCCTTGCGGCTGACCAGGGTCAAGTGGCGCACTCCGTACGCAGTCACCAGGTGCCTCGCCAGGATGTGCCCGAGAGTGCCGGTCCCACCCGTGACCAGGACGGTGCCCTCCTCGGGGAACAGCGTGGGAAGCGTGAGCACGGTTTTCGCGCTGCCCTCGGTCTCCTCGGGTCCCCGTACGTCGTCAGCGGTGTGCACGGTCGTCTCCGAATGGCGGAAAGAGCCGGAAGCGAAGAGCTCGAGAATTCTGTCGAGGAGCTCCCCGAATCGTCCTGGCTCGATGTCGGAGGAGGTGAAAGCTCGGTACTCGCGCCCCGGGTAGTGAGCTGCGGCCCAGTCCTCGTCGCGCACATCCGTTCCGGTCTCCACGAAGCGTCCGCCGGGGCCGTCACCGTCCGCGGGTGAGCGGAGCAGATCCAGGGAGGCGTCAACAACCTCGCCCGTGAGGGAGTTGAGGACCACGTCCACACCGCGGCCGTCATTGGCGTGGCGGATCCGTTCGACGAAGGAGAGGTCGTCCGACGGGGCGAGACGGGACTCGGTCAGGCCCAGACGCGTCAACCCGGCCCAGTGTTCGCGGTCCGCAGTCCCGAAGACCTTGGCCCCCAGGTGGCGGGCCAGCTGCACGGCGGCGTGTCCGATCACGCCATCGGCTGCGTGCACCAACACGCTTTCCCCGGGGCGGATCGCAGCAAGATCCACCAGTGCGTAGTACGCCGTGACGTGGGCCAGAGGGACAGCAGCCGCCTCTTCCCAGGTCCATCCCTCGGGCACGACAGCCAGTCGGCGATGGTCGGCTGCGGCCGTCGATCCGAAGATGCCGTCCAGCACCCCCATCACGCGGTCGCCGGGGGCGAGGTCGTCCACCCCCGATCCGGTCTCGACGACCGAACCCGCGCCTTCGAACGCCGTGGCTCCTTCCTTCCCACCCGCTCCGAGCGCGGCCACGGATGCGCCCTCTGCGAAGCCGACCGCTCGGACGGTGACACGCACGTCGCCATCCTCGAGAGGCCCGGTGGGCGCGGAGGACGCCGCCGGACCTGCCTGTGCTCCTACGCTCTGGGGCTCCTCGGCGACCAGGCGCGGGACCATGGCCGCACCCTGGCGCAGGGCCACCTCGGGTTCGCCGAGCCCGACGGCAGCGGTGAGCAGGCGGTGCGACTCCTCGGAGCCGTCGGAGTCGACCAGGACCAGGCGCCCGGGATGCTCGCGCTGAGCGGTGCGCAGCAGGCCCCACAGCGGGGCGGCGGCCAGACCGGTGATCTCGTCGTCGGGCCCGGTGGAGACGGCGTGCCAGGTCACCAGGACCAGGCGTGCGTGTTCGTTGCGTTCGTCCGACAGCCAGGCACGGACGGTCTCCAGGGCCCATTGCAGCCCCTGGCGCACCGCGGTGGGCGGCGCGTCGTCCTCGACGTAGACGGCGTGCGCGGGCGGTTCGGCGAAGACCACGTCGGGGACCGGGGTGCCCTCGGTCAGCGAGTCCAGGCTCGCCAGGCCCTTGGGCAGGTGGGAATCGGGCATGGGGACCCGCACCGGACGCCATTCCTGCCGGTACAGACCGGGTTCCTCACGGCCGTCGTCGGGCAGGGCCTCGGCGGCCAGGGGACGCAGGGACAGGTCGCTCACCGAAAGCACGGGGCGCCCGCCGGTGTCCCAGGCCCGGACCAGGTAGCGGCCCCCGCCCAGGGGGCGGGCCAGCACGCGCAGCCGGTCGGGCGGGGTGTCGGTGTGGGTGTGGGTGCGCACCCCGTCCCAGCTGAAGGGCACGAGCAGGTCGCGGTCGTCCTCGGCCCCGTACATGATCGGGGCGTGCAGGGCCGCGTCGAGCAGGGCAGGGTGGGGACCGTGGAAGGGGACGCTGCCACCGCCGTCGGGCAGGGTGAGCTCGGCCCACAGGTCCTGCCCGCGGCGCCAGAGACCTTCCAACCCGCGGAAGACGGGGCCGTACTGGTAGCCGCGGCGGGCCAGCGCGGGGTAGGCACCCCGGGCGTCCAGCTCCTCGGCGCCGGTCGGCGGCCACTCGGTGAGGGGCCCTTCCACGGCATCGGCGGTGTCGGGGGCCGGGGCCAGGACACCGCCGGCGTTGCGGGTCCAGGTGCTCTCACCGGGCCCGCGTGAGTGCAGCACGACCTCGCGGCGCCCCTCGGGCCCGGGCACGCCCACACCGACCTGTACCGACACCGGCGCGGACCGGGACAGGGCGAGCGGGACCTCCAGCGTCAGCTCGGCCACGACCGGGGCGCCCACACGCGCGCCCGCGTGGGCGACCAGCTCCACGAACGCGGTGCCCGGGACCACGGTGCGGCCCCACAGGCGGTGGTCGCGCAGCCAAGGGTGGTCGGCGCTGCTCAGGGAACCGGCGAAGACCGTCTCACCGGAGACCAGTTCCAGCCCCGGGCCGAGGATCGGCTCGGGGTCGGGTCCGGGCTCGGCCGGTACCGGAACGATCCAGTGGCGGGAACGCTCGAAGGGGTCGTCGGGCACGATGACGGGCGTGCCCTCCTCGGCCACGCCCTCCAGCAGCAGGTGGGCGTTGGTGCCGCTGATACCGAAGGAGGAGACCGCGGCGCGGCGCGGGCGCCCGGTGTCGGGCCACTCCTCGTTCTCGGTGAGCAGGCGCACGCCGCTGTCGGACCAGTCGACCTCGCCGGTGGGTTCGTCCACGTGCAGGGTGCGCGGCAGGCGGCCGAACCGCAGGGCCTGCACCATCTTGATGACCCCGGCGACACCGGCGGTGGCCTGGGTGTGGCCGATGTTGGACTTGAGCGAACCCAGCCGCAGATCGGGCAGGCCCGAATCGCCCCGGCCGGCGCCGTAGACCGACATCAGCGCGCGGGCCTCGATCGGGTCGCCCAGTCGGGTGCCTGTGCCGTGCGCCTCGACGGCGTCGATGTCGTGGGGCTCCAGCCCGGACGAGGCCAGCGAGGAGAGGATGACCCGCTCCTGGGCCTCGCGGTTGGGGGCGGTGAGTCCGTTGGAGGCCCCGTCGGAGTTGACGGCGCTGCCGCGCAGCAGGGCCAGGACCGGGCGTCCGGCCCGGCGGGCCTGGGAGGCGCGCTCGAGCATGAGCATGCCTGCGCCCTCGGCCCATGCGGTGCCGTCCGCGCCCGCGCCGAAGGCACGGCAGCGGCCGTCCGGGGAGAGCCCCCGCTGGGCGGAGAACTCCAGGAACATGCCGGGGGTGGCCATGACGGTGGCGCCGCCGGCCAGCGCCATCGCGCACTCGCCCCGGCGGATCGCGGCGGCGGCCTGGTGCAGGGCCACCAGGGAGGCCGAGCAGGCGGTGTCGATGGTCAGGGCGGGCCCGCGCAGACCCAGCACGTAGGCGATACGCCCGGAGGCCACGCTCAGGGTGCTTCCGGTGAGCCGGTACCCGCCGTCGGTACCGGCGCCGGGGTCGGCCAGGCGCGGCCCGTACTCGGTGGGCATGGCGCCGACGAACACCCCGACCTGCTGCCCGCGCAGTTCGTCGGTGCTCAGACCGGCGCGCCGCACCGCTTCCCAGGAGGTCTCCAGCAGCAGGCGCTGCTGGGGATCCATGGCATCGGCCTCGCGGGGGCTGATGCCGAAGAAGGCGGCGTCGAACTGGTCGGCGTCGTGCAGGAAACCGCCGCGCCGGGTGTAGGTGTGTCCGGCCTTGCCCTGTTCGGGGTCGAAGAGGCGGTCCAGGTCCCAGCCGCGGTTGTCGGGGAACTCCCCGGTGGCGTCGCCGCCGGAGTCGACCAGCGACCACAGCGCCTCGGGTGAACGCACCCCGCCGGGCAGGCGGCAGGCCATGGCGGTGATGGCGACCGGGTCCTCCTCCGGGGCGGTGCGGGCCACGGGCGCGGATGCCGGCAGCGTGGCCGGGGCGGTGCGGGCCGGGGCGGTGGGCGCGGCCAGACCGGCGGCGCCCTCACCGAGCTGCTCGGTGAGGAAGGCGGCGAGCTCGCTCGGTGTGGGCAGGTCGAACAGGTCGGTGTCCTCGAGCCGGTACCCGGTCTCGTCCTCGATCAGGTCGGCCAGCTCCATGAGCATGATCGAGTCGAAACCCAGGTCGCGGAAGGCCCGGCTGTCGTCGGCCTCGGTGAGGGCCTCCACCTCGAGGGTCCGTGCGCCGAGGGAGCGCACCAGCCCGAGGGCGTCCACGGTGGCCGTGCCCGCGCCGGCGGACGGCTGCGGCGCCTCGGCCCGCGGCGCGGGTGCGGCGGCCGGGGCGGCAGGGCTCTTCTCGGGCCAGTACCGGGCGCGCTGGAACGGGTAGGTGGGCAGGTCGACCCGGCGCGCCCCGGCGCCTCGCAGGAGGGTGCCCCAGTCCACGTCCAGGCCGGAGGTGTGCGCCTCGGCGGCGGCGGTGAGGAGCCGGCCCTGGTCGCCCTGGCCGCGGCGCAGGGTGGCCATGACGGCACCCTCGACCCCGGCCTCCTCCAGGGTGTGGCGGATCCCGTGGTAGAGCACCGGATGCGGTCCGACCTCGATGAAGGCGGTGTGCCCGGCCTCGACCGCAGCAGAGACGGCCTGGGCGAAGCGTACGGTCCCGCGCAGGCTCAGGTACCAGTAACGGCCGTCCATGGCGGGGCCCTCGCCCCCCAGCGGCTCGCCGGTGAGGGTGGACAGCAGCGGCACCCGGCCCGGCTGCGGGTCCAGTCCCTGCAGGCGCTCGAGCAGGCCGTCGCGGATGCGGTCGACGTGCCCGGAGTGGGAGGCGTAGTCCACGTCCACCAGGGCGCCGTGCAGTCCGTTGTCGACACAGTGGCCCACGGCGCGGCGCACCGCCTCGGGGCTGCCGGAGACGATGACCGACTCGGGCCCGTTGACGGCGGCCAGGTACAGGTCGTCGACGCGGGAGACGAGCTCCTCGGCGCGTCGGCGCGACATCCCCAGCGAGGCCATCCCGCCGGTGCCTGCGAGCTCGGTCAGGGCCTGGCTGCGCTGGGCCGCCACCCGGGCGGCCTCGTCCAGGCTCAGTACACCGGCCACGCAGGCAGCGGCGATCTCACCCTGGGAGTGCCCGATCACGGCGGCAGGACGCACCCCCATGGTCTCCCACACCCGGGCCAGGGAGACCATGACGGACCACAGCACGGGCTGGACGACGTCCACGGGCGCGTCGGGGCCGGTGCAGGCGGGGCTGTCGGCCTCCCCGCGCAGCACACGCACCAAGGACCAGTCGACGTAGGGGGCCAGGGCGCGTTCGCACTCGCGCAGGCGCGCGGTGAAGACCTGCGACAGGGGGCCGCGGGAGTCGATCAGCTCGCGGGCCATGCCCTCCCACTGGCCGCCCTGGCCGGGGAAGACCATGACGGGGCCGGCCTCGTGGACCTGGGCCGGTCCGCTGGGACGCACGGAGTCGAGCTCGCGGGTGCCGCTCTCGCCCGGGGCGAGGATGACCGCGCGGTGCTCCATCGTCGAGCGGGTGGTCGCCAGCGAGTAGCCGACGTCCTCGGCCCGCAGACCCGACCGCTGGGAGACGTAGGAGTGCAGGACCGAGGCCTGGGCGCGCAGGGCCGCCTCGGAACGGGCCGAGAGCACCCACGGGACCGGGTCCAGGGCGTTCTCCCCCAGGCCGGGTCCGGCCTGCTCGGGTGATTGCGGCGGGGGCGGGCCCAGCACGAGGTGGCAGTTGGTGCCGCCCATGCCGAAGGAGGACACCCCGGCCAGGGGGCGCTCGGTCGGCCAGGCCTCGCGTTCCACCTGCGGGTGCAGGCGCAGGTCCTCCAGGTCGATGTCGGGGTTGGGCTCGGCGAAGTTGCGGGTGGGCGGCAGCTGGCCGTGCGAGAGGCTCAGCACGACCTTGAGCAGGCCCACGATCCCGGCGGCGCCCTCCAGGTGGCCGATGTTGGTCTTGACCGAACCGACCCGCAGCGCCTCCTCCCGGGCGGGCGAGAAGACCTCGCCGAGCGCGCAGGCCTCGACCGGGTCGCCGGCGGGGGTACCGGTGCCGTGCAGCTCGACGTAGCCGACCTGCTCGGGTTCGACGGCGGAGCGCCGGTGGGCTGCCCGTACGACCCCGGTCTGGCCCTCGGTGTCGGGGCGGGCGAGGTAGGAGGTCTGCCCGGAGTTGTTGACCGCTCCTCCGCGCAGGACGGCGTGCACCCGGTCCCCGTCGGCGAGGGCGCGCTCGAGGGGTTTGAGGACGACCACGGCGCCGCCCTCGCCGCGTACATAACCGTTGGCGCGGGAGTCGAAGGTGTAGCAGTGGGCGTCGGGAGACAGGCCGCCGAAGAGCTCGACGTTCTCGGTGCCCTCAGGGGTGAGGATGAGGTTGACCCCGCCGGCCAGGGCCTGGTCGCACTCACCGCGACGCAGGCTCTCCATGGCCATGTGCACGCTCACCAGCGAGGAGGACTGGCCGCTGTCGACGGTGAAGCTGGGTCCGCCGAGACCGAAGGTGTAGGAGACCCGGTTGGCGATCATGCCGCGCTGGGTGCCGGTGTGGGTGTGGTGGGTGGCCGACCCGGCCAGCAGGCGCTCGTACTCGGAGGAGACCGCGCCGGTGAACACGCCGGTGTTCGTGCCGCGCAGGGTCTCGGGGGCGGTGCGGGCGTTCTCCACCGCTTCCCAGCTCAGCTCCAGCATGAGCCGCTGCTGCGGGTCCATGGCCAGGGCCTCGCGCGGGGAGATACCGAAGAAGGCGGCGTCGAAGTCCTCCACCCTGTCGAGGTAACCGCCCCAGCGCGGGCCGCGTTCGGGGGAAGGCTCACCCAGCCGCTCGGGGGGCGGCGCGATCGATTCGCGCCCCTCGCAGAGCAGGCGCCAGAACGCATCGGGGGTGGAGACCCCGGGCAGGCGGCAGGAGATGCCCACCACGGCGACGGGGGCGTCGGCCCCTGCCTGGGCACCGGGAGTGTGCTCGGCGTTGGTCACGGCCGTCCTCCGCTCACGCGCGTGCAGATGCACGTGTGGAGCCCGGGGAAGGGACGACGGCAACCGTGCCCTTCCGTGCTGCGGAAGAGATCGACCGAACACGGTGTGGGGCCGCTGAGTGGTGGCGCTGGGTGAGAGTACACGACAAACCCTCCGAAGCGTTGGGCGGCCGGCGGGTGACCGATCTTCATTTCAGGGGAAACCACGACAAATACAACACTGAGCTCATGCGTCACAATGTTACTCGAAGGGGCATCAATCGAAGGATTGTAGCCGTCCACTCACCTGTGTGACAACGGAAAGAGAGGTTTCGGTTCCCCTCCAGCGCTGTTACCTGTGGCGACGAAACCAAATGTTCACGTGTAACACGACAAGCCCGGTGCCCCAGGGGCACCGGGCGCCGTACGGGCCGACTCGAATCAGTCGCCGTACCGTGCCTTCACTTCAGCAAGGTACTTCTGGGCCTCATCGGGGTCGAAGAGCCAGTTCTTGTAGTCGGTCGGGTCGTCCCAGCCTTGGATCCAGCGGTCGGCGATCTCCCGGTACTGCGTTGCCGCCATCATCACATTGGTGATGAAGTCAGGGGTTTGCCCCTCCCACATCGTGGAGACGAATTCCGCCCACTGTTGGTTGTGGTGACCGAATTCCCAGAAACGGTCGAACGTATTGACCAGGAAGGTCTCGTCGAACGGGCCATCACCGTGCTCACGGATGCTCTCCAAGTAGGACTCGGCACACCGCGTCGAGTTGTTCCAGGACTGCGCCACGAAGGGGTCCATGGTGACCACGACGTCGGCCATGCCCAGGACCAGCCCGCCCGAGGGCAGACGCCCCACGGGGTTGCGCACCTGGGGGTTCAGATCATCGACCCGGGTGCTGGGCCCGTCCACCAGAACGGCGTCCTTGACCCGCTCGAAGAACTGCGGAAGATGTTTGCGCAGCAGGTCCTTCATGCGACGCAACTGTTCCTCGGGGCCGGGACGGTCGGGCCAGGCATCCATCGGCCCGCCCTTCTTGTCCACCATGAGCAGGTTGTGGGCCGGCCCTTCCTGCGTGAGGACAGGGAACGTGAGGATGTTGCCCGCACCGTGTGTCGCCGCGACCCACCCGATGTTCTCCGATTCCCCCGGATCCGGCCACAAGTCGTACACGTAGGCCTGGGCGAGCGCACGCGGGCGCGTACCGCTGAAACGGCTGGTGTCGTGGTCGAAGAGCTGCCCGAGCTCGCCGTGCCCGACCGCAACGATGACCAGGTCGAACATCCTGGAGAAGTAGTCGAGGTCGGTGACGGTGACCCCGTGGATGACGACCTTGCCACCACGGTCCTCGAACGACTCCAGCCAGTCGGCCATCTTCACCCGGCGGTCCACCGAGACGACGTAGCCGTTGCCCGCGCTGGCGTTGCCCACCAGGCTCATCGGCTCGCCTCCCTGAGGAACCAAAAAGAGCTTCTGCTCGCGCACCTGAGGGGACAGCGCGCTCCAGAAGTCGAGGTCGAGGGCGCGCTCGTGCTCCAACGCGGTGGGATAGGTCCACTGGGAGATGGAAGGTTTGGCGGTCCGGATCTCCTGCGAGGACTGCCCAGTGATCACCGTGACGTCGTAGCCATGGCTCAGGAGCCCGTGGGCCAGATGCAGGCCGGCGTGGCCCGCGCCGACGATAAGGATCTTGCGCATGTGTCGCTTACTTTCCTGGAAACCTACGGGGTCAGGGGGAGCTCCGGTTCCGCCCGTCAGGCGACGGGTTCGCTCGTGCGGTTGTGCTCCAAGGCGTATCGGAGCAGGGTCTTGAGCACCTCGCCGCCGGAGAGGCGGTTGCGCGCGTCGAAGTCGATGATCGGCACCTCGGGACTGACCTCCAGAGCCTCCCTGACCTGATCGGACGTGTAATCGAGCTGGCCCTCGAACTTGTTGAGCGCCACGATGTAGGGGATGCGCTTGTTGGTCTCGAAGTAGTCGACCGCGTCGAAGGAGTCGGCGAGCCGGCGGCAGTCGACCACGACCACCGCTCCCACCGCCCCGCGGACGAGGTCGTCCCACATGAACCAGAACCGCGCCTGGCCGGGTGTACCGAACATGTACATGACCAGCTCGTCGTCGATCGTGATGCGACCGAAGTCCATCGCGACGGTGGTGGTCGTCTTGTCCGGGGTGACCGAGGTGTCGTCGTGCGGCACGCTGGCCTCGGTCATGATCGCTTCGGTCGTGACGGGCGGAATCTCCGACACCGAGCGCACCAAGGTCGTCTTGCCGGCGCCGAAGCCCCCGGCGATGACGATCTTGCTCGACATCTTCTTACGATTGGACCGCTTGTCACTGGAAAAGTCGTTCGAGACCACGAAGAGCCCTCTCCAGAACCTGGTTTTCGGACGGACTGCTGCCGGTGATGGTCGGGTGGATGTAGACCAGATCCTGCTCAGCCAGGTCACTGACCAGAACCTGTGTCACACCGAGGGGAACGTTCAGCTCGGCCGATACTTCGGCGAGCGACCTCGTTTCCCGGCACAGTTTGTAGATGTTGATCGACTCCGGCATGAGGGTGCCAGGAGGCTCCTGCCCAGGCTCGGACGTCGAAACCAGGGTCTGCACCATCAGCGGATGCCTTGACCGCGTACGCCCACCCGTGAAAGTGAAGGGCCGTACACGGTTACTCCTTCGCCTGCGGAAGCTCATAGCCGCGGCAACCTCATTCCTGCCAAGCCTCGCGGGCCACGGTCGTCAGTTCTGAATGACTTCGCGCAGCTGCGAGCGCAGCTGCGGAGTGAGCACGTGCGCGACGTTCTCCACGAGCTTGGCCATCTGGAAACCGACGATCTTCAACTCGGTCCCGGGGGCGGTGAGCACGGCCATGCAGGAGCCGTCACTGATCGCCATGATGAACAGGTGCCCGTGGTTGAAACGCACCAGCAGCTGCTCGCACTCACCCCGCTGGAAGAGTCCGGCCCCGCCCACCGCAAGGCTGTGCAGTCCACTGGCGATAGCGGCGAGCTGTTCGGCGTGCTCCTCGGGGAAGTCGCTGGAATGCGTCAGGACCAGCCCGTCGGAGGAGACGACGACGGCGTGCTCCACACCGCGTACGTCCCGGACGAACCGATCGATGATCCAGGAGAAGTTCTCAACGCTGTCGTTTACGGGTTCAGTCATCGGTGTGCTCTACCTGTCCTCGGCCGAGTGTCGTTCTCGATGGGGGTCGGGGTGTGCTCGCACACCCGGGATGCTTCGGCGGACCTGGTACTCACTCGCCGCCGCCTTCGAATTCCTCTCCGTCGCGGGCGGCACGCTCCCCGTCCAGGAAGTCGCCCAGCTCGTCGCGGATCTGCTCGGCCCGGGCCTCCCCGGTGAGCTTGGGAGGGGTGTCCTCCCTGGCGGAGGGCGGGGTGTCGGAAGCGTTTCCGGGGTGCGGCATCATCCGCAGCGGCGAACCGTGCGGGGTGGCGCTGCGCCGGGGCAGCCCTGCGGAAGTGACCGCCGAGGTTCCGCTCTCGGCCTGTTCGGCCCCTTCGGCGGGCTGCTGCGGGACCGGTCCCGTGGGTTTCATGGGCACCACCGGTGCGACCGGCGAGGAGGTGGAGGGAGCGCGCTCGGCACTCATGGTTCGAGGGGTGGCTACGCGCAGCAGGTCCTTCGGAATGATGGCGTAGGCGCTGACCCCGCGGTAGGAGCGGGGCTCCAGACGGGTCTCGAGTCCGTGCTTGTGGGCGATCCGGCTGGCCACGTACAGGCCCATGTGGCGCAGGACCTCGTCGTCCAGGACCGGTTCGCCGCTGAGGCGGTCGTTGAGGTCGGCGAGCTGGCGGTCGGGAATCCCCACGCCCTCGTCCTCGACGATGATCATGAGCCGGCCGTCGTCCATCTCTTGGGCGCTGATCGTGACCGGCGCGTGCTCCGGTGAGTTGGCGGTGGCGTTGTCCAGCAGTTCCGCGAGGAGGTGGCTGATGTCGTCGGCTGCCAGACCGGTGACCGAGGTCTGCGGCAGAGTGCCCAGGCGGACCCTGGGGTAGTCCTTGATCTCGGAGCTCGCGGCACGGGCGACGTCGAGCAGAGGGACGATCTCGTCGTGGGCGTCTGACTCGCCGCCGTCGTGACCGGTGAGCACCAGGAAGTTCTCCCCGTTGCGTCGCATACGGGTCGCGTAGTTGTCGATCAGGAAGAGCTTGTCGAGCAGGTCGGGGTCCTGGGCCTCGGTCTCCAGTCCCTCGATCATCTCCAGCAGGGCGTCCACCAGGGACAGGTCGCGCATGGCCAGGCCGGCCAGGGCCTCGTTGAGCAGGTCGGGGTCGGACCCGAAGCGCGGGGCAGGGGCCTGGTCCTCCTTCTGCTCGGGCCGGGTCCCGTCGTCGGACCGGGTGGCCGGCTGCTGCGCGGTCCCGGTGGGCTCCTCCGGGGCGGGGGCCCCGGTGGCGGCTTCCTCACCCGGCCCATCGTCGGCATCGCCCTCGGCGGGGTCGGCGGTGGTGAGCGTACGGTCGGTGCTGCCGTCGTCGCGCCGGTCGGACTCGGTGCGTTCGGGCACGAGCGTGGAGGCGACGGCGTCGGCGGTGATGACCTGCGGCTGCTGGCCGGGGGTGAAGACGATGATGTGCTGGACCGGCTGCCCGAAGGGGCCCGGGTACATCACCGGCTGGCTCGGTTGGAGGGAGCCCGGCTGCTGGTAGGGCACCGGCCAGGGGTTCTGCTGGGCCGGCATCGGCTGCGGCGGGTAGGGCTGCGGCGGGGCCGGGTGCTCTCCCCGCTGCGGGTATCCGTAACCCTGCGGGGGGTACCCGTAGCCCTGGTGCGGCGGGTAGGGCTGCGGCGGGGCCGGGTGCTCTCCCCGCTGCGGGTATCCGTAACCCTGCGGGGGGTACCCGTAGCCCTGGTGCGGCGGGTAGGGCTGCGGCGGGGCCGGGTACTCCTCCTGCTGCGGGTATCCGTAGCCCTGCGGCGGCGCCTGGGTCTGCGGGGGCTGGTGGCCGTGGCCCGCAGGCTGCCGGGCGTAGTAGTAGGGGTCGTGGGGCGGCTGAGGCGGCGCGGGGGGCTGCGGCGCGTACCCGTGCGGGGCCGGGTACTGCCCGGGATACGGGGGCGGCGGGGGCATGGGGCGGTGGTGCTCCTCGCCCCATCCCTGCGGCGGCTGCCCGTGGCGGTCGTTGGGCTCGGCGTTCTCTGACGAGAAGGGAGTATCGGTCATGGTGTCCGTCGTCGTGACAGGGGGCTGCGGGCTGCGCGGCTCGGACTCGTCGAGTCCGACCCCGCGCCAGGTACCGACCTGCGCGGTGCCGTCGTCGACATCGTCGACATCGGCGCGCGGGATCGTGTGGGAGTGGGGCGCACTCGCCGGGGCAGAGGGCCGGTGACCGTCCTCCGCGGAGCCGGAGCGGGGGGCCGTGGCGCCTTCGCCACTGGTCCCGGACGGGTGTCCGTCTGGATTCTGCGAGTGCCGATGCACGGGCTGATGCACGGGAAATCCTTGTTCGGTCTCCGGGGGTTCGTACGCTCTGACCATCCGCGAGATGGCCCGGCGCAGCCGTCCCTCTCGCCTGATTTCCTGTCCGCCCCCCGTCGACGCCGTCCGGGGCAGGAGGGGGTCGTCGCCGTCGTGCGGTGACTTCGCCTGTGCCACGATCTCGTCTCCTCGACTCGGGTGGGCGGGTCGGCGGGGGGCCCCCNTCGGTCCCCCGTCTCGACCGGGCGCCCCGCTCGCCGGGGGAACGCCGCGACGGGCCCGGGAGGTGCGTGCACGGAAGAAGCGGGTGCCGACCCGGCCGTGTGAGCCGGACATCAGACAAGTATCCATACCCCGCACAATTCCTGTACTTACACCGAGAACCGTCGTTCGGTTCGCCAGACTAACAAAGCCGGACCGCCTTGGCAGAGGAATCGGAGATCCCTCGGGAAGAGGTTCAGCGTTCCTGCCCTGACATGCGGGAACGCCTGTCACTGAGGCAGATCAGTACACTGACTTTAGAGTGATTTGTACGAGTATGCCCGTTTTGTTCCTGTGGTTACTTCTCGATTCTGAGCCTCCGGAACGGCAAAACAACCGTCCGGACGGAGGAGATTATGAACACAAGAAGACAGGGGCACCCGCCGGGATCACAGGCTGCCCCTGCCCGAAAATTCCACATCACTCCTGCACAGGACGGAGGTCCCCCTGGATGAGCTGCAGGATCACGTGGTTGTCCTGGTACTGCTCGTTCTGGTCGGCCGGGTGGTCCTCGGCGAAGGACTCCACCCGCACCCCTTCGACCGCGGGCGACAGATAGGTGTACCCCCAGATCGGCACGCGCGGCAGCAGCTCGTTGAAGACGATCATCATCGTCCTGAGCGCCTCGGTACGCTCCTCCTCCGTTCCACCCCGCTGCGCGGTCGCCACCAGCTCCTCCAGATCGACCTCTCCCCGTGAAGGACTCTCCACCTGCAGCTCGAAGGACTGTCCCGGGGCCTCACCGCCCGGGTCGTTCTCGGTCAGGAAGTTCATCTGGAAGGCACCCCAGTGATCGGGCTGCTCGGGGTTGCCCCAATGGCGCACCGCCACCTCGAAGTCACCCGCGCCCCAGATGCCCCACGGGTTGTCCTTGGGCACATTGCGGGCCGTGGTACTGATCCCGAAACCGTTCCAGGCCTCCTCGACCTGGGTCGCGGTGAGTTCGAAGTCGTTCCAGCCGGCCACCCCGATGACCTCGAACTCGGCCGCAGACCCGTCGGGCAGGAGCCAGGACCCGCCCTCCTTCGTCCAACCGGCCTCCTCCAACAGCTCCTCCGCCTTCTGCAGGTCCTGTCCGTAGGTCTCGAACTCCGCCAGCTCCTCGGCCGACATGATCTCTTCCGCCTGCCGGTCGACCAGGCCCGCGTAGTACTCGATGCGGTGATAACCCTCGCCCCGGGCCACCTGGCCGATCTGCTCGCCGTCCAGGACGTGGGCCAGGGCCTTGCGCACCCGCACGTCCTCGAGCTCGGGTTTGGCCGCGTAGTTGAACATCAGGCCCACGCCGTCGTACCCGGCGTGCTCGATCCAGGTGAACCCCTCCACCTCCTGGAAGGCCCGCTGGTCGGCGGCCGAAGGAGCCAGGGTCGAGTAGTCCACCTCGCCCTGCTGCACCAGCAGCGCGGACTGCCGGTTGTCGCCCTTGTGCACGACGACCTCGTCGAAGTTGACCTCAGTGCCCTGATAGCCGTCCTCGTTGCGCACCAAGGTGATACGCGCGTCCGACATCCGGGCCTCGTCGAACTTGTACGGCCCGCTGCAGACGATCCCCTCCGGGGCGAACTCGATGTACTCGGCGTTCCACTCGGTGTGCTCGTCGTCGCCCTGGCGCACCCCGTCCTGGACCAGGGCCAGGGCCCGCTCCCCCAGGTCGGCGTAGGTGCTCTTGGAGACGATACGGTGCTTGAGGATGCTGCGCTCGATGTTCTCGAAGGGATCATCGAAACCCAGACGCACGGTGAGGCCGTCGACCTTCTCGATCTCCTGCACCTGCGGGAACCCGAAACCCCACGGCGGGGCCTCCAGGATCCGCATGGCGTAGCTGTACATCATGTCGTCGGCGTCGAGCTCCTCCCCGTCGCTCCAACGCAGACCGGGTTCGAGAGCGACGAGCAGGTCGTCGCCGTCCCACTCGTGGCCCTCCAGGAGCAAGTGGTCCCATTCGTGGGAGGCCCAGTTGAACATCGCGCCCGTGCACAGGAAGAGGTCCTTGTACACGGAGTTGAGCAGCAGGGCGCCGTCCTCGGTGTGCACGTTGCGGGTCTGGGAGTCGAGGTCGAAGTCGAAGACCCCGTTGAACCGGGTCGGCCCGTCACCGGAGGCGTCACCGCCCGCGCACGAGGTCAGGAGCCCGGCACCGGCCGCACCGGCGGCACCGAACCCCACCGCGCGCAGCAGACGGCGCCGGCTCAGGTCGTGGAGGAACGCGTTCTGTCGGGGGGCGGAGGTCATTGGTGGCGCTTCCTTTCGAGGAGGAGGGCAAGCAGACCGAGGACGAGAACCAGCACGCCGATGCCGACGGTGAGGACACTGATCACGGACTCGGCCGTGCCGGGGGGATGGACGGCCGCCGTGAGCGCGCTGGTGACCACCAACAGCGCCCCGACGGCCAGACCGAAACGGCCGATGAGGAGCACACCGCTCACCCCGCCCCGTTCACGACGTGGCAGGCCAGGAGGCGAGGGCCCCGGGAACCGACCAGCGGGGGCCGCTCGGTGTCGCAGCGCCCCTGCTCGTACAGGGGGCAGCGGGGATGGAAGTCGCACCCGGGCGGCAGGTCGGTCGGGTCGGGGATGTCGGCGCCGCGCAGACGGACCCGTTCCTTGGTGCGTGCCAGGTCGGGGTCGGGTTCGCACACCGCCGATACCAGGGCCCGCGTGTAGGGGTGGCGGGGGTCGTTGACGATCTCGGGGGCAGGGCCCTGCTCGACGACCTTGCCCAGGTACATGACCGCGATCTCGCCGTCCCAGGCGAAGTACTTGGCCACAGCCAGGTCGTGGGTGATGAACAGGAACCCGACCCCGAGGTCGTCGCGCAGCGCCCCGAGGGTGTTGAGCAGGCTGACCCGGATGGACACGTCGAGCATCGAGGTGGACTCGTCGGCGATGATCACCTCCGGGTCCATGGCCAGGGCCCGGGCGACGGCCACGCGCTGGCGCTGGCCGCCCGACATCTGGTGCGGGTACTTGTCGAGGTGGTCCTCGGCGGGAACGAGGTCGACCCGCTCCAGCAGGGCGGTCGCGGCTCGGCGTGCCTGGTCGCCGTCCTTGACCAGGCCGTGGCGGCGCAGGCCCGCGGTGAGGGTGGACTGCACGGTGCGCACAGGGTTGAGGGAGGCGTAGGGGTCCTGGTGGATGTACTGGACCGAACGGCGGAAGCCGGCGCGCGCCCGTTTGTCGAGTCCGCGCAGGTCGGTGCCGTGGTAGAGCACCTCTCCCCCGGCGGGCTCGGCCAGGCCCGCGGCCATCCGTGCGGTGGTGGTCTTGCCGCAGCCGGACTCGCCCACCAGGCACAGGACCTGCCCGGGGCGCACGTCCAGGTCCACGCCGGCAACGGCGGGTACGTCGCCGCGCGGGGTGGAGAAGACCTGGCGGGCGCCGCGCAGGCTGAGCACGGGCGGGGCGGTTCCGGGATCGTCGCCCGCTGCGTCCGGGGCGGGATCGGTGGAGCGGCCGCCGGTCTCGGTCGGCGCGGCCGGATCAATCACGGGTGGCCCCCTCGGTGGAGAGTTCGGTGTCGTCGGAGCGCAGGCAGGCGGCGGCGTGGCTGAGCCCTTCGTCCCTGGCGTGCAGGAGCCGCAGTTCGGGGCGGGTGGTGGTGCACCCGTCGATCACCCGGGGACAGCGGGGCGCGAAGGAGCATCCCGGGGGCAGTGCGTCGATCCCGGGCGGGCCGCCGGTCAGGGGTTCGGGCACGGCCAGTTCGCCCACGACCGGTGGCACGGAGCTGATGAGCGCCGAGGTGTAGGGGTGGCGGGAGCGGTGGAAGATGTCCCTGGTGGTGCCGGTCTCGATGAGGCGCCCGGCGTACATGGTTCCGACACGGTCGGCGAGCTCGGCGGCCAGGCCGAGGTCGTGGGTGATGAAGACCATCGCGAACCGCAGGCGCTCACGCAGTTCGGTGAGCTGTTCGACGACGGAGCGCTGGGTGAGGACGTCGAGAGCGGTCGTGGGCTCGTCCAGGATCAGCAGTTGGGGGCGCAGCGCCAGGGCCAGGGCGATGAGGGCGCGCTGGCGCATGCCGCCGGAGAGTTCGTGGGGGTAACTGGGCAGCACCCGGGCCGGGTCCAGACGGACCATGGCCAGTAGTTCGGCGGAGCGCTCGAGGAGATCTCGGCGGCGGGTGCGGCTTTCGTGGGCTCGGAAGGTGTCGAGGAAGTGCTCCTCGATGCGCAGGACCGGGTTGAAGGCGTTCATGGCCCCTTGGAAGACCATGGCCGCCTCGTTCCATCGGAACCGGCGCAGGTCCTGCTCGGCCAGACCGCGCAGGTCGACCACGTCCCCGCTCTTGCGGCGGAAGAGGATGTTCCCGGCGGAGACCGTTCCGGTGCGGGGCAACAGGCGCAGGAGACCGAGGCCGAGGGTGGTCTTGCCGCAGCCGGACTCGCCGACCAGGGCCATGGACTGGCCCGGGTACAGGTCGAAGGTGGCCTCGTGGACCGCGGTGAGCTGCGTGCGGCGTCCGGTGCGGTATCCGACGTCGACGCCGCGCACGGACAGCAGGGGTCCGTCGGGGGAGGAAGGGTCGGCGGGGGCTGGGTGGGTCACGGGGCTCACCTGTCCCGGAGTCGGGGGTCGAGGGCCTGTTCCAGGGACCGGGTCATGGTGACCAGGCCGATCTGGAAGAGCATGATCATCACCATCGGTGCGACGAGGAAGGGCGCTGCCGAGGGCAGCAGGAAGGCGTTGTTGTCCCAGGCCTGCTGGATCATCAGGCCCCAGTTGTCGGCGGTGCTGGGCAGCAGCCCGAGCAGGTACATGCCGACGACGGCGTAGATCGCGTTGGTGATGGCGATGATGAAGTTGATGAAGATGTAGCCCGCCATGTTGGGCAGCACCTCGACGAAGAGGATGCGTGCGGTGCCCAGATCCTGCAGGCGGGCGGCCTCCACGAACTCGCGTTCTTTGAGGGTCAGTACCTGCGCGCGGATCGAGCGCATGAGGAAGGGCCAGGTCACGAGCCCGATGATGAAGGAGACCATCAGGGGCGAGGAGGTGCGGTAGAAGGACGCGACGACCAGCATCAGCACGATGAACGGGACGGTCATCGTGATGTCGGTGAGCTGGAGCAGGACGTGGTCGACCCGTCCGCGCACGTACCCGGCGATCCCGCCGAGGACGACGGCGATGGCGACGGTGATGAGGGCTGCGGCGACCCCCACCCAGATGGGTTCGCGTCCGCCCAGCACGAGCTGGACGAAGGTGTCCTTGCCCTCGTGGTTGGTGCCCAGCCAGTGCTCGGAGCTGATGGGGCCCCAGATGGCGGTGGTGTCGGTGGGGTTGTGCGGGTCGATGAAGTAGGGCCCCGCGAAGGCGAAGGCCAGGACGCTCAGGACCAGGCAGAGCCCGATGAGCCCGCTGGTGCTGCGGGTCACCCCCTGCCAGATGGTGCCCCACACGCCGGCGGCGGGGGCGGTGGTGGTGACGGCCATGCTGGTGCCCCTCAGGTGCGGATGCGCGGGTCGAGACGGCTGTAGAGCAGGTCCGCGACGAGGTTGGCGATCACCACACAGGAGGTGATGATGATCAGCAGCCCCTGAAGGAGCGGGTAGTCGCGGTAGTTGACGGCGTCCAGGAGCAACCCGCCCACGCCCTTGTAGACCAGGACCTGTTCGACGAAGATCGCGCCGCCCACGAGGGTTCCGAAGGAGATGGCGATCTGCGCGACCAGCGGGAGCACGGCGTTGCGGCCGACGTAGGAGAAGGCGATGCGGTGGTCGCGCAGCCCGCGGGCACGGGCGACGGTGACGTAGTCCTCGCCGAGCACCTCGGTGGTGGAGGCCTTCATGACGAGCATCCAGGTGCCGATGATGGCGAGCACGTAGGTGAAGATCGGCAGGGCGGCGTGGTAAAGGGCGTCGCCGAGGAACTCCGCGGTGAACCCGGGCTGCACGCCGGGGCTGAGGGTGCCGCGCAGTTCGATGGGGTCGAACCAGCCCAGGTACATGCCGCCGCCGATGACCAGCAGCATCGCGATGAGGTAGTTGGGGACCGCCCCGAGCACGGAGGCCAAGACGCTGAGGACGTGGTCGAGGACGCGGTTGCGCCAGTAGGCCATGACCATTCCCAGGGCCAGACCGATGGTGATGGCCAGGAGGGTGCCGACCCCGATGCTGAACATGGTCCAGGGCAGGTAGGCGGTGACGGCCTCGGCCACACTCTGTCCCGGCCGGTTGATGGTGTTGCCCATGTCGAGGGTGGCCAGGCCGGAGATGAACTCCCACCACTGGCTCCAGAGCGGGGCGTCGGGATCGTAGGCCAGGGAGTTGGCCGCGATCGCGCGTGCCTCGTCCATGGACATGCCGCCCTGGGTGAGGCGGCCGGCCATGACGTCGATGGGGTCGCCCGGCATGGCCCGGCCCAGGAAGAAGGTCACGTTGGCGACGACGAACACGACGACGAGGGCCTTGCGGACCTTCACGAACACGTAGTTCGACCAGATCCGGCGCAGCGGCGTGATGCCGGCCCCGTCGTCCCGTGCGGCCGTGGCGCCGCCCCCGGGGTCGGGCGACTGGGGGGTAGCCGCGATGTCGGTGGCCACGGGAGGGGTACTCCTTCGGCGGGGGGGTGAAGGGACATCTATTAGGAAACTTTCCTAATAAAGAGTCACAGTAACGGACCCTCCGAGTCGGCACCAGAGGTCGCGCCGGTTTTTGTTCGTTGCAAGAACATCGACCTGCGCAGGCCCTGACACGAAGAAACCCCCGGAGCAGCTTGGGTTCTAGTGGTCGTTGCAACACCCCACTTCTGAAGGGGTGCGGTGGA
>NZ_ANBE01000028.1 GCF_000341145.1 Nocardiopsis xinjiangensis YIM 90004
GATCGTCATTGCTTGTGGCCCGGAACCGAACCGACCCTTCGGGTGGCTCGCCGCCCCACAGCGACGCAAAAGAGTCTACGCAGGCCCTCGACAGACGTCAAACCAGACCCCGGACCCTCGCTGTCATCGGCGATCCGGGACCTGGGCGCCCCGTCCGGGCGGCTTGTCGGCCCCTCGTGTGCGCGTTCGAACAGGTCGCCCGCGCGTCCACGTCGGCTTCTTTGTCCGGAAGGAGTCTATCCGTCGGGCTCGGCCGGGATCAAGGGTCCCCCAGGCCGGCAGAACCTGTGGGAACGCCGAGGGGCGGCCACCGGCAGTGGGTGGCCGCCCCGCTTCACCGCCGTGGGTTCAGCCCCGGAGGATGACTCCGCCGATGTTGCGCTTGCCCTTGCGCAGGACGACGTACCGTTCCGCGAGCAGGTCCCCGGCAGCGACGACGGCGTCCTCCTCGGTGACCTTCACGTTGTTGACGTAGGCCCCGCCCTCCTTGATCGCGCGGCGGGCCGCCGACTTGCTGGGGGTCAGGCCGCTCTCGGTGAAGAGGTCGACCACACCGGGCAGTTCCCCGACCGGGACCTCGGTCTCGACCTTGGGCACTTCCGAGAGCGCCGCCTCGAGTGTGCGCCCGTCCAGTTCACTCAGGTCGGCGCGGCCGAAGAGGGCCAGGCTCGCGTCGACGACCTTGCGGCACTCCTCCTCGCCGTGCACCAGCGTGGTGAGCTCCTCGGCCAGAGCACGCTGGGCGGCGCGGGCCTGCGGACGCTCCTGGGTCTGGCGCTCCAGCTCCTCGATCTCCTCGCGGGAGCGGAAACTGAAGGTCTTGAGAAACCGGACCACGTCGCGGTCATCAGCGTTGAACCAGAACTGGTAGAAGGCGTACGGCGAGGTCAGCTCCTGGTCGAGCCAGAAGTTGCCCCCGGACTCGCTCTTGCCGAACTTGGAGCCGTCGGCCTTGGTGAGCAGGTTGAAGGTGAGCCCGTGCGCGGCGCCGTGCGGCTCGTTGGCGTCCATGCGGCGTACCAGGTCCAGGCCCGCGGTGATGTTGCCCCACTGGTCGGAGCCGCCGGTCTGGAGCGTGCACCCGTAGCGCCGGTAGAGCTGCACGTAGTCGTAGGACTGCAGCAGCACGTAGCTGAACTCGGTGTAGCTCATGCCGTCGCCGTCGAGGCGGTTCTTGACGGTGTCCCGGGCCAGCATCTGGTTGATGCTGAAGTGCTTGCCGACATCACGCATGAGTTCGAGCGCGCTGAGCTCTCCGAGCCAGTCGGCGTTGTCGGCCAGGATCGCGTCGGTGGGCCGTTCCGTCTCCCCCTCGGGGGTGAAGCGCAGGAAACTCGAGAGCTGTCTGCCGAGCTGTGCGACCCATCCCTTCACCGTCTCGCGGGAGTTGAGACGGCGCTCGGCGCTGGGCTTGGGGTCGCCGATGAGGCCGGTACCCCCGCCGACGAGGGCGATGGGACGGTGACCGGCCTGCTGGAAGCGGGCCAGGGTGACGATCTGGACGAGGTGGCCGACGTGCAGGCTCCCGGCGGTGGGGTCGAACCCGCAATACAGGGTGATCGGACCATCGGCGAGCGCCTTGCGGAGAGCGTCAAGGTCGGTCGTCTGCGCGAGCATGCCGCGCCACTGGAGTTCGTCGATGATGTCGGTCACTGTATTGCTTTCTGTTGCGAGGCGGGTCGAACCCGATCTGCCGTGATTCCGGGAGGAAGAGCGCTGCGCCTTCACCCGGTATCGCTCACTCCCACGTTATCGGGTGCGGGCACGGTCCTGGTCGCGGTGGTACCGCGCATTCACCGTACCCGGGCCTTGCCACACATGGTTAAGGAAATTAACTTCTTTGGTGGGCCCGATCCCGGGGCCGGACGAGACCGGAGGAGAACCATGCGCCATTTCGACCGACCAGGGGCATGCCTCACCCACGACCTGGACGGAAGAGGCCCCATGCCGGTGACTTGCGGGCCCGAGGACCTGGAGAAGCTGAGCTGCGGGGCGCAAGGCGATGCCTAGAGCCGGTGTGACCCCCGAACGGGTGGCCCGCGAAGCCGCGCTGCTCAGTGATGAGGAAGGGTTCGACGCACTGACCCTGTCCGGTGTCGCTCAGCGATTCGGGGTCTCGGTGCCGAGTCTGTACAAACACGTGGAGGGCCTCACCGGTCTGCGCCGGGCGGTGGCCCGCTCGGGGGTCCAGGAACTCGGTGCCTGTCTTCGAGAGGCCGTCGACGGACGTTCCGGCGCCGATGCGTGGCGGGCGTTCGCCCACGCCTATCGCTACTTCGCGCACACCCGCCCCGGCCGGTACACGGCGCTGCAGCGCGCACCGCTGTTGCCTTCCGGGACCGAGAGAGCGCCCCTCTCCCCCGATCCGGTGTCCGTGCTCACGGAGGTACTGCAGGGCCTCGGTGTGACCGAAGGCAGAGGTGTGCCGGTGATACGGGCGCTGCGCAGCGCGCTGCACGGGTTCGTGGATCTGGAGGCCAACGGCGGGTTCGGGCTCCCCGAGGACGTGGACACGAGCTTCGACGTGCTCGTGGAGGGTTGCGTGCGGATGGTCGTCCCCGACGCGGACGACCATGCGTGAAGCCCTCGGTCAGGGGTGCCGTCACGTACGGTTCCAGCCGTGAGCCACGCTTGAAGGGCACGAACGTCCTGCCCCGTGGAGCGGGGAACACAATGTTGGAGTCCCTTGAGATGTCGAAGAAGTCTTCTCTCCGGAGCGGCAGGTCCGGTTCGCGGCGGCCCCGTTCCAGGACCACAGCGGCCCTGAGCGCCGTCGTCGCCGTCATTGCGGTGGCTGTGGTGGCGTTGCAGCAGTCGGGTGTGATCGACCTCGGCAACGGACCGGCCGGGGACACCTCCGGCGGCGCCCCCTCGGACACGTCCGTGGACCGGGCACAGGAGCAGCTCGGGCAATTGCGTATCGAGGACGAGGAGGATCCGCCCGGGTACGACCGGGCGCTGTTCCCCCATTGGGACAGCGGGGTCGAGGACAACTGCACGACCCGGCAGGTGGTGCTGGAGCGCGACGGCGAGGACGTCGAGGTCGACGACGACTGCCAGCCGGTCTCGGGCAGCTGGGACGGCCGCTACGACGACGAGGTCCTCACCGACGCACAGGACGTCGACATCGACCACATGGTCGCGCTCAAGGAGGGCTGGAGGTCGGGTGCCCACGCGTGGACGACCGAGGAACGTCAGCGCTTCGCCAACGACCTGGACAGCACCCAGCTGTGGGCGGTGAGCGCCTCCAGCAACCGGTCCAAGGGGGACGCCGACCCGGCCGATTGGATGCCCCCGTCGGAGGAGGTCCACTGCGACTACGTGGCCTCCTGGATCGAGGTCAAGCACACCTGGGACCTGACGGTCGACCCGGACGAGGAGCAGGCACTGCGCGAGGTGCTCCAGGGCTGCTGACCCCGCCCTCTCAGGCGGGTGAAGCGGCGATGCCCCGGGCCGCGGCCATGAGCTCGTCGGTCCCCACGAGGCCGGAGGGGTCGCGTACCTCGACCGCGACCCCGGTCTCGGGGACCCAGAACGCCTCGGCGTCCCCGTGCAGCCCCGGTGCTCCGCCGTGGTCGAACTCGGCGAGCGCCCAGTCCTCGGCCCGCTCGTGGTACTCGGTGAGGAAGGCACGGGTGGTGTCGAGGTCGGCCAGGCGGTCACCACGCATCACCAGGACCTGGAGGACCACCCGTGCGGCGCCGTCCTCCAGGCGTTTCTCCCACACGCGGCTGTTGAAGGAGACCTCACCCCACTCGTAGGTGAAGTCGGAGGTCGAGGTCCCCTCGGTGGGTGCGGGCAGGTGCCCGATGGTGAATCCGTCCAATGTTCCTCCTCGGGGCGCCGCCCCCGCTGCCGTGAGCGTGAGCGCGAGTACGAAGGCCAGGGCCGATGCGGCCAGGCGGACCAAGGGCATGGGTTCCTCCCGTGGACGGTGACGGGGCCTTCCCGCACCGACGACGCCCATGGTGAGCTCTGCCCGGGCCGCTTTCCAGAGTGCCTTTCGTGCCTGTGGACAACTCCGGCACGACACACCGCCCTGTCACTCGGCCAGACCGTACTCCTCGGCGAGGAACTCCGCGATCGCCAGGGACGAGGTGGCCGCCGGCGAGGGGGCGTTGCGCACGCACACCACCCGGTTGTGGGTCTCGACGCGGAAATCGTCCAGGAGCCGGCCGTCACGTCCCAACGCTTGGGCGCGTACCCCGGAAGGCGCCGGAACGAGATCGGCGTTCCCGAGCTCGGGGATCAGACGCCGGGCCTGGGAGGCGAAGGCGGCGGTGGAGGCGGACACGAGCATCTCGCGGGCGCCCACGCTCCAGTAGCGGCGGGCCAGACGCCAGGTGCCGGGCCATCTCAAAGTGCGGGCGAGTTCGCGTGGACGCCAGTCGCGCCCGCTGTAGCCCTCGTCCGCAGTGGCCAGGACGGCGTTGGGCCCGGCCATGACCTCACCGTGGACGTGGCGGGTCAGATGCACACCGAGGAAGGGTTGGTGGGGGTCGGGGACAGGATAGACGAGGCCGTTGACGAGGTGGCGGCTCTCCGGGACGAGCTCGTGGTACTGGCCGCGGAAGGGGACGGTTCGGGGGTCCTCGGGCGCGCCGGCCATACGGGCGAGGCTGTCGGTCTGCAGACCTCCGCAGACCACGATGCGGTCGAATCGGTGGATGGCGCGTTCACCATCGGCCTCGCCGGTGAGGACCTCGACCCGGCTGTGGTCCTGGCGCAGGTCGAGGACGGGGGTGTTGAGCAGGATCAGGCCGCCCGCGCGGCGCACGTCGTCGGCGAGCTGTTCGGCGACGGCGGCATAGTCGGTGATGGCGGTCGAGGGCGAGTGCAGGCCCGCCACTCCCCTGGTGTGGGGTTCGATCTCGCGCAGCCCCTCGGGGCCGAGGCGGGTCACGCCGGGAACACCGTTGTCCTTGGCGCGGCGTTCGATCTCCTCCAGTCGGGCCTCGTCCTCGGCGTCGGCGGCCACGAGCACCTTGCCGGCCTCGCGGTAGGGCAATTCGTGTTCGGTGCAGTACTCCTTGAGCAGATCGGCCCCGCGCCGGCAGAGGGTGGCCTTGAGCGACCCGGGCCGGTAGTACAGGCCCGCGTGCACGACGCCGCTGTTGCGTCCGCTCTGGTGTGCGGC
Organism: Nocardiopsis xinjiangensis YIM 90004; assembly: GCF_000341145.1. GTDB lineage: Bacteria > Actinomycetota > Actinomycetes > Streptosporangiales > Streptosporangiaceae > Nocardiopsis > Nocardiopsis xinjiangensis. Next base: position 5,138 of record NZ_ANBE01000028.1, read on the forward strand.
GACCCGGTCCTCCTTCTCCAGGACGGTGACCCGTCCCCCGGGCGTGCGAAGGGCGATCTCCCGGGCCAGGGCCAGACCCACGATCCCCGCCCCGATGACTCCGATGTGTCCGGTGCTGCGCATGGCCGAACGCTAGCAACGGCGATTGTGCAGTGGGCCACCGGGGCTGGGTACCTGCGTCACAGGGAGCGCAGACCGACCAGGACCGCGTGCAGGAGGTCGGAATGGCCCAGCGAGCGTGTGGGACCGCAGCGTTGCAGGGAACCCTCGGCGAGCATCTCGGCGGCGATGGCGCGGACCTGCCCCAACGGAAGACCCAGTTCCGCCGTGAGTTCGACGACCGTGCTGGCGCGTTCGGCGTGGTTCAGGATCGTCTCGCGTTCGGGGCGCAGCCACTCGTACCGGCCCGGGGTGCGGGCGGCCACGACCCGGCTGAGCATGTCCAGCTGCTCGACGGGCCCGTCGGGGCGGGAGGTGTTCACACCCGCGTCCACGGCGAAGGGACGCAGGAACCGTTCCTCCTCTCCCTCGGGCGGTGCGAGTTCCGCCGGTGCCCTGCGGGTGAGAGCGACGGTGGACTCCTCCTGCGGTTGCTGTCTCTCAGCGTTCACGGTGACCCCCCTGGTGTCCGGGCACGGTGGATGGGGACCCGTCGTACGGAGGGTCCCCCGGGGCGGGGTTCGGTTCTTGCGCTTGGAAGCCCTCGCCGGGTGTGGGCGGGTCCATGGGTTCGAGGGGACCTGAGATGTGGGAAGGGTCGTTCCAGTAGGGAACACCGGGCAGCGGTCCGGAGTCCCGGTCGCCGCCCGGCTGTGCTGCGGCTGGTTCTTCGGGCCGACTCGTGGGAGGTGTCCCGGTCCGTTCCGGGGGCGGCGTTGCGGGCTGCCCGGTGGGCGGTGTCGCGTGCCGGCCCGTGGTCGGGGTCCCCGACGGTCGCGCGGGCGGCGCTACGGGTTGCCGGGAGCGCGGGGTACGCACCGGCAGCGGCGGCCGCCCTCCGTCGGGTGCGGGCGCGCCGTGCGGCTCCGGGTGTTCCCGGGGCACGGGTGTGTCCTGCGCGTCCCCCGGAAGGGGCCGCTGCGGACCGGTCCCGGCAGGGTTGCGAACCGCCTCCGGGGAGCCGAGCCCCGCGGGGACCCGGGGTGTGCGTTGGGGCAGGGGACGCTGCGATCCGCTGGGGGCGGGTGTGTCGAGCTCCTGCCGGCGCCCGTCCGGGTTCGGGGTGCCTGAGGCCTCGATGCCCGGAATCGGGGTCTCGGGGGGTTCGAGCACGGACTCGGGGATGAGGGTGGTGGCACGTGTGCCGCCGTACGGGGACGGCCGCAGCCACACCTGGACCCCGTGGCGCTCGGCGAGGCAGGAGACGACGAACAGGCCCAGACGCGGGTCTTCGGGCAGGGCCATCACGTCGAACTCCGGAGGACGGGACAGGGTGTGTTCGGCCTTGGCGTATCCCTGTTCGGACATGCCCAACCCACGGTCCTCGACCTCGACGACGAGCCCGCCGACCACGGGCGAGCAGCTCACGTCGACGTGGCTCTCGGCCGGGGAGAACTGGGTGGCGTTCTCGACGAGTTCGGCGAGCAGGTGCACGACGTCGGCGACGGCCTGGCCGTGCATGAGGATGCGCGGCGCGGAGGTCAGACGGACCCTGCCGAAGTCCTCGGTCTCGGCGATGGCTGCGCGCAGCACGTCCACGAGCGGCCGGTGCTTGCTCCGGCGGCGGTTGGCCTGTCCGCCACCGAGGATGATGAGGTTGTCGGCGTAGCGGCGGCCCCGGGTCGCCAGGTGGTCGAGCTGGAACAGACGGTGCAGGGCGTCGGGGTCCTGTTCGTCGTGTTCGATCTCGTCGAGCAGGCGTAGTTGCCGTTGGACCAAGGCCTGGTTGCGGAAGGCCACGCCGAGGAAGGCGCGATTGGCACCCCGCCGGATCTCTGCCTGGCGGACGGCGGCCTCGACGGCGGCGAGCTGAGCGCTGTCGAAGGCCTCCGCGACCTGTCCGACCTCGTCCTCACCGCACTCGTCCAGGGGCGGCAGTTCGTCCTGCACCTCGACGCGTTCGCCACGCTGGGCTCGGTCGATGATCTCGGGCAGGTCGTCGTCGCGGTCGAGGATCTGGCCCCGCAGCCGGGCCAGGCGCCCGGTCAGGCGACGGGAGGAGCGCCCGACGACGGCGATGGCGACCATGCCGGCGACGAGGACCGCGCCCGCGGCAGCCACGCCCAGGGAGACACGCAGCAGGGCGGCGCTCCAGGCGAGGTCGACGGTGCGTTCGGTCTGTGCGAGGGCGAGTGCGTCGAGTTCGCCCAGCGCAGGGAAGGAGGACCCTTCCCAGTCGTCGGCGGAGACGTCGACGCCGGTATTGGGTTCGAGGACGGGTTCGCCGGTGGCGGTGACGGCCCCGGTCTCGATCAACAGGGGCCGGGTGACCACATCGCGGCTGAGTTCCTCGGCCCTGCCCCAGTCCTGGTCTCGGATCATCTCCTCGTGCTGGGAGCGGATGTCGGAGTGGAGCGAGTCCCCGGCCGCCTCCAGGGTGTCCCGGTAGGAAGCGGTCAGGTAGGTGAAGTGGGCGCTCTCCTGATGGTTCATCCCCCCGGCGGCGATCACCCCGGCGAGCAGGGCGTCTGCCTCGGAGTACTCCGATCGTGCACTCATCAGGTCGCTGGCCAGCACCGCGTCGGAGAGGTTCTCTCCCCCGTCGGTGGCGTGCACCAGTGCGGTGACGGTCTCCTGGAGCAGGTCGAGGATCTCCCCGTACTCGAGCAGTACACGCTCGCGGTTCGGGATGGCCTCGTCGATGCCCCGGCGCAGTTCGGCCACACCGGCGGGCGCCTCCTGCAGATCGGTGACGATGCGGTCGACCTCGCCGTCCCATCCCGCTCCGAGGTCGGCTGCGGCGGCCACGGCCTCCTCGAGCGCCTCGTCCGTGGACTCCCGCCCCTCCTCCAGAGAGGCGGTCTCGACGGCCGCCCGGTCGCCGCTCTCGACGGAGCCGAGCTGGACCAGCGCCTGGCGCCGTTCGGCCCGCAGCTCCTCCGCAGCGCCGGCGAAGATCTCCGCGCCGTCCTTGGCCTGGTTCACCGCGCCCATGAGCTGGACCGCCTGGACGGTCCCCACCGTCGCGACCACGAGCCACAGGGCAAGGAAGCACAGGCTCGGGATCAGCACGATGCGATTGAGTTGTCCTCGGATCGTGGGCGCGACGTCGCCTTTCTTTCGCATGGCCCCTCCAGCCGGTGCGTGTGCCGGACTCCTCCTCGGACGCCCCGGCGACTCTCGGTCGTGCCTGAGGCTATCGAAGTTTCATTGCTTTGCGTTGTCAAATAATCACTACTAGTTACATTCGTAAAGCTCGCAAGTCGCCGGAACGTGTGTTACCGGGAGGTTCCTGTCCAGGTGGGAGGGGCACACAACGCGACGGGGGGCCTACCACGTGTGTGTGGCAGGCCCCCCGATGTCGTTCGCGGGTCGGCGTGTCGCCGGTCAGGAATCTGGACGGTGGCGCGAACCCACCGGCGCAGGCAGCTCCTCCGCGGTGGGCGGCTGCTCCACCCCGAGGGAGTTGAGGATCTCCGCGTACCGGAGTGCGGCGATCTTGCCGAGCAGACTGTCGGCGCCCAGCGGATCACCCAGTCGCACGTCGAGCCGCTCCGTCAGCGCTTCCAGGCGCTCCCACGGCAGTTCCGGGCCCAGGGCGCTGGGGGCGATGACCGGGCGCTGCGAGCCTCCTTCGCGCAGCTGGCCGATGACACGCTCCAGGGCCTCCTCGTCGTCCAGGTCGGCGGGAAGCACGGTCACGCCCAGGCGGGCGGCCAGCAGCACGGCGGTCACACCGGCCGCACCCACGGCGCCCTCGCCGCCCACACCACCGACGACGACCCCGTCGGCCATCGTCGTGTTGCGGGCGACGACACTGATGAGACGCATCCGGTCCGCGCGCACCGAACCGGACTCGGCCAGCCGCAGATGCAGGACCTCGGCCAGCATGGGGTGCGGTCCCAGGCCCTCGGTGATGCGCACATCGGCACCGCTGTCGGCCACAGCACGTTCCACGGCGGCCGAGACCGCAGTGTGCGGAGCGGTGACGAGCGGAACAACGACCCCGGCCAGGGGACGCTCGCCGCCCTCGTCCAGACCGTTGAGCGCATCGGCCAGGGTCTCTTCCTCACCCTCGGTGTGTCCGTGGCGGATGTTCACTTCGGGGCGATAGGCGCGCACCAGATCGGCCATCCGGGCACCGATCGACTCACCGTCGGCGTCCTTGGCCTGTTCGGCCGTGCCGGGAACCGCCATGATCAGCGCCGGGGTCCCGAACCAATTGTCGAAGGACAGGGGGTTCCGGTGTCGGCCGGAGCGTCGCTTGGGCAGTTCGCGCGGGGGAAGTCGGTCAGAGTTTTGCATACCAGGGATTCAGATGAGAGGCGGATGGGGTGATCCGGGCAGATCAGAGCCAAGGTCACTGCCGCGACATTGTAGCGTTCAACACCACATTCACGAGCGCACCCACCGAACGTACACCCGGTGGATGCCCTGCGGCATCAGGCCTCAGCCCCGGATCTCAACCGCTCATCGCGGCCTGGCGGCTGCGCAGTACGTGCGTGACGAGCTCCACCAACACCTCCTTGCTGGACTTTCGCTCGCGGGCGTCGGCCGCCACCACCGGAACGTTCTCCGGGACGTCGAGCGCCTCTCGCACCTCTTCGGCCGAGTACTCGGTGGAGCCCTCGAAGCGGTTGACGGCGACGATGAAGGGCACGCCCTTGCGTTCGAAGAAGTCGACCGCGTGGAAGCAGGTGTCCAGCCGACGGGTGTCGGCCAGGACCACCGCGCCCAGGGCCCCCGCGGCGAGCTCTTCCCACATGAACCAGAACCGGTCCTGGCCGGGGGTTCCGAACAGGTAGAGGACGATGTCGGTGCCGATCGTGATCCGGCCGAAGTCCAGGGCCACGGTGGTGGTGGTCTTCTCCTCCACCCCGCCGAGGTCGTCCACCCCGTAACTGGCCTCGGTCATGACCTCCTCGGTGCTCAGTGGGGCGATCTCGCTGACCGAGGAGACCAGGGTCGTCTTGCCCGCGCCGAACCCTCCGGCGACGATGATCTTGACCGCGTGCGGAATCGCCTCTGTCGGCTGTGTATCAGAGTCTGCGGATGCCATCGAGTACCGCCTGAAGCACTTTCTTCTCGGGGAGTTCGGTCACGGGCGGGGCCGCCCGGGTGCGGAGGTCGCCCTCGGCGAGCAGGTCACTCAGGAGAACCCTGACGACGGTGAGGGGGATGTCGAGCCGGGCGGAGACCTCCGCGACGGAGACGGGTCTGCGGCACAGGCGCAGGATCGCCTCGTGCTCGGGCTCCCGGCCGTCCTCCTCCCGGTCGGAGACCGCCACCACGAGAGTGATCAGGTCGAGCTGTCCGCCCCGGCCGGTGGGTCTGGTGCGCCCCTTGGTCATGGTGTAGGGACGCACGAGCGGACCGACCGTGGAGCCGCCCACGACCCCCACGGACGTGTCCCCGCCGGCGCACGGGCCTCTTCGACCGCCGTCCCACGGATCGCCCGGCACCCTGTCTCGAGGCGCGGTCATGTCCCGGCTCCTCCTGCTGTCGTGAGGTGGTCCGACCTACGAGGGGCGGCCGTGAGGAACTGGCCGACCTGTTTGACCCTCAGGTTCATCTCGTAGGCGACCAGGCCGACGTCGGCCTCCTCCCTCGCCAGTACGGCGAGGCAGGCGCCGTCACCCGCGGCGGTGACGAAGAGGTAGGAGTACTCCATCTCCACGACGGTCTGGCGTACTCCTCCCCCGCCGAAATGTCGGCCCGTCCCCCGGGCCAGGCTCTGGAACGCCGAGGCCAACGCGGCCAAGTGTTCGGCGTCCTCGGGATCCAGGGTCCGGGAGCTGCCCAGCAGCAGGCCGTCCGAGGACAGTACGATCGCGTGCTCAGCACCGACCACCAGACCGACGAGGTCGTCCAGGAGCCAGTCGAGGTTGTCTGCGGCCTTGCTCTTGCCCACCATCTCAGTCGCTCTCTCCCGTGTGCTCGTCGGCGTCGCCGCCGACCTGACCGTCACTGCTTCGTTCGCCCCCCGTGGTCTCGGACTGCTCGTCCCGGCCGCGCCGGGTCCCCGCACTGAAGGCGTTCATCATCTGCCGCACCTGTTCGGGACCGCGTTCCTTGGGTGCGGCCCGTTCCTCCGCCCGGGGCTCCGCTTCCCCGGGCGGCTCCCGGCGCAGTTGGGGGGCGAGGTTGGCCTGGCGCCGGCGTCGGGGAAGCCCGGGACGCCCCTGCTCCGTGCCGACCCGGTCCCTGCCCCGGCGCCGGGGCAGGGGTGGTTGCGCACCTTGCTGTTCGGGGGCCGTTCCCGCCTCCCTCTCGGGGACGGTCGACAGATCGGGCACACCGCGCAGGACCGGCTCCGCGGAGGGCTCCGCCCCTTCCTCCTGCGGTTCGGGCACGGGACGCAGGACCGCGCGGGTAGCACGTTTCCCGGCCGAGGACGAGGGGTCGGCATTCTCGGGACCGGGCGCGGTGGCCGGGCTCTGGTCGCGGCGTGCCGCGCCGCCGAGGCGTGGACGCTCGGGGACCGCATCGGCCGAGGGGGCGATGAGGGCTCCGGGCACGAGCACCACGGCACGGGTCCCCCCGTAGGGCGAGGGGCGCAGTTCCACGGCGATGTCGTGTTTGGCGGCCAGGCGGGCGACCACGAACAGGCCCAGACGGGCGTCGACCCCAGCCGCCATGACGTCGAACTCCGGGGCCTCGGAGAGGGTGGTGTTGGACCGCGAGAGGGTGTCCTCGGTCATGCCCAACCCGCGGTCCTCGATCTCGACGACCACACCCTTGGGCACGGTCTCGGTCGCGATGGTGACCTCGGTGTGCGGGGGCGAGTAGGCGGTGGCGTTCTCGACGAGTTCGGCGAGCATGTGGATGACGTCGGCCACGACCGTCCCGGACAGGGACAGGTCCGGAATGGTGGTCAGGCGTACCCGTGCGTACTCGTCGCTCTCGGAGATCGCGCCCCGGAGGATGTCGACCAGCGGGATGGGATGGCGCCAACGGCGTCCGGGCTGGGCCCCGCCCAGGATGATGAGGTTCTCGGCGTGGCGGCGACCGCGTGTGGCCAGATGGTCGAGCTGGAAGAGGCTCTCCAGCAGGTCGGGGTCGTCCTCCTCGCGTTCGACCCGGTCCAGGAGCTGGAGCTGGCGCTGCACGAGCGACTGGTTGCGGTGGGCGATGCCCAGGAACACCCGGTTGACGCCCTCGCGTATGTCGGCCTGTTTGACGGCCGCGCTCACGGCGGTGCGCTGGGCGGTGTTGAAGGCGTCGGCGACCTGCCCGACCTCGTCGGTCCCGTGGTCGAGCTGATGGAGTTCGGTGTCGAGGTCGACGCTCTCGCCGGCTTCGAGGCGGCGCACGATGCGGGGCAGGTCCTTGCGGGCACTGCCGAGGGTCTCGGCCCGGAGTTTGGCCAGGCGGAAGGTGAGGCGGCTCGCAGTGCGCGCGGCGACCCCGTAAGAGAGGGCACCGGCGAACAGCGACAGGATTCCGCCGCCGACCGACACCGTCATCATCCACGAGGCGGCCGACTCGGTGGTCTCCACCACCGACCCGGCGCGGGCGTCGATGATCGCGGCGAGCTCGGTGTTGACGGGGTCGGCGTCCTCGCGCCAGTCGTCGAGGGTCTCGAGCGGGGACAGTTCGCTCTCCTGCTCACCGGTGAGAGGTTCGACCGTGACCTCGGGTTCGTGTGCCGCGAGGGTGTCGGCGGCCTCCAGCGTGTCCTGCCATGGGGCGCCGGAGAGCAGGTCCCCCGGTGCCGGACCGTCGACGGCGTCGGGGCCGGGGTGGACGGTGGCCACACGGTGGCGGGCGTCGGTGGTCAGCGCGGCGATGCGGTTCTGGTCGGAGCGGGTGAGCTCCTGTCCGGCGAGTGCGGCGCTGATGAGGGCGTCGGCGTGGCCGAAGCTCTCCTGGGCCCACATGAGGTCGGTGGTGGCGGCGGCCTCGGCGGCGGCGGTCCCGTCGTCGAGAGTGCGGGTGATGCTGCTGTAGAGGCGCACGCCCTCACGCAGCGCGGAGGTGTAGGTGCTCAGAACGGTGTCGATGTCGTCGGAACCACCGGAACCGGTACCGCGCAGCTCCTCGATCCCCTCGAGCGATTCGAAGAAACCGCCGACGAGGGTCCCGTTGAAGGGGGCTTTCCGGCCGCCGAGGTCCTCCCGCAGGGAACGGACGGTCTCCAGGGAGGCTTCGGAGTCCTCGATCCCCTCGGCCAGGGCGGTCTCACTCTCGCCCCCGGGGTCGGCCGCGTACTCGGCGTGCAGGCGGCGTTCGTTCTGCAGATCGGTGAGGGCGCGGGCGAGCTCGGCACCGGCGTCCCCCTCCGTGGCGGCCGCACGCAGGGAGACGGCTTGGGTGAGGGTACCGGCACTGATCACCACGAACAGCATCAGGAACGTGATGCTGGGGATCAGCACGATCTTCTTGAGCTGCGTCCCGATACCGCGGCGTGTGCCTCCTGACTGCCCCATGGTGCTCCTCCCGACGGATCGCGGACACCGGGGGTGGTGTGGACTGCGCAGGGATGGAACCGACGCGGACATGCGTCGATGACGGTGCGCACAGGAAGGACCACGTGTAGTGCCCGCAGGATCAGGACGCTATCGCACACCTACGCTCTGTGAGAGGGGAATCTCGAAACGCAATGAGCCCCCGTCTCACGAGCATCGATTCGTCGGTGCTCGTGAGGCGGGGGCCACGGGTGGACACTCCGGTCCGGGATCAGTCCTGTGCCGCGAAGGCCTTGCGGTGTTCCTGCACTCCGGCGCGCAGGCGCTCGAGCTGTTCGGCCACACGGACGGGGGCGGTGCCGCCCTTGCCGGAGCGGGAAGCGAGCGAGCCGGGCACCACCAGGACCTCGCGCACGTCCGGGGTCAATCGCGGCGAGATCTTCGCGAAGTCCTCGTCGGTCAGGTCGGGAAGGTCGATACCGCGCTCCTCGCACTCGCGTACGCAGGCGCCCGCGATCTCGTGGGCCTCGCGGAAGGGCACGCGCTCGCGCACCAGCCACTCGGCGATATCGGTGGCCAGGGAGAAACCCTGGGGCGCCAGTTCGGACATGCGGTCGGTGTGGAAGGTCAGAGTGGCGACCATCCCCGACATGGCCGGCAGCAGCAGGTGGAGGGTGTCGACGGCGTCGAAGACCGGCTCCTTGTCCTCCTGCAGGTCCCGGTTGTAGGCCAGCGGCAGGCCCTTGAGGGTGGCGAGCAGGCCGGTCAGGTCACCGATCATGCGACCGGACTTTCCCCGGGCCAGCTCGGCCACGTCGGGGTTCTTCTTCTGCGGCATGATCGACGAACCGGTCGAGAAGGAGTCGTCGAGGGTGACGAAGGAGAACTCCTTCGTGGCCCAGACGATGACCTCTTCCGACAACCGGGACAGGTCCACGCCGATCATCGCGGTGACGAAGGAGAACTCGGCGACCACGTCGCGCGCCGAGGTGCCGTCGATGGAGTTCTCGGCGGACGCGGGGAATCCCAGTTCGGCGGCGACGGCCTCGGGGTCCAGGTCGAGGGAGGAGCCGGCCAGCGCGCCCGAACCGTAAGCGGACACGGCGGCGCGGCGGTCCCAGTCGCGCAAGCGCTCGACGTCGCGCATGAGCGGCCAGGCGTGTGCCATGAGTTGGTGGCCCAGGAGCACGGGCTGGGCGTGCTGCAGATGGGTGCGGCCGGGCATGGCCGCTTCGGGGTGGGCGGCGGCCTGATCCGCCAGGGCCCCGACCAGGTCCAGGAGCCGGTCGGCGATGGCGCGCGCCTCCTCGCGGAGGTACATGCGCACCAGGGTGGCGATCTGGTCGTTGCGCGAACGGCCCGCGCGCAGGCGTCCGCCCAGATCGGGGCCCACTCGCTCCAGGAGGCCGCGTTCCAGGGCCGTGTGCACGTCCTCGTCCTCCAGGACGGGGACGAAGGCGCCCGAGGCCACGTCGGCCTCCAGACGGTCCAGGCCCTCGATCATGCCTTCCAGCTCGTCGTCGCCGAGCAGCCCCGCGCGGTGCAGGGCTCGGGCGTGGGCACGTGAACCGGCGATGTCGTGCCGGGCCAGGCGCCAGTCGAAATGGGTGCTCAGCGAGAGCCGGGCGAGGGCCTGGTCGGGGCCGCCCTCGAACCGGCCGCCCCACAGTCGCAGTGCCTCGGGCTGGTCCTCACCCGGCTGGTCGGTGCCGGTGTGGTCGGCCATGGCGGCCTCCTTCTGAATGCTTGTCGGTCGAGGATGTGGTCCCGGATCAGGGTCTTCGGTCGGCCAGGCGCAGCAGAGCGGCCGCGACGTCGTCACCGCCCTGGGGCTCGCGGGAGATGACGAGGATGGTGTCGTCGCCGGCGATGGTGCCCAGGACGGCGTGGAAGTCGGTGTGGTCGATGGCCGAGGCCAGGTATTGCGCCGCGCCGGGCGGGGTACGGACGATGACCATGTTGGCGGAGGCCTCGGCCGAGACCAGCAGGTCCTCTGCCAAGCGGGTGAGCCGCGCACCGGACACCTGGCCCAGATCGAGGGTGTCGGGGCGGGTGCGCTGCAGGCGCTCGCCCCCTTCCCCGGGCATGACGTAGGCCAGGTACCCGTCCGCGGTGCGGAGTTTGACCGCACCGAGTTCGTCGAGGTCGCGGGAGAGAGTGGCCTGGGTGACCTGGACCCCTGCTTCGCTCAGACGTCTGGCCAGCTCGCCCTGGGAACGGATGTCCGCGCTCTGCAGGACATCCGTGATCCGAGCGTGGCGGGCGGCCTTGGTCATCGGTGTGCCCCCGCCGGACTCCGTTCCGGTCACTGCTGGCCCACGAGCTCGTCTTCGGGTGTGTCCGCGACGTGGAGCAGGTAGGCCAGCAGTGCCTTCTGGGCGTGGCGCCGGTTCTCGGCCTCGTCCCAGACCGCGCTCCGGGGCCCGTCGAGGACCTCGGCGCTGATCTCCTTGCCCCGGTATGCGGGCAGGCAGTGCAGCACGATCGCCTCGGGACCGGCGGTCTCCATCAGAGCACTGTCGACGATGTAGGGCCGGAAGGGGGCATCGCGCTCGGCGGCCTCCTCCTCCTGGCCCATCGAGACCCAGGCGTCGGTGGCCACGACGTCGGCCCCCTCAGCGGCTGCGCGGGGATCGGTGGTGACGGTGGCCGAACCGCCGGTCCCCTCGGCGATCTGCTCGGCGCGAGCGAGCACCTCCCCGTCGGGGTGGTGGCCCTCCGGTGCTCCGATGCGCACGTGCAGGCCCGCGGTCGCGCCGCCGAGCAGGTAGGAGTGGGCCATGTTGTTGGCGCCGTCGCCGAGGTAGGCGAGTGTGCGGCCGGCCAGCTCGCCCTTGTGCTCCCGGATGGTCTGCAGGTCGGCCAGGACCTGGCAGGGGTGGAAGCTGTCGGTCAGCGAGTTGACGACCGGGACCCCCACGAGCGAGGCCAGTTCCTCCAGGTCCTTCTGCTCATAGGTGCGCCAGATGATGGCGGCGACCTGGCGTTCCAGGACCCGGGCGGTGTCGCCGAGCGGTTCACCGCGGCCCATCTGGGTGGTGTTCGAGTCCAGGACGAGCGGGCTGCCGCCCAGGTCGGACACCCCCACGGAGAAGGACAGGCGCGTGCGGGTGGAGGGCTTGTCGAACAGAAGCGCGACGGTGCGGGGACCGGCGAGCGGGCGGTGCCCGAAACGGTCGGCCTTCATGTCGTCGGCGATGTCCAGCACCCGGGCCTGTTCCGCGGGGCTGAGGTCGTCGTCGCGCAGGAAGTGGCGGGTCATGGCGTCTCCTTGGTGGCTGCGGCCTCTGCGGCGTCCAGGATGGTCGGCAGGGCCTCGATGAACACACCGATCTGCTCGGGTGTGATGACCAGCGGCGGGGCGACCCTGATCGCGTCGGGAGCGACCGCGTTGACCAGGAATCCCCGCACCGCTGCCTGTTCCTGCACATGTGCCGCGTGCGGTGCGGTGAGTGTGAGGGCGCGCCACAGGCCCACACCCCGCTGCCCGGAGAGCAGCGGGTGGTCCAGTGCGTCGATCTGCTCGGCCAACAGGTCACCCATGACGGTGGTGTGGGCGAGCAGCCCCTCCTGTTCGAGGGTATCGAGGACGGCGAGGGCAGCAGCGCAGGCCACGGGGTTGCCTCCGAAGGTGGAGCCGTGGTCGCCCTTGTGGAAGACGTCGGCGAACCGGCCCAGGCCGATGCAGGCGCCGATGGGCAGCCCGCCGCCCAGCCCCTTGGCGAGGGTGACCACGTCGGGGCGCACGTCATCGGCCTGGTGGGCGAACCAGTGGCCGGTGCGGCCGATGCCGCTCTGGATCTCGTCGAGGACGAAGGCGGCGCCGGTGTTGTCGCAGATCTCGCGGACCCCGGAGAGGTAGCCCTCGGGCGGGGGCACGACACCGGCCTCGCCCTGCAAGGGCTCGGTGAAGACGGCGACGCAGTGCTCGTCGACGGCCTCGCGCAGGGCCTCCAGGTCGCCGTGGGGAACGAAGCGCACCTCCATCCCGTAGGGGCCGAAGGGTTCGCGGATGGTGTCCTTGCCGGTCAGGGCCAGAGCGCCGGAGGTACGGCCGTGGAACCCGCCGGTGGCGGCCACGAAGTAGTGGCGGGCCGGGGGGGGGGCACNCACGTTTGACCAGCTTGAGGGCGGCCTCGTTGGCCTCGGTGCCGGAGTTGGCGAAGAAGACCTTGGCGTCCCCGCCCACGAGGGAGACGAGGCGTTCGGCGAGCTCGACCTCGCGCTCGTTGATGAAGAGGTTGCTGGAGTGGGCGAGTGTGGCCGACTGGTGGGCGACGGCCTTGACCAGGGCGGGGTGGCCGTGTCCGAGCGCGGAGACGGCGATCCCGGCGATGAGGTCGAGGTACTGGCGGCCGTCTGCGTCGTAGACCTCGCAGCCGCGTCCGAGGGTGAGGGCGATCTGGAGACTGCCGTAGTTCGGCATGAGTGCGTCCGTGAAGCGCTCGCGCAGGTCGCTGCTGCTGGTCACTGTGCTTCTCCGATGGTCTGGTCGGTCTGTTGGTGCCGCTGGGTCCGGGGCAGGTGTCCGTTCCCGCGGAGCAGGGCGGCCTCGAGCTCGGCGTCGGCGACCATCGTGCCCACGCCCTGGTCGGTGAAGACCTCCAGGAGCAGGGAGTGCGGGACACGGCCGTCGATGATGTGGGCCTGGGGCACGCCGCCCTCCACGGCCCGCAGGCAGGCCTCCATCTTCGGGAGCATGCCCGAGGAGAGGGAAGGCAGGAGCGCGCGCAGCTCATCGGCGTCGAGGCGGCTGATGAGCTCGGTGTTGTCCGGATAGTCGGCGAACAGTCCCTCGACGTCGGTGAGCATGATGAGCTTGCCGGCGCCCAGGGCGACGGCGAGCGCGGAGGCGGCGGTGTCGGCGTTGACGTTGTAGACACCGCCGTCGTCGGCGCGGGCGACGCTGGAGATCACCGGGATGCGCCCATCGCCGATGAGCGCGGAGACGGGGCCGGGCGTGACCTCGCGGATCTCGCCGACGCGGCCGATGTCGGTGGTCTCGCCGTCGACCTCGACCTGCTTGCGCTCGGCCTGCACGATGTCGGCGTCCTCGCCGGAGACACCGACGGCGAAGGGACCGTGCTGGTTGATCAGGCCGACGATCTCGCGATTGACCTGGCCGGTCAGGACCATACGGACCACGTCCATGGCTTCGTCGGTGGTCACGCGCAGGCCGGCGGTGAAGGTGGACTCCACGCCGACGCGGTCGAGCATGGCGTTGATCTGCGGTCCGCCGCCGTGCACGACCACGGGGCGCAGCCCGGCGTAGTACAGGAAGACGATGGACTCGGCGAAACGGACGCGCAACTCTTCGTTGATCATGGCGTTGCCGCCGTACTTGACCACGACGGTGCGGCCGTGGAAACGCGAGAGCCAGGGCAGTGCCTCGATGAGGTTGGCGGCCTTGTCCCTGGCCTCTGCCTGTTCCTCCGACTCTTCGGGCTGTGAGGGGCGCGCGATCATGTGTGGGCCTGCTCGTCCTCTGTGGTGGCGGTGTCCGCGGCGATCTGGGCGGCGAGATCCTCGCACACCTTCGTCAGCAGCGCGGCGACGGTCCGCTCGTCGATCGTGGTCTCGGCGGCCCCGCTGGCCAGGAGTACGACGGTGTCGCCGGGCCCGGTGAGCGGGGCGAGGGTGTGTGCGGCCACGGTCTCGACCAGGGCACCGCACTGCCCGGGGGTGAGTTCGGCGTCGGTGGTGAGTACGCACAAGGCGGTGCTCAGTGCTGCGTCGGGGCCCTTGGCCATACCGCCGGCGGTCACACCCTCGCCGCGCTGGAAGGCGAACTTGGCCACGGTGTCGGTGGTGCGCACCGCATCGGCGGCGGACAGTCCGCCCGACCGTGCCGCTTCGGACACGGCGTCGGCCACGGCCCGGCGCAGGGGTTCACCGTCGGGCCGGACCCCCGGGGCCCCGGCGGCACAGACGAGCACCTCGGCGGCCGAGTCCGACAGGGCCTCGGCGGTGTGCTCGGCCAGGGCGTGCACGGCCTGGAACCCGGCGGGGCCGGGGGCGGGGTCGGTGGCGCCGGTGTCGACGACCACGGCGCGCGCACGGCCGCCGCTGACGACCTGGCGCGACCACAGGACCGGTGCGGCGGGGCCCCCNGGCCCTTCGGCGGTGGTGAACACGGCGCCCGCTGCACGGGAGGGTCCGTCGTTGACGACCAGGGCCAGGTCCCGCGCCCCTTCGGGGCCGGTACCGGTGGCCACGCCCGCAGCGCGGAAGCCGCGCGGTGCAGAGACACTCACGGTGGAGCCTTTCTGGGTCACGGAGCCACCGCGGTGCGCGGGAGGCCGGTCGTTTCGGGCAGGCCGAGGGCGAGGTTGGTGCTCTGCAGGGCACCGCCGGCGGTGCCCTTGGTGAGGTTGTCCAGAGCTGCGACGGCCACCATGCGGCCGGCGTCGGGGTCGACGGTGACCTGGACCGCGGTGGTGTTGGCGGCCAGGGTCATGGCGGTGTTGGGCCAGGTGTCCTCGGGCAGCACGTCGACGAAGGGTTCGTCGGCGTAGGTGGCCTCGTAGGCGGCGCGGACCTGGGCGGCGGTGACACCGGGCTTGAGGGGAGCGGTGCAGGTGGAGAGGATCCCGCGAGGCAGGGGGGCGAGGACGGGTGTGAAGGACAGGGACACGCTCTCGCCCGCAACGGCGGTCAGGTTCTGGATGATCTCGGGGTTGTGGCGGTGTTGTCCGCCGACCCCGTAGGGACTGAGGGCTCCCATGACCTCGCTGCCGACCAGGTGGGGTTTGGGTGCCTTGCCCGCGCCGGAGGTGCCGGTGACCGCGACGACGGTCAGGTCGGGTTCCACGAGCTGTTCGGCCAGTCCGGGGAAGAGGCCCAGGGTGGCGACGGTGACGTGGCAGCCGGGCACGGCGATGCGGTGGGCCCCGGTCAGGCGCTCGCGTTGTCCCGGGAGTTCGGGAAGACCGTAGGGCCAGGTGCCGGCGTGCGGAGTACCGTAGAAGCGTTCCCAGGTGGCGGCATCGGTGAGCCGGAAATCGGCACCGCAGTCGACGACGAGCACGTCGTCGCCGAGCTGTTCGGCGATCTCGGCGGACTGCCCGTGCGGGAGGGCGAGGTAGACGACGTCGTGGCGGCGCAGCACCTCGACCGTGGTGGGGGCCAGGATCCGGTCGGCCAGGGGTCGCAAGTGCGGCTGGTGCTCGATCAGCGGGGTCCCGGCGTTGCTTCCCGCCGTGACGGCGCCGATCTCGATCTCGGGGTGGTCGAGCAGCAGACGCAGCAACTCGCCCCCGGCATAGCCGCTGGCTCCGGCGATGGCCGCCGTGTATCCCATGATGGTCTCCCCAATCGATCCTGACTGAACCATCATGCATTCGGCTGTAAATTTATGCAAGACCTCTGGAGCGCTCCGCCCTCGATGTGAGCGGTCTCTCTCCTGCCGGGGTCGGGGCATGCGCTGACGGCCCGGGGCCGGTCAGCGTCCGGAGATCCGGCCCGCCAGCCCCGCCAAGCGCGAGGTGTGACCGGCCGAGCCGGACTCGCGCCGGTCAGCGGTGCGGTAGAGCCCGTTGGTGACCCGGGTGCCGACCCAACGCAGGGGCTCGGGCTCCCAACCGCGGACCCGACGCCCCACCCACGGCAAGCGGGTCAGTTCGGTCTCCCGGCGCAGGAGCAGATCGCGCAGGGTGCGCCCGGCCAGATTGCTGGTGGCCACTCCGCTGCCGACGTAACCGCCGGCCCAGCCGAGCCCGCTCTCCGTGTCCAGGTCGACCGTGGGCGACCAGTCGCGGGGCGCGCCCAGCACCCCGGACCAGGCGTGCTCGATGGGGACCTCGGAGGCGTCGGGCAGCAAGCGGACCAAGGAATGCCACAGCTCGGCGATGGCGTGCGGCTGGGTGGCGCCCTCGGCGTCGGGCTCGGAGCCGAAACGGTGGGGCACGCCCCGCCCGCCGATGGCGATCCGGTCGTCGGCCGTGCGCTGTGCGTAGACGTAGGTGTGGGCGCTGTCGCCGAGGACCTCGCGGCCCTCCCAGCCGATGCGCTCCCACAGCTCGGCCGGCACGGGTTCGGTCGCGATCATCGAGGCGTGCATGGGCAGCCAGTCGCGGCGCAGACCGCGCATCGTGGCGGTGTAACCCTCGGTCGCGCGGATCACGTGGTCGGCGTGGACCGTACCGAGCTCGGTGACGGCGGCCGGGCGGGCCGCACCGCGCCGCGGACGGATCTCGGTGACGGTCGTGCCCTCGTACAGGTCCACACCCAGTGCTTCGACGGTGTCGGCCAGACCGCGCACGAGCTTGGCCGGCTGGACGCGTGCCGCATGGGGCGAGTAGGCGGCCGCGGTGAGCCCTTCCACCGCGACCCCCTGATCCTGGCCGGGGTCGACCATGTGCAGGTCGTCGGGCCAGTAGCCCCACTCCTGCAGGTGCTCGATGTCGCGGGTGAGCCGCTCGCGCTGGGCCGTGTTGGTGGCCACCAAGCGCATGCCGCCCTGGTGGACGTCGGCCTCGATGCCCTCGTCCCCGGCCACGCGCACGACCTCGTCCACGGTGCGCATCAGCGCGCGCTGGAAAGCGATCATCATGGCCTTGCCGTGGGAGCGGGCGTAGCGCTCGCGCGGGCCCGGGAACTCCGCCGACAGCCATCCGCCGTTGCGGCCCGAAGCGCCGAAACCCGCGAAGTAGCGGTCGACGACGGCCACCCGCAGGTCGGGCCGTTCCTTCTTGAGGTAGTACGCCGTCCACAACCCCGTGTACCCGGCGCCCACGACACAGACGTCGTAGTCGGCGTCGCCCCCGAGCGGTTCACGGCGCTGGGGCTGGCCGAGCTCGCGATACCAGAAGGAGACGGCGCCGTTGACAAAACGTGGGGATCGAGGGATCCGCCTCATCTGCGCGGCAGCAGTGAAGAGTCGCATCATTTCCCCCGGAACCTCTGTATCCACAGCCACCCCGCGTGGCTCCCCCGAACCTCACGCCAATTTACATGCGAAAGACGGATTGCGGGGCGTTTTCTGATGATTCGGGTAGATCCAGACCTTCGTCAACCGGGCTGACCGGACCTCGGGACAGATTCCGAAAACACTACGCAGATACACTGTCACGGAGCGTACGTGCGATTGTGGTGAGTTGTCGAACCCCGTCCTCCCCCAGAGGCTCGAGCACGTGTTCGCGCAGACGCCGGACGTGCCTTGCCCTGACCTCCTCGATGAAGGCGACCCCGCCCTCGGTGAGGGAGGCGTAGACGACCCGGCGGTCCTCCGCACAGTTCTCCCGCACCAGGTACCCCTCGCGCTCGAGCCGGTCGGCCAGCTTGGTGAACCCGCCGGTACTCAGACTGACCTCCCGTGCCAAGCGACTCATGGGAAGACGGTGCTCGGGGGTGCGCTGGAGCCTGATGAGGACCTCGAACCAGGGACCGGACATGTCTTTGCCGTCGGGGGTGATGCCGCCCAGCAACTTCGGCTGTATCGAGTTCATCGCCTCGTGCACCAACCCCCAGGCGGTGATGAGGTCGTCGTCGGTCGCGTGTACTCCCATGCCCGTCCCCTTCGTTTCGGCGGGGCACTCACGCACCACGCCTAAGAAGTATCTTCCTAGCAAACATTACTACATGAAGGAGAGCCGGGGACAAGTTTTCCGCAGTTCCACAAGACACAAAACGAGCCGGTGGCCCACCGCAACCGGCCTCGACCGATCACGAGGGGCCACCGGCGAACCGGACGTGGCCGTCGGGATCCTTTCAATGACGGGCGGCCACCGCGTCCAGCGCCCCGTACAGCGTCGAGGCGAGGTGGTCGATCTGTTCCCAGGTGATGATCAGCGGTGGAGAGACCAGCAGCGCATCGGGGATCGGACGAACGACCACTCCGCGGGCGCGGGTCTCGGCGAAGACCTCCGCCGTGGTGATGCCGCGCTCGGTCAGGGCCTCCTCGGTGAGTTCCACCGCGCCCATCACACCGACGCCCGAACGCACCTCCTCGACCAGCGGGTGGGCCTCCAACCCCCGCAAGGCACTGTCGAGATGGCGCTCGACCTCCAGCGAGACGGTGAAGAGGTCCTCCCGCTCGAGGATGTCGAGGTTGGCCATCGCCGCCGCGCAACAGGTCGGGTGGCCCGCGTAGGTGGTGCCGTGCACGAACGGGTTTCCCTCCTGGTTCCAGAAGGGGTCGGCGACCCGGCCGTTGACCACGACACCGCCCAGGGGCAGGTACCCGCTGGAGACACCCTTGGCGAAGACGATCATGTCCGGGCTGACACCGAAGCGCTCGATCCCGAACCAGTTGCCCAGGCGTGCGAACCCGCAGATGACGCTGTCGACGACGAACAGGACGTCGTACTGGTGGCAGATGCGGGCCACCTCGGTGAAGTAGTCGCGCTCGGGCGCGTACACACCGCCGGCGCCGATGACCGGCTCGGCGAAGAACGCGGCCACGTTCTCCGGCCCCACCCGCAGGATCTCCTCCTCGACCGCGGCGGCCGACTCGTGGGGGACCACGGAGGTGTCGCGGACCATCTCCCCGAAGCCGGTGCGGAAACGGTTCATCCCGATCATGCTGGTACCGAAGCCGTTGAGGCCGTGGTATCCGGCGGTACGGCTGATGAGGTGGGTCTTGTCGGCACGCCCCAGGGCGTACCAGTAACGGCGGGCCAGCTTGGCCGCGGTGTCGATGGCTTCCCCTCCCCCGGAAGTGAGCATCACACGGGGGTCGACCACGGGCGCGTGTGCGGCGAGGCGCTCGCTGAGCTCGATCGCGGGGACGTTGGCGAAGTCGTTGTAGACGGTGTACGCGTCCAGCGTGCTCATCTGGCGGTGGACGGCATCCGCGATCTCGGTGCGTCCGTGCCCTACGTTGCAATACCAGAGGCTCGACGTACCGTCCAGGAACCGGTCACCGGAGTCGTCCCACAGCCACACGCCCTCTGCGCGGGCCACCACGAACTCCGGCCCCTTGGCCACGGTGTTCATATCGCAGAACGTGTGCCAGAGACGGCTGGGCTCCCGGTGTTCTTTGGGAGCGAGTGCGGATGAGACAACCGTTTCGGTCATATGGCGACCTCCGAGCCGTGACTTGCGCAGAGCGCAGTGGATGAACCCAGGTTGAATCCGACCTACACCCGGACGTCCGGTTGCGGCAGGTGCTTGCAGGCTAAGCGTGATGAGTGCCTCACAGCAAGAGGCAAAACGAAGCTTCATGCCCCCAAACCCGAAGATCATGCGAGCTACCCCCGGCACTTCTCCCCAAAACCCGCCCTACGCAGGAAAAACAGCCTCGAAAATTTTTTGTTCGAGGGGGGCTTCTATCGAGCGTTTCGTACCGCGACAGGGATGTGCAGGGGTTACAGAACCGATTCGACACACGACGGCGGGGGGGGGGGGGNCTCCGGCCTCAGCCGCGCAGGCTCGCCCCGGTGCGCTCGGCGGCCACGGCGACGGCGGCGTCGCGGGCGGCCCCGGCCTCCTCCGCGGTCAGGGTGCGGTCGGGGGCGCGGAAGCGCAGCGCGAAAGCGACGGACTTGTTTCCCTCACCGACCTGATCGCCCGTGTAGACGTCGAACAGGCGCACGCTCTCCAACAGGTCCCCGGCTCCCTCGGCCAAGGCGTCGCTGAGCGTCCCTGCCGGGACCTTCTCGTCCACGATCAGCGCCACGTCCTGAGTGGCGACCGGGTAGGTGGAGACCTCCGGGGCACCCACCCGGGTGCGGGCGCTCTCGACCACGTCCAGATCGACCTCGGCGGCCGCTGTGCGGGCGGGCAGGCCGAAAGCCTGGATCGCGCGCGGGTGCAGCTCCCCGGCATGGCCGGCGAGCACACGCTCACCGTTCACACGCACGTACAGCGCGGCGCAGCGGCCGGGGTGCCACGGCGCGTACTCCGCGGCCTCGACCTCCAACCCGACACCGGCGACACGGGCCAGGTCGCGGACGGCCTGGATCGCGTCGGCCCAGATGGCCTCACGCCCCTGACCCCACCAGCCGGCGCGCTCGGCGCGGCCGGCCAGGACCACACCGGTGCGGCGGGGCTGGTGCGGCAGAGCGGCGTCCACACGCGCGATCTCCTCGGCGCTCGGGCCGCGCTCCACCGACAGGATCGGTGCGTCACCGCCGTGGCTGGGCAGGTAGACCAGGCCCGTCTCGAACAACGCCACGTCGTGGAAGCCACGGCTGACATTGCGGGCCAGGCTCTTGAACAACCCCGGAAGCAGCGTCGTGCGCAGCAGCGGTTCCCCGTCGTTGAGCGGGTTGGCCAGGCGCACGCTGTCACGGCGCGGGTCCTCCGCCCCGAGCTGGAGACCGTCCAGATCACGCTCACCCACGAACGGGTAACTGAGCACCTCGGTGTGGCCGGTGTCCGCGAGCGTACGCCCGAAGGCGCGGCGCAGGCGCTGGCTGTCGCTCAGACCGCGCCCGGGCCCGCTCAGCCGCACCGCCGGGATGTTCTCGTACCCCTCGAACCGGATGATCTCCTCGGCGAGGTCGTTGGGGTCCTCCAGGTCGGGGCGCCACGTGGGCGGGGTGACCGTGAGGATCCCGTCGCCGCCCTCCACGGTGCAGCCGATGGCCCGCAGGTGCTTCTCGGCAGTGCCCTCGGGGTAGTCGACCCCGGCCACCGACCCCGGATGGGAGGCACGCATCGTGATGGTGCGCTCCGGCGCCGGCCGTGTGACGTGGGTGTAGGCGCTCTCGGCGCTCGCCCCGCCCAGTTCGGCGAGGAGCTCGACGGCGCGGGTGGCGGCGGCGAGCTGCACGGCCGGGTCGACACCGCGCTCGAAGCGGCGCGAGGCCTCCGAGGACAGCTGATGGCGCCGGGAGGCGCGCGCGATGTGCATCTGGTCGAAGTGGGCGGATTCCACCAGCACGTCGGTGGAGCTCAGACCGATCTCGGTGTCGAGCCCGCCCATGACACCGGCGATCGCCTGCGCACCGCTCTCATCGGCGATGACGATGTCGTCGGGGTCGAGGGAGCGGCGCACGTGGTCCAGGGTCTCCAGCTTCTCCCCCGCCTCCGCTGCGCGCACGGTGACGGTACCCCGGAGGCGCTCCCGGTCCCAGGCGTGCAGCGGCTGGCCGAGCTCGAGCATGACGTAGTTGGTCACGTCCACGGCCAGGGAGACGGGACGCACACCGCTCTGGTGCAAGCGGCGCTTCATCCACAGCGGGGTGGGCGCCTCGGGGTCGAACCCGGTGGCCCCGCGCAGGACGAGTCGGCCGGCCAGGGCCGGGTCCGCGATCGCGGCGGGGTGCCCCTCACCCGTGGGCTCGGCGACGCCGATCTCGGCCGGGTCGAGCAGGTCGGCCCCGTAGAGCGTGGCGGTGTCACGGGCCACGCCCCGCATCGACAGCGCATACCCGCGGTCGGGGGTGACGGCGATGTCGAGCACGTCCTCGCGCAGGCCCAAGGGGCCGACGGCGTCCTGGCCCGGTTCACCGAAGCCCTCGGGCAGCACGACGATGCCGGTGTGGTCCTCCCACAGGCCCAGTTCGGTGGCCGAGCAGATCATGCCGGCCGACATCCGGCCGTAGGTCTTGCGCGCCCCGATCTCGAAACCGCCGGGCAGGACCGCGCCGGGCAGGACGGCAACGATCAGGTCGCCCTCGGAGAAGTTGCGTGCACCGCAGACGATCTCCTGGGGCTCACCGGTGCCGTTGGCCTCGCCGACGTCGACGCGGCAGAAGCGGACGGGCTTCTTGAAGCCGGTGAGTTCCTCGATCTCCAGGACACGGCCGAGAACGAGCGGGCCCTTCAGGTCGGCGCCGAGGGTGTCGACGGTCTCGACCTCCAGGCCGGCCAGGGTCAGGCGACCGGCGAGGTCGCGTGCGGTCACGTCGGCGGGCAGGTCGACGTACTCCCGCAGCCAGGTCATGGGGACTCGCATCAGATCTCACTCCCGAACGCCGAGGAGAAGCGGATGTCGCCCTCGACCATGTCGCGCATGTCGCGCACCCCGTGCGCGAACATCAGTGTCCGTTCGATGCCCAGGCCGAAGGCCCAGCCGCTGTAGACCTCGGGGTCGACCCCGGCGGCCGTCAGCACCCGCGGGTTCACCACACCGCAGCCGCCGATCTCGATCCAGCCCTCGCTGGAGCAGGTACGGCAGGGGGGGNCATCGGGATTGCCCACGGAAGCACCCCGGCACACGAAGCACTCCATGTCCACTTCGGCCGAGGGCTCGGTGAAGGGGAAGTAGGAAGCACGGAAGCGCGTGCGCAGGCCCTCACCGAAGACGGCGCCGACGAAGGAGTCGATGGCACCGCGCAGGTGGGCCAGGGTGATGCCCCGGTCCACGACCAGGCCCTCGAGCTGGTGGAAGACCGGGGTGTGCGTGGCGTCGAGCTCGTCGGTGCGGAAGGTCTTGCCCGGAGCGACCACGTAGACCGGCAGCTCGCGCTCGAGCAGGGCGCGCACCTGGACCGGAGAGGTGTGGGTACGCAGGACCATGCCGGAGTCGCCGCTCTTCCCGCTCTCCACGAAGAAGGTGTCCTGCATCGTGCGGGCGGGGTGGTCCGGCTCGAAGTTGAGGGCGTCGAAGTTGAACCACTCGGCCTCGACCTCGGGGCCCTCGGCGACCTCGAAGCCCATGCCGACGAACACGTCGGTCATGCGCTCGGCGACGGTGGTCAGCGGGTGGCGCGCGCCGCGGAGCGTGCGGTCCCAGGGCAGGGTGACGTCGACGCGCTCCTCCACGAGGACCCGCTCGTCGCGCTCGGTCTCCAGGACGGCCTGGCGGGCCTTGAGGGCCTGGCCGACATCGCGGCGGGCCCCGCCCACGCGCTTTCCGGCGTCGGCCTTGGCGGCCGGCGGCAGAGCGCCGATCTCCCGGTTGGCCAGAGCCAGTGGGGAACGGTCCGAGGCGTGGGCGAGCCGGACCTCCTTGAGTTCGCCGAGGTCGCCGGCGGCCTCGATGGCCGACAGCGCTTCCTCGCGCATACGGGCGACCTCGTCGGGGTGCAGGGGTGTCACCTCGACCGGGTCGTAGGAATTGTTGGGTGCAGACATGATGGGTTGCCTCGCCGCTGGCCCCGGCCCAGGGGTCGGGGCGCACGGCAGTCACGGTCCGCTCGGGGCGGACGAAGCCGACAGGAAGCACAGACGGGTTTCGGGCAGGCCACGGGAGAGCCGGATACGGGACACCGGGGCCGGCCGTTGCGCCCACCGGGATGCTGGAGTGACTGATCTGCTCAGACGAACTCGGGCGCCCCGGCGGGCACGGTAAATCGGAACTCGGCACCGCCACCGGGGGCGCGTCCGACGGTGATCGTTCCGCCGTGGGCCTCCACCAGGCCCTTCACGATGAAGAGCCCGAGGCCGGTGCCGCTCCGGCGCTTGCTGCGCCAGAACTGGCGGAAGACGCGCGGAATGGTCTCGGGCGCAATACCCTGGCCTTCGTCGCGCACCGACACCGCTGCTCCTCCTTCACACGGCTCGATCACCACACTGACAGTACCAGCGCCGTGCCGTACCCCGTTTTCCACGAGGTTGGCCAGGATCTGTTCGAGTTTGTCGGGGTCGAGCCACATCTGCGGGATCTCGTTGTGGACGCGGACGTCGAAGCGGGCCTCGTCCTCGCCGGAGAAGACGCGGCCGGCGACCACGCGCCGGACGGCCTCGTGCAGGTCGACGACCTGGCGGCGCACCTCGAGGCGGCCGGACTCGATACGTGAGACGTCGAGGAGGTCGTGGATGAGGCGGGTGACACGGTCGGCGTCGGCGTTGACCGTCTCCAGCATGAAGAGCTTCTGCTTGTCGGTCAGACGCTCCCACTTGGTGAGCAGGGTCGAGGTGAAGCCCTTGACGCTGGTGAGGGGCGAACGCAGTTCGTGGGCGACCTCGGAGACCAGGTCGGCCCTGCTGCGTTCGGCGCGGGTGGCGGCGTCGCGCAGTGTGACCACGAGGCGGATGAGGTCGCCCTCGGGCCGTGCCCGCACGTAGCGGGCGGCGACGAGGACCTCGCGTTCGTCGGGCAGGGAGAGGGAACGCTCGGCCTGGCGGACCCGGTCTCGGGCGCCGCCGTAGGGGTTGCTGGCCTCCCACCAGTCGTGCCCGTCGGGGCCCACGAACGGCAGGGCCGAGCGGAAGTCGCTTCCCAGGGCGGTCTCGGCGGGGATCCCGGTGAGTTGGGCGGCGAGGCTGTTGAAGAGGATGACGCGGCCGCGGGCATCGGCCACCACGAGACCGTCGGGGAGGTCGTCCGCGCGTAGACCGGAGTCGGGCCCCCCGGCCTTCTCGGCCCCCGGCACCATCCCGTTGGACGGGTATGTGTGCGCGCCGTCCGAGTCCCCCGTCGGCTGGTCCGCCTTCCGGCCGCTGCCCACGCCTCTCCCCGCTCCCTCGAAGGTCCACGATCACAGCACCCGGGCCGCGAACCGTCGACCGGCTCGTTGTCGTACCCGCGAGAACTCCGCAGGCGGTCTACCCTGCACCCCCGAACGGTACGCCCGACCTCCCCGGTCGGCCGCACATGGCGGGGGTCGAGCGTATAGGGGACCGCGGAACTCCGCGCACCCGGTCCGCCGAGAGGCCCCGTCAGACGCTCACGCGTTGTCGTCAAGCCTGCCCGTCCGAGGGCTCGGACGCACCGTTCTACCCGCGACACGGGTAAGGGCATGCGGGTCCGCAGCTGCTACACCTGAACCACCGCGATCCGGGTCAGACCCTATCGGCCCCGAGCAATGGTGCACGTGCATTTCGGATAGATCGGGTCATCGGACCATGGGAACAGGGTCTTTCCGGAAGCCCGGAACAGGCACCACCCGAGCATCGGATCCACCTACTGTGCGTAATCGAATCCGGGGTCAGCTGGACCGACACAGACGACTCGAGAGAGGGATCAGGGCCGGCGCTGCTGCCGCGCGGTCGTGTAAAGACACACCGCTGCGGCCGTGGCCAGATTCAGACTTTCGGCCCCGCCGTAGATCGGGACGCTGACCGCGCCGTCCGTCAGGGACACGACGTCCTTGGGCAGCCCCCAGGCCTCGTTGCCGAAGACCCAGCCGACCGGACCGTCGAGACCACCGGCGTCGGCGACCTCGTGCAGGTCCTCGGTGCCGCTGCCGTCGGCGGCCAACACACGGGCACCGCAGCGGCGCAGCGCCTCGACCGCCTCGTTGACCGGGGCGCCCACCACCACGGGAAGGTGGAACAGGCTGCCGGCGGAAGCGCGCACGCACTTACCGTTGTAGGGGTCCACGGAGGCGTCGGTGAAGACGACCACGTCCGCCCCGGCCGCATCTGCGGTACGCAGTACCGTTCCGGCGTTGCCCGGGTCCCGGACGTGGGAGAGGACGACCGCCAACCGGACATCGCCGACACTCTCCAGAGGGACGTCGACGAACTCGCAGACGGCGATGATGCCCTGCGGACTGACGGTCTGGGCCAACTCGGACATGACCTCCAAGCTGACCCTGTGTACCGGCAACCCCGCCCCATGGGCGGAGTCCACCAGTTCCACGTGGCGGCGCATGGCCTCGGCCGTGGCGAAGAGCTCCACCACGCCCGTGCCCCGGCGCCCTTCGGCCGCCAGGGCCTCACGCACCGCCTGCGGCCCTTCCACGAGGAAACGCCGCTCACGTTGTCGGAAGGTGCGCTTGGCGAGCCGCCGAACCCCCTTGATCCTGGGTGACCGGATACTCGTGAACTCGTGACTCACCAAGGCGCTACCGTTCCGTCAGGCCGCGGTCTGAGCCGGCAAGGCCTGCTTGGCCTTCTCGACGAGCGCGGCGAACGCAGCCTCGTCGTTGACGGCCAGCTCGGCCAGCATGCGACGGTCGACCTCGATCTCGGCCAGCTTCAGGCCCTGGATGAGGCGGTTGTAGGTCATCCCGTGAACGCGGGAAGCAGCGTTGATACGCTGGATCCACAGACGACGGAACTGCCCCTTCCGGTCCTTGCGGTCCCGGTAGGAGTACGTCATCGAGTGGAGCATCTGCTCCTTGGCCTTGCGGTACAGGCGCGAACGCTGACCGCGGTAACCACTTGCACGGTCGAGGATGACCTTGCGCTTCTTCTTGGCGTTGAGAGCCCGCTTCACGCGTGCCACTGTGACTCCCTCATAGTCTCTTCCGGCGCGCACGGCGCGCCGACCGGCCCGGGTCGAGGCCCGGCGGCCGTGTTCGCTTCAGGTGTGGGGTGTCCCCGGGGGCGGCGGCACAGCGACTGCGCTTCACCGCCGGCGGACGACAGACTCGTCGGCTCGGCTGTATCAGCCGGTCTTACCTACCGAGGAGCTTCGAGATCTTCTTCTCGTCCGCGGGAGCGAGCACGACCTCGTCGGAGAGACGGCGCTTACGCTTGGAGGTCTTGTGCTCGAGGATGTGGTTCTTGTTGGCACGGCGGCGCATGATCTTGCCGGAACCGGTGACCCGGAAACGGTCCTTGGCTCCACTGTGGGACTTGTTCTTCGGCATGTCGCCGTCGTCTCCTACTCCGTCGGCGCGTATCCCGCTCGAAACGGGTCACGCTGTTCTTCCGCTGCTACGGCGGGCCCTCGAGGGCGCCGCCTCGCGCATCTGGACCGCTGGGCGCACAGCCCTTCCCACCACCCGGTCTCCGCCTGGGCGTCGGCCGGGCGGTGGAGGACCAGCCCTGTCGCCGCTAGGCCTTGTCGCGCTGCTCGCGGCGGGACTTCTCCCCCGCAGCAGCCGCTCGGGCCTCGGCCTTGTGCTCGGAACGCCGCTTGTGCGGACCGATCACCATGACCATGTTGCGGCCGTCCTGCTTCGGCTGGGATTCGACCTGGCCGAGATCCTTGACGTCCTCCGCGAGGCGTGCCAGCAGCCGGCGACCCAGCTCGGGGCGGGACTGCTCGCGACCACGGAACATGATCGTCACCTTGACCTTGTCCCCACCCTTGAGGAACCGGACGACGTGACCCTTCTTGGTCTCGTAGTCGTTCGGGTCGATCTTCGGGCGGAGCTTGATCTCCTTGATGATCGTATTCGACTGGTTCTTGCGCGACTCGCGTGCCTTGACCGCGGACTCATACTTGTACTTGCCGTAGTCCATCAGCTTGGCGACCGGAGGACGGGCGGTCGGTGCGACCTCGACGAGGTCGAGGTCGGACTCCTGGGCCAGACGCAGCGCGTCCTGGACCGAGACGATTCCGACCTGCTCACCGTTGGGTCCGACGAGTCGGACCTCGGGAACCCGGATACGGTCATTGATGCGGGGCTCGGCGCTGATGGGACCCCTCCCTAGCTTTCTCGGATTACCTGGGACCGGCCGCCCGGTGGGCGGTCCGCTCGGCCGCACGGCCACCCTCGGGTGTTCCGGTCGACCGGGTCGGGGTCCCCGTGAAACGCGAAAACCCCGCCAGCGAATGCAAGCGGGGCGTACCGACCGGATTATTCCGTCACGGGCCGACGCCGTAGAACACCGGCCTCACCGGTGCCGCACGCGACGTCGGGCCCGTATCGACGGGCCGGAACCCACTCGGGCGGTACCCGGCGGGTGGGAGGAACACCTCCGCTTGCGCGTCCGGTGTGCTCGAAACGCACCGGACCAAGTCGTTGTGCACCAATATACCAGGCGCCGGAAGCGCTCGGGACACTCAGTTCCGCGCCTCACGCGCACGGCGGTCCAGCTCGGCCTCCCCCGCCGCGCGCATGGCATCGACCGGGACGTCCTCGCGCCCGGTCATCAGGCGCACCTGGGCCACGGCCTGGTGCAGCAGCATCGGGAAGCCCCCGACCACACGGCCCCCTCGCCCGGCGACCGCGCGTGCGGCCTCCGTGGGCCAGGGGGCGTAGACCACGTCGAACAGGTCGGCGCGGGAAGCGGCCAGTGCGTCACGGTAGCGGTCGGCCGCCCCCGAGGGCAGCGTGGACACCACCAGGTCGACGTCGATGCGGTCCTCCAGTTCCTCCAGAGGGGCCACCTCGATGTCGAGGCCGAGCCTGCGGACCGCCTCGGAGACCTCCCCGGTGCGCGCGACGTTGCGAGCCAGGAGGGTGAGGGACTCCTGCACGTCCAGTTCCCGCAGGGCCGCGAGCGCGGAGGCCGCGGTGGCGCCCGCGCCGAGCACCAGGCAACGGCGCGGTGCCTTGATCCCGGCCTCGGTCAGAGCGGTGGTGATGCCTTCGACATCGGTGTTGTGGGCACCCCAGGAACCGTCGCCGGCCCGCACCAGGGTGTTGGCACCGCCCACGGCCCGGGCCGTGGGCGAGACCCGGTCGGCCAGCTCCATGGCCCTGCGCTTGAGCGGCATGGTCAGCGACAGGCCGGCCCAGTCCGCACCGAGACCGCGCAGGAACGGGGCGAGCTCATCCTCCTCACACTCGTGCAGGCCATAGGCCCACCCCTCCAGGCCCATGGAGCGGTGGGCGGCTCCGTGCAGAACGGGCGAGAGGGAATGGGCCACCGGGGAACCCAGGACGGCGGCGCGCATCTACTCGCCACCTCCCCAGTTCTCCTGGAACCGCGCCTTGAGCTCCTCGAACTCCTCGTGGCTGTCGGTGAACTCGGTCACGCCGTTCTCGGGGTCGGTGGCAACGAAGTAGAGCCAGTCGCCCTCCTCCGGTTCCAGGGCGGCCTCGATGGCGTCCACCCCCGGCGCCACGAACGGGCCCGGGATCAGACCGGTGTTGTAGTAGGTGTCGAACCCGCTGGTGTCGGCCTCGCACTCGGCGAGCTGGTCGTTGTCGAGCGCGATGCCGTAGGTGTCGATGGCGTAGAAGCAGGTGCTGTCCATCTGCAGCGGCATGTCGATGTCGAGCCGGTTGTGCACCACACGGGAGATCTTGGGCATGTCCTCGGCGCTACCGCTCTCGGCCTGCACGATCGAGGCGATGGCCATGATCTCGTTGGGGTCGTAGCCGACCTCTGCGGCGCGGCCCTCGAGATCGATCTCGTCGGCGGTCTGACGGTACTGCGTGACCATGGTCTTGAGTACGGACAGCGGATCGGCGTCGGGCTCGAAACGGTAGGTCGAGGGGAAGAGGTAACCCTCGGGCCCCTCCGTCGCGTAGTCGGGGAGGTTGAGTTCCTCGGTCTGCTCGTAGGCCTCCTGCAGCTCCGCCTCACTGATGGCGGTCTGCTCGTCGATCGAGCGCATTATGCGCTCGGCACGCAGGCCCTCGGGGATGCTCACCCGCCCGCCGAGGCGGTTGTCCGAGTCGAACAGGGCCTCGACAGCGTGCTCGGCGCTCATCTCCTCGGCGAGGCGGTAGGTGCCGGGGGTGAGCTCCTGGTCGGGCACGGCACCCAGGGCGTTGGTGAAGGAGCGTTTGCTCGCGACCACGTTCTCGTCGGCGAGGTTCTCCGCGACGGCGGCGCCGCTCTCGCCCTCCTCGATGACGAAGGTGACCTCGCCCGTTCCCTCGCCCTCGTGATCGGCGGGGAAGACGTAGAGGCGCCCCACACCGAAACCACCACCGGCGATGGCCAGCACCAGGACCGTGGCCATGAGGCCCATCCGGTTCTTGCCCTGCTTGCCGCCCCTGGCCTTCCTGCCCTGCTTGCCCTTGTTCTGGGCGCGGCGCTGGGCCTCCTTGAGCTTGCGGCGGCTGCTGCGGCTGCCTCCGTAGGCCTCTGCGATGTCGGCGAGTCCGGGCTCGTGGTCCTCGTCGTCCTCGGGCTCTTCTTCCTGTGCCTCGACGGTCTCCTCGGCCGCTTCGGGTTCTTCGACCGGCGCCCCCTTGCGGCGGGGACGCCGTCCACGGCCCCGGCGGCGGGAGCGGGGCTCCTTCTGGGGCTCCTCCTCCTGGACCGTTTCCGCCGCAGGGGCGGTCTCGGCCTCCTGCTCGGCCGCACGGCGGGGACGCCGTCCGCGGCCCCGGCGGCGGGAGCGGGGCTCCTTCTGGGGTTCCTCCTCCTGGGCCGTTTCCGCCGCAGGGGCGGTCCCGGCCTCCTGCTCGGCCGCACGGCGGGCACGCCGGGACCGCCGAGGGGGCCGTGGTTCCTCCGGTTCGGGCTCCGGCTCGGGTCCGGTCGCCGCGAAGGCCCCCGAGTGCCGGGCATCAGCGTCGTGGGCACCACTGTCCCAGGGCTCCGGGGCGGGCATCGAACCGCTGTCCTCGGCTCGTCGGCGACGGCGGCTGCGGCGGCGCGGAGGTTCCTCCTCCTCGTCCTCGTCCTTCACGCGGGAGAAGACCCCGGAGTCGGCGGAGGTGTGCACGCCCGGGAAGTTGCCGCTGTCGAAGACATCGGTCTCGTCGGGAACCTCGGCGAGGAAACCGTCCCCGGAGTTCTGCTCGGGCCGGGCGCGGCGGCGCGAACGGCGGCCGGAGGGCGGCTCCTCGAGAGCCCGGCCGTCGGGATCCGGGGCCTCGACGCGCTGCCGGCGCCCGCGGCGGGGACCGGGGTCGGCCTCCTCGGCGGGGGCACCGTCCCACGGGGAGGAGCCGCTCGCGGGACCGTCGGCACGGGGGTCCTGGATGGCCGACGGGTCACCGCCGAGCTCGGCCAGCGCCGCCAAGGCGTCCTGGGCGGGGGCATGGTGCTCGGGGCGTCCCTCCCCGGTGCGTGCCGCGCGTCCACCGCGAAGGGCCTCGGCTGCACCGCTGCGGCGCGAGGGTTGATCACCCGGGTCCGGGGGCTCGGACCGGTGCCGCCGCCCGCGAGGCGGCTCCTGGCCCGCCGCCGGTTGCTGCGGCCATGCCTCGGAGGGCTCCCTACGCGCCCGGCGTCCCCGCGGCGGGGGATGCGCAGGCGGCGGATCGCTGAGCGGATCATGGTCGTAACCGCGCTCGGCACGTCCACGGTAGGGATCGTTGGGGTAATCATCCCTGTCGGTCATCATTCTCCTTGGCTGGAGCGAACGATCTCGCCCGGGGGCCGGCCGGTCGACCGTTCCTGGTCCAAGGCGCTCTGCAGGAGAACCGTCGCCGCGGCCTGGTCGATCACCGACCGGCGCGCACGGCCCCCCTTGGCGCCCTTCTTGCCGAAGGAAGCCCCGGAGAGGAGCTGCCCCTGGGCGGTCACGGTCGTCAGTCGCTCATCGACCAGTCGGACCGGGACGGGGTGGAGGAGGCGGGCGAGGCCCTGCGCGAATTCCCGTGCGGAGCGCGCGGAGGGGCCTTCCTCGCCCGACAATGAGGCAGGGTAACCCACCACGACCTCACGTGCCTCACGCTCCACCACCAACTGGGCGATGCGCTGCTTGTCGCCCTGGCCACGCGGGATCGTCTCGACGGGACTGGCGAGCATGCCGCCGGGGTCACTGGCAGCAACCCCGATCCGGGCGTTGCCGGGGTCGATCGCCAAGCGTGCACCGTGCCTCAAGAGGCCGTCTCCCCTGCTCCGGGGACGGTACTCGGGCGGTGAGTGCCGTCGACGGCACCACACCGCGGTTGGGAAATCCTCAACACGGCGGTCCTGTTCATCAACTAACTCGGGGGCGTCACCGCGCAGACAGACGTGAGTTCGGCTGCGGTGCGCCACAGTATGCCCGAATCCGTCACGACACGCAGCACGCTCATGCACGGCTCGTATGGGAGGACCCGACTGGGCACACGATTCGACATTCCGTGCGGGAACGGTGCTCCGTGCACGCGGGTACCGTCCGAGTGTAGGCCACCCCCGTGGGACGTCGGGGCATCCTGGGTGGTCCTGAGCCCTGTTGGCGAGCCGGATCAACGTTTTCAAGTGCGGTTCCGCTCCTCGCGTGTGGCCTGGCGCACGAAAAGCAGGATGCCACCGAACACGTACACGCGCGGTCATCACCACGCCAGGGACCCGGTCCCGCCCGGAACCGGTCCGAGGGCCGTGAGACAGAGGCGGGGCGCCCACGGGACGGACCCGCGGACGCCCTCACCATCGTCCGTTCCGGCGGTCAGGACGCGGCCACGGCCGCCTCCACCGCACGCAGCGCCTCATCGACCTTGCCGGCGTCCTTGCCGCCGCCCTGGGCGATGTCCGGCTTGCCGCCGCCACCGCCGCCGAGCGCACGGGCCGCGACCCCGACGAGGTCTCCGGCCTTGAGGCCCGCCGTACGCGCCGCCTCGTTGGTGGCGATCACTACGACCGGGCGGTCCTTGGGCACCGCGGTCATCGCCACGACCACCGGCTCCTCCTGGCTCAGGCGCCCGCGCACATCGAGGACGAGGGTGCGCAGATCGTCCGCGGAGGCACCCTCGGGCGCCCGCTCCGCCACCACCTGGGTGTCACCGTGCCGGCGCGCACCGGCCGCGAGG
The DNA here is from genome assembly GCF_000341145.1 of Nocardiopsis xinjiangensis YIM 90004. Taxonomy (GTDB): domain Bacteria; phylum Actinomycetota; class Actinomycetes; order Streptosporangiales; family Streptosporangiaceae; genus Nocardiopsis; species Nocardiopsis xinjiangensis. The sequence goes on from NZ_ANBE01000028.1 coordinate 37,740, forward strand.
GCACCGGCCGCCTGCAGCACCTGGTCTGCACGCAGCTTCTCGATCTCCTTCTCGGCCGCGCGCAGACGCGTGACCATCGAGTCGATGCGCTCGGGCAGCTCTTCACGCGGGGTCTTGAGCTGCTCGGAGAGTTGGCCCACCAGCGCCGACTCCTTGGACAGCCGTTGGAAGGCGTCCGCGCCCACCGCGGCCTCCACACGGCGCACGCCCGAACCGATGGAGGACTCCCCCAGCAGCTTGACGATGCCGAGCTTGGCCGTGGAACCGACGTGGGTGCCGCCGCACAGTTCGACGGAGTAGTCGCTCATCTCCACCACGCGCACACGGTCGCCGTACTTCTCACCGAACATGGCCAGCGCGCCCATATTCAGCGCTTCGTCGAGGTCGCGCTCCTGGGTGCGCACCTCGATGTCCCCGCTCAGGACGGAGTTGACCTCTTCCTCGACCTCGGCCAGGCGCTCGGGCCCGACCTGGCTGTCGGCGGTGAAGTCGAAACGCAGCTGGCCCGGTCGGTTCTCGGAACCGGCCTGGCCGGCCGAGGGGCCCAGCGAGTTGCGCAGTGCGGAGTGGATGAGGTGGGTGGCCGAGTGCGAACGCTCGATCGCGCGGCGCCGGCCGGTGTCGATCGAGGCGTGCACGGTGTCGTCCAGGACCACCTCGCCCGAACGCACGGTGCCGCGGTGCACGAACAGGCCCGGTACCGGCTTCTGCACGTCCTCGACGTCCACGACGCCGCGCCCGTCGACGGCGAGCGTGCCCGTGTCGGCGAGCTGGCCGCCGCTCTCGGCGTAGAACGGGGTGCGGTCCAGCACGAGCTCGACCTTCTGGCCGGCGCGCGCGGCGGGTACACCCTCGCCGTCCACGACCAGGCCCCTGACGTGGGACTCGCTCTCGGCGTCGTTGTAGCCGAGGAAGTCGGTGTCACCGGCCTTCTCGTGCATCTGTGAGTACAGCGAGAGGTCGGCGTTGCCGAGCTTCTTGGCCTTCGCGTCGGCCTTGGCGGTCTGGCGCTGGCGCTCCATGAGCTCGCGGAAGGATCCCTCGTCCACGCTCAGCCCTTGTTCCTGGGCCATCTCCAGGGTGAGGTCGATGGGGAAGCCGTAGGTGTCGTGGAGCTGGAAGGCGTCCGCACCGGAGAAGACCGAACCGCCGGACTCCTTGGTGCGTTCGGCCGCGCGGCCGAACAGCGCGGTACCCGCACGCAGGGTGTTGGCGAAGTTCTGCCCCTCGGTGTCGATCACACCGTGGATGACCTCCGCCTTGTCCGCCAGGTCGGGGTAGATGTCCTTCATCGCGTCGATGCCGACAGCGGTGAGCTCGTGCAGGAACGCGGTGTCGGTGCCCGACAGCAGGCGCAGGTTGCGCACGGCGCGGCGCAGGAGACGGCGCAGCACGTAGCCGGCCTTCTCGTTGCCGGGCTTGACGCCGTCACCGACGAGCATGACGGCGCTGCGCACGTGGTCGGCGACCACACGGAGCATGACGTCGTTCTCGTGGTCCTCGCCGTAGGTGGTCCCGCTCAGCTCCGCGGCCCGGTGCAGCACGCGGCCGATGATGTCGGTCTCGTAGATGTTGTCGACGCCCTGCAGGACCGCCGCCAGGCGCTCCAGGCCCAGGCCGGTGTCGATGTTCTGCCGCGGCAGGTCGCCGAGGATCGGGTAGTCCTTGCCGGCTCCCTCGCCCCGCTCGTACTGCATGAAGACGAGGTTCCAGATCTCGATGTAGCGGTTCTCGTCCGCCGCAGGGCCGCCCTCGGCGCCGTACTCCGGGCCCCGGTCGTAGAAGATCTCGGAGTCGGGACCGCAAGGGCCGGGCACGCCCATGTCCCAGTAGTTCTCCTCCATGCCCAGGCGCTGGATGCGCTCGGGCCGCACGCCCACCTTGTCGCGCCAGATGGAGGCGGCCTCGTCGTCGTCGAGGTAGACGGTGACCCACAGCTTCTCGGGGTCCAGACCGAAACCGCCCTCCTCCACGGGGCTGGTGACCAGCTCCCAGGCGAGGGGGATCGCCCTCTCCTTGAAGTAGTCACCGAAGGAGAAGTTGCCCAGCATCTGGAAGAAGGTCGCGTGCCGGGAGGTCTTGCCGACCTCCTCGATGTCGGTGGTGCGGATGCACTTCTGGACGCTGGTGGCGGTGTCCCACGGGGGCGTGCGCTGGCCGAGGAAGTAGGGCTTGAACGGGACCATGCCTGCCGGGACCAGCAGCAGCGTCGGGTCCTCGGCGATGAGGCTTGCCGAGGGCACCACGGTGTGTCCGTTCTTCTCGAAGAAATTGAGGAAGCGGCGCGCGATCTCAGCCGTCTCCATTGATGCCCTCCTGTGTATTCGCACCAACGCGTGTGCTTTTTGCGGGTGGCCGCCGGGGACCCGCCCTGTTGACGACAACGGCGGCGGCCTCGTTGTTCCAAGGCTAACGCCGCCGGGCACCGGCAGGAGCCGCGTGAGCACGCCGGACCGGCCACCGCGGGAACCGGTCCGCGCTACCGGGGACCGTGGCCCCCGTCCGGTGGGCAGAGGCGGGGAGGGACCGCCCAGGAGGTCCGGCTTCTCGCCGGTCACGGAGCGGACCGGGGTGGCACACTCGGCGCCGGGGCCGTGTGTGCCACCCGCGGATCAGTACTGCGGCCCGGGGGCGAACCCCTGGGGCGCGGGCGAGTAGAAGGCCCGCGACACCGGCACCGCCATCAGCACGATGATGCCGACGGTGAACAGCAGGGGGACGATCGCGAGGATGTTCGCCGCGAACACGAGCGAGATGACCAGGAGCAGGGCGGACAGGATCTGGAAGACGACTGTGCCCCAGAGGATGACCCCGCTGCGCCGTCCCATGAAGGAGGCCAGCAGGGTGGAGATCAGCCCGTAGACGAAGGGGATCGCACCGACCCCGGCGAGGAGGCCGATCACCTCGTTCGCCCCGATACCGGCAGGCATGCCGGCATCCTGGGCGAGGATCTCGTTCATCTCCTGGATCGCCTGCTGATCACCGGCGATGAATACGGCCGAGGCCAGGATCGCACCGCCGAGGAGCAGGCCGAAGATCCCGCCGATGAACTGAAACACCCGGGCGGTGATGACGGTACCGGGCATCTTGCCCTCGGTCTGGGTCGCACCAGGGCCCATGGGCGGCGGACCGGGAGGCATCCCGGGCTGCCCCTGGGGCGGGTAACCGCCGGACTGGCCGTATCCCGGGGGCGGGTAACCGCCCGAGGGATGGGCACCCCCCTGCGGGGGATTCTGGCCCGACGGATACGGTCCGCCCTGGCCCGGGTTGTTGTAGGGGTCGTGCGGCTGCATCGCCCAGCCTTCCGTGTGTGTATGTGGATGATGCTCGGAAGAGCAGAGCCAACCCTACAAAACGGGCGGCTCATGCTTACCTGCACCTACCTGGACGTATACCCACAACAACCGGTTCCCCCACAGGACACACGTTCGGCCCGCGCCCTCTCTCAGTACTGCGGCCCTGGGGCGCAGGCGAGTAGCGAATAGAAGGCCCGCGGTGTCGGCACCACCATCAGCACGATGATGCCCACGGTGAACACCGAGGGGAGGACGGTACCGGACGTCTTTCCCCGGGGCTGGACCGCCCCGGGGCCCATGGGCGGCGGACCGGGAGGCATCCCGGGCTGCCCCTGGGCGGGTAATCGCCCGAAGGGTGACACCCCCAGCGGGGGATACGGGCCAGGCGGGTTCTGCCCACCCGGAACCGGCTGATCGCAGGGGTCGTGCGGCTGCCTCGCCCAGCCTTCCGTCTGTTTGCGTGGATACCGCTCGAGAGAGCAGAGCCAAGCCTACGGAACGGGCCGCTTCACACCGATGCGGCTCCGGCTCCCGCACGGCCCCGGGCAGGTGGGACCACCCGCTCAGCGTCCGCCGTCACCCTCGGCGGGGATCGCCCCGCGATCGCGGGGCGCGTACCTGCGCATGAGCTCTTCCTCCTGGTCCCGTACGGCACCGGCCAGGTCCTCGTTGAACTCGCGCAGGGCACCCCTGTACTCGCTCACGTGGCCCTCGACGCGGTGGGCGATCCCGCCGGGGGTCAGGGCACGCCGCGCGCGCTCGACCCGGTGGACGAGGTAACCGCCCACGGCGGCACCCGCGGCGAGATAGAACAGGCGGCGGATCACCGGCTCGCCTCCTTGCGCTTGCGGGTGCGAACCAGGGCGAGGGCGCGGCGCCGGCCCATCACGCGGCGGATCGCGTAATTGAACGAGGCGATCTTGACCAGTGGTCCGGTGAAGACCGAGCGTGTCAGCGCGGTCATGGTGGAGACGTCCTCGGAGGAGGACTGCATGTTCGCGGTGATCTCCTCCACACGCTCCAGGGAGGTGTTGGCGCGATCCACGGTGGAGGACATGTCCTCCAGGATCGGCGGCGTACGATCCCCCAGCTCGGAGACGACCTTGGTCGTCGCGTTGATGAGTTTGATGAGTTTGACGAGGGCCACACACAAGAAGGTGGCCAGCACCGCCCAGACCACCGCTGCGACGAGCGCGGCGACCTCTCCTCCGGTCAGCATTGAGGCTCCGTAGGCAGGTTGAGGGTTGAAGTGGAGGGTGGGGCCCTGGGGGTGGCGTCCGGTCGCCCGTCCGGGCTTCCCACGTCCTCGGCCGTCCGTCAACGGCTAGGGGAACGGCCGATTTTCGGCCGACCCTATCGCGTCCGCACCCCGGGAGCAGCGGCGGCACGCCATCACGGCCCACGCCCTCGACCGTCCGGAACCCCCCGTCGCTCGGTCACGGGCCGCGATCAAGGGTTCGACGGCCGTCTGCTCCTGCAAGACAATCGAGGCATCGGGCGGAGTGCTCCTCCTCCCGGATTTCACTACGATGTCCGGACACTTCCTCCCGCTGACGGCCGCCCCTGATGCACCGACAGGATCCCCATGAGCCCACGTTCTCCCCGTGAGATCTCCGTACTGGTCCCCCCGGGCCTCGCCCCGTTGTATCCGGACGACCCCTCGAGAATCGGCCCCTATCTGGTCCTGGGACGGCTGGGCCAGGGGGGCACGGGAACCGTCTACGCAGCGGTGGACGTCTCCTCCGACAACGCCGGCGATCGCCTCGTCGCGGTCAAGACACTCACCTCCCCCGAGCTGGAAGACCCCTCGAAGTACCCGGCCCTGGCGCGCCGACTGCGTTCGTTGGCCGCGATCGACGCCGCACAGGTGGTCACGCCCCTGGCCCACGACACCGACGCCAACCCGCCCTGGGCGGCGATGCCGTACATGGCGGGGGAACGCCTGTCCCACTACGTCACCAAACGGGGCGGCCTCGGCAGTGGCAAGCTCATCGCCCTGGCCGTCGGATTGGCCGAGGGCCTGTCCGTCCTGCACGCGCGGTCGGTCTCGCACGGAGCGCTGCGGCCCAGCGAGGTGATGCTGGGCACGGACGGACCACACATCATGGACTGCGCAGTGGCACCCTCGGCCTCGCGGATGCGCGGCAACGGCGCCACCTGGCTCAGCCCCGAGCGGTACCGCGGCGGAGCGCCTTCCCCCGCCTCCGACGTCTTCGCCTGGGGTGCCGTGGTCGCCTTCGCCGGGACCGGCCGACTGCCCTTCGGCACCGGTGAGGCCGACGAGATCGCCGAACGCGCCGCCGAGGGTGTCTTCGACCTGGAGGACCTGGAACCGGGTCTGCGGCCGGTCGTGGGGCGCGCCCTGGACCCCGATCCCGACCGTCGGCCGAGCCTGCGTGAGGTCGTAGGCGCGGTCATCGCCGTCTGGCAGTCCGAGCACAATGCCGACGAACCGCAGCCCGGCCGGGCAGAGATCTCCCGGATCCTGGAGCGGGAGTGGCACGCGATCGAGCCTCCGGCACGGGTTCCGGAGGTGGTGCGCCTGGAGGGCCGTATGGCCGGCAAGCGCCCCACCCGTTTCCTGTTCGCCGCCGGGACGGTCGTGCTCGCGCTCGGGCTGATCGGCACGGGTGTGTGGGGCGTCGGGCAGCTCCTGCCCTCACCGGACCAGGACGAGTCCTCGGCCGAAGCCGCAGCGGAGGCGCAGGAGGCCGAGGAGGACACGGTGGAGACCACCATCGTGGCCCGCTTCGACCCCTCCGAACAAGAAGAACCGGAGGAGGGACCGTGGGTCTACACCCCGGTCGACCGCGACGACACACCGATCCGCGGCCAGGGCGTGCCCACCCATGAGGCCTGGGCACTGCAGTGGGACGAGGACGGTGAACCCGCCGAGGCCGACATCGACCCCGAGGCCGAGGTGCTGTGCGCGAAGTTCTGCACGGCGCCCGAGGACGTCTTCCTCGACGAGGACTTCCGCGGCACCTACGAGATGACCGGCGCCGAGTTCATCGACTACCTCTCCTGGGGCCCGGTGGTGATCGTCGAGATCACCTTCGACGAGGAGTCGATGGAGGGCGAAGGTACCCCCGAGATCGTGCAGGTCACCGAACTCTTCACGGACTGAGCCGGGACGTGCGTGGCCCGCCCCCCCCCCGGGGGGGGTGCGCTCCGCACACGCCTCAGTCCCCGCGGAGCACACCCTTGATCCGCGCCAACACCTCGGAGAAGCGGCGTTCGGCGCCGTGCCCGGTGGGCCGGTAGTACTCGCGTCCGGTCAGGCCCTCGGGGGCGTGCTGTTGCGGGGCGACCCCGCCGGGGTAGTCGTGGGCGAAGCGGTAGCCCTTCCCGTGCCCGAGGTCGGCGGCGCCCTTGTAATGGGAGTCGCGCAGGTGCGCGGGAACCGCGCCGGCCCGTCCCGAGCGTACGTCGCCCATGGCCTCGTCGATGGCGGTGATGACGGCGTTGGACTTGGGCGCCAGGCTGATGTGGATGACGGCTTGGGCGAGGTTGATGCGTGCCTCGGGCAAGCCGATGAGTTCCACGGACTGGGCCGCGGCCACGGCGGTCTGGAGCGCGGTGGGGTCGGCCATGCCCACGTCCTCGCTGGCGTGCACGACCAAGCGGCGGGCGATGAAGCGCGGGTCCTCCCCCGCCTCGATCATGCGTGCCAGATAGTGCAGGGCGGCGTCGGGGTCGCTGCCGCGCATGCTCTTGATGAAGGCGCTGATGACGTCGTAGTGCTGGTCGCCGGAGCGGTCGTAACGCACGGCGTGGCGGTCGACTGCGCGTTCGACGTCCTCAGCGGTGATGGTGCGGGGCTCGTCCCCTGCGGGTCCGGCCACGAGCGCGGCCGCTTCGAGGTAGGTCAGGGAGCGGCGTCCGTCTCCCCCGGCCAGACGCACCACGTGTTCGACGGCCTCCTCGGAGAGCACGTAGCCGCCGTCGAGGCCGCGTTCCTCGGTCAGGGCGCGCTGCAGGAGCAGGCGGACGTCGTCGTCCTCCAAGGATTCCAGGCTCAACAGCAGCGAGCGCGACAGCAGCGGGCTGACCACGGAGAAGAAGGGGTTCTCGGTGGTGGCCCCGATGAAGCTCACCCAGCGGTTCTCGACCGCGGGAAGAAGGGCGTCCTGCTGGGTCTTGTTGAAACGGTGCACCTCGTCGACGAACAACAGGGTGCGGGTGCCGTGCATCCCCAGGCGGCGGCGGGCCTCGTCCACGACGGTGCGCACGTCCTTGACGCCGGCGTTGACTGCGGAGAGCTCCACGAAACGGCGCCGGGTGACCCGGCTCACCACGCTCGCCAGCGTGGTCTTTCCGGTTCCGGGCGGCCCCCACAGGAACACCGACATGGGTGCGTCGTCCTCGACCAGGCGGCGCAGCGGACTGCCCTCACCCAGCAGGTGGCGTTGGCCTGCGACCTCGTCGAGGTCACGCGGTCGCATGCGGACGGCCAGGGGCTCCTGGACCTTGGCGGCCTCGGCCCCGGCATCGTCGAACAGTGTTTCGGACACCCCTCCAGGGTAGGCGAGGCGCCCCTGCGATGCGTCAGGTCGCAGGAACGGCCGTGGAGAAGGTCTCGGGGACGCTGCGCACCGACCGGGTCATGCGGGTGATCAGGAGCGCGATGTCGTCTCCGCGGCCGGCCGGGGCCATGTCGGCGAGTACGTGCGCGGCCTCCTCCGGGGTCGCGGCGTTCGCGGCCAGCGCCTGCCCGACCTTGTCCAGGCCCTCCTGCATGCTGACCTCGGAGCTCTCCACGAGGCCGTCGGAGCACAGCAGCAGGGTGGTGTCGTGCGCCAGGACGCTGGTGGTCACGGTGTACTCGGTGTCGGGCATCACACCCAGGGGCGGTCCGGTTTCGGGTTCCCAGATGCGGTAGCCGCTGTCCGAGGCCAGGACCACGGGCGGTTGTCCGGCCCAGGCGGCCTGCATGACACCGGTCTCGCGGTCCACTACCAGGTAGCCGCAGGTGGCGAAGACGATCTCCCCGGTGTCGGTGAGCAGGCGGTTGGTCTCGCCCAGGACCACCCCGGGGTCGGACTGGTTGCTGGCGTAGGCGCGGAAGGCGACACGGATCTGGCCCATGGCGGCCGCGGCCTCCACACCGTGGCCCTGGACATCGCCCACGAGCAGGCCGACCTTGTTCTCCGGCAGTTCGATGACGTCGTAGAAGTCGCCGCAGATGCGCCAGCCCGCCCGGGAGGGCAGGTACTTGGTGGCGATGTCCATGCCGGGGAAGCTGGCGACCTGGCGGGGCAGCATGCGCCGTTGCACTGCGTCGGCGAGCTCGAGTTCGGCCTGCTGGGCCTTGATGCGTTGCAGGGCCTGCCCTGCCAGACCGGCGAAGGTGAGCATGAGGGCCCGCTCGTCGCGGCTGGCGTGGTGGGGGCGGTCCCAGACCATCTGCCAGACGCCGAGCGCGATCCTGCCGTCACCGAAGATCGGCACGGTCGCCCAGGCCTGGGACTTGCCGGTGTCACGCAGCAGTTCGATCGCGGACGGGAAGCGGCTGACGGCCTCGGCCCGGCTCTCGAAGAAACGCGGTTGCCGGTCCTGGATGACCGCGCCCATGGGGTAATCGGTGTCGTCGGCGAGGCGGCCGTCCATGGACTCGACGTTCCCGCGCTCGCGGGCGCTGGGCGAGGTGCGCAGCAGGCCGTTCTCGACGTAGAGGGCGACGGCGTGGAAACCACCGAAGATCGGCAGGAACTCCTCGCTGAGCAGGTCCATGACCTCGTCGACGGTGGTCGCGGACACGAGCTTGGAGGACAGGTCGGTGACCAGGCGGCCGTGCTCGGCCTCGGTTCGGCGCCGGTCGGCCAGGCGGCGCACGAGCTGGACGTGCTCGGTGACGTCGTCGACGATGCCGACGAGGCGGTCGGGTTCACCGGGCACGAACCGGGCCCGTACGTGCAGGGAACGCTCATCACCGAGACGGTCGAAGACCCGGAAGCGCTGTTCGTAGTCGCGGCCGGCGAAGGCTCCGGAGATGGCGTCGCGTACTCGGGCGACGTCGTCGGGATGGACCCGCTCGAGGATGCGCTCGAGCCCGGGGTCGTTGCCGGCCAGGAGGGCGCCCAGCGGGGTGGGGCCGAAGAGCTCGTATATGTGCCCGGTGCTCAGGTCCAGGCTCCACAGGACCGAGTCGGAGTTGTCGGTGCGCAGTTCGCCGACCACCCGCAGGTCGGTCTCCTCCGGGGACAGCAGGTGTGTGAGGACGACGACGTGGTCCTCACCCGGCAGCGGGCGCAGTTCGATCTCGGACATGCGGGGGTGGGAGCCGGGGGGTGCCAGTCGCAGGCGGACCCGGCGTTCCCGGCTCCCGGTCAGGGCCTCGGCATGCAAGGCGGCGCCGCGCTGGGCGTCGTCCCCGTCGAGGAGTTCGTGCCACGCGCGTCCGGCCCGGGCGTCCTGTGCCCCGAAGAGGTCGGTGAAGGCCCCGTTGGCGTGCACGATGGTGCCGTCGGCGCGGGTGAGCACCATCGGTTCCGGGGCGTGTTCGAACGCTCCCGCGAGCACGGTTTCGGAGTCATCGCCTGAGGCGCGCATTCGGTTCACGTATGACTCATCCTCATGTCGTCTCGGACGTCACACCCGCGTCTGACGCGGCCACCCGTTGGGAACGTTCCGATCGGTTCATTCTAGTGTCCGAGGCAATGGCCGCCCCGGGGCGTCTCGGGGCCGGTTGCGTCCACGTCGGTGCCCGGGGCGACCGCGTGGTCTCGGTACGGGGCGGCCCCGTACCGGTGATGGGGTCCGGGGCTGTCCGGGGCCGTCGGTGCGAGGACCGGATCCGACCGGCAACGGAACGAAGGATCGTTACGTTCGCGTGGTGCGGCGGCCCATCGGCGGTCTCTGTTCCGCCCAGCCCCACAGAAAAGCACGTGTCCGCTCGTGCCCGGTGTTCTTCAGCGGCGCACCGGTGCATCGCGGCACGAAAAGGTGATTCGCGCTCAACGCTAGAGGATGAAGGACCCCTGTCGCATCCGCAACAGGGGTGGCGGCCGGTTTCGGCCGGTTTCCGAACACAAAAGTGTCCGTTTTATTACCGCTAGGGCTTTGTGGTCGTTTGGGGAAGGTTCAACTTCTCTCCGGAAGGGAAGCGCAAGGTAAAGCCTTTTCCTACCCCCGAGGATCCCCATGCGCCGGCCACATGTGCCCGCCCTGCCGAGTCCGTGGCACGACAGCACACTCCGGAACTGGTCCTGCCGCCTGTGCGAACACAGCAACCCCGACGACGAGGACATCTGCTGCCAACAGTGCGGCGCCGCAAAACGCTGACGGCCCCGTACCGGTGAAGGGGCGGCACACAAGCGCCGCCCCTTCAGCCCGTTCGTGCCCTCGGGCTACCTCTTGGTGTTCTCCGGGGGCAGCACCGTACGGACGTGCACGTCGCGCAGCTGCTGCTCCGTCACATCGGAGGGCGCACCCATCATGAGGTCCTGCGCGTTCTGGTTGAGCGGGAACGCGATGGTCTCACGGATGTTCGGCTCATCGGCCAGGAGCATCACGATGCGGTCGATGCCCGGGGCGATACCGCCGTGCGGCGGGGCACCGAATTTCAGGGCCTTGAGCATGCCGCCGAACTCCGCCTCGACGGTGTCCCTGTCGTAACCGGCGATGTCGAAGGCCTGGTACATGATCTCGGGCGAGTGGTTGCGGATGGCGCCCGAGGACAGCTCCACACCGTTGCAGACGATGTCGTACTGCCAGGCGAGGATCTCCAGAGGGTCCTTGTTGAGCAGCGCGTCCATCCCGCCCTGAGGCATGGAGAACGGGTTGTGGCTGAACTGGATCTCGCCCTCGTCGGTGCGCTCGAACATGGGGAAGTCCACGATCCAGCAGAACCGGTAGGCCTTCTCCTCGAAGTGGCCCGCGCGCTTGCCCGCCTCGACACGCACCGGCGCCATGATGCGGTTGATCTCCGCATCGTTTTCACCGGCACAGAAGAAGAGACCGTAACCGGGGCCGGCGCCGAGCGTGCTGAGGAGTTCGTCGCTGATCTCGCCGACGAACTTGGCGATCGGCCCGGTCAGTTCGCCCTCCTCGCCGACCTTGAGCCAGGCCAGGCCCTTGGCACCCTGCTCGACGGCGTAGTCGCCGATGCCGTCGAAGAACTTGCGCGGCTGGTCCTGCACACCGGGCACCGCCAGGGCGCGGACCTTCTTGCCGGCGAAGGCGCGGAAATCGGTCTTGTCGAACAGCGCGGTGACGTCGACCATCTTCATGGGCACACGCAGGTCGGGCTTGTCGGTGCCGTACCACTGCATGGCGTCCAGGTAGGCGATGCGCGGGTACGGGGAGGTGATCTCCCAGCCCTCCTGCGAGAACTCGCGGAAGACATCGGTCATGACGTTCTCGATGATCTCGAAGACGTCGTCCTGCTCGACGAAGCTCATTTCGACGTCGAGCTGGTAGAACTCGCCCGGCGAACGGTCGGCGCGGCTGTCCTCGTCGCGGAAACACGGCGCGATCTGGAAGTAGCGGTCGAACCCGGCCACCATCAGCATCTGCTTGAACTGCTGCGGTGCCTGCGGAAGCGCGAAGAAACGCCCCGGGTGCAGGCGGGAGGGCACGAGGAAGTCGCGGGCGCCCTCGGGGCTGGAGCTGGTGAGGATGGGGGTCTGGAACTCGTTGAAGCCCAGGTCCGTCATCCGGCGCCGGATCGAGGCCACCACCTGCGAGCGCAGCATGACGTTGTCGTGCATGCGTTCGCGGCGCAGGTCGAGGAAGCGGTGGGTCAGGCGGCGCTCCTCGGAGGTGTTGTCCTCGGGGAAGACCGTCAGGGGCAGTTCCTCGGTGCTGCCGAGCAGCTCCAGCTCGGCGGCCTGGATCTCGATCCCGCCGGTGGGCAGGTTCGGGTTGACGTTCTCGGTGTCACGGGCCGAGACCTCGCCGGTGACCTGGATCACCGATTCCTTGCGGGCCCGGCTGAGCTCGCCGAACACCGGGGACTCGGGGCGGGCCGTGATCTGCGTGATCCCGTAGTGGTCACGCAGGTCCACGAAGAGCAGACCACCGAGATCACGGCGGTTGTGCACCCAACCCGAGAGGCGCACCTGCTCCCCGACGTGCTCCTTGCGGAGCTGACCACACGTATGAGTCCTGTAACGATGCATGAGTTACCAAGTCCACTAACTACACGGCTGAGTGAAAGCGCCGGACCACCCTGGCCGGATCCGGCCGTCGGAATGCCCCTCGAACACCTGGGATCTTACCGCCAACCACCGCACCGCACCGCCTCGGTCCCGATGGACGGGCACGGCACAGCGGTGCGGCCCGTGCGGGGCCGACCGGGGATCAGGCGGAGTCCTGGCCCAGGAAGGGGTTGGTGGCCCGCTCGCGGTCGACCGTCGTGCCGGGGCCGTGCCCGGGCAGGATCTGGGTGTCGTCGGGGCGTGCCAGCACGGCGTCGGCGAGGCTGCGCGCCATCGCCGTCTCGTCGCCTCCGGGAAAGTCGGTACGGCCGATGGAGCCGGCGAAGACGAGGTCGCCGGCGAACATGACCGGGACGCCGTCCTCCGTGGTGACGGTGTAGACGACCGAGCCCGGGGTGTGACCAGGGGTGTGCTGGACGTCGATCCGCAGCCCGGCGAGCGTGAGTGTGCTGCCGTCGGCGACCTCACACAGGTCCTCGGGCTCGGAGAAGGGTCCCGGGCCCAGCAGCGCCGAGAGCTGGGTGGCCAGACCAGGGTCCACACCCGCGGCGGGCTCGGTGAGCAGGCCACGGTCCTCGGGGTGCAGGTACACGGGCAGACCGCGGGCATCGGCGATCTCGGCGGCCGACCAGACGTGGTCGAAGTGGCCGTGGGTGAGCAGCACCGCGACCGGGGTCAGGCGGTGCTCGGCGAGGGCCTTGTCGACCTGCTCGGCGGCCTCCTGGCCGGGGTCGACGACGACGCACTCACCGCCCTCGGCCGGGGCGAGCACGTAGCAGTTCGCGGCGAGGGGCCCGGAGGGCAGTGCGGCGATGAGCACGGGATGACGTCCTGTCCTCGGTCGGTGTCCACGGATCGTAGGGGCGGGGCTCGGCCGGTACCGGCCGTGCGCCCTTCAGCTTCTGAGCCTACCGAGCACGTCGGCGGCCCGGACCGGACCGTTCACGCGGAGGGAGCAAGGCCACACGAGCGTTGATCAACATTCGATCACTACGCGCGGCGGCCCTCTTTGCCAGAACGCCCGATGATGCCATATTGGTCAGCGCCATCGTGTGCGCCGAGGCACCGACCTGCGCATCCAAGGATCCGCTTCCCACGGCCCGTCGACACACGAGGCGCAGGGTCCGGACCGCGACGTTCCTGACCCTGTTCGCGCACACGCCGCGTCGTCTCCCGACAGGTCGTGGGGATATCGTGCAGGGCACGATCCCGTACGAACCGGGCTGTACGCCGCGACGACCCGAGCCCGCACGCCGGGCCCATGACAGCAGGAGGACTACGGTGACCACGGACCCTTGGGGCCGCGTAGACGACGACGGCACGGTCTACGTGCGCACGAGCGAAGGAGAACGGGTCGTCGGATCGTGGCAGGCGGGTGCCCCGGAGGAGGCCCTGACCTTCTTCCGGAAGAAGTACGACGCCCTCGTGACCCAGGTGGAGTTGCTGGAGAAGCGCCTGCGCAGTACCGACCTGTCCGCCTCCGCAGCCATGACCGCCATCGACAAGCTCCGCGCCTCGGTACGCGAGGCCAACGCCGTCGGTGACCTGGACTCGTTGTCCGAGCGCTTGGACGCCCTGACCGCCCGCGCCGAGGAACGCAAGGTCGAGCAGAAGCAGGCGCAGGATCAGGCCCGTGACAAGGCGCGCGACGTCAAGGAACGGATCGTCGCCGAGGCCGAGCGCGTGGCGGCCGAGACCACACACTGGAAATCCGGCGGTGAGCGCATGGCGCAGCTCATCGAGGAGTGGAAGAAGGCCCCGCGCGCGGACCGCCCCACCGAGCAGGCCCTGTGGAAGCGGATGTCGGCGGCGCGCAACTCCTTCTCCAAGCGGCGCAAGGCCTACTTCGCCCATCTGGACCAGCAGCGCGACGAGGTGCGTGTGCTCAAGGAGGGCCTGGTCTCCGAAGCGGAGTCGATGAGCCACTCCACCGACTGGGGCCCGACGGCGCGCGCCTACCGCGACCTCATGCAGCGGTGGAAGGCCGGCGGCCGTGCCGACCGTGCCAGCGAGGACAAGTTGTGGGCGCGTTTCAAGGCCGCCCAGGACACTTTCTTCGACGCGCGCAACGAGGTCTTCGCCGAGCGCGACGCCGAGCTGCGGGTCAACGCCGACGCCAAGAAGAAGATCCTGGAGGAGGCCGAGGCGGAGATCCCGAAGATCTCCGACCCGCGCCGGGCGCGCACGCGCCTGCGTGAGTTCCAGGAGGCCTGGGAGGAGGCCGGCCAGCTCCCCCGTGACGTGCGCGACCAGCTCGAGGGCGCTTTCCGCCAGATCGAGGACGGTGTACGCAAGAACGAGCAGGCCGAGTGGGAGCGCACCAGCCCGGAGGCGCGTGCCCGGGCCCAGGACACGGTGGATCAGCTGGCCTCGGCCATCGCCGGCCTGGAGACCGCGCTGGAGAAGGCTCGCGCCAAGGGTGACGAGCGCAAGGCCGGGGAGTACGAGGAGGCGCTGGAGGCGCGCCGCTCGTGGCTGGCGGAGGCGCAGAACGCACTGGACGAGATGAGCTGAGCCGCTCCGACACGAAACGGGCCGCACCCCGCCCGAGGGGTGCGGCCCGTTTCGTGTTGCGGTGGTCGGCGTCCCCGCCCCTCGTGGTTGCGGGTCTCCGCCTCAGCGATGGGTGTCCAGGTGGTAGACCTGGGCCGCTCCTGGGAAGGTGCGCACGTTGGGCACCGAGCCGGGGCTGTGGTTACTGGGTGTGGGCGGCTCGGGCCGGGGCCTGCGGGCGCTGCGGTAACGCGCGTACCCCACGGCCCCCACGACCGATGCGAACAACAGCAGGGCCGCTGCGGCCACCATGGGCCAGGGCACCGCCTCGTGGACGCGGTGTTCGACGGAGGCGCACGCCCTCACGGCCGCGCCGCCCTCGGGGCGGACACACACGGTGGCGGAGGAGTGGGAGGAGCCCTCGGGCACCCCGGTCACCTCGGTCGTGGACACCATGGTCGCCCGTTCCCCCGGCTCCAGGGGGCGGTCCCAGAGCACTCGCGTGCCCTCGGGTTCGGCGTTGCCGCTCCCGATGACGTGGGACATGGTCTCGGGTACGAACTGGACGATCTGGGCGTTCTCCAGCGCCGTGTCACCGGTGTTGTGCACCCGGATCGTGTATCCGACACGGTCACCGGGGTTGAGCCGCTCCCCGGCCGCGTCGGCCTCCAGGGTGATGTCCAGGGGGCCCTCCCCCGGCCTTTCCTGCGCTCCGGCCGGAACGGTCTGCCCGGCCAGGGTCAACACGGCCGCCAGGCCGATCGCGGTCATGACCGTCGGCACCGCCATGGTGCAACCTCCGCACAGCAGTATGACAATACGTGAATATCTAATAACACGTAGTAGCCATCATTTCGTGATGCCGTGCGGTGCTCGCCCCAGAACACCCTTCCCGATACGGAAAGGGCGGACGGCCCGAGAGCCGTCCGCCCTGTTTCAGCGGTGTCGTCGTCCTAGCCGCCGACGAACGAACGCAGCGCCTCGGCGCGGTCCGTGCTCTCCCAGGTGAACTCGGGGAGCTCGCGGCCGAAGTGGCCGTAGGCGGCGGTCTTGGAGTAGATCGGGCGCAGCAGGTCGAGGTCGCGCACGATCGCGGCCGGACGCAGGTCGAAGACCTCCTTGACGGCCTTCTCGATCAGCTCCGTGGCAACCTTCTCGGTGCCGAACGTCTCGATGAACACACCGACCGGGTGTGCCTTGCCGATGGCGTAGGCGACCTGGACCTCGGCACGGTCGGCGAGCTCGGCGGCGACGATGTTCTTGGCGACCCAGCGGGTGGCGTAGGCGGCCGAGCGGTCGACCTTCGACGGGTCCTTGCCGGAGAAGGCGCCGCCGCCGTGCCGGGCGTAGCCGCCGTAGGTGTCGACGATGATCTTGCGGCCGGTCAGGCCGGCGTCACCCATGGGGCCGCCGATCTCGAAACGGCCGGTCGGGTTGACCAGGAGCCGGTAGTCGTCGGACTCCAGACCGTACTGGGACACGACCGGCTGGATGACGTGCTCCCGCAGGTCGGGGGCGAGCATCTCGTCGAGGTTGATGTCCGCGGCGTGCTGGCTGGAGACCACCACGGTGTCCAGACGAACCGGGGTGTTGCCCTCGTACTCGACGGTGACCTGGGTCTTGCCGTCGGGACGCAGGTACGGAACCGTCCCGTTGCGGCGGACCTCGGACAGACGCTCCGACAGGGCGTGCGCGAGCTTGATGGGCAGCGGCATCAGTTCCGGGGTCTCGCGGCATGCGTAACCGAACATCAGACCCTGGTCACCGGCGCCCTGACGGTCGAGCTTGTCCTCCTCGCGCTCGACACGGGCCTCGTAGGCGGTGTCGACACCCTGGGCGATGTCGGTGGACTGCGCGTCGATGGAGACGTTGACCCCGCAGGAGTCACCGTCGAACCCCTTGGCTGAGGAGTCGTAACCGATCTGGAGGATCTTCTCGCGCACGATGGCGGGCATGTCGACGTAGGTCTGGGTGGTGACCTCACCTGCGATGTGGACCTGACCGGTGGTGATCAGCGTCTCGACCGCGACCCGGCTGGCGGGGTCGGTGGCGAGCATCTCGTCGAGGATCGCGTCACTGATCTGGTCGGCCATCTTGTCGGGATGGCCCTCGGTGACCGACTCGGAGGTGAAAAGGCGGCGGGACACGTTACCTGACTCCTTGCAGCGGCTGCTGGCTGACATGGACAGTGCGGCGCCCGGTACTTCGGGGATCCGCCGAAGCGGGAAATACCGACCGTCGCGGTTGCTTGTCGTCGGTCCACTGTATAGGGACCTTCCGACGAGGCTTCCGGCGGCCTGCCCGGTGGGCAGGTCACGCGGTCGCCCTTGTGAAGTGTGCAGTACTCGGTGGTAGGAAATCCAGACCCGTCGGGGTATCTATCCGGTCAGACGTTCAATCACCAGATCCCAGACCCGGTCGGCGAGGTCCTCCTTGGGCCCGTTGGGCACCTCGGTCGCCGAACCGCCGGTGCCGAGGATCACGGCCTGGTTGTCGTCGGTACCGAACGCACGCCCCTGGCCGACCTGATTGACCACGAGCAGGTCGCACCCCTTGCGTTCGAGCTTGGCGCGGCCGTTGGCGACCACGTCGTCGGTCTCGGCCGCAAAACCCACCACGGTCTGGCCCGGGGCCCGTTCGGGACGGGTCCGCACCAGCTCCGCGAGGATGTCGGGGTTCTCGGTGAGTTCGATCGGGGCCGGTTCCCCACCGGACTTCTTGATCTTGGACTCGACGCTGTTGCTCGGTCGGAAGTCGGCCACGGCCGCGGCCATGACGACCGCGTCGGCGGCCAGCCGTCGTTCCTGCACGGCATCGGCGAGTTCGACCGCCGACGTGACGGGAACCACCTCGACCCCGGCCGGGTCGGGCAGCGAGACGTTGGCGGCGATGAGCGTGACCCGGGCGCCCCGGGCGGCAGCGGTGCGGGCGAGCGCGTACCCCTGCTTGCCGGAGGAGTGGTTACCGATGAATCTGACGGGGTCGAGGGCCTCGCGGGTGCCTCCGGCGGAGATGAGGATCCGGCGCCCGGCCAGATCCTGGCGGCCGTCGCCCCGGCGCAGGGCCAGGCGTGCGGCCTCGTAGAGTTCGACCGGGTCGGGCAGGCGGCCGCGTCCGCTGTCGGAGCCGGTGAGGCGTCCCTCGTCCGGGTCCAGGACGAGGGCGCCGCGGGAGCGCAGGGTCGCCACGTTCGCCCGGGTAGCAGGGTGTTCCCACATCTCGGTGTGCATCGCGGGCGCGAACACGACCGGACATCGGGCGGTCAACAGGGTGTTGGTCAGCAGGTCGTCGGCGAGGCCGGCTGCGGCCTTGGCCAGGATGTTGGCCGTGGCGGGGGCCACGAACACCAGGTCGGCCGATTGTCCGATCCGTACGTGGGGGACCTCGTGGACCCGGTCCCACACACCGGTCTCGACCGGTTGCCCGGACAGGGCGGCCCATGTCGGTTCTCCGATGAAGCGCAGGGCCTCGCCGGTGGGGACGACCCGCACCCGGTGGCCCGACTCGGTCAGCCGTCTCAGCAGCTCGCACACCTTGTAGGCGGCGATGCCACCCCCGACTCCGAGGACCACCTGGGGAATGTCTCTGTCATTCACTCAAGGAGTTCTACCAGGCGTGCCGTGCTGCCCCGGCGCCGGGGCAGCACGGCACGCCGATGGAGATCTCCAGGACCTCGGCGGTCACCCGCCGGAGGTCTCTCAGGTGCCCTCGTAGGGCTCGGCGGTCAGCAGCCCGGAGCGGACCTCGCGCAGAGCGATGGACAGGGACTTCTCCTGGACCTGTGTCTCGACCAGCGGGCCGACGTACTCCAGCAGGCCCTCGCCGAGCTGAGCGTAGTAGGCGTTGATCTGGCGGGCCCGCTTGGAGGCCATGGTGACCAGGCTGTACTTGCTGTCGACGCACTCCAGCAGGTCGTCGATCGGCGGGTTGGTGATGCCTTCGGCGACGGGCTCGGTACCAGCCACTTCGAATACCCCCAGGGACGGTCTCCGGCTCGTCGAAAGCCGCGAGGTGGATGATTGGGACTCGGGCGGCGCCGTACGGCGTTCCGCGGGGACACGCCCCGCTATCACACCTTGGGCGCGCTCATCAACGCTAGCAGTTCGCCGCACACGTCTTGAACCGATGTGTTGACGAGAGTGGTGTCGAACTCCTTCTCCGCGGCGAGCTCGACCTTGGCGACCTCCAGACGGCGCTGGACGACCTCTTCCACCTCGGTGCCGCGACCGGTGAGGCGGCGCACCAGCTCGTCCCAGGAGGGCGGGGCGAGGAAGACGTGCAGTGCCTCGGGCATGGTCTCGCGGATCTGGCGGGCGCCCTGGAGCTCGATCTCCAGCAGCACCGGCAGTCCGGCGGTCAGCCGGGCCTGGACGGGCGCACGCGGGGTGCCGTAGCGGTTGCCGGCGAACTGGGCCCACTCCAGGAGCTGGTCCTGGGCGATGAGCTCGTCGAACTCCTCGTCGCTGACGAAGTGGTACTGGACCCCGTCCTCCTCACCCGGCCGGGGTCGGCGCGTGGTCACCGAGACCGACAGCCACACGTCGGGGTGCTCCCGGCGCAGGCTCGCCACGACGGTGCTCTTGCCCACCCCGGAGGGGCCGGACAGGACGATGAGCCGTTTCTCGGCCTGGTGGAACTGGGCTCCGGGCTCAGCAGACATGTGTGTTCGGGCTTCCATTCGCTGTGCGCCGCCGTGCGGGCCGCGGGGCCGTCCGCGGCCCGGCCGCCGCCCCGCGCGGCGGATGTGCGGGACCTCCGCGTGCGATTGCGGGAAGCTCCAGTTATACCACCGCACACGAACGCGCCCGCCCGCGTCCGTGGGGAGACGCGGGCGGGCGGTCAGCGGTGTTCGGGGGATCTACTTGGTGAGGTCTCCGAACTCCTCTTCCAGTGCGGCGCGCTGGTTGGTGCCCAGGCCACGCACACGGCGCGACTCGGCGATGTTGAGCCGCTCCATGATCTGCTTCGCACGGACCTTGCCGACACCGGGAAGGGACTCGAGCAGCGCCGAGACCTTCATCTTGCCGATGACGTCGTCCTTGAGGCCTTCGGAGAGTACCTCGGACAGCGAGACACCGCCGTTCTTCAGCTTGTTTTTGACCTCTGCGCGCTCTTTTCTGGCCTTGGCGGCCTTCTCGAGAGCCGCATGCCGCTGCTCGGGTGTGAGGGGAGGAAGGGCCACGCCGGGTCACCTCGGATTTCTACTCGTGTGTAGAGGGCGGACGCCTGCGCAAGTTAGTAGGTCTGACCCCCGTTAGGCAACGTAAAGTGCCCTTTCAGGGGCTATTTCATCGAACCAACTACACGGAGTCACAGCGCCATTGCCCTCGGAAGCAAAAGTTGGGACTTTGGTCCTGGTTGAGTAGAGCACAGGACCTGCCACCAGGAATGGTCACCCAGCGGTGATGCGGGTCACCCACAGCGGCCGAGATCGAATTTTGGACACATGCAATAGCCGTCATTGTTGAGCCATAATTTTGAATGAAGAGTCCGCTGCTGCAGTCCGGCTACCGGACCCGACGATTCCACCGCCGAGCCCGGCACCGGACCCTAGACACGGACACCGGCGCGCCGGATCGTTGCCGCGATGGAAGCGGCCGCCGCGCCGGGATCCGATGCCCCGGTGATGGGCCGTCCGATGACCAGAAGGTCCGCGCCCGCATCGATGGCCTCCTCGGGGGTGGCCACCCGCGACTGATCACCCCTGTCCGCCCCCGCCGGGCGCACACCCGGCGTGATGAGGGTGATGTCGGGTCCCACCTCCGAACGGACCATGGCCGCCTCCTGAGGCGAACACACCAGGGCCCGGGCACCCGCTTCCACCGACAGCACCGCCAGGCGACGGACCGCGTCCCGGGCCGGGCCGAGCAGCCCCACCTGCTCCAGCTCGGCCTCGTCCATCGACGTCAGTACCGTCACCCCGGTGACCCGGGTCTCCGGCGCCGCCTCGACCGCGGCCCTGACCATGTCGGACCCGCCACTGGCGTGCACGGTCAGGTAGGAGGGTTTGAGGCCCGCGACGCTGCGCGCCGCCCCCGCCACGGTGGCGGGGATGTCGTGCAGCTTCAGGTCGAGGAAGACCCCGACCCGGTTGGCCCCCCGTACCGTGCTGACGACCTCCGGGCCGTAGCGCAAGTACAGTTCCAGCCCCACCTTGATCGTGCTCACGTGCGGTGCGACCGCAGAGGCCCAAGTGGCCGCCGTCTCGATCTCCTTGGCGTCGATCGCGACGGCGATGGGCGCTGGGGATGCGGTCATGTCGGTTTCTCCAATCGTGTGCCACCGACCCCGCGGTCGGCGCGGCACCACCCCGGGCCCACACGACGACCCGGGACGGTGCACGGTCACTGTCATGTGCACACCACCGAGGTGTGCACTTCCCCGGGCGGACGGCTTCATGCCCCTGATCCGGGACCGGTTCGGACACGTTCTGCGCGCCCCGCGCCACCTGCGACGACGGCCCACCGGTGCGTCGACGCGTCAGCCCCGGGGACCGGTCCGGTGGGCCGCTCCCACCAGGTCCGCGGCTCGTGTGAAACCGCGGACCTCCAGAGCCTCGGTGAACTCGCGCAACACCCGCGCCCCCGCCGAGGGGTCGGAGAAGTTGACGGTGCCCACGGCCACTGCACTGGCCCCGGCCGCCATGAACTCCAGGGCGTCCTCCCCGGTACGCACACCGCCCATACCGATGATCGGGACCTCGGGCAGGGCCTCGTGCACGCGGTAGACACAGCCGACCGCGATGGGGCGCACGGCGGGCCCGGACAGCCCTCCCAGGCCTCCGGCCACCGCAGGACGCAGGGTCCGGGTGTCCACGGCCATACCGCGCAGTGTGTTGATCATCGAGAGCCCGTCGGCCCCGGCGTCGACGCAGGCACCTGCGAGCTCCACGACGTCGGGGACGTCCCCGGCGAGTTTGGCCAGGACCGGCAGTTCCGAGCGGGCCTGGGAGCGGACCGTCTCCAGGACCTCCTCGGCGCGCTCGGGGTCGTCGGCGAACGTGCGGCCCGAAGAACTCGCCGGGTCGGGACAGGACAGGTTGACCTCGACCGCGCTGACGCCCTCGGCCTCCGACAGGCGCCGGGCGAGCTCGCCGAACTCGGCCACCCCGGCCCCGGCCACGGAGACGATCGCGCGCCCGCCCCGCGAGCACAGCCACGGCAGGTCACGCTGCAACAGCACGTCCAGCCCCGGACCCTGCATCCCCGTCGTCGAGAGCATGCCGCTGGGCGTCTCGGCCATCCGGGGCGCGGGTCTGCCCGCGTGCGGTTCCAGCATCACCGACTTGGTCGTCACAGCCCCGAGGGAGGAGATGTCGAAGAACTGGGCGAGCTCACGGCCCGCTCCCGCGCATCCGGCGGCGGTCACCACGGGGTTGGGCAGCTCCAGGGCGCCCACCCGGGTCCTGAGGGTTGCGTTCAAGGTCCTACTCGTCGGGTCGTGCGTCGTGTTGTGGAAATCAGGCGATGTCGCGGTCCTGTTCGACACCGCGCCCGCCGGCGCCCTTCCAACCGGGGGCTCCCAGGGCATCGAAGGGGATGGAGCCGACGTCGTCGAAACGCACCCGTTCACCGCGGAAGACCGGTCCGTCCACACACGAGCGCACCATGCGGGTGATTCCGTCCCCGCCCACGACGGGGATCACACACGTCATACAGATGCCGGTGCCGCAGGCCATGGTCTCCTCCACCGACACCTGTACCGGCAGGTCGTGGTTCTCGGCCACCGCGGTGACCGACCGGAGCATCGGCATGGGACCGCACGCATAGACCGCGTCGGACCGGCCCTCCCGCACCACCGTGCCCAAGACGTCGGTGACACGGCCGCGTGTGCCGAAGGACCCGTCGTCGGTGGTGAAGGTGGCGGTCTCCGCCAGGCGTCTGGCGGTGATGGCGTTGAGCACACCGTCGGCCGAGGCGGCCCCCAGGACGAAGTCGACCCGGCAACCGCGCCGGCGCAGCGACTGCGCCAGCGGGAACAGCGGAGCTGCACCGGAACCGCCGCCCACGAGCACGCAGTTGACCGGGTCCCGCGGCAGCGGGAAAGGACGGCCGAGCGGGCCGACGAGGTCCAGCAGGTCACGGGACCGGCGCTCGGCCAGCCAGGCCGTCCCGGTGCCCTCCACCGAGAAGAGGAACTCGATGGTGCCGCCGTAGTCGGCTTTGACGTCGTGTACGGCGAAGGGACGGCGCAGCAGGGTGCTGGAGTGGTCCCCGCCCACCCCGACGGAGACGAACTGGCCCGAGCGGAAACGTTCCGCGACCCCCGGGGCGACGACGGTGATGGCGACGTAGGCGTCGACCCTGCGCACGTTCAGCACGGGGCACCTGATCTGCACCGGTCCGTTGTCGCTCATGTTCGGGTCGGGGCCTTCCCTGTGGTCGTGCAGGTGGTCACGGGCGGTCGTCGCGGCCGGCACACGCCGGTCCGGGCGATCCCTCACAGGGTAGAGGCCCTGACCCGAGGAGCGCGTCTCAGGCCTTGAGGGCCTCACGTCCGGCGTGGAGGACCGCGGCGTGCTCCTGGAGGGAGCGCACGCCCACATCACCGCGCACACGGGCCTCGATGGCCTGGACGGCGGCGGCGAGCCCCTGCGCCGTGGTGACGCTGGGGACGTTGCGCACCACCGCGGCGGTGCGGATCTCGTACCCGTCCAGACGCGGCCCGGCCTGTCCGGCGCTGCCGAAGGGGGTGTTGACGGTGAGGGCGACCTCGCCGTCGTGGATGAGCTGCACGATGGTGGGCTCGCCCTCGGGACCGGGACCGGCGCTGTGCTTGCGCACGACCGTGGCATGCACACCGTTGCGCCGCAGCACCATCGCGGTGCCCTCGGTGGCCAGGATCTCCAGCCCCAGGTCGGCCAGGCGCTTGACCGGGAAGATCATCGAACGCTTGTCCCGGTTGGCGACGGAGACGAACACTTTGCCCTGGGTGGGCAAGGAGCTGTTCACCGCGAGCTGGGACTTGGCGTAGGCGGCGCCGAACTCCACGTCCAGGCCCATGACCTCACCGGTGGAGCGCATCTCGGGGCCGAGAATGGTGTCGACGCCCTCACCCTTCTTGTCGATGAACCGGTTGAAGGGCAGCACGGCCTCCTTCACCGACACCGGGGCGTCCACGGGCAGGTCCCCGCCGTCGCCGGTGGCCGGGAGCATGCCCTCGCTCCGCAGTTCGGCGACGGTGGCGCCGGCCATGATGCGCGCCGCCGCCTTGGCCAGCGGCACCGCGGTGGCCTTGGACACGAACGGCACGGTCCGGGAGGCGCGCGGGTTGGCCTCGATGACGTTGAGCACACCCGAGGAGAGCGCGTACTGGACGTTGAGGAGGCCCCGCACCCCGGTGCCGCGTGCGATGGCTTCCGTGGAGTTGCGGATCCGCTCGATGTCCTCACTGCCCAGGGTGACCGAGGGCAGGGAGCAGGCGGAGTCGCCGGAGTGGATCCCGGCCTCCTCGATGTGCTCCATGACACCGCCGAGGTAGAGGTCGTGTCCGTCGTAGAGGGCGTCGACGTCGATCTCGATGGCGTCGTCGAGGAAACGGTCGATCAGGACCGGGTGCTCGGGGCTGACCTCGGCGTTGCGCTGGATGTAGTCGGCGAGCATGGCCTCGCTGTAGACGATCTCCATGCCGCGTCCGCCGAGCACGTAGGAGGGACGGACCATGACCGGGTAGCCGATCTCGTCGGCGGCGGTCTTGGCCTGCTCGAAGGAGTGGCCGGTTCCGTACTTGGGCGCGGGCAGGCCGGCCTGGTCCAGGACCTGGCCGAACTCGCCGCGGTCCTCGGCCAGGTCGATGGCCTCGGGGCTGGTGCCGATGATGGGTACCCCGGCCTCCTTGAGTTCGCGGGCCAGCCCGAGCGGGGTCTGGCCGCCCAGCTGGACGATGACCCCGACGACCGGTCCGGCGGCCTGCTCGGCGCGCACGACCTCCAGGACGTCCTCCAGGGTGAGGGGCTCGAAGTAGAGCCGGTCGCTGGTGTCGTAGTCGGTGGAGACCGTCTCGGGGTTGCAGTTGACCATGACGGTCTCGTAGCCGGCGTCCGAGAGGGCGAAGGAGGCGTGCACGCAGGAGTAGTCGAACTCCACCCCCTGGCCGATGCGGTTGGGGCCCGATCCCAGGATGATGATCTTCGGCTTGTCGCCGGCCGGGACCTCGGTCTCCTCGTCGTAGCTGGAGTAGAGGTAGGGGGTCCGTGCGGCGAACTCGGCGGCACAGGTGTCCACGGTCAGGTAGACGGGGTGCAGGCCCAGGGCGTGGCGCAGTTCGCGCACCACGGCCTCGCTCTTGCCGGTGATCTCTCCGATCTGGAGGTCGGAGAAGCCCAGTTCCTTGGCCTCGCGCAGCCGGGACACGTCGAGCTTGGGTGCCCGGGCGAGGACCCGGGCGGCTTCCTCCAGACGCAGCATCTGGTCGAGGAACCACGGGTCGATGTGCGTGGCCTCGTGCAGCTCCCCCACCGTGGCCCCGGCTCGCAGGGCCTGCTGGACCTGGCGCAGGCGGATCTCGGTGGGAACCCTGGCCTTGTCCAGCAGCTCGTCCTTGTCTCCGGGTTCACCGGCCCAGGTCAGCCCCACGCCCTTCTTCTCCAGGGAACGCATGGCCTTCTGGAGGGCCTCGGGGAAGGAACGGCCGATGGCCATGGCCTCACCGACCGACTTCATGGTGGTGGTGAGTTGGGGGTCGGCCCCGGGGAACTTCTCGAAGGCGAACCGGGGCACCTTGACCACCACGTAGTCGAGCGTGGGCTCGAAACTGGCCGGGGTCTCCTGGGTGATGTCGTTGGGGATCTCGTCCAGGGTGTAGCCGACGGCGAGCTTGGCGGCGATCTTGGCGATCGGGAAACCGGTGGCCTTGGAGGCCAGCGCGGAGGAACGCGAGACCCGGGGGTTCATCTCGATGACGATGATGCGCCCGGTGGTGGGGTGCACGGCGAACTGGATGTTGCAACCGCCGGTGTCGACGCCGACCTCGCGGATGACGGCGATACCGATGTCGCGCAGTTCCTGGTACTCGCGGTCGGTGAGGGTCATGGAGGGCGCGACGGTGATGGAGTCACCGGTGTGAACACCCATGGGGTCGAAGTTCTCGATGGAGCACACGACGACGACGTTGTCGTTGGCGTCGCGCATCAGCTCCAGCTCGTACTCCTTCCAGCCGAGGATGGACTCCTCCAGGAGCACCTCGTTGGTCGGCGACAGGGCCAGGCCCTGGCCGGCGATGCGGCGCAGATCGTTCTCGTCGTGCGCGAATCCGGATCCGGCGCCACCCATGGTGAAGGAGGGGCGCACCACGACCGGGTAGTTCAGCTCCTCGGCCGCCTCCAGGCACTCCTGGAGGGTGTGGCAGATGCGCGAGAGGGCGGACTGGCCGCCGACGCGCTCGACGATGCCCTTGAAGCTCTCCCGGTCCTCACCGGACTGGATGGCCTCGATGTTGGCGCCGATGAGCTCGACGCCGTACTTGTCGAGGATCCCGCTCTCGTGCAGGTCGACGGCGGCGTTGAGGGCGGTCTGCCCTCCCAGGGTCGGCAGGAGGGCGTCGGGGCGCTCCTTGGCGATGATCTTCTCGATCATCTCCGAGGTGATCGGCTCGACGTAGGTGGCGTCGGCGATCTCCGGGTCGGTCATGATCGTGGCCGGGTTGGAATTGACCAACACGACCCGCAGGCCTTCGGCCTTGAGGACACGGCAGGCCTGGGTTCCCGAGTAGTCGAACTCGGCCGCCTGCCCGATCACGATCGGGCCGGAGCCGATCACGAGGACGGATGAAAGGTCACTACGGCGCGGCATGCTCTTGATTCCTCTTGATCGCTACTTGGCAGCCGGAGCAGGCTGGGCGGACATCAGGTCGACGAACTCGTCGAAGAGTTCGGCCGCGTCGTGGGGGCCCGCGGCGGCCTCCGGGTGGAACTGGACGCTGAACGCGGGCCGGTCCAGCAGCCGCAGGCCCTCGACGACCTGGTCGTTGAGGCCGATGTGGCTGACCTCGGCCCGGCCGTGGTCGGTGTCGAAGGGCTCCTCGAGCGGAGCGTCCACGGCGAATCCGTGGTTCTGGCTGGTGATGGCGACGCGTCCGCTGCGGGTGTCGCGTACCGGCTGGTTGACGCCGCGGTGTCCGAAGGTGAGCTTGTAGGTGCCCAGACCCAGGGCACGGCCCAGGATCTGGTTGCCGAAGCAGATGCCGAACAGCGGCTTCCCGGCCTCGAGGACACCGCGCACGGCGGCGACGGGGGCGTCCGCGGTGGCGGGGTCGCCGGGACCGTTGCTGAAGAAGACCCCGTCCGGGTCCAGGGCGAGGATCTCCTCGGCGGTGGCGCCGGCGGGCAGAACGGTGACCTTGCAACCGCGTTCGGTCAGGCGCTGAGGTGTCATGGCCTTGATGCCGAGGTCGACGGCGGCGACGTGGTGGCGGACCTCCACACCTTCGGGAGGCAGGACCTCGTAGGTGTGGTCGGTGCTGACCTCGGCGGCCAGGTCGGAACCGGCCATGGTGGGCTGCTCGAGGATGCGGGCGAGCAGTTTCTGCGGGTCGGTCTCCACCGTGCTGATGGCTGCGCGCATGGCCCCGCGGTCGCGCAGGTGGCGGGTGAGGGCGCGAGTGCCCTTGAGGGCGATGCCGACCACGTTCTGATCGCGCATCTCGTCGTCCAAGGTGCGCTGGGAACGCCAGCTGGAGGTGAGGCGGGAGGGTTCGCGGACCACATAACCGGCGACCCAGATGCGAGCGGACTCGGGGTCGTCG
This sequence comes from Nocardiopsis xinjiangensis YIM 90004, assembly GCF_000341145.1. Lineage (GTDB taxonomy): Bacteria > Actinomycetota > Actinomycetes > Streptosporangiales > Streptosporangiaceae > Nocardiopsis > Nocardiopsis xinjiangensis. The sequence continues at coordinate 65,431 of NZ_ANBE01000028.1, forward strand.
TCGTTGACGCCGGTGTTGCCGATGTGCGGGGAGGTCATCGCCACGATCTGGCGGTGGTAGGAGGGGTCGGTGAGGGTCTCCTGGTAGCCGGTCATACCGGTGTTGAAGACGGCCTCACCGAAGGTCTCGCCGCCGGCACCGAACGAGCGGCCGTGGAAGACCCGGCCGTCCTCGAGTACCAGGATCGCGGGTCCGCCCGTTTCCTCGGACACGTCTGCCTCCTCTTGCGTGCCGGGAAGGCCCCGGCCGTTCTGTGTGGTGTTCATGCGATCTTGCCTTCCAGGACGGTGGGGACCCCGCGCAGGAACGTGGCACGGACCCGGCCGGGCAGGGTCATGCCCCGGAAGGGGGTGTTGCTGCTCTTGGTGGCCATGGCCGCGCCCTCGACATCGACGGGGGCGGCGGGGTCGTACAGAACGACGTTGGCGGGCCCGCCCTCGCCCAGGGCGCGGCCGTGGCCCTCCACCCGGCCGATGCGTGCGGGGGTGACGGACATGCGGTCGGCGACCTGTTCCCAGGTCAGAAGGCCGGTGTCGACCATGGTGCGCTGCACGACGGCCAACGCGGTCTCCAGGCCGGTCATCCCCATGGCGGCGTTGGACCATTCGGTCTCCTTGGCCTCCACGGGATGGGGAGCGTGGTCGGTGGCGACGACGTCGATCGTGCCGTCGGCCAGGCCCTCGCGCAGGGCGAGGACGTCCTCCTCGGTGCGCAGCGGCGGGTTGACCTTGTAGACGGGGTCGTAACCCTCCACGAGCTCGTCGGTGAGGAGCAGGTGGTGGGGGGTGACCTCGGCGGTGACGTCGCAGCCGCGCTCCTTGGCCCAGCGGATGATCTCGACCGAACCCTTGGTGGAGACGTGGCACACGTGCAGGCGCGAGCCCACGTGCTGGGCGAGCAGGCAGTCGCGGGCGATGATCGCCTCTTCGGCGACCGCGGGCCAGCCGGACAGGCCGAGGCGGTCGGAGACGCAGCCCTCGTTCATCTGGGCGCCCTCGGTGAGGCGGGGCTCCTGGGCGTGCTGGGCGACGACGCCGTCGAAGGCCTTGACGTACTCCAGGGCGCGGCGCATGAGCAGCGCGTCGGAGACACAGATGCCGTCGTCGGAGAAGACGCGGACGGCGGCGGAGGAGTCGGCCATGGCGCCGATCTCGGCGAGCTGCTTGCCGGCGAGGCCGACGGTGACGGCTCCGACGGGACGCACGTCGCACAGGCCGGCCTCGCGGCCCAGGTGCCAGACCTGTTCGACGACGCCGGCGGTGTCGGCAACGGGGTCGGTGTTGGCCATGGCGTGCACGGAGGTGTAGCCGCCCATGGCGGCCGAGCGGGAGCCGGTCTCGACGGTCTCGGCGTCCTCGCGCCCGGGCTCGCGCAGGTGGGTGTGCAGGTCGACCAGGCCGGGCAGGGCGATCAGGCCGTCGGCGTCGACGACCTCAGCGCCCTCGGGGGCCTCCAGGCCGGTACCGACCCGGGCGACGGCGCCGTCGCGCAGGAGCAGGTCGACCGGGTCGCCACCGAGTGGGCGTGCCCCGCGGATGAGGTAGGGGCCGTGGTTCTCGGGCATCGCGGTGTACGGCTTTCTGTTCGGGTGGAGAAAGACTGGGGGTGCAGTGGGGCACCGGGCGCGCCGGCGGGCCGGGCGCGCGAGGGCGTTCAGGATCCGCCGAGGAGCAGGTAGAGCACGGCCATACGCAGGCTGACACCGTTGGCGACCTGCTCGGTGACGGTGCACCGGGGCGAATCCGCGACCTCCGCGGAGATCTCCATGCCGCGGACCATGGGCCCTGGGTGCATGACGAGGGCGTGCTCGGGCATGCGGCCGAGGCGTTCACCGTCGAGGCCGTAGTTGCGGGTGTACTCGCGCACGGAAGGGAAGAAGGACTCCCGCATGCGCTCGGCCTGGACACGCAGCAGCATGACGACGTCGCTCTCGGGCAGGACTGCGTCCAGGCCGTAGGAGACCTCGCACGGCCAGGTGTGCACGGACACGGGCAACAGCGTGGGCGGTGCCACGAGGGTGACCTCGGCGCCCAGGGTGGTCAGCAGTTGCACGGTGGAGCGTGCGACCCGGCTGTGCAGGACGTCGCCGACCACGGCCACGCGCAGGCCTTCGAGGGTACCGAGGCGGTTCCTCATGGTGAATGCGTCGAGCAGGGCCTGGGTGGGGTGCTCGTGGGTACCGTCCCCGGCGTTGAGGACCGATCCGTCGACCCAGTGGGCGAGGCGGTGTGCGGCGCCCGAGGCACTGTGGCGGATGACGACACCGTCGGCGCCCATGGCCTGCAGCGTCAGGGCGGTGTCCTTGAGGCTCTCGCCCTTGGAGACGCTGGAGCCCTTGGCCGAGAAGTTGATGACGTCGGCCGAGAGACGCTTGGCCGCCAGCTCGAAGGAGGTGCGGGTGCGGGTGGAGTCCTCGTAGAAGAGGTTGACCACGGTGCGCCCGCGCAGGGTCGGCAGTTTCTTGACCGACCGGTCGCCGACCTGGGCCAGTTCGGAGGCGGTGTCCAGGATCAGGGTGGCCTGGTCCCGGTCGAGGTCGCCGGCGGAGAGCAGGTGTCGCATCAGCACTCCTCCCCCGTCTCCGCGGCGCCGGCTCGGGGCCGGGCGGGGCCGAGCAGGACGGCGTCCTGACCGTCGGTCTCGCTCAGGCGTACGTCGACGTTCTCCCGCAGGGAGGTGGGCAGGTTCTTGCCCACGTAGTCGGCGCGGATGGGCAGTTCCCGGTGGCCGCGGTCGACGAGGACGGCGAGCTGGACCGCTCGGGGGCGGCCGAGGTCGCCGAGGGCGTCGAGGGCGGCGCGTACGGTCCGGCCGGAGAAGAGCACGTCGTCGACGAGGACGACCACACGGTCGTCGAGCCCGCCGTCGGGGATCTCGGTCCGGCCGAGCGCCCGTGCGGGGGCGAGCCGCAGGTCGTCTCGGTACATGGTGATGTCGAGGGAGCCGGCCGGGACGGCGAGCTCCTCCACCCGTTCGATGCGCCGGGCCAGGCGCTGTGCGAGCGGGACGCCGCGGGAGGGGACGCCGAGGAGTGTGACCTCGTGGCCGCCCTTGGTGCGTTCGAGCACCTCGTGAGCGATCCGGGTCAGGGCCCGGTCGATCTCGGGGCCGTCGAGGACGGCACGGGTGCCTTCGGGCATTTCCGCCTGTGCGCCCGAGGCTCCTTCTGCATCACCTGCAGTGGGTTTTTGCGCACGCAAAGTAGTGACCCCCTTCCCTGCTTCACTGAACAGGAAGTTAAAGGATGTCGATCGAGCCCACGCTACCAGCGCGGGTACCGCGCCTCCCCGGAGAGCTTTCTCTGCGCACCCCACAGATGTGAATTACCTCACAGAAAAAATCTATACATTGTTACCAATAGCGACGCATGAGCCACGTTCCGCCTTCACCTCTTCGCCACCTCCGACGCCGAAACCCCCCGTGAACACGGGCTTTCGTGCCCGAGCTCCCACCCCTAACCTCCCGTTCTCGGGTGACATGAGAGGAGTTTCACCTACGCGCGGTTCGGACACTGATTAGTCGCATTTCACACCAACGGCTTGACCTGGGCGCCAGACCCCCCTACCGTCACTGTCTGTAATCACTACCGGGTGGGGTTGCACCCCGTGACCATCCGCTGGACCGCCCAGGCGGCCCGCCGAGTACGAGCGGAACGTCTCCCCCACCACACCAGCCACCGTCACGGCCGGGAGCGACAAGAAGATGCCATCCGAATACGCGAAGTCCCTCGGCGCGCGACTGCGTGCCATCCGCACCCAGCAGGGCCTGTCCCTGCACGGCGTCGAGGAGAAGTCCCACGGGCGCTGGAAGGCCGTCGTGGTGGGTTCCTACGAGCGCGGCGACCGTGCCGTCACCGTGCAGAAGCTGGCGGAACTCGCCGACTTCTACGGTGTGCCGATGTCGGAGCTGCTTCCGGGCGGCGCCGCACCCACCCCGCTGGGCCCCACGCCCAAGCTGGTGATCGACCTGGAGCGCATGCAGCAGCTGCCGCAGGAGAAGGCCGGCCCGCTCTCGCGCTACGTCGCCACCATCCAGAGCCAGCGCGGCGACTACAACGGCCGTGTGCTCAGCATCCGCCAGGAGGACCTGCGTTCACTCGCGGTCATCTACGACAAGTCACCCTCGGACCTGACCGAGGAACTCATCAACTGGGGTGTTCTGGACCCCGAGGCACGTCGGGCGGTCGACGCTTTCTAGGTACCTCGACGCCTCACGCGAGAGCCGGCCCCTCCCCCCGAGGTCGCCGGCTCTCGTCGCACGGACCCCGCCCACCGTGCGGTGGTCGGGGTCCGTGCGGGGGCGGGGCGGCGCGGTCCGTGCGGGGGCGGGGCGGCGCGCGAGCGGTCCGCGAAACGAAAGGCGGCGCGGCCGGACGTGGGGCTTCCCCTCCCCAGACCGACCGCGCCGCTGTCCACCAGGGTACCCGGCGGACGGCCGTTCGAACACGGGTTCGATGACTTCAGCGGAGTCCAGCGAGGGACCCGGGCATTCACTCCCGGGAAGAATCGCTTAAGACAGGGATGATCCGCACCGGAACAGGGTTCCGCACTGCCCGTCTCACGGGTGGGCGTGCCCCTGGTCTTCGTCGACCCCGCCTACACGTCGCAGACGTGCGCCGAGTGCGACCACATCGACCAGCGCAACCGTGTGGACCAGGGACTTTTCCTCTGCCGGGGGCGCGGGGTCGTTGCCCACGCCGACCGGAACGCTTCCCACAACCTCGCCGCCCGCGGCGAGAGCGTGTGGAACGCGGGGCGCGAGTCACGCGCCATCGCAGCCCCGGGAGTGCGTCAAGGACTTCACGGCAACCCGTGGAGAAGATGGTGCGGGTGTGGGCCGAACAGGACCTAAGGTTGGCCCGTGGACGCCGAGACCGAACTTCGTGAACTGGCGCCGGACCCGTTCACGCACGCGGTTCCAGCCCTCATCCGGATCTACGAGGCCGCCATGGCACCCCCCGCCGAGCAGCTTCCCGGCCGAGCAGCGGTGATGAACGCCCACGCCGAACACCCGGGTTTCCGCTCGGTGGTGGCCATGCGTGGCGAGGAGGCCGTCGGGTTCGCCTACGCCTTCCGCGGGCGGCCCGGGCAATGGTGGCACGACGTCGTCGAGGCAGGGCTGCGCACCCACTGGAACGACCGGCAGGTGCGGCGGTATCTGGCCTCGGTCATGGAGATCGCCGAGGTGCACGTCCATCCCGACGCACAGAACCGGGGCATCGGACGGCGCATGCTGTACACCCTGTGCGAGGGGCGGCCGGAGCGGACCGCTCTGCTGTCCACCCGGACGGGCCCGACCCCGGCCCGCCACCTCTACGGTTCCTGCGGCTTCACCGCGCTGCTGGAGGCCTTCGCCTTCCCCGGCAGCCCGGATCAGCCCTTCGACATTCTTGCGGCACGGCTCCCTCTCAGGGAACCCGGGTCCCAGCGATCTCCCGGTAGATCTCCCTGGTGGCCGTGGACTGGTTCGAAGTGATGAAGTGGATTCCGGGGGCGCCCTCGGCGAGCAGCCGCTCGCACATACGCTGGGCGTGCTCGATCCCGAACTCGCGCACCGCCTGCTCGTCGTCGCCGAAGCTCTCGAACTTCTCGGCGAGGTCGCGCGGGAACGGGGCGCCCGAGAGCTTCTCGGAACGCGGGATGAAGGACGTGCGCACCACCGGGAACACCTCGGGGATGATGGGGATGTCGCAGCCCCTGGCTGCCACGCGGTCACGCATCCGCAAGTAGTCCTCCGGGTCGAAGAACATCTGGGTGATGGCGTAGTCGGCTCCGGCGCGGCACTTGCGGACGAAGTGGTCGGTGTCGGTCTCCACGTCGGGCGAGCGCGGGTGCTTGTAGGGGAAGGCGGCCACCCCGACGCAGAAGTCGCCGCTCTCCTTGATCAACCGGACCAGTTCCTCGGAATAGGTCAGCCCCTCGGGGTGGGAGACCCACTCACCGTCGGGGTCGCCGGGCGGGTCCCCGCGGACGGCGAGCAGATTGGAGACCCCCGCGGCGGAGAAGCGCCCGATGAGGTGGCGCAGCTCCGCGACGGAGTGGTCCACCAGGGTCATGTGCGCCACCGGGAGCAAGGTCGTGTCGGTGGCGATGTGTTCGGTGGTCTCTACAGTCCTTCCCCGCGTACTTCCGCCGGCCCCGTAGGTGACCGAGACGAACGAAGGATTGAGCGCCTCCAGTTCGCGGATGGCCCGCCAAAGGCGTTCCTGCGCCTTGGGCGTACGCGGCGGGAAGAACTCGAAGGAGAACATCGGCTCCCCGGAGTCGAGCATGTCGCTGATGTGCCGAGGGCTGGTGGCACGGGGTGCCACGGAACGTGTAGGTGCGGCCTGCATGTGCTCCAGCCTAGAACAAGCCCCTCCATCGACCGGGGGCCAGGGGTCGCCTCACGGCCCGGGCCCCCGGGATGCCGGTCTTCCCACAACCCCTCCGTGGCAGGACGAGGCGGGCGTGAGCAGCCGATAATGTGCGAGGTATGGCCCTTTCCTCGTCTTCTTCCGACTCACCCGTCTCGGCCGTCCGCCCGGCCGTGGACCGCGTCCTCGCAGACTTCGGCGCCCGCAACCGGGAGCGCCTGTTGGAGATCGGAGCCGAGCTCGCTCCGGCCGTCGACGCTTTGGAGACCATGCTCACCGGCGGCAAGCGGCTGCGCCCGACCTTCACCTACTGGGGCTGGCGCGGCGCGGGCGGAAGCGCCGAGGACGAGCGCATCGTGCAAGCGGCCGCGTCTCTGGAGTATCTGCAGGCCTGTGCCCTGGTGCACGACGACGTCATCGACAACAGCGACACCCGGCGCGGGCGGCCGGCCACCCACAAGCGGATGGCGAAGCTGCACGCCGAGCACGGATGGAGCGGGGACAGCGAGGACTTCGGCCAGGGCGCCGCGATCCTCATCGGTGACCTGTGCCTGGTGTGGTCCGACGAGATGTACCAGGCCAGCGGGTTCTCCCCCGAGACGCTGCTGGCCGGCCGGGTGCCCTTCGACGCGATGCGCACCGAGGTGATGGCCGGGCAGTACCTCGACACCCTGGAGCAGGTGCGGGGCACCTCCACGCGTGAGGCCGCGCTGCGGGTCATGCACTACAAGTCCGCCAAGTACACGGTGGAGCGGCCCCTGCACCTGGGTGCGGCGCTGGCCGGGCGCCTGGAGGACCTGGGTCCGGTCTACACCGACTACGGCGTGACCCTGGGGATCGCCTTCCAGCTGCGCGACGACGTGCTCGGCGTGTTCGGGGACCCGTCCACGACCGGTAAGCCCGCCGGGGACGACCTGCGTGAGGGCAAGCGCACCATGGTCGTGGCCGAGACGCTGGAGCGGGCCGCCACTGCCGACGCCGAGCGGTTCCGTTCGCTGCTGGGCAGCGCGGACCTGGACACGGAGTCGGTGGAATGGATGTGCGGGCTCATCGAGGACTCCGGCGCTCTGGCCGCGTGCGAGCAGATGGTGTCCGAGTACGCCGACCACGCCGTCGCGGCCCTGGACCATCCCGGCGTCGACGCGCAGGCCCGCGGTCCGCTGCGCGAGCTGGTCGCGATCGCCACTTCGCGCACGCACTGAACACCGTCCCCCTGGTTCCCTTTCTCGCAGGTGACAGGGCCTGTGGTTGGTGTGGGGCCTGTGGTTGGTGTGGGTGGTGTTCGTCGGAGCGTCGAGCCTAGCCCGGCCGGGGCTTCCCGCAACCCGCTTCGGCGCCACCCCCACGCCCTCGGGACCTGCCCAAAGGTGCGGCGTTGTGCGGGGTCGGTGTGGGGCGCCNCCGGCCCCCTCATCCGCCGAAGAAGTGGGGGTGCCAAAGACAAACCCCCTCGGGTGGCGGCATTGCGACCACCGCTTGCGGCGTGGGCACGGCCGCTCGCTCCTGCGGAGGCAACGGCCAACTACTGGCCCCGCCTGCTCCCGGTGACGGCATTGAGGCCGGGGGCGGCGGGCGTGTGCGACCTCTGGAAAGGCTTCGGGTTCCGCCCGAGCATTGACAGTGCTCCTGATAGCACTACAGGCCGGTGCTGGTGCTCGTAAGAGCACTGCCAACGGGCTTCGGTGGATCGCTCCCCCAACCGGGGCCATTTTCGGCGCCGAGAATGGCCGCGAAGCGGGGGCTCGTCCGTCTACACCGCCGAAATACGCCCGCCCGAGCACCCCCGACCGAGACAGCGCCCCGACCGAGGCCACCAAGCAAGACCCGACAGAGCCGGCTCCGCACGGAACCGGAACCGGCCGGGGCCGGTGGCCGCCCGCACGCCCGACAGAGCGGGCTCAATGCCGCCACCCCCGGCCTCAATGCGCCGCCGGGAGTGCCGGGGCCGGCCGTTGCCTTACGCAGGAGGGCTTCCGCAGGAGTGAGCCACCGTGCACACGCCTCGACCGTTGGTCGCAATGTGGCCACCACAGGGGGTTGGGGGGGTTGGTCGAGGTGGGTCGGGTGAGCCCGGCCTCAAGGGTCGCAGCGCACACCCCGAGGCGCTGGGAACAACCCGGCAGAACGCCGCCACCATCCCCGCAAGGAAAGGTGTGTGGGGGTGGCGCCGAAGCGGGTTGCGCAAAGACCCGGCCGGGCTAAAATCCCGACCCCGACGAACCACCACCCCCGGCACCACAAGAAACCCCACGATCCCCCGCCCCGCTGCCACCTCAGGCACCAAGCATGCGTCGGGCCGCCCTCACCCTCCCGACGTCGGGCCTACCGCATCCTGCGGATCTGGTTCGCGGTGCCCCCGGGGCCGGGCGCGTGAAAAGGGGGCGTGCCGCTGAGCGCGGTGTGCCCTCATGTGTCCGAGGATGGGTCCATGGGCGACGATCACATGACAAACCGCACCATTGGTGTGACCGGAGCGACGGGCGCGCTGGGCGGACGTGTGGCCGCTCGCATCGCGCGGCTGGGACTACCGCAGAGGTTCATCGTGCGCGACCTCAACCGTGCCCCGGAGTATCCGAGCAGCAGCGCGGCGATGGCCACGTACGAGGACACCAGTGCCTTCGAGCGTGCCTGCCGGGGTGTGGACACCCTGTTCCTGGTATCGGCCACCGAGTCCGAGGACCGTGTGCTGACGCACCTGAACGCCGTGGACGCGGCGGTCGAGGCCGGGGTCTCCCACCTCGTGTACCTGTCGTTCCTGGGGGCCGGGCCCGCCTCGACCTTCACCTTCGCACGCACACACTTCTTCACCGAGGCGCACATCCGGTCGACGGGGGTGCGGTACACCTTCCTCAGACCCAGCTTGTACCTGGACCTGTTGCCGCAGTGGGTGGACGACGACGGTGTGGTGCGCGGCCCCGCCGGTGACGGACGCATCGCGTGGGTCTCGCGCGACGACGTGGCCGACGTGGCGACCGAGGTGCTCACCGAGGCCGACACGTCCGCCCGCACCGTGAACACGACCCTGGACGTGACCGGGCCCGAGGCTCTGGGGCTGGCCGCGACAGTGGACAAGCTGACCACCCTCACGTCCCGCTCGATCCGGTACGTGCCCCAGACCTGGGAAGAGGCCCTGGCCTCCCGACGGGCGACCGGTGTTCCCGAGTGGCAGGCGGCGGGGTGGGCCTCCTCCTACGCCGCGATCGCCACCGGGGAGATGGACGTGGTCGCCTCGACCGTCCCGAAGCTGACCGGCCACCCGGCGCAGTCGATCGAGGGGTTCCTGCGCCGTCACCCGAGTGCTCTGGCGCACGTGAGGGTCTGACTCCCGGTGACCGCAGCCCTGCGCGGCGGTGTCGGCGCGCACCTTCCGGTAGGGGAAGGGGCGGTGGGGTCATCCCGCGCGGACGGTGAGCCGGGAGCGCAGGTACTCCGCGGCGGCACGGGGGTCCTCGGCCTCGGTGATCGCGCGGACCACGACGACACGGCGTGCACCCGCGTCGAGGACCTCGTCGATGTTCTCCGCGTCGATACCGCCGATGGCGAACCAGGGGCGGTCGCTGCCGAGCGCGGCGGCCTCGCGCACGAGGTCGAGTCCGGCAGCCGGACGGCCCGGCTTGGTGGGGGTCGACCATGTGGGCCCGACGCAGAAGTAGTCGGTTCCGGGCTCCTCCGAGGAGCCCGTCGCCGCCCCGATGTCGTTGTTGGACCGCCCGACGACCGGGTCGGCGCCGACGATGTCGCGGGCCATGGGCACAGGCAGGTCGCGCTGTCCCAGATGGAGCACGTCCGCGCGCACGGCGCGGGCGATGTCGGCCCGATCGTTGACGGCGAGCAGGGCCCCGTGGCGTTCGCACGCATCGCGCATGACCCCGAGGGCGGCGAGCTCCTCCCGGGCCTCCAGACCCTTGTCGCGGAGCTGGACGATGTCGACGCCGCCGGCGAGTGCCGCCTCGGTGAACTCGGCCAGATCGCCGCTCTCGGTGCGGGCATCGGTGCACAGGTACAGAAGGGATGTGTCCAGGCGCTTGCGCAGGCTGGTTCCGTGGCTGGTCCTCACCCGCACCACCCTAGAGCGTGGGCGCCCCGAACCGAAGAACGCCCACGGGCCACGTCAGAACGCCATGCTCTGGGCGCGGCGGCGCACCTCGGTGCCGCGTTTCTCGCGCATGGCCTGGATGGGTGTGCCCGGCAGGCTCTCGTCCGGGGTGAAGAGCCAGCGCAGGGCTTCCTCATGGGAGAAACCGGCGTCGCTGAGCAGCGTCAGTGTTCCGGACAGGCCCTTGACGAGGTCGTCGCCGTCCAGGAAGGCCGCGGGGATCGAGAGCTCGCCGCCGCGGGTCACGCCCATCATGCGGTTCTCCCGGATGAGCTGCTTGATGCGGTTGGGGCTGACCCCGAGGGGCTCCGCGGCCTCCTTGAGCGTGAGCCAGTCGCCGATCAGGGTGTCGATGTCGTTGTGTGTCACAGCCCCAATCTGCCACATGCGCACAGCGCACGGTGACACGCGCGCTCGATCCGCAGCACGGGTGCGCGATCGTCCCGGCCCCGTGCGGCGACTCCGGTATTTGATGCGGGTTCTAGAATGGGACGTGACCGCGGGAGCCGGGTGGTCCCGGCTGAGAGGGCGGAGTGAACGCCGCCGACCGCACGAACCTGATCCGGATCATGCCGGCGAAGGGAGTGGAAGGCAGCGCCATGCGCACCAGTCATCCCACCAACGACCGCAGGGACAGCCGCGTGGTCGTGGTCGGCGGCGGCCTGGCCGGGCGGGTCACCGCCTGGCGCGCCGCCCAACAGGGGCTCGACGTCACCGTGGTGGAGCCCTCCGACGCCCGCTCGGCCTCCAGGGTCGCCGCGGGCATGCTCACACCCGCCACCGAGGCGGTCTTCGGCGAAGAACCCCTCATGGAGTTCGGGGTGTACTCGGCGAGCCTGTACGCGGACTTCGTCGCCGAGCTGGAGGCCGCGAGCGGCGTCCCGGTCGGCCACCGCAGCACGGGCACGCTCATGGTGGCGTTCGACCGCGACGACCTCGCGGTCCTGACCGATCTGCACGAACTCCAGCAGCGCCTCGGGATCCCCACCGAGCGCCTGACCGGGCGCGAGTGCCGCGGGCTCGAACCGATGCTGGCCCCGTCGGTACGCGGCGGGGTCCTCGCCTCCGCGGACCACTCGGTGGACCCGCGCCGCCTTCTGGACGCCTTGGCCGCCGCCGGCGCGCACGCGGGCGTGCACGAGGTCACCGACCGGGCCGTGGAGGTCACCGGCAGCCTCCGGGTGCACCTGGCCGGGGGTGAGACCCTCGGTGCCGACCAGGTGGTCCTGGCCGCCGGGTGCTGGGGCAACGGCATCACCCTGCCGGAACCGGTCGTGCCCACCCTGCGCCCCGTCAAGGGCCAGCTCCTGCGCACCCGCCTCCCGGGGGGCTCCGAGCCGCTGGTGCACCGCACCGTGCGCGGCCTCGTCAAGGGTTCGCCGGTCTACCTGGTCCCGCGCGAGGACGGGGAGATCGTCGTGGGCGCCACTCAGGAGGAACGGGGCCACGACGAATCCCTGACCGTGGGCGGGCTCTGGCAGGTCCTGCGCGACGCCCGCGAGCTCGTACCGGGCGTGACCGAACTCGAGGTCACCGAGGCCTGCGTGGGGCTGCGTCCCGGCTCACCCGACAACGAACCCCTGCTCGGCCCCACCCGGGTCCCCGGGCTCCATCTGGCCGCCGGGCACTTCCGCCACGGCGTCCTGCTCACCCCGGCCACGGGCGAAGCCATGGCACAAGCCCTCACCGAAGGCTCCCTGCCTTCCCCCGCACGCCGGTTCTCTGCTGACCGGGAGGACACATGAGGCTCACCGTCAACAACGAAGATCGCACCTACGGGCCCGACATCACCGTCGAAGCCATCGTCCGCGAGTTCACCGCCTCCGACGGGGGCGAGATCCCCGGGGGCATCGCCGTGGCCGTCAACGACGAGGTGCTACGCCGCCCGGCCTGGGCCGCGACCCGGCTCGGCACGGGCGACCGCGTGGACGTCCTGACCGCAGTACAGGGGGGCTGACCATGTTCGATCCGCACGTGGACGACCCGTTCACCATCGCCGGGACCGCCTTCTCCTCCCGGCTCATCACCGGGACGGGAGGGGCGCCCTCCATCGACGTGTTGGAGGAGGCTTTGGTCACTTCCGGCACGGAGCTGACCACCGTCGCGCTGCGCCACGTCTCTCCCACGCAGGAAGGTTCCGTGTGGGACGTGTTGCGGCGCAACAAGATCCGTCCACTGCCCAACACCGCCGGCTGTTTCACCGCCGCCGACGCGGTGCGCACCGCCAGGCTGGGGCGCGAGGCGCTGGAGACCGACTGGGTGAAGTTGGAGGTGATCGCCGACGAGCGCACCCTCCTGCCCGACCCGGTTGAGCTGCTGGAGGCGGCCGAGACCCTCGTCGACGAGGGTTTCACCGTCCTGCCCTACACCAACGACGACCCGGTCCTGGCCCGGCGCCTGGAGCAGGTCGGCTGCGCGGCCGTGATGCCCCTGGCCGCGCCGATCGGCTCGGGCCTGGGCATCCGCAACCCGCACAACCTGGAGCTCATCGTCGAGCAGACGGAGGTCCCGGTCATCGTGGACGCCGGCATCGGCACGGCCAGCGACGCGGCCCTGGCGATGGAACTGGGCTGCGACGCGGTCCTGCTGGCCACCGCCGTCACCCGCGCGCAGGAACCGGGGCTCATGGCCGCGGCCATGCGTGACGCGGTACGGGCCGGCCGGGCCGCACGCCTGGCCGGGCGTATCCCGGTACGCCGATACGCACAGGCCTCCTCTCCCATGCCCTAGGAGCGCCGTACGAGCGACGGCACGGGGTCGCCCGTCCCCCCGGCGGGTGAGGGGTCCGGGCGGCCCGATATGTCACGTGAGCGCTCTGACACCACGTGTTCCTTCGCGTCGCCTACCGTGGTGGGGTGCACCTCGACGCACAACCGAACGAGCTTCCGCCCCCGTGCCCTCTGCGCGGAGGGGGAGGACCGCCGACCGCGGGGCGGGCGTGTGCGCCAGATTCCGCTATCGTGTCGGTTCGACACACGGTGTCGGGTGAGCGCCGTTGCCCAGAGCGCACCTTCGGGTCGCCCCGGCCACCCCGGTCTGCCCGGGCCGCATCGCCCACGCCGACCGTGACTGCCCGCGCTCCCCGCAGCAAGGACATGACTCCGCCGTGGACATGACGACTTCCGACCCACTCGTAGGCGCGACACTCGACCGGCGCTACTTCGTCGAGTCCCGTATCGCCGGGGGTGGGATGGCGACCGTCTACGTCGCCCACGACCTCCGTCTGGACCGGCGGCAGGCGTTGAAGGTGATGCACCCCTCCCTCGCCCAGGACCCCGCCTTCGTCCAACGTTTCATCAACGAGGCGCACTCGGTCGCCAAACTCTCGCATCCGAACGTGGTGCAGGTCTTCGACCAGGGCGAGGACACCGGGCACGTGTTCCTGGCGATGGAGTACGTACCGGGACGGACCCTGCGCGACCTGCTCAAGGCCAAGGGGCGCCTGGCCCCGCGGGCCGCGCTCAACATCATGGCGTCGGTGCTGGCCGCGTTGGGAGCCGCCCACCAGGCCGGTATGGTGCACCGCGACGTCAAGCCCGAGAACGTGCTCCTCACCGAGGACGGCCGGGTCAAGGTCGCGGACTTCGGTCTGGCGCGCGCGGTGGAGCAGTCCAACCAGGGCCTGACACGCACGGGCACCCTCATGGGCACGGCCGCGTACCTGGCCCCGGAACAGATCGAGAAGGGTCTGGCCGACGCGCGCAGCGACGTGTACGCGGCCGGGATCATGCTGTACGAGCTGCTCACCGGGAGCCAGCCGCACACCGGCGAGACGCCCATCGCGATCGCCTACCAACACGTGAACGAGGACGTACCGCGGCCCTCGCACTTCGTCCCGGACATGCCGCCCGAGGCCGACGCACTGGTGACCAAGGCCACCGAGCGCGAACCCCGGTTCCGGCCCAGCAATGCCGGTCAGTACCTTGCGAAGGTGCTGGAAGCGCTCAAGCGACTGCCCGAGGACCCGCGGCATGCGGGACCGTTGCCGCCGGTGGCCTCGCAGAAGGGGTCGGCGCCGACGGTGACCGCGCCACAGCTCATCGCGGGCGGTTCGGGGCCGGGTACCGAGAACGCGACGATGGTCGTTGACATGGACTCGGCCGGGAGCGACGACGGGCCCGGGCACGACGACGGCGGCGAGGGGGCCTCGTGGCTGAGCCGCAACCGTGTGCTCGCGTTCGGCGGGGCCGTAGTGGCACTGGTGGTCCTCGTGGCCGGCTGGTGGTTCCTGATCGGGCGTTTCGAGACCGTACCGGACGTGGCCGGGGCCGACACCGACACCGCCCGGTCCGAGATCCAGGCCACCGGGCTCGATTTCGACCTGGCCGGGGAAGAGGTCTACAGCGAGGACGCCGAACCGGGCACCGTCGCCGAGACCGAACCGCAGATCGGTGACCGCCTGTCCGAGGGCGATCAGGTCACGGTGTTCCTGTCCAAGGGGCCGCAGACCTTCGACATGCCGGACCTGACCGGCACGGACGTCGCCGACGCCACCAAGGAGCTGGAGGACCACGGGTTCGCCTCCGACGACATCGTCCAGGAGGAGGTCGACGCCGACGACGCCCCGCCCGGCGAGGTGCTCTCCACCGACCCGGAGGCGGGCGGTACGGCGGACCGCGAGGAGGCCGTCACGCTCACCATCAGCCGCGGCATCGACGTCCCGGCGGTGGCCGGACGCGGGGTCGACGAGGCCGTCTCCACCCTCGAGGAGCTCGATCTGGAGGTCGAACTCGAGGAGGAAGAGAGCGAGGACGTCCCCGAGGACACCGTGATCAGCCAGAACCCCGACACGGGTACCAGCCTGGGCCCGGGCGGCACGGTCACGCTCACCGTCTCGACCGGACCTCCGGAGGTCGACGTGCCCGATGTGGTCGGCATGGACCTCGAGGATGCCGTGGAAGAGCTGGAGGATGCCGACTTCGAAGTCGAGGTGGATCGCATCCTGCGCGGTGACACCATCGCCCGCCAGTCAGTGACCGACAGCGCTCCCGAAGGCACCACGATCGAGCTCATCGCGACCCCGGGCGGCATCGACCTCGGGGATCTCGGCGACCACGGAAACGGCAACGGGAATGGCAACGGCAACGGCAACGGCAACGGCAACGGCAACGGCAACGGCAACAACGATGATGATGACTGAAGACCGCTGATCTGCGCCGGCCGCGGTGGGCCGATAGGGTGCCGGCCATGGACAGTGCGCTCGAGCGGATCAGGATCCTGGTCGTCGACGATCATCCGATGTGGTGCGAGGCCGTCGCCCGCGACCTCGACGAGGCCGGCACGACCGTGGTGGGCACCGCCGGGAGCGGCGCCAAGGCCATGCGCATCGCCCCCGCCGCGCGCCCGACCCTGGCCGTGGTCGACCTCCACCTGCCCGACATGGGCGGGGTGGAGCTCATCGCCGGCCTGACCGGACTCCCCGAGCCCCCGCACGTCCTGGTGCTCTCGGCCAGCGGCTCCGGGGAGGACGTGCTGGCGGCCGTCAAGGCGGGCGCGACCGGGTACCTGGTCAAGTCCGCCGACCGCGAGCAGCTCTTGGACGCCGTGCGGCGCGTGAACGCGGGCGAAGCGGTCTACACCCCTGGCCTGGCCGGGCTGGTCCTGGGTGAGTACCGGCGCCTGTCCTCCCACGCCGAACCGGAGGAGGGGGCCGGGACGGCACCGAGCCTGACCCCGCGGGAGACCGAGGTGCTGCGCCTGGTCGCCAAGGGGTTGGCCTACAAGCAGATCGCGGAACGCCTGTCCATCTCGCACCGGACGGTCCAGAACCATGTCCAGAACACCCTGACCAAACTGCACCTGCACAACCGGGCACAACTGGTGCGCTACGCCATAGACCAGGGCATCGACGGCGGCGGGGGATGAGGCAGCGGGTGTGCCCGTCCCGAGTCGTGTGGATCCGCCGCTTACGCAGGGCCCCACGGGGTTGGCCTGTGCTCCCCGCTCGCACTATGGTCTAGACCATATGGCGTCCTACGCCGTGAAAACCCACAACGTGGAGGAGAGTCGCATGCGAGTCGGGGTGCTGACCGGTGGCGGGGACTGCCCAGGTCTGAACGCGGTCATCCGTGCCGTGGTCCGCAGGGGGATCAAAGACTACGGATACGAGTTCATCGGCTTCCGGGACGGCTGGCGCGGCCCCCTCGAGGGTGCCACCAAGCCGCTGGACATCTCGGCCGTGCGTGGCATCCTCCCGCGTGGGGGCACGATCCTGGGATCCTCGCGAACCAACCTCATGAAGATCGAGGGCGGGGTCGAGCGCGTCAAGGACAACATGGCCGGCCTGGGCGTGGACGCGCTCGTCGCGATCGGCGGCGAGGACACCCTCGGTGTGGCCCGCCAGCTCCACGACAGCGGCGTCAACGTCATCGGTGTCCCCAAGACGATCGACAACGACCTCAACGCGACCGACTACACGTTCGGCTTCGACACCGCGGTCAACATCGCCACCGAGGCGATCGACCGCCTGCACACCACTGCCGAGTCGCACCACCGCGCGCTCGTCGTGGAGGTCATGGGCCGCCACGCGGGCTGGATCGCTCTGCACTCGGGGATGGCCGCCGGGGCCAACGTCATCCTCATCCCGGAGCGTCCCTTCGACATCGACCAGGTCGTCAAGTACGTCGAGAGCCGCTTCGAGACCCAGTACGCACCGATCATCGTCGTTGCCGAGGGCGCCCACCCCCAGGAGGGGCAGATGGAGCTGGCGACCGGGGAGAAGGACGCCTTCGGCCACGTGCGCCTGGGCGGCATCGGCCAGGCCCTCGCCGAGGAGATCGAGCAGCGCACCGGCAAGGAGTCCCGTTCGGTGGTCCTGGGCCATGTGCAGCGCGGCGGCACCCCCAGCGCCTTCGACCGCGTCCTCGCCACCCGCCTGGGCGTCAACGCCATCGAGGCGGTGCACGAGAAGTCCTTCGGGAACATGGTGGCCCTGCAGGGCACCGACATCGTCCGGGTGGACCTGTCCGAGGCGACCGACACCCTCAAGACCGTTCCGCCCGAGCGCTACGAAGAGGCCGAGGTCTTCTTCGGCTGACCGCGCCTCGCCGAGAGCGTTCCCCTGATCGTGGGCCCCTCCCGTCTTCCGGGAGGGGCCCACGTGTTCCGTCGTGGTTCTCACAGGCGTTCACCGGACCGGGCGGGAATGTACCGAGCGCTCCGGGAATTGTTCGATACTGGTAGGCGGCGGCGAGGCGCCCGGTCCCGCCACCACTC
The DNA here is from genome assembly GCF_000341145.1 of Nocardiopsis xinjiangensis YIM 90004. Classification (GTDB taxonomy): domain Bacteria; phylum Actinomycetota; class Actinomycetes; order Streptosporangiales; family Streptosporangiaceae; genus Nocardiopsis; species Nocardiopsis xinjiangensis. The sequence continues at coordinate 83,097 of NZ_ANBE01000028.1, forward strand.
CCTCTTCCGCCCCGAACCGGGCCGTGAAGGCATCGTTATTTCCGGAGGTAGCACCATGTCAGCGTCGCTGGAGTCCGCGCCGCTCCCCGTGACCGAGGTCGGAGCCGACGACGGGCTCGGCGAGCTCTGCGTGCTCATGAAGCTCGGCGAGATCGTTCTCAAGGGCTCGAACCGCAAGCTCTTCGAGCGCCGGCTGCACAACAACATCCGTAACTCCGTACGCGACTTCGGCCACATCCGCCTGTCCCAGCGGGGCGCGGGTGTGATCATCGTGCGCAAGCCCGGCGCCTCGGACCTCGAGGTCGCCGAGATCGCCGACCGCATGGCCAACGTCATGGGCGTGGTGTGGGTGCACCTGGTGCGCCGCGTGCGCAAGGACCTCGACGCCATCACCGACATCGGCGTGCGTTCCATGGCCGACCGCGAGGGCACCTTCGCGGTGCGTGCACGCCGCCGGGACAAGCGCTTCGAGATGACCTCCTCGGAGCTGGCCGGGTATCTGGGATCGAAGATCATCGAGACCCACGGCTACCAGGTGAACCTCAAGCGCCCGGACAACACCCTGCACGTGGAAGTGGACAAGGACGAGGCGTTCGTGTTCACCGAGGGCACTCCCGGCCAGGGCGGGCTGCCCGCGGGGATGAGCGGCCGCGGCCTGGTACTGATGTCGGGCGGCATCGACTCACCGGTGGCCGCGCACCGGATGATCCGGCGCGGCCTCAAGGTCGACTTCCTGCATTTCTCCGGGATGCCCTTCACCGGACCGGAATCCATCTACAAGGCCTACAGCCTGGTGCGCGAGATCGACCGTTACCAGGTGGGCTCGCGTCTGTTCGTGATCCCCTTCGGCAAGGCCCAGCAGCAGCTGAAGAGCTCCGGTAACGAACGCCTGCAGATCGTGGCCCAGCGACGCCTGATGCTCAAGACCGCCGAGGCGCTGGCCGACGACCTCAAGGCGGAGTGCCTGGTCACCGGGGACGCGCTCGGCCAGGTCTCCAGTCAGACGATGGCCAACATCACCGCTCTGGACGACGCGGTGGACCTACCGATCCTGCGCCCGCTCATCGGCATGGACAAGACCGAGATCATGAGTGAGGCGCGCCGTATCGGTACCTTGGCGATCTCGGAGCTTCCGGACGAGGACTGCTGCACCATGCTGACCCCGCGTCAGGTGGAGACGGCCGCCAAGATCCCGGACCTACGCGTGATCGAGCGCCGTCTGGACGCCGAGGAGCTGGCCGAACACCTGGTCTCCAGCGCCCAGCGGCACAAGCCGAGCTTCCTCGGCGACGAGTCCCCCTCCCAGGTCGACCGTGCCCCGGTGGCCGCCGTGCAGGTCTGAACCCGTGCGGGGCGGCGGTGCACCGCCCCGCCGATGTCCCGTTCGCGACAGCTTCGACACCGTCCTGGGACAGATCCAGCCGTTCACGTCGTGAGCCGCGTGGCCACCCGCCCGTGACGGGGGAGAATCCGCAGCAACCTGCCGGCGGTGCCGTCCGCTACAGCTCAGTCGGTCGCCACGCCGGGGATCTCACCGAACGGGCCGGCGTTGATGGTGACGGTGCCCGCGTCGGCTGCCGCGTGGGCCTGGAAGGCCTCGCCGGCGTCGGCCCGGGTCTGGCTCGCCTCACCGGTGAGTTCGGACTCGAACGGGACATCGGCGTCCAGGGCAAGGGGCTCCTCCTCGCCCAGGTTGGCCAGCGACAGATGCGGAGCGGTGGAGTCCGGTCCCCACTCCACCGCGTCGATCTCCAGTTCGTAGTGCAGGCTGTCCCCCTGGTTGTCGGGGGTGAGGCCTTCACGGACGTTGCCCCTCCGCCCATGCTGTTCGCATATGCCTTCCATACTTCGACGCGGGGATGGGATCCTACGGCACGCGAGTGCAAGGGTCGGCCTTCCGGCACACCAGACGAGAATGCCGCGAGGTCGCCGCGGAAGAACCCGGAACGAAATACACCGAGAACGAGACCGGACCGCCCCACCACCGAATGCGCAGATATCGAGCATGGTTTCGGCGCGCATTTCTGTAGCGGGGCACCGCCGGCCCGGTCGGAGGCGCGTATCGCGCTGTCCCGTCTCTTCGACCGGTGGCCGGGGTCGAGGGCGGCCGGGGACGTGCCACGCGCACCCACGCTCCTGGTCGACTCGCGCATCCGCCCCGACGTGCGACTGACGTGCTCCGCCCCGCTCCGGCTACTCCAGTGCGGGTGGAGCACCCCTGACGGCGGCCCCGGATCCGGCCCTCAGGGCCGGGGCCGCCGCCGTTCGCCCTACAGGCCGGCCGGCTGCCGCTCCGGGGCAGGGGTCAGGGTACGGCCGCTGAGCGCGGCGAGGGTGCCCGCCAGGTCCCGCAGCTCGGCCAGGTCCCCCTCCAACAGCGCCTGGGGGCCGTCGCACAGGGCGCTCTCGGGGTGCGGGTGCACGTCCACGATGACCCCGTCGGCCCCGATGGCCACGGCCGCGCGCGAGAGCGGCAGGACCAGGTCGCGCTTGCCCCCCGAGTGGGAGGGGTCGACGATGACCGGCAGGTGCGAGAGCTTCTGCGCGACCGGCACGGCACTGATGTCGAGGGTGTTGCGGGTGGCCTTCTCGAAGGTGCGGATGCCGCGCTCGCACAGCACGATGTCGAGGTTGCCGCGCTGGGCGACGTACTCGGCGGCCATCAACCACTCCTCGATGGTGGCGTTCATGCCGCGCTTGAGCAGGACCGGCTTGCCCGCGTCACCCGCCGCCTGCAGCAGAGCGAAGTTCTGCATGTTGCGGGTGCCGATCTGGAGCATGTCGGCGTGGGAGGCGACCAGGTCGACGTCGGCGGCGTCCACGACCTCGGTGACGATGGGCAGCCCGGTCTCCTCGCGCACGTCGGAGAGGATCTTCAGACCTTCCTCCCCCAGGCCCTGGAAGGCGTAGGGGGAGGTACGGGGCTTGTAGGCACCGCCACGGAGCAGGGACGCCCCCGCGGCCCGGGCCATACGCGCGGCCTCCAGGGTCTGTTCGGGGGTCTCCACGGCGCAGGGTCCGGCGATGACCGACATGTTGTCGCCACCGATCGGGACGCCTCGCACGCTGACCACGGAACGACTGTCGTGGTTCTCCCTGCTCACGAGCTTGTAGGGAGCGGAGATGCGCAGCACCTCGGCCACCCCGGGCTTGGCGGCCAGCCCCAGGTCCTGGAACCGGTCGACCTCCCCGACCAGACCGATGATGGTGCGGCTGACCCCGCGCGTCACGTAGGCCTCACCTCCGACGGAGGAGACCAGTTCGACGAGCGCGTCGATGTTGTCGGGTGTGGCGTCCGGTGCCATGACGATGACCATGTGGGTTGTCCCTGTGTGTCGAGTGCGGTCGAGCCGCGGGGACCGTCGCCCGGAACGCAGAGAGCCCCGGGCCTGTCCGGCCCGGGGCTCCTGGAGAAGTCGTCTGTGTCAGCGCAGCGCTTTACAGGCGACCGTCCGGGGTACGGGCCGGTAGCCATAAAAGCGCCAAAAGTTCCGCTGCATGGCTGTGACTATAACGCACGCTCCACCGCCCCGCACAAGGACGGGGGGAGTGACCTAGCTCTCCCCCGCCACTGGGAGAATGGAAGGAACCTGGCATCCACACGCGAACGGGGGGACCGATTGTCCGCTGGAACGGAGCCAGACAGGCAGGGTGAGGACCGGTCGACCGGCTTCCCACCCGGACAAGCGGTCCGGTACCAGCACAAGGCCCTGCACTACGGGCCGGTGCCGGCCTTCCGTCCCGAGCGCTGGGACCTGCGCGTGGTGGGGGCCACCGAGACCCTGGGCGCCTACCGCTGGACCCACGAGGAGTTCCAGGAACTGCCCCGCACGGAATCGGTCAGCGATTTCCACTGCGTGATGCGCTTCAGCGTCCCCCAGGTGCGCTGGTCCGGGGTGAGCGCGCTGGATCTGGTCGCGTTGGCACCGCCCTCGCCCGAGGCCACCCACGTGATGGTGTGGGGCGAGTACGGATACAGCGCCAACCTGCGCATGTCGGACTTCCTGTCCCCGTCGGTACTGCTGGCCACCCACCGCGACGACCGGCCCCTCACCCCCGAGCACGGCCATCCGCTGCGGATGGTGGTGCCCGACCTGTACGGGTGGAAAAGCGTCAAGTGGTTGCGGATGGTGGAGTACATGACCGCCGACCGCCGGGGCTTCTGGGAGGAACGCGGGTACCACAACCGGGCCGACCCCTGGCTGGAGCAGCGTTTCTCCGCCCAGGAGGAGCACGGCGACGGTCCCGCGCTCTGAGCCGGCCGCGCTCCGGCCCGCCTTCGCCCGAACAGGTCAGGAGCGGGGGAGATGGATCTCGACCTCGGTCCCCTCGCCGGGTCCGGTGAGGACCTCGACGCTCCCGCCCAGGTCGTGTACCCGGCCGAGGACCGACCGCGCGAAACCCAGACGGCCCTCACTGCGCGCGCTCTCCAGCCGTCCCTCCGCGATACCGGGGCCCTCGTCGCGCACACTGACGGTCACACCGGCGTCCTCGTCCTCCACCAGGACCCAGGCGCGGGTGCCCTCGGGGCAGTGCGCGGCCACGTTGTCCAGCGCCGCGTGCACGGCAGCAGCGAGTTCGCGGGCGGCACGCTCGGACAGTTCGACGGGTTCGGCCGGACCGGACACCGAGACCAGGGAAGATTCCTGGGCACGCAGGAGCTCGCGCAGGTCCCCGGTTCCGGGGACGTCCTGGACCGGGGCCTCGATACCGCTGATCAGAGCGCGCAGGCGCACCTCCTGCTCGCCGGCCATCCGCCCGAGTTCGGCCGCCTCTCCCCCGGCCTCCTCCCCACGGCGGTGCACGAGGGTGAGCACTTGGAGCACCGAGTCGTGCACCGAGCGGGCGATCTGCTCGCGCTCGCGCATACGCGCCTCCAGTTCCACGGCGCGGGCGAAACGTTCCTCGGCCCGGTGGGCGACGCGGGCCATGTATCCCACAGCGGTACCGGCCAGCAGGAGCAGCACCACCCCGCGCAGGGTGGCACCGGTGACGGCCGCGCCCATGAGATCGCGCAGCACCAGGTCGCCGAGGCCGTACAGGAGCGCGACCAGGACCGTCGCACGCACGCCCGCGATCGCACCGGTGGCCAGGACCGCACCGGCGAACCAGTAAGCGCTCAGAGGCGCGGCCTGGGTCAGGTAATGGGGCCCGGCGGCCAGACCTGTCGCGAACAGGCACCCGAAGGCCACCAGGAGGTCGACGGTGAGCATGCGCCGGTCGCGCAGGTGCGGGCGGGCATAGAGGCGGGTGCTCACGACAGTCCACGAGGCCATCACCGCCAGCACGCTCCACGCCGGCCAGGGACGGATCAGGTGCTCATGGTGATGGATGATGAGGAACAGGGCGTGGGCCAGCGCGGCGGCGCGGTAGAGGGCGAACGTGCGCCAGAGGGGGACGTCGAAGCCCAGGCTCAGACCACCGCCCCGTTGTCCGGTCCGTTGTCACCGGGCGGACGGCTGTCGGTCATGCGCAGGATCAGCACGACGAAGCTGGTCAGGAACGCCACGACCGCGACGAGCATGATCCATTCCGGCAGCGAGATCCCCAGGAAGGCCGACCCGAAGAGCACCACGGGCGCGGCCAACAGCCCGAACCACGCGGCGATCCCGACCTTGTCCCCCCGCAACAGGGGCGGCGGGGGCGGCGGCTCGTAGTGGCCCTCGAGCTCCGCCTCGGCACGGCGCGCGGCGGCCCCTTCGTCCTCCTCGCGTGCGTCGTCGTCACGGTCCTCGCGGCGGCGGGCACGGGATGCGAGCAGGTCGCCGACCCGTTCGGAGACGGAATCGTCCTCACGGTCCGCGGTGCCGAGGTTCTCGGCGTCGGGCCAGGAGGCGCTGTCCCGGTCGGGTTCGGCGGCGGTGTCGTAGAAGCGGGCGACCAGGTCCTTCCAGACCTCCTCGTCGGAACCGGCCCCGTCGCGGGCCCCGTTCCCCTCCTCGAGCGGACCGTCCAGCAGGTCGCCGCCGACGGCGTTGTCGGCCCCGCCCGGAGCCCGGTCGCCGGCGGTGTCCTCCGGTTCGGGGAGGGGCTCGGTGCGCGGGGCGAGCAGGTCGGAGGCGTCCTCGTCGTACTCGCCCTCGTCCAGACCGGGCAGTTCGGCGCCCAGCACCTGCTCGGCGGCCGTGCGTTCGTCGGCGTCGACGTAGAGGTGGTCGGTGGGCGGGTCCTCCTCGGTCCCGCCGGCCGGTTCGAGGACGTCCTCGTCCAGCGGTACGGCATAGGCGGCGATGCCGCTGCGGCGCAGGACCTCGAGCATGTGGTCGGCGTGCGACGGGGAGAGCAGGATCAGCGGAACGTAGGCCTCGGCGAGCAGGCCGTTCTCCCGACGGTGTGTCATCGGTCGGCTCCTTCCCCGCTCCTCTTCTGCTCTCGCACGAACGCGAGGCTTCCGGCGAAGATCGTGGACGCGTCATGGTCGAGGGTCGCCACGTGGTAACTGTCCCGGAGCAGATGGATCGTCACTCTGGTGTTGACCGCTCTCCTGGCGAGGATACGCAGACTCCTCGGTCCCACCACGTGATCCTGGGTGCTGCGGTAGGCCAGGATCGGCGCTCGCAAACCGGACATCCCGTTCTGAACCGTGCGCCACAGTTTCGGGAGTGTCGCCGCGGCTGCGGTCGGTACCCGGTCATACCCCCCTTCCCCGGTATCGGCACGGGACACGTCGCTGCCGATACCGGGGGTGGAGGGCAGCAGGCGTGCGGCCAGCCGGGGGAAGGGTGCGATGAAGGGGAGCCGGGCGTCCTCCAGCGTCAAGGAGGGGTTGACCAGGACCACGGAGGTGACGAGGTCGGGGTGCTCCTGGGCCAGGCGCAGACTCAGTGCCCCACCCATGGACAACCCCATCACGTGGACCTCGTCGCAGCGCTCGGCCAGGTCGAACAGGGCACTCTCGGCCGCGGCGAACCAGTGGTCGCTGGTCGTGAGGTTCATGTGCTGCCAGACCGTGCCGTGGCCGGGCAGCAGCGGCACTTCCACGCTGAGCCCGGCCTCGACCAGGTACTCGGCCCAGGGGCGCATCGAGTGCGGTGTACCGGTGAACCCGTGGCACAGCAGCGCCCCGACCCGCGTGCCCCGATGGCTGAAGGGATCGGCCCCTGGGAGCAACGCGGTGTCCGGTGCGGTCGGATCGGTCGATGTCACGGAGGTGTCTCCTGGGGGATCGTTCGGCACTTCCGGGCGGCGCCGGCCGTGGGCCATGAGGCGTGTCCGGCTTGCGAGGCTAGCCGTTCGGGCGGACACACGCCACGTGTGAACAGTAACGCCGCGCCCGCGATCGGCCGTGGCCGCTACCGGACCGGCCCGCCCCGGGAACCCAGGGGCGGCGGACGGCCGGGTGCGGTGGACCAGTATCCTCGTGGGGGCCCGGACACGGCCCCCGATCAGGCACGCTTTGGCAGACGGCGTGGCCCGATGGGAAGATGGCCCACGTCGGACGACGAGCACCCGCCACCCCGGGCGGGGGTGTCCTGGCCGTAGTTGACCGAGCGGGAATTGGACAGCGGTGGACCCTGCCCAGAGCTCCCCGCGAACGCAGGGGTGATCCGAATGTTCTACTGGGTGGTCAAGGCGATCCTGGGGCCGGTGCTGGCCGTACTGTGGCAGCCGAGGGCCGAGGGTGTGGAGAACGTGCCCCGTCGCGGCCCGGCCATCATGGTCAGCAACCATCTGTCCTTCTCCGACCACTTCTTCGGCCCGTTGCCGCTGCCGCGCAAGATCACGTTCCTGGCCAAGGCGGAGTACTTCACCGGGACCGGGGTCAAGGGTCTGGCCAGCCGGGCCTTCTTCACCGGCGTGGGACAGATCCCGATCGACCGCTCCGGCGGCAAGGCCAGTGAGGCGGCGCTGCGCACCGGACTCCGGGTCCTCAGGCGCGGCGACCTGCTGGGCATCTACCCCGAGGGCACCCGCTCCCCCGACGGCAAGCTCTACCGCGGCCGTACCGGTGTGGCGCGCCTGGCCCTGGAATCGCGGGCCCCGGTGATCCCGATGGGGATGATCAACCTCGAGAAGATCATGCCCCCGGGCCGGACCGTCCCCAAGCTGGGTGTGCGCCCGCAGATGAAGTTCGGCGAGCCCCTCGACTTCTCCCGCTACTACGGCATGGAGGAGGACCAGCGGGTCCTTCGCGCGGTCACCGACGAGATCATGTACGCGCTCATGGAGCTCTCGGGCCAGGAGTACGTGGATCGCTACGCCCAAGCGGTGAAGCAGGAGCAGGAAGCCGAGGCCAAGGAGGCCAAGCGGGAGCAGCACGCCGACGACAAGGAACGCCGCAAGGCCGACCGCGCCCGCCGCAAGGACGAACGCCGCGCTCTCAAAGAGGAGCGCAAGGCGCTCAAGTCCTCCGAGCGCAAGCGGAAGAAGTAGGCCTCCGGTACAGGTCCGGCCCCCTTTTTTTCCGCCCGTACGGCCGCCGTTCCCCGCCCGGGGACGGCGGCCGTACGCGTTGCGGAAGCCGGTGTCAGCGTCGGGCCAGGGCCCCCCCCTGCTCCCACGATGCCGGCCTCTCCCCCCAGCTCTGCCACACGGACGTCGGCGAGCCTGCGCCCCGGCCCACCGGAGACGTTGCGGGCGAAGGAGGCCCGGACGGGGTCGAGGAGCATCTCCCCCGCGTCGGAGACACCGCCCCCCACGATGAAACACTCCGGGTCGAGGATCGCGGCCAGGTCGGCCAGGCCGCGCCCGGTCCAGTCGGCCACGGCCTCGAAGCACTCCAGAGCGGCGGGGTCCCCTTCCAGGGCCGCCTGGGTGATGACTTGTCCCTCGATACCCTCCACGCTGCCGTCGGCGAGCTTGAGCATGCGCTCGGCAGCGACGGGGTCGGCACGGGCGAGATCACGCCCTTCGGCGACCAGGGCGCTGCCGCTGGCGTACTGCTCCCAGCAGCCGTGATTGCCGCAGGCGCACCGGCGGCCGTGCGGAACCATCCGGTAATGGCCGATCTCGGCCGCGACCCCGTACCGACCGCGGTGGAGCTTCCCGCCCAGGACGAGACCGCCGCCGATGCCGGTACCGAGGGTGATGCACACGATGTGGTCGCTGTCGCGGCCGGCGCCGAAACGGGCCTCGGCCCAAGCAGCGGCGTTGGCGTCGTTCTCGATCACCACGGGCAGGCCGACACGTTCCTGAACGCGGTCGCGCAAGGGGTGATCGCGCAGCCCGATGTTGACCGCGACCTGGACGGTGGCACGGTCCTCGTCGACAAAACCGGCCACACCCACACCGACAGCCCCGATCTCGCCGGAGTCCCGGCGTGCACGCAGCTCACCGACGGCGCGGGCCACGACGTCGGCCAGTGCCCGGGGGTCCTCGGCGGGGGTGGGGTGCTTGACCCGGTCGAGGATCTGCCCGTGGGGGTCGACGACACCGGCGGCGACCTTGGTCCCGCCGATGTCTACGCCGATGGTCAGCATGGGGGCAGCTCCTTCGCACTTACGCACGAACTCTGACATAAGTAGGCGCCTTCAGGCCAGAGTCCTTGCAAATGGTGAAAACCATTCGATTAAACCAGGCCGAGCCGCCTCTGGCACCCCCATCGCCGTACTCGGTCAGGCGCGGGGCTCCCCGCTCCCCTCGCGAACTCCCCCGGAACCGGATCCGGTCCGATGGCCCCGAGCCTCGGCCTCCTCCGCCTCCCGGGCGGCGCGCCCCTCCTCACGGGCCTGCTCCAAGGAGCGCTCGAGCACGCCCCAGGTACGGCCCACGGCGTCGGCCAGACTCAGACCGGCCCGGCCCAGGTGGCCGGCGACCTCGGGTGCGGCCTTGCGCACGATGTCGAAGACCTCCTCGGCGGCCGGCCTGGGCTCGGGCGCCTCGAGCCGGATCGCCTCGCCCCACACGTCCTCCTCCTTGGAGCCGGAGACCGCCGCACCGACCCCGCGCTTGAGGCCGGCCGAGAGGAGCCTGCGCTGGACGTCGTCGACGAGTCCCAGGACACTGCCGATGGGGTCGGGCTCCGCGGGACGGTTGCGCCCCTGGTCGCCTCGTTGCCCGGTCTCGCGGGCGTTGTTGTCCGTCATGTCCCTCTCCTGTCGTGACACGTCCTCGGCTTCACGTTAACCGGGCGCGCGGGCCTCGGACAGGGGCCCGAGCCGGTCTCCCGAAGGTTCCGGGGACGGGCCCGAGAATTCCGGGCGTTGTTGTGGACACACTCGGCCGGCGGAGGGGCAGCAGGAACGAACACCCCCGAAAACCCTCACTCCAGAACAGGGACACGAATGTGCGCATGGGGCACACCAAGGGATATCGTCACGTGCGAATGAGGCGCCCCGACAGCGCGTCATCGCAGGGTGTCCGGTCACTGTTGGATACCGAACGGCGACCTGTCCTACTCACGAGTAGCATTCATTGTTACGGTCATCACGTCCCCACACATCAGAATCCGTTCACGTCCAGGAGCACCACGTGCGCGAATACAGCTCTCCAGCGGTCGTCGAGATCTCCGACGACGCACGGCTGACCGACACGCTCTACGCCCGCGCGGCCGCCGAGCCCAAGGCCACGGCCGCCCGTAAGCAGGAGTCCGAAAGCCGGTGGCGTGTCATCAGCGTCGAGGAGATGCACGGCGACGTCGCCGCCTACGCCAAGGCTCTGATCAACGCCGGTGTGGCCCACGGTGACCGCGTCGCCCTGCTGTCCCGCACCCGCTACGAGTGGACGGTCGTCGACTACGCCATCTGGTCGATCGGTGCCGTCACCGTGCCGATCTACGAGACCTCCTCCCCCGAGCAGATCGAGTGGATCCTCTCCGACTCCGGCACCAAGGCCGTCTTCGTCGAGAACGACGAGCACGCTCAGCGCGTCGAGGCGGTCCGTTCCAACACGCCCGAGCTCCAGCAGATCTGGCGCATCGACGAGGCGGAGTTCACCGAACTGCGCGCAAGCGGCTCCGAGGTCTCCGACGAGGTTCTCGAGGAGCGCCGCACCGCCGTCAAGGCCGACGACCTGGCCACCCTCATCTACACCTCCGGGACCACCGGCAGGCCCAAGGGCTGCCGGCTCACCCACCGCAACTTCCTCTTCATCGCCCGCAGCGCCCTGGAGGGCCCCGCCAAGAAGGTCCTCAAGGGCCACGAGGACCCCTCCACCCTGCTGTTCCTGCCGCTGGCGCACGTCTTCGCCCGCTTCGTGCAGGTCATGGTCATCGAAGCCAAGGCGACCCTGGGCCACTTCCCTTCGGCCGGCCCAGAGCTCATCGACCAGTTCTCGGTCTTCAAACCGACCTTCTTGCTGGCCGTCCCCCGCGTGTTCGAGAAGGTCTACACCAAGGCCGAACAGAAGGCGACGGCCGAAGGCAAGGGCAAGATCTTCAACGCCGCGGCCGACACGGCGATCGCCTACAGCAAGGCTCTCGACACCGGCCAGGTGCCGCTGTCGCTGCGCCTGAAGCACAAGCTCTTCGGCAAGCTGGTCTACGGCAAGATCACCGACCGCCTCGGCGGCGAGGCCGAGTACGCCGTCTCCGGCGGTTCCGCCCTCGGCTCGCGTCTGGGCCACTTCTTCCGCGGCATCGGTTTCACCATCATCGAGGGTTACGGCCTCACCGAGACCACCGCCCCGACCTCGGTCAACAGCCCCGAGTTCAACAAGATCGGGACCGTGGGCCAGCCCCTGCCGGACACCTCCGTCAAGATCGCCGAGGACGGGGAAATCCTCCTCAAGGGCGACCACATCATGACCGGCTACTGGGGGAACGAGAAGGCCACCAAGGAGGCCTTCACGGAGGACGGTTACTACCACACCGGTGACCTCGGTGCCCTGGACGACGACGGCTTCCTCTCTGTCACCGGCCGCAAGAAGGAGATCATCGTGACCGCCGGCGGCAAGAACGTCGCACCGGCCGTCCTGGAGGACCGCATCCGTGCCAGCGCGCTGGTCTCCCAGTGCATGGTGGTCGGTGACAACCGCAAATTCATCGCCGCGCTCGTCACGATCGACCCCGAGTCCTTCGAGCAGTGGAAGCAGCAGAAGGGCAAGACCGGCGAGATCGCCGAAATGACCGACGACCCCGACCTGAACGCCGCGGTCCAGGAGGCCGTGGACAACGCCAACCAGGCCGTGTCCAAGGCCGAGAGCATCCGCAAGTTCAGGATCCTGCCCGCCGACTTCTCCGAGGAGAGCGGCGAGATGACCGCCTCGCTCAAGGTCAAGCGCCACGTGGTGAACAAGGCATGGAGCAAGGAGATCGAGGAGATCTACAACGGCTGAGACCGTTGCGTCACCATGATCGGCCCCGGGCCCGTGCCGAGCCCCATACGGACACGGACACACGCCGCGCGAACGCGCACACCCGCCTCCGAGCCCCCATGGCGCACGCGGAAGCACCGAAACGGCCCTGGGGCACCTCCATCGGCGTCTGCGCGCCCCCGGCCGCCACACAGGCCACAGGGCCTTCTGGGGACGAACGACCCGGACACACGACGGACCCGGCCGTAGCACGGCCGGGTCCGTCGTCGATAGGGCGATCCGTCCTCGGGGAGCGGATCCGCCGGGTCACTCGTTAATGCCCGTCCTTGCCCTCCTCCGGGCCCTCCTGGGAGGTGTGGTCGTGGGAGTGGTGCAGGTGGTGGCCACTGTGCGGCTCCACGTCGCGCACCGTCACGTTGTCCTTCGTGTACCAGTGCGCGAGCGCCCTGCGGAGCTTGCCCATGCCCTTGCGGGCCTCGGGGTTCTCCACACCGCTCGGATCCACGTCCTCCTCCGCCAGGGCGGTGGAGGAGGGATCCCGCTTGCTGCTGAGCACCTCCACCGTCTCGGCGGAGCTCTCCTTGTGCATCTCGATGAACTCACCGCTGGGCAGCTGCCGGATGGTGCCGCTCTCGTAGCCCTGCTCCAGGGTCTCCCGGTCACGGCGCTGCAGCCCCAGGCAGATGCGCTTGGCGATGACGAACCCGAGGATCGGCCCCGCGATCGCCAGGACCCTGAAGATGTAGGTCGTGAGATACAGGTCGATCGAGAAGGTCTCCGACAGGACGTCGTTGGAACCCGCCATCCACAGCACGCCGTAGAAGACGATGCCGGCCACGCCCACACCGGTGCGGACCGGTGCGTTGCGGGGACGGTCGGCGACGTTGCGGGCGCGCTTGTCACCGGTGATCCACTGCTCGATGAACGGCCACAGGGCCAGCCCACCGAAGATCAGCCCCGGGATGACCAGACCGGGCACGAGGACCGCGGTCATGATCGGGTAGCCGGCGATCTGGAAGTCGAACCAGTTCGGGAAGATTCGCAGCGAACCCTCCATGAAGCCCATGTACCAGTCCGGTTGGAGGCCGGAGGTGATGGACGTCGGCGCGAACGGCCCGAACAGGTGGACCGGGTTGATCTGAACGAAGGCGCTCAGACCCGCGATCACGGCGAAGGTGAAGAAGAAGAATCCACCCGCCTTGACCGCGAAGGCCGGGAACATGGGTGTCCCGACCACTGTCTTGTCGGTTTTCCCCACCCCCGGATATTGGGTGTGTTTCTGGTGCCACAGGATCATGAAGTGCGCGACGATCAACCCCAGCAGCAACGCCGGGATCAGCAATACGTGCAACACGTACAGCCTGGTGATGATGTCCTCGCCGGGGAACTCCCCGCCGAAGAGGAACATCGAGATGTAGGTACCGACGAGCGGGATCGCCAGCATCACGCCTTGCAGGATCCGTACACCCATGCCCGAGGGCAGGTCGTCCGGCAGGGAGTAGCCGAACAGGCCCTCCACCATCGCGAGGACGAAGATCGCCACACCGATGAGCCAGTTGATCTCGCGCGGCTTGCGGAACGCACCGGTGAAGAACACGCGGAGCATGTGGATCACCAGAGCGGCGACGAAGATCAGCGCCGCCCAGTGGTGGATCTGCCGCATCAGGAAACCGCCGCGCACATCGAAGTCGATGTACAGCGTGGAGGCGAACGCCTCCGACATCGGGACGCCCTGCATACTTTCGTAGGAGCCGTCGTAGACGACCTCCAGCATGCTGGGCTTGAACCAGAGCGTCAGGAAGACGCCGGTGATCAGCAGGATGATGAACGAGTAGAGCGCGATCTCACCCAGCATGAACGACCAGTGGTTCGGGAAGACCTTGCGAAGGTTCTTCTCACCGGTCTTGGCCAGATGGAAGCGGTCGTCGATGTAGTTGCCGACGCCGCGCAGTGCCTTGGGTGCCTGAGTCGTCTTGCTCATCAGCTACCGCCACCCCCCTGGTATTCCCAGAACGTCGGACCGGTCGGCTCGTTGAAGTCACCGGTCGAGATGAGGTAGCCCTCATCGTCCACACCGATCGGGAGCTGCGGCAGGCCGCGGTGGGCCGGGCCGAAGACGACCTTGGCGGCGTCCGTGGCATCGAATGTCGACTGGTGGCACGGGCACAGGATGCGGTGTGTCGTGCGCTCGTACAGCGCTGCCGGGCACCCGACATGCGTGCAGATCTTCGAGTAGGCGACGATCCCGTTGTACGTCCAGTTCAAGTGGGTCTCGTCGGAGCCCTCCGAGACCGGCTGGTTCATGCCGTCCTTCCAGTCGTCCTCCGGGATCTTGATCAGAAGGATCACGGATTTCGCCTGGTCGTTCAGGCTGATGCCGTGCGGGTACCGCTCGTCGTCGATGGCGGGCAGGGCGGAGATCATCCCGTTGGGGTCGTTCTCCAGGTCCTCGGCCCGCAGGGCACGGTGGGTGCCCTCGACGTACATGCGACGGCCGTTCTCCCACGGGGTGTGGTGCATCATGTCCCGGGGCAGCGGGCCCAGGTCGCGCAGCAGCACGACGGGGGCGATGCCCAGCGGGATCATCGAAGCGATGAGCGTGCGGCGCATGAGCGGACGCTTGGTGAAACCGCTCTCGTCGGCGCCCTTCATGAAGAACTCGCTGAAGGAGCCCTTCTCCTGATCATCGGAGGGCAGCTCGTCGTAGGGCGAGTGCACCTCGTAGTGGGGCATCACGTTGCGGGCCCACACGGTCATACCCGCGCCGATACCGAACATCGCCAGGGTGAGCGTGCCACCCAGCAGCATGTTCGAGTACTGCGCGATCTGCGGGGACGCGATCGCCGGCTCGCCGGACGCGTTCGGCGGGAAGACGAAGTAGGACGCGATGAAGGCGATCCCGGCCAGAGTGGCGACGATGAACCACGCCGACGCCATCTTGTCCCCGCGGCGCTGCTGCTCCTCGGAGCGAAGATGCGTCTCGGAGGGTTCGAAGGGCCCTGCGTGACCGCTCTCGTTCTCTGCTGTCGGCTCGGAGACCACGCGCTCCTCAGCGGAGGCCGACGGGGTGCCGACCACGCGCTCGGGCTTCTCGTGCCCGGCCTCATTCTTGTCGTTGTTGTTGTTCTCAGTCATGGGCACGCTGCTTCGCGGTGATCCAGATCGCACAGGCCACGATCAGGGAGAGACCCACGGTCCACCCGATGAAGCCCTCGGCGACCTGACCGACACGGTCCAGGGCGAAGATCCCGCCCGCATCGGGTTCGGCCTGGAGGGTCTTCACATAGGAGATGAGCTCCTGCTTCTCCTCCGGTTCGATGACGCCGTCACTGAACATCGGCATGGCGCCGGGACCACTGACCATGGCCTCGTAGATCTCGCGCGGGGTCGCGTCGTGGATCTCGGGGGCCCAACGGCCATCGGTCAAGGCTCCGCCCCCGCCGGACCAGCTGTGGCAGTGCGCACAGTTGGTCAGGTAGAGCTTCATGCCCATGTCGGTGTCTTCGGCACCCTCGATGTAAGAGTCGTATTCGGCCTCGTAGGTCTCGAGGGCCTCCTCGTAGGAACCCTCGTCCTCGAAGTCCTCGCGCTGCGGCTCACTGCCCGGCACCTCGTAAGGCACGTCGGGGCCTGCTTCGCCGTCCCTGATCTCCGCGTCGTAGTACGCGATCAGGTTGGCGAGCTCCTCCTCGGACATGACCATCGCTTTGCGCGGCATCTGGCTGTCCGGGTCCATGGACGGCATACGTCCGGTGCTGACCTGGAAGTTGACCGAAGCGGACCCGGCCTCACGCAGGTCTGGCCCGTTCGGGGTGCCGGAGCCGTCCTGCCCGTGGCAGCTCGCACACGTCTGGTCGAAGATGGCCCTGCCCTCGGCGATGTCGACGTCGTCCGGGGCCGGGGCCTCAGCGGCGAGGGTCTGTGCCCTGGCGTCCTCGGCGGTGGGGGCCATCGCGGCGTACCCCACGCCGAACAGGGCTAGCGCGAGGATGACGACGACATACCCCGCCAGGGGATGCCGCCGCCGCGCGGTAATCCATTTCACGGTTTCCCCGTTTCGGGTCACTGGATGAAGTAGATGGTGAAGAACAAAGCGACCCAGACGACGTCGACGAAGTGCCAGTAGTAGGACACGACGATCGCACTGGTCGCCTGCTGGTGGGTGAAGCGCTTCGCGGCGTACGTGCGTCCCAACATGATGAGGAACGCGATCAACCCACCGATGACGTGGAGTCCGTGGAAGCCCGTGGTCAAGAAGAACATCGACCCGTAGGGACTCGACTGCAGAGTCAGCCCCTCGTGAGCGATGAGCTCGTAGTACTCATACGCCTGTCCGCAGATGAAGAACAGGCCCATGAAGAACGTGATGAAGAACCACATACGCAGCTTCCGAACATCCCCGCGCTCCGCGGCCCAGACGCCGAACTGCGCAGTGAAGCTGGAAGCCACCAGGACCACGGTGATGGTCGACGCCCACGGAACGTTGAGGTGGGCGTCCGGCCAGGCCCCGAGGTCGGGGTCTCCGGTGATCACCGATCGGATGGTGAAGTACATCGCGAACAGCGCAGCGAAGAACATGAGCTCGTTGGCAAGCCAAACGATGGTGCCAACACTCACCAGGTCAGGACGCTTTGCCGCACCATGCGCTGGTGTCGGTGCTGTTTTTGGGTTCGCGGTTGCTGTCGCCACGGGAGCATTATTACGGCATCTCGCGCAGCGCCGTACTCGACCCCCCGTAAGGCGACGGATCAGCACCGGCATCGACCGCCCGGAAGCACCCGGACGCCTACCTGCCCGTGACTCGGGCGTTACTGTAACGATCGGCCCGGCCGGGGCGCTTCTACGACACGCTGTAGGCGCCACACCGGCCTGATCCTGGGCGTCCTGGGCTTTTCCGTACCCCTGGGAGGTGCACGCGAACCACCCCGGACCAACGCCCGGACAACAAAAGGATCACCGTTGCATAACATGGCCGCTGAGCACGGTGAGGCGCGTCACTCGCGGCCCCCGGTGGGCAGGTGTCCAACGTCTCAGCGGATGGGACGGCCCCCGGTCTTCACTGTGCAGCACGAGCGCGAGGGAATACAGTCGGAGGGGACAGCCAATGAACCCCTACGGCCGCCACCCCCGAGCTGCGGCCGTGGACCGACGTGATGGGACGGTTGCGCGATGGTGGGCAGTGGTACCGACTCCGGCACCAGGATGCGCGTGCTGATCTACAGCGACAACGCCGAGACCCGTGAACAGGTGCGCCTGGCCGTGGGCCGCCGGCCCGCCGCGGACGTGCCCAAGGTGGAGTTCTTCGAGTGCGCGACCGCCCCCGCGGTCATCAACAAGCTGGACTCCAAGGATCCCGGGGACCGCATCGACGTGGCGATCTTCGACGGCGAGGCCGCCTCCCCCATCGGTGGCATGGGCCTGTGCCGCCAGGTCAAGGACGAGATCTTCCGCTGCCCGCCGGTCCTGCTCCTGGTGGGACGGCGCGACGACGGCTGGCTGGGCACGTGGTCGCGTGCAGAGGCCGTCGTCAGCCATCCGATCGATCCCGTCGCCCTGGCGGAGTCCCTGGCCGAGCTCATGCGCTCACGCGCGATGCTCGTCGACGGGTGAGGCACGTGGCTCACCGACACGGTCGGAGCGCACAGAACGACGGCCAGGAGCAACTGCGCCGTCGTCTCGTTCTGGGCGGGGCACTCAACCACGGTGCCGACATCGGGCGATGGCGCGGCCCGGCGCCTCTCCGAAACTGAAAGCGCGGGGACCGGCCCTGCCGTGCAGCCTGCCCGGTCCCCGCCGAAAAGCCCCGTTGCCGTGCACAGCCCGTGGAGTCACACCATGAACGTCCCGACCTCAGCCGCCCCTGCCGAGGAACCCTCCGGCGTCACCGAGCGGAACTGGTCCAACCTCATCACCGCGCTGCTCGGCGGAACCGGCCTGGCCGCCGCCGACACCGAGTGGGCGATGAACGAGATCATGTCGGGCTCGGCCACCGACGCCCAGGTCGCCGGTTTCGCGATCGCCCTGCGTGCCAAGGGTGAGAGCGTCTCGGAGGTCAGCGGCTTGGCCGAGGGCATGCTCGACAACGCGGTGGGTCTACAGGTTCCGGGGCCGACACTGGACATCGTGGGCACCGGCGGCGACCGCGCCCACACGGTGAACGTCTCGACGATGGCCGCGATCGTCTCGGCCGCGGCGGGCGCGCGTGTGGTCAAGCACGGCAACCGGGCGGCCTCCTCCTCGTGCGGGACCGCCGACGTGCTCGAACGCCTGGGCGTGGTGCTGGACCTGCCCCCGCACCTGACGGCGCGGGTGGCCCAGGAGGCCGGCATCACCTTCGCGTTCGCGCCGATGTTCCACCCGTCGCTGCGGTTCGCCGCCAAGCCGCGCCGTGAACTGGCGGTGCCGACGGTGTTCAACTTCCTGGGGCCTCTGACCAACCCGGCCCGGCCCACCGCTTCGGCGATCGGGGTCTTCGACGAGCGCATGTGCGAGACCATCGCCGGTGTGTTCGCCCGGCGCGGCTCGGACGCCCTGGTCTTCCGCGGCGACGACGGCATCGACGAACTGACGATCTCCACGACGTCCACGGTGTGGGTGGTGCGCGGGGGGCAGGCCCGCCGCGAGGTCCTCGACCCCGTGGAACTGGGGATCCCCCGCTCCCCGCAGGACGCCCTGCGCGGCGGGGACGTGGAGTTCAACGCCCGCGCCGTGCGCGAGACGGTCCAGGGCCGTGAGGGCCCGGTGCGTGACGCCGTCCTGCTCAACGCGGGTGCCGCGCTGGCAGCCGTGGACGGTGTCGAGGGGTCGTTGACCGAGGCGGTGCGCGCCGGTTACGAGCGGGCCGCGCAGGCCGTCGACAGCGGGGCGGCCCGGCACGCCTTGGAGACGTGGGTGGAGACCAGCCAGGCGCACGCCAAGCAGGCCTGAGGGCGCCGCTGGGCCCCGGGCACGACAGGGGGCGGACCCGTTTTCCGACGGGCCCGCCCCCTGCTCCGTGTGCGTCGTACGACCCGTCCTGTGTCCGTGCCTCGTGGGCGGGCCGTCACCAGCCCAGTGCGAAGGCCGACTCCAGGTCGTGCTTGGAGTAGGCCTGGAACGAGATGTGGGTGTCCGAGGAGAGCACCCCCGGGACCTTGTTGACGTGGCCGGGGATGACGTCGGCGAGGTCCTCGTGGCGGCGTACGCGCACCATGGCGATGAGGTCGACACCGCCGGTGACGGAGTAGACCTCGCTGACCCCCTCGATCTCCGCGATCGCCTCGGCGACCTCGGGGATGCGGTTGACGTCGGCCTTGATCATGACGATCGCGGTGATCACTGTGCCTCCAGGGTTGGTTCGGGCGGAGCGGGGCGGGCCCGGAGAATGCAGCTCAGTAGATGTCGGAGAGCCGTGTCCCGGAGCGCCAGCGCAGCCGGTAGACCACCAGTCCCAGGACGACCCCGGCGATGAACCCGTACACGTGCGCGGCGTAGGCCACGCCGGAGTCCTCGCCGGGTGCGTCGGAACCGGTGACGTAGAGAAGATACTGAAGGACGAAGTAACTGCCCACCAGCGCCCATCCGGGCAGCCGCATGGGGATGACCACGAACACCAGGGTCGTGACCCGGCTGCGGAACTGTACGACGAGGTAGGCACCGAGCACCCCGGAGATCGCTCCGGAGGCCCCGACCATGGGTACTTCCCCGCCCAGGTCGCTCAGGGTCTGGCCCAGGGCGGCGGCCAGGCCGGTGACCAGGTAGAGCGCCAAGAAGCGCAGGCGGCCGATGCGGTCCTCCACGACCGGCCCGAAGACGAACAGGTAGACCATGTTGCCGAGCAGGTGGGCGGCGCCGCCGTGCACGAACATGGAGCTGAGCAGCGAGAACCAGACCGCCTTGCCCTCGATCTGCCCGCATTCGGCGACGATGGGGGCGGCCAGGCCGGTGGTCCCGGTGAGTTCGGCGGGGACCGCGCCCCAACGCATGAAGTAGTCCTGGATGGCGCAGAAGCGCTCCACGGCCTCCGGCGGGTACCAGACGGCGGTGGCGGCCTGGGGTGAGGCCAGGTAGAGAAGGACGTTGGCCGCGATCAGGGCGTAGGCGACCACAGGGGCACGGCGGACCGGATAGTCGTCATTGAGCGGGAGCGCGGCCATGCGCCCAGTGTGTCATTTCGGCGTGGGCCTCCGCGCTCCGCAGCGGGCATGTCCATTCGCCCTCGAGGCGCACCAGGCGGGTGGCGGGGTCGGTGAGCCACTCCAGGACGAGCTCGCCCTCGGCGGCGGTGGCCCTGGGGACGGGGCCCGGTCCTGGTTCGACGTGTTCGGCGGTGGCCTCGAGGGAGGCGAGGAAGGCCTCGGGGTCGGTACCCGGGCGCAGGACGGCGCTTGCCGCCAAGCGGCCGTGGCGCACGACGGCGGTCTCCCAGCCCAGCGGCCCGGGACGGGCGGCGACCACGTGGGGCAGGGCTGCCAGGGAGGCCAGGCGTTGGGAGCGCCCGGCCCCGCGCAGGAAGGCGGTGAGCCGGTCGCGCAGGGCCGCGGCCTCTTCGTAGCGCAACTGCTCGGACATCTCCCGGATGCGGGCGGTGTGGGTGTCCACGACCGCCGCGGGGTCGCCGGTCATGGCCTCGCGGGCGGCGTCGGCGTGGGCGGTGTAGGCGGCTCGGCTCTCGGTGCCGTCGCAGGGGGCGCCGCAGCGGCCGAGTTGGGCGAGCACACAGGGTTCGACGGTGCGCCGGGGCGGGTCGAAGGTGTGGGTGCACTGGCGCAGCGGGAAGGCGGCCAGAAGCGCCTCGCGGGCCCGGTCGGCCTCCTTCGGGGAGGTGTAGGGCCCCAGGTAGGGGGCGCCGTCGTCCTTGATGGCGCGCACCACGGACAGGCGAGGGAAGGCCTCGGCGGTGAGTTTGACCCAGTGGACGCGTTCGGGGTGGCGCGAGCGGCGGTTGTAGGGCGGTTTGCGTTCGGCGATGAGGCGCAGTTCGCGGACCGAGGCCTCCAGCTCGGTGGCGCACACGATGGGGGTCACCCCTTCGACGACGCCGGCCATCTCACGGATGCGTTGCCGGTTCTCGGCGGCGGTGAAGTAGGTGCGTACGCGGTGGCGCAGGTTCTTGCTCTTGCCGACGTAGAGGCCGGCGCCGTTGGCGTCGGTGAACACGTACACGCCTGGGGCCTCGGGCAGCCCTTCGGCGAGATGGCGTTTGGCGATCTGTTGTCTGGTCGGGGGTTTGGTGACCGAACGCAGTTCCTCGAGGCTGTGCACGCCCATGGGGCCCAGGCGGTCGATGAGCCCGTGCAGGACGTCGACGGTGGCGCGTGCGTCGTCCAGGGCCCGGTGGTTGGGGGTGACCGGTGTACCGAAGAAGGCGGCGAGGGTGCCGAGCTTGTGGTTGCGGGTCTCCCCCCGGCCCAGGACCGCACGGGCCAGGCGCAGGGTGTCGACCACGGGCGGGGCGGGCCAGGGGTGCCCGTGGCGTTCGCAGGCGGCCTTGAGGAACCCGGTGTCGAAAGATGCGTTGTGGGCGACCAGGGCGGTGCCGGGATCGCGGCACAGGTACTCCAGGAGATCGGGCAGGACCTCCTCCATGGGCGGGGCGGTGGCGACCATGGACTGGGTGATACCGGTCAGGAGGGTGATGGTCGCGGGGACGACGACGCCGGGGTTCACCAGGGTGGTGAACTCGTCGACGACCTCCCCTCCGCGGACCCTCACGGCGCCGACCTCGGTGATCCGCGCGCCGGTGGCGCTGGTGCCCGTCGTCTCGAGGTCCAGCACGACGAACGTGGTCTCGGCCAGCGGGGTTCCGAGGTCGGCGATGCTGGTCTGGACGCCTTCGCGGGTCTGAGGCTGTGACACGCGGCCAGGGTAGTCGGCGCCTGCGACCGAACCTTCCGGGATGCATCCACCCGCGCCCGAGATGGAAGGATGTGGGAACGACCCCACACGAGAAGGAGACGATCGTGGCCATCGCGAAGCCGGGCGACGACGGACGTCGGCGCTACGCCGGGTACGGAGACCTCACGCGGTTCGATGCGACCCGGACGGTGCGTTCCGGGGACTTCGTGCACCAGGAGCTGTCCGGCACCGGGGCCGGGGAGGAGCACACGGTCCTGTCGGAGACGGGGGAGCGGGTGCGGTGCCGCCGGTGCTCCGCCACGGACACGGTCCGGGTCGTGGCCCGGCCCGGTGCCGCGCGCTCCGTCCGGACGGCCGAGCGCGTCTCGGGACGGGCATGAGCACGGATCCGGAGGAGACGGCCGGGGCGGGCGGTGAGGGGGCTTCGGAGCCCGGTGCCGAGTACTCCCCCGAACCCGCCGACACCGGTGAGCAGTTGGCGCGTCCCCTCCCCGAACAGGTGCGCGCCCGGGTCGTGGAATACGGTTCCGACGTCCTGGGCGGGATGCGCTCGTCCGAGCTGCCGCTCGTGCTGCGCCGGGTCGCCCGATTCGAGCCGCGGCGCCGTGCGCGTCTTGCGGGCCCGCAGATCGCCGCCCAGTTGGAGACCGATGCCGGTTTCCGCTCCCGGGTGGCCTCCCGTGTGGAGCAGGTGTGGCCGGAGCTCGTCGAGGGGCTGCGGTCCGGTGTGGTTCCGCCGGCGGCCGACCCGGTCGCGGTCGCGGCCTGTGCTTATCTCGTGCGCCCCGAGGGGTGGGCCGAGATCATCGAGAACATCCACGGGGAGTTGGAACGGCGGGTCGTCGCCCAGGAGGCCGACGAGGCGGCTGAGGCCGCCGAGGCCGCGCGCACGCAGTTGGAACAGGTCAGACGCGAGCACCGGACCGAGAACGAACGACTGCGTTCTCGGATGAAGGAGCAGCGTTCGGAGATCGCCGATCTGCGGCGCCGGATCCACCACGAGCGCGGACGCGCCAAGGAGGCCACCGAGCGGGCCGAACGTGCGCTGGAGGAGACCGCGGGTCGCGAGAGCGAGTCGGCCGCCCGGGTCAGCGCCCTGGAGTCGGAGAACCGGCGCCTGCGTGCACGTGTGGTGTCGGCGGAGACGCAGGTGGAGAACGCCCGGCGCGCGGCGCGCACGGGGCGCAACGCCGACGAGGCCCGCCTGCGGGTGCTGTTGGACGTGCTCGTGGAGGCCGGGCACGGCCTGCGGCGGGAACTGGCCCTGCCGACGTCCCTGGACAGCCCGGCCGACATGGTCGCCGGAGGCGAGGACAGACGCGCGTCACTGGAGGGGTTGCCCGACGACGACCCCGGGTTGTTGGGACACCTGTTGACGGTGCCGCGCGTGCACCTGCTGCTGGACGGCTACAACGTGACCAAGACCGGGTACGGGACGCTTCCGCTGGTCGACCAGCGCACCCGGTTGTTGTCCTCCCTCGAGGGGTTGGCGAGCCGGACCAAGGCCGAGATCACGTGTGTGTTCGACGGCGCGGACGTGGACACCCCTCCGGTGGTCGCAGGCCCGCGGCGTGTGCGGCTGCTGTTCAGTGAAGCGGGTGAGACCGCCGACGAGCTCATCGTGCGTCTGGTGGGCGCCGAACCCCCGGGGCGTCCGATCGCCGTGGTGACCTCCGACCAGGAGATCGTGTCGGCGGTGCGGCGGGCCGGGGCGCGTGCGGTGCCCTCGGCGGTGTTCCTGCGCGGACTGGAAACCACCGGTTGAACCGTCGCCTCCCGGGCCGCTGGTGTAACACGTACCACCGTGGTGGGCACGGGCGCGGACGGTGTGGGCCCTGGCCTGGGAGGACCCTCCGTCCGAACCCGCTGATAACCGGCGGACTCGGCCATCGGATCGGCCCCTGTGGTTGAGCCCTGCCGGACGGTCCGCTAGGTTCTTCCCGAACGTGAGTGCTCTCCCGGGTAGTGGATCGTACGCGTGTCCGCCCCGAACCGGTGGAGTCCCCGCTGCGCTCACGCCTCCCCGCCAGGACGGTCGGTGAGGAACCCCTTCAGTCTCGCCCCCGTACAAGCATGCGGACTCATCAACCTCAAGGAGCGTGGACCGCCATGAAGAACCCCGGTGGTCGGCGTCAAGCTCGCCGAATCGCATCGACAGGCATCGGAATGGTGGCCGCTGGTGCCATCCTCGTCCCCGGAACCGCATACGCGGACCCCTCCCAGGACGAGGTCGAGGACCGTGTCGAAGAGCTCAACGAGGAGGCCTCCACCCTCGTCGAGGAGTACAACCAGGCCAAGGAGGACCACGAGACCGCCGAGGCCCAGTACGAGGAGATCGACAGCCAGGTCGGCGATGAGCAGGAGCGCTACGACGAGCTGCAGGAACAGGTCCAGCAGTTCGCCAACGCGACCTACCAGTCGGGCGATATGGACTCCACGACCAATGTGCTGACCTCCGAGGGTCCCGAGGCTCTGCTCGAGCAGAACGCGGACCTCAACTACCTGTCCGAGAACCAGATCCAGGAGCTCGACGACTTCAGCGACTCGGCCGAGCGGCTGTTCTCGCTCAAGGACGAGTCGGAGCAGGCGCTCCAGGACGCCGAGGACCAGCTCGAGGAGGCCGAGGAGGCCAAGGACGAGGTCGAGAGCAAGATCGAGGAGCAGCAGGAGCTGCTCGCCGAGTTCCCCGACTCCGACCCCTCCTCCGAGGGCGCCGACGATTCCGGCGGATCCTATACCGGAGGTGCGAGCGGCAACGCCGGCTCGGCCCTGGACTTCGCCTACGCGCAGGTCGGTCTGCCCTATGTCTACGGCGGCACCGGCCCCGACGGCTACGACTGCTCCGGCCTGGTGCAGGCAGCATGGCGTTCGGCCGGTGTGGATCTGCCCCGCACCACCTACGCCCAGGCCGAGGTGGGCCAGCGCATCACCGACATGAGTGCGCTGCAGCCCGGCGACATCATGTTCTTCTCCGGTATGAGCCACAACGGCCTCTACGCCGGTGGCGACCAGATGGTGCACGCGCCCCGCACGGGCCGCAACATCGAGGTCGTCGGCCTGGCCGCCTACTGGGGCGGGCAGTTCGAGTTCGCGGTGCGCCTCTAGGCACCGCGGGGACGGCAGGATCCGTCCGCGCGCACCACGGGCGGTGGCAGCCGGAGCGCCGGGCCACCGCCCGTGGTGCGGCGGGCACGGTGTCAGCGGGCGCGGGACAGCACGTGCTTCTGGAGGGCTTCCAGCGGCCCCTGGCGGAAGCGGCGCAACCAGAGCGCGGACCCGGCCATCAGGAGCAGGGACATCGCGGCCCACGAACCGAGGATCCACCACGATCCGCTCCCGGCCATTCGTTCGGTGAGCCCGAGGCCGAACCCATAGCAGACCAGCATCAGGACCAGGTTCTGCGCCACGTAACCTGTCATGGCCATCCGCCCCAGGGCGGACAGGCCGGCCGCGACGGGCCCTGTGCCACCGCATCGGTCGAGCAGGGCACCGACGAGCCCGATGACACCGAGGGCGACCAGGGGCGCGGCCATGTAACGGTCGACGAGCAACCACTCCTGCCCGCCCAGAGCGGCGACGAGGGTGAACGGGACGCCGGTGCCCAGCCCCCAGCGCAGGAGCCGGCTGCGGATGAGGCGGCCGGTGCTGTGGTCCCCGAAGGCACCGGCGCGGAAGAGGCGTACACCGAGCAGGAACATGAAGACCATGAGGGCGAAGCTCACGATGGGCTCGGCGCGCAGGAGCAGGAAGTGCTCCAGGCGGAAGACGATCTGGTCCGGGTAGGAGCCGTTCGCGTAGAGCTCCACCACTTCGGCCGGCACCTCGTCCTGCCCCTCGGATGCAGGTAGCAGGACCAGGAGCGCGGTGGCCATGGACATCAGGGCCAGGTGCAGGCCCAGCGAGCCCCACAGGAACCGTGTCCGCAGTCGTTCGGAGCGGCCCAGGAGCCAGGCCACCAGCAGCGCGACGACCGCGTACCCCATGAGCACGTCGAAGGCGAAGACCAGGGTGAAGTGCACCGTGCCTTCGACGAAGAGGAAGAGGGCCCGCCACTTGTAGACCCCGGGCCACCGCTGGTCGCGTTTGCGGGCGGACCTGTACTGCAGGGCCAGACCGGCTCCGAACATGAGCGTGAGGAGAGCGAAGAAGGTTCCGTTGGCGGCGGTACGGAAGAGGCCCTCGGCCAGCGTGGACACGGACGGGTCGTCGAGGAAGAGCCCCATCGGGAGCGCGCCGGCACCGCCGAGGAGTGCGGAGGCCTCTCCTCCGGGCGCGGTGAACAGCCACACGTTGGTGGCCAGGGTTCCCAGGATCGCCGAACCCCGCAGCAGATCGAGCAAGGGCATGCGGGTCTGTTCACGTGGCGGGGCCGGTGCGGCGCCGCCACGGGCCGGTGCGGTCATCGTTCTCCCCCGTTCAGGCGCCGGTGGTCCCCGGAGCGGGGGCCAGGAGCCGGTCGATGTGGGTGCACAGGACCGTGCGAATGCGGTCTGCGCCGAAGTGGTCGGAGCCGAGGAGGTGGTGGATGGTGAGGCCGTCGACCAGGGACACCAGGGCGACGGCCTCCTCCGTGGGATCGTTCTCCGTTGGAAAGGCCCCGGTCTGCCCGGCGATGGTGAAGGCGTCGGCGAACCCGTCCACGAGCAGGCGTGTGGTCCCGCGGTGCAGGCCGGCCAGGTCCGGATCGGTGACGGTGGCGGGCAGGAACTCCAGCCACACGGTGAGTTCGGTGCGGCGTTCCTCGTCCAGGGGCAGGAGTGTCTCGGCCAGGCGCAGGAGGAGATCGCGGAAGGGCGGTCGGCGCTCGACCCCCTCCAGGCGTTCGGCGCCGCGGCGGTAGAGGTGCTCCACGCCGAAGCGGAGGAGGTCCTTCTTGCTGCGGAAATAGCGCTGGACCATGCCCACGGAGGCGCCTGCCTCCTCGGCGACGTCGACCATCGTGGTGTCGGCCAGGCCCTTGCGGGCGACGACGCGCAGGAGTGCGCGGGCTATGCGGTCTCGGCGTTCATCGTGGTCTGCTGTTCGTGGCACATAAAAATATTACGAGCATATTTTTATTGCTGCAACCGGTGGCCGCATCCGGCCCCGGGGCCGTAGTGGCACACCGGGTGCGTTTTCCGGACTTGTAGCCGGGTTTCGGACACCCGCGCCCGTCCCCAGGGACGTCACGAAACGGTTGAGTGGCGACTGAAGGATGCACTAGTCTTCGACGCCGAGCGTGGTCGCTCCTCTTCGCTGCCGGCCCGGCGGCGACGGCCCCGCCCGGGTGGAGCCCACCCCCAGCACCAGAGTGTCCGGACGCGCCCCATCGCGTCGGCCCGGTGCGGTTCTTCCCGACTCGCCCGGTGCAGTTCCCCGCGCGCACCTTCCCTGCTGCGCGGGGAGAGAAAGGTATCCCCACGTGTCTGCTTCCCACAGCGGCCGAAACCGCCGCACCGCGGTGATCGCATCCCTCACCGCCGGAGCCTTCCTGTTTCCCCACGGCGTCGCCCACGCCGAGCCGAGCGCCGACGACGTGCGCGAGGAGATCGAAGAGCTCCAGGAGGAGTTCTCCTCGCTCAACGCCGAGTACAACGAGGCGCAGGAGACCCACGAGACCTCCGAGGAACGCCTGGAGGAGATCCAGAGCGACATCGAGACGGCCGAGGAACAGGTCGAGGACCTCGCCTCGGGTGTGCGCCGGCTGGCGAACCTGTCCTACTCCGGGGTGGACTACACCTCCCCCACCCAGCTCATCGGTTCCGACGGCCCCGAGACCGCCATGAACCACCAGGCGGACCTGTCCTACCTGGCCGCGCAGAACGACGAGACCCTGGAGCGCTACACCGAGGAACTCGAGCACCTGGAGGCGCTGGAGTCCGAGGCCTCCGACACCGAGGAGAAGGCCGCGACCGCGCTCGAGGAAGCGGAAGAGGCCACCGGATCGGCCGAGGAGGCCATCGAGGAGCAGGAAGCGCTCCTGGAGGAACTCACCGAGGAAGAGCGGGCCGAGGCCACCGAGTCCGTCGGTGACGGCGGCGGCAGCGGCGGCAGTGACGCCGGCGGGGGCAGCTACGACGGCCCCGCATCCGGCAACGCGCTCACCGCCCTGGACTTCGCCTACGCACAGATCGGCAAGCCCTACGTGTGGGGCGGCACCGGCCCCGACGGCTACGACTGCTCCGGCCTGACCCAGGCCGCCTGGAGCGCCGCCGGGGTGTCCTTGCCGCGCACCACCTACGACCAGATCAACGCCGGCACCCAGATCTCCTGGGAGAACAAGCAGCCCGGTGACCTGCTCTTCTTCTACGGCGCCCAGCCCAGCCACGTGGGCATGTACGCGGGCAACGGCGAGATGGTGCACGCCTCCACCTCCGGCACCCCGATCGGGACCGTGACCCTCAACGACTACTACCGCCAGGAATTCGTCGGCGGCGTCCGGCCCTGACCCACGTGCCCCACGGGTGGGACCGGGTGCCCACAACGCACGGACACGGGGCTCTAGACTCGCTCAGGTGTCGCGAACGCTGATCATCACCAACGACTTCCCGCCCCGACCCGGGGGCATCGAGGCCTTCGTCCACGAGCTGGCGCTGCGCCGGCCCCCGGGATCGGTGGTGGTGTACACCTCCGCCCCGCACCCGCGGGACGCGGCGCGTGACCCGCACTTCGACCTGCGTCAGCCCTTCCCGATCGTGCGCGACGCCGCCCGGACCCTGCTCCCCACCCCACGTGTGGCCGCGCGGGCCCGAGCCATCGCCCGTATGGAGGACTGCGACTCCGTGCTCTACGGCGCCGCCACGCCACTGGGGTTGTTGGCCTCGGGTATGCCGGTCCGGCGGCAGGTGGCCCTCACACACGGGCACGAGGCGTGGTGGGCCTCGGTCCCTGCGGCACGGGAGAGCCTGCGCCGGGTCGGCGAAACGGTCGACACCGTCACCTACCTCGGCGACCACACCCGTGAGCGGCTCGCACGGGCCCTGTCGCCCCGGGCCAGGTACCGCATGCGCCACCTGGCCCCGGGCGTGGACACCGACAGGTTCCGTCCCGGCGCCGGCGGCCGTGCGATCCGCGAACGCCACGGGCTCGGGGACCGACCGGTGGTGGTGTGCGTGTCCCGTCTGGTGCGCCGCAAGGGCCAGGACACCCTGATCCGCGCCTGGCCCCGGGTCCTGGCCGACGTCCCTGACGCGGCACTGCTCGTGGTCGGCGACGGCCCCGAGGCGGCCCGGCTCCGGAACGCCGCCCAGAGGACGGAATCGGTGTACTTCACCGGCCCGGTCGGCGCCGCGGAACTACCCGCCCACTACGACGCCGGGACCGTGTTCGCCATGCCCTGCCGCTCACGCCACGCCGGCCTGGAGGTCGAGGGCCTGGGCATCGTCTTCCTGGAGGCTTCGGCGACGGGACTGCCCGTGGTGGCCGGGGCCTCCGGGGGCGCCACCGACGCAGTCCTGGAGGGTGAGACCGGGGCCGTCGTGGACGCAACCCTGCCCGGCCCCACCGCGCGTGCCCTCATCCGGTTGCTGCGCGCTCCGGAAACAGCCGCCCGCATGGGCGCTCGCGGCCGCGAATGGGTTTCGCGGGAGTGGACCTGGCAGCGTTCCTCCGAGCGCCTCACGGAGCTTCTGGAGGCCTGAGGCCCCAACGCCCGCTCCCGCACCGTCCCCCACGCCCGGCGCGGGGGTCCACAACGGGTCCCGCATGCCCTCCGCGCATGACAAGAACCGCCCCGGTGCCGGGGGGCCGCGCAGAGCGCGACCCCTTCCGGTCACCGGGGCGGTGACGTGGACACCGCACCGTGTGTACTCGCACTCCGAGCAGCCACACGGCGGGGAGCTCCTAGTGCTCGAACTCCTTGCGGTAGTACTCGAACACCCAGCCGATCGCGGTCAGGATGATGGCGAGGAAACCGAGGAACACCATCCACCAGCCGATGGCCACACCGATGGCCGTGAAAACCACGGCAGCTGCCACGAACAGCGGCCACCAGCTGTGCGGACTGAAGAAGCCGAACTCGCCGGCGTTCTCCGCGATCTCGCCGTCCAACCGCTCCTCTGCCGGCAAGCCGTGGAAGTGCTCGCTGCGTCGAGCCGCCATGAGCAGCCAGAAACCCATCATCCAGCCGAAACCGACACCGATGACCAGAGCCGTGGTACCGGTCCACTCGATGGCGCCGTGGTCCTGGTACGACCAGTAGATGTACAGGGCAGCAACCATTCCGAAGAAGGTCGAGATACCCATGAACAGATAGGCCTGTGTCTTCACTTGACCGCCCTACTTCTTCTCTGCGCCCGCGGCGACGGCACCGGGTGCGGCGGCGTGCGGGTGGTTGAGGTCGAAGGCCGGGCGCTCGGACCGGATCCGCGGAAGCGACGTGAAATTGTGCCGCGGCGGCGGGCACGAGGTCGCCCACTCCAGGGAGCAGCCGTACCCCCACGGGTCGTCCACCTCGACCATCGGCGCCTTCTTGGCCGTGACGTACATGTTCCAGAAGAAGATGAGCGTCGAGGCGGCCAGTACGAAGGAGGAGATCGAGGAGATCTGGTTCAGCGTGGTGAAGCCGTCGCCGGGCAGGTAGTCGGCGTACCTGCGGGGGAAGCCGGCCGCACCCAGCCAGTGCTGGACCAGGAAGGTGCCGTGGAAGCCCAGGAACAGCAACCAGAAGTGGAACTTGCCCAGGCTCTCGTTGAGCATCTTCCCGGTGAACTTGGGCCACCAGAAGTAGAACCCGGCGAACATCGCGAAGACCACGGTGCCGAACACGACGTAGTGGAAGTGCGCCACCACGAAGTAGGAGTCGGTGACGTGGAAGTCGATCGGCGGGGAAGCCAACAGCACCCCCGTCAGGCCGCCGAAGAGGAAGGTGGCCAGGAACCCGAGGGTGAACAGCATCGGTGTCTCGAAGGTGAGCTGTCCGCGCCACATGGTGCCGGCCCAGTTGAAGAACTTCACCCCGGTCGGGACCGCGATGAGGAAGCTCATGAACGAGAAGAAGGGCAACAGCACCGCGCCGGTGGGGAACATGTGGTGCGCCCACACGGTGATGGACAGGCCGCCGATGGCGATCGTCGCCGCCACCAGGGACTTGTAGCCGAAGATGGGTTTGCGGCTGAAGACCGGCAGGACCTCGGTGACGATGCCGAAGAACGGCAGCGCGATGATGTAGACCTCGGGGTGTCCGAAGAACCAGAACAAGTGTTGCCACAGGATGGCGCCGCCGTGTTCTGGGTTGAAGACCTGCGTACCGACCATGCGGTCCGCGCCCAGGGCGACGAGCGCACCGGTCAGGACCGGGAACGCGATGAGGACCAGGACACTGGTCAGCAGCGTGTTCCAGGTGAAGATCGACATGCGGAAGGTCGTCATACCGGGTGCACGCATGCACAGGCCGGTGGTGATGAAGTTGACCGCACCGAGGATCGTGCCCAGGCCGGAGACGAGCAGGCCCAGGACCCACAGGTCACCGCCCAGACCCGGTGAACGCACCGCGTCCGAGAGCGGGGTGTAGGCGAACCACCCGAAGCTGGCGGCACCGCCCGGGGTGAGGAAGCCGCTGATGGCGGTGAGGCTGCCGAACAGGAACAGGTAGTAGCTGAACAGGTTCATCCTCGGGAACGCCACGTCGGGCGCACCGATGTGCAGCGGCATGATGACGTTCGAGAACCCGATGAAGAGCGGGGTCGCGAACATCAACAGCATGATCGTGCCGTGCATCGTGAAGAACTGGTTGAATTCTTCGTTGGACATGAACTGCATGCCCGGCGAGAACAGTTCCAGGCGCATCAGGACCGCCAGAACACCGCCGAACAGGAAGAACGCGAACGACGTGATCAGGTACATGTACCCGATCGTCTTGTGGTCGGTCGACGTCAACCAGTTGACGATGATCGACCCCTTGCGCGTCGGTGCCTGCGCGGCACCGCTCTGGGGTTGAGTTTCCGTCGTCGTGGTCATTTAACTGTCAGTCTCCTCGGCGTCCGCGGCATCGACCGCTTCGAGGTCCTCGGTGTCCTCGTCCACGGTCTCCTGCTCGCGCTCCTGGGCCCACTGGGCGTAGTCGTCCTCGGAGAGCACCTCGACGTTGAAGAGCATGCGGGAGTGGTCCACACCGCACAGCTCGGCGCACCGGCCGATGTACTCGCCCTCGGTGTCGTCGTTGAGGTTGGCCTGGAAGGCGTTGTCGTGCCCGGGGATGACGTCCATCTTGAAACCGAACGCCGGGATCCAGAAGGAGTGGATGACGTCGGGCGAGTGGAGGTCGAAGTGGACGGAGGAGTTCTCAGGAAGAACGAGTGTCGTCTGCGTCTCGGGGTCGGCGGTGCCGTCCGGGTTGGGGATACCGGCCTCGGAGTGCAGCACCTCGCCGCCGTTCTCCCGCGTGTCGTCCAGGTAGTTGAACTGCCAGGCCCATTGGAAGGCCACGACCTCGACATGGACGTCAGCGGGTTCCTCGGTGTCCATCAGGTACGCCTGGTCGCGTGCCGTGAAGAAGAAGAGGACCGAGATGATGACGATCGGCAGGACTGTGTAGAGCGCTTCGATGGGCATGTTGTACCGCACCTGGGGCGGCAACTGCTC
This sequence comes from Nocardiopsis xinjiangensis YIM 90004, assembly GCF_000341145.1. GTDB lineage: Bacteria > Actinomycetota > Actinomycetes > Streptosporangiales > Streptosporangiaceae > Nocardiopsis > Nocardiopsis xinjiangensis. The sequence goes on from NZ_ANBE01000028.1 coordinate 115,686, forward strand.
AGAGCGCTTGCGGTGGAAGATGACCGACCAGATGATCAGTCCCCACACGAGGATGCCGACCGCGAAAGCCGTCACCCATGAGCCCTGCCAGAGCGCGAGAACACGCTCGGCCTGCTCGGTGATCGGCTCCGGCATGCCCAAACGAGTGAGATCGTTCGACGCGCAGCCGGTCGCGGCCAGCCCCAGCACGGCGAGCGCAGCGCCGCGTGGTGCCCATCGGCGCAGAGTTGAGCGCCGATTTTTCTGGCGGGTCGGACTCACGGATTGCCTTCCCAGCGGTGAAGCCTGTGGAGGTCTCCACAGGCGGCCTAAGTATCCAAAGCTTTTCAGGGGCAAACATTATCGCGAACCGCCCAGCCTGCCGCTCAGGGGCTTACCTGGTCAGCGTGTTGCTGAACAACCCCTGCCCGACAAGCGGGACAGCTCGCGGAGCCGGGCCCGTTCGCCCGCGGAGACAAGGCTCCCGGCTGGCTACGAGCGCGGCCCGGCGTTGCCCCGGGCCTCTCTCCCGCCGGCCCGCCGACCACCTCGTGAGGGTGGTGAACGCGCCCGCGGAGCGAGACTCCAGAGGAGCGTATCGCTGGGTTTACGACGCCCTTAACCGGGTGTGCCTTACCGCCCGGGACGGGTCAAGATTGGGACACAGGTCGACTACAGCCGGAGGTTTCCCGTGTCGGAGAACCAGCCCCCGACGGCCCTCGTCACGGTGGAGGCGAGGGGCCACAAGTGCCCGATCCCGATCATCTGGCTCGCCCGACGGATCCATGAAGTGCCCATCGGTGCGGTCATCGCAGTCACTGCGGACGATCCTGCGGCGAGTCCGGACATCCCGGCCTGGTGCCGGATGAAGATGCACGAGTTCGTCGCGGAGGTGCCCGCGTACCCGGGTAGCGCATTTCACATCCGGCGGATGTACTGAGCCCGGCCGGGTCCGTTCCGGGGGTGGAGCGGGCTTCCGGTTCCGTTGCGATAACGATTCACGGGTGTCCGGGCTGCACCGCCGGAGGAGGCGGATCCCCGGTCCGGGCACCCAAAGGTCGAGCCGCGTGGACACCGGGTGTCCACGCGGCTCTGCTCCTCCCGATGCCGATCCCGGGGTGGGCCCGGCATCGGGAGGAACGGGGTTTATCGAGCGTAGTACTCGACGACGAGCTGCTCGTCGAAGGGCACCGGGATCTGCTCGCGCTTGGGGCGGTCGGTGACCGCGATGCGCAGGTCCTGGTGGCTCACGGCGAGGAAACCGGCGATCTTGTCGTCGGCGTGGACGCCCTCGGCGGCCTCGACGAAGGGCACCATGTTGCGGGACTTGCTCCGAACGCTGACGATCTGGCCCGGCTTGACCTGGTACGACGGGATGTCGACCTTCTTGCCGTCCACGGTGATGTGGCCGTGGTTGACGAACTGGCGCGCGGCGTAGACGGAAGCGGCCAGGCCGGCACGCAGAACGACGGTCGCCAGACGCATCTCCAGGTCGGCGAGCATCTCCTCACCGGTGCGGCCGGCACGCTTCTTGGCGTTGTCGTAGACGCGAGCGAGCTGCTTCTCGGTCAGGTCGTAGTACCAGCGCACCTTCTGCTTCTCGGCCTGACGGACGGCGTAGTCGCTGCTGTTGCGACGGACGCGGCGGCCGTGCTCGCCGGGCGGGTAGGGGCGCTTCTCGAAGTAGCTGACCGCCTTACGGGTCAGCGGGGTGCCGGCGCGCCGGGACAACCGCACCTTCGGTCCGGTGTAGCGCATGCGTAGTCCTTTCAGAATTCCATACGGGAGTCCCAGGTAAGGCTGGCCTAGATCTGGGAGATGCGCGGAGGCACCCGCCGACCGCACCATGCCGGAAGCGTGTGCGGTCGGGCTCCCCACCGTCGCGCGTGACCCTGCGCGAACGGCGTGGGCTCGGTCTGCCGGCACGCGTTTCAGCGCACCGGGGGCACGAGGGCTCCCCACAGGGTCGGCGGAGCCGAGTTCGTGCGGGCAGCAACCCGGCCCCGAAGGGCCGGGTCGTGCGGGTCACAGGTTTCCACTCTAGAGGGTCGCGGGCACCGCCCGGACCGCTCGGAGAGAGTTCCTCGTTACAGGTGGGGGCGGACCTCGTCGGCCGCTTCCTTGCCGTAGGAGGTCTCGATGCGCTCGAGGAGGCCCTTCGGGGTGAGCTCGTACTCCTGAGGGCCGTTGACCTCCAGGCAGTGCACGGCGGTCGCGTTGCCGACCTGGGCGGCGCGCTCCAGGGACAGGCCCCAGGAGTGGGCGGCCAGGAAACCGGCGCGGAAGGAGTCGCCCACACCGGTGGGGTCGACGACCTCTCCGACGGAGGCGACGGGCACGTGGATGCTGGGCTCGCCCTTGACGTCGATGCGGGCGCCCTTGGACCCCAGGGTGGTCACGCGGGTGCCCACGCGCTCGAGGATCTCGTCGTCGGACCAACCGGTCTTCTGCTCGGCCAGAGCCTTCTCGTACTCGTTGGTGAACAGGAGCCTGGCACCCTCGATGAGGCTGCGCACCTCCGGGCCCTCCATGCGGGCCAGCTGCTGGGAGGGGTCGGCGGCGAAGGCGATCGAGCGGGAGCGGCACTCCTCGCTGTGGCGGACCATGGCGGCCGGGTCGTCGGCGCCCACGAGCACCAGGTCGATGCCGCCCAGGCGGTCGTGGATCGGCTTGATCTCGATGTTGCGGGCGTCGGCCATGGCGCCGGCGTAGAAGGAAGCGATCTGGTTCTGGTCCCGGTCCGTGGTGCACACGAAGCGGGCGGTGTGGCGCAGCTCGGAGATGTGTACGGCGGAGGTGTCGACGCCGTGCCGCTCCAGCCAGGCACGGTACTCCTCGAAGTCGGCTCCTGCCGCACCCACCAGCACGGGGTTCATACCGAAGTTCCCCAGGCCGAAGCTGATGTTGGCGGCCACACCGCCCCGGCGCACGTCGAGTTCGTCGATGAGGAACGACACGGACAACTGCTGGATCTTCTCGGGGATGATCTGCTCGGCGAACCGACCGTCGAAGGACATGAGGTGGTCGGTGGCGATGGATCCGGCAACCGCAATACGCACGAGGCGAAAGCTCCTAGTTCGGGGACGGGTCGATCGGGGGCGACCTGTGTACCGGGCGGGCACACCGGCCCTCCCGTCTGGACTGCATCAGGGTATCCACTGGCCTCTCGGCGCTGAGGAGGGGGGCCCATGACATGACGAAGGGGAGGACGGACACGCTGGTCCGCCCTCCCCTTCGGGGGTGCTGTGGGCCCGCCGCCCGGTGGCGACGGGGCCCACAGCTTAGTTGAAGGAGTCGCCGCAGGCGCAGGAGCCGGTGGCGTTGGGGTTGTCGATGGTGAACCCCTGCTTCTCGATGGAGTCCACGAAGTCGATCGTGGCACCGATCAGGTACGGGGAGCTCATCCGGTCGGTGACCACCTCGACGCCGCCGAAGTCGGCGACGACGTCGCCGTCGAGCTCGCGCTCGTCGAAGTAGAGCTGGTAGCGCAGCCCCGAGCAACCACCGGGCTGAACGGCGACGCGCAGGCGAAGGTCGTCGCGGCCTTCCTGCTCGAGCAGCGCCTTGACCTTGCCGGCCGCCTCATCGGTGAGGATGATGCCCTCGGTGGTCTCGCTCTGAACCGTCATCTGTAAAGCTCCTCATAACAAAGGGTGCGGCCGCCTGGCTGCCCCGATCGCGACGGGGTCCACCGGTCTCAGCCGGTCCTGTCCTGTGCAACGGAGTCAACGTCCGGGACCTGCCCGGCATTCCGCCGTACGACCGCCGCGTCGTTCCCGTCCGCCGCTGTACGGGCCGGCCGCAGCAAGCCGCGGGCGGGAACAATGTGCTCGTGGATCTCAGGGTAATCTTCCCCGGCCCCCGATGCCATATTCCGGACTTCCTCCTGTGGACGGCCGCGGAGGGCACCCTCCTGTGGGCCGGGCCGTTCAGAGCCCGGGGGCACCGTAGACCGGGAACCAGCGCGAGCGGTCCTTCTCCAGGGGAAGATCGTTGCCGATGGCCGCCTCCGCCTGGAGTTCCAGTGCGTTGTCGCGCCGCTGCCCTCCGGTCGGCGCGAACGGGTAGAAGGTACCGCGCTTGTACAGGTAGACCAGACCGAGCGAGCGTCCCCGGGTGTCGTTGAAACCCACCAGGGAGCACAGCAGGGACGGCCCGTAGCCGTTGGCCTCGAGCGTGGAGTTGACCGCGTGCAGATCGGTGACCAGCCCGCTGATGTCGGGGTCGGGGCCGTCTCCCTCGGGTGCGTGGGCGGTACGTACGACGATCCAGGTGTAGCCGTAGTCGTCGGTGACCTGGCGTACCGGCGGCCCCTCCCCCGCGTCGAGCAGGGCGGTGACATCGCTCTCCACGCTCTGGAAGTCGGCACCCTCGGCCGCGCGGAAGGCCACGGAACCTGTGCCGGTCGGGGTGAAACCCGCGGACGCGCGCAGTGTGATGGCCGCCGTGGGCAGACCGAACAAGGCATCCAGATCGGGTTTGGCAGGCTTGGACTGCCCGAGCAGGGCACGCCAGAAACTCATGGTCGACTCCGGTTCCGGGTGTCGGGGGCGGATCAGTGTCCCTGGCCGAGCTGCCGCGAGATCTCGGCGAGGCGGCCCACCCGCTGCTGGACCGGCGGGTGGGTGGCGATGAGCCGACTGAAGCTGAAGCCCTTCTCGGACAACGCCGGGGCGAAGAAGAAGGCGTTGAACGGCTCGGCCTGACGCAGGTCGCGCGTGGGGATGCGTGCCATGTCCCCGGTGATCTTGCTCAGTGCGCTGCTGAGCATGGACGGGCGCCCGGTGAGGTAGGCCGCGGCGCGGTCGGCGGCGAGCTCGCGGTAGCGCGACAGGGCCCGGGTGAGCAGGAAGCTCAACGCCCAGGCGACCGCGCTGACCAGGACCACGAGCAGGGCCACGACTGCGGGTGCGGGGCCGTTGTTGTTGCCGCGCCCGCCGACCGCACCGCTGAACATGGCGAAACGCAGGCCGGCCTGGGTGAGGAAACCCGCGACGATGCCGAGGAACCCGGCGATGGTCATGACCATGACGTCGCGGTGCGCGATGTGGGACAGCTCGTGGGCGACGACGGCTTCCAGCTCGGGGCCCTCCAGGCGCCGGATGAGCCCGGTGGTCACACAGATCACCGCGCTCTTCTCGCTGTGGCCGGTCGCGAAGGCGTTGGGCACGTCGGTGTCGGCGATACCGACCCGGGGCTTGGACATGTCGGCCATGGCGCACAGCCGGTCGACGACGGCGTGCAGCTCGGGCGCCTGCTGGGGCGAGACCTCCTTGGCGCCCATGGCGAACATGGCGATCTTGTCGGAGGAGAAGTAGGAGAAGGCCGCGAAGGCGGCCACGAGGACGAGTACCAGCCAGATATTGAGTCCGGCGGCGACCAGCCCGACGACGAACAGCACGTAGACGAGGAACAAGAGCACCATCGTCAGGACCATCCGGGTCGTGAGACCGCGGTCCGGCCTGAACTTGGAACCCGCCATGTGTGGTCTCCTCCCCGCGACGGTTCGTCGGAAGTGTAGTTCTCGGAGGTGAGATGCGGGTTAAAGCACTCGTCCGCGTGTCCTGGAGTGATCGGTCCCACAACGCAGCGGCCGCCGGGACACTGTGGTCGCGGCGGCCGGCGGCGCATGCGTGGGACCGGGTCCGTACGGACGGCCTGGACGGGGGCCGACGGGCGGTTCACCCCGTGGTCGGTCAGCCGGGGATGAGCCCGTCGTCCTGGAGCATGTCCCGGACCTCCTCCATGCTCGCGTCGGAGGGCGGGAGGATGTACTCGGAGGGTTTCAGAGCGTCGGGGTCGAGGGACTCGCCGTCCTGGCGGACCCGTTCGAGGAGGTCGTGCAGGGCCTTGCGGAAGGTCGCCTCGTCGCCGGACGCGATCGCCCGCTCCAAAGCGTCGTCGTAGGAGTTGAGCAGATCGAGGTCGGCGTCGGTCAGGTCGAGCTGTCCCTCACCCATGATGCGGACGATCACGAGCCCTCCTTCTGGCCGTTGCCACCCTCGATCTGCGGGGCGGAGCCGCCGTCGCCCTGGCCGAGTTCGGCCTTCATCCGCTCCAGTTCCGAGTCCACACCGGTGGTGCTGGCCATGCGGTCCAGCTCGGACTGGATGTCGTCCTTGGAAGAACCGGTGACGTCGTCGAGGGCACCGGATGCGAGCAGCTCGTCGACTGCCCCGGCTCGGGCCTGCATGTCGCTGGTCTTGTCCTCGGCACGCTGTACCGCCATGCCCACGTCGCCCATCTCCTCGGAGATACCGGAGACGGCCTCGCTGATCTGCGTCTGGGCCTGGGCGGCGGTGTAGTTGGCCTTGATGGTCTCCTTGCGGGTGCGGAAGGAGTCCACCTTGGCCTGCAGGCGCTGAGCGGCCGTGGTGAGCTTCTGCTCCTCCTGCTGGAGGTTGGCGTGCTGCTCGCGCAGGCCCTCGACCTGGCTGGTGAGCCCGGAGCGGCGGGTCAGGGCCTCGCGAGCGAGGTCCTCCCGTCCCTGTTCGAGGGCGGTGCGGCCCTGGCTCTCCAGTTTCCCGGACTGCTGCTCGAGCTGCTGGATCTGGAGCTCGACCCGCTTGCGGGAGGTCGCGACGTCGGCCACCCCACGGCGAACCTTCTGCAAGAGTTCGAGCTGCTTCTGGTATGAGTAGTCGAGTGTTTCCCTGGGGTCCTCGACCGAGTCCATGGCCCTGTTGGCCTTGGACTTGAAGATCATCGAAAGTCGCTGAAACACGCTCATCGGCGTGGCCGTCCCCTTCTCGGTCCGTACATCGGCTGTTCCCAGCGGGCGCTCTGCCCAACCCTACGCGGTCTGGCCCGCGGTCGCCATAAAGCGGTGACCGGCTACCCTGAAGGTGTGTTCCGACGTCGCTCCGCTTCCGCAGACACGGATTCGGCTGTTGCCGAGTCCGCCAGCCCTGAGGCCACTGAGGCCACCCAACCTAAGGGATATACCCCCAAGAAGGGTGTCCCCACCCCAAAGCGCAAGGAATCCCAACAGGACCTGCGCCGACCGCTGAACGCCCCGCAAACGCGTAAGGAGGCGTACCGGGCCTACCGGGATCGTCTCGAACGTGAACGAGGGCGCGACGCCCGGCGTTCCGGCGCTCCCAAGGGGCAGGAGAGGTACTACAGACGACAGGACTACGGTGACGCGCGGGCCTTCGCCCGAAACTACGTCGACTCCCGGCGCAGCGTCAGCGAGTTCTTCCTACCGTTCTCGATCGTGATCATCGCGTTGTTGTTCATCAACAACCCGCTCTTCCAGATCGGTGTGGCCTACATCCTCTGGCCGCTGATGATGGTGTCGATCATCTTCGAGGCCATCATGACCGGCCGCGCGATCAAGCGCCGCGCGTCCGAGTACTTCCCCGAGGACCCCACCCTGAAGGGCATCGGCTGGTACGTGGCCATGCGCCAGCTCCAGTTCCGACGCCTGCGTCTGCCCAAGCCCGAGGTCAAGGTCGGCGACGACCCGACCCCGCGCCACGCAGCACGCTGAACGACCACTCGTCCCAGTAAGTCCGCAGTACACGTGAGACGGGGCCGGTGCACGCACCGGCCCCTCACTCATGCCGGGGCCGGTCGGAGGGGTGTCCGGCCGGTTCACCACGGCGGCTGCGGCGCTAGGGTGCCGTCATGGAATTTCGGCATCTGGGCAACAGCGGTCTCATGGTCAGCGAGATCGCGTACGGAAACTGGATCACCCACGGCTCGCAGGTCGAGGAGGAGACCGCCAAGAAGTGCGTGCGGGCGGCCCTCGACGCCGGCATCACCACCTTCGACACCGCGGACGTCTACGCGGGCGGGCGCGCCGAGGAGGTCCTGGGCCGGGCCCTGAAGGGCGAGCGCCGCGACGGACTGGAGATCTTCTCCAAGGTCTTCAACCCCATGGGGCAGGGCAAGAACGACAGGGGACTCTCGCGCAAACACATCGTGCGCGGTGCGGAGGACTCCCTGCGGCGTATCGGTACGGACTACCTGGACCTCTTCCAGGCCCATCGCTTCGACCACACCACCCCGCTCGAGGAGACGATGCGGGCCTTCGACGACCTGGTCCGCCAAGGCAAGGTCCTCTACATCGGTGTCTCGGAGTGGCGGGCCGAGGAGATCGAACGTGCGCTGAAGATCGCCGACGAGATGGGCTTCGACCGGCTCGTGTCCAACCAGCCGCAGTACAACATGATCTGGCGGGTCATCGAGAGCGAGGTCGTGCCCGTCAGTGAACGCGAGGGCCTGGGACAGCTCGTGTGGTCGCCGCTGGCCGGCGGTGTGCTGACCGGCAAGTACGGGCCGGGTGAGAAGCCGCCGAGCGGATCGCGCGCCGCCGACCCCAAGTCCGAGAAGTTCCTGGCGGACAAGGTCTCCGACCAGGCACTGCTGGAACGGGTCCAGGGTCTGGAGCCGCTGGCCGCCGAAGCAGGGCTGAGCATGTCCCAGCTCGCGCTGGCCTGGGTGCTGCAGAACCGCAACGTCTCCACCGCGATCATCGGCGCCTCCCGGCCCGAGCAGGTGGAGAAGAACGTGCAGGCGGCGGGGGTCGAGCTCGATGCCGGGCTCATGGCCCGCATCGACGAGGTGCTCGGCGACAGCGTCCTGCGCGACCCCTCCCTGACCAAGAGCCCGGACAACGTCCGCGGCTGAGGTCCGGTGGCCACATGCGGCCCCGGTGCCCGTCGGCGCCGGGGCCCTCGTGCGCCCGGATGCTCAGGGAAAGGTGCGTGCCCGGGCAGGAGCGCCGCGCCGGGGCGGACGCGGCGCCCGGAAAGCTACTCGGCCGGCTCCAGCGACATCGCGTAGACCTTGCGGTCCTCCTCCATGAGGGCGACGCGCCCCACACCGCCGTCGGTGAGCTCCTGCCAGTTCTCCCCGAGCCAGCTCTCGGCGTCTCCGCGGGAGGTGAACGACTCCGAGGGCAGGCCCTGCTCCAACTCGTCGCCGTCGGGCCCGAAGTAGCGCCAGGTCCACGCCATGTTGACCACCCTTCGTCGGGGACACCACGGCCTCGGTCGCCGTGATCCGTGCCGAGCTTAACCAAAGAGGGCATCGCGATGGGGTTAACTTCGTCAGGTGCGTATCCGATTTCCGGGGACAGCGGGACATGCGGGCTGGCCGGCTCCGCAATGCACCTGCTCCTCCTGCAACAAAGCCCAGGCCGACCGCCGTCTGCCCTTGCGCGTGACCGTGGACGAGCGCTTCCGTGTCCGCGAGGGCGGCGCGGTGGGTCCGGTGCCGCCGAACTACACGGTCACCTCCACCCCCGACGGGACCCTCGTCCAGGGCCCGATCGGCGGCAGGCTGCTGTTGGCCCGTTCCACTCCGGGACCGTTGCCCGGAAACCCGCCGGCCGACGCCGGACCCGGCACCTCCAGCTACGCTTCCGCACCGCCCCAGCAGGTCGACATGGTCATCGTGGACGCCGCTCAACGGCCCGAGACCATCGGAGAGCTGCGCCGCTCGGGCGTGATCGGCGTGACCACCGCCGTGGTCGCGGTCGGCGGCGACCACCGGGTCCGTTCACCCGAGGAGTTCGCCCGCCGGGCCCGGTTGTGGGGCGCCCTGGCGCCCAGTGACGGCAGTGACATGCCTTGCCCTCCCTCGGTGTGGCCGGAGTCGCGCCCGAAAGGCCCGCACCGCACGCTCGTGACCGGCGGGTCCCGGTCGGGCAAGTCCACCGAGGCGGAGGTGCGCCTGCTCGCCGAGCCCCGGGTCGTCTACGCCGCGACGGGTCCGGTCCCTGACGAGGCGCAGGACCCCGAGTGGGCCGCTCGCGTGCGCCTGCACGAGGAACGGCGGCCGTGGTGGTGGCACACCGAGGAGACCTCCGATCTGGCGACGCTGCTCCTGCACACGCGCGGCGCGCTCCTGATCGACTGCCTGGGCACCTGGCTGACCGGAGCGTTGGACCGCCACGGTCTGTGGGCCGAGCAGGCCCCCGAGGGCGCCGAGGAAGCGTTGGAGTCGGAGATCCGCGGCCTGTTGGAGGCTTGGCGCAACACCGGGGCCTATGTGGTGGCGGTGACCAACGAGGTCGGTTCGGGCGTGGTCCCCGCGACCCGGGCCGGCCGCCTCTTCCGCGATCACCTGGGACGGCTCAACCAGTGGGTGGGCGCCGAGTCCGAGGAGGTCGTGCTGGCCACCGCCGGGCGTGTGGTGGAGCTCCCGTGACCCCGGCTGTGGGACCCCTCGCCGACGTGGTCGACGGCGCGCGTATGGCGACGGGCACGTTCACGGCCGTACCGGTACGGGCCGGACGTCTGGACCGGGCCGTGGCCGGGTGGGCCATGGCGTGGGCGCCGTGGTTGGGCGCGTTCCTGGGCCTGGCCTGCGGCCTCCTCGCGGTAGCCGGCTCCTGGCTGGGGCTGGCGCCGACCCTGGCGGCCCTGCTGGGTGTGGGGCTGGGTGCGTTGGCCACACGAGCGCTGCACCTGGACGGGCTGGCCGACGTGGCCGACGGTCTGGGCAGTGCGCTCCGGCCCGAGGGGGCCCTGGAGGTGATGCGCCGTTCCGACATCGGCCCGTTCGGGGTCGTGGCGCTCATCGTGACTCTGGGCGCCCAGACCTTGGCACTGGGACAGCTGGTGGCGCTCTCCCCCGCGGCGGCGCTGTCGGGGGCCGTGCTGGCCGGGACGGTGGGCCGGGCGGCCACGACCTGTGCGTGCATGCCCATGGTCCCTTCCGCGCACAAGGAGGGTCTGGGGGCTTTCGTCGCGGGCAGTGTGCGTGCCCGTGGTCTGGCTCTGGCCTCTGCTGCGCTCCTTCTGGCCTGGATGTCGGGTTGGTTCCTGTCCTGGCCGTGGATCCTGGGCGGTGTGCTTGCGACGGTGGCGGGTCTGGCGGTCGCCGGGGTCCTGCTACGGCACTGTGTACGTCGCCTGGGCGGGATCACCGGAGACGTCCTGGGATCGTTGACGGAGTCGTCCGGTACGGCTGTGCTCGTGGTGCTGGCGGCGTCCGCCTCGTGGGTGTGAACCCTGCGGGCGGTGCCCACCAGGCCTTTCCCGGCACGGCTCCTGTTCCCGGAGAAGCCGTGTCGGCATGATCACATTTTTTCACACGGAGTTTCATCACTCCCCTACCGGGGCACAGCCCTTCGGCCCGGGCCGAACCTCCAGAGGAGCCCCCACCGGCGGTGAGAGGGGCCCTCACCGCCCGCAGGCGCCGGAGCCACCAGGGGGGAAGGCCCGACCCGTGCAGCACCCCCGAGCTCCGTGTCAGCGCCGCGAAGAGCACGGGGCGCCGGGTCGCCGCCGGGCACACCGGGCGACTAGCATCGTTGGCGTGAGCACGACGTTGTCAGTAATTACGGAGTCCCCCAGCACGCTCGACACCGACGCCATCGTCGTCGGTTACCACTCCGGAGGCGATGCCCCGGAGCCCGCGTCGGGCGCTCATGACGTCGATGCCGCCTTCACCGGCGGCCTCGCCCCTACCCTGTCGCTCCTGGGAGCGGGCGGCGCGCCTGAGGAGGTGCACACCATTGCTTCCCTCGGAGCCGTCCCGGCCCCGGTCGTCGTCGCGGTCGGTCTCGGCCCGGCGCCCACCGACGGCCCGGTCGGCTCCGACGTCCTGTCCCGCTCCGCCGGCGCCGCTCTGCGCGCCCTGGCCGCCCGCCCCGAGGGCGCCGGCCGTGTCGCGCTGGCCCTGCCCGCACAGAGCGCGGAACAGGCCGGTGCCGTCGCCCTGGGCGCCCAACTCGGCCTGTACACCTTCGACCGTTACCGCACCAGCGACCAGGCCCGGCGGAAGGCGGACGAGGCAGCGTCCGCGACGCTGACCCTCGTCTCCTCCGCTTCCGGTGCCGAGGCCGCCGCCGAGCGCGCCGCGGTGCTGGCCGAGGGTGTCAACTACAGCCGCGATCTGGTCAACACCGCCCCGGCCGACCTGGTCCCCGAGGACTTCGCCTCGGCTGCGCAGGCCCTCGCCCAGGAAACGAACCTCGAGATCGAGGTTCTGGACGAGCAGGAGCTCACCGAGGGCGGCTACGGCGGCCTGACCGGTGTGGGCCAGGGCTCGGTCAACCCGCCGCGCCTGATCCGTCTGGAGCACAGTCATCCCGAGGCCACGAAGACCATCGCCTTCGTCGGCAAGGGCATCACCTTCGACTCCGGCGGCCTGTCCCTGAAGCCCGCGGGTTCGATGGACTGGATGAAGTCCGACATGGCCGGCGCGGCCTCCGTGCTCGCCGCCATGCGCGCCATCGCCACCCTGGGCCTGAAGGTCAACGCGGTCGGCTACCTCGCCGTTGCCGAGAACATGCCCAGCGGTACCGCCCAGCGCCCCTCCGACGTGCTGACCATGTACGGCGGCAAGACCGTCGAGGTGCTCAACACCGACGCCGAGGGCCGCCTGGTCATGGCCGACGCACTGGTGCGTGCCCAGGAGGACGGCCCGGACCTGGTCGTGGACATCGCCACGCTGACCGGCGCCCAGCTCGTCGCTCTCGGCACCCGCGTCTTCGCGGTCATGGGCAACGACGACGAGGCGCGCGACGGCATCGTCGAGGCCGCTGGTGCAGAGGGTGAAGCCTCCTGGGCCATGCCTCTGCCCGGTGAGCTGCGTGCCGGCCTGGACTCGTCGGTCGCCGACATCGCCAATGTCGCCGGCGAGCGCTGGGGCGGCATGCTCTCGGCCGGTGTCTTCCTCAAGGAGTTCATCGACGAGGGGGTCTCCTGGGCCCACCTCGACATCGCCGGTCCGTCGTTCAACCACGGCGGACCACACGGGTACACCCCCAAGGGCGGTACGGGCACGGGGACTCGCACCCTGGTCCGCATCGCCGAGGAGTACGCCCGCAAGTGACCGCGTGCGGGAGGTGCCTCTGAGCCGGGACGCCTCCCACCCGCGGCGACCGTGCCGCCGCACCGCCCTCCGGTGGGCGGCTCGGTCCTACCACCACCTGAATCACCAGCCACCACAACAAGGAGTTCGTTCCCGTGAGTGAGAGCGGCGGCACCTTCGACCTCGTCGTCCTTGGCGGCGGCAGCGGCGGCTACGCGGCGGCGCTTCGCGCCGCAGAGCTCGACATGAGCGTCGTCCTGATCGAAAAAGACAAGCTCGGCGGCACTTGCCTGCACCGTGGTTGCATCCCCACCAAGGCCCTCCTGCACTCGGCCGAGGTCGCCGACTCCGCGAAGGACAGCGAGAACTTCGGCGTCAAGGCCACCTTCGAGGGCATCGACATGGGGGCCGTGAACAAGTACAAGGACAAGGTCGTCGACGGCCTGTACAAGGGCCTGTCCGGGCTGATCAAGGCCCGTAAGATCACCGTCGTCGAGGGTGAGGGCAAGCTCACCGGCAAGGACGAGGTGACCGTCGACGGCAAGGTCTACAAGGGCAAGAACGTCCTGCTGGGTACCGGTTCCAAGCCCAAGACCCTGGGTCTGGAGATCGACGGCGAGAAGGTCATGACCAGTGACCAGGCCCTGACGATGGACCGTGTCCCCGAGTCCGCCATCGTCCTGGGCGGCGGTGTCATCGGTGTGGAGTTCGCCAGCGTGTGGCGGTCCTACGGCACCGAGGTCACCGTCGTCGAGGCGCTCAAGAGCCTCGTTCCCGTCGAGGAGGAGTCCAGCTCCAAGATCCTGGAGCGGGCCTTCCGCAAGCGCAAGATCAAGTCGGAGCTGGGCAAGCCGTTCGAGTCGGTCAAGACCACCGACTCCGGTGTGGCCGTCACCCTCGAGGGCGGCAAGACCCTGGAGGCCGAGGTCCTCCTGGTCGCCATCGGCCGCGCCCCGGTCTCCGAGGGCCTGGGCTACGAGGAGCAGGGCATCACGCTCGACCGCGGTTTCGTCCAGGTCGACGAGAACCTGCACACGGGTGTCGGCAACGTGTACGCGGTCGGGGACCTGATCCCCACCCTGCAGCTGGCCCACGTCGGTTTCGCCGAGGGCATCTTCGTCGCCGAGCACATCGCCGGCCAGAACCCGCCGGCCATCGACTACGACGGTGTTCCCCGCGTCACGTACTGTGAGCCCGAGGTCGCGTCCGTGGGCCTGACCTCGAAGGTGGCCGAGGAACGCGGCCACGAGATCGTGGAGATGAACTACAACCTGGCGGGCAACGGCAAGAGCCAGATCCTGCAGACGCAGGGTGCGGTGAAGGTCATCGCCGAGAAGGACGGCCCGGTGCTGGGCGTGCACATGGTCGGCTCCCGCATGGGCGAGCTGGTCGCCGAGGGGCAGCTCATCTACAACTGGGAGGCGCTGCCTTCCGAGGTCGCGCAGCTGATCCACCCGCACCCGAGCCAGTCGGAGGCGTTGGGCGAGGCCCACCTCGCTCTCGCGGGCAAACCGCTGCACGTCCACGACTGACCGCACCACCGGGGGGCGGGTCCCGAGCGGGCCCGCCCCCGCCACATCCGCGCTGCCCATTCGAGTCGTTGGGCAGAGACCGCGTCCAGATCCAACGAGGAACCCATGCCGACTTCCGTTTCCATGCCCGGCCTCGGTGAGAGCGTCACCGAGGGAACCGTCACCCAGTGGCTGAAGAACGTGGGCGACACCGTCGAGGTGGACGAGCCGCTCCTCGAGGTCTCCACCGACAAGGTGGACACCGAGATCCCGTCCCCGGTCGCCGGCGTCCTCAGCAAGATCCTCGTCGACGAGGACGAGACCGTCGACATCGGTGCCGAGATCGCCGTCATCGGCGGCGAGGGCGA
>NZ_ANBE01000029.1 GCF_000341145.1 Nocardiopsis xinjiangensis YIM 90004
GGAGACCGGCGCCCCGGCCGAGCCCGCCGCCGAGAGCGAGCCGGAGCCGGAGCCGGAGCAGGCTTCCGAGCCCGAGCCCGAGCCGGAGCCCGAGTCCGCGCCGGAACCCGAGCAGCCGGCGGAGCCCGAGCCCGCCTCGAGCTCCCCCGAGGGCCCCAAGACTTCCGTTTCCATGCCCGGCCTCGGTGAGAGCGTCACCGAGGGAACCGTCACCCAGTGGCTGAAGAACGTGGGTGACACCGTCGAGGTGGACGAGCCGCTCCTCGAGGTCTCCACCGACAAGGTGGACACCGAGATCCCGTCCCCGGTCGCCGGCGTCCTCAGCAAGATCCTCGTCGACGAGGACGAGACCGTCGACATCGGTGCCGAGATCGCCGTCATCGGCGGCGAGGGCGGCGAACCGCCCATGGACTCCGAGGCGCCCGCGCCGGCCCGCGCAGAGCCCACGCCCGAGCCCAAGAGCGAGCCCGCGGCCGAGACGAAGAGCGAGCCCGAGCCCGCCGCCCCGGCCCCCGAGGACCGCAAGTCCGAGGAGAAGGAGACCGAGAGCGCCCCGTCCGTGGACGTGGGGACGCTCAGCGGTACCGGGCAGTCCTCGGGTACCGACGCGCCCACCGAGGCTTACGTGACGCCGCTGGTGCGCAAGCTGGCCGCCGAGCACGGTGTGAACCTGAGCCGGGTCGAGGGAAGCGGTGTGGGCGGACGTGTGCGCAAGCAGGACGTGCTGCGCGCGGCCGAGGAACAGAAGTCGACCGCCGCCCCGGCAGCCTCGTCGGCTCCGCGCAAGGTCGCCGCCGACACCTCGCTCCGCGGCAAGACCGAGAAGCTCTCGCGTCTGCGCCAGTCCATCGCCGACCGCATGGTCGAGTCGCAGCGCGTGGCGGCCACCACCACGCAGGTCGTCGAGGTCGACGTCAGCAGGATCGCGAACCTGCGCAAGCAGGCCGCCGACCGCGACGGCTCCGCTCCGGACTTCTTCGCCTTCTTCGCGATGGCCACCATCGAGGCACTGCGTGTGCACCCGAAGCTCAACGCGGTCGTCGACGGTGAGAAGCAGCAGGTGACCTACCACGATGTGGAGAACCTGGCCGTGTCGGTCGACACCGAGCGCGGCCTGCTCGCCCCGGTGGTCAAGGACGCTGCTTCCCAGAACCTCATGGATCTGGCCCGTACGGTCACCGACCTGACCGAGCGCGCGCACACCGCCGCGCTGGGCCCGGACGAGCTCACCGGCGGCACGTTCACCATCACCGAGACCGGTGCCACCGGTGCGCTGTTCGACACCCCGATCATCAACCAGCCGCAGGTGGCGGCCCTGGGCACCGGCGCGGTCGTCAAGCGCCCGGTCGTGGTCGAGGACGCCATGGGCGGCGAGGTCATCGCGGTGCGGTCGATGGTCTACCTGTCGCTGGGCCACGACCAGCGCCTGATCGACAGCGCCGACGGCGGCCGTTTCCTCCAGGCGGTCAAGGAGCGCCTGGAGAAGGGCGCCTTCGACAGCGAGCTGGGCCTGTAGGTCCGTTCCCGTCGAGCTGACGCGGGGCCGGGCACCGTTCGCGGTGCCCGGCCCCGCGTCGTCGTGCGGGTACCCCGGAGGTGAGGACGGTCACGGCCACCCGAATTGACCTGAAGTTAAGTTGAGGTCTTAACGTGGCCACGTTGCCCACAGCAGGACGAAGGATCCTTTACTCATGAACGACCTACGGATCGCGGTGATCCTGGGCGCCAACCGCAACGGCCGAACAGGACCTGCGGTGGCACGCTGGTTCCTGGATCGTGCATCCGAACACGAAGGCGTCGACCTGGACATCGTCGACGTCACCGATCTCGGCCCCGGGGACGGGCACGGAACGCCTCTGGCCGGCTTCGCGGAACGCGTCGCGGCCGCGGACGGCTTCGTGGTCCTCACACCCGAGTACAACCACGGATACCCAGGGCCGCTCAAGGCCGCGATCGACTCCGCACGCCGGGAATGGTTCGCCAAACCGGTCGCCTTCGTCTCCTACGGCGGGATCTCCGGAGGCCTGCGCGCGGTGGAGCAGCTGCGAGCCGTCTTCTCGGAACTGCACGTGACCACGGTCAGGGACACGGTGAGTTTCCACGACGCCCAAGCGATGTTCGACGCAGACGGGGCCCCGACGACGCCGTTGAAGGGCGCGGAGGCCGCCGTGGAGGCTCTCATGGGCCAACTGTCCTGGTGGGCGGTGTCCTTGCGGGAGGCGCGGAACAAGCGCCCCTATCCGGGCCTGGACTGACCATTCCCCCCGCGGCGACCACGGAACGGCGGACGGGGCGGTGCCGAGAACGGCACCGCCCCGTTTTTACCCCACCAATCACCATCCCCTGATGATCCCCATCATCAAAGGCCTGCGGGCGGGGCCACGTCGGTCGAACGACAACCAGTGGCCCCGGGTGACTCCGCGCTGACGCGGAGTTCCATCTCCCACACTCAAAGTAGAAGAACCCGGGGTCCCCCCGCAGGGCTTTGGCCGAAAAAGACAAAAAAATCTGTGGGGCAGCAGAGGGCCATGGGATCTGAGGGTCACGGGTTCCGCGCGCGAGGCGGCCGAAAACACCTCGACCGTGCGTGCTATTCCCCGGAACGCCCCATTCGGCAAGGTGCGCCATCCGACATCCTGGGATGACCCTCGCGTTCTGCCGGGGCGTAAGGTGGGTTGTGTGAGTGATCTCGTTTACGCATGGCTGGGCGACGTCCCTGTCCCGTACCACCAGGGATGGGATCTCCAGAGGCGGCTCCACGAGGGCCGCGTCGCCGACCAGGTGGCCGATACCGTCCTGTTCCTCGAGCACGAACCCGTGTACACGGCAGGCAAACGCACCGGGAGGTGGGATCGTCCGATCACCGATCCCGGAGCCCCCGTCGTGGACATCGATCGAGGCGGGAAGATCACCTGGCACGGCCCCGGACAGCTGACGGTGTACCCCATCGTCAAGCTGCCGGATCCCGTGGACGTGATCGCCTACGTCCGGGTCCTGGAGGAAGCGGTGATCCGCACCATCGCGGAGTACGGCCTCACCGGGCACCGGACCGAGGGCCGGACCGGGGTGTGGCTCGATCCCGACCCCGAGCGCGGCCTGATCGAACGCAAGATCGCCGCGATCGGCTGCCGGATCGCCCGCGGCGTCGGTATGCACGGACTCGCGTTGAACTGCGACAATGACATGTCGTGGTTCGACCGCATCGTCCCGTGCGGCATCTCCGACGCAGGGGTGACCTCCTTGACGGCCGAGCTGGGGCGCGACGTCACCGTCGCCGAGGTGCGTCCGCTCCTGGAACGGCATCTGGCCGACGTCCTCGGCGCGGACGGGTTCAGCCACACCGACGGCGCCGAACTGCTCTCCGGCGCCACCGCCCGTGGATGACACACCACACCATGAGCTGTCCCCACCGGGACACCGCCCCCACCCGGGGCACGAGGGTCCCCGTCACGGGGCACAGAAGGGAACGGGTTCACGTTGACCATCGCTCCTGAGGGCCGCAAGCTGCTGCGCGTGGAGGCCCGCAACAGCGAGACCCCCATCGAGAAGAAGCCGCCGTGGATCAAGATCAAGGCGAAGATGGGCCCGGAGTACTCCGAGCTACAGGCCTTGGTCAAGAAGGAGGGCCTGAACACGGTCTGCCAGGAGGCCGGATGCCCCAACATCTACGAGTGCTGGGAGGACCGCGAGGCCACCTTCCTCATCGGCGGTGACCAGTGCACGCGCCGCTGCGACTTCTGCCAGATCGCCACGGGCAAGCCCAGCCCTCTGGACCGCATGGAGCCCACCAAGGTCGCCAACTCGGTCCGGACCATGGGACTGCGCTACGCCACAGTGACCGGCGTGGCCCGTGACGACCTCGAGGACGGCGGGGCCTGGCTCTACGCGGAGACCGTCCGCAAGATCCACGAGCTCAACCCGGACACCGGCGTCGAGCTGCTCATCCCGGACTTCAACGCCGACCCCGACCAGCTCGCCGAGGTCTTCGGTTCACGTCCGGAGGTGCTCGCGCACAACACCGAGACGGTGCCGCGGATCTTCCGCCGTATCCGTCCCGGGTTCCGCTACGAGCGCTCCCTGGACGTGATCACCCAGGCCCGCAACGACGGCCTGGTGACCAAGTCCAACCTGATCCTGGGCATGGGTGAGACCCGCGAGGAGATCAGCGAGGCCATGCGCGACCTCGTCGAGGCCGGCTGCGACCTGCTCACCATCACCCAGTACCTGCGTCCGTCCAAGCTCCACCACCCCATCGACCGGTGGGTGAAGCCGGAGGAGTTCGTGGAACTGGGCGAGGAGGCCGAGGAGATCGGTTTCGCCGGTGTCATGTCCGGTCCGCTGGTGCGCTCGTCCTACCGTGCCGGCCGCCTGTACAAGCAGGCCAAGGCCAAGCACGAGGCCGAGAACGCCAAGACCGAGGCATAACGGGCCTTTCGCCCGAGTCGTGATCAAGCTGGAACGGTGGCCCGCGGGCCACCGTTCCGCATTCCACGGCACGTCCACTTATCCTGGGGTGGAGGCGCCCACACGCGGCGCCGATGCGCCATAGGTTGACCGCAAAGAGGAGGCAAGGCGGAACAGGAACGCGTGTGTTCCCGTCGGCGCGGGCCGACGTACCCCGCCTGACAGCACGATGGCCAAGAAGCCCAAGGGTTCCGAGAACACGACCAACGCGCAGGGCGGCGAGAAGGAGCCGGGCCGCCTCAAACAGATGGGGATGGTCGCCAAGATCGTCCGCCAGCAGAGCCCGCGGACGATCCCGATCGCGGTGATCGTCGCGTTGCTGATCTTCGCCGTCTTCGTCGGGATCGGCATCTGGACCGGATCCTGGATCCTGTGGCCACTGACCGGTCTGCCCCTGGCCTTCCTGGTCGGTTTCATCATCTTCACCCGCGCGGCCCAGCGTGTGCAGTACCAGATGCTGGAAGGACGCATGGGCGGCGGCATGGTGATCCTGCAGAACATGCGCGGAAACTGGTCCGTCGAGCCCGGTGTGACCGCCAACAAGCAGATGGACGTGGTCCACCGCGTCGTGGGCCGCCCCGGGGTGGTCCTGGTCGGCGAAGGCGACCCGGGCCGGCTGCGCCCACTCATCGCCGGGGAGAAGAAGCGTGTGGCCCGCGTGGCGCACGACACCCCCATCTACGACGTGAAGGTCGGCACCGGCGAGGACCAGGTACCCGTCGCCAAGCTCCAGAAGACGTTGGTGAAGCTGCCGCGGAATCTGGACAAGGCCGGGACCGCCCAGCTGAACTACCGGCTCAAGGCTCTGCCCGCCTCGACGCAGATGCCCAAGGGCCCGATGCCCAAGGGCGCCAAGATGCCCAAGGGCATGCGGGGCAACCAGGCCAGCGGCTGACCTCCTCTCTCCACCCGGTCTTCCACAGAGTCCGGCGGGGCCGTCGCACCCACGCGGTGCGGCGGCCCCGTCGTCGTTTCCGGACGCGCGTCTTCTTCGTTGACGTGCCGCCGTGGCCTGCTGAGGGGACTCGGTCAGGGCTCGATGTTCGCCCCCTCGGCCTCGGTGCCGAGGCCGGGTCCGTGGCTGATGAGGTCGCCGGGCTGGCAGTCGAGCTCCCGGCAGAGCGCGGCGAGTGTGGAGAAACGGACCGCCTTGGCCCGACCGTTCTTGAGGACGGACAGGTTGACGACCGTGACGCCCACCCGTGCGGCCAGTTCGGTGAGGGTGATCCCCCGTTCGGCCAGGAGCTCGTCCAGGTGGACCCGGATACCCGTGGCCTCCTCCGAGGGCATCAGACCAGCCCGTCGACGTCGTCACGCATCTGGCTGCCCCTACGGAAGACCTCCGCGAGAGCGACCAGGACCAGGGAGAGCAGGACCCCGGCCAGCGGCCCCGAGCCCGGATTCAGCGTGAAGCTGACGAGGGCCACCTCGCTGGGTTCGACCACCCCGTGCCGGAGCGCGATGCCGCAGAACGCCCCGACCATCGGCAGCAAGAGCGATCCGAACAGGACCAGGGCCGCCAGGGTGTAGACGCGGCGCACGTTGGCCGGGACGAAGGGGTCGCCCTCTCGGAGGCTCCGCAGCAGGTTCAGTACCACGAGGACCACGGCCAGGGCGAGCGCGTTCCACAGCAGGACCGGCGCCGCGAGCAGGAGGCGTTGCCTGAGACCGGGATCCTGGAAGAGGAGGACCACCTCCTCGCTGCTCCGGATCTCGGCGTCGTCCGCGAGGACGGTCACCTCGGGTACGGCCGAGGGTACGTGGGGCGTGTGGTGCGCGGGCACCTGGTTCAGCCAACCCGTCAGGCCGGAGGGAACGGCGAACAGCGCCCAGACGAGCGTGACGAACGTGGACAGGGAGACCAGGAAAGCCACCGCTAGCAGGACCCCCTGCATGATCACCGAGTCCGCCCGCGTCCAGCGGAGCCGCATCAGGAATGCCACATGAACCCCTTGCTATCGTTTTTCGATAATAACGATAAACGATAAACACGAAGCCGCAACCCCGGGCGCGACAAAGGGCGGCGACCCGTGGAGGTCGCCGCCCTCAGTTCGTGTTCCTCGGATCGATCCGCGCTCGGGAGCGGTCGGGTATCACTCGCAGACGGCCTCTTCGTCGGCGGCCGTGGTGCCGCCCAGTTCGTCGAGGTCGGAGCCGCCGGATCCGCCCTCGTCCAGGCCCACGACCGGGCCCCAGTCGGCGCCGCCCATGACGAGCTCCAGACCGCCCTCCAGATCCGGGACCTCTTCGGTGGTGGCGGTGGTCAGCGCGGAGGCCACCAGCTCGGCCTCGGCCTCCTGGCCGGGCCCGTGGTAGACGGTGGTGGCGTCCGGGGCGCGCTCCTGCGGATTACCGGTGCCGGTGACCGTGAAACCCTCGGCGTTGAGCAGGGTCTCGACCTCGGTGGCCAGACCGTTCCGGCCGGTGTTGTTGAGCACCTGCAGGGACACGTCGCCGGGTTCGGCCTCACCACCGCCCTCGCTGTCCGAGCCCCCGTCACCGCTGTCGGAGCCTTCCTCGCCGGAACCCCCGTCACCGCTGTCGTCGGAACCGGGCAGGGCCTCACCCGCTGCCAGGGCACCGAGCAGGTCCTGGGCGGCGGGCTCCTGGAAGAGGACCTTGTTCGGGTCGGTCGGGTCGTCCTTGACCGGGACGGTGACCATGTGCATGTTCTCCAGGTCCACCTCCCGCATGGCCCCGGCCAACTCCATCATCACGTCCAACGTGAAGCCCTGGTCGGTGACCATGCTGTCGGTGACGGAGTCCAGGAAGTCACGCAGAATGTCGGGCTTGGTGAGGATCTCACCGCTCTGGACCTCGCGCAGGATCGCGCCGATCATCCGCTGCTGGTTCTCGATCCGGCCCAGGTCACTGCCGTATTCGGTACTGGCACGCGAACGGGCCAGCCCCAGGGCCTCGGAGCCGTCCAGGCGCTGCTCCCCCGCCTCCAGCTGCAGGTGGGCCTTGGGGTCGTCGATCGGCTCGGGCACACACATCTCGACGCCGCCGACGCTGTCCACCATGTTCTTGAAACCGGCGAAGTCGATGGAGAGCATGTGGTCGAGGTGGACACCGGTGACGCTCTCCACGGCGTTGCCCTGGCAGTCCAGTCCGCCGTAGCGCATCGCGTGGTTGAGTTGGTCCTCGCCGCCCGCGGAACCCGCGTACTCCTCACCGTTGCCCTCGCACGCGGGCAGGTCCACGACGAGATCACGCGGAAGGTTGACCATGGTCGCACCGCCGTTGTCGACGTCGATGCTGGCGATCATCAGCACATCGGGGCGGATGCCGTTCGCGTCGTTGTAGGAGGCGTCGTCACCGGCGCGCTCGTCCGTACCCAGCACCAGGATGTTGTGGGTGCCGTCGACGCTGGCGGGCCGGTCGCCCCAGGCGTCCGGCTCGATCGACTCCGTCTCGTAACTGAGCGCATCGCCGACCGCCGCGTAGGCGGCGAGGCTGCCCGCGATCACCACACCCGTGGCACCGACCGCCGCCCACTGCCCAAAAGACATGCCGCGTCTGAGGGCCGTTTTCTTTCCTTGAGCCAAGAGGGACACCTGCGATTCGCTGTGGGGCTTGGGGAGAGGACCGCCCTGGGAGGGGAAGAGCGCCCGCGGACACCGGCGGACGTATGGGGCCGGATGGTACCGGACCCGGTCGTTCCCTGTCAGATCACCGTCGGCCAGAGTACTGACCCTGGATCAGCACGCGTTCTCGCCTTCCTCCTCTGCGGTCGCGCCGTCGAGTTCCTCGGCGATCGCGCCGTCGGCATCGGAGCCGTCCCCGTTGCCGGCGATGCCTTGCCAGTCGGCACCGATGACCAGTTCCAGCGTCTGGTCCAGGCCTTCGGCCTCCTCGGTCTGGGCCTGGCCGATGTAGTCGGCGAGCAGCTCGGCGGAGGCCTCGTCGCCGGGGGTGTGGTAGACGGTCGTGGCCTCGGGGAGACGCTCCTGGGGGTTGCCGGTGGAGGCGACGTCGTAGCCGGCCTCGGCCAGGACCGCATCGACCTCGGAGGCCAGCCCCTCGATGTCGGTGTTGTTGAGCACATCGAGGCTGATGTCGGAGGGTTCGGGACCCTCAGTGCCGTCCTCGGGAGCTTCCTCGCTCCCGCCGGAGCCGGTCATGTCGGCGCCCTCGTTGATCCTCTCGAAGAGCTCCGCGGCGGGCTGCTCATCGAGGATGATGCGGTTCTCGTCCGCCGGGTGGGCACCGTTGGGCACCGTCACGAACTGGACGCGGTCGAGGTCGACCTCGCGCATGGCCATGGCGATCTCGCTCATGTTGTCGGCGCTGAGGTCCTCGTCGGTGGTGATGGAATCGGTGACCGCGCCGATGAAGTTGGTGATGGTCGGGGGGCTGGTCATGACCTCGCTGTCGAGGACCTCGCGCAGCATCGCGCCCATGAACTCCTGCTGGCGTTCGATACGCGACAGGTCACTGCCGTCGCCCTGGGCGTAACGCGACCGCACGAACCCGAGGGAGTCCTCACCGTCCAGGGTCTGTTCACCGGCCTCGAGTTCCAGGTGGGCCTTGGGGTCATCGATGGCTTCGGGGATACACATCTCCACCCCGCCGATGGCGTCGACCATGTCGATGAACCCGACGAAGTCCATCATGAGGAAGTGGTCCAGGTGCACGCCGGTGACGTGCTCGACCGCCTTCCACTGGCATCCGACGCCGCCGAAGGTCATCGCGGAGTTGAACATGCCGCTTTGGGCGTCCATACCCTCATATCCCTCGGCGGGGTCGCATGCGGGCAGGTCCACGAGCAGGTCGCGGGGCAGGTTCACCAGAGTGGCCGCACCGCTGTCGATGTTGACACTGGCGATGAGCATGGTGTCGGGGCGCTCCCCCTCGGCCTCGCCGTATTCGGCGTTCTCCCCCGAGCGCACGTCCGAGCCGAGGACGAGGATGTTCTTGACCCCCTCCACGTTGTTGGGACGGTCCCACTGATCGGTGTCGACCTGGGCGGTGCTGATGTTGCCCCACAGGGAGGCGTACCAGCCGTAGGCGCCCAGACTCGCGATGATCGCGAGCACTGTGACGGCAGTGGCGACCCACTGCCCGGGCGACATTCGGACGGCGTCCAGAGCTCCGGAGGAGCCGGAGGAGAGGCGGGCGGAACGTTTTCCAGCCATGAGGAGAGGAACTTTCGACGGTGCAATGCCTGGGGAGAGGGGGATCGGGGGCATCGCGTCCGTGGGATCGACGAGGCCCCAGGGAGATGTGATGAACGGATGCTAACAGCAGGTGGGCTCCAGAACGCACGCCCTCGGTGACGATCGTGACCGTCCCGGAACACCCCCGTGAGGTTGCTTCCGGTCCTCAGAAGCGCGTGGTGACAGTGCCTGCGGCACGATCGTGCAGGCCCCGGGTGTCGCGGTCGTAGACGACCGCGGGAATGACCAGGCACAGCAGCAGAGTGCGTACGGTCATGGAGACGAACCAGGGCCAGGAACGCTCCCCGGTGGCGGTGATGCCCACACCGGCGAGGCGGCGGCCCACCGAGGTACCGAAGAGTGTGAGCAACAAGATGTTCACGGCCGCGAAGACCACGAGAGTGGAGAGCGTGGTGAAGTTGGTCAGCGCCAGGGCCTCGGGTTCACCGCCCCGGTCAGCGGCGAGAGCGAGCTCCTGGCCGATGAGGCCCACGTTGATGGCGCCCATGACGACGAGGGTGGCGAGGATCCAGTCCAGCGCCAGGCCCACGAGCCGCCGCATCACGCCGGGCACGGAGCCGGGGCCGCTCTCCGGAAGACCGAGGCGGTTGCCCCGGTACAGGAAGTCGTCATCGGGGTCGGCGGCCGCGGCGCCCGACCGGCTCTCGTCGCTCATGTTCCTCACGTTATCGGCAGGCCGCGGCCGCCCGCGCCGGGGTGAGCAGAGGGAGAGGAAACCCCCTCGAAAAGGGCATGGCGCATGCCACACCGAAGAACTCGGAAACACACCGATCCGCCCGCGTGGAAGGGCAACCACAGGATCCGTGCAGGTGAGTTCCGGGACAGCGGAGTCCGTAACATGCGAGAAACAATCGAGACATGGAGTGGAAACCGCGCCCTCCTAGCTTCGGATACGAAGCCGGGAGACGGATGCGATCCGAGGACGTCCGCGATGGAGCGGACCCGGCTCCACCGTCTCAGCTACCTGCACGGAGGTTCCGTTTTGTTCAGCAACGTCGGCGAGGTTCTCGCCTACATCCAGAAGGAGGACGTCAAGTTTCTCGACGTCCGGTTCACGGACCTGTTCGGTGGCGTGAACCACGTGACCCTGCCCGTCGAGAACGTCGACTCGTCCACGTTCACCGAGGGCCAGATGTTCGACGGTTCCTCGATCCGCGGATTCCAGGCCATCCACGAGTCCGACATGCTCCTGCTCCCCGATCTGAGTACGGGTGTCCTGGACCCCTTCCGCAAGCACAAGACGCTGAACATGACGTTCTTCGTGCACGACCCGATCACACTGGACTCCTACAGCCGTGACCCGCGCAACATCGCCCGCAAGGCCGAGGCGTACCTGCGCGGCTCGGGTGTGGCCGACACCGCCTTCTTCGGTGCCGAGGCCGAGTTCTACATCTTCGACGACGTCAAATTCGAGACCCGCGCCAACACCGGTTACTACGAGATCGACTCGATCGAGGGCGCCTGGAACACCGGTTCCACCATCCAGGGCGGCAACCGCGGTTACCGTCCCCGTTACAAGGGCGGGTACTTCCCCGTCGAGCCGGTCGACCACTACAGCGACCTGCGCTCGGACATGGTCCGCAGCCTCATCGACTCGGGCATGGAGGTCGAACTCCAGCACCACGAGGTCGGCACCGCGGGCCAGGCCGAGATCGGCATCAAGTTCGGCACCCTGCTCCACCACGCCGACCGCATCCAGCTGTACAAGTACATCGTCAAGAACGTCGCGAACGAGGCCGGCAAGACCGCCACGTTCATGCCCAAACCGCTCTTCGGCGACAACGGCTCCGGCATGCACTGCCACCAGAGCCTGTGGAAGGACGGCGAGCCGCTGTTCTTCGACGAGTCCGGCTACGGCCAGCTCTCCGACATGGCCCGCCACTACATCGGCGGTCTGCTCAAGCACGCCCCGACGCTGCTGGCCTTCACCAACCCCACGGTGAACTCCTTCCACCGCCTGGTGCCGGGTTACGAGGCCCCGATCAACCTGGTCTACAGCCAGCGCAACCGCTCGGCCTGCATCCGCCTGCCGCTGACCGGGGCCAACCCCAAGGCCAAGCGCATCGAGTTCCGTGTTCCGGACCCGTCGGCCAACCCCTACCTGGCCTTCTCCGCCATGCTCATGGCCGGCATCGACGGCATCAGGAACAAGATCGAGCCGCCGGAGCCGATGGACAAGGACCTCTACGAGCTGCCGCCGCAGGAGGCCAAGGCCGTCAAGACGGTGCCCGCATCGCTGGACGAGGCCCTGAACGCCCTGGAGGCCGACCACGAGTTCCTGCTCGAGGGCGGTGTCTTCACCAAGGACCTCATCGAGACCTACATCGACTACAAGCGCACCGAGGAGATCGACTCCCTGCGTCTGCGCCCGCACCCGCGTGAGTTCGAGCTCTACTACGACATCTGATCCGGGCGGTCCGTGCGGCTCTGGCCGAGGCCATCGACGGCGTTCGTGCAACCGTCGGTGGCCTCGATCGTCTCCAGTGGCCCCAGCGCTTGCCCCGGGGCCGGGCCCTGGCCCCTCCCCGGCCTCGTCAGAGGGGCAGCACGGCCTCGATCGCCTTGACGACCTCCTCCGATCCGGGCTCGGTCTGCGGGGCGAAACGCGCCGCGACCGTGCCGTCGGGGGCGACGAGGAACTTCTCGAAGTTCCAGCGCACGTCACCGTTGTGGCCCTCGGCGTCGGCGGTTGAGACCAGCTCGGTGTAGAGCGGGTGGCGGTCGTCGCCGTTGACCTCGACCTTCTCGGTCATCGGGAAGGTCGCCCCGTAGGTGGTCGAGCAGAAGGTGGAGATCTCCTCGGCGGTTCCGGGTTCCTGGCCCATGAACTGGTTGCACGGCACACCCACGACAGTGAAGCCGCGGCCTGCGTAGCGCTGCTGCAGCTCTTCCAGAGCCGTGTACTGCGGGGTCAGGCCGCATCTGGAGGCCACGTTGACGACCAGGACGGCCGTGCCGCGATGGCGGTCCAGCTGTGCGGGGCCGCCGTTGAGGGCACCGATCTCGACGTCGAAGACGGACATGTCACTCCCTTGGCTGTACGGATTTCGGCACTCGCAACCGTATGCCGGAGCCGCCCCGGTCCCGCCGCGCGGTCCGGCGCGGGTCCCCGGAGCGGCCCGGCTAACGTGGACGCGTGGGCAGGAACGAAAGTACCGACATGACAGCAGGCACGCTCGCCAGGCGCGGTTTCAGCGACAGTCCCCGGGCCCTGGGCCTGATGGAGGAGGCCGGGCTCGACGCCCGGGACGACGTCGCCGTCGTCGACGCCCTGGCGGCGGCCCCCGACCCCGACCAGGCCCTCCTGGGCCTCCTGCGCGTGCTCGAGGTCGACCCCTTCCCCGACGAGGTGCTCACGGCTTTGCGGGAGGAACCCGACCTGCGGGCGCGGCTGTGCCACGTCATGGGCACCAGCAGCGCCCTGACCGACCACCTCGTGCGCCACCCCGGTGACTGGCGCGAGCTGCGCGGCCCGGACGCGGCGCGCTCGCCCGCCCCCGAGGAGGTACGGCGCGGGTTCCTGCACACCGTCGGGGCCGACCCCGACGTGCCCGCGCCGACCGCCGCCGAGTTCGAGGACGGCTCCAGCCAAGACCTCGAGCACACGTTGCGTGTGGCCTACCGGCGCCGCGTGCTGCGCCTGTCCGGGCGCGATCTGACGGGCGCGGCGGCTGTGGAGGAGGCCTCCGCGGAACTGGCCGCCCTGGCCGCCGCGCTGTTGGAGGCCTCCCTGGCCGTGGCCCGGGCCGGCCATCCCGCCGACGCGGCGCTGTGCCGTCTCGCGGTCATCGCCATGGGCAAGTGCGGGGGACGCGAGCTCAATTACGTCAGCGACGTGGACGTGGTCTTCGTGGCCGAGCCCGCTCAGGACTCCGAGGGTGAGCCCGTGGCCGAGAGTGTGGCGTTGGCGGCCGCGACGCGCCTGGCCACCGAGATGATGCGGGTGCCGTCGGCGACCGGCTCCGAGGGAACCCTGTGGGAGGTCGACCCGGCGCTGCGTCCGGAGGGGCGCAACGGCCCCTTGGTGCGTCCGTTGTCGGGACACCTTGCCTACTACGAGCGTTGGGCCAAGACGTGGGAGTTCCAGGCGCTGCTCAAGGCCCGTCCGATCGCCGGCGACCCCGACCTGGGCCGCTCCTACATGGAGGCGATCAGCCCCATGGTGTGGGAGGCCTCGGCGCGCAAGGACTTCGTGGAGGACGTGCAGGCCATGCGGCGGCGCGTGGTCGCGCACATCCCCGCCGGCCAGGGCGAGCGCGAGTTGAAACTGGGGCCGGGCGGCCTGCGCGACATCGAGTTCTCGGTGCAGCTGCTCCAACTCGTGCACGGCAGAGCCGACGAGCGGCTGCGTTCGGCCAACACCCTCGAGGCGCTCACAGCGTTGTCGGAGCACGGGTACGTGGGGCGCCAGGACGCGGCCGGGTTGGCAGAGGCGTACCGGTTCCTGCGCCGGGCCGAGCACGTGTTGCAGTTGGACCGGCTGCGGCGTACGCACCTGATGCCCGACCCGCGCGCGCAGGAGGGGCCCGCGCAGCTACGGCGCCTGGGCCGGGCTCTGGGGTACAGCGCGAACCCGGTCACGGAGTTGACCGAAGCGCGCAAACAGGTGTCGGCGAAGGTGCGGCGTCTGCACGAGAAGCTCTTCTACCGTCCGCTGCTCAACGCGGTCGCGCAGCTGCCCGGGGAGGAGGCGCGCCTGACCCCCGGCCAGGCCCGGGCTCGGTTGGAGGCCCTGGGTTTCGCCGATCCGGCGGGGGCGTTGCGCCACTTGGAGGCGTTGACCACGGGTCTGTCGCGGCGGGCGTCGATCCAGCGGACCTTGTTGCCGGTGATGCTGGGTTGGTTCGCCGACTCCCCCGATCCCGACTCGGGGCTGTTGGGTTTTCGCCAGGTCAGCGATGCCCTGGGCACGACCCCGTGGTACCTGCGCCTGCTGCGCGACGATGTGCGGGTGGCCGAACGGATGGCGTGGCTCCTGGGCACGAGCCGGTACGTGACCGAGCTGCTGTTGCGGGCTCCCGACGCGGTAGCGCTGTTCGACGACGACGATGACCTGGTGCGCCGCACAACCGAGGTGCTCACGGCCGAGGCCGACGCGGCGCTGCGCCGTTACCACACGGACGAGGAGTCGGTGTCGGCGGTGCGGGCCCTGCGCCGCCGTGAACTGCTGCGTACGGCCGCGGCCGACCTGTTGGGGATGTCCTCGGTGACCGAGGTCGGTTCGGCCCTGACCGACATCGCCCAGGTCACCGTGGACGCGGCCCTGAGGGTGGCGTGGTCCCGTGTGGTGGAGGCCGACGGGGGCCAGGAACTCACCCGCGTGTGCGTGGTGGCGATGGGTCGCTTCGGTGGGCAGGAGCTCACCTACGCCAGCGACGCCGACGTGATGTACGTGCACGACCCGCTCCCGGGGGTGGAGACGGGGTCGGCGTCCAAACAGGCGATGGCGATCGTACGCGAGCTGGCGCGGTTGTTGGAGATGCCTGCCGCCGAGCCACCGCTGAAGATCGATACCGACCTGCGTCCGGAGGGCCGCAGCGGTCCGATGGTACGGACCCTGGATTCGTACACGGCCTATTACCGTCGCTGGTCGCAGGTGTGGGAGAGCCAGGCGCTGCTGCGGGCCCGCCCCATCGCGGGCGACCGGGAGCTGGGGGCGGACTTCCTGAAGTTGGTGGACCCGATCCGTTACCCCGACGGCGGCCCGGAGCAGTCGGCGGTGTTGGAGATCCGCAAGCTCAAGGCACGGATGGAGGCCGAACGGCTCCCGCGCGGGGCCGATCCGACCCTGCACACGAAGCTGGGACGCGGCGGGCTCTCCGACGTGGAGTGGGTGGTCCAGCTCCTGCAGCTCCGGCACGCCCGTGACCACCCGGACCTGCGCACGACGCGGACGTTGGAGGCGCTGGACCGGCTGGTCGCGCACGGGATGATCGCGGCCGACGACGGTGTGGTGCTCGAACACGCCTGGCGTCTGGCCTCGCGGGTACGCGGCATGGTCATGCTGGTGCGGGGCCGCAGCGGGGACTCGCTGCCCTCGGACCTGCGGGTACGCGGGGCGTTGGCCGAGGCGATGGGTTTCGGTTCCGACGACGGCGACGAGGACAGGGAGGAGCTCGAGCACGGGGTGGCCGGGAGCGAGGGGCCCTCGGAGCAGCTCACCGACGAGTATCTGCGTTCGACGCGGCGGGCGCGTGCGGTGATGGAGCGTGTCTTCTACGACGACTGAGCCCCGGCGGCCGCGGACCGGCGGTGGGGTGGCGCCCCGCGTGTGCGGGGGCGCCACCGATGCGGGGGCGGTCCCGTCGGAGACGGGGACGGACCCGGTCTCCGCGGTCAGGACACCCGATCGCCGGTGTGCAGGGCCACGGCGCCGTCCGCGGGCACGGTGGCCTGCACCTGTCCGCCGGAGACGGTGACGGTGCCCGGTCCCGCGGCGTTGGGGTACTCGCCGTCGGACAGGGAGGTCTCGGCGTCGAGCTCCCATTCGGAACCGTTCGCGTTGAAGGCCGCGAAGCCCTCCTTACCGCGGTCGAAGGCCACTCGGGACTCGCCGTCGCGGGCCCGCTCTTCCAGCCCGGTACCGGCCGTGGCGGTGCGGAAGGCCGCCATCCCGGCGACCGCCTCGTGGCGGTGGTCGCAGGTCCACCCCGAAGAGCCGTCGCAGTCGGCGTGCTCGGTGATCGCCCCGGCCGGGTTGCCCTCTTCCACGCCGGTGCTGGGCGGCCCCTGGGCTTCGTTGCCGCCGAAGTCGTAACCCGACATCACCTTGGGTGTGCCGTAGGGGTGGGCGAGCATGAACGCGGTGGCCAGGTAGTAGCGCTCACCGTCCTGATGGGTCAGGATCGGCTCGGAGCGCTGGGTGTCGTGGTTGTCGACGAAGACCACGGCCTCGTCCGAGGTCAGGCCGCCGTGGTCGGGCATCTCGGTGAGGTCGGCGATGGAGCCGTCGGCGAACCGGTTGGACAGGTCCCGGTGGTAGTCGAAGTTCGTGATCTGCCCGTGGTCGGTGTAGTCGGTGTAGGGGATGGTGCCGTCGCCGATGACCTCGTGGTAGACGTGCGGCCGGCCTCCCCCTCCGGGGACGTCGTCGAGCTGGGAGAAGACGGCGTCGATGTGTTCGACCTGCACGTGTTTGGTGGCGTCGACGCGGAACCCGCCCACGCCCATGCCGACGAGGCCGTTGAGGTACTGCACGAGGCGGTCCTGGACGTAGGCGCTGCCGGTGTCCAGGTCCGACAGCCCGAGGAGCTCGCACTCCTGGACCTGCTGCCGGTCGTTCCAGTCGGTGATCTCGTCGAAGCAGGGGCCGAAGTCGTTCTCCCGGCTGTAGCCGTACTCGCCGTCCCCGTGCAAGTCGGGGTACTCGTACTTGCTCCATTCGGTGCCGTTGCTGCCGGCGCCGGCCTCGGGCCCGGTCATGTGGTTGATCACGGCGTCGACGTAGATGCGCACGCCGTTGTCGGCGCACGTGTCGACCATGCCCTGGAAGTCCTCGACGGTGCCGCGCCGGGTGTTGTCCAGCTGGTAGGAGACGGGTTGGTAATCCTGCCACCAGGGGTATTCGGCGCCCTCGTCGTACTCGACGACGACGTGTTCCTGGGGCGGGGAGACCTGGACCCCGGTGAAGCCTTCGGGGCCGAGGAAACTCTCGCACTCGTCGGCGACGGCGTCCCAGGACCATTGGAAGAGGTGGACGAGGGTGCCGTCCTCGGGGGTCTGCTGTAGCTGCGGGGCCTGCGGTTGCGAGGTGGGTCGGGCCTCGCTCGGGGCGGAGGGGCCCGAGACCGCCGTCAGCCCGGCCCCGAGGACCAGTGCTCCGGCGATCGCGCCGATCCGGAGGGTTCTCATCGTGCGCTCCTTCGGGAGATGGGCGCCGGGGGCGGTACCACCCTCGACGTCGTTTCCTTGCATAATTTGCAAGCATTTGCGCGCGAGTGACGAAGATAACAGACCGATGTGCCTCTGTGAACGGGGGAACACGCGTGGAAATCCACGCAAGCCCACGCAAGAAAAACGGGGGTGGCACGGACCTGCGGGTCCGTGCCACCCCCGTCGGGAGAAGGACGCGGTGTGCGGGCACCGCGCGGGCGGATGTCACCAGAAGACGGCGATACCGATGTTGAGGACACCGAGCACACCGGCGGCCGCGGCGAGCTTCGTGACCGGGTTGCGCTTGTTGAGGAAAGCGACGACCACCACCGCCAGAGCGATGGCGAGCTTGATGCCGATCTTCATGTGGTTGACGTCGGCGAGGTCGCCCATCTCCTGGACGCCCACGAGCAGGAGGCCGCTGACGAACTGCAGCAGGGAGCTGTGCAGCAGGACCTTGACCGATTTCGCGTTGTCGGTCATCAGCTGCATGAGGACACCGGCGAGGATGCCCGCCAGTCCGATCATGTGCAGGAAGAGGAGGAAGGATGCGAGGATGCTCATACGCCCAGAGTACTACGACACGTAGTAGCCGCAGGAACCGCCCGGCAGAGCAGAAACGCATCCGAAGGGGAGCTCACAGCGTGGGCGAGGGGCCTTTCGCACCCCAGGACCGAAGGCCCGTCAGAGCACAGATCCTAACGCTCCAGCAGCATCCCCCGGCGGCGCCAGAACACCCACAGCAGCAGGACGACGAGGACCGCCCCCGCCACGCGCAGCATGTTCTCGCCATCGGCCACAGCCGCGAGGCCGACGCCCCGGCCCTCCCCCGCCACCGCGAGGTTCTCGGTCGTGCACGCGGCGGGCTCGGCCTCGCGCTCCAACAGCAGGCACGCGGTGCTGCCCAGCTGCCTTCCGGGGCGTACCTCCTCGTCCAGGCGTGCCGTCACGGTGTACTCGACGTCCTCGCCCGCTGGTACGTCCACCACCCAGTTGGCGATGTTCTGCTCGATCACGCCCTCGCTCCCCGCGGACACGAGCTCCATACCCTCGGGTACGTGCTGAGCCAGGACCGCCCCTTCCACCGGCCTGTCCTCGCCGTTGGCCACGGTGATATCGAACGTGACCTCCTCCCCCGGCCCGGTCGCCTCCTCGACCCCGTCGAGCGAGATCCCCACCGAAGGCGTTTCGTTGCTGCCGGGGCCCTCGCGCTCGTCGGGTGCGGCCACCGCCGGGGCCGAGACCGCCACCAGGAGCCCCGTCGCGCCCGCTCCGACCCAGCCGGCCACCGGGCTCCAGTTCCTCCGCGCGATCCGAGCCATCCTGCGCCTCCTGTCTCAGCACTCCGAACAGGACCAGACAACTATGGGTGCGCGAACAAACACCTCCGGTGACACGCACCTCCGCCAGAAGTGTTGCTCCCCCGCCACCGCCCTGAAGCTCTTTGTTCGCATTCGGCCGCTTTCGGGCGACCCCGGCCGCCCCCGTGCGCGGTCCGGACATGGCATGCTGCGACGGTCGACCACCGACCCCCTGGAGGCACAGTGCGCACCCTGACCTACTTCGTGGCCCTCACCCTGGACGGGTTCGTCTGCGCGCCCGACGGCGCGTTCGACTTCTTCCCGGAGAGCCCCGAGACCGGCGACCACCTGATGCGCAGCTGGCCCGAGCTGGTGCCCTCACATCTTCGCTCCCGCTTCGGCATCGACGCGCCCAACCGCAACTTCGACACGATGGTCCAGGGCCGGGGCTCCTACCAGGTCGGTCTCGACGCAGGTGTGAGCAGCCCCTACGGGCACATGCGCGAGTACGTCTTCTCGCGCTCCCTGCGCTACGACGTCGACCCGAACGTGACCGTCGTGGCCTCCGACCCGCTCACCACGGTGCGCGAACTCAAGCAGGAGGAGGGTGGGATCGGCATCTGCCTGGTGGGCGGACCCACCATCGCCGGCGTGCTGCTGCCCGAGATCGACGAGCTCCTGCTCAAGCGTTATCCCGTGGTGGCGGGCTCGGGACGGCCGCTCTTCGAGCACGGCTTCGCACCGCAGGCGTTCCGGCGGGTGGAGAGCACCGTGTTCTCCGACGGCAGCGACTACACCCTCTTCCGTAGGGCCCGGTAGGCCGGAAGTGCCCGCGTCGCTTCGATGCCGGCCGTGGCGATTCGCCCCGCGCGGTGCGAGTGAGGCACCCTTACCGCAGGCCATCCCGTGTGCGAAGAAGCCACGGATCCGGCAGGACGGACTCGCGGGTCCGGAAACCCGGCGGAAATATCCACACGGCAGACTGGCGATGGGACACGAGGTCCGGCCGGCCCGCACGCCCGTGGACCAGCCACCCGGACCGACCGGCATCGAGGAAGGTTGAACGTGAATCGACAGCAGGAATTCGTGCTCCGCACACTGGAGGAGCGCGACATCCGGTTCGTGCGGCTGTGGTTCACCGACGTGCTCGGGTACCTCAAGTCCGTGGCGATCGCGCCCGCCGAGCTGGAGGCCGCCTTCTCCGAGGGCATCGGCTTCGACGGTTCGGCCATCGAGGGGTTCGCGCGCGTCTACGAGGCGGACATGCTCGCCCAGCCCGATCCCTCGACCTTTCAGCCCTTGCCCTGGCGCGACGAGCCGCACGGGACCGCGCGCATGTACTGCGACATCCTGATGCCCGACGGCTCTCCCTCGCCCGCCGACCCGCGCCACGTGCTCAAACGCCAGCTCGGTAGGGCCTCCGACCTCGGTTTCACGTTCTACACCCACCCCGAGATCGAGTTCTACCTGCTCAAGAAGATGCCCGAGCACGGGGAGTTCCCCGAGCCCAACGACCTGGGCGGCTACTTCGACCACACGCCGCACAACAGCGCACACGACTTCCGGCGCAACGCCATCAACATGCTCGAGGCGATGGGCATCTCGGTGGAGTTCAGCCACCACGAGGCCGGGCCGGGGCAGCAGGAGATCGACCTGCGTTACGCCGACGCGCTCACCACCGCCGACAACATCATGACCTTCCGGCTCGTGATGAAGGAGGTGGCGATGGAGCAGGGTGTCTACGCCACCTTCATGCCCAAGCCCTTCACCGAGTTCCCGGGGTCGGGCATGCATACCCACTTGTCGCTGTTCGAAGGCGACCGCAACGCCTTCTACGAGCCCGGGGCCGAGTACCAGCTGTCCAAGGTCGGCCGGGGATTCATCGCGGGCCTGCTGCGGCACGCCGACGAGATCACGGCCGTGACCAACCAGTGGGTGAACTCCTACAAGCGTTTGTGGGACGACCCGGCCGCATCGGCCGGCGCGGGCGGGGAGGCACCCGCCTACATCTGCTGGGGGCACAACAACCGCTCCGCGCTGGTGCGGGTGCCCATGTACAAGCCGGGCAAGTCCAACTCGAGCCGGATCGAGATCCGCTCCCTGGACTCCTCCTGCAACCCCTACCTCGCCTATGCGGTGATTCTGGCCGCTGGCCTCAAGGGCATCGAGGAGGGCTACGAGCTGCCCCCGGGCGCCGAGGACGACGTATGGGCCCTGACCGACGCCGAACGGCGCGCGCTGGGAATCCGCCCGCTGCCGCAGAGCCTGGACGAGGCGCTGCGCATCATGGAGAACAGCGAGCTGCTCGCCGAGACCCTGGGCGAGCACGTCTTCGACTTCTTCCTGCGCAACAAGAAGGCGGAGTGGACCTCCTACCGTCGCCAGGTGACCCCGTACGAACTGCAGCGGTACCTGCCCACGCTCTGACAGCCCGGTCGGCGGCCCGTGGCAGGCCACCCGGGTGCCCGCTGTCGTCGGCCGGGAGGTCGGCGTGGCCGGGGCGTCCGTGCTGTCGGCCGCACCCAGGTGGCCGACAGTACACCGGAGCCGGAATATATACAGGTGGGGGTATGCTGAACGAGACGAGGTGATGACAGATGGAACTCAAGCCGGAGATGGTCGGCGACGCTCTCCCCCGCCTGCGCCGCGCACAGGGGCAGCTGTCCGGGGTGATCGACATGATGGAGCAGGGCGAGGACTGCACGGAGGTGTTGCAGCAGCTCGCTGCGGTCTCGCGCGCTCTGGACCGGGCCGGGTTCAAGATCGTTTCCAGTGGCCTGCGCCACTGCAACGCCGCGCGTGAGCGCGGTGAGGACCCCGGGATGACCGACCAGGAACTGGAGAAACTCTTCCTCGCCTTGGCCTGACCACCCGGGGCCGACCGGCCTCGGGCTTTTTTCTGTTTCCGGGATACCCCCGGGGGCACCTGTAGCATCCAGATACCCCTTGGGGTACCTCGGGGCGTCTGCCCCGGGTTTCGAACAACGACGAAGGAGCACAAGAGTGATCCTCACCCAGTACTACCTCGACTGCCTCTCCCAGGCCTCCTATCTCATCGGCGACGAGACCACCGGGAAGGCGGTCGTGGTCGACCCGCGCATCGACGTGGACGAGTACCTCGACGATGCCCGTTCCCGAGGCCTCGACGTCGTGGGAGTGGTCAACACCCACCTGCACGCGGACTTCATCTCCGGCCACTTCGAGATCGCCGAGCGCACCGGGGCCTGGATCGGGTACGGCGAGACGGCCGAGGCGGAGTTCGGTTTCCGAGGGTTGGCCGAAGGCGAGCGCATCGGACTGGGCGAGGTCGAGCTGGAGGTCCTGCACACGCCCGGCCACACCCCTGAGTCCATCAGCCTCGTGGTGTACGAACGCGCGGGTGACACGGTGCCCTACGGGGTCCTGACCGGAGATGCCCTCTTCATCGGCGACGTGGGACGCCCCGACCTGGCCGCCTCCTTCGGGCACACACCGGACGAACTCGCACCGAAGCTCTACGACTCGGTACACAACAAGCTCATGACCCTGCCCGACCCCACACGGCTCTTCCCCGGACACGGCGCGGGCTCGGCGTGCGGCAAGAACATCTCCACCGAGCGGCAGTCCACGATCGGCGACCAGAGACGCACCAACTACGCGGTCCAGCCGATGAGCGAGGCGGAATTCGTGGAGCTGGTCCGGGAGGGGCAGGAAGCGATCCCGGCCTATTTCTCCTACGATGCCGCCCGCAACCGGCAGCGGCGCGATCCGGTCGACGTCGAGGGGCTCGCGAAGCCGTTGGCACTGGAGGAGTTCCTGCGCCTGCGCTCCGAGGGCGCGGTGGTCGTGGACGCCCGTGACCACCAGTCCTTCTCCGCCGGGCACCTGCGCGGGGCCCTGAACGTGGGAACCGACGGCCGGTTCGCCGAGACCTCCGGAATGATGGTCGAGCCCGGGAGCACGATCCTGGTCGTGGCCGCCACGGGACAGGAACAGGAGACCGTGATGCGTCTGGCCCGGGTGGGGCTGGACACGGTCGCAGGGTACCTGGAGCACCCGGAGGCCGCCATGGCCTCTGTCCCCGGCGAGGTCACCCGGGCACCGCGGGTGGGGGCCGCCGACCTGGCCCGCCTCCTCGAGAGCGAGGAGGCCCCCGTGGTCGTGGACGTCCGCAGCTCGGCCGAGCGCGAGGGCGGTGTGATCGAGGGCGCGGTGCACATCCCGCTGGCGCACCTGCCCGAACGCGGTGGGGAACTGCCCGCCGACCGCCCGGTGGTGGTGCACTGCGCGGGCGGTTACCGCTCCAGCGTTGCCGCCAGCCACCTGCGCGCACGGGGCCACGCCCAGGTCTCGGACCTCGTCGGCGGCTACCAGGCCTACCGGATGTCGACCTCCTGAACCTCGCACGCACCATGATCCGCGGGGACGTGCGCGCTTTACATACTCCCGGGAGTACCTTGTTCCCGCGCACGTCCCCATCCGACCGATTCTCTCGAAACCGGAGTTCCTCATGACCCACAGCAGCACCGATGTCCCCTCCGTGCGCGCCCTCCTCGAGCGCGACCCCGGCACCCTCGTGGTCGACGTGCGCACACCCGCCGAGTACGAGAGCTCCCACATCGATGGGTCGGTGAACCTGCCCCTGGGCCGGGCCGAACCGCACCTGGAGCGCCTCGCCGCAGACGCACGCGGGCCCATGGTTCTGGTCTGCCAGGCCGGCCCGCGCGCCGAGCAGTTCCGCGACCGGCTCGCCGAGGCCGGGTCCACCCATGCCACCGTCATGGCCGGGGGGATGAACGCCTGGGAGGCAGACGGTGCCCCGGTGGTGCGCGGTAGGGAGCGCTGGGCCCTGGAGCGCCAAGTGCGCCTGGTGGCCGGCAGCATCGTCCTGCTGTCGGTACTGGCGAGCCTGGTTTGGCAGCCGACGGTGTGGGTTGCGGCCTTCATCGGTGCCGGACTGACCTTCGCCGCGGTGACCAACACGTGCGGTATGGCGATGGCCCTGTCCAAACTGCCCTACAACCAGCCCCGGAACGCGGTGGACGTGGACGCCTCGGTGAACCGTCTGACCGGATCCGACGGCGGAAACGCACGCCGATGAGCGCCGGCCCGTCCGCCCCCGTCGCCTGCCCCGCCCGGCCGCGGACGGGTGCGGCACACCTGGCTCTACTGCTGGGGTGGCCGACCGCCCAGGACCGGCGCCTTGCCCCACCACACGGGCACAACGCCCTTCGAGCGGGTCCCGGGTGAATGTGCCGGAAATCAGGCGAGACCGAGGTCACGGGCGCGGGCCGCGGCGGCGTTGCGGTTGGCGACCCCGAGCTTGCCCATCAGGTTGCTCATGTGCACGCTCACCGTCTTCGGCGAGATGAACAGCGCCTCACCGATCTCACGGTTGGTCGCGCCCGAGGCCAGGCGCACGAGGACCTCCTGTTCCCGCCGGGTCAGACCGGCCGGAGCAGCACCCTCCGGCTCGCCGAGGGCGGCGCGGAGCGGGGCGAGGTGGTGCCGGTACAGGGCGGCGCCGTTGTCGCAGGAGCCGACCGCTTCCTCACCCAGCGCCAGAAGGCGCCGTGCGGCACTCT
Source organism: Nocardiopsis xinjiangensis YIM 90004 (assembly GCF_000341145.1). GTDB lineage: Bacteria > Actinomycetota > Actinomycetes > Streptosporangiales > Streptosporangiaceae > Nocardiopsis > Nocardiopsis xinjiangensis. Next base: position 24,382 of record NZ_ANBE01000029.1, read on the forward strand.
CGTCCCCGGCCTCCAGGGCAGCAGAGGCGGCACGGCCGAGCACAGCGAGGCGCTGCACGGGAAAGCCGACCTTTCCCAGGGCGTGGGCGTACTCCTCCCAGCGGGAACGGGATTCTTCCGGATCGGAGGCGAGCCAGGCGCGGCTCTCCTGTTCCCGCAGGTGGCCCCACGGAGTGTGGAACCAGAACCGTCCTCGGCGGAAGAGGTCCAGCTCGGACCGGATCTCCTCGGCCGCGACCCGGTGCCGGGGTTCCTCGCTGCGCCGCAAACGGTGGATGGTCTCGGACAGGCGGACGAGGCCGTTGAGGCTGCTCTGGGTGGCGGCCTTGGTGCGTTCGGTATCGATCACGCTGCGCGCCACGGGCACCGTCGCGTCGAGGTCCTCCTCCTCGGCCAACAGGAACAGGCGGGCGTGGTCCAGCATGCTGCGGTAGTCGGTCGAGGGTTCCGCGGTTCCCTGGAGCTCGACGAGATCCCCGAGCAGGCTGCGGGCCGTGTCGATGTACCCGTGCCACAGAGCGATCTCTACGGCGATGTGGGTCTTCTGCCTGCGGGCGGGCAGGTCACCGCCGGGGAAACGGTCGAACAGGCGCAGAGCCTCGCCGGTGTGCCCGATGTTGGCCAGGGAGGCGGCGAGGTTGCCGGCGGCCTCCGGGCCCCGGGTGCGTGCCAGGCCCAGTTCGGTGAGGCGTGCCATGGCCCGGCGGGAGACCTGCACCGCGCCTTGCAGGTCGAGCCGGAAGTGCAGGCACACCTGGAGGTTGTTCCAGCCACGCAATTCGGTCTGCACGTGTGCGATGCGGGCCGCCAGTGCGATACCACTGCGCAGCAGCCCCTCGCGCTCGTCCATGTCCTCCCCGCTCCAGAAACTTCCGAGGGTGACCAGCGCGTCGGCCTCGCTGTGGAGGTCACCGGCGCGTCGGGAGCGCTCCAGGACGGCACGGGCGATGGGTTCGGCCTCCTCCTCGCGTCCCCGGACGTTGAGAGCGGCGGCGTGGGCGGCATCGACTGCGATCCGGCCGGTGTGTTCCTCCCCGAACAGGGCCGCGGCCACGGCGAGATCCTCCAGGTCACCGCCCTGACCGAGGTTGCGCAGGGCACGGCCCCGCACCAGCCTCAGGAAGGCCGCGGTGAGGCTGTCCTCGGGCTCGGGCGCGGTGTCCCCGTCGGCGCCGATCTCTGCCAGGCCCGCCGTGGCATGGTCGCGGGCGCGGCGGGCGCGACCGGCCATGTGGGCGGCGCTGCCGGCGCGGTGGAGCAGGCAAGCACGGGTCACACCGAGCTCCTCGGCGGTGCCGGGGACCAGTTCGTACAGTTCCAGGAGGCGTTCGAGCAGGCCGAGCTGTTCGTGGTGGCCCGAACTGTGGGCGGTGTGTTCGGCGGCGGCCCAGGTGGCCCGGAACGCGCGGGAATGGTCGTGGATGCGGGTGGCGTGCCTGGCCAGGCGCAGGTCGCGTTCGTGGTCGGTGAGCTCCGGGACCCCGGCCTCCAGGGCATCGACGAGTCGGCGGTGGGCCCGGACGCGTTCGCCGGGGAGCAGGTCCTCCCGTACGGCCTCGGCCAGGAGGGCGTGCCCGAAGGCGTACCCGTCACCGTCCACTTGCAGGACCCGGGCGTCGACGGCCTCGCGCAGGGCGGCGTCCAGGTCCTGCTCCCCCACACCGGCACGTCCGGCGGCCGCGGCCAGGAGCGGGTGGGGCACGCGTGCGCCGATGAGCGCAGCCGTGCCCAGGATCCCCGGGTGGTGTCGGAGAGGGACTCGACACGGCGCAGCATGAGCTCGCGCGGCCCTTCGGGCAGGCCGGCACCGTCGCCTCCGCCCCCGGCCAGCAGCGCTTCGACGAAGAGCGGGTTTCCGCCGCTGCGTTCGTGCAGGAGCTCCGCCTCGGCGTCGGCGGGTGCCCGTCCGCGCAGGGACGCGACCTGCGCGAACACCCCGGACACGTCGAGGGGACCGAGGTCCGCGGTGCCCACTCGGGGCAGGCGGACCATGTCGGGGACGAGCCGGCGCAGGGGATGGGTACGGTGCACGTCGTCGGTGCGCACGGTCATCACGAGCTGGATCGGGGCCCGGCCCAGGTTCCGTAGCAGGAACAGCAGCAGGTCGCGGGTGGAGGCGTCGGCCCAGTGCAGGTCCTCCAGGACCACGGCCAGGCCGGGGCGGGTGCCGTCGCCGGTCTCGGCGCAGCGTTCCAGGAAGGTCAACACCGACTCGAACAGGCGGGTGCGCCCGTCGTCGGGCACGGTGGAGACCTCACCGAGCTCGGGCAGGATCCGGGCGAGCTCGCGGGCCTCCACGGGTGTGGGTGCGTGGTCGCGGGTCAGGGGCCGCAGCACCGAGGTGACGGGGGCGAAGGCGACCGTGTCGGTTCCGGACTCCACGCAGCCGCCGACCGCGTGGGCGCCGAGGGGTGAGCGCCGCAGGTACTCGGTGGCCAGGCGGGTCTTGCCGACCCCGGCCTCGCCCCGCACGAACACCGCGCGGGCTCCGTCGGACAGCACCTCCCGGGCGTCGTCGAGCAGGGCGGCGACGTGGCGCTCGCGTCCGACGAAGACGGCACGGCCGTCGGTGCGGGGCGGGACCGGTCGGAGGGAGGGTTCTTCGTCGGGGGGCATGGCCTCAGTATGTCGGCCGGAACCGGTTCCGGACACCGGTTGTTCGGGTTCCTCAGGCAGTGCCGAGCCACATGTCGGGGCCGAAGACCTCGTAGTGGATGTGGCGCGGCGCAACACCGGCGTCGAGGAACTGGGAACGGACCTCGCTCATGAACGGCAGGGGCCCGCAGAGGAAGACCTCGGCCCCCTCGGGCACCGTCACCTCCGACAGGTCCATGAGGCCGCGGTGGTCGCCGTCATCGCTGTTCTCGTACCAGGTGCGGGAGACGGCACCGGGCAGGTTGCCGAGGAGTACCGCCGTCTCGTCGCGGTGGGGGTGTTCGGCGGGCCCGTGGTCGGCATGCAGGACGAGGATCTCGCGTGTGCTTCCGGTCTCGGCCAGGTGGTGCAGCATCGCGACCATGGGTGTGCAGCCGATCCCGGCCGAGACGAGCACGACCGGGTGGTCGCCGTCGGGCACGGTGACGTCCCCGGCCGGAGTGGAGACCATGAAGGTGTCCCCCGGGGAGGCGGAGTCGTGCAGCAGGGTGGAGACCTCACCCGCCGGGGTCTCGCCCGCACGCAGGCGCTTGACGGTGATGCGGCGCCGGCGGCCGTCCCAGCCGGTGAGGGAGTACTGGCGGGCCTGGCGGACCCCGCCGTCGGGCAAGCGCACCTGCACGCTGACGTACTGGCCGGCGCGGAAGGCGGGTGCGGGGTCCCCGTCCTGCGGTTCGAGGTCGAGGGAGACGGTGTCGGGGGTCTGCTGGGCACGGTCGGTCACGCGCCAGGGCCTCCAGACGTCGCGTCCTGTGGAACCGCTCTGGTGGTAGAGGCGGGCCTCGATGGCGATGAGCGCCCCGGCCATGAGCCAGTAGACCTCGTCCCAGGCGGCGACGACGTCGGGGGTGGCGGCCTCCCCGAGGACCTCGGCGATGCCCCGGAAGAGGTACTTGTGCACGATCACGTACTGGTCCTCGGTCACTCCGAGGGACACGTGCTTGTGCGCGACGCGCGAGAGCATCGTGTCGGGGCGCTCGTCGGGGTTCTCGAGCAGGGCGGTGGCGAAACCGGCGATGGAGGCGGCGAGGGCCTTGCGTTGGTCCCCGTTGGCCTGGTTGGCACGGTTGAACAGGCCGTCGAGCAGCTCGGGGTGTTCAACCAGCATCCCGTCGTAGAACCGGGCGGTGATGGTGTCGAGGTGCTCGGCCACGGCCGGAAGGGTTGCGCGGACGGTGGCTGCGGACTCTTGGGAGAGCATGCGTCCTCTTTCTTCGGGGTGCCCCGAACCAGATAATTAGCATCTGAAATGCATATTAAATCCGGGCCGCGGGGCCGCCCTCCGGGGGTGCCCTCAGGACCCCCCGCACCCCCAGGGTCCTGCGCGAGCGCCCGGATCAGGCAGGGCCATCAGGACCCACGCGACAGAGCGCGGGTCCTACCGGTGAAAGGCACTTCGTCAGGTCTGTGCAGGGCCGTCCGGCCCAGGGCCTCGGCCCCCGGCCGGAGGTTCGCGCAACAGGGCCAGGGCCCGGCGTGCGGGAGGCGCCACCAGCGATTCGACGGTGACCTGGTCCAACGAGGCGTAGAAGGCCTCCCGCGCCCGGGCCAGAGCGGCCCGCAGGCGGCAGGCCTCACGCAGCGGGCAGGGCGGGTCGTCCTCACAACCCGCGAGATCTCCGTCACCTTCGAGTTCGCGCACGATCGCCCCGACGGAGGAAGCACGGCCGGCCTCGGTCAGCAGCAACCCTCCCCCTCGGCCTCGCCGGGCTTCCACCAGCCCCATCTCGGACAGGCGGGCCACGGCCTTGGCCATGTGCGTGTAGGGCACGGCGAGCATGCCGGCCGCGGCCCGCGTGGTCAGGCGTTCGCCGTCGTCGGCCACGGCCAGCCGCATGACCAGGCGGAGGGACACGTCGGTGAAGGCGGTCAGGCGCATGCCCCCAAAGGTACGCGGGCCGCATCATTTCGAACGAGTAGCGGCCCCCCGGGCACTGGGCCTGCTCACCCCGGTCTCTTCAGCATCACCGGAATCGGACCGGCGGTTACACACGCTGCGGGGATGAACGGGGGCCGCATTCGGGTTTCACCCGACGAAAGGCGCACGAGGACACCCGTGCGATGATGCGGACACCGCGCGCGGCGCGGACCACGACAATCGTCCACAACGCCCGGGGACACCCGCGAGGTGCCTCGAGGCAACGGAGGAACGATCATGAACACCACGACCACGACCCCATCGAACGGCGGCGCCCTCTACGGCGGGATCACCAACCGGCGTGTCACCGTACGCGACCTGGCCCTGGCCAAGGGGCGCGGCGAACGCTGGCCGATGCTGACCTCCTACGACGCCATGAGCGCGCGGATCTTCGACGAGGCGGGCATCCCGGTCCTGCTCGTGGGCGACTCGGCCGCCAACGTCGTCTACGGCTACGACACGACCGTTCCCGTCTCGGTCGACGAACTCCTCCCCCTGGTGGCGGGGGTGGCCCGCTCCACCAGCCGGGCCCTGGTGGTGGCCGACCTGCCGTTCGGCTCCTACGAGGGTTCGCCCCAGCAGGCCCTGGCGAGCTCCGCCCGCTTCATGAAGGAGGGGCGCGCCCAGGCGGTCAAGCTGGAGGGCGGCCAGGAGGTCGTCCCGCAGGTGGAGCTGCTGGTCCGGGCCGGTGTGCCGGTCATGGCGCACGTGGGCCTGACCCCGCAGTCGGTCAACACCCTGGGCGGGTTCCGTGTCCAGGGCCGCGGGGAGGCCGCCGAGCAGCTGATGAAGGACGCCAAGGAGATGGAGCGCGCGGGCGCCTTCGCGGTCGTCCTCGAGGCGGTGCCGGCGGACCTGGGCGCGCGCGTGACCGAGCAGTTGGACATCCCCACGGTCGGGATCGGGGCGGGCTCCTCGACCGACGCGCAGGTGCTGGTGTGGCAGGACATGGCCGGTCTGAGCGACTGGACCCCGAAGTTCGTCAAGACCTTCACCGACCTGCGCTCGTCCCTGCGTGAAGCGGCCGAGACCTACGCCGACGAGGTCCGGGACGGGACCTTCCCGCAGGAGCAGCACTCCTACGGAGGCTGACCCGGTGCCGTGAGGGCACGGTGGACTCGGAACAGGACCGCCGACCGGTGCGCCGGTCGGCGGTTCGTCGTGTGCGCGCTCCTCCCCCTGCCGGGCTTCCCGTGCGCTCCTTTTCCTGTGACGCAGGCAACAACCGAGACATTACTCGGTAGTACAGTGACTGGGGACCGAGCAGCGGCCGGTGCAACGGGCCCCGGGCGCCGCGGGAACGCCCTCCGGAAGGGATCAGGACACATGCGCATCTCGACGCAGCTCCAGTACGACGGCGACCCGAAGGCGGCCGCCGACTCGGTGGTCGCACTCGAGAAGGCCGGGCTCGACACCGTCTGGGTCGCCGAGGTCTACGGGTTCGACGGCCCCACCCTCATGGGGTATCTCGCCGCACGCACCGAGCGGGTGAAGATCGCGTCCGGCATCCTGCCCCTGTACAGCCGCACCCCCTCCCTCATCGCGATGACCGCCGCCGGGCTGGACAACATCTCCGACGGCCGGGCGGTCCTGGGCCTGGGCGCGAGCGGTCCGCAGGTCATCGAGGGTTTCCACGGGGTGCCTTACACCAAACCGCTGACCCGCACGCGCGAGACCATCGAGATCTGCCGCAAGATCTGGGCCCGGGAGGAGCGCCTGACCCACGACGGGAGGGCTTTCCAGCTCCCGCTTCCCCCCGAGGAGGGCACCGGGTTGGGCAAACCCCTCAAGATCATCAACCACCCCGTGCGCAAGAACATCCCCATCCACGTGGCGGCCCTGGGTGTGAAGAACGTGGCGATGACCGCCGAGATCGCCGACGGCTGGCTGCCGCACCTGTTCATCCCGGAGAAGGCCGACCGGGTCTGGGGCGAGTCGCTGGCCGAGGGCAAGGCCAGGCGCGACCCGTCCCTGGGCGAGTTGGAGATCAGCGCCGGGGGCATGCTCGCCATCGGTGAGGGCGAGGACACCAAGAAGCTCCTGGACTTCATGCGTCCGATGATCGCGCTCTACGTCGGCGGTATGGGCGCCAAGGGCAAGAACTTCTACAACACGGTGGCCCAGCGGTACGGCTTCGAGGAGGCCGCCGCCGAGATCCAGGACCTGTACCTGGACGGCAAGAAGGACGAGGCAGCCGCAGCCGTGCCGGAGGAGTTCGTGGAGCTGACCAACATGGTCGGCCCCGAGTCCTACGTGCGCGAACGTGTGGAGGCCTTCCGCGCCGCCGGGGTCACCCAGCTGAACGTGACCCCCGTCGGTGAGAACCCGGCAGCTCTGGTGGAGAAGGTCAAGGGCTGGGTGAGCTGACCGCTCCACCCCGCGGCCTTGCTACCGGCTCCGGGTCCGGCGATGGCCGGTAGCAAGGTCCATGCGGTCACAGGCCGGTGATGCGGATCCCGGCGTGGGTCTTGTAGCGGCGGTTCACGGCGATGAGGTTGGCGGTGAGCGCCTCGACCTGGTGGGCGTTGCGCAGCCGGCCGCCGAAGACGCCCCGCACACCGGGGATGCGGTCGGCCAGAGCGCGCACCACGTCGGTGGCGGCGCGGTCCTCGCCCATGACCAGCACGTCCAGGTCGACCTCGGCCACCTCCGGGTCGAGCAGCAGACGGGCCGAGACGTGGTGGAAGGCGGCGGTGACCCGGCTGTCGGCGAGAACCTGCTCGGCCTGCTGTGCAGCGCTGCCCTCGGGTACCTCCAGCGGGAACGGACCGCGTTTGTCGAACCCGAGCGGGTTGACGCAGTCCACGACGATCTTCCCCGCCAGGGGCCCGACCAGCCCCTCCAGCAGTTCGCGGTGGCCCTCCCAAGGCACGGCGACGACGACGATGTCGCCCTCGGCCGCGGCGGCCGCGTTGTCGAGGCCGCGTACGTCGACCTCGGTGGAGTCGGCCTCCACGAGCTCGGCGGCGGCCTTCTGGGCGCGTTCGGCGCTACGGGAGCCCAGGACGACGGTGTTGCCGGCCAGGGCCAGGCGGCGGGCCAGGCCCCGGCCCTGGTCGCCGGTGCCGCCCAGGACCGCGACGGTCGCAGTGGCGACGTCGACCTCGGGGGTGCTGTCTTCGGTCGTAGTCATGGAGCGATCCTGCCATGAGGGCCCCGGGCAGGGTCGAGCGGCCCGCGGCCTCAGGTGTCGCGCTCCTCGTCTTCCTGTTCGTCCCACTGCTCGTTGCGGCGGGCGGCGATGTTCAGCGCGTTCGCGGCCGTGGCCTCGTCCGGGTAGGGACCCATGCGCTGCTTGTTCGGGCAGCCCGCCCCGTGCTCGACCCGGTTGTGCTTGAGGCAGTACCACCAGTTGTCGCCCTGTACGTCACTCATGTCGGCCTCCTGTCGCAGTCTGTCGGGGTCCCCGGGGCCGAGCATGCCCGCCTGGCTCGGCCCGAAGCCTCTCACGCCACACTCGGCTCAGCCCCGCGGCCGCCGCACACGAACTACAATTCGTACCCATGACTTCTCCGCTGGTTCCTGGGCGAATCTCGCCACAACGTTCGGTCCCCTCGTACATCGTCCGGCCGGAGTACGTCGGCCGTAAACAGCCTGCCGAAGGGCTCTTGGGCGACGTCCAGACCCCGGAGACCATCGAGCGGATCCGCGAGGCCGGCCGGATCGCCGCGCAGGCCCTGCAGGAGATCGGCAAGAACGTCCGTCCGGGCGTGACCACCGACGAGCTCGACCGCATCGGTCACGATTTCCTGCTGGACCACGGTGCTTACCCGAGCACCTTGGGTTACAAGGGCTATCCGAAGTCGCTGTGCTCCTCCCTCAACGAGGTGATCTGCCACGGCATCCCCGACGACACCGTGCTCTCGGACGGCGACATCGTCAACATCGACATCACCGCCTACAAGGACGGCGTGCACGGCGACACCAACGCCACGTTCCTGTGCGGCGACGTCTCCGAGGAGCACCGCCTGCTGGTGGAACGCACCGAGGAGGCCACCATGCGGGCCATCAAGGCGTGCCGCCCGGGACGGCAGCTCAACATCATCGGCCGCGTCATCGAGTCCTACGCCAAGCGGTTCGGTTACGGCGTGGTGCGCGACTTCACCGGCCACGGCGTGGGTCCGGAGTTCCACTCCGGCCTGGTGGTGCCGCACTACGACGACCCGCGCGCGAACACGGTCATGGAGCCGGGCATGACGTTCACGATCGAGCCCATGATCACCCTGGGCGGGGTGGACTACGACCTGTGGGACGACGGCTGGACCGCCGTGACCGCCGACCGCAAGTGGACGGCGCAGTTCGAGCACACACTCGTCATCACCGACACCGGCGTGGAGATCCTCACGCTGCCCTGAGTGCTCCTCGCGAGCCCGGGCCCCGGTTCACCTCTCCGGGGCCCCTCGTGAAGGTCATCGAGCTGCTGCTGGGCAGCCTCGTCCCATTCGATGCGGTACACCTACAGCCCCGACCGCTTCTTGACCTCGCTCCATGGTGTCGTGGAGACCCCTTCGCCCTTTCCGCTCTGTCCGCAGCCCGCCGCCCCTCCGGACGAGCCATGGCGATCGGGGCCGCGCCCGCGTAGGATCGGCCCCGTGAAGATCCTCGTCTCCGCCGACATGGAAGGCGCCACCGGCGTCACCTGGCCCGCCGACTGCGAACCCGGGACGGAGCAGTGGCAACGCTGCCGGTCCATGTTCACCAGCGATGTCAACGCCGCGATCGGAGGGCTCTTCGACGGCGGCGCGCACGAGGTGTTCGTCAACGAGGCCCACGCGACCATGCGCAACCTGCTCCTGGAGCGCTTGGACGAGCGCGCCACGATGATCACCGGCCGCCACAAGGAACTCTCCATGGTCGAGGGAGTCCAGTCCGGCGACGTCGACGGCATCGTGTTCCTCGGATACCACTGCGGGGCCGGGGAGGAGGGCGTACTCGCCCACACCTATCTGCCCAACGCCTTCACCGGGGTGTGGCTGGACGGCGCGCCCGCGAGCGAGGGGTACCTGAACGCGGCCGTGGTCGCGGAGTTCGGCACCCCCGTCGTGCTGGTCACCGGCGACGACCGTGCCTGCGAGGACGCCGGGTCCTACGCCCCGTCGGCGCGCAAGGTCGCGGTCAAGGACCACGTGAGCCGGTACGCGGCCCGGTGCCGTCCGCCCGCGCGCACCGCCGCCGCGATCAGCGCGGCCGCCAAGAGCTCCATGGAACTCGCCGGGTCGGTGGAACCGGCCGCACCGCGCTCCATGGTGCTGGAGGTCGAGGTCGACTCCGCGCACCTGGCTCAGGCCGCAGCGATCGTCCCGGGGGTGGAACGCACCGATGTGTGCCGCGTGCGCTACACCGCGCCCGACGCCTACGAGATGATCCGCTGCTTCAAGACGATCGCCACCCTCGTCTCGCAGGCGATGGAATCCCAGTACGGTTAGGGCCGGGGCCTGGGCCCCGGCCGTTCCGGACGGTGGCCCGTGGCCGGTGAACCGATCGCCCCGGAACGAGTCCGAAGAGAGCGTAGGACCCCGGTGCGGACGACGGAACCCCCGTGCCCGGGGTGAAAGCCGTGTGAGAGTGAGGCCGAGCCGTGGGCCACCCATCTGCGACCGTTTCCGAAGCGGACACCGGGCTGCGTGAGGCCGGCGCCGAGGCCGTCGACCTGGCCCGGGACCTGATCCGGCGCGACTCGACCAATCACGGCGGCGGGGACGGCGACGAACGCGGGGTCGCCGAGTTCGCCGCCGAGGCCCTGAGCACCGGCGGGCACGTCCCACAGGTCCTGGAGTCGGCCCCCAGGCGGGCCAACACGGTGCTGAGGATCCCCGGCACCGACCCGGCCGCGCCGGCGCTGCTGGTGCACGGGCACCTGGACGTGGTTCCGGCGGCCGCCGAGGACTGGACGGTCCCGCCCTTCTCCGGAGAGATCGACGACTGCCCCGTCACCGGTGAACCCGCCCTGTGGGGGCGCGGGGCCGTGGACATGAAGAACACCGTCGCGCAGATCATCGCGGTCGTGCGGTACTGGGCCCGGTACGGTCTGCGGCCGCGCCGCGACGTCGTCATCGCGCTGGTGGCCGACGAGGAGGACAGCGCCCGCTACGGCGCCGACTTCCTGGTACGTGAACACCCCGAACTGTTCGAGGGGTGCACGGTCGGTATCGGTGAGGGCGGCGGGGAGACCATCCACGCCACCACGGTCTCGGGCCGCCCGGTACGCCTGTACCCGGTGGGGGCGGCCGAGCGCGGCAGCGCCTGGTTGGACCTGCGCGCCGAGGGCACCGCCGGGCACGGGTCCCGGCCCCCGGGCGACAACGCGGTGACGTCGCTGGCGGAGGCGATCTCCCGCATCGACCGGCACGAGTGGCCGCTGCACTTGACCCCGGTCACCCACTCGGCCATCGACGCGATCGCACGCGCCCTGGAGGTGGAGCGCTCCCCGGGGGACACCGACACCTACGCCGCCGTCGCCGAACTGGTGGAGCGCTTCGGCCGGGCGGCCCCGCTCATCGGCCCGACGGTGCGCAACAGCGCGGCCCCGACCATGCTCTCGGCCGGTTACAAGGTCAACGTGGTCCCGGGCGAGGCGCTCGGCGGTGTGGACGGCCGGGTCCTGCCGGGCGCGGAGGAACAGTTCACGCGTGCCATGGACGAGCTCACCGGGGAGCGTGTGTCCTGGGACTTCGCCCACCACTCGCCTCCGGTGTCCGCCCCGGTGCACTCCCCCGCGTTCTCGGCGATGCGCGAGGCGCTGGTGCAGAGCGATCCCGAGGCGTACGTGGTTCCGGTGTGCCTGGCCGGGGGCACCGACGCGAAGGTCTTCGCGCGCCTGGGCATCGACTGTTACGGGTTCTCTCCACTGCTTCAGAGCGCGGACATGGACTACACGAGCCTGTTGCACGGTGTGGACGAGCGTGTGCCGTTGGAGGGTCTGCGGTTCGGGGTGCGCGCCCTGGACACGTTCCTGCGTTCTTGAGCGGAGCGGCAGCAGGAGGGTGGCCCGCGGCCCGCAGGGGGCGCGGGCCCGGACGAAGGGTGAAGAATGGGTGAGACGGCGGCCGGGGTCCGGGCGGGACGACAGATCCCCGTGGAGGTGCCCGTGCTGGAACGCCCGCCGCGGTTGTCGCAGGGCTCCCGGGTGCGCCTGGTGGCGCCGTGCAGCCCGGTGCCGCCGGAACAGCTGGAGGCCGCGGCGGCGGTGCTGTCCGGGTGGGGGCTCGAGGTCCGGCTCGCCCCGCACGTACGCGACCACCATCCCCGCCTGCCCTACCTGGCCGGTCTGGACGCCGACCGTGCCGCCGACCTGCAAGAGGCCTGGTGCGACCCGGAGGTGGAGGCGGTCCTGTGCGTGCGCGGAGGCGACGGCGCCCACCGGACGCTCGACCTGTTGGACTTCGAGGCGATGCGGGCGGCCGGCCCCAAGGTGCTGGTGGGGTTCAGCGACATCACGGCGCTGCACGAGGCGTTCGCGGTGGAGCTGGGTGTGGCCACGGTGCACGGCCCGGTGGTGGGAACCAAGTACTTCGTGGGTGATCCGGTCGCCCAACACGAGCTGCACAGCACCTTGTTCTCCCCGGAACAGCGGACGGTTCTGACCTCCCCGGAAGCGCACGCCCTGGTTCCGGGCCGGGTGGAGGGTGTGACCTTCGGCGGGAACCTGAGCCTGCTCAACGACGGTCTGGCGACCCCGCACAGCCGGCCTTCGGCCGCCGGCGGGATCCTGGTGCTGGAGGACATCAACGAGGACGTGGCACGCCTGGACCGGATGCTCACCCACCTGATCCGTTCGGGGTGGATGGACGGTGTGGCCGGGGTGGTGCTGGGCACGTGGACCGACTGCCCGCCGGACCCGGGCACGATCGCCGACCTGATGCGCGACCGTCTGGAGCCGCTGGGCGTACCGGTGCTGTGGGGACTGGAGTTCGGCCACTGCGCCGCTCAGCTCACCGTCCCGCTCGGGGTCCGGGCGCAGCTGGACGCCGAGGACGGGGTTCTGCGCCTCATCGAACCCGCGCTGGCCTGAGGCCGGTCACCGCCGGGCCTCGGCCCGAACGCGCTCGAGGGTGCCGGTTCCCGGTGTGGGCGAGGCACCCGCCGGGAGTCGGGGGCCGATCATGTTCCTGCCGCGCCTTGCCGGTTTCGTGCATCCGCCCTCCCCTTCCGCGTGAACTGCCGGTTCACCGCGAGGACAGCGCTGCGCCCAAGACTGCCGTGAGTTCCCCGGCCAAGGGCGAGGCGGGCTCGGCGGCCCGGGAACGAGCGGCCTGGTGGCCCTCGCTGCGGCACCAGTGCCACAGCCGATCCAGGTCCCCGGTGTCGGGACCGTGTTCGGAATCGTCAACCGTGACCACCGGCCAGTCCCAGGCCCCGCCCTGGGCAGCCACCTTCGCTCCGCCGGCGACCGGGTCGACCGCGAGGGCCGGTACACCGTTGCGCAGCGCGAGCACGAGCCCGTGCAGGCGGGTGGTGAGGACCAGGTCCGTGCGGGCGACCAGGGCGTCGAACTGGGCCGTGTCGGCGCAGTGCAACCCGTCACGGGTGTCGAGCCGGGTGTCCAGGGGCACCCGCGCGCAGTCCTTGCCCACCAGCCACCGGCCGAGCCGCCGGTGGACCCCCTCGTGGGCCGAACGCGCTCCGTACTCGGGCTGACCGGGGGCCTGGACGATCCCCACCACGGGCACGTCCCGTCCCGTCGGTGCCCCCGGTGCCAGGTCACGCTGCCCGCCCCGCCCCTCCACGTCGCGGGGCAGGAGCGTGTGGAAGCCTCGGGCCGCGGCGTCGTCCGGGTCGACCACCGAGACCCCGACCGCGACCCGGTGACAGTGCCGGAAACTCCGGTGCAAACTGCGGACCTGGGGTCCACTCACCGGCCCGCACACGAACACCAGGTCGGTGTGGCCGCGTTCCCGGGCCTCGTCGAGGCCGAGGCCCTCGGGGCGGAAACGGGGGCTCCATGCCGTCTCGTGGGTGATCCCGGCGGCGGCCAGTTCGGCGCACACGGCCTCGGCCGCACCGACATCGCCGGCGGTCGCCTCGCCGTCGACGAAGGAGAACCAACCGGTGACCAGGACCCGTGCCTGCCCGTCGGCGCCCTCTCGCGTGCCCACTGCCTCACCTCCGCGGGTCGGGTGGGTGCCGTGGGTGTGAGTACCTCGGCAGGCACCGGGGCAAACACCGGCCGGCAGGTGGCAGTCTGAGGTCCCCCGGTCCCTCCCCTACCGTTGGGACACAGGCGCAAGAAGGGGGACCGCATCATGAACGAACAGCCGCTACGAGTCGACGACGACGAGCTGCGGGGGCTGCTCGACGGTCAGTGGGCACACGTGCGCGAGCGTGCGCGCGACGTGCTCCAGGGGGAGGACTTCGCCCCCGTGACGGGGTTGTCGATGGAGGACCACCGTGCCCTGACCACCGAACGTCTCGGAAAGCTGGCCCAGACCGGGATGCAGACCTACGGCTTCCCGGAGGAGGTCGGCGGGTCCGGCGACGTGGGCGCCTCCGTGGTCGCCTTCGAGATGCTGGTCCCGGACCTGTCGCTCATGGTCAAGATGGGCGTGCAGTGGGGCCTGTTCGGCGGGGCGATCAGCGCGCTGGGCACCGAACGGCACCACCGCGAGTACCTTCCGGGCGTGATGTCGCTGGACCTTCCCGGCTGCTTCGCGATGACCGAGACCGGGCACGGCTCGGACGTGCAGAACCTGCGCACCACGGCCACCTACGACCCCAAGACCGAGGAGTTCGTGGTCCACACGCCCGACGAGTCGGCGCGCAAGGACTACATCGGCAACGCCGCGCGCGACGGGCGCGCGGCGGTGGTCTTCGCCCAGCTGCACAGCGCCGGTATCGACCACGGGGTGCACGCGCTCATGGTGCCGATCCGCAACGAGGACGGCGCTGCGGCCCCGGGTGTGACCATCGAGGACTGCGGCCACAAGGCCGGGCTCAACGGCGTCGACAACGGCCGCCTGTGGTTCGACCAGGTGCGGGTGCCGCGCACCGACCTGCTCAACCGGTACGGCGACGTGGGGCCCGACGGTGCCTACACCAGCTCGATCGAGAGCAAGAACCGGCGTTTCTTCACGATGCTCGGCACACTCATCCGGGGCCGGATCAGTGTGGCCGGGGGCGCGGGCAGTGCGGCCAAGGCGGCGCTGTCGATCGCGGTGCGCTACGGCGACACCCGGCGCCAGTTCACCCGCCCCGGGCCCGAGGGGGAACCGGAGCGGGAGGTGCGCATCCTCGACTACCTCGCGCACCAGCGCAAGCTCCTGCCGGCCCTGGCCCGCACCTACGCGCTGCACTTCGCGCAGGAGGAGCTGGTCACCCGCCTGCACGAACTGCACGGGGCCGAGGAGCGCGACGAGCACGCCCAGCGCGAGCTGGAGTCGCGGGCGGCCGGTCTGAAGGCGATGGCGACCTGGCACGCCGGCGACACCATCCAGACCTGCCGCGAGGCCTGCGGCGGGGCGGGCTACATCTCGGAGAACCGCATCCCGCAGCTCAAGGCCGACTCCGACATCTTCACCACGTTCGAGGGTGACAACACGGTCCTGCTGCAACAGCTCACCAAGGGCCTGCTCACCAACTTCCAGGACGCCTTCGGCGACCTCGACCAGCTGGGTCTGGCCCGGTTCATGGCGAGCAAGATGTTCGAGACCGCCATCGAACGCACCGCCGCGGTCCCGTTGATCGACCGGCTCATCGCGGCCGCTCCGGGCCGGGGCGGCAGCACGAGCCTGTACAACCGCGGTTGGCAGATCGAACTGTTGGAGGACCGCGAGAAGCACGTCGTCGAGGGCCTGGCCGCGCGTCTGCGCCGCGCGAGGAAGGACGGCGCCGACGCCTTCGAGGTCTTCAACCACGCCCAGGACCATGTGCTCCGGGCCGGCCGGGTGCACATGGAACGTGTGGTCCTGGAGGCGTTCGTCGCCGGGATCGACCGCTGCGGCGACACTTCCACCGCCAAGCTCCTCAACCGGTTGTGCGATCTGTACGTGATGTCGGTGGTCGAGGAGGACCGCGCATGGTTCCTGGAGCACGAGCGCCTGTCCACGGCGCGCGCCAAGGCCGTGACCGCGGCCGTCAACGAACTGTGCCAGGGGCTGCGCCCCTACGCGGTGCAGCTGGTGGACGCCTTCGGCTTGCGTGACGAGTGGCTGGCCGCGCCGATCGCCCTGGGGCGCGAGCACGACCGCCAGGGGGACACGGTGCCGGAGCGCGGCCGGGTGTGAATCCCGGGATGTGATGTGTCGTTCGGGCGCGGCCGGTCGCCGGCCGCGCCCGAAGACACGGGCCCGGGTCAATCCTCCGTGCGGGTCCCCTCCGGGGCCGTTCCGGTCTCGGAACCGGCGCCCTCGGGCGGCAGGTCGCCCTCCTCCTCCACGCGCAGGCGGACCGGCTCCCACCACCACCAGTGCGAGCGCGGGACCCAGGAGGGCACCTCCTCCTCTGTGGCGATACCGGCTTCGGCGGCCACCTCCGCCAGGGCCTCGTCGATGCGGGCGATGGCGTCGAGGTCCTGGGGACGCAGGACCGCGGTCCAGGGCACGAACTCCTCACCGAGGACCTGCAGCATCGAACGCCGCCAGCAGGCGGGCCGGTACCCCTCGTGCCGACCGTTCTCGGCGGCGGTCTGGCTGCGCACCACGTACAGGCCCAGGCGGTCGGGGTTGTTTCCGCCCGCCAGCAGCTCGGCCAGGTCGGTGGTGAACTTGCGGCCGGCGGGGGGCNACTGCCGCTGCGCCGGGTTCGTGGCCCGGTACAGGTCGAACAGGGCCGCGAACGCCGAGTCCATGAGGGAGTCGCGGTCCCTGGTCCGCGAGGCGCTCTCCGCGAAAGCACTCAACGCCCGTCCGGCCAGGCCGGGGAGGTCCCTGCCCGTCTCCGCACTCACCGTCACACCGCCTTGTCCAGTTGGATCGCTTTACTCCGCGTTGGTCCGTGCCGACCGGTTCGATGATAAGCCTCCTGGACACGGCGCTCCACCTCGGGACCTTCGACCCCGGCGGGTTTCCGGCACGCCCTTCAGACGGCGAGACGCGGTCCCAACTCGCGTTCGAGCATCGCGGCCCACTGGCGTGCGATGCGGTGGCGGCGGGCCGTGTCGTCGGTGAGCAGGTTGGCCAGCCCCAGGCCGCGTGCCAGATCGAGGGTGGCCTGCACGGTCTCGCGCACACCGGGCACGGACTCCTCGGCCCCCAGCACCTCGACGGCGGTGCGGTGGGCCTCACGCCCCACCCGCTGCTCCAGCGGCACCACCCGGGGATGGAGATCGGGGTCGCTGGCCGCGCTCGTCCACAATTGCAACGCCGCCTGGAACTCGGTCCCGCTGAAGACGTCGAAGAGCAGCACCACCATGGTCTCGACCCGCCCCGGCCCCTCCGGCAGGTCCTCCATCAGGCGGCGCAACCCCGCGATGAGCCCGTCGGCCATGCTGTCGAAAGCGGCCACGAACAGGTCCTCGCGGGTCTGGAAGTGGTGCTGGGCCGCTCCGCGCGAGACCCCCGCGCGCTCGGCGACCGCGCCCACCGTCGTGCCCGGGACCCCGCGCTCGGCCAGACAGGCCACGGCGGCCTCCAGCAGACGGGCCCGAGTGGCCCTGCTGCGCTCCTGTCTGGGTTCTCTGTCGGTCTCCACGGGCGCGCCTCCCACGTGTGGTGGCCGCCCGGGCGCGGATCGGTGCGCCCGGGCGGGCCGGTGTCCTCGGTCAGTACGACTTGGGCAGGCCGAGCGACTGCTGCGCCACGTAGTTGAGGATCATCTCCCGGCTGACCGGGGCGATCCTGGACAGGCGTGCGGAGGTGAGCGCAGCTCCCAACCCGTACTCGCCCGCCAGGCCGTTGCCGCCCAACGTCTGCACCGCCTGGTCGACCGTGTGCACACAGGCCTCGGCGGCGGCGTACTTGGCCATGTTCGCGGCCTCGCCCGCCCCCGCGTCGTCGCCGGAATCGTAGCGGAGCGCCGCGAACTGCGTCATGAGCCGCGCTTGCTCCATCTCGATCTTCACCTGCGCCAACGGGTGGGACAGGCCCTGGTGCGCGCCGATGGGGGTATCGCGCCAGACCACCCGGTCCTTGGCGTAGTCCACCGCCTGGTCGAGCGCGTGCCGGGCGGTACCGGTGGACATGGACGCGGCCATGATGCGCTCGGGGTTGAGCCCGGCGAAGAGCTGCAACAGGCCGGCGTCGGGGTCGCCGACCAGGGCGTCGGCGGGCAGGCGCACGTCGTCCATGAAGAGTTGGAACTGGTGGTCGGGGCTGAGCAGGTCCATCTCGATCTGCTGTCTTTCCAACCCGGGGGTGCCGGTGGGCACCGCGAACAGCGCCGCGGACAGGCGACCGGTGCGTTCGTCCTCGACCCGGCCGACCACGAGTACGGCGTCGGCCACGTCGACCCCGGAGATGAAGGTCTTGCGGCCGTTGAGCACCCACTCGTCGCCGTCCTTGCGGGCGGTGGTGGTCAGGCGGTGGGCGTTGGAACCGGCGTCGGGTTCGGTGATGGCGAAGGCCATGACGGTGGAGGCGTCGGCCAGCCCCGGGAGCCACCGCTGCCGCTGCTCGGGTGTGCCGAAGCGGGAGAGGACGGTGCCGCAGATGGCCGGGGAGACCACCATCATCAGGGTCGGGCACCCGGCGGCGCTGAGTTCCTCCAGGACGGCGGCCAGATCGCCGATGCCGCCGCCCCCGCCGCCGTACTCCTCGGGGATGTTGACGCCGAGATAACCGAGCTCGCCGGCGGCCTTCCACAGGTCGGTGAGGTAGGCGCCCTCCTTGGCGCGGGCGCGGTAGTACCCCTGCCCGTACTCGGAGGCGAGGGCCGACACGGCGGCCCGCAGTTCGGTGCGTTCGGTCGGTTCGGTGAAGGCCATGGCGCCGGTCAAGAGTCCTGCCCTTCGTGGTCGAGTACGGCCAGAGGTGTTCCGGCCGCCACTTTCTGTCCCTCCGCGACCGGGATCTCCCGGACGGCACCGGCGGCCGGGGCGGTGACGCGGTGCTCCATCTTCATCGCTTCCATGCGCAGCAGGGTCTGGCCCTCGGTGACCTTCTCCCCCGCTGCCACGTCGACGGAGGTGACGGTGCCCGGCATGGGTGCGGGCATGGCACCGGGGTCCACGAACGCCTCGGGTGGGGGCAGTGGGTCCACGGGGGTCAGGGCCAGGGAACCGAGCGTGGAGTCCACGTACACCTGGTCGGATCCGGGAGGGTTGTGCACCTCGAAGGCGCGGCGGACCCCTTCGGACTCCAGGACCACGTGTCCGGGTGCGGCCGAGAGCACGCGCACCTCTTCCTGTTCGGGCAGGTAGGTGCCGCGCGAGGTGCGGTAGGCGGTGGTGAGCTCGTGGCCGTCGTCGGTGGTGTGGCGGCGTGTGTGCGCCTGGGAGGTGAGGTTGCGCCAGTTCGCGGTGATCCCGGCGGGCACGGGGGTGGAACTGCGGGCCGCCTCGGCCGCCGACAGGCTCGCGGCGAGGGCGGACAGGCGCTCGGTGGCCCGGTCGGCCCACGGCCGGGCCAGGTCGGTGAGCCGGTCACCGGACAGGAATCCGGTGTGGGGTGCGCCCTGGAGCATGGCGGGATGGCGCAGGATCCGCACGAGCAGATCGCGGTTGGTGCCGACCCCGTGCACCCGCGCCCCGGCCAGGGCGGCGCCGAGCCTGCGCAGCGCATCACGGCGGTCGCGGCCCACCGCCACGACCTTGGCGAGCATCGGGTCGAAGTCGGCGCCGACGGTGTCCCCGGTGGCCACACCGCTGTCCAGGCGCAGGCCGGGTGTGGTCAGGGGGGTGAAGGCGCAGGTGGCGGCCGGGACATCGAAGGCGTGCAGGGTTCCGGTGCGCGGGCGCCAGTCGTTGCGGGGGTCTTCGGCGTACAGGCGTACCTCGACGGCGTGACCGCTGGGCGCGGGCGGGCCTCCCTCGGGCAGGGCCTCACCCTCGGCCACACGGATCTGCCACTCGACCAGGTCCAGTCCGCTCACACACTCGGTGACGGGGTGCTCGACCTGCAGGCGGGTGTTCATCTCCAGGAAGACCGGGGCGCCGGGGCGGCCCTGTTCGTCGACGGGCAGGAGGAACTCGGCGGTGCCGGCGCCCACGTACCCGATCCTCTCGGCCATACGGCGCGCGGCCCCGTGCAGGTTCTCGCGCAGTTCGGGGCCGATGCCGGGTGCGGGGGCCTCCTCCACGACCTTCTGGTGGCGGCGCTGGACCGAGCAGTCGCGCTCGCCCACCGCCCAGACGGTGCCGTGGGTGTCGGCCAGGACCTGTACCTCGACGTGGCGGCCGCGCTCGACGTAGGGCTCGCAGAACACGGTGGGGTCGCCGAAGGCGGAGGCGGCCTCGGCGGAGGCGCGTTCGACCTCCTCGGGCAGGCTCTCCAGGTCGCGGACCACCCGCATGCCGCGGCCGCCGCCCCCGGCGGAGGCCTTGACGAGCACGGGCAGATGGAAGGCTTCGACCCGGTCGGCGGTCAGGGCCTCGGAGACGGGGACGTCGGATTCGCGGGCGAGCTCCTTGGCGCGGGTCTTGGCGCCCATCTCCCCGATGGCTCCGGGCGGGGGCCCGACCCAGGTCAGTCCGGCGTCGAGGACGGCGTGTGCGAAGGCGGCGTTCTCGGACAGGAATCCGTAGCCGGGGTGGACGGCGTCGGCCCCGGCGGTGCGGGCCGCAGCCACCAGGGCCTGCGGGTCGAGATAGGTGTCGACGGCGCCGCGCCCCTCGGGCACGGTCATGCACACGGCCGCGTCGGCGTCGGTGACGTGGGGGGCTCCTTCTTCACCGGGGGTGTACACGGCCACGGCCGTGATGCCCAGCTGTCGGCAGGTACGGGTGACGCGGCGGGCGATCTCACCGCGGTTGGCCACGAGGAGGGTGGTGACGGGCCGGGTCGGTGGGGTGGGGTGTGTGTTCAACTCGTGCTCCCGGACGGGGCCCGGCGGCGGGCCGGGCCGGCGGACGTGAGGGTCGGGGCCGGACCAGGGTTCACATCCGGAAGACCCCGAAGGCGTCGGTCCCCTCCACCGGTGCGTTGTGGGCGAAGGACAGGCACAGGCCCAGGACGGTGCGGGTGTCGCGGGGGTCGATGACACCGTCGTCGTAGACCCGTCCGGACAGGAACAGGGGCAGGGACTCGGCCTCGATCTGGTTCTCGACCATCTCGCGTACGGCGGCGTCCTGGTCCTCGTCGTAGGGTTGGCCCTTCTTCTCCGCCGACTGCCGGGCGACGATCGACAGCACCTCGGCGAGCTGCTTGGGGCCCATGACCGAGGAACGTGCGCTGGGCCAGGCGAAGAGGAACCTGGGATCGTAGGCGCGCCCGCACATGCCGTAGTGGCCGGCCCCGTAGGAGGCGCCGATGAGCACCGAGAAGTGGGGGACGGTGCTGTTGGAGACGGCGTTGATCATCATCGATCCGTGTTTGATGATGCCGCCCTGCTCGTACTCGGCCCCGACCATGTACCCGGTGGTGTTGTGCAGGAACACCAGCGGGGTGTCGGAGCGGTTGGCGAGCTGGATGAACTGGGTGGCCTTCTGCGCCTCCTCGCTGAACAGCACACCGTTGTCGTTGGCGAGGACGCCGACGGGATATCCGTGCAGGGTGGCCCAGCCGGTGACCAGACCGGTCCCGTAGGCGGGTTTGAACTCGTCGAACTCCGATCCGTCCACGATGCGGGCGACGACCTCGCGCGGGTCGACGGGCACCTTGAGGTCGGGGGGCATGATCCCGGCCAGTTCCTCGGCCGGGTAGAGGGGTTCGGCCGCCTCGGTGCGGACGGGGACGCCGCCGGCCTTGCGGTGGTTGAGGCGGGCGACGATGCGGCGGCCGATGCGCAGTGCGTCGTGTTCGTCCTCGGCGAGGTGGTCGGCCAGCCCGGACTGCTCGGCGTGCATGCGCGCGCCGCCCAGGGACTCGTCGTCGCTCTCCTCCCCGGTGGCGGCCTTGACCAGGGGCGGTCCTCCCAGGAACACCTTGGAGCGCTCGCGGACCATGACCGTGTGGTCGCTCATGCCGGGGATGTAGGCGCCCCCGGCGGTGGAGTTGCCGAAGACCAGGGCGATGGTGGGCACACCGGCGGCCGACAGGCGGGTCAGGTCGCGGAAGGTGCGCCCGCCGGGGATGAAGATCTCCTTCTGGCTGGGCAGGTCGGCACCGCCGGACTCCACCAGGCTGATCATCGGCATGCGGTTCTGCTCGGCGATCTCCCCGGCCCGGTGGGTCTTCTTGAGGGTCCAGGGGTTGGAGGCGCCGCCGCGCACGGTGGGGTCGTTGGCCAGGACGACGCACTCGGTCCCGGAGACCACACCGATGCCGGTGATGACACTGGCGCCGACGTTGTACTCACTGCCCCAGCCGGCCAGCGAGGACAGCTCGAGGAAGGGGCTCGCCTCGTCGAGGAGGAGTTCGATGCGTTCGCGGGCAAGAAGTTTGCCGCGGGAACGGTGGCGGTCGATGTACTTCTCACCGCCCCCGTCGACGGCCTTGGTGTGCTCGGCGTCGATCTCGGCGATTCTCTCCAGCATCACGCGGCGGTTCCGGGCGTGGTCGGAGGAGGCGGGATCGATCCGTGAGGTCAGGACTGTCATGGCAGCAGTGCCTCCGGGAGGTCGGTCCGTCGGGCTCGCAACCATTCGCCGAGCCCCTTGGCCTGGGGGTCCTGGCCCTCGCGGCGTGCGGTGCCGGGGGCGAGCATCCCCTCGATCCAGAAGTTGGCGGCGCGCAGGTTGGGCAGCAGGTGCCGGGTGACTTCCAGATCGGCGGTCTCGGGCAGCAGTTCCTGGATCCGTTCGGCGGTCAGCTCGTGGGCCAGCCAGGCGAAACCGGCGTCGTCGCGGACCCACACGCCGAGGTTGGCGTCGGCTCCCTTGTCGCCGCTGCGGGCCCCGAGGACGGTGCCGAGGGGAGCACGGCGGCGCGGACCCTCGGGCGGGAGCGGGGGCAGCGGCGGTTCGGGGACGGGGGCCAGGTCCTGGAAGCGGTCCGAATGGGCGATGGCGATCCGGTCGCCGTCGGGCAGGATCGCGGTGTGCTCGACCTCCTGCACGGGGACGAGCTCGTGGGTGGCGGCGATCCCGTCCGGGCGGGCCGGGCTCGGGGGCGCGCTCATGTGGAACCCGGCGTACCCGGCGAGGGCGATCTCCACGGCGGCGGCACCGAAATTCCGGCCGATGGCGCGGGCGTCGTGGTCGCGGGCGGTCACGCGCAGGCGGGCGGTGGCCCGGTCCTGGGTGTGGCCCCCGGGGTCCTCGGCGGGGCGGAGGTCGAACCGCAGATCGCTGGGTTTGCGATGGGCGAGGGCGGCACGGATCTGGCGTTGGGCCCAGGCGGCCTTCTCCTCGGCGCCGTCCCCGGTGATGAGCAGGTCGTACTCGTTGCGGAAACCGGTGAGCCCGGTCAGACCGACCTTGAGGGTGGGCGGGGGTGCCTCGCCCCGGGTACCGCTGAGCCGGACCCGGTCGGGACCCTCCTGGGCCAGTTCCACGGTGTCCAGGCGGGTGGTGACGTCGGGGCCGGGATAGCGGGCGCCGACGATCTCGTAAACGAACTGGGCGGTGACGGTGCCGGTGGTGACCGCTCCCCCGGTACCCGGGTGTTTGGTGACGACCGCGCTGCCGTCGGCCGAGATCTCGGCGAGGGGGAACCCGGGGTGATCCAGGTGGTGTCCGTCGGCGACCAGGTCGGGGGCGAAGGCGTAGTTGCCGCCGGTGGCCTGGGCGCCGCACTCGATGACGTGCCCGGCAGCGGTGGCCCCGGCCAGGGCGTCGAGGTCCTCTCGTGTCCAGCCGAAGTGGGAGATCGCCGGGCCCACGGCGAGGGAGGCGTCGGTGACCCGGCCGGTGACGACGATGTCGGCGCCGGCGTCCAGGCATGCCGCGATCCCGAAACCGCCCAGGTAGGCGTTGGCGGTCAGGGGTGTACCCAGGCCGAGCTCCTCGGCCCGGTGCAGCAGGTCGTCGCCGGTCACACACGCGATGCGGGGTTGGAGGTCCAGCTGCTCGGCGAGTTCGGTGAGCTGATCGGCGAGGCCGCGCGGGTTGAGGCCCCCGGCGTTGGTGACGACCTTGGTCCCGCGTTCCATGACGAGTTGGAGGGTCTCGCGCATCTGGCGCAGGAAGGTCTTGGCGTAGCCGCGCCCGGGATCGGAGAGCTGATCCCGGCCGAGGATGGCCATGGTGAGTTCGGCCAGGTAATCACCGGTGAGGACGTCGACGGGCCCTTCGGTCAGCATTTCGTGGACGGCGGCGAAACGGTCTCCGTAGAAACCGGAGGCGTTCCCGACCCACAGCGGTGGCGCTGGTGTCGCAGTCATGGAGACGAGAGTGACACCGGCCACACGAAAAAACAAGCACGTGTGATTGTTTTTCTCGCGGACAAGACCGGGGCCGCCCGCACCGGGCAGAGCTGCCCCGAGTGACCGGAAGTGGCCACGGAGCGGACGCCCCCACTCGTCCACGCGCGCCCGGCACCCAGTAGTTTTGGGGCCGTGAGTACCTCCCGAGAAGAC
This sequence comes from Nocardiopsis xinjiangensis YIM 90004, assembly GCF_000341145.1. Taxonomy (GTDB): domain Bacteria; phylum Actinomycetota; class Actinomycetes; order Streptosporangiales; family Streptosporangiaceae; genus Nocardiopsis; species Nocardiopsis xinjiangensis. Next base: position 48,440 of record NZ_ANBE01000029.1, read on the forward strand.
GGCGTCACCGACAGCGCCATCGACGAGACCCCTTCCCCCGAGAGCCGGGAGACCGACAGCCCCGAGGAGGGTGCCGTCGAAGGCGGCACCGACTTCCTCCACGGCTCCCACCCGAAGTCCCCGCCCAGGGGCGGTGGTGTGTTCTCCCCCGAGGCCCTGTCCGTGACCGGTCTTCTTCTGCTCCTGCCGGTGCTGGTGGGCGGTCGGCTCCTGGAACGCGTGGCCTGGTTCGGCATCGGCTCCGGCGTTGCCGACGCGGGACAGCTCGCGCTGCTGCGGGCCGAGATGCTGACCACCGGCGCCGTCGCCGCCGTCGCCGTCCTGCTGGCCTCGGTGTCGCTGTTCACCGGCAACGACCGCACACGTGCCTGGGCCCGCTGGTCGGCCTCCGCGGTCGTGCTGGCCGGTGTGCTCAGCCTCCTGATGTGCCTCCTCGCTTTCGTCGGCATGGTGTCGGCGGGCTGACCTGCCCTGGAACGGCGACACGGGCGCGCAGACCCCTCCTTAGGCGCCGTTTAACCAGGTCGAGGGGTACGTTGGCCGAATGGGCAACGACAACACCAATCCCACGGACCCCACGGACCCCACGGACCGTCCGGAGGGGGCCGAGGGCCAAGACCCCGCTTCCTCCGAGGACACGTCCGTCGACACCCCGAACGAGGACCCGCGCTGGTCCGGGCCCCACGACGAGGCCGAGGTCGGTGCTGACCAGGACCTCTCCGGAGCCCCGGTCAGCGCCGGTGCCGCCGCCTACGGGCCCCGCCCCGGTGGGCTGCTCGGTTCGGAGACCTTCGCCCTCACCGCGGTGTTCCTGCTCGCTCTGACGCTGCTCTCCAGCCAGATCGTGCAGCTGTTCAGCACCGTCCTGCAGATCGGTGACCAGCCCGTCCCGCACGATCAGGTCGCCCAGCTCTCCAACCAGGCCGTGGTCGGGGGCGGCCTGGCGCTGCTCACCGTGCTCTTCGCCGCCCTGGCCCTGGTACTCACCAACATGGGCACCCGTCCCTGGGCCCGCTGGCTCGCCATGGCCAACGTCATCGTGGGCGTGCTGTTCGTGATCATGGCCGTTCTGACCTACGTCATGATCCCGGCAGGCACCGAACCGCAGATGCCGCAGATGCCCTCCGTCCCGCAGTAACTCCGGCGCTCTGCCCGCCCCTCCGGGCGGGACACGTTCGGTGGGCAGCTCCCTCGTCCGCCGGACACGCCAATGACGGATCTTCGCCCCCGGCGGCCGCGCACGCGGTCGCCGGGGGCGTTCGTGCGTCGGGGCGCTCGTGTGCCTGCCCGGGCCTGCCCGGGGCGGGATCAGGCGCTGTCTCCGTACGCACTCCTCCTTACTATTTCTTTGCGGGGAAGAGGTCGACCGGCCCTGGGTCGGTGGCCGGGGGCTTCGAGCGGTGGCTGGAGGCTCCGGGTCGAGGGCTTGTGACGCTGGTGTGGGGTGGTGTTCGTCGGAGCGTCGAGCTTAGCCCGGCCGGGGCTTCCCGCAACCCGCTTCGGCGCCACCCCCACTCCTGTCCCTGGGTGGGGATGGTGACGGCGTTGTGGTGGGTCGGGGTGGGGCGCCTCGGGGTGTGCGGTCCGCCCCTTGACGCCGGGCTGTTGCGCTCTCGCCGCCGAACACCTAACGGCCGGCCCCCTCATCCGCCGAAGAAGTGGGGGTCCCAACTGCCGACCCTGTAAGTCTGTTCGTGGCTGGCCTGGGGCCGGCTGGCAGGGTAGTACCTGT
>NZ_ANBE01000030.1 GCF_000341145.1 Nocardiopsis xinjiangensis YIM 90004
CCCCGCAACTCCCTGAACTCCAGGGTGTTGCGGGGACCGCTAGAACCCGAGCCTCCGTCCCGGGGGCCGTTCGCATACGCTGACCGCGCCCTTGCCCCCGCCCCCGGAGGATCGTTGAGCTACGACACGGTCGCGTTGGTCGCCCGGGAACCGGGCCTCGAGAGAGTCATCCGCGTTCTGGAGCAGACCGCCTCTGACCTGTGGGTCTCACCCCACCCCGACACCGCGATGCTCGAACTGCGTGACGGCGACGGTGCGCTCCTGGCGACCGTCGAACCCGGTCTGGCGATGGCCTCCCGGCAGGAGATCGGGCGGCTCTTGGGGCAGGACACACAGGACACCGCCCCGGACCCGTGCTGGTGGGTGGAGACCCGGGCCCGCCCCGACGAGGCGGGACGCCGGGTCGCGGACGGCTTCGCGCAGACGTTGGCCGCCCGCCTCGGCGGCACCGTGTGGACCTCGGGCCCGGCGGACACCGCCTTCTGGACCGAGACCGCGCACCCTGCCATCGACCGCGTCACCGACCGTGCCGTCCTGGTGTCCCAGGACCGGCCCGTCGTCCCGTGGTCCTCCTGGCTCGCCGACGCCGCGGTCCGCGGTGGAGGCGAGCGGGGCCTGCAACTGCGTACACCGGCCTCTTCCCGGCTCACCCTGTCCGCGTGGACGGCCGTCACCGCTTCGCGCGGGCTCTGGGTGGTGCAGGACGGGGACGGCGGCCATTTCGACGGTACGAGCGGGCTTGCGCTCTCCTGGGACGAACAGCAGGGGTTCGTCCCTCACGTGCCCGATCCGCCGGGGAAGCGGCGCAGAAAACCGGTCGGCCAGGTACCCGAGGGGCCCGTACCCGCGTTCCTCGACGAGCCGCCCACGGGCACACATCTGGAGGTCCGGCTCTCGATCGTGCACCCGGAGGGCGAGGAACCGCGGATCGGACGCGGCGCCGAGGTCCTCGCCGAGTGCCTGTCGGGACCGCCGCCCGCCGCCTGGGACCTCCACGAACCGCTGACCCGGCCGTGGGACCCCGCGCGCATGCTCGACTCGGCCCGGCACCGCGCCCCGGAACGGCTGCTGCTGCACTTCGCCGGCCCGTGGGAGCAGGGCCACCCCTACGTCGGGCGCATCGGTCTGACATGGAGCGGCGACGTGCTCAGCGAAGAGGTGACCATGTTGGTCGGGCTGGAGCAGGGCGCGGAGGGGCAGTCCCTCTCCCGTCTGGCGGAGACGGTGGAGGCCCTGGGCGAGAGGGACCTCTTGGACACCCTGTGGGCGCGCCGTTTCGTCGGACGTCCGGACACCACCCACGTGCCGGTCTGGCGCGGTCTGGGTTCGCCCCTGGGGATCGCCGTCGGACCTCGCCGGGCGGAGAAGGTGGGACTCACGGCGACCGAGAACGGTCCGATCCCTGGCACCCCCTTCGGACCACCGGAGCACCGGTCCGTCTGGTACCCGGCCCTCGGGGACGTCGACGACCCCAGGCGGGCGCTGAAAGTACTGCGGGCCCAGTGGCAGCACCTGACGGAGCACGCACAGCAGTAGCGGGCGGGGGTGTGGGGCCGGGCCGCAGTGAACTCCCGGTGAAGCGTGCGCGCCCCGTCACTGGTCAGCGCGCACCCGGCTCCAGGCACACCGGGGCAACACCGAACGAACGCCGCACTCGGTGAACTTTCTGCCCACAGGTGCCGTCTTCCCCCACGGAGTGACTACTGACCGCGACGGCGCGGTCCCCAAAACAGCAACCCCCCGTTCGGACGGAGCCCCCTGTGAAGTTCGATATGTCTCCCCAAGCACCCGACGAGACTGACTCGGACGAATCAGCCGCCCCTGTTCGGGCCGGTTCCGCGGCCACCGAGCCCCCCGAGGAGCCAGGGCTCAGACGCCGGTACGGCCGCGCCATCGACGACACCCGGTCCAGCCTGGAACAGCTGCGCGCCCACGCCTGGGACCACCACCTGCGGGAGGAGCCGCAGGTCCACGGTGCGGCCACGCACGACGGCTCGGACGACTCGGGCGGCTCGGATTCCTGGGACGGCGAAGGCGAAGGCGGAGCCCTCTTCGGCCCCGACCGGCTCTCCGGCCGGGCCCGAAGGACCGGGGGTGAGCGGTGAGTACCTGGAACATCGACGTCTACGGCGTCAACGGGGTGCTGAACGTCTACGACGGCCAGCTCGGCACCGAGGGCGGCGGGCTGTCCGAGGAGATCGACTCCACCTCGCGCGGCCTCGACATGGCGTTGGAGAACGCCAAGAGCCCGCCGGTGGAGACGGCCCTGGCCGGGTTCCTCGAGAACTACGCGGAGCGGACCGAGTCGATGTTCCTCAAGGGGCTCTCCTGCCTGAAGGGCGCCGCCGACGCCACGGTCGCCTACCAGAGGGGCGACCACGAGATGGCGCTGACCGCCCAGGAGGACGCCGGCAACATCGATGCGCTCGACCTGGACATGGGCGGGGAGGGCTCGTGAGCGGTTTCGAACCCACCCAGGCCCAGACCGGCGTCGGCTACAACATGTTCACGCTGATCGATCCGGATGCGATCCCCTACCCGGAGACCGACACGTGGTCGTTGAACTACGCCGCCGAGACGATCCGCAGCGGCGGCGAAGAGATGGCTTCCCTCTCCGAGGACATGGAGACCACCTGGCAAGGGTTGCAGGAGCACTACACCGCACCCGAGTCCGAGACCCTGTTCGCCGCGGTCGAGCCGGTGGTCTCCGCCGGCGAGGACCTGCAGGGCGATCTGGCCACCGTGGCCACCGCGTTGGAGGACTTGGCCGAAGCAGCCGCCGAAGCCCGGCGCAAGCTCAACACCCTCAAGATCGAAGCGCAGTCCTTCGCCCGTGATCTGCAGGACCGCAAGACCTGGTGGCTGGACCGCAACGAGGAGGACGACGAGTGGGCCATCGAGACCAACCTCAACCTCAAGTCCGAGGTGAACAGTGCCTGGTCGGACTTCACCTCCGCTGAGATCGACTGCGCCAACGCCATCTCCGGCATCCACAGCGACCTCGTCTTCACCGACCCCGATGCCGCCACCGGTGCCGGCAACGAGCTGGTCTACGGCGAGTCGGGACAGTTCATCGACCTCGGTGACGGCAGCTTCTCCGAGGTCTTCACCGGCACGGCCGCGTGGCAGCTCGACAACCTGACCGAATGGGCCGGGCAGGAGTTCCACCCGGGCGACGTGGAGTTCGAAGACAGCAGCAACCAGGCCGCCTGGGACACCCTCGTGGTCGGGCTCGCTTTCGGCACGGTGCAGGGCCTGGCGACCAAGAGCGGCTACTGGCGCCCGGAGACCGGCTGGTCCTCCAACAGCGACGAGTACGTCGACAACCTGAAGACGACCTGGAAAGAGACCGGCATGGAGGCCGCGTCCCTGGTCGGGATCCACAACGAGGACGGGTGGCTGTACCAACCCAGCACCGAGGACCCGCACGCCAACCTCAGCTGGGACTGGTGGTGGGGCAACATCGAGGAGTCGGGGCGCGACATCCGGGAAGGGCACACGGCCTGGTCCCAGCGGGAGAGCGACCCCGAGTACCACGAGACCTACACCGCCATCAACACGGTTCTGTTGATCCCCGGAGCGCCGGTCAAGGTGGTCAAGGAGATCATCACCTTCGGCGGGCCGGACGGCAGCAGCGGCAGCGGCGGAGCGCCCGACGAGCCCGGTACCGGGGCGAATCCGTTCAGCGGCCAGGGTGGAGGAGCGCCCGGCACCGGAGGCTCGAACCGGGACATCAGCGACATCGCCGAGGAGGGGCGCACCCCGATCACCGAGCGCCTCGACGACGCGCTGGAGCAGACACCCGTCCTGGGCCCGGAGGGGCCGGGTCCGGGAGCTCCGGGTGGGTCCTCCGGGCCTTCCGAGCCCAGCGGACCGGGAGCACCTGACGCGCCGGGCGGCCCCCCGAGGCAGGACCCTCCGAACCAGGGGACCGGAACACAGGAGGGACCGCGTGAAGGTGGCCAGAGCCCACGTGGCGACCAGGGCCGGGAGCGCCCCGGGACGGGGGACCAGCGCGACCGCGAGGGTGCGACACCGCCGGCCACCGGCGGCGGAAGCGACGCGCCCGGCGACGGCCGCGGATCCGGTACCCAGGACCGGGAAGGCCCCGAAGGGACTGGGGACTCCACGCGGCCCCGCGGCGATCAGGAGAGGCCGAGGGACCCGACCGGACAGCGTGACGACGAGGACAGGTCGGGCCACGATCAGAGAGGCGGTACGAACCAGGACGGCGAACAGAGAGGTCGTCACGACGAAGACCGCAAGGGCCCGGAAGCCGAGACCGGCGGTGGCGGCAGCGACCGCGGCGGCGGTGACGGGCCTCCGCCCACCTCACCCGGCGACGAATCCGGGCAAGGTGGTTCCGACGACGAGGGACGTGAGGACGGGAGCGATGGCGGGAACGGGGAGAGCGACCAAGGTTCCCCGCCGCTTTCGGATGAGGAGCGGAAAAAGTCCGAGAAGGCTGACAATCTCGAAAGTCAGCTACTCCAAGCGGGGTTGACCAACGAGCAGATTATCGACCTGCGTGGGGACCACCCGCGTCTTGGGGATGAGTGGCAGCGTGTAGCGAGTGCTGTCGGACAGCAATACAACGGGAAGATAGTGGGCGAAATGCTCCCCCGAACCACACAGTTCGCCCTCGACGGGGCTAGCAGCCCGCGTGAGTTCGCCTACAGGTACGAGTACTACAAGGCTACGTTCGACGAACTCGTAAGACAGATAGGACTCGAAGGAACTGGAAAGAAACTAGCTCAAGAGCAAGTCGCGAATCAGATTCCACACATGGACGTAGCGGCCCAGCTCGAAGCGGACCATTCCGTTGTTAACGAAATGCGCGGCGGCGAACGGGCAAGGGTAGACACGAACCTGCCCCCCGATACCTTGCAGCAAGCGGTTCGCGAGCAAGCTGGAAACATTGATTTTGGACATCAGACAGGCTCCGCCTACCATGGAAGAAAGCATTACAAGGAAATTCTACCCGATGAGAAGAATGGAAATGTCATTGAAGACTATCTAAACAGTACAGAGCAAACTATTAAACATGGAACAATAACAGAACAAGTCACCCTCGAAGGCGGGTCAGAACGACTGACATTTCGCCGGCCAGCGCCTGACGAAAGTGGCAACCATGATCCAGACAGAAAGGGGAGATACAATTATCTTAGGGCATTTGTAATTATCAAAAACAACGGAGATCTTGTCATAACCACGCACGGAAATGAAAAAGTTGAGGAGTAGATCATGCCATCCTCCGATTCAAGCATATTTAAGTTTCTATATGGGAAACTCGAAGCCTTGCAAGAGAAAGGCGGGGAAGGCAGGGCCACAATAATAATTGACAACATTCCCTCTCTTCACCTTGAACTCCGAAACTCTCCTCTGGATCCTGAAAAAGTCACGCGATTCAAATCGCTCCTCTCCGAGGTTCTAACTAACGGAAATAATTTTAAACACCTCAGGCATTACACAGACCTCTGCTCCAGCTTTGCGGAACGAGGGCGTCTCGATGGTTTTGAAAACGCTTGCTTGATGCGCTCGTCCCTCAAAATTCTCGACGAAGAATATCTGGACTGGAGCAAATCTGAGTACCCGCGAAACAGAAATCTTTTCAAGGAAGACCTCGAGTACATAGACGAGATACTCGAGGAGGTTTCGGACGAAGCCCCACCTGTTCGAGAGAAAGATATTCCGGAGTGGGCAGATCAGAGCCACTGGTGGTGGTGGGCTCCAAAATGCCAGGACATGAGCGAGGCGGAGCGCTACGATCGCATCCACTACGAGGAACTCGGACTCTGGTAAAGATTGGAATCCAATGACACACGAACCATCACCAGAAGAGGCAGCAGCCGCGCGGCTAATCGCTGACCCGGGTCTCGTACAGCGGCGGCTCTCCGCGGACTTGCAAGCGGTGGCTGCCCTGAACCGCGGCCACGTTCGACTCGATCCGAGTGCCGGCACCGAAGCATTGGTGTCCCAGGTTCGGGACACAGCAGACCGCATTGGCTTCGAGTCGCCACTGGCGGCAGCCACCCTGTCCAAGCGGTTCTCCGTCGAGCTGCCCCTCAGCGAGCGCAGCCCACACAAGATCGAGGCATACCACCGCGCCGCTACCAGAACACTCCGAGAGGGGACTCTGGCCTCTGATCAGCCCGGATCAGACCGAACGCGCTACCTGGATTTCCAACGCAACGCGATGGAAGCCGGCCTCGTCTCTCTCACTCTCTCCGCTCGGATACATCTCGTCTCCGACGGCTCCGCATGGCTTGATGCCTTCGGCTGGCCGAACTCACCCAAGCGACCGGTGCACACCTTCGCCGGGAGCCCCGAAGAACTCATCTCGCAAGCCCAGCGTGATTTGCAAGCGGAAGATGTCCCGTTGGAGCGAGCTCTGCTCATGCTTCTCGGAGCGACTCTCCAGAGCGGCAACGAACTGGATCTGACGGACACCCTGCGCCTGCAGATCGCCGAATCGGTCACCAATCGCCGAGGAGAGCTGAACATCTGCATCAGCCGGGCAGAAGACTACGCCTCAGCCTCTGAGGACGGGCCGTGGTATTCCGCTTGCCTCTACCGCTCGCTCTTGGAGAACGTGTTCGAGAAGTTCCTCGGAAGCGCGACCTTCGACCTCATCGACGAAGAGGAACTCTCAGAACTCGATAACGAGCTCTCTGAGAAATTGCCGCACGCACACACAGCCTCGGCCTCCGCAGTGCCGGCAAGGGTCCCTGAAGGGCATTGGTGGTGGGAAATGGCCATCACGGAACACGGAAGCCAGCCGTAATTAGATGTCCCCAGGATCGCGGTACGAGACGCCCACAGACAATAAGATACGCGAACCCTGGACAACGTGTGAGCTATTCGGCGCACAGACTTCACGGTCGTAGGGTGCGAGATATGGTCGGCAAAGCAACGACCCCGGTTCACTACTATCTGATCCACCTGAAGGGCAGGCCCATCGCCGCCCTGCTGACGCAGGGCGAGCGCAACGCCAAATTCCTCGCAATCATGGAAGCCACCGACCTTGAAACCAGGCTCAGTGCCAGCGAAACTTGGGGCAAACGGCTGGTGAAGGACGCCGAACAGGGACTGACTCCCATGGAATCCATCCAACGGTGGCGAGGCGTAGCTTCCGAAGCCAGCGTCGGTGGCATCCCAGCCGAGGCGGAACTCCACACGTGCACCGACTTGGTTGAGTTGGACCAGCTCCTCAACCCCGAGCTCGAACCGGTGGAGGATGACCTCACGAGACTCCTCCAAGACCCTGAGCACCTGTACGGCCGCGACTGGGGCCCGCTCATCATGGAGAAGGTGGAAACGGGATACAGAATCGTCGCCCAAAGCGAGATCACCTACCTCCCCGTGCGTCTGGGCGGAACCGTCATCGGCTACTTGTGGGCCTCCGATAACGAAAACGCTCGTTGGTACATCCCCCGCCCGGCCGCGGGACCTCCCGCTTGGCGGGCGGAGCGGTGGTGGATGAGGCAGGCCGTCGACGCCGCCGGTAGAGACCTCTCACCCACCCAGGCCCTGAGGGAGCGCATCGGCCTCCCCGAGGACCCGGTCGGTGGCAGGATCGACCCCGCCGACCAGGAACGAACAGCTCCCAGCCCAGACACCCTCGAACGGATTGCCCAAGGAACGCTCTGAGCTCTGTGCCTGAACCAGGACTGGACAACGATGGGGAGGGAGGCCGACGGAGGCTTCGCGCGGGAATTCGAACGGCTCGGATCCCTGTGCACACGTGTCCTGGGGTCGCGGCGAAGCCGAGCGCACCCGGCGGGGCGTGGAGTGAAGGTCTCGGCGGGTGTCCGGTAGTGGACAGAACCCGGGTGCGCGGGGGCGGGCGCTGGTAGGCAGAAGCGACCTTCTTCCCCGAGGACGAGGAGTCGCGATGGGGCCGGATCGGGCGTGGCAGGGACCACGGACTTCCCGGGGTTCCCGGGTATCACGGGAACCGCGCGCACCACGGACATCGAGCGCGCTGCGAGCGCTGCGGACACTGCTCCGGCTGGTGGGGACCCTGCGCGACGCGGGGCCGGGGCCGGCCTCGGCCCTGGTCGCGGTGCGCCTGATGGAACGCCTGGTCACCCCGGTGACGGCGGTCGCGGTCGCCGCGCTCGTGGGTGCCCTCTCCACCACCGGGACGGCCGGCGGGGACACGGTCACGGCGGCTCTCCTCCCGCTGGTGTTCCTGGCGCTGGTGATGCTCGCGGGGCACCTGGGTGACGCGGCGGCCGAACCGCTGGAGTACCTGGTCCGCTCGCGTATCGACGGCGCGCACCGCGACCGGGTGGCACGGTCGGCACGCACCCCCTCGGACCTGGGCGCGGTGGAGGCCCTGGAGACACAGGCGCTGATCCGGCAGGTCCGGGCCGACCCCGAGCACGGTGTCGAGACCACCCCGGGTGAGGGGACCACGGCCGCGGTCCGGGTGGGCGCGGGGCTGTGCGGGGCGGCCCTCACCTGCGCGGTCCTGGTGTCGTTCGCGTGGTGGCTGGTTCCGCTCGTGCTGGTTCCGGCCCTGGTCACGGTGGCGCTGCGGTACCGGCTCGCGTTCGCGGGCGCGGCCGCGTGGGAGGTCGCGATCGGCGGGGAACTCCATACCGACGTGTGGCGCGAGGCCAACGTCTCGGCGTCCGAGGGCAAGGACATCCGGGTCTTCGGGCTGCGGGACTGGATGGTCGACCGGATGCAACACCAGCTCCGGGAATCCAACAGTCCGCTGTGGCGGCACATCGAACACCGGCTCCGCGTCGAGTGGCTCATGTTCGTGCTGATGCTGCTGGGGCTGGTCCCGGCCTACCTCCTGGTCACGCAGGGAGCGCTGGCGGGCGCGACGACCGTCACGACCCAGACCGCGGTGCTGGCGGCGGGGGCGACGCTGTTCCAGCTCCTGGGAAACGGGTTGGACTTCTACCAGCTGGCGGGAGCCGGGCGGGTCTTCCGGTCGACGGACCGGTTGTCCGAGCGCCTCACCGAGAGCGCCCCCGTTCTGGACGCCGTCCCGTCCGCCACGGTCGGTGAGATCCGGTTCGAAGGTGTGGGTTTTGCTTACCCGGGTTCGGAACGGACGGTCCTGGACGAGGTCGACCTGACCGTGCGGCCGGGCGAGCTCCTGGCGATCGTGGGGCTGAACGGGGCCGGCAAGTCCACACTCATCAAGCTCATGTGCGGCCTGTACCGGCCCACGAGCGGGCGCATCACCGTCGACGGCGTGGACCTGGCGGCGTTGGATCCGGACCGGTGGCGGTCGCGGCTGTCGGTGATCTTCCAGGGTTTCGACCGGTATCCGCTGTCGGTGCGCGAGAACGTCACCCTGGGAGGTACTGCCTCCGAGGGCCCCGACGACGGCACTGCGTTGGAGGACGTCGCCCGGGCGTCCGAACTCACGGACGTCGTCGACCGCCTGCCCACCGGCTGGGACACCCCGCTCTCGCGCGGGCGCACCGGCGGCGTCGACCTGTCCGGGGGCCAGTGGCAACAGGTGGCGATGGCCCGCGCGCTGTACGGGGTCCGGGCCGGCGCGCGGTTCCTGGTGGCCGACGAACCCACCGCCCACCTGGACGTGCGCACCGAGTTCCGGCTCTTCGAGCGTCTGGCCGCGCAACGCGACGGCGCGGGGATCGTGCTCATCTCGCACCGGTTGTCGACGGTGCGCCGGGCCGATCGGATCGTGCTGCTCGACGGGGGCCGCATCACCGAGGAGGGCACCCACGGCGAGTTGATGGCGCTGCGGGGCACGTACGCGGAGCTGTTCGGGATCCAGGCGGCCCGGTTCCGTCGTGCGGACGAAGACACGGACGGTACTCCGGCGCGACCCGACGAGGGGGAACAGGCATGACTCGGAGCTCGCCCGCGCCCCGCCCCACACCCCCGGTGTGGCGGCGCCTGCCCGCCCTGTGGTGGGAGATCCTGGTGCTCTCGTGGCGGTCCGCCCCGGGCCTGACCGCCCTGACGCTGGTGGTGCTGGCCCTCTCGGTCGTGGCGGTGCCCACCGTCGCGTTGGCCCTGCGCACCACGGTGGACGCGACGTCCGCGGACGCGGCCACGGTGGCGCTCGCCGGCGCGGTGGGTGTGGCGGTCGCGCACGCGCTCACCGGCACGCTCCAGGTCATGACCGGGGAGCTCCTCACGACCGTTTCCGACCGCGCGGGACGGCTCGGGATCCATCCGCGCGTCCACCGTGCGATCGCGTCCGTGCCGGGGGTGTCCCACCTGGAACGCGGAGACGTCCTCGACCGGGTCGACATCGTCCGGCGCGGCACCGGCCAGATCGCCCGGAGCGCCTGGAACGTACTGCTGTCCGTCTCCCATGTGCTGAAGCTGCTGCTCACGGTGGTGCTGCTCGGGTCGGTGCATCCGCTGCTGCTGGGCCTGATCCCGCTGGCGGGCGTACCCCTGTGGACCCACCGCCGCGGCCAGGTCTTCGTGCGGAGGGCAGAGGTGGAGGGCGCGGAGGGCCACCGGCTGCAGCGGTCCCTGTTCGAGACGGTGGCCGGGGTGACCGGGGACGGGGAGGCCCGGGTGAGCGGGGCGGACGCACGGTTGGACCGGCTGCGGCAACAGGCGTGGCGGGCGACCGAGCGGGTGCGGTTCCGGGCCCGGGCCCGGGCGGCGGTGTGGACCTTCGCGGGGTGGCTGGTGTTCGTCTCGGCCTTCGCCGGGGGTATCGCGGTGGTGATCGTGCAGACCTCCCGGGGCGAGGGAACCGTCGGTGACCTGGTGTTGACCGTGATGCTCGCGGTGAGCTTGGGGCAGACGGTGCGCGGCACGGTGACCGTGACGGCGGAGACGGCCGGGGCCCGGAGGGTCGTGGAGCCGTACCTGTGGTTGCGCGACCATGTCGCCGGTGAACTCGCCCGTGAGGGGGCCACCGAGGAACCACCGGACACACTGGCCGCCGGCCTGGCCCTGGACCGGGTCTCCTTCACGTACCCGGGCACCGATCGGCCGGCGTTGGACGGGATCTCGGCCCACCTACCCGCCGGGACGGTCGTAGCGGTCGTGGGTGAGTACGGGTCGGGCAAGACGACCCTGGTCAAGCTGTTGTCGGGGCTCTACCGTCCGGACACGGGAACGGTGCGGGTGGAGGACCGCGATCTGGCCGGGATGTCCACAGAAGGGTGGCGGTCGCGGTGCAGCGCCGCGTTCCAGGACTTCGGTCGGTTCGAGGTGACCTTCGGGGAGACCGTCGGGCTCGGTGACCTGGACCGTATCGGGGACCCCGACGCCGTGGCACGGGCGGTGCGCGACGCCGACGCGGAGGAGATCGCGGCCGGGTTGCCCGAGGGTGTGCACACCCAGTTGGGTCGGCGTCTGGGCGGTGTGGAGCTCTCGGAGGGGCAGTGGCAGCGTGCGGCCCTGGCGCGGGCGTCGATGCGGCGCGACCCGTTGTTGTTCGTGTTGGACGAGCCGACGGCCTCACTCGATGCCCCGAGCGAGGAATCGATCTTCCGGCGGTACATGGAGCGGGCGCGGGTCCACGCACGCGGGACGGGTACGGTCACCGTGGTCGTCTCGCACCGGTTCTCGACGGTGGCGGGCGCGGACCTGGTGCTGGTCATGGAGCGCGGACGGATCGTGGAGGCGGGCACCCACGCGGAGCTGGTCGCCGGCGGCGGGCGGTACGCGCGGCTGTACGGGATCCAGGAGCGGGCGTACACGGCTGAGACGTGACGTGGCGGAGCGCCCGGTGGCCCCGGGTTCCGGGGCGGACCACCGACGAAAGTCGGGGTCGGGTCCCACGAATGCCTGGCCCGGAGCGGCCGACCCCCCACCTTGGGCGGCGGTGCGTTCCGTTCTGCGGGGGGAGGCCGGAGCGGGAGAGGCGGTTCTAGCGTGAGGAGTGTTCGTCAAAAGCCTTCACCAGGAACGGAACCACATGTCCCTCATGATGTTGAGCAGCCTGCCCGTCACCGAGGACGCGCTCGCGGCCGGGCTGCTGTTCGGCGCCCTGCTGTTGGGCCTGGCCGTGGTCGTCTTCATCGTCGCCGCGTTCTTCAGTGCTCTGTTCGCCCGGATCGGACTGGGAACGAAGTTCCTCTGGATCGTTCTCATCTTCGTCGCGCCCTTCATCGGGGCCCTGTTGTGGTTCCTCGTCGGACGCCCGCGTACGGGATGAGGCCCGGTTCATCCGGTGGGAACCCCGGCGCCGCACGGCCGCGGGAGCCCATCCGGTCCCCTCCTCGACCTGGCGCACGAGGGACCCGGTACTCTCGTCGGGCCAGTCGAACTCCACCTCGTGGAGCAGGGAACCCGGTGCGAATCCGGGACTGACGCGCAGCGGTGAGGGCGACGGACGGACACGTCCCGGTGGATGGCCCCGGGGCGGCCACTGGGGCCGTGCGGCCCCGGGAAGGCGTTCCGTACCCGGTCGACCCCGAGTCCGAAGACCTGCTGGCGCTGGCGGTACCCACCGTCAGGTCGACCGCGGGCCACGCGTAGGAGCCCCTGACGCGAAGGACATCCATGCCCTCGACCGGCAGACCGGAGCCGGACCGCACCACCACGGACCGCCGCGGGGCGGCCCCCGCGACGCAGCAGGGCCACAGCGAAGGCCCCCGCGCCCGGCGCGACCGCTGCCCCGGAGCGCTGCGTCCCTGGGCGGCCGACGACGGTCTTCTGATCCGGCTCCGGCTCATCGGCGGCCGCCTCCCCGCGCAGACCCTGTCCGACCTGTGCGAGGTCGCGGAACGGTACGGCGACGGCCGGGTCCGGGTCACCGTCCGGGCCAACCTTCAACTGCGCGCCCTCCCGGGGCAGGACGGGGCCCTCGACCCGGAAGCCGTCGACGCGCTCCGCTCCACGGGCCTGCTGCCCTCGCGCACGCACGAGCTGGTGCGCAACGTCATGGTCTCCCCGGACCCGGGGCTCTGGGACGGACGGGCCGACCTGCGCCCCGTGGCCGCCGAGCTCGACCGGCTCCTGTGCTCGGCCCCGCACCGGGCGATGCTCCCCGGCCGTTTCCTCTTCGTGTTGGACAACGGCCGGGGCGACCTGCAGGAGCGCACCTGCGACCTGGGGCTGACCGCCCTGGACGAAGGCCGCGCCCAGCTCCGGATCGGGGACCGTTGGGGACCGGTGGTCGGTCTCGACGAGGCGCCCGAGGCCCTGGTCTCACTCACCGACCGGTTCCTGGAACGCCGTGGCGAAGGTCCTTGCGCCGCATGGCACGTCACCGAACTCCCGGAGCCGCTCACCGGCTTCGTACCTCCCGATCCACGGTTGCCCCACCCCTCGCCCCCGCTCCCGTACGGGCCTGCGCCCGGGGGTGGTCGGCACGTCCCCGTCCCCGAGAGCGGACTGGACCGCTCCGCTGTCGACGCCCTCGCCGAGCACGCACGCGCCGCCGGCCACGGCATCCTCGTCGTGACCCCGTGGCGCGGCGTCCTCGTCCCCGGAATTTCCGACCCTGTCCCTGTCCCCGACACCGGAGGTGGATCTTGACGTCCCCTCGCCGACCGGACCGGCACTACGACTACATCGACAACGGTCCCGCGATCTACACCGACTCCTTCGCCACGATCCGGCGGGAGGCCTCGCTGGGACATCTGCCGTCGGACGCCGAACGACTCGCGGTCCGCATGATCCACGGCACCGGACAGGTGGACCTCGCCAGGGACCTGGTCATCCACCCCGGACTGGTCGCGGCGGCCCGGAGCGCCCTGAATTCCGGGGCCCCGATCCTGTGCGACGCGGGCATGGTCGCGTCCGGGGTCACCCGCGCGCGCCTTCCCTCCGACAACGAGGTGCGGTGCCTGCTGTCCGACCCCCGAGTACCCGGCCTCGCCCGGGAATGGGGCACCACCCGGTCCGCAGCCGCGGTCTCGCTGTGGGAACCGGTGCTCGAGGGGGCCGTGGTGGCCGTGGGCAACGCACCCACCGCACTGTTCCACCTGCTGGAGATGTTGATCGACGGGGCACCGCGCCCGGCCGTGATCGTCGGCTGCCCGGTCGGGTTCATCGGCGCCGCGGAGTCCAAACAGGCACTGACGGAACTGGCCGACCGGCACGGCATCGATGTCCCCTACGTGACCGCCCTCGGCCGTCGTGGAGGTTCCGCGATGACCTCCTCGGCCCTGAACGCACTTGCCAAGGAGGAAGAGTGACCGGCCGTTTCCACGGTGTCGGCGTCGGCCCCGGCGACCCCGAACTCATCACGCTCAAAGCAGCCCGACTCATCTCCGGGGCCGACGTGGTCGCCTACCACGCGGGCGCGGGGAAGAGCTCCAACGCCCGCCGGATCGCCGCAGACCTCATCCCGGACGCGGCGATCGAGGAAGAGCTCACCTACCCGGTGACGACCGGCACGACCGACCACCCGGGCGGGTACACGGGCGCGCTCTCCGACTTCTACGAGCGCTCCGCCCGCCGTTTGGCCGCGCACCTGGACGCCGGACGGGACGTCGTGCTGCTCGCCGAGGGCGACCCGCTGTTCTACGGCTCGTACATGTACATGCACGACCGGCTCGCGCAGCGGTACCCGACCGGGATCGTGCCGGGTGTGCCCGCGTTCTCCGCCGCCACCTCGGTTGCGGAGTCGCCCCTGGCCAGGCAGACCGACGTGCTCACGGTGCTGCCGGGGACCCTGCCCGAACCGGAGCTGGCCCGGCGCCTGGCCGGGACCGACGCGGCCGTGGTGATGAAGTTGGGGCGCACGTTCCCCGCGGTCCGGCGTGCCCTGGAGGCGGCCGGGCGCCTGGAGCACGCGGTCTACGTGGAACGCGCGTCGATGGCGGAGGAGCGACGGCTGCCGGTCACAGAGGTCGACCCGGCGACGGTCCCCTACTTCTCGGTGATCCTGGTGACCGGGGACAGCAGGAACGGAACCCGGTCCCGAGCGGCCGGCGGGTCCGGGACGGCCGGTGGGCCCGGGGCTGAGCTCTTCGAGCCGATCACCTCGGCCGCCGAACTCCTGGTCGTCGGCCTGGGTCCGGGACCGGACCGCTGGCTCACCGCCGAGACCTCCGCCGCACTGGCCGAGGTCGACCACGTGGTGGGGTACGGCCCCTACGTCGACCGGGTCCCGCAACGGGCCGGGCTGACCCGGCACGCCTCCGGCAACACCGTGGAACTCGACCGCGCGCGCCTGGCCCTCGACCTGGCGCGCAAGGGCGAACGCGTCGCTGTGGTCTCCGGCGGGGACGCGGGCGTCTTCGGCATGGCCACGGCCGTGTTCGAGGCAGCGGAGGACCCCGTGTACCGGGACGTGCCGGTGCGGGTGCTGCCCGGGGTGAGCGCCGTCCAGGCCGTGGCCGCACGTGCGGGCGCCCCGATCGGCGGGGACTTCGCGGTGATGAGTCTCTCGGACCGGCTCAAACCGTGGGAGGTGATCGAACGCCGGTTGCGTGCGGTCGCCGAGGCCGATCTGGCGCTGGCTGTCTACAACCCGGCCTCCCGCTCCCGGACCGGGCAGATCGCCACCGCACGCCGGCTCCTGCTGGAGCACCGGACACCGGAGACCGTGGTGGTCGTGGGCCGGAGCGTGGGACGTGAGGGCGAGACCCTGGAGGTGACGACGTTGGGCGAACTGGACCCGGCGACGGTGGACATGCGGTGCCTGGTGATCGTCGGTGCGAGTGGGACCCGCGTCTCCGAGGCGGGGCGTGTATGGACCCCCAGGTGGGTGGAAAGTCGGGTGGAAGCGTGACCGTGCACTTCGTGGGGTCCGGCCCCGGCACCGCCGACCTGTTGACGGTGCGTGCCACCCGCATGCTCGCCGCGGCGGACGTGGTGCTCTACCCGGGCACGTACCTGGACCCGGAGGTCCTGGACCACTGTGCGCCCGGTGCCGAACTGGTCGACACGCAGGGACTCGACCTGGACCGCATCACCGAACGCCTGGTCTCCGCGCACGCCGAGGGTCTGGACACCGTGCGGCTCACGTCCGGGGACCCGTCGGTGTACTCGGCTCTGTCGGAACAGACCCGCCGGCTCGACGCCCGCGGCGTCCCGTGGGACGTCACCCCGGGAGTGCCCGCCTACGCAGCCGCGTCGGCGCTGGTGGGGCGGGAGCTGACCGTGCCGTTGGTGGCTCAGTCGGTGGTACTGACCCGGACACGGTCACGGTCGAGCGCGATGCCGGACACGGAGACGTTGGAGGCGTTCGCGGCGACCCGGGCCACACTGGTGCTGCACCTGGCGATCCGGCGGGTGCGGGAGCTCATGGAACGGATCGAACCGGAGTACGGAGCGGGCTGCCCGGTCGTGGTCGCCCACCGGGTGGGCGGCCCGGAGGAGGCGGTGCTGCACGGGACCGTGGGCGATATCGCCGACGCCGTGGAGGAGGCCGGATTCCGGCAGGCCGCCGTGGTCCTCGTGGGGCGCGCGCTGACTCCCGGGACCGGGGGCGAGTCGTTCCTGTACGACCCCGAGCGGCCCCGCGGCTGAGGCTGAGCGTGTGCTTCGTTGACGGTTGGCGGGGACGGAGGCCGTCATCGGAGCAACGGGGCGGGGAGACGGGGATTTGGCGGGGGATCGGGGCTGGGCCCCAGCGCAGGTGCACGTGCGCTGGGGCCCAGCCCCTCGTGTGGCTGAGCGCACCTGTTCCCCCGTTCAGAGCACCAGCGACCACTGTGTGACGGTACGGGCCGGGCTCCAGCCGGTGAACGTCCCGACCGGCGCAGTGGTCTCCACGGCGATCCGGGTCAGTTCCCCGCCGTGTTCGCGGTAGGCCCCGGCCAGCAACTGCTCGGTCTCCAGGGTGACCCCGTGGACGACGAGGCGCCCACCCGGCCGCAGCGCGCCCAGGCACGTGTCGAGCACCCCCGGGCGGGTCGCTCCCCCGCCGAGAAAGACGGCGTCGGGGGCGGGCAGCCCGTCCAGGTCCTGCGGGGCCCGACCGTGCACCACATGCAACCCGGGCACCCCGAGCATCCCGGCGTTACGCCCGATACGCGCGGCACGTTCGGCCCCGGACTCGACCGCTGTGGCGGTACAGGAGGGGTGGGCGCGCATCCACTCGACACCGACCGACCCTGCGCCGGCGCCCACGTCCCACAGGTGCTCCCCCGGCGAGGGCGCCAGGCGGGCGAGCGCCGAGACCCTCAGGTCGCGTTTGGTCAGTTGCCCGTCATGTTCGAAGGCGTCGTCGGGCAGTCCCGGGAACAGCCCGTACCCGGCCGCGTCGACCGTCTCCAGGGCGAGCACGTGCAGGGCCGGAACATCCGTCGGGGGCGCGGCGCACCAGGTGTCCGCGGTGCCTTCCAGGCGTGACTCGGCCGCCGATCCCAGGTCGGCGAGCACGGTCATTCGGCAGGCGGGGTGGCCGGCCCCGGTCAGCAGGGCGGCGACCTGCACGGGGGTCTCCGGCCCCGAGGAGAGCACCAGGAGACGCCGGCCGGGCCCCAGGTGGCGCAGCACCGAACGGGGATCCCGTCCGACCAGGCTGACCACGGTGCACTGTTCCGAGGGCCAGTTCATGCGGGCGCGGGCCAGGGAGACCGAGGACACGGCCGGTTCCACCCGCACCGCACCGGCCCCCAGCAGGTCGACGAGCGTGGTGCCGATACCGGAGACGAAGGGGTCCCCGGAGGCGAGCGCGACCACGGAACCGTCCCCGAGCGAGGACAACAGATCCGGTAGTGCCTCCCGCAGAGGTGAGGGCCAGGGTTCCCGCCGTTGTCCGGGCCGGGCCGGAAGCATCGCCAGGTGCCGGCGTCCGCCCAGGACCGCGTCCGCGTCCAGGACGAGTCGGCGTGCACGTTCCGGGAGCCCGTCCCAGCCCTGGGCACCGACCCCGAGAACGGTGATCCGGGGCTGGAGTGGAGGGCGCGTGTCGTCCGTCATGGGCGTGACGTTATCGTGGCGGGCACAGGCACGAGGTGCCCCGGGACCCCAACCGTCGGAAACGGCGGGAACGGCGACCGGGGAGAATCTGGGAAGCCGGTGAGAGTCCGGCACAGGCCCGCTGCGGTGATTCGGGCCCCTTACGAGGGGACCCGGAAAGTCCGAAGACCGGCCTCGCGCCCGCCCTCCGACCGATGGCGAACACGAGCGGGAGCCTCACCATGCCTCAATGGCCTGCGCATTACCCCTTCTCCGCGATCGTG
The DNA here is from genome assembly GCF_000341145.1 of Nocardiopsis xinjiangensis YIM 90004. Classification (GTDB taxonomy): domain Bacteria; phylum Actinomycetota; class Actinomycetes; order Streptosporangiales; family Streptosporangiaceae; genus Nocardiopsis; species Nocardiopsis xinjiangensis. The sequence continues at coordinate 18,054 of NZ_ANBE01000030.1, forward strand.
GGCTGCGATTCCGAGCAGCTCGACGACCTCGGACTGGCCCTCGTCCTCACCAGTGTGTCCCCGGAGATCGGCGGTGTACTGGTCCGGGGACACAAGGGCACCGCGAAATCCACCGCCGTGCGCGCGCTCGCCTCGCTGCTGCCCCCGGTGGAGGTGTACCGGGGCGACCGTTTCTCCGTGGACCCCGCCGACCCCGCGCAGCACTCCCCCGACGGCCCGTTCGGCCCCGGTACGGACGTGGAGAGCCGACCGGTGCACCTGGTCGATCTGCCCGTCGGTGCCACCGAGGACCGGGTCCTGGGATCGTTGCACCTGGAGCAGGCGCTCACGCACGGCAAGGTCGCCTACGAACCCGGGCTGCTGGCACGTGCCCATCGCGGACTCCTGTACGTGGACGAGGTCAACCTGCTCCACGACCATCTCGTCGACCTGCTCCTGGACGCCGCGGCGACCGGCCGGGTGACGGTGGAGCGCGACGGTTTCTCCGTGGAGCACGCGGCCAAGTTCCTGCTCATCGGCACCATGAACCCGGAGGAGGGTGAGCTGCGGCCCCAGCTCCTGGACCGGTTCGGTATGACCGTCGAAGTGAGCGCGCCGACCGATCCGGTCGCGCGGGCCGAGGTGGTGCGCCGGCGGATGGCCTACGACGCCGACCCCGGGGGGTTCGCCGCCCGGTACCACGACGCCGAGGAGGCCCTCGCCGACCGCATCGCGAAGGCGCGCGGGGCACTGGACCGGGTGCACCTGTCGGAGGCCGCGTTGTTGAAGATCGCGGAGGTGTGCGCGGCCTTCGAGGTGGACGGGCTGCGCGCCGACATCGTGACCTCGCGTGTGGCGGTCGCGCACGCGGCCTGGGCCGGCCGGGAGACGGTGACCCGCGCCGACATCCGGCGCGCTGCCCTGCTCACGCTCCCGCACCGGCGCCGGCGCAACCCGTTCGACGCTCCTGGGCTGGACGAGGAGCTGCTCGACCGGATCCTGGGCGAGGAGGACCCGCCGCCGGACCCGCCGCAGCCCCCGGAGTCGCCCGAGGACCCGTCCGAGCCGTCCGAACCCGAGGACTCCGACCCCTCGCAGACCCCTGAACAGCCGGAACAGCCGGAACAGTCCTCGGATGAGGCGGGCCCCGAACCCCAGGGCCCCGAGAACGCCGACGGCCAGGACAACACCGCCGAGGCCCAGGAGACCGACGAGCCCCCGAACACCGACACGGAGCAGGACGTCGGCGAGGGCTCCGAGGAGGCCGGTCCCCCTCCCCCGTCTTCGGACAGCGCAACGAGCACCGTCGGTTCCACGGCCCCCTACCGCGCCCGCAAGCTGACCGTGCGCGGCGCGGGGCAGGGCGCCGACGGCAAGCGCAGCCGTGCGGTGGGCAGGCGCGGGCGCCGCATCGGTGCGGCCCCGCCCGGTTCCGGGTCCGGGTCCTCCCTGCACCTGGTGGAGACCGTGCGCGCCGCGGCCGCCGCGCCCAGGGAGGGCGAGCGGATGCGGATCCGCCCCCAGGACCTGCGGGTCGCGGTGCGGGAGGGGCAGGAGAGCAACCTGATCCTGTTCTGCGTCGACGCGTCCGGTTCGATGGCCGCGCGCAAACGCATGAGCGAGGTCAAGACCGCGATCCTGTCGCTTCTGCTGGACGCCTACCGGCGGCGCGACAAGGTCGGGCTCATCACTTTCCGCGCCCAGCAGGCCGAACTGGTCCTGCCTCCGACCAACTCGGTGGACGTGGCCGCGGCCCGGCTCGAGGACATGCCCGCCGGCGGCCGAACGCCCCTGGACGAGGGACTGCTGGAGGCCGACCGGGTGCTGCGGCGCGAGCAGCGGCGCGACCCGCGTCTGCGCCCGCTGCTGGTCCTGGTCACCGACGGTCGGGCCACCGGCGCGAAGGGCGCGGTCGCGCGGTCGCTGGCCGCGGCGGACCACATCGCCGGGCAGGAGATCTCCACCGTCGTCGTCGACAGCGAGTCCGGGCCGATGCGCCTGGGCCTTGCCCTCGGCCTCGCCGCCCGCCTGGGCGCAGAACACCTTCCGGTCGGCGAGATCAACGCCGACGCACTCAACACTGCCGTACGAGAAAGGGCCGCCTGATGCCTCAGGGCCAGCCGTCCGTGGTCCCCGAAGACGGACTCACCACCCGACAGCGCCGGCACCAGCCGCTGCTCGCCGTGCACACCGGTGACGGGAAGGGCAAGTCGACTGCGGCGTTCGGGCTGGCGCTGCGCAGCTGGAACCAGGGTTGGCACATCGGTGTGTTCCAGTTCGTGAAGTCGGCGAAGTGGCGCATCGGCGAGCAGACCGTACTGGAGCGCCTCGGGAAGCTGCACGAGGAGACCGGCGAGGGCGGCCCGGTCGAGTGGCACAAGATGGGTTCCGGGTGGTCGTGGATCCGCCGCAAGGACGGCGAGGAGGACCACGCGGCGGCCGCTGCCGAGGGCTGGGCGGAGATCAAGCGCCGGCTGGCCGAGGAGCGGCACGACCTGTACGTGCTGGACGAGTTCACCTACCCGCTGGTGTGGGGGTGGATCGACGTCGACGACGTCGTGGAGACCCTCGCGAACCGGCCGGGGCGCCAGCACGTGGTCATCACCGGGCGGCGGGCCGATCCCCGACTCATGGAGGCGGCCGACCTGGTCACGGAGATGGGCAAGGTCAGGCACCCGATGGACAACGGCCGCAAGGGCCAACGGGGGATCGAGTGGTGAGGTGCCCGGACGGTTCGGGTTCCGGCCCGGGTTCGGGAACGAACGTCCTCCCCCGGCTCATGGTGGCCGCGCCGATGACCGGGCAGGGCAAGACGACGGTGGCGACGGGGCTCATGGCGGCCCTGCGCGGTTCCGGGCTCGCCGTGAGCGGGCACAAGGTGGGTCCCGACTACATCGATCCGGGCTACCACGCCCTGGCCACCGGGCGTGCGGGCCGCAACCTCGACCCGCACCTGGTCGGGGAAAAACGTGTCGCGCCGCTGCTGCTGCACGGGGCGCGCGGAGCGGACGTGGCCGTGGTCGAAGGGGTCATGGGCCTGCACGACGGGCGGCTCGGCACGGACGGGTTCGCGTCGTCGGCGCACGTGGCGGCCCTGACCCGCACCCCCGTGGTGCTGGTCGTGGACGTGGCGCGGATGTCGCGTTCGGCGGGCGCACTGGTCGCCGGGATGGCCGCCTTCGATCCGGCGGTCGAGGTCGCCGGGGTGATCCTGAACCGGGCGGGGTCGGAGCGCAACACCGCCGAGATCGTGCGCTCGTTGGAACCCTCGGGCCTGCCGGTGCTCGGTGTGGTAGGCCGCGACGAAGGCATGGCCTCACCCTCGCGCCACCTGGGGTTGGTCCCGGCCGGTGAGCGGGACGGTGCAGCGGCGGTCGTCGAGCGGATGGCCGAGCAGATCGCGCACCAGGTCGACCTGGGCGCGGTGATGGACGTGGCCGGGGCCGCGCCCGCGTTGGAGGAGCACCCGTGGTCGCCGGAGGAGGCGGTCGCGGGGGCGGGTTCAGGGGCCGGGTCCGACGGGCGTCCCGTGGTGGCGGTCGCCGGCGGGCGGGCGTTCACGTTCCGGTACGCCGAGACCGAGGAGCTGCTGACGGCGGCCGGGTGCCGGGTCGAGGCCTTCGATCCGCTGGAGGACACCGCGCTGCCGGCGGGCACGCGCGGGCTGTACCTGGGCGGCGGGTTCCCCGAGGTGCACGCGGGTGAGCTCGCCGCCAACCGCGCGTTGCTGGGCGAGCTGCGGGAGGCGGTGCGCTCCGGGGTCCCGACGGTCGCCGAGTGCGCGGGGATGCTGTACCTGGCCCGGACCCTGGACGGGGAGCCCATGGCCGGGGCCGTGGACGCGGACGCGCGGATGAGCCGGCGGCTGACGCTGCGGTACCCGGAGGCGGTCGCGGCCGCGGACACGTTGCTGACGCGGGTCGGCGACCGGGTCACCGGGCACGAGTTCCACCGGACGCAGCTGACGCCCGGGGCCGGCGGCACGGATGCCTCTGCGCTCTCCCCGGCCTGGGAGATCGACGGGGCGGCCGAGGGGTTCGCGTCCCCGACCTTGCACGCCTCCTATCTGCACGTCCACTGGGCCGGTCATCCGCGGTCGGCGGAACGCTTCGCCGCAGCGGTGCACGCTGCCGCTCCGCTCTCCCCCGTCCGCGCGGCCTCGGCGGCCTCCTCGGCACGTGCCCGGGGGGCGGCCGGGGCCACCCCCGACGAAGCACCGGTGGCGGATCCGCTCCGCCACCACGGGGACCGGGAGGTGGGCTCCGGGCTCATCGATCTCGCCGTGAACGTCTACGCCGGCCCGCGTCCCGCGTGGCTGGACCGGGCGCTGCGGGCGAGCCTCGACGACGTGGGCAGCTATCCCGACGCGGGACCCGCACGGACGGCGATCGCGCGTCGGCACGACCGCCGCACCGGCGAGGTGTTGCCGACGGCGGGCGCGGCGGAGGCCTTCACCCTGCTCGCGCGGGTGCGCCCGTGGCGGCGTCCGGTGGTGGTGCATCCCCAGTTCACCGAACCGCACGCCGCCCTGGAGCAGGCCGGACACACCGTCACGACCGTGCTCTGCCGGTCCGAGGACGGGTTCGCCTTCGACCCGGACGCGGTCCCCGAGGACGCCGACCTGGTGGTCGTCGGCAACCCCACCAACCCCACGGGGCTCCTGCACCCGGCCGACACACTGCGCCGCCTGTGCCATCCGGGGCGTGTGGTGGCCGTGGACGAAGCGTTCATGGACGCGGTCCCCGGCGAGCCCGAATCCCTGGCGGGTGAGAGGCTTCCCGGCCTCGTGGTGCTGCGCAGCCTCACCAAACACTGGTCCATCCCGGGCCTGCGCGCCGGATACGTCGTCGGCGACGAAGCCGTCGTGGCCGAGCTCGCCCGTGCCCAGACCCCGTGGTCGCTCTCCACCCCCGCGATCGCCTCGACGGTGGCCTGCATGAGCCCGCAGGCCACCGTCGAGGCGGCCGAGCGGGCACTGACCCTGCAGGAGCAGCGCGCCGAGCTCCAGAGCGGGCTGTGTGGGGCCGGGGTGGCGTTCGTTCCGTCCCGGGCACCGTTCGTCCTGGTGCGGGCGGGGCACGGAGCCCACCGTCATCTGCGGGAACAGGGCATCGCGGTGCGGCGCGCGGACACCTTCCCGGGGCTCGACGCCTCCTGGGTCCGCGTGGCCGTACGGCCTCGGGAGGTCACCCAGCGCCTGCTCAAGGCTCTGGTCGACCTCCCGGGTGCGGAGGAGACCCGGTGCGAGGTACACACATGAGGGGCGCGCGTGCGGTCGGGCTCCTCATGGGGTACGCCGCCGACCGGCTCCTGGGAGATCCCCGCCGGTTCCACCCGGTCGCGGGGTTCGGCAACGCCGCGACCGCTCTGGAACGCCGTCTGTACACCGATTCCCGCGCGCGCGGCACCGTGCACACCGTGTTCCTCGTGGGCGCCGCCGCCGGGCTCGGGGCCGCCGCGGAACGGGCCACCGACGGCCGCCCGTCCGCCCGCGCCGCCCTCACGGCGCTGGCCACGTGGGCGGTGTTGGGTGGTCGTTCCCTGGAGCGGGAGGCCACGGCCGTGCACGATCTGCTCGAGGACGGCGACCTGTCCGGCGCACGCGAGCGTCTGAGGGCACTGGTGGGGCGGGACACGAGCACTCTCGACGCCTCGGAGGTGTCCAGAGCCGTCGTCGAGTCGGTCGCGGAGAACACCTCCGACGCCGTGGTCGCCCCGCTCGTGTGGGGCTCCTCGGCCGGGGTGCCGGGGCTGCTGGCCCATCGTGCATCGAACACACTCGACGCCATGGTCGGGCACCGCAACGCCCGCTACGAACGGTTCGGTTGGGCCTCGGCTCGTCTGGACGACCTGCTCAACCACCCCGGGGCACGGCTCAGCGGACTCCTGGCGGCCGTTGCGGCGCCGGGCCGGACGGGCCCGGCGCTGCGCTGCTGGCGGGACCATGCCGGACACCACCCCAGCCCCAACGCCGGGGTGGTGGAGTCGGCCTTCGCGGGCGCGCTCGGGGTCCGGCTGGGCGGCACCAGCCGGTACGGGGCCCGGACCGAGCACCGCCCCGTCCTCGGGGACGGACGCCCGGCCGAACCGAGGGACGTCGCACGCAGCACCGCCCTGGCCCGCCGGGTGGGCGCGTACGCCGCCCTGGTCGCGGCGGGCACGGCCCTCATCGCCGGGCGAGCACCCAGGTGAGGGCCTCCCGCACGTCGTGGACCGTGGTCGTCCCCGCGGATCCGTCCGGGCGCCGCACCACCACGACGGGCACGTCGAGGAGCCGCGCCGCTTCCATCTTCGGCCAGGTGTAGGTGCCGCCCGCGTCCTTGGTGACGAGGACCCCGGCGCCGTGCTCCCGCATGAGGCCGTGTTCGCCGTCGAGGGTGTAGGGCCCGCGTCCGGTCACCAGACGCCAAGGTTCCGGGAGTTCCAGATCGGGCTCGTCCACGACCCGCGCGAGCACTTCCCGTTCCCCCAGGGCGGGCACGAACCGGGCGAGTTCCTGGCGCCCGACCGTCAGGAAGGGGCGTGCGCCCAGCTCGGCGGCCCGGTCCGCGGCCTCCTCGTGGGTGTCGGTGTAGTGCCATGCCCGGTCGGGCTCCCACGGGGGGCGTTCCAGCCGGAGCAGGGGGAGCCTTCCGGCGCAGGCGGCGTCCGCGTTGGCGCTCATCCCGCGAGCGAAGGGGTGCGTCGCGTCCACCACGGCGTCGTAGGCGGTCAGTGCCTCGCGCAGTCCGTCGACGCCCCCGAAACCGCCGATACGGACCTTGCCGACCGGCAGGCGCGGGCGGGCCACCCGCCCGGCGAGGGAAGTGGTGACGTCCACGCCGGCCTCCACCAGGAGCGCGGCGAGCTCGCGGGCCTCGGAGGTCCCGCCCAGCAGGAGCAGTCTCATCGGTCGCCCCCGGGTGCGAGCACGGGCATACCGCCGGGTGCGCCGGACCGTGCCAGGTCGAGCAGCGCGCCGACGTCGAGGTGGCGTTCCACCAGTTCCCCGAGCAGGTCCAGCCGCTGTTCCCGGGCAGCGGGGAAGTCCGTGCCGGAGGGTTCACGGCCGAGGGTGCGGCCCAGGAAAGCGGCCCGGAAGGCGTTGCCCTCCAGGCTCCCGTGCCACATGGTCCCGTAGACGTTTCCCGAACGGACCCCGCCCAGGAACTCCTCGTCCCCGTTCCCGACGGTGATCCGTCCGTGGTGGATCTCGTACCCGTGCGCGGGCGCCCCGAGCGCGGTCCCCGACGGCAGGCGCAGGGTCTTGTCGGCCGTGAAGTCCGTACATACGTCGAGCAGTCCGAGCCCTTCCGCGCGCGCACCGGGCTCGGCCTCGACACCGCCGGTGTCGGCGATGCTCCTGCCGAGCATCTGGAACCCGCCGCACACCCCGAGCAGCGGCCGCCCGCGCCGCACGTGCTCGTGCAACGCCCGGTCGAGGCCGCGCGAGCGCAGCCACGCCAGGTCGGCGAGGGTGGAGCGGCTCCCGGGCAGCACCACCAGGTCCGCGTCGGACAGGTCCTGCGGGGAGGAGGCGAACACGACGTCGATCCCCGGTTCCAACCCGAGGGCGTCGGCGTCGGTGAAGTTGCTGATCCGCGGCAGGCGCACCACCGCGACGCGGCGCACGGGCCCGGCCCCGCCCTCCGCCTCGTCCCCGGACCGGCGCGCCGTCAGGTCGAGGGCGTCCTCGGAGTCGAGCCACACCTCGGGGTCCCACGGCAGCGTGCCGTACACCCGGCGGCCGGTGAGGCGTTCGAGGTCCGCCAGTCCCGGCCGCAGCAGCCCGGGGTCCCCCCGGAACTTGTTGACCACGAAACCCGGGATCAACGCCTGGTCGGCGGCCTCCAGCAGGCCGACCGTGCCGTAGAGCGCGGCGAAGACCCCGCCGCGGTCGATGTCGCCGACCACCACCGCGGGTATCCCCGCGTGGCGGGCCAACCCCATGTTCACGTAGTCGCCCGCGCGCAGATTGATCTCGGCCGGGCTGCCTGCCCCCTCGGCCACGACGACGTCGTAGCGGGAGACCAGGTCGTCGAAGGCCGCGTGGGCGGCCTTCGCCAGATGTCGGCGCCCCTGCTCCCAGCCGGTGGAGGACAGGTCCCCGGCGGGGTGGCCCATGAGCACGGCGTGGCTGCGCCGGTCGGTGCCGGGTTTGAGCAGCACCGGGTTCATCGCGGGCTCCGGGGTCGCCTCCGCCGCCAGCGCCTGTACCCACTGGGCCCGGCCCATCTCCGCGGGGCGCCCGTCCTGCCCGTGACAGACCATGGAGTTGTTGGACATGTTCTGGGCCTTGTACGGCGCGACCTTCACGCCGCGGCGGGCGAAGGCTCGGCACAATCCGGTGGTGAGGACGCTCTTGCCGGCGTCGGAGGTCGCACCGGCCACCAGCAGACCACCGCCCCCGCGGTCCTTCTGCGCGCGCGTCCCGCTCACGAGGGCCTCCTCAGCAACGCGGTGTCCATGACCCAGCCGGCCCGTTCCTTCGCGCGGGCCCGGGCCGCACCGATCTCCGGGAGCACGTCGGCGACGCGTCCGGCGACCAGTTCCTCGGTGCCGGTCCCGAGGTTGGCACCCCACCAGACCGACCACTCCTCCAGCCCTTGGAAGGCGGGCCGGGCCCCGAGCACGACGACGATGTTGTCCTGCCCGGCGGCCACGGCCTCCGCCAACCTGCGCTGCGGGGTGACGTGGACCGGCCGGCCGACCTCGTGCAGCACGAGCCGGTGCCGGGCCGCGAGGAGCTGCGGGGCGCTGATCCCGGGCAGCACGTCGTACTCCACGGGAACCTCGCCCCGCTCGCCGATGCGCGCCACGATCCGCAGCACCGAGTCGTACAGGGACGGATCGCCCCAGACCAGGAAGGCCGCGCTTCCGCCCCGTTCTGCCAGCACCTGCTCGAAGGCGCGCACCCGCGCCTCGTGCCAGTCGGCGACCGCCGCCCGGTAGTCGGCCGGTGCGTCGCGGTCGCGTTCGGGGTCGGCAACGGCCACCAACGGCAACCCGTGGGCCTCGCACACGGCCCGCCGCAGCTCGAACAGCCCGTCGTCCTCCCGTTTGCGGGCCGCCACCGCGTAATCGCATCCGCGCAGCGCGGCGGCGGCCTCCGGGGTGAGCTGCTGCGGACCCATGCCGATCCCGATGACACGGACCCTCATTCGGACCGTTCCTCGATGTCGCCCTCGACCTCGAGGTACACCTCGGACAACGCCTGGAGGGTCTCCGGGGCCGGTTCGGCCCACAGGCCGCGCCGGGCCGCCTCGTTCAGGCGCTCGACGATGCCGTTGAGCGCCCACGGGTTGGAGCGGCGCATGAACTCCTGGGTCTCCTCGTCGAGCACGTACTCGGCGGCGAGCTTCTCATACATCCAGTCGTGCACGACCCCGGCGGTGGCGTCGAAGCCGAAGAGGTAGTCGACGGTCGCGGCCAGTTCGAAGGCGCCCTTGTACCCGTGGCGCCGCATCGCCGCGATCCAGCGCGGGTTGACCACCCGGGCGCGGAACACCCGGGCGGTCTCGTCGGCGAGCGGCCGGGTGCGCACCGCGTCGGGGGTCGTGGAGTCACCGACGTAGGCCTTGGGGTCGGCGCCCGAGAGCGCGCGCACGGTCGCGATCATGCCGCCGTGGTACTGGAAGTAGTCGTCGGAGTCGGCGATGTCGTGCTCGGCGCTGTCGACATTCTTCGCGGCGACCTTGATGCGCCGGTAGTTGGTGCGCATGTCGTCGGCGGCCGGGACGCCGTCGAGGCCGCGCCCGTAGGCGTAACCGCCCCAGGCCGTGTACACCTCGGCGAGATCGCGGTCGTCGTGCCAGTTCCCGGATTCCACGAGTTGCAGGATCCCGGCCCCGTAGGAGCCGGGCGCGGAACCGAAGATCCGGGTGGTGGCCCGGCGGTGGTCGCCGTGGTCGGCCAGGTCGGCGCGGGCGTGGGCGCGCACGTAGTTGTCCTCGTCGGCTTCGTCGAGGTCGGCGACCAGGGCCACGGCGTCGTCCAACATGGCGACCACGTGGGGGAAGGCGTCGCGGAAGAACCCCGAGATGCGCACGGTCACGTCGATGCGCGGGCGGCCCAGTTCCCCGAGCGGGACGACGTCGAGCTCCTTGACCCGGCGGGAGGCCTCGTCCCACTCGGGGCGGACCCCGAGCAGGGCCAGGACCTCGGCCACGTCGTCGCCGGAGGTGCGCATCGCGGAGGTGCCCCACACCGACAGGCCCACGGACCCGGGGTAAGTCCCGGTCTCCTCCATGTGCCGGCTCAACAGGGATTCGGCCATGGCCTGACCGGTCTCCCAGGCCAGGCGGGAGGGTACGGCGCGCGGGTCGACGGTGTAGAAGTTCCGTCCGGTCGGCAGCACGTTGACCAGCCCGCGCAGGGGCGAGCCGGAGGGCCCGGCCGGGACGAACCCGCCGTCGAGGGCGTGGGTGAGGTGATCGAGTTCGTCGGTGGTGCGGGCGAGACGGGGCACGACCTGGTCGGCGGCGAACTCCAGGACCCGGCGCACGTCGGGGTCCTCGTGCAGGTCTGCGGCCGCGGAACGGTCCCAGCCGGCCTCCTCCATCCGTTCGACCAGTTCACGGGCGCGCGCCTCGGCCTCGTCGACCTCGTTCGTGGGGGCGTCCCCCTTCAGGCCCAGGGCGGAGCGGAGTCCGGGCACGGCGGCGCCGATCCCGCCCCAGACCTGGGCGGCGCGCAGGACGGCCAGGGCGAGGTTGACCCGGGGTTCGCCCTCCGGCGCCTCGCCGAGCACGTGCAGGCCGTCGCGGATCTGGGTGTCCTTGATCTCGCACAGCCAGCCGTCGACGTGGAGCAGGAAGTCGTCGAACTCCTCGTCGTCGGGGCGCTCCTCCAGCCCCAGGTCGCGGTGGAGTTCGGCGGCGCGCATGAGCGACCAGATCTCGGCGCGGATCGCGGGGAGTTTGGCCGGGTCCATCGCGGCGATGTTGGCGTGCTCGTCCATGAGCTGTTCCAGGCGGGCGATGTCGCCGTAGCTCTCGGCGCGGGCCATGGGCGGGACGAGGTGGTCGACGATGGTGGCGTGTGCGCGGCGCTTGGCCTGGGCGCCCTCACCCGGGTCGTTGACCAGGAACGGGTAGATGAGCGGCAGGTCGCCGAGGGCCGCGTCGGGCCCGCAGTCGGCGGACAGGGCGGCGTCCTTGCCCGGGAGCCATTCCAGCGACCCGTGCTTGCCGAGGTGGACGACGGCGTCGGCGCCGAACCCGTGCTCCAGCCACCGGTAGGCGGCCAGGTAGTGGTGGCTCGGGGGCAGCTCGGGGTCGTGGTAGATCGCGATGGGGTTCTCGCCGAAACCGCGCGGGGGCTGGACCAGGACCACGACGTTTCCGGCCCGGAGCGCGGCCAGGACGAGTTCGCCCTCGTCGTTGACGTAGAGCTTGCCCGGGGCGGGACCCCAGGTCTGGGCCATGGCGTCCTTGAGGGAGGACGGGAGGTGCTCGGTCCACTCGGCGTACTGCTCGGGGGTGATGCGCACCTGCGCCTCGGTCATCTGGGCCGTGGTGAGCCAGTCCTCGTCCTGGCCGCCGGCCTCGATGAGGGTGTGCATGAGCTTGTCGCCGGCCTCGGTGTCGTCGGGCAGGTCCAGGCCGGGCAGGGCGTCGGGGTCGCCCAGGTCGTAGCCTTCCGCACGCAGGCGCCGCAGCAGGCGCACCAGGGAACGGGGGGTGTCGAGACCGACCGCGTTGCCGATCCGGGCGTGTTTGGTCGGGTAGGCCGACAGAACGACGGCGATGCGTTTCTCGGCGGCCGGGACGTGGCGCAGGCGGGCGTGGGAGGCGGCGATCCCGGCCAGGCGGGCGCAACGCTCGGGGTCGGCGGTGTAGCGGGGCAGCCCGTCCTCGTCGATCTCCTTGAAGGAGAACGGCACGGTGATGATGCGGCCGTCGAACTCGGGGATCGCGACCTGGGTGGCGGAGTCGAGCGGGCTGACCCCCTCGGCGGTCTCCACCCAGTCGGCGCGGGAGCTGGTCAGGCACAGCCCCTGCAGGACCGGGACGTCGAGGGCGGCGATGCGTTCCACGTCCCAGGCCTCGTCGTCCCCACCGGCGCTCGCGGAGGCGGGGGTACTGCCGCCGGCGGCCAGGACCGTCACGATGAGGAGGTCGAAGCGGCGCAGCGCCTCGAACAGGTCGTCGGGCGCCGAACGCAGGGAACCGGCGAAGACCGGAACGCCCACGGCCCGTCCGGTGGCGTCGACCGCGTCGGCCAGGGCGTGCGCGAACGCGGTGTTCCCGCCGGCCTCGTGGGCGCGGTAGTAGAGAATGCCGACCTCGGGCAGGGACGGGTCCTGCGGGTACTCGCGTTCGGCCGTGCCCCACAGGGGCACGTGGTGCGGAGGTTCGAACCCCTCGCCGGTCAGCAGCACGGTGTCGGACAGGAACGCGTGCAGGCGGGCGAGGTTGGTGGGCCCGCCCTCGGCCAGGTACCGGTGGGCGTCGGTGACCACGCCCATCGGGACCGTGGAGTGTTCCATCAGCTCGGCGCTGGGCTGTTGTTCACCGCTGATCACCACCAGCGGGGTGCCGCGCTCGCGGACCGCGGCCAGGCCCGGCCACAGGTCGTGCGGGGAACCCAACTGCCGCACCACGACGAGGTCGGCGCCCTCGACGGCGTCGGTGAGTTCGGTCTCCGATGCGCGCGAGGGGTTGGCCCACACGTACGTGGCGCCACTGGACCGCGCTGAGAGCAGATCGGTGTCGGACGTGGAAAGCAGAGCGACCCGTACCGTCATGGTCGGCTTCCTCCCCAGGGGTTCTCGCCCCGTCGTTGGTCGGACCGTTCGCGGACAGTGTCTGGCTGGCCCCTCTCGGAGGCTTCACAGTGGCGGAACCGCCCCGGACTCGCACCGGGTTCCTGTGCCACGAACGAAGAGCTCACACACTAACCGGCGTCGGATGAACGGTGCACGACGGGGCCCGGACTCGCGCATGCCCCTGCCCACGCAGGGCGACAATGCGACGACTTCTACTCACCCCCGGTCACAGGGGCGTGTCCCGGCGCCGCAGGAACCGGATCGCGGGACGGTCACCGTCGAAGGTGACCTCCGCACGGACCCCGTAGACCTCGCCGATGAGCTCCGGGGTCAGCACCTGCCCCGGAGTGCCCTCCGCCACGGCCCGGCCGTCCCGGAGCACGAGGAGCCGGTCGCAGTACATCGCGGCCAGGTTGAGGTCGTGCAGCGCGATCACCGTGGTGACCGGCAGGCTCACGGCCAGTTCCAACAGGTCGAGCTGGTACTGGATGTCGAGATGGTTGGTGGGCTCGTCGAGCAGGAGCTCACTGGGTTCCTGAGCCAGGGCACGGGCGATCTGGACCCGTTGGCGTTCTCCACCGGAAAGGGTGTGCCAGGGCTGTTCGGCGCGGCCGGCGAGGCCGGTTCGTCCCAGAGCCGTGTCGACCGCGCGCCGGTCGTCGGCGGTGGCCGGGGCCCACGCACGGCGGTGGGGGATCCGTCCGAGGGCGACGACGTCGCGGACGGTCATCTCGGTCTGGGTGTGGGAGTTCTGCTGGACCACGGCCACACGCCGCGCCACGGCCCGGCGGCCCACGCGCGGCAACGGGTCCCCGTCGAGGGTGACCGTGCCTGCGGTGGGGCCGAGGACCCCGGCGAGGATCCGGAGGAGGGTGGATTTACCGGAACCGTTGGGACCCAACAGACCGACGGTCTCCCCCGGACGCGGGTCGAGGGTGACTCCGTCGAGCACGGTGCGCTCACCGATCCGGCGCACCACGGCCTCGGCGCGCAGACGGCCGCCTTCGGGCACGGGGGCCGGGGAGCTCATGTCTGCCTCCTGGAGCGGTACAGAACGGCGATGAACGCGGGCACACCGACGAGCGAGGTGACCACGCCCACCGGGATCTCCTGGGGATCCAGAGCGGTCCGGGCGAGGGTGTCCACCCACACCAGGAACACGGCGCCGATCAGCGCGGCGACCGGCAGGAGGCGGGCGTGCATCGCCCCGGTCAGGATCCGGGTGGCGTGCGGCAGGATCAGCCCCACGAACCCGACCGCGCCCACGCTGCTGACGAGGGCGGCGGTGAGCAGGGCGGTCGCGGTCAGCAGCAGTACGCGCGCCCGTGCCACGCGCACACCGAGGGAAGCGGCGGCCTCCTCCCCGAAGGCGAACGCGTCCAACGTGGTGGTGTGGGCCAGGCACACGCCGAGCACGACCAGCAGAACCGCTCCGCACAGGAGGACGTCGGCCCAGCCCACGTTGCTGAAGGAGCCCAGCAGCCAGAAGAGCACCCCCTGTGTGGTCTCGGCGTCGGCCGACAACAGGACGGTGAACGACGTCAGGGCCGAGAAGAGCTGCATCGCCGCGACACCGGACAGCACCACCCGGTCCATGCTCCCGCCGAGGCTGTGGCTGAGCAGCATGACCATCCCGAAGGAGAGCAGCGCCCCGAGGAAGGCACCCGCGGACAGCGACACCACCCCGGCGCCCCAGCCGAGCACGATCACCGCGACCGCGCCCGTGGACGCGCCCGAGGAGACCCCGAGCACGAAGGGGTCGGCCAGCGGGTTGCGCAGCAGGGACTGCATGACCGCACCGCACAGGGCCAGCCCCGCCCCGCACACCGCGGCGATGAGGGTGCGGGGCATCCTCAGGTCCCACACGATGCCGTCCTGGATCGGGGTCAGCGGGCTCTCTCCGACGCCGAGACGCGCGCCGAGCGAGGTCCACACCCCGGCGGGGGTGATGGATGCGGGGCCGATGGTCACGGTGACCGAGACGGACAACACCAGCGCGGCCAGCCCGCCTGCCAGGAGCAGGGTCGGTCGGGCGCCTCTCATTCGGCGAGCCCGAGGTCCCGCAACCCGTCGGCCACCTGTTCCACGCCCTCGACGGTGCGGATCGAGGGGTTCATGGCCTGGCCGCTGAGCAGGACGTAGCGCTCCTCCCGAACAGCGGTCAGTCTGCTGGTGGCGGGGTGGTCCTCGAGGAAGGCGATCTTGTCCTCGGCGGACTCGGCGGTCTGGGAATCGCGGGTCAGGTCGCCGAGCACGATGGCGTCGGGGTCGCGGTCGGCGACGGTCTCCCAGTTGATCTGGGGCCACTCGTCGTCGGTGTCGTCGAAGGCGTTCTGTGCGCCGGTCTCCTCCGTGATGGCCCCGGGCGCTCCACAGCAGCCCGCGAGGAAGGGGGACTCGGAGTTGGCGAACCAGTACATGAGTGAGACGTCGGAGGCATCGAGGTCCCCGGTCGCGGTGTCCACCCGGTCCTGGAGCTCTGCGACGAGTTCCTCGCCCCGGTCCTCGGCGTCGAAGAGGTGTGCGAGGTCGTCGATCTCCTCGTACACGGCGTCGAGGGTGAGGGCCTCGGAGCGGGAACCGTCGCCGCCGCTGTCGTTGTCCTTGCCCCAGGCGCAGTCGGACGGGGAGACGTAGGCGGGCACGCCCAGCTCCTCGAACTGGTCGCGGGTGGCGACCCCTCCCTGGCCGAGGGTGGAGACGAAGGAGGCGCTGACGAAGTCGGGTTCGGTGTCCAGGACCCGTTCGAAGGAGGGCTGGTTCTCGGCCAGGCGGGGGACCTCCCCGGCCGCCTCCTCCAGGCCTTCCATGACCGGGTCGGTCCAAGTGGCGCTGCCGGCGAGGCGGTCCTCCAGGCCGAGGGAGAGGAGGATCTCGGTACTGCCCTGGTCGAGGGAGACGGCCCGTTCCGGCGGGGCCTCGACGGTGACCTCGCGGCCGCAGTTCTGGACGGTCCGCGGGTACCCGGCCGCGTCGGCCTCGGAAGGGTCGGCTCCGGTCCCGTCGGGGGACGTGCAGGCGGTGAGCAGGAGGGAGGAGGAGAGGAGCACGGCCAGGGGGCGGGACGTACCGCGGGACGGACGACGGGCCCTGCGGGAGAGCGCGTGACGGGACGCGTGTCGGGACATGGGTGGGCCTCGGAAGGGTCGGGGCTCGAGCGCGGAGCCTGGCTTCGGGTGCACCCGTGCGCGGGGCACGGGGATACCAGCAGGTCTTCGGACTCGGGTTCATCCGGACGGAGCGCCTTCCCGGGTGGCACGTCCCGACCCTGCGGTCGCGGCGGTCCTTCCCAGTGGCACGTGTGCCCCGCCCGTCCCCCTCACCGCTGCGCGTCAGTTCCGGATTCGCACCGGATTCCCTGGCCACATACGTGGTTCGACTGGCCGGGGCAGAGTACCAAGTCTCACCATTCGTCCAGCACGAGGCCCCTGGGGGCGTCCGTGGCACCGGGCGTGGTTCAGGGACCGGCGTTCGTCGGGATGGTCTCCGGACACGTGGCCCGACATCTCACCCCGGACCTTCCGGGTGTGCACGGAGAGCTGGGGCAGGCGCCGGTTTTCTTGTGGTGCCTGGGGGCAGCAGCGGGGCAAGGTCGTGGGGTTTCTTGTGGTGCCTGGGGGTGGTGGTTCGTCGGGGTCGGGAATTGTGGCCCGGCCGGGTCTGCGCGCAACCCTCTTCGGTGCCCCGCCAGTTTTCGGGGCCTGTTGGAGGGTTCTGGTGTGTGGTGGGTTGACCGCGGCGCCTCGGGGTATGCGCTGCGACCCTTGATGCCGGGCTTTCCCGACCCGTATCGACGAACCCCCTCACCCCCCCAGGCGCCCGGCTGTCAAAGAAATGGTGGGGGCACTACCGCCCCCTCGCGTGCGGCATTGTGGCCACCGGTCGAGGCGTGTGCGTGGTGGTTCGCTCCTGCGTAAGGCCACGGCCGCCCCGGCACTCCCGGTGGCGCATTGAGGCCGGGGGCGAGTGGTGTGTGCGCGGCTCGGGGGACCGGGTGGCCCGGTCAGGGGGTCCACACCCCCGTCGCGGCGGCCTCGCGGGCGAAGGCCGCGAAGTCCTTCGGCGGCCGCCCCAACACCTCCTGCACCCCGTCGGCGGTGTACGCGTTCCGCCCGTCCAGGACGGCCGCGAACAGGTCTCCGAGCTCCGGCGGCACCCCCTCCTGCGCCAGAGCCGCGGCGAACGCCTCGTGCGTGAGTTCCGTGTACCGCACGGCACGCCCGGTGGCTGCGGAGATCTCCGCAGCCGCCTCCGCGAAGCTCAACGCGCGCGGCCCGGTCAGCTCATGGACCGACCCGGCGCGCACCTTCCCGGTGAGGGCGGCCACGGCGACGTCCGCGATGTCGTCGGCGTCCACGAACGGTTCCCTCACCCCGCCGACGGGCAGGGCGATCTCCCCGGCGAGGACCTGCGGCACCAGGAAACTCTCGTTGAAGTTCTGCGCGAAGAAGGAACAGCGCACGACCGTCCACTCCGCTCCGGCCCCGGCCACCGCACGTTCGGCGGCGAGCGCCCCTTCCTCCCCTCGCCCGGAGAGCAACACGATCCGCCGCACCCCGAGGTCGACGGCGGCCCGCGCGAAACGGCCGACGGTCTCCGGCGCCCCGGGCACGGCGAGGTCGGGCTGGTAACTCAGGTAGAGGTCACCGACGCCCTTCAGCGCGGGCTCCCAGGTGGTGGGGTCCTCCCAGGAGAACGGGGGTGTGCCCGAACGGGACCCGACACGCACGGGGCGGCCGAGGTCGCGGAGCCGTTCGGCGACGCGGCGACCGGTCTTCCCGGTGCCGCCGGTGACGAGGGTGGGCCTGGTTTCCTGGTTCGTGTTTCGCATGTCTTCAGTCAACGCCGCGGGGTCCTCGTCCTCCATCGCCGGAACGCTCACCCGCATACGCGTGCGTCCAGCGCCGTGGACACCGTGCGGCACCCGAGCGAGGATGGGACCATGGACGCCCTGACCGCCCTCATGGACGGCCCCAAGGCCCGGGGCGCCTTCCTCCTGCGCTCGGTCCTCAACCCGCCGTGGTCGATGCGTGTGGAGGACCGCGCGCCGCTGTCGGTGGTGGCGCTCGCCCGCGGCGCGGCCTGGCTCAGTACCGCCGGCGACCGGCCGCGGCGGATCCTCCCGGGCGATGTGGTCGCGGTGCGCGGCCCGCAGCCGTACACCCTCGCGCACGCCCCGGACGCACCCGCGACGGTCGTGGTCGGCCCCGACCAGCGCTGTTCGAGCGGGGGCGTGGACGTCACCGACAGCATGGCGTTGTCGGTCCGCACGTGGGGTGAGGCTCCCGGTCCGGAAGCAACCGTGATGCTCAGCGGCACCTACCGCGCGCCCGGGGAACTCGGCTCCCACCTGTGGCACGCGATGCCGCAAGTGCTGATCCGTCCCGCAGGGACCGGCGCGGACGCGGCCTCCCTGGTCGACCTGCTGGGGGCGGAGCTGGGCCGTGACCATCTGGGGCAGACCCTGGTCCTGGACCGGGTCCTGGACCTGCTGCTCGCGGGCATGGTGCGCGACTGGCTCGCGGAGGGCGGCGCGGGCACCCCCGGTTGGTACCGGGCGCGGACGGATCCCGTGGTGGGGCCCGCGCTGACGTCGATCAGGACCTCGCCGGAACGTCCGTGGACGGTGGCCGGGCTCGCTGCCGGGTCCGGGGTCTCGCGCGCGGTGCTCGCACGCCGTTTCACCGAGCTCGTGGGGGCCCCTCCGATGGCCCACCTCACGCGGTGGCGGCTGGCGCTCGGCGCCGATCTGCTGCGCTCCTCGGACGCGACGTTGGCCTCGGTGGCGCGCCGGGTCGGTTACGGGAGCGCGTTCGCGTTCAGTACCGCGTTCAAACGCCGGTACGGGGTGAGCCCGAGCGCGTACCGGGAGACCGGGCCTGCTGCGACGGACCCGCCGGCGGACGGGGCGGGGG
>NZ_ANBE01000031.1 GCF_000341145.1 Nocardiopsis xinjiangensis YIM 90004
GCGCCGGTGGCACGGACACGCCCCTCGAAAGCCGCCCCGGGTGTTCCGCGGCCGGGACGCGCTCGGCTCAGACCGTGGCCCTCAGGTACGGGATCCGCTGGACGGCGGCGACCAGGACGAGGCTGATCACGAAGGTGGCGGCCGCGTACCCGCACGCTGCGAGGAACGCCGCACCCCCGTGCGGGGTACCCCCGAGGTCCCGCAACGTGTTGAGCACCATGACGTGCACGAGGTAGACGCCGAAGCTGAGGCCGGAGAGGACACTGACGATCCGGCCGATCCCCTGGGCGGCGGGACCGCCGATGGCCGCCAGTTTCAGGCCGGCGCTCCGCAACAGCAGGAAGGCACCCACGGATGCGAGCACCATCGTCGGCGACAGGAAATCGTAGACGTACTCGGCGCCGATACCCCATTCCCCCGCCGTGGCGGCGACCGCCCACGCGCCCACCACGGTGGCCGTGACACCCGCGGTGAACAGCACCGCGCCGTAGCGCAGGGCCCGGGGCCCGGGGTCGCTGGTCATCAGCAGCCAGCCGAGCAGGTAGTAGCCGAGGAAGGGCAGGAACTGCGTGGCCGCGGTCGCTCCGCCGACCCCGTCGACCAGCCCGAGGAGTTGGTCGGCCGCCCCGATACCGAGCGCGAGCCCGGCGAACCACCACAGTCCGGTGCGGGAGGTGTAGGCGACCACCGTGCGCAGGAACGGGGTGAGCAGGTAGAGGCCTGCGATGACGTAGAGGAAGTACAGGTGGATCGAGGGTGTGCCCGAGGAGGCCGCCGCGACCGCGTCGGAGGCGGCGATACCGTCACGCCAGTGCTCCCAGATCAAGTAGGCGGCGGTCCACACGATGAGGGGCACGCCGATCTTGGCCCACCGCTTGCGGTAGAAGGCGGCCGCGTCCTCGTGTTGCCTGGGGCGCAGGAGCAGTCCCCCGCTGATCATCACGAAGACGGGCACGCACCACCGCAGGGCGGAATCGAAGACGTGCGCGGCCCACCACGACTGGCTGCCGAGGTCTGCGTGGGTGGTACTCACGAGCGGGCTGAAGGCGTGTACGAGGACGACGGCCCCCATCGCGCAGACTCTGGCGAGATCGATCCAATTGGTCGCCGGAGCAGCGGTGTGGTTCGGGGCGCGCTTCGTCGACGCCGGGTCGCCCGCAGGGGTTTCGTCGACTCGCATCCCCCATCGATACCAGTTCGTTATCCTGTGGCTCAACCCTGTTCGCCGCTTTCCGTGGACAGCGATGCGCACAACACACAGCGGCCGCCCCCTGTCACCTGCGCTCCGGTTCCAAAAACCGGATCACCGCGGTTGCGACCCGTCCGAAAAACGTGACACGGCATGCCCCGAGCCTCCACTCCGGGCCCGACCGTGTCGTGAACACGGGGCGTGGCTCAAATAACACAAGGGGAAACCCCGGGGGAGAAACCCGGACCACATGCTCCCCACAGCGCGGGCCGGCGCTCATGGAAACAAAAAAGGTCCCGGCTCCATCAGGAACCGGGACCGGGGTCTCAGCGGCGAAGCGCGCAAGAGCGGGGTTCACACGCTCCACCGCCAGCGGGCTCGCGAAGGTCTTGTCACCAAGAAGGGGCTTGTCACCAAGAAGGGGCTTGTCACCAGAGGTGGTCGACGATGATCTCGGCGTCCTCGATCTGGTCGTGGTAACGGTCGGGGTAGGCCGAGCGCTGCACGTCCTGAGCGACCGCACCGGGCGAGACGTCCTTCCATCCCCCGTCGGGGTAAACGGCGTCCAACTCGTCGAAGAAGGCCTCGGTGGCCCAGCCGACGTCGAGCCGCTCGTCCGAGGAACCGTAGTGGTTACGCTGCTGGAACAGGCCGACGCTGTCGCGGTCACCGCCGGTGTAGTTGTTCAGATGGGTCTCGACGATGACGGTGGCCATCGCGATGCCGGCGGCGTCCTGACCCATGTCCCGGTCCTGCGCGGCCTCGACCACTTCCTTGGCACAGGTGGTGGTCCGCGCGTTCATGTTGCCGGCCATGTCCTGCTTCAACTTGTCGTTGAGCTCCTCGGCGACCTTCCCGGCCTCCTCGGAGAAGTCGCCGGAGACACCGTCGACACTCATCTCCACGCCCATGCATCCGTCGCCGGTGTCGTCACCCTTGTCATCGGCGGCAGCGGTACCGGGCCCGGCCAGGAGGATCCCTCCGGACAGCACCAGGGCCGAGGTCGCGGTAAACGTAAATTTGTGCATCAGTTCTGTAAATTTCATGGGCGCAAACTTACGGCATGACCTGGCCTTTTAGGACACCTTCATCGAGTGGGATGCTCAACACCAAGGCGAAGCAACCTTCCAGGCATCTCGACGGAAGCATCACCCCGCCCGGAGGGTCGCTTCACCCGAACGCCGACCGCACATGCCGTTCATGGACACGCCAGGCAAGCGCAAGAACCCCTCGCCACCGCCCTTCGCCCCACTGCGGGCCGGAAGCGGGTCTGCACTCTTCGGTCTCGGGCAGCCGTCCACCGTGGACACGAAAAGACCCCGGTTCCGTCGGGAACCGGGGCCGGGGTCTCAGCAGTGGAGCGTGTGAGAGCGGGGTTCACAGGCTCCTACCACCGCAGGTTTACAAGGGGCTCATGACCAGAGGTGGTCCACGATGACCTCGGCGTCATCGATCTGGTCGTGGTAACGGTCAGGGTAGGCCGAGCGCTGCACGTCCTGGGCAACCTTGCCCAGGGACTCGCTCTCCCAGCTCCCGTCGGGGTAAACGGCTTCCAACTCGTCGAAGAAGGCCTCGGTGGCCCAGCCGGCGTCGAGCCGCTCGTCGGAGGAGCCGTAGTGGTCGCGCTGCTGGAACAGGCCGATGCTGTCGCGGTCGCCGCCGGTGTAGTTGTTCAGGTGGGTCTCGACGATGGTGGTCGCCACCGCGATGGTGGCGGCTTCCTTGTTCATGTCACGGTCCTGCGCGGCCTGGACCACCTCGTTGGCACAGGCGGCGTTCTGAGGACTCATGCTGTCGGCCATGTCCTGCTTCAACTTGTCATTGAGTTCCTCGGCGGCCTTCTCGGCCTCCTCGGACGGGGCGCCGGAGCTGCCGTCGGCGTTCATCTCCACGCCCGCACACCCGCTGTCGGTGCCCTCCTCCTTCTCATCAGCGGACGCGGCACCGGGGCCGGCCAAGAGCAGTCCGCCGGTGAGCAGAACGCTCGATGTCGCTGTAAACACAAACTTCGGCATCGATTCGATAAAGTTCATATGTGCAATGTATTCAGTGACCAGCCCTTGTACAGTGTTTGAGGCCACATCGAATACGTGCGATAGGCGACACGGGCGCGGAGCAACCTTTGGCCCCCGTCCGCATACACAGCACCCGCCCACCACGGGAAACGGGCGTCAACTCTCCAGGTCAGCCCGTGTGCAAGGCGGATCGGGCCCCTCCCCGCGACCGCACGGCCCCGCTCCGGACAGGAGCATGCGGACGGACGACCGGCCTCCCGGGCGGGTCGAGCCAAGGATTCCGGAGAGTCGAGGGCCGATGTGTCCTCGAACACTCCGGCGGGGGCAATCGGAACTCCGATGACGGTTCAAGGAACCGGTAAGGGGCCGCGCCGAGCGCACACCTGATCAGGCAAAACCCCGGGCTCCCGCGTATTGGTGCGGGCGCCCGAGGGCGCAGGGGGCCGTCAGACCAGGTCGAGGAGGCGTAACACGCCCTCGAGGGCGTGGTCGCACCCGGTCCCGTAGTCGGCTTCTTGCGGCTCCCGGCCGATGACCAAGGGTTCTTCGCCGCCCCGCCACCTCCTCAGGACAGCCAGCCGGGACGGACCGTTCCCGTCTCATAGGCGATCACGACGAGTTGGGCGCGGTCGCGGGCACCGAGCTTGGTCAGGATCCGGCTGACGTGCGTCTTGGCGGTCGCGGTCGAGACGACGAGACGCTCGGCCAGCTCCTCGTTGCTGAGCCCGGCCGCGACCCCGGCCAGCACCTCGCGCTCGCGCTCGGTGAGGCTGTTGAGGTCGACGGCGGGCGGCGGCTCCTTGATCCGGCCCACGAACTCGGCGATCAGCCGCCGGGTGACCGTGGGTGAGAGCAAGGAATCGCCACGGGCCGCCACGCGTACGGCGTGGATGAGCTCCATCGGTTCGGTGTCCTTGACCAAGAAGCCGCTGGCCCCGGCCCGCAGCGCGGAGTAGACGTACTCGTCCACGTCGAAGGTGGTGAGTATGAGGACCCGGACGTCCTTGAGCCGGGGGTCCGAGACGATGCTCCGGGTGGCCTCCAGCCCGTCCGTGCCCGGCATACGTACGTCCATCAGGACCACGTCGGGACGCTCGCGCAGGGTCGTCTCGACCGCCGTGCCGCCGTCGGAGGCCTCCGCGACGACGCAGATGTCGTCCTCTTCGTCCAGGATCGATCGGAAACCCGCCCGCACCAGCTTCTGGTCGTCGGCGATCAGTACGTTGACCACGCTTCACCCCTCGTCGTTGCCGGCCCGAACCATCGTCGTGCCGGACGTTCCCGCTCCGTGAGCGTGTCAGGAGGTTCCACTCCGTAGCGGGTCATGTGCCGAGGCCCTCCGCTGCACGGTGCTCAGTCCACCGGAAAGGCCACCCGTACCTGAAACCCGCCTCCCGGGGCCGGGCCGGCGTCGAACCTTCCGCCCAGAGCCGCTGCCCGCTCACGCATCCCCCGCAGACCGTTGCCTTCCCGCTGCGGATCGGCGTCACCGGTGCCCTCGTCCGCCACGCGCACGACGACCCGGCCGGGGGCATTGCCGATGGCCACTTCCACCCGCGCGGAGTCCGAGTGGCGCCGCACGTTGGTCAGCGACTCCTGCACGATCCGGTACACGGCCAGGTCCACCGGCGAGGGCAACGACATCTCCGCCATGTCGGCTCCCCCGGAACCGCCCGTGCCCGCGGCGTCGGTCCCGTCCACCGTGAGAGCCACGTCGAGGCCGGCCTCACGGGTCCGGTGCACGAGCTCGGGGAGTCTGCTCACTCCGAGGGCTGGGGCGTCGGGCGCTCCGGAACGCTCTTCGTCCACTTGGCGGAGCACGCCGAGCGTCGCGCGCAGTTCCCGCAGAGTGTCCTTGCTGGTGCCCTTGATCGCTTCCAGGGCCTGCAGAGCCTGTTCGGGTTCGCGCCGGTGCACCGCCGAGGCCGCCTGGACATTGATCAGAGAGATGTTGTGCGCGATGACGTCGTGCAACTCGCGTGCGATGTGCAGGCGCTCCTCGCTGGCCCGGCGGCGCGCCTCCTCCTCCCGGGTGCGTTCGGCCTCGGCCGCACGTTCCTCGGTCGCACGCAGGTGCAGAGCGCGGCCACGACTGATCTCGGCGGCGGCGATGGCGGCGATCATCCACCCCAGGACGGTGAGTGTGCGCCATGGCTCGAAGGCCAGTGACTCCCCCACTGCGAAGACGGCGACCGCAGTGAGGACGGTGACCACGGGTGCCGCACGCCGCCCCGTCGCTGCCAGCCGCATGACGGCCACGAAGAGCAGGAGCCACGCGGGCCAGGCATCGGTACTGCCCGTCAGGTAGTACAGCGGCAGACACAGGCCCACGACCACGGCGGTGACCATGGGCCGGCGGCTCAGGAGCGTGATGGAGGCGGAACCCACCACGAGCAGACCCATGCCCTGTATCTGGAGGGGGACGCCGTTCCTCTGGGCGAAGACGACCTCGGCGATCAACAGGGCCGTCGCCGCGACGACGGCGATGGCGACATCGTTCAGGGTGCCGTCCGGCCGGTCGGGAACGCGGTCGCTCCCCCGGACCGGAAACCAACGCGCCGCCATGTCCTCTACTTCCTTTCCCCTGAGACCAGAACAGGTGCGCAGATGAGGCCGAAGGCCGCGAACAGCGGAATGAGATAGCGCAGGACGGGGGCCCGGCCCGGCAGCTCACCACCCCCCAGCACGAGTAGGAGAACGGCGAGCGTCTCCGAGAGCACGAACCCGGCGGCTCCCCCGACGATCAGCCCCAGCGCCGCCGCACCGACGGCCTTCAGCGCCCGCATCTCCCCCGCCTTTCTGATGGGGTTCGCTCCTGACCGTCCGGGGGCGGAAAGGACCCGTGACTGCCCCACCGCTCGTCGGAACACACGGGGACCACCGGTGTGAGGACGGCCTCTCGCGCGGCCCGTTCGACTGACGTCGTGCAACGCTACACGGGGGGTTTCGGGCGCTCGTACAACCGTGGCTGACACTTCTCGTCCTCCTCGAGGTGTACGCCGCCATGTCCCACCCACCACCGGTCATGCCGCGACAAGCGGCCCTCAGCAGAAGGCGTGCGTGCGATGTCGAGCGGGCACCCGAGCAAGCAGAACCCCGGGCACCCGCGTCTGATGCGGGTGCCCGGGGTTCCTCAGGTCTTCGGGGCGGCAGGCCCCGGGAGCGGGTTCAGCCGTCGGTGCGTGCAACACCGATCGGGCAGCTCGCGCCCGTGCCGCCCGAGCCGCAGTAACCGCCCGGATTCTTGTGCAAGTACTGCTGGTGGTAGTGCTCGGCGAAGTAGAACGCCCGCAGGGGCTCGATCTCGGTCGTGATCGAGCCGTACCCGGAACGCTCCAACACCGGCTGGAACGCCTCGCGCGTGGCTTCGGCCGCCTCGCGCTGGGCCTCGTCGTGGTACAGGACCATCGACCGGTACTGGGATCCGACATCGTTGCCCTGGCGCAGGCCCTGCGTGGGATCGTGGCCCTCCCAGAAGATCTTGAGGATCTCGGTGTAGGAGATGCGCTCGGGTTCGAAGACCACACGGACCGCCTCTGTGTGTCCGGTCAGCCCGGAGCACACCTCCTCATAGGTCGGGTTGGGTGTGTATCCGCCCGCGTAACCGACGGCGGTCGTGATGATGCCGCCCTCGGCACCCAGGCGCCAGAAGACCTGCTCCGGCCCCCAGAAGCAGCCCATGCCGAGGTCGGCGATCTGCGCGCCGTCGGGGTAGGGCGGGGCGGGCGGCGTGCCGAGCACGGTGTGGCGCTCAGGCACCGGAACCGGGGTGTCCCTGCCGGGCAGGGCGTTGGCTGGATCGACCATGGTCGCGTTTCTCCCGAACATGTCTCCAGGCTATCCACCGGTCAAGGGAACGGCCGGTGCCGCGGCCCTCTACGGGAGGCCGGGGCATAGGATCACAGGATGCCCGATTCGAACCGCGGCGTCCTCCTGGGTGCGAGCGCCTTCCTGTTCTGGGGTTTCGCCGCCCTGTACTGGCCCCTTCTCTCCGCGTCGGACCCCTCCGAGGTGCTCGCCCACCGCATGGTGTGGGCGCTGTTGGCGATGTGTGTGATCCTGCTGGTCACACGCCGCGGCTGGGGCTGGGTGATCCCGGTCCTGCGCGATCCGCGCCGTCTGCTTCCGGTGGCCGTCGCCGCGGTGGTGATCTCCCTGAACTGGTGGGGGTTCATCTACTCGGTCTCGATCAACGAGACGCTCCAGGCCTCTCTCGCCTACTTCATCAACCCGCTGATGTCGGTGCTGCTCGGCATGGTCTTCTTCTCCGAGCGGCTGCGCCCGCTGCAGTGGGTGGCGGTGGCGCTGGGCACGTTCGCGGTCGTGGTGATGACGATCGCCTACGGCGCGACACCGTGGTTGTCGCTGCTCATGGCCGCCTCGTTCGCCACGTACGGCGCGGTGAAGAAGTACGTGGACCTGGACGGCACCCAGAGCCTGACCGTCGAGACCCTGGTGATGTTCCTGCCTGCGCTCGGGTTCGTCGTGTACCTGGAGGCCTCCGGGGCCGGCACGGCGTTCTCCGTATCGGCCGGGCACACGGCGTTATTGATCGGCGGCGGGTTCGTGACGGCCCTGCCCCTGCTGCTGTTCGGCATGGCGACGCGGCTGATTCCCCTGAGCGTGGTGGGGATGCTGCAGTACATCGCTCCGACGCTGATCTTCCTCATCGGGTGGCTGATCCAGGGCGAGGAGATGCCCGCGAGCCGGTGGGCCGGGTTCGTCCTGGTGTGGCTGGCGCTCTGCGTGTTCGTGTCCGACCAGTTCAGGGATCGACGCAAGGCCCGGTCCACGAGGACGGCGGTCGGTCTCCGTGGCGGCAGGGGCCCCGCGCAGGGTCGGACCGAGCGGCCGGCGAGGGAGGGCGAGCAGCCGGAACGGCACGACTACCCGTCCGAGGAGTGACCGCCACGGCTACCCGGGTTCCGGCAACCCGAAACTACAGCAGGTGACACTGTGCTAACGTGCAGTCGCATGCGCGGGACGTCCGCGCAGACCGTACTGCTCCCCGGAGGGTCCTTCCATGCCCGACGCCGGCCGCACGGCCCACGCCCCTCGCGTGGCCACCGCCGTGCGCCCGGCCGTGGCGGCCCTCCTGCTCCCTCTGCTGGCCGCCGTCTTCCTCGCCGCGCTGTGGCTCCTGGGGGGCAGCCCCGCCCACGCGCTCGACCTGAACGGGGGCGTGGACGGCTCCGAGGCCGGCGCCCCCGGGCCGGGCCCCGGAACCGGCCCGGCAGACGAACCGGCACCGGCCACCGAACCGGCCGAGGAGACCACCGGGGACCGGACCGCCGGCACCTCCCTGGACACGCTCGTCACCGGCGAGGTCACCGCGCCCGTGACCGACACCCTCGGCTCCGTCCACCAGCGCCTCGGTGACCCCGCGTCCGGGCCCGACGGCGGCGAGCTCTCCGAGGCCGGGCTCCCCGTCGCGGAGGTCGGCGAGGGCGCACGCCGCGTCGTCGAGGGTCTCGGCCGGGAGGACAGCGCCGGCCCCGGTTCCGGCCCCACCCCCGTGATCACCGGCGAGGACACCCCCGCGTCCGGCACCACGTCCGAGGACCACGCCGAGACCGCCGCCCCCTACCGGGACACCGACGACGACCGCGACGCCGAACGCGACCGCCGTGCGTCCGAGGACACCGCACCGGAAAGCCCAGGCGCAGCCCCCGGGACCACCGTCGACACCACACCGGTGTTCGCCACCGCCACCGACCGCAGCGCCGACGCGGCCCCGGAGACCGGCGCGGGCTCCGACAGGGGGGAACCGGGCCCCTCCCACCCGGCCTCCGCGCCGACCACCTCCGCCCAGAGCGCCGGCCCGGCCGCGCCCGCCGTCGCCGGGTTCCTGCCCTCCTCCTCCGTCACCGGGCCCGCCTCCGCCGCGGTCCGCCCGTGGTCGACCGCTCCGTACGGGGTGCCCGCCGACCCCGCCGACGCCCCCACGGTCTCCCCCGACTAGACGGTCCGACGCCGCAGCGCCCGCCCGCGAGGACCGTTCCCAGTCCTTTTCCGCTCACCTGGGAGCTGACCTGAGTCCCGTGCCCGATGCTCACGGGGTTCACGTCAGCCGGTGGTCCAGTGCGCCTCCGATGCGCCGACCGGCTGCTGCCCCGGCCGCCCCTACACCGCGCGGCCGCCCCGAACACACCACGCACCACTGCTTGACCAGGGAAGGAAGACCCATGTCGCAGTACCGACGTTTCACCGCGAGGACGGCCCTGCTCACCGCGGGCACGGCCGGTTTCGTCGCCCTCGGTTCCGGGTTCGCCGGCGCCGACACCCTCGAATCCGTCACCGAGGAGATCGCTCCCATGGCGGAGCGTGCCCTGATGGAGAACGTCGCGCCCACCGTCAACAGCCTCGTCCCCCAGGGCACGGGCAGCGCCGCCGGTGGCGCGCTCGACGAGCTGCAGCAGACCGCGAACGACCCCGACAAGCCCGCCCCGGACCTGGGTGAGACCCTGCCGAAGAGCGAGGAGCGCATCGTCACCCCGGTGGGTGATGCGCCCAACCCGGTCCCCGTGGCCACCGACACGCTCGCCGAGGGCCAGGAGATGACCGGTCTGGACGGCGATCCCTACGACACCGCGGGCCACCGGGCCGGGGAGGTCGTGGAGGAGACCGCGCACGGGGCCGGGGACCGCTTCGAGGAGAGCGCTCACAGCGCGGGAGGGGGTCTGGAGGAGACCGTGACCACGGTGGTCCCGCAGGCGGCCCACACCGTCGTGGGCGTGCGCGACCAGGTCCTCCCGCAGGTCTCGGACCTGGAGCGGGTCACGGCTCTGCCCTCGGAGACCACCGTGGGAATGGCCGGCGACGGGAACCGGGAGGAGCCGCCGACGGTTCCGCAGTCCTCCCAGGAGAGCCCGGGCGTGGTGGAGACGGCCACGTCGGCCGCCGACGGCCTCACCCCGGAGGGTGTGGAGACCTTCTCCCTCAGCGGTCCGGCCGCCGACACGGACGTGCGCCTGGCCGACGGCGAACTCGACCCGGCGCTGGAGGCGGTCGAGCCCGTCACCGGGCAGGTCGAGGAGAGCCTCCCGCAGTCCTCGGAGCTGGGTCTGCCACAGGTCGCCGAGGGTATGGACACCGGGACCGCCGAGGATCTGGTCAGCGGTCTGAGCCGGGGCACCGACCTCGTGCACGACATCGACCTCAGCGACCCCGTCAGCATCTCCGGCGGCACCGAGGCGCCCGAGACGCCCGAGGGCATGGTCGAGTACCCGACCGTCACCGACCTGCCCGGGTCCGACGCCCTGCCCGTCGTGAGCTGAGGCCTCGCACGGACGGCCGCACAGGCACGCGGCGCCGCCCGGGGAACCGGGTGGCGCCGCACCCGTGTACGGTTCGGGACTTTCGCCGCACAGAAGCAGGGACGAACAACGCCGTTCCCGAGCGTGAGTGACCTGAGTCATGATCGAATCAGGTCGAGGCACCCGCAGCGGAAGGCAGGAGGACCGGGATGACCCCAGAACGCGAGGACATCGACCCGGACGACGAACCACTGACCGAGGAGGAACAACGGCTGGACGAGATCCAGGCGCGCGGCCTCCGGGAACGGCAAGCGGACCAAGAGCGGGCCGGGCACCGGTTCGACCTGTTCGACGAGTCCGAGTGGGGTCCGAAGGGATAGGGCACACGCCCGAGGGCCGAAGGGGCGGAAGACCATACCCGCACCTGCGGCACACGGCCGGTCGCGTGGAGGCGGTGGTGTACCACCCGGAGCGCGTCCGCGTCCGGCCGATTCCGAGGACCTCCTGACAGAAGGTCCGGCCCGCTCTACTCTGGAGATCTCTGCCTCCGGGCAGCCGAGGGAGCCGGACAGAGTACAGCTGCCCCGCCCACCGCGGGGCCGCCACTGGTGACGGAAGAGTGGTGACGACCATGAAGGAATCGTCCGACGAGGAGACCGGTCTGAAGAACGACCGCGACCACGAGACCGCCCTGGAACAGCACTCGGCCTCCGATCCGGATGCCCCCCTCACCCCGGCCGAACGCCGCATGGAGGAACGGATCGGAAAGTGGCTGGAGCGGGGACGCGCACGTGAGGCGCGGGCCAGGGCCGCCGGACTGAGCCGTGAAGCCGCTCAGGAGTCCTGGACCTGGCGTTGATCCCACCGCCGGCACAGCTCTCGGGCTGAACCCCCGCAGCACCCACCGGGCCCCTCCCGGTGGAAGCCTCCGGACGCCGGGCGTGGACCACGCCCCACCCCGGCTGCTCCACCCGGCCGGCCCTGCGGCCCCCGGGCCGCTCCGCCTGCCACCACCACAGCGGCCCCGACGAGCCGTGAGTCGCGAGAGAACCGCCGGACCGTCGAGCATCCCGCCCTCCGGGGCGCTCCGCCCCGGACCCCGTTCCCGTCCCGGACCGCACGCAGCTTCGCCCGGCGCGCCTCGATATCCGCGACGACCGGCTCGGCGACCTCCGCCGCCGGCGCGTCCGCCTCACACGCCGCTCGCGCGGGGACCGGGGTGTCAGCCGGTACGCTCGACCACGTAGTCGCAGAGCGCTTCGAAGGCCGCGCGGGGGCGTCCCTCGGGCAGGGTCGCGAGCTCGGCGCGGGCCTTGCCGGCCCACCAGCGCAGGGTCGCGTCGGCCTCGTCCATGGCCGGGTGCGGACGCAGCAGCGCCAGGGCCTCCTCGGCCTCGTCCTCGTCGAGCGGGCGGCCCAGCAGGGAGCGCAGACGTTCGTCGGCGGGGTCGGTCGAGCGCAGGGCGTAGAACATCGGGAGGGTGAGCACACCCTCGCGCAGATCGGTGCCGGGGATCTTGCCGGAGTCGTCGGGGTTGCCGGCCACGTCCAGGATGTCGTCGGCCAGTTGGAAGGCCATACCGAGGGCGTCGCTGGCGCGGGTCAGGGTCCCGGTGGTCTCCGGGTCGACCTTGCCGAACATCCCGCCGAACTCGGCGGAGGAGGCGATCAGCGACGCCGTCTTGTCACTGATGACCTGCAGGTAGTGGTCGAGCGGGTCGGCGTCCTCCATCGGCCCGGAGGTCTCGCGCACCTGCCCCTTGACCAGGCGGGCGAAGGTCTCGGCCTGCAACCGGACGGCCTCGGTGCCCAGGTCGGCGAGCATCCTCGAGGCCTGTGCGAACACGTAGTCGCCGGTGAGGATGGCGACACTGTTGCCCCAGCGCATGTTGGCGCTGGGAAGCCCCCTGCGGACCTCCGCCTCGTCCATGACGTCGTCGTGGTAGAGCGTCGCCACGTGGGTGAGCTCGACGACCGCGGCGGCGGAGATGAGGTCGGGGGTGCTGGGGTCGCCGAAGTGGGAGGCCAGCAGCACCAGCATCGCCCGGAAACGCTTGCCGCCCGCCTGCAGCAGGTGCGAGGCCGACTCGGTCAACAGCGGATCGGTCGAACTCACCGAGTCCCGGAGCATCTCCTCGACCTTGTCGAGGTCGTCCTGCACCTCACGGGCGAGGGACAAGTCGACTCTCGGCAGAGCGAGAAACCCGCTCGGGACAGCACCGCTCACCGTAAAGCTCCACCTGTTGAACGGGCACGTACACGGCTCCGGAGGGGAAGGCCGCGACCGTGCTCAGCACATGAACATGATCCGACTTGCCACGGTATCCGACCCGGAATGGTGAACCAAAGCCACCACCCGGGTCGGGACCTGTGGGCGGTCAGGGGGACGTGCGCTCCAGTGATGCCTCGTCCACCATGACCGCGGCCGGTTCGGGGCCCGCCTCGTCCGACGGCAGGAGGGTGTCGAGGACAGGACCCGGGAACACGCCGAGCGTCAGGGTCGCGGCCACACCCACGGTGATGACACCGCCGGTGAGCATGCCCGCGGGCACGACGGTGGGGCCCTCCTCCTCCGGATCCCGGAAGAACATCACAACGATGATCCGGATGTAGAAGAACGCGGTCACCGCACTGCTGAGCACGCCCACGACCACCAGCGGGGTGGCACCGGCCGCCACGGCGGCCTCGAACACCGCGAACTTGCCGATGAAACCGCTGGTGAGCGGGATACCGGTGAAGGCCAGCAGGAACAGCGACAGCGCACCGGCCAGGCCGGGGTGGCGCCGTCCGAGCCCGGACCACCGCTCGATGTCGCCGAGTTCCTGGCCGCCGTCCCGGGTACGCACCAGCGTCAGGATCGCGAACGCGCCCAGGGTCGTGAACCCGTAGGCGGCCAGGTAGAACATGGCTCCGGCGAGCCCGTCGGTGCTGGCGGCGACCACGGCGGTGAGGATGAACCCGGCGTGCACCACCGAGGAGTAGGCCAGCAGGCGCTTGACGTCGCGCTGGGTGATGGCCACGATCGCGGCGACCACCATGGTGAGCACGGCGATCGTCCACAGCATGGGCTCCCACAGTTCCAAGGAGCCGCCGAAGGGCACGAAGAAGACCCGCAGCAGGGCGCCGAAGGCGGCCACCAGGGTGCAGGAGGCCATGAGCGCAGTGATGGGTGTGGGCGCACCCTGGTAGACGTCGGGCTTCCAATTGTGGAAGGGCACCGCACCGACCTTGAACAGCAGGCCGATGGCGACGAGCCCGATCCCCATGAGCATCAGGGGGTCGCCGTCGCCTCCGTCGAAGATCGGGGCTCCGCCGTTCTCCACGGCCGCGCGCACCTCCGCGAAGTTCACACTGCCCGCGTACCCGTAGACCAGGGCGATCCCGAAGAGGAAGAACGCCGAGGAGAACGCTCCGAGCAGGAAGTACTTCACCGCTGCCTCCTGTGAGAAGAGGCGACGGCGGCGCGCCAGCCCGCACAGCAGGTACAGCGGCAGGCTCATCACCTCGAGGGCGATGAACATGGTGAGGAAGTCGTTCGCGGCCGGGAACATGAACATCCCCAGCACCGCGAACAGCACCAGCGGGTAGACCTCGGTGTGCTGGGAGCCCGCCATGATGTGGGCGCGCTCCTGTTCACTGCCGGGCACGGTGGCGGCCTGGGCGGCGAAGGCGTCCCGTCCGTCTCGGCGCTCGGTGATGAGCACGAGGCTGATGAGCGCCAGCACCGCGATGGTGCCCTGGAAGAACAGGACGACGCGGTCCACGGCCAGTACCCCGGCGACGAGGGTGGCGCCCTCCTCCGGCAGGGTCCCGGCCTGCAGGACGAACAGCAAGAAGGCGGCCAGCAGGGCCAGGAACGCGACGGCGACCTGCAGGCCGCGGCGCCGTGCGGCGGGCACGAAGGCTTCGAAGAGCACGGCGAGCACGCCGGCGCCGAACACGACCAGGAACGGGGCGAGCAGCCACCAGTCCAGGGTCGGCACCTCTGATGTGATGACGGGTCCGGAGAAACCCTCGTCGGTGTTGAGGGGGATCACTCCCGGCCTCCTTCCTCGGTGGTGGCGCCGTCAGCGGCCGAGGTATCCGCGGTACCGATCTGCGCGGTGCGTTCGACCGCGGGGCCGATCGCGTCGAGCATCGGCTGCGGGTACAGGCCGAACACGATGAGCAGGGCCAGCAGCGGGCCGACCGCCCACTTCTCCCGCACGTTCAGGTCCTTCAGGCCGGAGAGCCGTTCCGGGGTGGGGCCGGTCATGGTGCGCTGGAACATCCACAGGATGTAGAGCGCGGCCAGCACCACACCGAGGACGGCGATCACGGCCGCGACGGGGCTGAAGGCGTACACCCCGATGAGCACCAGGAACTCGCTGACGAAGGGCGCCAGCCCCGGCAGTCCCAGACCGGCGAGCCCGGCGACGAGGAAGGCCCCGGCCAGCAGCGGGGCGACCCTCTGCACACCGCCGTAATCGGCGATCTCGGCGCTGCCGCGGCGGGAGATGAGGAAACCCACCACGAGGAACAGGGCGCCCGTCGCGAAACCGTGGTTGACCATGTACAGGGCCGCGCCGGCCTGGGCCTGCTCGGTCAGGGCGAAGATCCCCAGTGTGATGAACCCGAAGTGGGACACCGACGTGTAGGCGACCAGGCGCATCATGTCGCTCTGGCCGATCGCGAGGATCGCGCCGTAGACGATGCTGACCACGCTCAGCGCCACGACGGGCCACACGAACGCGGACACCGCCGAGGGGAACAGTTCCAGGCAGTAGCGGAGCATGCCGTAGGTGCCGACCTTGTCGAGCACACCGACGAGCAGTACCGCCGTGCCGGGCCGTGAGGCCTGGGCGGCGTCGGGCAGCCAGGTGTGCACCGGCCACATCGGCGCCTTGATCGCGAAGGCGATGAAGAATCCGAGGAACAGCCACACGGCCAGTTCCGTGTCGATGCCGGCGAGGGCACCGCCGGAGCCGGTCAGCTCGGTCCACAGGAAGGTCCCGCCGGCGACGTAGACGCCGATGACGGCGACCAGCATGATGAGTCCGCCGACGAGGCTGTACAGCAGGAACTTGACCGCGGCCCTGGCCCGCTGCTCCCCCCGGCCGTAACGCCCGATCATGAAGTAGACCGGGATGAGCATGGCCTCGAAGAAGACGTAGAACAGGAACACGTCCGTGGCGGCGAAGACACCGACCATCATGGCCTGCAGGACCAGGATGAGCGCGAAGTAGCCGGCGCCGCCGTCCTCCCGGTCCTCGTGCTCGCGCCAGGCGGCGAGCATGACCAGGGGCACGAGGACCGCCGAGAGCAGGATCAGCACCAGGGCGATGCCGTCGACACCGACCGCGTAGTGCACGCCGAAGCGCGGGATCCAGTCGTGGGTCTGCTCGAACTGCATCCCGGACGCGCCCGTGTCGAAGCGCAGGGCCATGGCCACGACCACGGCCAGGGTCGCCAGGGAGAACCCGAACGCGACGCGCTTGGCGTTCTCGGCCCCGGCGGCCGTCCCTCGAGCGGGGCGGACCTGGGTGATGGTGTCGGTGCCTCCGCCGGTGGCGGCCTCGGACCGGCGCATCTGTGCCGTGTCGGCCGCAGGTGTCCGGGCTCGGGACAGTGCCCGGACGGCGACCGCGCCGATCGCGGGAAGCGCGATCGCGATGGTGAGCCAGGGGATCATTTACAACCTCACAGCCAGCGTCGCGGCGACGATGACGGCGCCGAAGAGCATGGTGAGCGCGTAGCTCCGGGCGAACCCGGTCTGCGCCCGGCCCAGCCCGGACGAGGAGTCGCGGACCCCGGCCCCGAGGCCGTGGACCGCGGCGTCGATGACCTTGTCCTCGATCACGGCCAGGGCCTTGGTGAGGACCTGGCCGGGACGCATGACCAGGCCTTCGTTGATCTCGTTGCCGTACAGCTCCCTACTGGCGGCGACGGTGACGAGATTGCCCTTCGGGGCGGTCTCGGCCACCGGCTTGCGCAGATAGATCGCCCAGGCCGCGGCGACGCCGAGGACCAGGACGACCAGCGCCGCGATGCCGTAGGGGGCGGTGAAGGCGTGGGCCACGTCGAAGTGGTGGACCTCGGCCCCGGTGGCGGGGGCGAGGAACGTGGCGAAGCGGTCGCCGAGCATGAGGAAGGCGCCCAGGGCGAGCGAGCCGATGGCGAGCAGGACCATGGGCACGGTCATGCTCGCGGGCGACTCGTGGGGGTGCACGCCCTCCTCCCACCGCGGTTTGCCGAGGAAGGTCATGAAGACCATCCGCGACATGTAGAACGCGGTGAGCAGTGCGCCGAGGATGACGGCGCTGCCCAGGACCAGGCCGGCGGTGCCGCCGACGCCGAAGGTGGCGGAGATGATGCTCTCCTTGGTCCACCAGCCCGACAGCAGAGGAACCCCGATGATGGCGAGGTAGCCGACGCCGAAGGTGGCGAAGGTGATCGGCATCTTCGCGGCGAGACCGCCGTAGCGCCGCATGTCCACGCCCTCGTTCATGGCGTGCATGACCGATCCGGCTCCCAGGAACAGCCCGGCCTTGAAGAAGCCGTGCGTGATCAAGTGGGCGATGGCGGCGACGTAGCCGACGGGCCCGAGGCCGGCGGCCAGGACCATCATGCCGATCTGGCTCATCGTGGACCCGGCCAGGGACTTCTTGATGTCGTCCTTGGCGGAGGCGATGATGCCGCCGGCGAGCATGGTGGCGGCACCGACCGTGACGACCGCGGTCTGGGCGACCGGGGCGCCCTCGAAGATCGGGCCGGCGCGCACGATGAGGTACACACCGGCGGTGACCATGGTGGCCGCGTGGATGAGCGCGGACACCGGGGTGGGGCCCTCCATGGCGTCGAGCAGCCACGCCTGGAGCGGGAGCTGCGCGGACTTGCCGCAGGCGCCCAGGAGCAGCAGCAGGCCGATCGCGAGGAGGATGCCGTCGCTCGCGCCGGGCACGGCGGCGAAGACCTCGCTGAAGCTGACCGCCCCGAGAACGGCGAACATGATCATCATCGCCACCAGCAGCCCCAGGTCACCGACCCGGTTGATGAGGAAGGCCTTCTTGGCGGCGGTGGCGGCCGAGGGCTTGTACTGCCAGAACCCGATGAGCAGGTAGGAGGCCAGGCCCACGCCCTCCCACCCGAGGAAGAGCAGCACGAAGTTGTCCGCCAGCACCAGCACGAGCATGGCAGCGACGAACAGGTTGAGGTAGGCGAAGAAACGGCGCCGACCGGGGTCCTCGGCCATGTAGCCGATGGAGTACACGTGGATCAGTGAACCCACGAACGTGATCAGCAGGGCGAAGCTGATCGAGAGCGGGTCCACGAGGAGGTCGACCCCCGCCGAGAACCCGCCGACGGTGAACCACTCGTAGACGGGGACGGAGACGCTGCGTGCGTCGCCGGCCCGGCCGAGCAGGTCGAAGAGGATCAGCGCCGCCAGGACGAAGGAGGCCACCGGGAGGAGCGTCCCCAGCAGGTGGCCCCACTTGTCCGTGCGCCGGCCGCCCAGCAGCAGGATCGCCGCGCCCGCGAGCGGGAGGGCGAACAACAGCCAGGCGAACGACAGGACGGGGCTGTCCGCAGCGGTCGCCACCGCGGGTTCGGCGGCGAGGTACGCGTGATGTGTCACAACTGCCACGTCGCCTTCTAGTTCTTGAGCAGGTTCGCGTCATCGAGCGACGCCGACCTGCGGGTCCGGAAGATCTGCATGATGATCGCGAGCCCCACGACCACCTCGGCTGCGGCGACGACCATCACGAAGAAGGCAATGACCTGCCCCTCGATGTCTCCGTGCATCCGGGCGAACGCGACGAACGCCAGGTTGCAGGCGTTGAGCATGAGCTCCACGCACATGAAGACGATGATCGCGTTGCGGCGTACGAGGACGCCGACCGCGCCGATGGTGAACAGCAGCGCCGCGAGGACGATGTAGTTCATCGGGTCCACGAGGACTCGACCTCCTGCCCATTGCCGTTCTCGCCGTGCTCATCGGCGTCGCCGTCCTCGGCGGCCCCTCCACCGGAGGAGGCGTCCTGTTCCGGGGCCCCGGCTGCGCCGTTGGCCGGCCCGATGGGTTCGGCGACCTTGAGGCTCACCGGGTCGGAGCCGCTGCCGGCCAGCGCGGTCCGGCCGGCCCGTGCTTCCTCGGGCACCTGCGACTGGTGCTCGGGGTCGCGTGCGGTGAGGACCGGGTTGAGCGAGAGCTGGGAGACGGTGCCGTCCGGCAGCAGCGCGGGCATGTCGATCGCGTTGTGCCGGGCGTAGGTTCCGGGCCCGGGCAGCGGGGTCGGGTGGTCGCCGCGGATGCGGTCCTCCGACATCTCCCGCTGGGTGCGGCGCTTCTTGGTCCGGGAGGTGTGGGCCAGCACCATGGCGCCGAGCACAGCGGTGACGAGCAGTGCGGCCGTGGCCTCGAACGCGACCAGGTAGCGCAGGATCAGCTCACCGGCGATCCAGGGGATACTGCCGCCCGCGGCGGCCGCTCCCCCGGCGATCCCGGCGGGGTCGCCGACGGTGATGCGGGTGATCCCGGTGACCAGGGCACCGATGAAGGCCAGGGCGACGACGGCGGTCATGATCCGCTGTCCGCTGAGCGTCTCCACGAGGGAGTCCGAGGAGCTGACGCCGACGAGCATCAGCACGAACAGGAACAGCATGAGGACCGCGCCGGTGTAGACGACGATCTGCACGACCATGAGGAACGGGGCCTCGTTGATGCCGTAGAAGATCGCCAGGCCGACCATGGTCAGGGCCATCGACATGGCCGAGTGCACGGCCTTGCGGGAGAAGACCACACCCAGGGCGCCGAGCACCGCGATGGTGCCCAGCACCCAGAAGACGCCGGCCTCCCCCGCCCCGATGGGGGCGGCGAGGGTCACGGGGGAAGCGGGAACGAACGGGTTCAACGCAGGGCCTCCGCGTCCTCGGCCGTGCCCTGCGAACCGTGCTCACCGCGCCCGGTGGCGTAGTAGTCCTGTTCGGTCTCGCCCAGACGCATGGGGTGGGGCGGTTCCTCCATGCCCTCCTTGAGCGGGGCCATGAGCTGTTCCTTGGTCCAGATCAGGCTCTGCCTGCTGTCGTCGGCGATCTCGTACTCGTTGGTCATGGTCAGGGCGCGCGTGGGGCACGCCTCGACGCAGAGACCGCAGAGGATGCAGCGCAGGTAGTTGATCTGGTAGACGCGGCCGTAGCGCTCGCCGGGCGAGTACCGGTCGTCGTCGGTGTTGTCTCCGGCCTCCACGTAGATCGCGTCGGCCGGGCAGGCCCAGGCGCACAGTTCGCACCCGATGCACTTCTCCAACCCGTCGGCCCAGCGGTTGAGCTGGTGTCGTCCGTGGAAGCGGGGCGCCGTGGGGCGCTTGACCTCCGGGTACTCGACGGTGGGCACCTTCTTGAACATGGTGTGGAAGGTGACACCGAATCCCTTCACGGGGTTGAGCCACTCAAGCACCGGAAACCTCCTCACCCTTCTCGTTGCGGTCGGCAGCGCCGGCGGTGACGGCGTGGGCCGTCCGCGGCGGTTCGGCGAGCACGCTGCTGCCGTAGTGCGATGCCGTGCTCGGGGGCACCGGGAACCCGCCGAAGGACGGGTCGCTGTGGGCCCGGCGCGCGTTCTCGGCACGCCGGTGGGACTCCTCCGCGCGCTCGCGGCGCACGTGGCGCAGCCAGGCGTAGAAGGCGGCGAGGGTGGCCGCGGTGAAAGCGGCCACGACCACGGCGACGAGCACCGGGGAGGCGCCGTCGAGCACGAGCATGCGCACGACGGCCACGCCGGTGATCCACACGAGCTGGATGGGGATGAGTACCTTCCATCCGAGCTTCATGAGTTGGTCGTAGCGCACACGGGGCACGCTGCCGCGGACCCAGATGAACAGGAACATGACGGCGGCGAACTTGAGGATCCACCACAGGAGCGGCCACCAGCCCTCGTTCGCGCCGGCGAAGAGCGCGGTGACGCCGGGCGGGGCGTACCAGCCGCCGAGGAAGAGCGTCACCGACACCGCGGCGACGGTGCACATGTTGACGTACTCGGCGAGGAAGAACATCGTGAACTTCATCGACCCGTACTCGGTCATGAAGCCGCCGACGATCTCACCCTCGCCCTCGGCCAGGTCGAACGGCAGACGGTTGGTCTCACCGATCATCGTGACGATGTAGATGAGGAACGAGGGCAGCAGCAGGACCGCGAACCACACGTTCTCCTGGGCGGCGACGATCCCCGATGTGGTGAGCGTGCCGGCCATGATGAAGACCGCGACGAACGACAGGCCCATGGCGATCTCGTAGCTGATGACCTGCGCGGAGGCGCGCAGGCCGCCGAGCAGGGCGTACGGGGACTGAGAGGCCCAGCCGCCGAGGACGAACCCGTACACGCCGAGCGCGGCGGCGGCCAGCACCAGCAGCGCGGCGATGGGCAGATCGGTGAGCTGCAGCGGGGTCGTGACCCCGAACAGGTTCACCTCGGGTCCGAGCGGGATCACCGCGAACGTCAGGAACGCGGGGATCGCCGCGATCATGGGCGCCGCGATGTAGACGAACCGGTCGACCCCGCGCGGGATCACGTCTTCCTTGAGGGAGAGCTTGATCCCGTCGAACAGGGACTGCAGGAGACCGAAGGGGCCCATGCGGTTGGGTCCGTGGCGCTGCTGCATACGGCCCATGACCTTGCGGTCGGCCATGATCATCATGAGCACGCAGAGCATGAGGAAGACGAAGATCGCCAACGCCTTGATGGTGACGATCCACCAGGGGTCGTTGCCGAACATCTCCAGGGTGCTCTCCGAGGCCAGGTGGGCCACACGCGGATCGAGAGCGACGGGGGTCACTGCTGCCTCCCGGCGTCGGTGGTGGGCGTGGCCAGCGCGACCGTCTCCCCGGCGTGGCTGCCCAGGTCGCGGCGGACGTCGCAGCCGTGGGCATTCGCGGGGAGCCAGACGACCCGGTCGGGGATGCCGGTGACGATCGCGGGGACGGTCACCGAGCCGGCGGCGCCGGTGACACGCAGGCTCCCGCCGTCGGCGACCCCGACCTCGTCGGCGGTGGCCCGGGACAGGTAAGCGCGGGCGGGCCGGGCGGTGCCGGCGAGGAACGGTTCCCCGTCCTCCATGCGCCCGGTGCCGAGCAGTTGGCGCCAGGTGGACAGGACGGCCTGTCCGGCGCCGGGGGCCGGCACCTCGACGGGCCTGGCGGAGGGGGCCGGCGCCCGCTGCCCGGCCCAGATCCCCAGTTCCATGAGTTCGCGGTAGGCGGCGGCGTCGTCGGGGAGCCCGAGGTGCACGTCCATGGCGTCGGCGACGGCGGAGAGCACCCGCAGGTCCGAGAGGGCGCCGGGCACCTTGAGCGCGTCGCCGAAGGGACGGTGGCGCCCCTCCCAGTCGACGAAGGTGCCGGACTTCTCGGCGACGGCGGCCACGGGCAACACGATGTCGGCGCGGTCGGTGACCTCGCTCGCGCGCAGTTCGAGGCTGACGATGAACGGGACCCTGGCCAGGGCCTCACGGGCCGCGGCGGGGTCGGGCAGGTCGTCGAGTTCGACGCCGGCGACGACGAGCGCGTCCAGTTCCCCTGCCGCGGCGGCCGCGAGGATGGCCTCGGTGTCGCGTCCCGGGGCCTCCGGGAGGTTGCCGGTGTTCCAGGCACGGGCGACCTCGGCGCGGGCCCCGGGGTCGGTGACGGGGCGTCCGCCCGGCAGCAGGTTGGGCAGTGTTCCGGCGTCCGCGGCGCCGCGCTCACCGGCCCGGCGCGGGATCCACACGAGGCGGGCCCCGGTGCGGTCGGCCAGTGCGGCGGCAGCGGTGAGCCCGCCGGGGACGGCGCCCAGGCGTTCGCCCACGACGACGACCGCGCCCTCGCGGCCGAGGGCCTCGACGGCTTCGGGGTGTTCTTTCTCCAGCTGGTTGAGGGTGCGGGCCTCGTCGCCGGGGACGGTGGGAACCAGGGTTCCGTCGGCCTTGGTGAGGCCCAGGGTGGCGTGGGAGGCCAACGAGTAGACCTGGAGTCCGTGTTTGCGGTGGCCCTTGCGCAGGCGCAGGAAGACCGTCGGTGACTCGTCCTCGGCGTCGAACCCGGCCATGAACACGGCGGGTGCCGTCTCCAGTGCGGTGAAGTCGACGTCGATGGGGGTGCCCGCGACCCGGTTGGCCAGGAAGTCGGCCTCCTCCTCGGAGGAGACGCGGGCCCGCATGTCCACGTCGTTGGTGTCCAGGGCCAGGCGCGCGAACTTGGCGTAGGCGTAGGCGTCCTCGAAGGTGAGGCGTCCGCCGGCGAGCACCCCGGTCCTGCCGCGGGCGCGGCCGAGGCCGTCGGCGGCCATGCTGACCGCCTCGGACCAGGACGCGAACTCCAGCGCGCGGCTGTCCTCGTCACGCACCAGCGGCCGGGTGAGCCGGTCCGACTGGGTGGCGTAGGTGAAGGCCCAGCGGCCCTTGTCGCAGTTCCATTCCTCGTTGACCTGCGGGTCGTCGCCGGCCAACCGGCGGGTGACCTTGCCGCGCCGGTGGTCGGTGCGCTGGGCGCAGCCGCCGGCGCAGTGCTCGCAGACGCTGGGGGTGGAGACCAGGTCGAAGGGGCGCGACCGGAACCGGTAGGCGGCCCCGGTGAGCGCCCCGACCGGGCAGATCTGCACGGTGTTGCCGGAGAAGTAGGAGTTGAAGGGTTCGTCGCCGGCGATACCGACCTGTTCGTCGGCGCCGCGTTCCATCAGCTCGATGAGCGGGTCACCGGCGATCTGTGCGGCGAAGCGGGTGCAGCGCGCGCACTGGATGCAGCGTTCCCGGTCGAGCAGGACCTGGCTGGACAGCGAGATCGGTTTGGGGAAGGTGCGCTTGACGTCGACGAACTGGGTCTCGCCCTGCCCGTTGGACATCGCCTGGTTCTGCAGGGGGCACTCGCCGCCCTTGTCGCAGACCGGGCAGTCCAGCGGGTGGTTGATGAGCAGGAACTCCATGATCCCGCGCTGGGCCTTCTCCGCCACCGCCGAGGTCAGGTGGGTATTGACCACCATCCCCTCCATGACGGTGATGGTGCAGGAGGCCTGGGGTTTGGGCATGGCCCGGCCGTTGCCCATGTCGGGGACCTCCACCAGGCACTGGCGGCAGGCCCCGACCGGGTCCAGGAGCGGATGGTCGCAGAACCGGGGGATCTGGATCCCGAGGAGTTCGGCGGCCCGGATGA
Source organism: Nocardiopsis xinjiangensis YIM 90004 (assembly GCF_000341145.1). Lineage (GTDB taxonomy): Bacteria > Actinomycetota > Actinomycetes > Streptosporangiales > Streptosporangiaceae > Nocardiopsis > Nocardiopsis xinjiangensis. The sequence continues at coordinate 23,619 of NZ_ANBE01000031.1, forward strand.
GCAGTGTGCCCTTGGGGACCTGGATCTGGAACCCGTCGATGGTGACGGTGATCAGGTCCTCCGGGGGCAGGGCCGGTGAGGACCCGCCGGAGGTGTTGGAGGTGACGGTCACTGGTTCCCTCCCGTCGTGATCGCACGGTCGCCCCAGAGGGTGGACCTGGAGTGGTCGAAGGGGCAGCCGCCCTGCTCGTAATGGTCGACGTACTCCTGGCGGAAGTACTTGATCGACGACATGACGGGGCTGGCGGCGCCGTCGCCCAGCGCGCAGAAGGCGCGGCCGAGCAGGTTGTCGCAGATGTCGAGGAGCTTGTCGATGTCGGCCTCGGTGCCCTCGCCGCGTTCCAGACGGTCCAGCACCTGCACCATCCAGTAGTTGCCCTCGCGGCACGGTGTGCACTTGCCGCAGGACTCGTGGGCGTAGAAGGCGATCCAGCGTCCGACCGCGCGCACCACGCAGGTGGTCTCGTCGAAGAGCTGCAGGGCGCGTGTGCCCAGCATCGACCCGGCCTGGCCCACGGACTCGAAGTCCAGAGGGGTGTCCAGGTGCTCGTCGGTGAAGATCGGTGTCGAGGACCCGCCGGGGGTCCAGAACTTGAGTTCGTGCCCGGGGCGCATGCCGCCGGCCATGTCGAGGAGTTCGCGCAGGGTGACGCCGAGCGGGGCCTCGTACTGGCCCGGTCGTGCCACGTGCCCGGACAACGAGAAGAACCCGAAGCCGGCGGACTTCTCGGTCCCCATGGAGGTGAACCACTCGGGACCGTTGGCGACGATGCCGGGAACGCTCGCGATGGACTCGACGTTGTTGACCACCGTGGGCGAGGCGTAGAGACCGGCCACGGCGGGGAAGGGCGGCTTGAGCCGGGGCTGGCCGCGGTACCCCTCCAGTGAGTCGAGCAGCGCGGTCTCCTCACCGCAGATGTAGGCCCCGGCACCGGCGTGCACGACGACTTCGAGGTCGAACCCGCTGCCGAGGACGTCGTTGCCGAAGATGCCGGCCTCGTAGGCCTCGGCCACGGCCTGGCGCAGACGCCGGACCACGTGGAGGACCTCACCGCGCACGTAGATGAAGGCCTGGTGGGAGCGGATCGCGTAGGCGGCGATCGCGACACCCTCCAGGAGCACGTGCGGGTTGGCGAGCATGAGCGGGACGTCCTTGCAGGTGCCCGGCTCGGATTCGTCGGCGTTGACCACGAGGTAGCGCGGTTTGGGGTTGTCGGCGGGCAGGAAGCCCCACTTCATGCCGGTGGGGAACCCGGCACCGCCGCGGCCCCGCAGGCCGGCCTGTTTGATCTGGTCGACGATGGCGTCGGGGTCCATCTCCAGGGCCTTGCGCAGACCCTGGTATCCGCCGGTCTCCCGGTACCCGTCGAGGGTGTAGGAGTCGGAACGGTCCCAGTTCTCGGACAGGATCGGGGTCAGGGTGGTCACTGCTGTCCCCCTTCTTCCTCGGAGGGGCGGATCGGGAGGTCGTCGGGGTCCGGGGCGGCCCAGCCGCGCTCGCGGGCCAGTTCCAGCCCGGCCAGGGAGGGCCCCGCGGCCTGCACCCCTTCGCCGCCGCGGCCGTCGTCGAACCCGGCCAGGACCCGGGAGGCCTGCTTCCAGGTGCAGAGGCTGTCGGCGCCGCGAGTGGGTGCCACGTCCTCGCCCAGGCGCAGCCCGTCGACGAGCTCCCGTGCGGTGCCGGGGGTCTGGTTGTCGAAGAACTCCCAATTGACCATCACCACCGGCGCGAAGTCGCAGGCGGCGTTGCACTCGACGTGCTCGAGCGTGACCTTGCCGTCGTCGGTGGTCCCGCCGTTGTCCAGGTCCAGGTGATCCTTGAGGGAGGAGTAGATCTCGTCCCCGCCCATGACCGCACACAGGGTGTTGGTGCACACCCCGACCTGGTAGTCGCCACCGGGACGGCGGCGGTACATCGTGTAGAAGGTTGCTACCGCGTTGACCTCGGCCATCGTCAGTTCGAGCTGGTCGGCGCAGAAGGCCATGCCCGCCTGGCTGACGTGCCCCTCCTCCGCCTGGACCAGGTGCAGCAGCGGCAGCAGCGCCGACCGGGCCCGGGGATAGCGGGCGATGATGTCCTTGGCGTCCGGTTCCAGACGGGTGAGGACCTCGTCGGGGAACCGGTCGGTCCCGCCCTCCGGTGTGATCTCGTTCTCGCTCACCGGTCCACGCCTCCCATCACCGGGTCGATACTGGCCACTGCGGCGATGACGTCGGCGACCGAGCCGCCCTCGCACATGGCCGCTACGGCCTGCAGGTGCACGAAGGAGGGGTCACGGAAGTGCACGCGGTAGGGGCGGGTCCCGCCGTCGCTGACCGCGTGGCAGCCCAGTTCGCCCTTGGCGCTCTCGACCGCCGAGTAGGCCTGCCCCTCGGGGACCCGGAACCCCTCGGTGACCAGCTTGAAGTGGTGGATGAGCGCCTCCATGGAGCCGCTCATGATGTGTGCGATGTGGTCGGGGGAGTTGCCCAGACCGTCGGGGCCGAGCGCGAGCTTGGACGGCCAGCCGATCTTGCTGTCCTCGATCATCACGGGCCCGGGCGCGAGCTTGTCCAGGCACTGTTCGATGATCTTGAGGCTCTCCTCCATCTCGGCCACACGCACGCGGTAACGCGCGTAGACGTCGGCGCCGTCGGAGACGGGCACGTCGAATTCGTAGTTCTCGTAGCCGCAGTAGGGCTGGGCCTTGCGCAGGTCCCAGCCCAGGCCGGCGGCGCGCGCCATCGGCCCGGTCGCGCCCAGGGACATGCAGCCGGCCAGGTTGAGGTGGGCCACGTCCTGGGTGCGGGCCAGGTAGAGCGGGTTCTCGTCCAGGAGCTTGCGCAGCACCTTGATGCGCTCGGGCATGACCTTGAGCAGCTCCTTGATCTTGCCGACCGCTCCGGGCGGCAGATCCTGGGCCACACCGCCGGGGCGCACGTAGGCATGGTTCATCCGCAGGCCCGTGATGAGCTCGAGGACGTCCAGGCACAGTTCGCGCTCACGGAAGCCGTTGGTCATGATCGTGGTCGCGCCGAGCTCCATGCCGAAGGTCGCCATCGCCACGAAGTGGGAGGACATCCGGTTGATCTCCATGACCAGGACCCGGATGACGTCGGCGCGTTCGGGCACCCGGTCGGTGATGCCGAGCAGTTTCTCGACCGCCAGGCAGAACGCCGTCTCGTTGAAGAGCGGCGTCAGGTAGTCCATGCGGGTCACGAACGTGGTCCCCTGGGTCCACGTCCGGAACTCCAGGTTCTTCTCGATGCCGGTGTGCAGGTAGCCGATCCCGACCCGCGCCTCGGTGCAGGTCTCCCCGTCCAGGGTGAGGATCAGGCGGAGCACGCCGTGGGTCGAGGGGTGCTGGGGGCCCATGTTGACGACGAGGCGCTCGGCGCTGGTGGCCTGGGCCTTCTCGATGACGTCGTCCCAGTCCCCGCCGGTCGCGTCGATGTAGTCCTCGGTGACGGTCACGCCGTACCTCCCTTCTGGCCGAACTCGGTGCTGGTGGTCCGTCGGGTCACTGGTAGGACCTCCGTTCGTCCGGCGGGGGCACGGTGGCGCCCCGGTACTCCACGGGGATGCCGCCCAACGGGTAGTCCTTGCGCTGGGGGTGGCCGTGCCAGTCGTCGGGCATCTGGATCCGGGTCAGGGCGGGGTGGCCGTCGAAGACGATCCCGAAGAAGTCCCAGGCCTCGCGCTCGTGCCAGTCGTTGGTCGGGTAGACCGACACGATCGAGGGCACGTGCGGGTCTGCGTCGGGGCAGGTGGTCTGCACCCGGATCTGGCTGTTGTGGGTGATGGAGCGCAGGTGGTAGACCGCCTTGAGCTCCCGGCCCTCGTGTTCGGGGAAGTGCACGCCGCTGACCCCGATGCACAGCTCGTAGCGCAGGGCGGGATCGTCGCGCAGCACCCGGACCAGTTCCAGCAGGGCTTCGCGCCGCACGTGGAACGTGATCTCCCCGTTGGCGACCTCCACCCGTTCCACGGCGTCGCCGCGCTCACCCAGGGCCGTTTCCAGGGCGTCGGCGACACGGTCGTAATCGGCGGTGCGCGGGTCCTCGGGGTCGGTGAAGGGGCGGCTGCTGGAAGCGGGAGCGCTCCCCCTCACCTGGAGCCCGCCGTAGCCGGAGGTGTCGCCGGTGGTGCTCGCCCCGAACATGCCGGTGCGCTTGACCGGTGCGGCCAGGCGTTCGCGTCCCTGGACGGCGGGCAGTTCCTCGGCCTGCTCGTCGCGCTCGCGCTCGTACTCGTTGCTCACGTTCAGTCCTTGTCCACGAGCGGGAGCGAACGGCGCAGCATCCGCTCCTCGGTCTCGGCGATCTCCTGCTCCCGGTGGGCGCCGAGCTTGGTGTTCTGCACCTTGTCGTGCAGCTTGACCACGGCGTCCAGGAGCATCTCGGGACGGGGTGGACATCCCGGCAGGTACATGTCCACGGGCACGATGTGGTCGACGCCCTGGATGATCGCGTAGTTGTTGAACATGCCGCCGCTGGAGGCGCACACGCCCATCGCGATGACCCACTTGGGCTCGGGCATCTGGTCGTAGATCTGGCGCAGGACGGGTGCCATCTTCTGGCTGACCCGGCCGGCGACGATCATGAGGTCGGCCTGGCGGGGCGTGGCGCCGAACTTCTCCATGCCGAAGCGGGCGATGTCGTAGTCGGGGCCGCCGGCCGACATCATCTCGATGGCGCAGCAGGCCAGACCGAACGTCGCGGGCCACATCGAGCTCTTACGGGCCAAACCCACGACCTGTTCGACGGTCGTGAGCGCGAACCCGGCGGGCAGTTTCTCTTCGAGTCCCATCAGCGGTCCTCCTCCGGGCCGGTCTGGGGGCGTGTGCCACGGATCGTGCGTGTTCCGGTCAGTCCCATTCGAGGCCCCCGCGACGCCATTCGTAGGCGTAGGCGATGGAGACGTTCACCAGGAAGAGCACGATCGCGATCAGGCCGAACCAGCCCAGGGCGTCGAAGTGCACGGCCCACGGGATGAGGAAGATGATCTCGATGTCGAAGACGATGAACATCATCGCCGTCATGTAGTACTTCACGGTGAACCGGCCGCCGCCGGCCGGCTGGGGGGTGGGCTCGATGCCGCACTCGTAGGACTGCATCTTGGCGCGGTTGTAGCGCTTGGGCCCCAGGACGGCACCGGCGACCATCGACACGACCACGAAGGCGGCGCCGATACCGCCGAGCACGAACAGCGGTGTGTACAGCTCCACCGTCATCCTCCTTCGGACTGGCGCTCGCCCGAGGGCGTCGAAGCGCTTGTGATTGCTTTCACTTGCACGGGTTCTTCTCTGGTTCGTCCCGTCGGTGTCTGGGGCCGGGGCGGGCGGGCCCGCCCCGGAAACGGATGCGGGACCGCTCAGGCGGCCGGCGCGATCCTGGAGAGGCCGTTGACGACCCGGTCCATCGCGTCGCCGTTGCTGGGCTCGGTCAGATTGGCCATCATCTTCAGCCCGAACTTCATGAGCGTGCGCTGACGCAGGCCGTACTTGGTCGCGTACTTCATGAACTCCGGCTGGCCGATGAGCTTCACGAAACAGCGGCCGAGTGTGTAGTAACCGCCGTAGGTGTCGGCGAGCACGTCGGGGTAGCGCAGGAGCGCGCGCTCCCGGGTCTGCTGTGTGGGGCGGCCGCGGGCCTGCACGACCACGTCTGCGGCGAGGCGGCCGGCCTCCATCGCGTAGGCGATGCCCTCGCCGTTGAAGGGGTTGACCATGCCGCCGGCGTCGCCGACGAGCATGAGGCCGCGGGCGTAGTGCGGGACCCGGTTGAAGGCCATGGGCAGGGCCGCGCCGCGGATGGAGCCGCGCTGGTTCTCCTCGGTGAAGCCCCATTCCTCGGGCATGGAGGCGGTCCAGCGCTGCAGCAGCTTGCGGTAGTTCATGTCCTGGAAGGAGGACGTGGAGTTGAGGATGCCCAGGCCCACGTTGCTGGTGCCGTCACCCACGCCGAAGACCCAGCCGTAGCCGGGCAGCAGGGCGTCCTTGTCGCCGCTGCGGTCCCACAGTTCCAGCCAGGCCTCGAGGAAGTCGTCGTTGTGGCGGGGGCTCTCGAAGTAGGTCCGTACGGCCACGCCCATGGGCCGGTCGTCGCGCTTGCGCACGCCCATGGCCACGGACAGGCGGGAGGAGTTGCCGTCGGCGGCCACCACGAGCGGGGCGCGGAAGCTCGTCGGTTCGCGGTCGGCGTTCTTGGCGTGCACCCCGACGATGCGGTTGCTGCGCTCGTCGATGATCGGGCCGGTGACGGAGGTGCGTTCCAGGAGCTTGGCACCGGCCATCACCGCGCGGTCGACCAGGATCTGGTCGAAGTCGTATCGGGTGCGCACAAGGCCGAAACCCGGGTACTCGGCCAGGTCGGGCCAGGGCAGCTCCAGGCGGGCGCCGGCGCCGACCAGGCGCAGACCGTGGTTCTGGACCCACCCCTCGTCCTCGAAGGTGATCCCCATGGCCGTCAGCTGCTTCACCGCCCTGGGCGTCAACCCGTCACCGCAGACCTTTTCGCGGGGGAAGGAGGTCTTCTCCAGGAGAAGGACGTCCAGGCCGGCCTGGGCGAGGTAGTAGGCGGTCGTGGCGCCGGAGGGGCCGGCACCCACGACGATGACGTCGGCGTCGTATGCGATCCGCTCCCGGCCTCTGGGAGGGGAGGTGGCTGTCTCACTCACGGGTTTGGTCCTCGGCTGCTCGCGGGTGCTGCGCGACCGTCCGTTGCGGGGTGACGGCCCGGTCACTCGTGGTGCTGTATCCGTTCGGGGACGTTCGGCTTGCCCGATATGAGAAGTATGTCCTACATCTCTGGGCCTTGTGAAGCACTTCACAAACCTCTTTTCCGAAGTCTAGACCACTCCTGACCCCCATAGCGAACCCCAGGGGGTATGAAGAGCACGCGATACACAAAATTCTCATTGGACTCAGATCCCCCACCAGGAACGAATGCTGCTATTCGGTGGCAAACATGCAGCTCAGGTTTACTTCAGGCCCGGCCGACCGCCCCGAGGCCCCCGGAGACACAAAAACCCCGAGGAAGCGGAGCATCCTCGGGGTACACAGGGCTTTTGCCCTCTCGCCTCTCACGGTGAAACGTGAGGCTTTTATGGTTTTTTATGCATGCGCATGCATGTATGGGCGTTATGCCGGTTTTACTTGTCGCGGAAACCCCGGTGCATGGCCACGATGCCGGTCGACAGGTTGCGCCAAGCGACCCTCGACCACCCGGCCTCCTGCAGTCGCCGTGCCAGCTCGGGCTGCTTGGGCCAGGCCATGATCGACTCGGACAGGTAGTCGTAGGACTCCCCGCTGCCGGACACCAGGCTCGCGATCCTGGGAAGCGCACCCATGAGGTAGGTGGCGTAGAGCTTGTCGACGAACTCCACCGGGATGTGACTGAACTCGCAGATGACCATCCGCCCGCCGGGCTTGGTCACGCGGTGCAGCTCTCCCAGAGCCTGATCGACGTCGGCGACGTTGCGCAGGCCGAACGAGATGGTGACGGCGTCGAAGGTCTCGTCGGCGAAGGGCAGACGCAGGGCATCGCCGGCGACGAAGGTCACCCCGCCGCGGGAGGCGCCTCCGCGGCGCTGCACCCCGGTGCGCAGCATGCCCAGGGAGAAGTCGGAGGCGATCACCCGGGCGCCCTTGACGGCGATGGACTCGGAGGAGGTTCCGGTCCCCGCGGCCAGGTCGAGGACCAGCTCACCGCTCTGCGCGTCGACCGCGTCGACCACGGCCTTGCGCCAGATGCGGTCCTGGCCGAGCGAGATGACGTCGTTGACGAGGTCGTAGTTCTCAGCGATGCCGTCGAACATCGCCGCGACGTCCTGAGGCTTCTTGTCGAGCTTGGCGCGGGTCATGGACCAAGACTAAAGGGCCCGCACACGCGGCGTGACCCGGATCCCCGGATCGGCCCGGGACCACCGCCACGGCCCTCATGTGGAGTGAGCGCCTGGCCGCCGCCGTCGACGCATGGGCCTCCCGGCACGAGGCACAAGGTCTGGTCCCGCTCAACCACACGAAGGGCTCTCCCCCGAATCACCTACAACGGCGCTGGGCCTCCCCAACCACAAGAAAGCCAAATACTCCACCACACAAAGGGTTCAGCCTCAGCGCAGGTGCACGGTGCAAGTTCTCCCGAGTCACAAGAAACCCAGACGCTCCACCACACAAAGGGTCGAGCCCCAGTGCACGTGCACGGTGCAAGCTCTCCCCGCCTCAGACTCTCTCTTCTTTTCCAGGGAGTGTTCGTGGTTACCGTCTGTGGTTCCGTGTCCCGTTCTTGGGGCCGGGTTTCGTCTGTGGCTGGGGTTCAACCCCCTGGCGTGCGGCTCTGCGCATACCTTCTCCCACCCCTGTGGGGAAGGGCCTTCCCCCGGGCCGGACCAAGGACAAAGCGCGGGCTCACGCGTCCCCCGTGCGTGGGTGCCTGAGGGGCTCCGGGCGTCCAGATACCGCGTAAGCATGGCTCGGGAGACCACCGCGCGGAACGCGCAAGGGGGCCTTCGGCCCAAGGGGCGACGCACCGCGCGAGGACTGGGGTTGAGCAACCCGACCCCCGTGGGGAAGGGAGCCCCAGTGCACCGTTCCGGCCTCAGCCGTCCTTGGTCTCGGCCTTGGCAGGCTCGCCGCNTGGGAGTACTGAGCCTCTTCGGCGGCGTCCTGGAGGTGGTCCTCGCGCGTGGCTCCGCCCTCGAGGCGGTCGCCGAGGCTCGCGCCGCTGCGCTCCTTGTTGCGATCGACGATCTGCTGGGAGATCTGGTCGCGCCACTTGGACAGCAGAACGTAGGAGGCCAGACCGCTGACGACCCAGGCCAGGACCAACGCGACCCACGAACGGGCTCCGAAGAGATAGACGACCCCGAAGGCGGCCGCGAAGAGACCGAGACGGGCCGCGGTGTAGGTCAGCCAGCTACGCATCAAAAAGCCTCACAACAGACGATTGCCTGGACTAGATTGGTCGCCACGCCCCTCTGTGCCGCTCGGCCGGACCGAGGTCCGGTGGTCCGCCGTGGCGCGCCGATGTCCTCCGTCCAGGTTAAAGGGAGGCCGTTGGTACCCGGCACCAGGTCGGGGTGGTCTGGGCCGCAACGGTGTGCGCGGCGGAAACAGATCGGGATTCATAAATACATGGGATGTTTTCCAATCCCGACAGCCGGGCCGGAACATCACGTTCCGGTCACATATCCCGTACTCCTCCCCACAACACCGCAATTTCTCCGAAAACTAGGGAGGAAACGGACCGACTCGTGCACACTAGGGGATCAAACGCCCGCCTCCCTCAGACTCCAAGGCGGGCACGATTGGGGGAATGTGAAGGTGGAACGAGCAAACGAACGCCTGTTGACCCCCGGGGAAGTGGCCTCACTCTTCCGGGTTGATCCCAAGACCGTGACGCGTTGGGCCGCGTCGGGACGGATCAGCAGCATCCGCACCCCCGGCGGTCACCGCCGTTTCCGCGAATCGGAGGTGCGGGCCCTGCTGCTCGGGGAACCGAGCGAGACGCACTGAGGATCACTTCACCCCTGGCCGTGAGCCCGGCAACCGTCACGGAACCCCCCGTGTCGGAGCAGCGTCGGCAGGATAGGCTTGGGACATGCTGTGGCTCGGTGGCCTGATCACGTTCGCAACGATCGTTCTGTGGGTGTACGCGTTCTTCGACGCCATGACCACACCCAAACAAGAGATCCGGAATCTGCCCAAGATCTTGTGGATGGTCGTGATCGTCCTCTTCCCGGCCGTCGGCGCGGTCCTGTGGATGTTCCTGGGGCGCCCGTACGGGCCCGTGTCCGCCCAAGGCGACGAACCCGCCCAGAGCGATCTCGGTCGTTCTGCGGACGACCTCGACCCGTCGGACTTCGCCAGGCCCTCGGACCCGTCGCGCCCACTGGGCCCGGACGACGACCCCGAGTTCCTGCGGAACATCAACCGGCGCATCGACCCGGACGAATGACCACACACGCACTCACGTGAAACCGTCCGGGGCACCGCCTCGGACGTACCGAGGGCCGGACCCGGGCTGTGCGCCGGGCCCGGCCCTCGGTACGTCCGTGCGCACGAGCGGCCCCGCCCCCGTCAGGCGTAGGAGTGCAGCCCGCTGAACATGTAGTTCACGGCGAAGAAGTTGAACATGACCGTCACGAAGCCCAGCACGTTGATCCAGGTGGCCCCGCGTCCCCGCCAGCCACCGGTGGCACGCGCGTGCAGGTAGGCCGCGTAGATCACCCAGGAGATGAAGGACCAGACCTCCTTGGGGTCCCAGCCCCAGAACCGGCCCCAGGCCTCGTCGGCCCAGATCGCACCCGCGATGATCGCGAAGGTCCAGATCGGGAACGCGAACAGGACCATCCGGTGCGAGATGCGGTCCAGCAGTTCGGCGCTGGGCAGCCTGCCGGCCACCCCGGAGACCTTGTGCCCGGCCGCCCGCTTGTCCTCTGCGCGGCGCGCGATCAAGTAGGTGACGGCGGCGGCACCGGAGACCATGAAGGCACCGCCGGCGATGATGGTCGCGGTCACGTGGATCGGCACCCAGTAGGACTGCAGGGCAGGGATCAGCGGCCCCGGTTCCACGTAGAGCCAGCGCACACCGATCCCGAGCAGAAGCACCACGGGCACCAGCACGAAGACACCGAGGAAACGGGCCTGGTACCGCCACGAGGCGTAGAGCAGCGCACCGACGGCGACCAGGCACATCGCCACGATGAACTCGAACATGTTGCCCCAGGGCCAACGTTCCGCCGCCAGGCCGCGGGTGATGAGCTGGACCAAGCTCATCAGGAATCCCGCTCCGGTGACGCCCAGGGCGATCTTGCCGACGGCGTTCTGGGGGGCCTTGGCCTCACCCTCGGTGGTCCGGACGTTGACATGGATGTCCTCGTCCTCGCCCTTCTGTCCACCTGCGGTGACCGGCATGAGCTTGCCGGCCCTGAGCTCGGTGCGTCGGCCGTAAGCGGCCTCGACAGCGAAGAGGAACAGGGCGACCGAGTACACGACGATCATCGCGATGATCAACGTGTCACTGGTCGAGGCCATCGCCTCGTCCGCTGGTCCGGCGAGTGTGTACGTCACCGGTCACTCCCTCGTGTTCGTCGACTCTTGGGGGTCGGATGGGTTGGGGCCGTCGTCCGGCTCGCTGTTGCGGAGCCGTCCGGCGAGCGTGGTGGTGAGTTCGTGGAACTCCTGGTTGTTGGCGGCGACCTCGGTCTTGCCGAGCCCGGCCAACACGACCTCGGTGCGTCCGTCCTCCCGCTCGGCGGCACGTACCCAGACCCGTCGCGGGCGCACGAACAGGGTCAGGAGCAGGCCGCCGACCGCGGTGACGGCGGCGCCCAGGGCGAAGGGCCGTGTGCCGTCGCGGTTGCTCTGGAGGCTGATGAACTCGCTGTAGCCGCTGAAGGTGACGGATCCGGCGTCGTCGGGCAACTCCCAGGTGTCGCCCATCTCCATGACCGTGGACTCGCCGATCTGCTCCAGCTCCTGGGTCCGGAGCTGGTAGACCGACTGGGGTTCGTGCATGCCCAGGTCGCCTTGGTAGGCCTCCATCGTGACCACGGGGTTCTCCGGCCCCGGGAAGGAGGAGACGAGCTCGCCCTGCCCGTCCTCCGTGGCCGTCGGCAGGAAAACACCCGTGAAGCCGAGCTCCTCTCCACCGGTGTCGGGCACCTTGACGACGCCGTCGGAGGTGAAGCTCATGGTGTCGCGGTACAGGAACGGCACCGCCTGGTCGAAGACCACGTCGCCTTCGGCGTTGCGGACCTCGAACTCCGGGGCGTAGCCGTGGCCGAGCAGGTAGACCTGCACGCCGTCGACGGTCAGCGGTTCGTTGACCTCCAGCTCGTGGGTCTTCTCCTCGGCCTCGGGCGACTCCCGGTAGGTCATGTCGGCGGAGTAGGAGTCGGCCTGGCCGCGCAGCTCGCCGTCCTCGAGGAAGACCACCTCGAAGTCGTCGAGCTGGAGGGTGAAGGGCTCCATCCGGTCGGTGTCGGTCCAGTGCCCCGGGTAGATCGCGTCGTAGGAGGGCAGTGTGTTGGCGAAGCCCTCCCCCTCGACCATGAGCATGTTCCCGCGGTAGCCGAAGAACGACCCGGCGGCCAGGGCGAGGAGCAGGCCGATGAGGGCGACGTGGAAGAGCACGTTGCCGGCCTCGCGCATGTAACCGGTCTCGGCCGAGACCGAGTCCCCGTAATGCTCGATCCGGTACCCCTTGAGGACCTTCTTCGCCTGTTCGAGGACGGTTCCGGGCGCCGCGTCGGTGCTGAAGGTCGCCGCGTAGGGCATGCGCTGCAGGTTCTTCGGTGTGTGTACCGGTCGGCCGCGCAGTGCCTTGACGTGGGTCATCGCACGGGGGATCACACACCCGGTCAGCGAGACGAACAGCAGCAGGTAGATCGCCGCGTACCAGGGCGAGGAGAAGACGTCGAAGAGGTAGAGGGAGTCGAGGACCGGAGCCAGGTCGGGGTTCTCCCGGAAGTACTGGTCCACCTCGTCGACGCTGACCCCGTTCTGCGGCAGGAACGAGCCGGGGATGGCACCGACCGCGAGCAGGAACAGCAGGATCAGCGCGGTGCGCATCGACGTCAGGATGCGCCAGGCCCAGCGGAGCCAGCCGGTCAGGCCGAGCCCTTTGGGCCTGTTCTCGGACGATCCGCCGGACTCGGTGGACGCCTCGGACGTGGTCGTGCTCATCAAATCACCGTCTGGAAGTCTGCGGCCCACTGTTGCATGACGATCGTGAGTTCGGTCCACAGACCGCTGACCATCAGGAGGCCGACGAGGACGAGCATGAGGCCACCGGCGACGGTGACCGCACGCGTGTGCCGCCTGAGCCAGGCGAAAGTGCCGAGGGCGCGCCGGTAGGCCAGCGCCGCCAGGACGAAGGGCAGGCCCAGGCCGATGCAGTAGAGGAGCGACAGGAACATGCCGCGTCCGGCCCCGCCCTCGACGAAGGCCAGGCTCTGCACGGCGGCCAGGGTCGGGCCGATGCAGGGGGTCCACCCCAGGCCGAAGAGGATCCCGAGCAGCGGGGCTCCGGCCATCCCGGCCTTGGGCAGCCACGTGAAGCGGAACTGGCGTGCGAAGCCGGGCAGCAGCCCCATGAAGGCCAGGCCGAGGACGATGGTGAGTGCCCCCAGGACTCGGGTGATGGGGTCGGTGTAACCGATGAAGAGGTCGCCGAGCCAGCCGATGAACCCGCCGACGGCCACGAACACGAGCGTGAACCCGGCGATGAACAGGACACTGCCGGTGACCATGGTCCAGCGGCGGGTGGCGAGTTCGGCGTCGACCTCGGCGACGGTCGCGGTTCCGCCCCCGCCGGAACCGGAGGTGCGTTCCCTGACCTGCGTGCCGCTCATGCCGGTCACGTAGGAGAGGTAGCCGGGCACCAGCGGGAGCACGCACGGGGACAAGAAGGACACGAGCCCGGCAGCCAGGGCGAGAGGCGCCGCGAGGAGGAGGGAACCACTCAGGACCGTGGTGCCGATCGGATCCATCACTCGGGGTCCTCGGTGGCAGCGCCCTCGGAGCCGCCGTCCTCTTCGGCGTCCTGCCCCTCCTGCTCTTCCTCGGCCTCCTGCTCGGCCACGCGCGGCCGCTCCTCGGGATCGCCCAGGTCGAACTCCGTGACGATCGGGTTCAGCAGATCGGTGAGTTGGCCGTAGGTGGTGGGGCCGATGACGCGGGCGGCGATGTCGCCCGCGGGGTCGATGACCAGGGTGCTGGGGATCGCGCGCGGTGGCACGGTGTCGCGGAAGGCCTGCGGGACCTCGCCGGGCTGGTCGTAGAGGCTGGGATAGGCGACGCCCTTGTTCTCGGTGTAGGCCTCGGCCGCGGTGCGGTTGTCCTTGATGTTCACACCGAGGAACTCCACACCCAGGTCGGCGTACTCCTCGTGGACCTCATCGAGCACGGGCTGTTCGGAGCGGCAGGGGCCGCACCAGCTCGCCCACACGTTGACGACGAGGATCTCCCCCTCGTAGTCGCTGAGTGCGAGGTCCTCGTCCTCGAAGGTGGTGCCCTCCACGTCGGGCACGGCTTCGCGCTCGCCGGCGTCGAAGACGGTCGCGCTGCCGTCACCGGAGATGAAGCGGTCCTCCTCCCCGCCGGCCTGGATCTCGGTCCCCCCGGCGCATCCGGACAGGACGAGGGCGGCGACGGACACGGCCGCCACGGCACGCGTCGCGGAGCTCCGCGGTCGCGCGCCGGTTCTGGTGCTGCGCATCGAGCGAACCTCGCGAACGGGGTGTGAACAGGACTGACTACAACAACGACAAAGTGTAGTAGACGCCCTGGCCAAGCCGGAGTCACCCCGGCACGAGTGGGAGGCCTACGGGGACGGACCCCGTGGAGGGGGCCGTGGAAGGGGCCCCATGGCGGGATCCGTGGAAGGGCCCCGTGGCGGGGCGGTGTATGGGGGACACCGACCCTGTGCGCCGCGGGGGCGGCCGCCGAGGCACGGACGCTCACGCCCTGCCTCGGCCGCCCTGCCGGTCAACCAGCCTCGACGAAAGCTTCGCGGAGGTAGTCGTGCACGGCCCGCTCGGGCACTCGGTAGGAGCGCCCCACACGAATCGCGGGGAGATCCCTGGAGTGCACCATTCGGTAAACGGTCATCTTGGACACACGCATGATCGTGGCGACCTCCGCCACGGTCAAGAACCTGACCTCGTCGAGAGGCAGCTTGCTCCCGTTCATCTTCCGACGCCCTCATTCCCGGACGTGAATGTTGTCTACCGTTCGACCCGGCGATGGCGGACGGCGGGCGACCCCGGTACGTGCCCGCCCCAAAGCCATGCCAGCGTGTCGTGCTTTCACTTTTGACACGTCCGTTTTCAGAGTAGAGCGGAGTTCCCGTCGGCGAAAGACCGTTTTCCGTTCGCCCGGCTCCTCCCACCCCTCGCGGGGCCCGAAGATGTTTAACGGTGGGTATAAATGGCCGAACTCGTTCAGAGAAGTCCGGCTCGCGCCAGCACGTACTCCCGCAGAGGTGCGTAGTCCTCGGTCAGATAACCGTCGTCCATAGGCACGGTGACCAGTAGTTTTCCTTCGTGTTCCCCGAGAAACAGAGCCGGGTCGTTGCAGTCGGCGAAACCCACCGTCGGCACTCCGGCCTCACCCGCCGCACCCGCGAAACCGTGATCGGCGATGACCAACTGCGGCCACGCTTCACCGCGCTGTGTGAGGGCCTCGAGGATGGCCCGCATCGCGAACGGATGGTGGCTGTGCCGCGGCAGGTGGCCGTCGGTGACGATGGCGATCTCCTCCTCCCACTCGACGATGCGCCGCGTGGGCGGGCGCTCGGTGGTCACCTCGTAGGAGTAGCCCCCTGCCGCTGTCACCACCGCACACCCGCGTTGGGCGAGCGCGTCCTTCCAGGACCGGTAGGTCTCCCGGAGCTTGGTGGGGTGCCCCGTCGCGAACATGACCGTCTCCTGCCGTTCCGCGGCCAGGGCCATGCGGTCGGCGAGGGCTTCGAGGGCGTCCACGGTCAGGTCGGGGTCGATGGTGTCGATGCCCCACGAGTAGGCGGGGTCGTCCACCACCCCGCAGTGTTTGGTCATCAGGGCGAGAACCTCGTCGAAGCTCCACTCGTGCCCGAAGGTGAGCCCGAACTGGTGGTAGGGGTCGTTGTCGACGAGCCGCTGATAGTGCTTGAGGTTGTTCTGGCGAGGCGTGTCCACATGACCGGCGATCCCGGTCCTCACCAGATAGGTGATGAGTTCAGATCGTGTCGGCGGCGTCACCGGCGTCCCCTTCCGTCGTCTGCGCGGGAGACGCGTGGTTCACCGCACGGCCACCACCGCGTCGACTCCCGTTCGCCCGTACTCAAACGTCTTCCTACCCGCTCCGCGCGGCCGACGCCCGGCCCGGTCCGATTCGTGACCTGTTCCGGCGGCGGACACCATCGCGGTCGTTCCCACCCTCCACACCGTGGAACACGTTCTCGTCACAGGGTCGGGTCGATCCCGTGGCTGGGGAAGACCGCGGCGCGTGTGGCGTGGATGGCCCGGTCGAGGGATTTGCCGGGGTCGTAGCCCTCCTCGAAGGGCGTGAAGGAGACCTCGCGGCCGTCGGTCATGTAGAGCGGGGCGAGCTCACCGGTGCGCTTCCGGACGAAGTCGCGCCAACCCTGCGGGGTCTCGGCGTCGGGATCCACGGGGACGCCGGCGGCCTCACCGAGCAGGTGGGTCCAGGCGCGGGGCACGACCTGCACGAGCCCGTACCCGCCGCCGCCGAAGAGGAGCCAGCGCCCGCCGGCGGTCTTCTGGGCGAGCTGGTGCAGTTCCTGGTAGGCGCGGCGCTGGCCGTCCACGCTCAGCGTCAGGTTGGCGAGCGGATCGAGAGCATGGGTGTCGCAGCCCTGCTGGGACACGAGGATCTCGGGTTGGAACTCGTGGAGCAGGGGCGGGACCACCGCTTGGAAGGCACGGTGCCACCCGTTGTCGCCGGTGCCCGCGGGCAGTGGCACGTTGACGGCGTAACCCTCGGCGCCGGGGGCGCCTGTCTCGCCGGACACCCCGGTGCCGGGGAAGAGGGTCGCAGGCGACTCGTGGAGGCTGATGGTGAGCACACGCGGGTCGTCGTAGAAGGCGTTCTGCACACCGTCGCCGTGGTGGACGTCCACGTCCACGTAGGCGATGCGTTTGGCGCCCTGTTCCAGGAGCCAGGCGATGGCCAGCGCCGGGTCGTTGTAGACGCAGAACCCCCAGGCGTTGCCGCGCATGGCGTGGTGCAGGCCGCCGGCCACGTTGGCGGCGTGAGCACTGCGCCCCGTCCAGACCGACTCGGCCGCGGCCACGGACGCGCCGGAGATGAGTGCGGCGGCGTCGTGCATGTCGGGGAAGACGGGGTTGTCGGCGGTGCCGAGCATGTGTTCGTCGTTGGGTTCCAGGGTACGCCCGGCCTGCTTGACCGCCTTGATGTAGGCGGGTGAATGCACGAGGGAGAGGAGCTCGTCGGAGGCGGGTTCGACGTCCAGCAGCTCCACGCCCGGTGTGTCGAGGATGCCGAGTTCACGGGTGAGCGCCATGGTCAGTTCGACACGGATCGGCGCCATCGGGTGCTGTGGACCGAAATCGTAGCTGGTGAGTCCTTCGTCCCATGCCACCCGAAGCGAGCAGGGCGTGCGCCCTCCCATATGGTGACCCCCGTTTCAGGTGTGCGTGCTCCGAAGCACACAGTACGCAAGCCCGCATGTGGCGCCGACCCCCGGGGGTGGCACCCGTGAGGGCGACGGGCGGCCCCGCCGTGCGGAGCCGCCCGTGCCTCGGGGGTCCGTGCGGCCCGGGCCCTTCGACGAGAGC
This sequence comes from Nocardiopsis xinjiangensis YIM 90004, assembly GCF_000341145.1. Classification (GTDB taxonomy): domain Bacteria; phylum Actinomycetota; class Actinomycetes; order Streptosporangiales; family Streptosporangiaceae; genus Nocardiopsis; species Nocardiopsis xinjiangensis. The sequence goes on from NZ_ANBE01000031.1 coordinate 40,903, forward strand.
TCGGCCACACGTGCGGAGTTCAGCCACTGACCATGAAGAAGCAGTCCTCGTAGCTCTCGCCGGCCCCGAACTCCACGGATTCGCCGTGGAGCACACCGCCCTGGCCGGGGAACCCGACGACGACGCGGTACTCACCCGGCTGGATCTCGGCCTCCAGGGTGTCGATGCCGCTGGCGCAGTCCTCCTGCGGCGGCTCGTCGTAGACCTCGCAGTCCTGGCAGGCGTCGGCGGTGACCTCGCCGTACTCACCGTCGGGGCCCACGTACAGGAGCTTCATCTCGTAGGGCGAGTCGTTGCCGAAGGACAGCGTCGCGTCGTCGCCGCCGCCCTCGCCGGTGAGCTGCAGTTCGAGGGGCTCCTCCCCCACCGCGACGAGCTCGTCCATCTCCTGCTCGACGAAGCCGGCACCGACCTGCTGCTCGAGGTCCTCGACGTCCTCGGCCTGGTGGTCGGGGTAGTCCTCGGCCAACACGGTGTGCATGTCGTCGGCGGTGTCGGGGTCGCCGGCATCGAGGCTGTACCACCCGCAGCCCAGTGCGGCGTCGGGGCGCTCGGTCTCGATCGCGTGGGCCACGCTCGGAGCCGCTTCCCAGTCGAGTCCGGCGAAGACGTCGATCTCCTCGAAGGCGGCGCACTCGTCGGCGCCCCCGTAGGAGGAGGTGCCGTCCCGGTACAGGTCCATGAGCGCGTCGGGGGCCTGCTCGGCGGCCGGGGTGCCCTCGTAGTCCTGCGGGATGATCGAGTAGACCTCCTGGGCCTCTTCGTAGTCACCGTCCTCGGCGAGGTTCCCGGCGAAGTCGAGGTGGATCTGTGCGATCTCGCCGCCGCTGTCCTCCCAGACCGAGCGCGGCATCTCGAAGTAGGCCGCGTAGTCCTCCAGCGCCTGCTCGAACTCGCCGGCGTCGACACCCTCCTGCGCGCGTTCGAGTCGGGCGCAGGCCTCGGTTCCCTCGCGGGCACGGTCCATGAGGGAGGGCGAGAAGGAGAGTTGGAACCCGTTCTCGATCCGCTCGTAGGTCTCAACGGCGTCCGGGCACCGTCCCTCGCGATGGAGGCCGTCGGCGCTGCGCAGCTGCCATTCCCCCGTCTGCCACACCCCGAGCAGGGCCGCGGTGACGGCGACGACCAGCCCGGCGGCGGTGAACAGGGGACCGCGGGCCCGCGGGAGGGGTTCGCCCCGGGTCAGGGCCCGCTGGTCGCGGGCGCGGCCGGCGAAGAGCCCGTGCACCACGGCGGCGAGGACCCAGGCGAGGAAGATGGGTACCCAGACGAGCAGGCTGTCGGCGGCGCCCATGATGCCGGCGGTGATGAGCAGGCCGACGGTGATGATGAGAGCGGCGACGAAGAACGGCCACTGCTTGAGGTGGGCGTATCCGGCGCCGACCCCGGAGAGGTTGAGCAGCCCGGCTCTGCGCGCGGAGGGCGAGGAGAACAGGCCGAGTGCCGGGGGCCCCGCACCGCCGGGGCCCCCGGGGCCGCCGGGCATACCTGGGCCGCCGGGGCCGCCGGGCATACCTGGGCTGCCGGGGCCCATGGGGCCGCCGGGTCCGGGGGGCCGGGGGCTCCCACCGGAAGGGTGGCCCGGTGAGTGCCCGCCCGCCGGGGGTCCGACCGGAGGCGGACCGGCCGGCGGGGGGGTTTCGCCCGCNCGCCCGAGGGTCCGTGAGGGTACTGGGGACCCCCTCCCGGCGGCCGAGGCGGCCCGGAAGGGGGATGCTCGTGTGTCATGGGGAGCCCGGGGTGTGGAGGAATGGGTACGGGACCTGACCAGCCCCACCCTCCAGAATAACGACGGGGGCGACAAAATGGACGTCACCACCGGGTTCTGGCCGTTTGCGGCCCCCGCCCGGGCTCAGCTCTGCGACAGCGAGCGGCTGCGGTCCCGCGCTGCCTCGATCGCGTCGGTGAAGGCGGTGCGCACCCCGTGCCGCTCGAGCTCGCGCAGCGCCGCGGCGGTGGTTCCTCCGGGGGAAGTGACGTTCTCCCTCAGCACGACCGGGTGCTCCCCGGTCTCATCGAGCATCGCGGCCGCGCCGGTGATCGTGTGTCCGACCAAGCGCTGGGCGGTGTCTCGCGGCATCCCCATGGCCACACCGGCCTCGACCATGGTCTCGGCGATGAAGTAGAAGTAGGCCGGCCCGCTCCCGGAGATCGCCGTCACGGTGTCCATGTGGCGTTCCTCGAGCCGGACGACCTCACCGACCGTGCCCAGGATCTGCTCGGCACGGTCCAGGTGCTCGGACGCAGTGTGGCTGCCGCCGGCCAGCGCCGTCATGCCCTCGCCCACCAACGCGGGGGTGTTCGGCATGGCACGCACGACCGGCACGGACACCGGCAGGTGGCTCTCCAGTGCCTCGGTGGTCAGCCCGGCCGCGACCGAGATGACGAGGGTGCCGGCGGACAGATGGTGACCGATCTGCTGCAGCAGCGAGGGCATGTCGTGGGGCTTGAGGGCGAGCAGCAGGGTGTCGGCCCGCTTGGCCGCTTCCTCCACCGGGACGACGTCGACCCCGTAGCGGGCACGCAGTTCGTCGGCGTGCCCATCGCGCGGTTCGGTCACCAGGACCTCGTGCTGCGCATGGTCCTTGGCCAGCATTCCGGCGAGAAGGGCCTCGCCCATCTTGCCCGCACCGATGATCGCGATCATGAAGAGTCCTTTCTCTCGGGCACGCTCGGCCGGCACGGCCACCCGGCACGGCCTTCGACGGACGCCCGGCGGCTCAGTAGCGGTCGCGGCGGCGGAAGGCGCCCACCGAACACGCCCCTCCCCACGCTAGAGGGCGCAGCGCGCTCGCGTGCACGATCCGTCCCGGTCCGTGGACACAGGGACGCGACCCTGGTCACCCGCGGCCGTCGGTCTCCTCTTCGTCGACGGTGCCGGACCGGTCGACGGAGAAGTGGCGTGGTGGCTCTCCCCCGCGACGGCGCAGCAGGGTGATGCGCTCGCGCCGGTCTCCGGAGCGCGCGAAGTCCTGCGGTGTCGGCGCGAAGTGCAGACGGGTGAAGGCCAACGCCTCGGCGAGCTCGCGCATGCGCGCCTGTCGGTCGGGGGCCTTGCGTGTGCTGACCTCGAGCACGAGCTGGCCCCCGTACCCGTTGTTGGCCAGGTGTTCGAGCAACGGTGCGACGGGTTGCCGTCCCCGGCCGGGGATCAGGTGCTCGTCGATGTTCTGGCCGCCGAAGCCGTCGGTGACGTGGACGTGGGAGAGTCGGTCGCCCAGGCGCTTTGCCATGTCCATGGCGTCGGAGCCGGACATTGCGGTGTGCGACAGGTCGAGCGTGACGTCGGGGTAGTCGCGGTCGAGGGGGTTCCAGCTCGGTGCGTAGGGAACGACCTCGCGGTCGCGCACACGCACCGGGTACATGTTCTCGACCGAGAAGACCACGTCGGTCTCGTCCTGCATTCGGGCGATACCGCGTTCGAAGTCCCGGGCGTACTCACGCTGCCAGCGAAAGGCGGGGTGCACGACGATGGTGCTCGCGCCGAGGGACTCGGCCATCTCCTTGGAGCGGACGAGTTTGCCCCAGGGATCCTTGCCCCAGACCCTCTGAGTGAGGACGAGACAGGGCGAGTGCACAGCGGTCACGGGGATCTGGTGGTAGTCCGACAGACGCCGCAGCAGGTCGATGTCCTGGCTCGCCGGGTCGGAGGAGACGAGGACCTCCACACCGTCGAACCCCAGCTTCGCGGCGATCTCGAAGGCGGCCGGGGTCTTCTCCGGGTAGACCGACGCCGACGACAGGACGACGGGCGCGTCTGGGACCTGGATAGGGCTCACCCGACCCAGACTATGTGCTTCTGGCGGGTCCGTGCTTCCCGCCCGCGCCGGGGCGGCGTGGCGGGGGCGCTCGCACGGCGCCCCGGCCCGTCCGGCGGTGCGGTACCGGACGGACCGGGGCACGGTGGTGGGGAGCTCACCGGGACAGGGCCTCCGGCCTCAGCCGAGCCGGACGGCCCCGGCGAGGTTGGCGTGGTGGACGTCGCGCTCGCCGACCTGGCCCCCGGAGTTGGGGGCGTCGATCATGCGGCCGTCGCCGAGATAGATCGCGACGTGGTACGCGGGTCCGCCATCGCTCCAGTAGAGGATGTCGCCCCTCTGCGCGTTGTCGTAGGAGATCTTGCTGCCCTGGGCGACCTGGTCGTAGGTGATACGGGGAAGATCGATGCCGGCCTCCCCGAAGGCCCACTGCACCAGACCGGAGCAGTCGAACGAGTCGGGGCCGGTACCGCCCCAGGCGTACGGGGTCCCGGCCTGGGACTCGGCAGCGTTGATGGCCTCTTCGACGGTGGCGTCGGCCAGGGACTGGTGGACCCGTTCTGCGGACGGTGTCGGCGGGGAGGAGGGGGTCTGTGCGGCGTGGGCGGCTGCGGGGGCCGCTCCGGCCGCGAGAGCGGCTGCGGCCAGTGCCGCAGCCGTGAGTGCGCGTGCCCCGCGCGTGGGGTTCCGGTCGGGTCGGGCCTGTCGCTCCGCGATGCGGGTTCGACAGACCTTGATTTGCTCGTGATGCCGAGGTTCATACATGGATGCCTCCAGCTGTGTCACGGCTGCCCGCGCCCTTGTGACGCAGGTCTCTCAACCGATCACCCCCCATTCGTTACACACAGAAACAGTTGAGTCACTCTAGGTAGCAAAAGCGCGATCCAACGCGAGCAAAAACCTGATTGCACCAGGCCCGCAAATCCCACATCAGGCCATAAAAAGGACCGCGCCCCGGGCGGAGCGCGGTCGGACCTGATCGGGCGAGGACCGGGTCAGGGAACGGGCACCTGCAGAGCCTCACTGACGAACGCGGTCGTGGCCTCCATCCCTGCCCGGTTGGGGTGGACCGGAGCGGCGGCGTTCTCGGGGATCACACCTTCCACCCAACGCACGTCGGAGGGCTGGCAGGAGTCGTGCCCGCGCTCGAGGACGTCCACGAAGGTCGCCCCGTGCGCAGCGGCCTCTTCGGAGAGCATCGCGTTGAGGTCGAGCTGCGCCTGGTCCAGGTACGGCACGTCTCCACCGGAGATCGGCACGGTGGGCCAGCAGCCCCCGCTCTCAGGCAGGATCTGCAGGTAACCCACGAACATCACGGTGGCGTCCGGGCTGCGTTCGGCGACGTCGTCGAACACCCCGGAGATGTCACCGCGCAGGTTCTCGATGCGCTGGTCGAGCTCGTCGCCGTAGTAGTCGGCACACGGGTTGCCGCCGGGGCTGATGACACTGCGCTTGGCACACTCGATCAGCACGTCGGCGAATCCGAAGTCGTTGCCGCCGATACCGATGGTGACCAGGTCGGTCTCCGGGGTCAGAGCATCCAGCTGGGGTGGCTGGTCGTCGAACTGGGCCTCGTAGAGGTCCTCCACGACCGCGCCGGAGCAGCTCACGTCGACGAGCTCGCCGACACCGAGCTGCTCCGCGAGCATCTTGGGATAGTTGGCGCCGGACTGCATGCAGCCCAGGAGCGGGGCCTGCTGCTGGACCACCAGGGGCCCGGCCGTGAAGGAATCGCCGATCGCCACGTACTCCTCGAACGCCGCGGCCTCGGGGATCTCCTCGGCGGCCTCGGCGGTCTCAGCCGCGACGGGGGAGCCGGCCAGGGACAATCCCAGCAGTGCGACCGCGGGCAGGGCCAGGCGGGTGGCCCGGCGACGCAGGCGCCCGGGGGCCGGGGTGTGGGCCGACGTGTCGTCAGGACGGAACACGCGGGTCTCCTCTCCTGTGAGCGGGGGTGGATGGAGCGGGGAAGCGCGGTCCTCACGCAGCCCCGATGGACCCTTGTGAATTCTTAACATGATTTACATACGAGGTCGCCTAACCCGTAGGTAACTTTCATGTACCCCCGCTCCCGCCTCCCTTCCTGTGGACGGAGCCCGCGTGTCGGCGCGTGCGGATAGCGTGACGGCCATGGCCAAAGCTGCGAAGTCGACGTTCCGATGCACCGAGTGCGGGTGGTCCACCCTCAAATGGGTCGGCCGCTGCGGTGAGTGCCAGGCCTGGGGCACCGTCGAGGAGGCCGGGGCCCCCGCTCCCGCCTCCATCGCGCCCGCCCCGGTGAGCAACCGTGCCCGTCCCATCACCGAGATCAGTGTGGAGACCGCAGAGGCCGTACCCACCGGCGTGGACGAACTCGACCGCGTCCTGGGCGGCGGCGCCGTCCCCGGCGGGGTCGTGCTGCTGGCCGGCGAACCCGGTGTGGGCAAGTCGACGCTCCTGCTCGAGGTCGCCTCCATGCGCGCACAGCAGGGCCCTGTCCTCTACATCACCGGCGAGGAATCGGCCGGGCAGGTGCGCCTGCGCGCCGAGCGCCTGGACGCCCTGTCGGACCAGCTCTACCTGGCCGCCGAGACCTCCATCGCCTCCCTCCTCAGCCACATCGACGCGGTCGCACCGCGCCTGCTCGTGGTCGACTCGGTGCAGACGATGGTCTCGCCCGAGGTCAGCGGCGTTCCGGGCGGAGTGACCCAGGTCCGCCAGGTCACCGGCGCCCTCATCCAGATCGCCAAGGAGCGCGGCATCGCCACCGTGCTCGTCGGCCACGTGACCAAGGACGGCTCCATCGCAGGTCCGCGCCTGCTGGAACACCTGGTGGACGTGGTGCTGCAGTTCGAGGGCGAACGCCACTCCCAGCTGCGGCTGCTGCGTGCGGTCAAGAACCGCTACGGCCCCACCGACGAGATCGGCTGCTTCGAGCTCACCGAGGACGGCATCGAGGGGCTGCCCGATCCCAGCGGCCTGTTCCTCACCGAACGTACCGACCCGGTCTCCGGCACCTGCGTGACCGTGACTCTGGAGGGACAGCGCCCCCTCATCACCGAGATCCAGGCCCTGATCGCTCCCACCCCGCTCCCGGCCCCGCGCCGCGCCACCTCGGGGCTGGACACCGGGCGGGTGAACATGATCCTCGCGGTCCTGGAAAAACGCTCCGGGATGAAGCTGGCCAACATGGACGTGTACGCCTCGACCGTGGGCGGCGTGCGGCTGGGCGAACCGGCCGTGGACCTGGCCCTGGCCATCGCCGCGGGCAGCTCCTTCAACGACAAGCCCCTGCCCCCCGGGTTCATGGCCGTCGGCGAGGTGGGGCTGGCCGGGGACGTGCGGGCGGTGACCGGGGTGCGCCGCCGGGTCGCCGAGGCACAGCGCCTGGGCTTCACCCTGGCGGTGGTACCCAAGGGCTTCGGCGACTCGATCCCCGGGATCGAGGTCCACGAGGTCGAGGAACTCAGCGAGGCCCTCGACCACGTGGCCAAATACCCGAGGCCACGCCTGGTCGGGAGGTGACCGGCCGGGCCGCCGCCCTTCAGAAGCCGAAGACCGCACCCTTGGCGAGGCCGAGCCGGCAGGGGTTGCCGAAGGTCTCGGAGTACTCCTCCACGCCCATGGCCTCGACCGTGACGGGGTTGTACTCCATCGTGCAGAAACCCTCCTCGGCAGGGATCTGCTCGATCGTCCCGGCCTCGGCGATCAGGTCACAGGCCTCCTGTGCGTTGGGGTGGGTACCGCCCACAGGGTCGCAGTCGAGGCTGGCCCGGCGCTGCTCGCCGGAGTTGCCGAACTCCAGCGTGAGCACGTAGTCGGCGTCCGTACGGGCCGCCGAGGCCGGAGCGGCAAGACCGGCCGCGCAAGCGGCCGCTGCGGTACAGGCGATGACGGATCCGAGGATGCTGCGCTGCACGATGACTCCAGAGATGTGTGGGAATCATTGACGCCCTCCCCCGGGGTGAAACCCCGGGGATTCCTACCTCCTCGCGGCTGTAGGCGCGGAGCGCCTCGCGGCGTCCGCCGGTTCCTGTTTCACCGGCCGGAGCCCCACCCGAAAAGATGTGGTCTTACCCTGCCTCCGCAGGCGTTTAAGGTCTCCGTCCGCCCGGCGGCGACCTGCCGGTGGGCTTGGTTCTCACCCATCGACATGACAGAAAGTACAAGACCAAGAACACACAGTGCAAACCAGGGCCGACTCATCTCCGGCGTGAACACCGGAGTGCTCACGGACCAGCCCGGTAAACAGCAAAGCACCAGGAGTGGCGGAGAACGGGTCAACCGGTACCCGGCCCGGAGGCCGGGCCGGGTCAGCCGACGCGGAAACGCAGCTCGTCGGCGCCGCCGCTGTAGGTCCCGCCGAGCTCGGCGTGGTACCAACCACTGCCTGCGACCGAGGTCGTGTCCCGGCAGTCGGAGAAGGAACGCTCACGCTCCCAGTCGATGACGTAGCGGTGCGTGCGGCCCTGGTCGAGTCGGCGTTCGTCGCTCGTGTCACCCTCACGGCAGTGCGCCGTGGAGTAGACCGAGTCCTCTCCGGAAGTGACCACCATCTCCAGCGCCTCGGGGCCGACGTCGACGGTGCAGGTCTGCTCAGCGGTGTTGACGGCCTCGACGACGAAGGAGGGGTCCACCCCGGCGGGATACTGCTGTTCCTCGCCCTTCTTCTCCTCGAAGTCGAAGCTGACCACGACGTCCTGGGGCCGGCAGGGATCCTCCGCGCTCTCGGGCGCGGCGATGTCGGAATCGCCACCGGCTCCGCCGTCGCCCCCGGCGTTCTCGTCGTCGCCGCCCTCGGCACCCTCAGCGCCCTCGGAAGGTTCCTCGGAGGGGGAAGGCTCCTCGGTGGGCTCGGCCTCCTCTTCGCCGTTCCCGTCCTCGGAATCTTCCTCCGGTGGGACACTGGGAGAGGCCTCGGTGTCGCCGCCTGCCCCGGCCTGGTTCTGCTGCCCTTCCTCGCCCGCCGAGGGCGAGCAGGCATAGGCGAGGACAGCGATCACCGCCAGGAAGGCTGCCAACACCAGGGCGCGCCGCTTCCAGTAGGTCTCGCGACTGACAGCTCCTGGGTGTCCGGTACTTGACGCCATGGGCCGTAGTATTGCGTTTTTGCGCGCCACTCACCTACCCAACCCGCCGAATTCCTATAAAAGATGAGCGACAACCCTTACAGCACAGCGGTTCTGGCGTGGTACGAGACCAACGCCCGCGACCTGCCCTGGCGCTCCCCCGACGCATCCCCGTGGTCGATCCTCGTCAGCGAGGTCATGCTCCAGCAGACCCCGGTGGTACGTGTCCTGCCGGCCTGGCAGGCCTGGATGGAACGATGGCCCACCCCCGCTGACCTGGCAGAAGAGCCCTCGGGTGAGGCCGTGCGCATGTGGAACCGGCTCGGCTACCCGCGCCGCGCGCTGCGCCTGCACGCGTGTGCCGTGGCCATCACCGAGGAACACGGCGGCCGAGTACCCAGCGACCACGCGGCCCTGCTCGCGCTCCCGGGGGTGGGGTCCTACACCGCGGCGGCCGTTGCGAGCTTCGCTTTCGGACAGCGCCACGCGGTTCTGGACACCAACGTGCGCCGAGTCCTGGCCCGTGCCGAAACCGGGATCGAGTACCCGCCGAAAACCCAGACCAAGGGGGAGGCCGCGCTGGCCGAGTCGCTCGTGCCCGGGCCGCCGTCGGTCGCAGCGCGCTGGGCCGTGGGCGTCATGGAGCTGGGCGCACTGGTGTGCACCGCGCGGTCGCCCAAGTGCGCGGACTGCCCCATCGCCGGCCAATGCGCATGGCGGCTGGCCGGCAAACCGGCCCACGACGGGCCGCCCCGGCGCGCACAGACCTACGCCGGTACCGACCGCCAGGTACGCGGCCGCCTGCTGGCGGTGTTGCGCGACGCCGAGCATCCGGTGCCCAAGGACTCACTCGACGCGGTCTGGGACGACGGGATCCAGCGCGAGCGCGCTCTGGACGGCCTGGTCGCCGACGGGCTCGTCGATCCGTTGGACGACGGGCGCTTCGCGCTGCCCGGCTGATCCCCTCAGCCACACAAAGGGCCCAGCCCCTCACGTGGCTGAGCCCGCCTGGGTCGGCCCCTCCGGTCAGCCGTGTTCCTCCACCAAGGCGTCGAGCTGTGCCCCGTCGTCCCCGAACTCGGCCTCGGTCCCGGAGTAGGCACCGCTGCACGGACCGCCGTGTTCGGGTGTGGTGACCCCGCGGTCGAACTCGCGCAGGAACTCCTCCAGCGCCGGGTCCCCGGGATCCTCCAAGGCCACCTGCGCGCCCCAGGCCGAGGCGACCACGGGCGCGGGCAGGTTCTCCATCGGGCTGACCAGGACGAAGTCGCCCGGGTTGTAGTACGCGGCGAGTGTCTCGACCTCGTCGGCTTCCAGCACGGCTTCGTCGTAGGTGATCCAGACCGCGCCGTGCTCCTGGGAGTGCACGCCCAGTTCGGTGCGGATCGGTTCCTCGTAGACGCCGCAGTCCTGCCAGATGATGTAGTGGTCGCCGCCCACGGGCGGGTGGAGGCCGTACCCGACGTCCGTGCCGACCTCCACGTGTGAGGCGGACGGGGCACCGAAACGCTGCACGGCCCCGATCTCGTCGGGATCCACGGGTTCGGCCGAACGGCTCATGTCGGCGATGTCCGCGCCGCTCCCCACGTTCTCGTTCTGGGAGCCGAACAGGACGTTGCATCCCACCGCTCCCCCACCGACCACCAGGCCGGTGACGAGCAGGCCGACGGCGAAACCCCAACCGCTGCCGGAGGCGGGCCGGGGCGGGGTCGGGCGTACACTGTGCTTTCTTCGCTCCGATACGGGGCCGGAGTCTCGGGGGGAAGGATCATCAGTCACCTGGGAACCTCAGAGTCTGTTCGGCAGACACCGTTTTCCTGCTGCGCGCTGCTCGTCACGGAAGGCATCTACCGAACAGACCCTAGCCCTCCCCGGAGCGCGCCACCAGAGCCGCCATGCTCCTGAACACACGCCGCGGGGGCGTCCCATGAGGAACGCCCCCGCAGCAGGACCGGTCACGACCGGTACGTATGGTTACTCGCCGGTGCCGGCGGCCGACTCCTCGACCTCCGGGGCGTCCGGCACGTTGGACGGCTTCGGAACACCCTTGAAGGTGAAGGTCGCGTCGGAGCCCTCGCCCTCGGCATCGATCACGACGATCTGACCGGCCTTGATGTCGCCGAAGAGGATCTTCTCGGAGAGCTGGTCCTCGACGTCCCGCTGGATCGTGCGACGCAGCGGCCGCGCGCCCAGGACCGAGTCGAATCCGCGCTCGGAGAGCACCTGCTTGGCCTTCGGCTTCAGCTCGATCCCCATGTCCCTCTCCTTGAGGCGGGCGTCGAGGCCGGAGATCATCAGGTCGACGATCTCGAAGATCTCCTGCTGGGTCAGCTGGTGGAAGACGATGACGTCGTCCACACGGTTGAGGAACTCCGGCCGGAAGCTGTTCTTGAGCTCCTCGTTGACCTTGGACTTCATCCGCTCGTAGTTGGTACCGGCGTCGTCCTCCTTGGCGAAGCCCATGGCCACGCCCTTGGAGATGTCCCGCGTACCCAGGTTGGTGGTCATGATGATGACCGTGTTCTTGAAGTCGACGTCGCGACCCTGGGCGTCGGTGAGACGACCCTCCTCCAGCACCTGGAGCAGAGAGTTGAAGATGTCGTTGTGAGCCTTCTCGATCTCGTCGAAGAGGATCACGGAGAACGGCTTGCGGCGCACCTTCTCGGTGAGCTGGCCGCCCTCCTCGTAGCCGACGTAGCCGGGCGGGGAACCGAACAGCCGCGAGACCGTGTGCTTCTCCATGAACTCGGACATATCGAGCTGGATCAGCGATTCCTCGTCCCCGAACAGGAACTCGGCCAGGGTCTTGGACAGCTCGGTCTTACCGACACCGGACGGGCCGGCGAAGATGAACGAACCACCCGGGCGCTTGGGGTCCTTCAGACCGGCGCGGGTACGGCGGATCGCCTGGGAGAGCGCCTTGATGGCGTCCTCCTGACCGATGACCCGCTTGTGCAGCTCGTCCTCCATACGCAGCAGCCGGGAGCTCTCCTCCTCGGTGAGCCTGAAGACCGGGATACCGGTGGAGGCGGCCAGGACCTCGGCGATGAGCTCCTCGTCGACCTCGGCCACGACGTCCATGTCGCCGGCCTTCCACTCCTTCTCCCGCTGCGCCTTCTTGTTCAGCAGCTGCTTCTCGTCGTCACGCAGCGACGCGGCCTTCTCGAAGTCCTGCGCGTCGATCGCCGATTCCTTCTCGAGGCGCACGTCGGCGATCTTGTCGTCGAACTCGCGCAGGTCCGGCGGAGCGGTCATCCGGCGGATGCGCATCCGCGAACCGGCCTCGTCGATGAGGTCGATGGCCTTGTCCGGCAGGTAGCGGTCACTGATGTAGCGGTCCGCCATCTGCGCCGCGGCCACCAGGGCCTGGTCGGTGATGGAGACCCGGTGGTGGGCCTCGTACCGGTCGCGCAGACCCTTGAGGATCTCGACGGCGTGCTTGGTGGAGGGCTCATCCACCTGGATCGGCTGGAAGCGCCGCTCCAGAGCCGCGTCCTTCTCCAGGTACTTGCGGTACTCGTCGAGCGTGGTCGCACCGATGGTCTGCAGCTCACCCCGGGCCAGCATGGGCTTCAGGATGGAAGCGGCGTCTATGGCACCTTCCGCCGCCCCTGCGCCGACCAGCGTGTGCAGCTCGTCGATGAACAGGATGATGTCGCCGCGTGTGCGGATCTCCTTGAGGACCTTCTTCAGCCGCTCCTCGAAGTCACCGCGGTAGCGGCTGCCGGCCACGAGAGCACCCAGGTCCAGCGTGTACAGCTGCTTGTCCTTGAGCGTCTCGGGGATCTCACCCTTGGTGATCTTCAGTGCGAGGCCCTCGACCACGGCGGTCTTACCGACACCGGGCTCACCGATGAGCACCGGGTTGTTCTTGGTCCGCCGCGACAGGACCTGCATGACCCGCTCGATCTCCTGGTCCCGACCAATGACCGGGTCGAGCTTGCTCTCCCGGGCGGCCTGGGTCAGGTTCCGACCGAACTGGTCGAGAACGAGGGAGGTGGAAGGGGTGGACTCGGAGGAGGCACCCGAAGTCTGGGCCTCCTTGCCCTGGTACCCGTGCAGGAGCTGGATGACCTGCTGGCGCACGCGGTTGAGGTCCGCGCCGAGCTTGACCAGCACCTGGGCGGCCACGCCTTCGCCCTCACGGATCAGGCCGAGCAGGATGTGCTCGGTCCCGATGTAGTTGTGGCCCAGTTGGAGAGCCTCGCGAAGCGACAGCTCCAGGACCTTCTTGGCGCGCGGTGTGAAGGGGATGTGACCCGACGGCGCCTGCTGGCCCTGGCCGATGATCTCCTCGACCTGCTGCCGAACCGCTTCGAGGCTGATGCCGAGGCTCTCCAGGGCCTTGGCGGCGACGCCCTCACCCTCATGGATGAGGCCGAGCAGGATGTGCTCCGTACCGATGTAGTTGTGGTTGAGCATCCTGGCCTCTTCCTGGGCCAGAACCACCACTCGCCGCGCGCGGTCGGTAAACCTCTCGAACATGTCTCGTCGCTCCTCTACAGAGCGGTCAGGCAGGGACGGTGTTTGCCGACCCAACTTTTCCGCATATCGGCCCCACAGGGATAACCGCCCCGGGGAGCTCTGCCGCACCCGTCCGTGGCCGGACGGCAGGCCCGCCGACCAAGACGGACGTCTCCGCAAGGCCGGCCGCAGCCGCCCGTGCCAGAGACTTTCCCCGACGATAGGGCGTTCACCCAACATCCAACTACCAATTGCCTCGTTAGATTTCGGTGTACGCCGAAGGCGAACGGCCCGGGGACTCCCGACCTTCATGGAGTCCCCGGGCCGTACGTGTGCACGCCGAATTAATCTGCTGAGAGCGAACAGGCCGAGCTGCTCGAAGGCGATAGGAGCCTGACCGGAATCTTGTGTCACCAGCATCCGCGAGCCCGGGAAGGCGCCCGGTGCCCGCGGGAGGCCCAGCGGTTCGGCCGCTCGCGATAGTCCGTGCGGCTGCGCCTTCCGCGCACCGCGCTCCACCGAAGAATTTTCGGTTCGGACCGCGTCGCCCCCCGGCCCGCGAGTTATCCCCTGCATCCCCGTGTCACAGGGCCGTTCGTTCACGACCCCGGGATGTGTACGCCCCATGCCTCCCCGCGCTCACCGGAGCCATTCCATCAAGAAGTGACAACATTTCGGCGAGCCGGGGGTACCGGCAAAGCTAGCCCTTGACCGCCTCATATTCGGCGACGATGGCAGCCGGGATACGGCCACGCTCATTGACGGGCTTCCCCGCAGCCTTGGCCCAAGCGCGAATCTCAGCGCTGCGCTCACGGCTGGGAGTATTGCGGCTGCTCTTCTTCGCACCGCGACCGGGCTTGGTCGGTGCCTTACGGGCTGCCTCGACGAAGGGACCGAGAGCTTCGCGGAGCTTGGCGGCATTACCCGCACTGAGGTCGATTTCGTACATCGAGCCGTCGAGCCCGAACGTCACCGTCTCCTCGGCCTCGCCGCCGTCGAGGTCGTCGACCAGGAAAACCTGGACCTTCTGTGCCATGGAATCAAACCTTTCAGAAGCGCGGTGTCTCCACACCTGAATATAAAGCTATCTCGGGAGAACGCAGAAGACAATTCCCGGCGTGCCAGAAATCATCATGACTTGACCCTGGGGTTTCGGAGGGGACCTCACGACCGCGCGACGGGTCCCACGTACAGCTCACCTGGACACGGGGCCCGGACAGAGTCGACCGGTTACCGTATCAACGTCCGTCGGAATCCGCGCGTGCCCCGTCATCGGCAATAGATGCCTCGTTCGCCGTGGCGGCCTCTTCCGGCCCGATCGCGTCTTGATCACTCTCATCACCGGAGTCGGTCTCCTTGCCGACCAGGCTTCCATCCGTCCGTCGCGGAGCCATCTCGTTCCGCAGGATCTTGATGATGAAGAAGCAGAAGGTGCCACCGACCACCACCGGCGGGAGCAACGCCGACAATACATCGATGAGACCAGGGGGAAGCAGTGATGACAAAAAGTCACCCATCGAAGCGGCCCACCCTTCCCGGTTGTCACTTATCGCAGCAAATACCCGACCGAGGGTCGGGACACTCCTGGGGGGATGGCGCCGATGATCCGGGCAAACCATGACCCGAGGCACTTGGCCCGGCCGGTCCCCGGTTTGTCATCGGACGTACCGGACTCCGCCCCCGGCGAACCCGATCACCGTCAATGTCCGGTCGTGTGCCCACTCGACGGCGGGCAGGGCCTGTCTCCATGATCGGCCTTCCCGAAATACACGGGTTCGACCACAGGCGGTGAACTCGAGTGCCGGCACCACCGGCGAGCGCAGGACCACATTACCCGCCCCCTTCCACCCCGATACCACCCGGTGGTGATTAGCGGCCCTCAGCCCGGCGCGGGGCCTGGTCGAGGTGCACGAGCATCCTGGTGTTCCCGAGTGTGTTGGGTTTGACCCGCTCGAGGTCGAGGAATTCGGCCACACCCTCGTCATAGGAACGGAGCAGTTCCTCGTAGACACGACCCTGCACAGGAGTCCCCTGGATCGGCGAGAACCCGTGCGCGGCGAAGAATCCGGTCTCGAATGTCAGGCAGAACACACGGCTCACACCGAGTTCGCGCGCGGTGTCCAAGAGGACGGAGACGATGCGGTGTCCCACACCGAAACCGCGCAAGGCGGGGTCCACGGCGACGGTGCGGACCTCGGCGAGGTCCTCCCAGAGCACGTGGAGGGCGCCGCAACCCACGACACTGCGTTCCGGCTCGGGGGCCGCGCCCCGCTCACCGGGACCGGCGGGCCCCTGCCCGGGTGCCCCCTCCGGAGCGTCCGCGGAGAGATCGTCGGGGAAATCCTCGGCCTCGGCGATCCAGAATTCCTGGATGTCCTCGTAGAGGTTGACGGTGCTCTTGGACAACACACGGCGGTCGACGGTGTAGGTGTCGACGAGCCGGCGGACGTGGACCACATCGCTCGTGCGCGCGCGGCGCACCTGAACATGACGAACGGGCATAGCCGGACCAGACTATGCCCCCGCGGCGCCCCTTCCCGACGGTGTACCCCCGCCCTCGGGCGGCAGACGCAGTCTCTCGGCGGACGGTACGCAGCGGATGCGCGACGGTTCCGGATATGCCCGTGATCGGCCCCGGCCCTGCGGCCGGAGCCACGTCAGATCAACTGACGCCGTGCGGCCCACACGACCGCTTCGATGGGCGTGTTGACTCCGAGCACGTCGCAGATGTTGCGGATGCGACGGCGCAACGTACGGGCGCTCAGCTCCAGGTGCCGGGCGGCGACCTCGGTGGTCACCCCGGTGGCGATCTCGGCCAGCAGCTCCAGCTCCTCCCGGTTCAGTTCGACCGGGGTGTAGGTGCTGCTCAGCGCGCTCTCGCTCGCCCGGGCCTGGAGAGGCACCACGTTCTCTCGGTGCTCCCGGGGCGCGGGAGCCTCCTGGTCCTCAGCGGCATGTCGTACGAGTGTGGCCTGTTCCACTCCGTCCTCCCTCATCCATGTGAGTGCGGAACAACAACTCGTCACCTGTGTGGATGCCGACGGGCTCGGCCCGGTTCTGTCCACCGGGGGCCGTATTCGCCGACTCGCACCTGGGGCCACCGTTCCTCTGGCACAGGGCAGGCGGCTGGGTGCGGGCACGACGGAGCCCGCACACCCCCGTGGTCATGAGCTGGGACGGTCAGCTCACAAGTGGGGGCGTTCGGCGTGCACGAGTCCGGGAAGGCCATCGGCCCGGCCCGGGGCTCGCCCACCGTCGATCTTTTTCCACTTAGGCAATCGAGCGGACCGAAGTCCGCCAATCAGCACGCTAGGCCGAGGAGTTCCGACCGTCAAGGCCCGATAAAACACCATGTACATCCAGGCAAATCCCGACCGTTGCCCCGAGGGTGGAGAAAACGATCGGCATCGATGATGACCTGCGTAAACAAGCTTCATCCATCGACAGGGTGCCTGTACACCCGGTGACCGGGAAAAATATCGGCCTGGCCCCGGGGACACCCCGCTGTAACCAGCGGGAGAGACGGCCCGACCGAACGGTGAGAGGTCACCGCACGGCTCTCGACACGTCCCCGGGGCGGCCGTCCGTACGCCGCTGTCAGTCCCCGTCCGGCTTGACGATCGGGAACAGCACGGTCTCGCGGATGTTCTTACCGGTGAAGGCCATGAGCAGCCGGTCGATGCCCACACCCACACCGCCGGAAGGCGGCATGCCGTACTCCAGCGCCCGCAGGAAGTCCTCGTCGAGCTGCATCGCCTCGGGGTCCCCCTCGGCGGCCATCAGCGACTGCTCGGTGAGGCGGCGACGCTGCTCGACCGGGTCGACCAGTTCGGAATAGCCGGTGCCCATCTCCATGCCGAAGCCGATGAGGTCCCACTTCTCGGTGAGCAGCGGGTCCTCTCGGTGCCGACGGGTGAGCGGGCTGGTCTCGACCGGGTAGTCGCGCACGAACGTGGGCTGCATGATCGTGTGCTCGACCAGCTCCTCGAAGACGTGCTCGACGAGCTTGCCCTGGCCCCAGGCGTGGTCGAACTCCACACCCTCGGCCTCGGCCAGCCGCTGGACCTCCTCGACGGACGTACGCGGGTCGACCCCGGCGCCCAGCGCCTCGGATACAGCCCCGTACAGGGTGACCTGCGGCCATTGCCCACTCAGGTCGTAGACGACCCCGTCGCGCTCGATCTCGGTCGAGCCGAACGCAGCGCGGGCCGCCTCCTGGATGATGTCCCGGGTCACGTCCGCCATCACGTTGTAATCGGCGTAGGCCTGGTAGAACTCCAGCATCGTGAACTCGGGGTTGTGCGTGGAGTCCGCGCCCTCGTTCCGGAAGTTCCGGTTGACCTCGAAGACCTTCTCCAGACCGCCCACGACCAGGCGCTTGAGGGACAGCTCAGGCGCGATGCGCAGGTAGAGGTCCATGTCGTAGGCGTTGATGTGCGTGGTGAAGGGGCGCGCCGTGGCACCGCCGTGCACCCGCATGAGCATGGGGGTCTCGACCTCGATGAAGTCGCGGGTGTTGAGTCCCTCCCGGATCGCGCGGATGGCGGCCGAGCGGCGGCGCACCATCTCCTGCGACTCGGGGTTGACGATCAGGTCGACATAACGCCGGCGCACCCTGGCCTCGGGGTCGGTCAGACCCTTGTGCTTCTCCGGGAGCGGACGCAGGCACTTGGCCGTCAGCGTCCAGGAGTCGACCATGATCGACAGCTCGCCGCGGCGGGAGGTGATGACCTCCCCTTCCACGCCGACGTGGTCGCCGAGGTCGACGTCGGCCTTCCAGGCGTCCAGGCGCTCCTTGCCGACCTTGTCCAGGGACAGCATGATCTGGATGTCGCCGCTCTCGTCGCGCAGGGTGGCGAAGCAGAGCTTGCCACCGGTGCGGTAGAGCATGACACGTCCGGCGATCGCGACACGGACGCCGGTGCCCGTGTCGGCCTCGAGGCCCTGGTGTTTGTCACGCACGGTGCCGATCGACGTGTCGCGAGGAAAAGTCACAGGGAAGGGGTCGGTGCCCTCCTCCCGTAGACGGTCCAGCTTCTGTCGCCGGACACGCATCTGTTCGGGCAGGTCGTCGTAGGTGTCATCGTGCGCGTCATTCACGCGCACGATCCTACCGGCGCTCGGTGCCCCGGCCGACCGGGGTCCGCTTCGCCGGAGCCGGCTCAGGAGGAGTTGCGT
Organism: Nocardiopsis xinjiangensis YIM 90004; assembly: GCF_000341145.1. Lineage (GTDB taxonomy): Bacteria > Actinomycetota > Actinomycetes > Streptosporangiales > Streptosporangiaceae > Nocardiopsis > Nocardiopsis xinjiangensis. Next base: position 59,351 of record NZ_ANBE01000031.1, read on the forward strand.
TCGAAGACCAGGCGCAACCCGATGAGCGTGAGCCAGGGCTCGTGGACGTCCACGGTCTCGCACTCCCCCACGACCGTTCCGGCGAGGCCTCCGGTGGCCACCACCGTGACGCCGTCGGGGTTGTCGGAGAGCTCGGAGACCATACGGTCGACGATCCCGTCCACCTGTCCGGCGAACCCGTAGACGATGCCCGAGCGCAGCGCCTCGGTGGTGTTCTTGGCGATCGCCGCACGCGGGCGCACGATCTCGACCATGTGGAGCTGTGCGCCGCGTTGGGAAAGGGCGTCCACGGAGATGTCGATGCCCGGGGCGATGGCACCGCCCACGTACTCACCCTTGGCGCTCACCGCGTCGAAGGTGGTGGCCGTGCCGAAGTCGGCGACCACGCTCGGACCGCCGTAGAGGTGGCCGGCCGCCAGGGCGTTGACGATCCGGTCGCTGCCGACCTCCTTGGGGTTGTCCATCCTGATCGGTACCCCGGTGCGCACGCCCGGTTCGACGATGACCGCGGGCACGTCCCCGTAGGCGCGCCGGAACATCTCCCGCATCTCGTGCTGGACCGAGGGCACCGAGCAACACAGGGCGATGCCGTCGATACCGTTCGGCCCGGTCAGGGTGCTTGCGGCCAAGAGCCCGTTGAGCACCACCGCCCACTCGTCGGCGGTGCGGCGGGTGTCGGTGCCCACTCTCCAGTGTTCGACGAGCTCTTCGGCGTCGAAGAGGCCGAGGACCGTCTCGGAGTTGCCGACGTCGATCGCGAGCAGCATTCTGTGGACCCTCATCCGTGGTCGAAGTGGCATGTTTTCCAGGAATCTTCCAACAGGATCCCTCAGGCCAGATCCAGGGCGATGTCCAGTGCGGGGCTGGAGTGCGTCAGGCCCCCGACGGCGAGGAGGTCCACACCGGTGGCGGCGACCTCGGCGGCGGTGTCCAGGGACAGGCCCCCGGACGATTCCAGGAGGGCGCGGCCGCCGGCCAGTTCGACGGCCTTGCGCAGGTCGGCGGGGACGAAGTTGTCCAGGAGGATCTCCTCCGCACCGGCTCGGAGGGCCTCCTCGACCTGGTCGAGGTGGTCGACCTCGACCTCCAGGGGCAGGTCGGGGAAACGCTCCCGGATCGCTCGCACGGCCGCTCCGACACCGCCGGCCGCCACGACGTGGTTGTCCTTGACGAGGCCGGCGTCGCTGAGGCCGTAGCGGTGGTTGGTGCCCCCACCGCAACGCACGGCGTACTTTTCCAGGGCGCGCAGGCCGGGACGGGTCTTGCGGCTGTCACGCACGCGGGCCCCGGTCCCGGCCACTGCGTCGACCCAGCTGCGGGTGGCGGTGGCGATCCCGGACATGTGGGTGAGCAGGTTGAGGGCGGTGCGCTCGGCGGTGAGCAGGTCACGGGTGCGGGCGGTGACGGCCATGAGGACGTCGCCGCGGCGGACCCGGTCACCGTCGGAGACTCGGCGTTCCACCTCGACGGCGCCGTCGGCCACGAGCCAGAAAACCAGCTCGGCGAGGGCGAGCCCGCTGACGGTGCCGTCGGCACGGGCGGCCACGTGGCCGGTGCGGACCTGGTCGGCAGGGGTGGTGGCCACGGTCGTCACGTCGATGCCGGGACCGGCGGTGAGGTCCTCGGCGAGAGCGCGGCGGACCAGGTCCAGATGGGACCGGTGGGGTGCGGTCCAGGGCAGAGTGAACTCGTCGCGGGCCTCGGAGGCGCGGTCGGCGGCGGCCAGGGGGAAGGCGATCGTGTCGAGCTCGGCGCGGAGGGCGGGCGGCAGGGAGGGGGAACGGTCCTCGAGTGCGGTCACGGTGGTCTCGCCTTCCAGTCGGACGATGACGGCGGTCGAACGCAGGCCGGGCCGGGGGGCGGGATGGTCGGCGCGCTGGTGGGATCCCCGGCTCTCGGTGCGGTGCAGGGCCGCCGAAGCCACCAGGCGGGCCACGGTGAGCAGGTTGGCGGCCTCCCAGGCGGCCGTGTCGGGCACGACGGGGGTCTTCCGGAAAGCGAGGGTGTCGAGTTCGCGGACCAGCTCGGTGAGGCCTTCCCCCGTGCGCAGGACACCCGCGTGGCGGGACATCAGGGCGCGGATACGCGGGGCCAGGGCGGGATCGGGGAGCGGGAACCGTTCGGGGGCGGGGACGAGGCCGGTATCGGGGGTGGCCCCCTCACCCCGGGCGGTACCGGTGACCGGGTCGGCGCCGGAGGCCGCCGTGCCACCGGGGCGCTCCCCGGCCAGACGTGCGGCGATCCGGTCGGCCTGCACGAGCCCTTCCAACAGGGAATTGGAGGCCAGGCGGTTGGCGCCGTGCACGCCGGTGCGGGAGACCTCTCCAACGGCCCACAACCCCGGAACCGAGGTCCGACCGTCCACGTCGACCTCCACCCCGCCGGAGCCGTAGTGGGCGGCAGGGGCGACCGGCAGCGGGCGTTCCAGCGGATCGATGCCGTGCTCACGGCAGGAGGCGAGGATCGTGGGGAAACGCCGCTCCCAGGTCTGCCGGCCGAAGTGGCGGGTCTCCAGGTACACGTGGTCGGTGCCCCGCTCGGCCATGACACGGGCGATGGTGCGGGCCACGACGTCGCGCGGCGCCAGGTCGCCGAGCTCGTGCACCCCCTCCATGATGCTGTGGCCCCCGGCGTCGACGAGGCGGGCGCCCTCGCCGCGCAGGGCCTCCGAGACCAGGGGCCGACGTCCGCTCGCGTCGGGCTCCGACCACAGGACGGTGGGGTGGAACTGGATGAACTCCAGATCGCACAGGCGCGCGCCCGCCCGGGCGGCCAGGGCGAGGCCGTCGCCGGTGGAGACGGGCGGGTTCGTGGTCGAGGCGAAGACCTGCCCCATACCTCCGCTGGCCAGGACCACCGCGGGGGCGCGGACCGCGCCCACACCGCCCCGTTCGCCCTCGTCCATGACGTGGAGGGTCACGCCCCCGACGGCCCCTGTCGCGGGGTCGCGCAGCACGTCGAGGGCCACGGCGTGCTCGACGGTCTCGATACGCTCCTCGGCCCGGACCGCCTCGACGAGGGCCCGCTGGATCTCGGCCCCGGTCGCGTCACCGCCGGCGTGGGCGATGCGGTCGGCCCGGTGACCGCCCTCCCGGGTCAGGGAGAGCTCCCCGGTCTCGGAGCGGTCGAACTCGGCGCCCAGGCCGATGAGCCTGCGCAGGGCTCCGGGGCCCTCGGTGGCGAGCACGTGCACGGCGAGGGGATCACACAGCCCTGCGCCGGCGAGGTGGGTGTCGACCATGTGGGCGACGGGGCTGTCCCCGGGGGCCATGGCTGCGGCGATCCCGCCCTGGGCGTAGACGGTGGAGCCGTGGGACAGCCGGTCCTTGGTCACGAGCACGACCCGGCCGTGACCGGATCGCCGGGTGTACCCCAGAGCGGCGCTCAGACCGGCGATGCCCGACCCGACGACGACGGTGTCGGCACCGACGGACCACCCGGGGGCAGGGGCGTCGAGACGGGTGGTCAGGGGCGGTGTCGGTGCGCTCATCAGTCTCTCTCGGGAAGGGGGAAGGTGCCCTCAGAGGGGCACCGCCGTGTTGTCGATGAGTCTGGTCACGCCCACACGGGCGGCCACAGCCAGTACCGCGTCGCCGCTGTGGTCGGCGGAGGCCTCCTCGAAGGTCGCGGGATCGACCAGGGCGAGGTAGTCGAGGCGGACCGGCGGGGTGGCTGCGGCCGCCTTCTCCAACACCTTGCGGGAGGCCGCTCGGACGGCCTCCGCACCGCCGGGTGCGGCCTCGCGTCCGGCGGCGAGGGCACGGGAGAGCGCCAGGGCGCTGGCGCGCTCCTCCTCGGACAGGTAGGCGTTGCGGCTGGAGGAGGCCAGGCCGTCGGGGTCGCGGCTGAGGGGCGCGCCGACGACCTCCACCGGCAGGTCCAGATCGGCGACCATACGGCGCACGAGGGCGATCTGCTGAGCGTCCTTCTCACCGAACACCGCGAAGGCGGGGCGCACGAGGTGGAAGAGCTTGGCGACGACGGTGAGCACGCCGGTGAAGTGCCCGGGACGGAAGGCGCCCTCGAGGCGCTCACCCATGGTCCCGGCGTCCACGGTGACCATCTGGGGCGCGGGGTACATGGTCGCGGTCTCGGGGGCGAAGACCACGTCCACTCCCTCCTCCGCGCACACACGGGTGTCGGCCCCGAGATCGCGGGGGTAATGCTCGAAGTCCTCGTCCGGCCCGAACTGGAGCGGGTTGACGAAGACACTCACGACCACCGTGTCGGCACGTTCGCGGGCCAGGCGCATGAGGCTGCGGTGGCCGCTGTGCAGGGATCCCATGGTGGGGACGAGGCCGACACCCTCGGCGCCGGTGAGGGCGGCGCGCAGTTCCCCGGGGGTCCGGGCGACGAGGGGGCCGGGCTGGGTGGGTGCGGTCATCGGTGGTCTCTCGGTCGTGGCCCGGGTCCGGGCTCGGCGGTGCGGGACGTGGCGCCGGGCGGGCCGGTCTCAGCGACGCAGGACGTCGAGCAGGCGTGCGGCGTCCTCGGGTTTGAGGAGCCCGGCGGTGATGGCGCGGTCGGCGGTGAGCCGGGCGAGCTCGACATAGCTGGCCACACTCTCGGGGGCGTTCTCCCTGAGCTGTTCGATATGGCCGGCCACGGTGCCGGAGTCGCCACGCAGGACCGGACCGCTGAGGCCGTGGATGCCCAGGCGCAGGGCGTTGTCGAGGGCGGCGCTGAGCATCGGCGCGAGCATGCGCCCTGGTTCGGGGACACCGGCGGCCTGCAGGAGGCCTGCGCTGTCGGCGACCAGGGTGACCAAGTGGTTGGCCCCGCCGGCCAGGGCCGCGTGGTACAGGGTGCGTTTGTCCTCGGCGATCCACACCGGTTCGGCCCCCATCTCGACGACGAGGGCCTCGGCGATGGGACGGAGCTGCTCCGGTGCGGTGACCCCGAAGGCGCAGTCGGCGAGGCGGTCGATGTCCTCGTCGCGGCCGGGGAAGGTCATCGCGGGGTGCNACGAGGATGGTGCCGCGCAGATCGGTACCGGTCTCGGCGAGCCCTTCGGCCACGTCGGCGAGGGCGTCGTCGGGCACGGTGAGAAGGACGAGGTCGCTGGCTTCGACGACCTGGGCGGGTTCCATGATGCGTGCGCCCGGCAGGCGCTCCTCGACGTAACGGCGGGAGCGTTCGGAGACCGCCGCGGCCGCGACGACCTTGTGTCCCGCCCGGCCGAGTGCCTGAGCCAGGACGGACCCGACGCGGCCGGGCCCGATCACCCCGACCCGTAGCCGCGCGGGACGCCCCTGCGTCGACTCCATCGTGCGTGCCCCCTCGGTGGTCCGGTGCGTCCGGCCCGCTCGTTCGGCCATGACGCCTGAGCACACGATAGCCCGCCCGGCCCGGTGGCCTGCCGCCCCCGTCCCCCGGCACGCGTGCGGGGCGGGCACCGCAGCACCCGCCCCCTGTGTGTTCCTGCTGGTCTCCGCCCCGGTCAGTTCTGGATGATCACCCCCGAGTTGAAGCACGAGGCCTGGGTCTTGCCGAGCACGGCATTGGCGTTGCCGCAGCCTTCGTTCTCGTTCTCCACCCCGTTGATGTAGGAGAGATTGCCGCTCACGTCGGAGCCGTGGCTGTGCGTCCAGGCCCCGGAGTGAGCGGCGGCCGGTGCGGCGGTGAGGAGGATCCCGGCGGAGGCCAGGGCCACGGCACCGGTGGCGAGTGTCTTCTTCAACACTGGTGTTCTCCTTCTGTGTCCGGTCGGGGGGACCGCCGGACCGCGTGTGGTTCCCGAGGGCACCTTCTGGGGGGCGCCGACTGAGAACGTACCGACACGGAACCCTGGAATAACCCCGATGAACTGCGGTCATCACAAATGGACCCAATCCGTTCACACTGTGTAGTTACGAGCCGGGGGCCGATCCGGACGTAGGGGCATACGTCCGCCGACGTGTGGTGGCACTGCGTCACTGGAGACAGCAGTTCCAGTCGGCCAAGAACGGAGATTGCGGGCCGACCGGGCCGACCTCGCACGGAGCGCGGAACAGCTGAGCCGCTCCCGGACGAGGGAGCGGGCCGACCGGGCCTCCCCGGACACAGAGAAGGGCGCCGCCCCGAAGAGGGGCGGNGTCGCGCTCCGGCCCGATCGGGCCGCGGCCGAGGTGTTACTTGTCCTTGACGGTCGCACCCGAGTCCACGCAGTTGGCGCCGGAGACGCCCAGGATCGCGATGGAGTTGCCGCAGACGTTGACCGGCACGTCCAGGTCGGCCACGAGCTGGTTGCCGGAGAGGACAGCGCCGTTGCCGGAGGTCGCGACGTCATCGGCGGCCATGGCGGGAGCACCGGCGAACAGCACACCACCGGCGGCGGCAACGATGGCACTGGCAGCGAAAGCCTTCTTCAGCATGTATGTCTCCTGAATTCCCGGCCGATGTGGGGCCGACCGGATGTTGACTATGTGTCGTAAGTCGAGCACGCACAGTGCTCTTGTTCCATTCAGCCACAACTGGTGTCTGCTCGTGACCGGAATCGCGGAACGTTTCTCAGCTGTGACCTGCTCAGATCGCGGAGAGTGTCGATTCATGTCGGAATTGTCGCCCTTTCCCAGTCCTTGATTTCGGACACAGGAGGACAGGACTCCGACCCGACCGAAGGCACCCGACGCACAACAGAGGCGCCACCCCGCCATCACGGAATGACGCCCGTCTCACGCTCCTGGCACGGCCGCCCGCCGGGGCCCCTCGGGGCGGACCGGCCGGACCCGAGCGTGCAAGCTCACGGCATTACCAGTCCTTGACGGTGGCGCCGGAGTCGACGCAGTTGGCGCCGGAGACACCCAGGATCGCGATGGAGTTGCCGCAGACGTTGATGGGCGCGTCCACGTCGGCCACGAGCTGGTTGCCGGAGAGGATGCTGCCGTTGCCGGAAGTCGCGACGTCATCGGCGGCCATGGCGGGAGCACCGGCGAACAGCACACCACCGGCGGCGGCAACGATGGCACTGGCAGCGAAAGCCTTCTTCAGCATGTTTTCTCCTACGGACCGGCCCCCGAGGGAACCAAACATCCGGAAATCGACGATTTGTATGACTGTGAACACTCCCCGTGTTCAGAGACTATTGAGCCACATACACCGACCTCGCGGGGGCCGATTCCGAGAATTTTCTCCGACCGCGACCTGGAAGTATGACCTAACGTGACATCCCATGTCGGACATGGTGGAGCGAAGGGGAAACAAATCAGTGCCCATGTGTGCCATAGGTCACATGCTTCACAGGGCACGCAAGTACCCCAGGAACGACGAAACGCCGCCCCACCGGAGCGGGGCGGCGCTCACGCAGAACCAGACAGGCGGCTCCTAGTCGACGACCGTGGCGCCGGAGTCGACGCAGTTGGCGCCGGAGGCACCGAGGAGGGCGATGGAGTTGCCGCAGACGTTGATGGGCGCGTCCACGTCGGCCACGAGCTGGTTGCCGGAGAGGATGCTGCCGTTGCCGGAGGTCACGACGTCATCGGCGGCCATGGCGGGAGCACCGGCGAACAGCACACCACCGGCGGCGGCAACGATGGCGCTGGCAGCGAAAGCCTTCTTCAGCATGTATGTCTCCTGAATGCCGGGGCTCGAGGCACCGACGGTTGCTTACTTTTTGCAGCAATGAGAACACTCTTTGTGTTCGCTGTTATTCAGCCATATCCGTTCGCATGTGCGTCGATCGCCGTCGGCGTGTCGCGGGACTGCTGTCCGAAAACCTCAGGAGCCGCGGAGGTCGTCCCGCTCACGGGTCAGCGTGGCCCGGGTCGCCCAACGTTCTGTACCCGCCTCGGTGCCCCGCGCGCGACGTCCGTGCCCCGCGAGCGCGTCGAGGAGGGAGCGGGCATGGCCCGGTTCCACCCCCTGAGCGCGGCCTTCGGCAGGGCCGGGCGGGGTGTCCGCACCGACCGTCAAGCGCCCCGTGAGCCGGGACCACGGCCCCTCGGCCAGACGCAGTGCCTGCACCCGCTCCACGGGAACCACGTCGGTGGTCCGGCAGAAGATTCCGCGGGTGGTCACGAACAGGTACTCGTCGGCCCCGACATCGCTGTGACGCATACCGCCGCCGGAGGCCAACGGCACGGACACCGCGTCACTACCCGGGAAGACCTCGTTGACCAGGGCGAACGCGCGGTGCCGGGGGGCCACCGGGAGCAAGGTCGCCGAGTCGCCCTGGCGGGCGCCCGCGTACCCGGCGACGTTGGCCTCGACGCGGGCCACCCCGAGGGCCCTCCACAGGAGCGGTTCCACCACGCGCACTGCCTGGACCCGGCCGGGCGGAACGGTCTGCATCCGGCGCTGGAACATGCCGTAGCGCAGTCGGAGCCCGTCACCTGAGGTCGAGGCGTAGAAATCGGTGTAGCGGGTGAGCGGGCCCCAGAAGTGCCGCAGCAGACCGAGCACGAGTGGGACGACCGCACCGAAGACCCCCGGTTCCCCGAAGACCACACCCGCCGTCAACAGCATCAGCAGTGCCACGAAGGCCAACAGGACCGGGACACGGAACAGCAGCGCACCCAGCAGCAACGGGAACGGCAGGCGGTAGAAGGGCCACTCGGGGGCCTCGGGGGCACGCCCGGGCAGACCGGCGGCGTGCGCCAGTACAGCGACGCGCATGCGTTCGGCGAGTTCGTGGCGCAGGCACGGGAGGCGGACGACGCTGCCGTCGCCCCCGGCCAGTTCCACCCGTAGTTCGGCCAGGCCGAAGACCTGCATGAGCAACGGGCGCACCACGTCGACCGCCTGGAGCCGGCTCAACGGGATCTCACGGGAGCCGCGCAGGAGGAGTCCGCTGTGCACCACGAGGTGGTCCTCGCGCAGCCCGAACGTGGCGTACCACCACGCGGGCAGGCAGTAGGCGAGCGTTCCGAAGAGCACCGCGACCGTCATCATGAGGACCCAGTCGAACCCGAACTGGCCCAGGATCGGCCCCGCGAGCGCGGCGAACACCAACGTGACGGCGACGACCTGGAACAGGATGATGATCCAGTGGGCGCGGAAGACCCCCGTGGTCACGTCCCCCAAGGGCCTGGGCGGCGGGGCGGCGTACCACTGGCCTTGTGGGGCGGGCGGCCCGGTCGGCGGCGGGGCCCACTGAGGCGCGGGCCCGCTGGACGAGAGGGACGGACCTTGCGGGTACTGGGGGTACTGGGGCCCCGGTGTGCCCTGCGGATGGTGCGGCCCCTGCGGCGGGTACACCCACCCTTCCGGCGGTGATCCTGGCGGTGGTCCGCCGCCGGGCGGGACCCATCCCCCGTTCTGCGGGGGCCTCTGCCCGTACCCGCGGTCTGCGTCACCGTCTTCCGGCTGTGCTGGTCCGTGCACCTACAACCCCGTCGAGAAGCTCTCGCTGCGCGCCGCGAGACGGCCCCGCAACTGGACGGCCTGCTCCAGTGGCAGGCCGAGGACCTTGGTATCGGCGGTACTGGCCGCCGTGCGGATACGCACCGTCGCGATGCCCAGGGCCTGTTCCAGGAGATCGGCCGTCATGTCGACGACCTGCATACGCCCGTAGGGCACCACCACGAGCTGGCGGAGGAGGACCCCGTAGGTCAGGTACAGCTCCGACTGCGCCTCGACGAATCCCCACGAGCGTTGGAAGGCACCGGCCACGAAACAGCTGACGACGAACGCCGCGCCCACGGCCACGGCCCACGCCAGGGCCCACATCCATCCGCCCCACACCATCGCCATGACACTGCCCAGGCCGCCCACGAGCAAGCAGACGCCCGCGGCGGCCACGCGGCGGTACCACGCCAGTGCCCCGGGCAGCCGGGTCCACCGTGTGCCCTCGGGCGGGTCGAAGGGCCCCGGGGGCCGCACGGGCCCGGGGGGCGTGTCCGGCTGTGACGGCTCGCTGCTCTCCACGAGGCCAGTCAACCATCTGTGCGCAACACCCCGGTGCACCGTCCCGCCGCGTGGCCGCCCCCGCGTCCCTGTCAGGAAGAGGCGTCGTCGTCGCGGTCGTCGTCGGGCACACGGCAGCTCTGCTCCAGGTACAGGGCGGCGGCCAGAAGCAGCCCGGAGGCCGCGGCGGTGCCCAGGGAGTTGAGGAAGACCTCGCGGTGCACGGGCAGGGCGAGAGTCTCCACCAGCGGCAGGACGAGCCCCACGAAGAAACCCGCGGCGAGCGCGGCGAGCACCGCACTCGCCTTGGCGAGTGCCAACAGGCGGGCTGCGCTGAGCGGCTCCATGGGCTCGGTTCCGGGATCGCGCCGGACCCGGCGCCGGGTCCGGCCTCCGGTGAACAGCTCGGCCAACACCAGCAAGAGCAGGGTCGGGATCGCCGACCACGGCACCATCGGGATCCCCGCGACGACCTGGTCGACCAGGAGCCCCAGCAGCACCCCGCACACTGCGAGCAGCGTCGGCAGACGCCACCCGGTGGGTGCGAGGCGCTGCTGTGGGTCCTCGGGCATCAGGTCCCCCGCGGCAGGGACAGCGCCAGGTCGTCCCGGCGCTCCAGATCCTGGTCCTCGCCGATCCGCGTCAGGAGGTCGGGGACCGGGCCGTGCCCAGGGAGCTCGGCGCCGGGGTCGGCCTCCAGCCACGGGCGCAGCACGAACGCGCGCTCGTGGGCGCGCGGGTGCGGCAGGGTCAGCTCCGGGTCCTCGGAGCGTGTGCCACCGAAGACGATGACGTCCACGTCCAGGGTGCGCGGGCCCCAGCGCACCTCACGGACCCGGTCGAACTCCTGCTCGGTGCGCTGGGCGCGGGCCAGGAGTTCACGCGGGGACCCGCCGGAGTCCACGAGCAGTACCGCGTTGAGGAACGCCCCCTGCTCGGGCCCACCCACCGGGGCGGTCTCGAACACCGGGGACACCGCCACCGCACGAGGTGCGTCCGGCCCCGCCAGCAGCGCGTCGACCGCGCCCTGGAGCGTCGCCCTCCGGTCCCCCAGGTTCGATCCGAGGGACAGTACCGCCGTGGTCACCGTTCCTCCTCACGCCGTCGGTCGACGGTCACCGCCACGTCCTCGAACTCGTGCTCGATGGGAGCAGACGGTTTGTGCACGGTCAGCTCGACCCGTTCCACGGGCTCCTGGGCCAGACACACCCGGGCCAGACGCTCCGCGAGGGTCTCGATCAGGTCGACGGGCTCGCCCGTGAGGACCTCCACGAGCCGGTCGGCGAGCTTCCCGTAGTGCACGGTGTCCTCGACGTCGTCGGAGACGGCGGCCGGGGCGGCGTCCACGTGCAGAACGGCGTCCACGACGAAGACCTGGCCTTGGCGGCGTTCGAAGTCGAACACGCCGTGGTGGCCGACCGCTCGCAGCCCGCGCAGGGTGATGCGGTCAGGCATCCGTGGTGCCCCCCGCTTCCTCGTCCTCCTCCATGAGGACCGGCGAGGCGTGGTGCGACCACAGCCGCCATCCGTGCTCGGTGTCGACGAACAGGTTGGTGGTGACCACCTGGCCGCCGGCGACGAACCCGGGGCTGTCGTCCTCGGCCGTGAGCACGTTCTCCTCGCAGGTGACCATGGCGATGCCACCGGACACACCGATGTGGGTCTCGGTGAGCACGTACTGGATGTAGGTCACATTGGCCATGATCAGCGACCAGGCCCGCATGATCTCGGCACGGCCGCGCAGCAGGGGCCATCCGGGGTTGACGCACACCAGGTCGGGGGCCTCGTGCTCCTCGGCCCAGACCGAGCGCATCAGGTCGATGTCGCCGTTCTCGATGGCGCTGTAGAACTGCGCGTTGGCCTCTGCCACGCTCTCCATGACCTCTTGCCGCGAACTCACAGGCCACCCCGGTCGGTCTCGGGCTCGCGGCCCTCGTCCAGGCGGGTGCCGCCGTCGGACCAGGCCGCGGCCACCCGGACGGCGTCGGCGTTGGGTCGCACGTCGTGCACCCGCACCGCCCAGGCGCCGCGGTCGGCCGACAGGGTGGTGACGGCGGCAGTGGCGGAGTCGCACTCGGTGAAGGGGCGGTCCTCCGCCTTGGGGTCACCGAGCAGGCGGCTCAGGAAACGTTTGCGGGAACCGGCCACCAGAACGGGGCGCCCGAGTTCGTGGAACCGTTCGAGCTGGTGGAGCAGCGCCCAGTTGTGCGCCGGCTCGGGGCGTTTGGAAAAGCCCAGTCCCGGATCCAGGACGATCTGGTCGGGGGTGACACCTGAACTGATCATGGCCTCCATACGGTCTCGGAGCTCATCGAGGACCTCCTGCACGACATCCGTGTACACGGCACGGCTCTGCATGTCATGACTATGCCCACGCCAGTGCATCAACACGTACGCCACACCGGAAGAGGCCACGAGACGCGCCATGTCGGGGTCGGCCAGCCCGCCGCTCACGTCGTTGACCAGCACGGCCCCGGCCTCGACGGCTCGTTCGGCCACACGGGCGCGCATGGTGTCGACGCTGACGGCCACACCACCGGCGGCCAGTTCACGCACCACGGGAACGACGCGTCGCAGTTCCTCCTCGGCCGACACCCGCTGGGCGCCGGGCCGGGTGGACTCACCGCCCACGTCGATGATGTCGGCCCCTTCTGCGACCAGGCGCAGACCGTGTTCGACCGCTCGGCCGTGGTCGAACCATGAGCCGCCGTCGGAGAAGGAGTCGGGGGTGACGTTGACGACCCCCATGACCTGGCACCGCCCGTGTTCGGGCAGGCCGGGAACTGTGTGATTCGGCCCCATGGGAATCAACCCTACGTGCAGGCGGCGGGGCCGGGGGCGCTCGCCCCCGGCCCCGCCGGTCGTTCGGTCGCCGGGACGGTGAGGAGCCGTCTCAGCGGTGGTCGAAGATGAGGCTCATGGCCTCGGACCGCGTGCGGTCGCTGGCACGGAAGGCGCCCCTGACCGCGGAGGTCACGGTCTTGGCTCCGGGCTTGCGGATACCGCGCATGGACATGCACAGGTGCTCGGCCTCCACCACGACGATGACGCCGCGCGGGTCGAGGTAGTCCATGATGGCGTCGGCGACCTGCCCGGTCAGGCGCTCCTGCACCTGCGGGCGGCGCGCGTAGACGTCCACGAGCCGGGCCAACTTGCTCAGGCCGGTGATGCGCCCGTCCGCGCCGGGGATGTAACCCACGTGCGCGACCCCGTAGAAGGGCACGAGGTGGTGCTCACAAGTGGAGTAGAGCTCGATGTCCTTGACCAGGACCATCTCTTCGTGGTCGGCCTCGAAGGCCGTGGTGAGCACGTCTCCGGGTTTTTGGCCCAGGCCGGCGAACTGCTCCTCGTAGGCCCGGGCGACCCGTGACGGGGTCTGCTGGAGCCCGTCACGGTCGGGGTCCTCCCCGATCGCCAGGAGAATCTCCCGCACGGCGTTCTCGATACGGGCGTGGTCGACGTGTCTGGGAGGAATGTCCTCGACCTCGCTCACGTGTCTCCTCCCTCGGTCTCTGCGGACGAGCCGGTGATCTGCTGTCCGTCGGCAGGCCTTCCCTGATGGACCTCGGTGCCGTTGAGGCGCGCGAGTTCCTTCTGCGACCGCACGGGCGGCCGGTCGGAGGGCTGGCGCTTGCCGTAGCCGGTGTAGGAGCCGCGCGAGGGGCGCTTCTCCACCGGGGCAAAGACCTCCAGCACCTGCGACTTGGTGAGCGTCTCCTTCTCGAGGAGCTGCAACACGAGCTCGTCGAGGACGTCGCGGTACTCCATGAGGACCTCGTAGGCCTCGTCGTGCGCGGACTCGATGAGGCGGCGGACTTCTTCGTCGATGACCGAGGCGATCTCGTCGGAGTACTCGGGCGCGTGCGACATCTCCCGGCCCAGGAAGGGTTCGGACCCGGAGGTGCCGAACTTGCGTGCACCCAGCCGTTCGCTCATGCCGTACTCGGTGACCATGTTGCGGGCCAGGCCGGTGGCCTTGTCGATGTCGTTGTTGGCGCCGGTGGTGGGCTCGTGGAAGACGAGCTCCTCGGAGGCGCGCCCGCCCAACATCATCGCGAGCTGGTCCATCATCTGCGAACGCGTGGTGAGGAACTTGTCCTCGGTCGGCAACGACATGGTGTAGCCGAGGGCGCTGCCGCGCGGCAGGATCGTGACCTTGTGGACCGGGTCGGCGTTGGGCAGCGCGTGCCCCACGAGCGCGTGGCCGCCCTCGTGGTAGGCGATGACCTTCTTCTCCTGGTCGGACATCACCCGGGTCTTGCGTTCGGGGCCGGCCATCACCCGTTCGATGGCCTCCTCCAGCAGTGCGTGTGTGATGACGTCCTCGCCGCCGCGTGCCGACAACAGGGCACCCTCGTTGATGACGTTGGACAGGTCCGCACCGGTCATACCGGCGGTCTGGCGGGCGATGACGTCGAAGTCGACGTCCTCGGCCAGCGGCTTGCCCGTAGAGTGGACCTTGAGGATGTCACGGCGCCCGTCCATGTCGGGGCGGTCCACGACGACCTGGCGGTCGAAACGGCCCGGGCGCAGCAGCGCGGGGTCGAGGATGTCGGGACGGTTGGTCGCTGCGATGAGGATGACGCCGCCCTTGACGTCGAAACCGTCCATCTCCACGAGCATCTGGTTCAGGGTCTGCTCGCGCTCGTCGTGGCCGCCGCCCATACCGGCGCCGCGGTGGCGTCCGACGGCGTCGATCTCGTCGACGAAGATGATCGCGGGGGCATTGGCCTTGGCCTGCTCGAACAGGTCGCGTACACGCGAGGCGCCCACACCGACGAACATCTCCACGAAGTCCGAACCGGAAATGGAGTAGAACGGCACCCCGGCCTCGCCGGCGACCGCGCGCGCCAGCAGGGTCTTACCGGTCCCGGGCGGGCCCATGAGCAGTACACCCTTGGGGATCTTGGCGCCCATGGACTGGAACTTCTCGGGGTTCTGCAGGAACTCCTTGATCTCGTGGAGCTCCTCGATGGCCTCGTCCGCCCCGGCGACGTCGGAGAAGGTGTTCTTGGGCGTGTCCTTGGTGATGAGCTTGGCCTTGGACTTGCCGAAGTTCATCACGCGGGAGCCGCCGCCCTGCATCTGGCTGAAGATGAACCAGAAGATGAGGATGAGGATGACCAGCGGCAGAAGGCTGAACAGTGCGGTCGACCACATCGATGTGGTGGCCACCGACACCTGGTAGGAGTCGAGGTTGCTGTCCTCGCTGTCCGCGGACGTCTGGAGCATCTCCGCGAGCTGCATGCCCTGGTTCTCGACCCAGTAGGCCTCGAGGACCTCGTCGTCCGTGGTCGTCAGCACGATGCGCTGGTCCCGGTCGACGATCTCGGCACTGACCACCTCGTCGTTCCCGACGAGCTGGTAGACCTCGGAGATGTCGGCCTCGCGCGTCTCGGGCCCGCCGCCGATGTCGAACACACGGAAGCCGATGACGAGGACGACGAAAACGGCCAGGATCCAGATCCACGGGCCGCGGAAAATACGCTTCAGATTCATGTGAGCGGTCCCCTGACGGGTCCGTCCCTTCTGACCAGGCAGCCCGCACCGGAGGAGTTTCCGAAGCAGGACGTATCGGACACGTGCTCCCCGCGAAGTCGCCGGGACAATCGACGGTACACCTCACGTCGCCGAGCAGGCACACCGCTCGTCCCGAGCGGTGCCCACGGGGGCGGGGGCGCGGAACCGTCATGGTGAGAACGACGGCACCCCGTCCAGTTGTTCCCCGGACGGGTCAAGGACCGGGGTGAGACGGGCTACGCCCCCGCTGCTAGTCGCTCTCGTAGACGTGCGGCGCGAGTGTGCCGATGAAGGGGAGGTTGCGGTACTTCTCGGCGTAGTCGAGCCCGTAGCCGACGATGAACTCGTCGGGCAGGTCGAAACCGATGTAGCGCACGTCGAGATCGACGTCGAGGGCCAGCGGCTTGCGGACCATCGTGCAGATCTCCACCGACGTGGGCCCGCGGGACTTGAGGTTGCCCACGAGCCAGGACAGCGTCAGGCCGGAATCGATGACGTCCTCGACGATGAGCACGTCGCGGTCCTGGATGTCGGTCTCGAGGTCCTTGAGGATGCGCACCACCCCGGAGGAGGTCGTTCCCGCCCCGTAGGAGGAGACGGCCATCCAGTCCATCGCTACCGGGGAGTGCAGGGACCGTGCCAGATCGGCCATGACCATGACGGCCCCCTTGAGCACACCCACGATCAGCAGGTCCCGTCCCGCGTAGTCCGCGTCGATCCGCGCGCCCATCTCCTGCAGGCGCGTGGTGATCTGCTCTTCCGTGACCAGGACCTTCTCGAGGTCCTGGCCCATGTCCTTGGCGTCCACGCTTCGTGTTCCTCGCTGCTGGGTTCCCCGTGTGCGGCACCAAGGATAAACGCGGCCGGAACCGGCATCGCGCCCCGGTCACCCACCGATACGGATCAGGCCGTCCCGACGGCGCCCGCGCAGGCCGCCGGGGAGATCGATGTGTGACTGCCCACTCCAATCGGTGATCAGGCGGTCGAGTTCACGCACGTGACGGGCGTTGAGGTCACTCGGCGGGCACCCGGCGTCCAGGGCGGCCCGGTGCAGGGCCCGCGTACGCAGGGCGGGCGGGGCGGCCTCCAGCTCGGCGACGGAGAGTCCCTCCGCAGGGTCGCCCCCGGCGCGCGTGCGCAGGTCGTCGGCGAGCACGTCGAGGGTGTCGGCGTCCGAGCGCAGCATCCCGGCGGTACGGGCGAGCGCGCGGGCGACCCCGGGGCCGAGGGTCCTCTCCAGGGCGGGCAGGGCCTCGTGGCGGACCCGGGAGCGGGCGAAGCGCGGGTCCTCGTTGTGCGGGTCCTCCCAGGGCGAGAGGTCCATACGCAGGCAGGCGCGGCGTACGGTCCCGCGGTCCAGTTCGAGAAAGGGCCGCAGGTAGAGACCGGAACGGGGCGGCATACCGGCCAAGGAACGTGCGCCCGACCCCCGGGCCAGTCCGAGCAGGACCGTCTCGGCCTGGTCGTCGAGGGTGTGGCCGAGCAGTACGACGGCAGGCGCGTGGTCGGCGGCGGCGGTGTCGAGGGCGGCGTAGCGGGCGGTGCGGGCGGCCGCCTCGGGCCCTCCCCCGCCGGCCACGCGCACCGTGCGCACGAGCGAGGGTTCCAGGCCCAGGTCCGTCATGACCCCGGCGACGGTGCGGGCGCGTTCGGCCGATCCGCCCTGCAGTCCGTGGTCGACCGTCACGCCCCCGGCCCGGTAGCCGCGGCGGGGCGCCTCGAAGGCCAACGCCCCGGCCAGGGCCAGGGAGTCGGGGCCGCCGCTGCACGCGGCGAGCACGGTGGTCCCACGGGGCAGGACGCGCAGAACCCGCCGCACCGCCGAACGTGCGGCGGCAACGGCGGGATCGGGTCCGCTCACCCGGTGATGGCGGTGGGGCGCACCACTCGGTCGATCCACGCGTTCGGGTCGCGGATCTCCGCCATCGTCGGCAGGGTCTCCTGGGAGGTCCACACCTTGTTGAAGTCGGCCATGCCTACCCGGTCGACGACCGTACGCACGAAGGCCGCGCCTTCCTCGTACTGTTTCATCTTCATGTCCATGCCCAGGAGCTGGCGCATGATCCGGTCCAGCGGGTTGGCGGCCTCGCGGCGCTTCTGGAACCGGGACCGGATGCGTTCGACGCTCGGCACGACCTCGGGGCCGACGGCGTCCATGACATAGTCCCCGTGGCCTTCGGCCAGGCTCATGACCGCACTGACGCGGTCCATGATCTCCTGTTGTTCCGGGCTCTGGAAAGCCGTGAGCAGCCCGCCGGTCTCTCCGTCCCCGCGCACCGCGCCGGCCACGGCCTCACCCGCTGCGCGCAAGCGGTCGAGGAAGGCGGAGGCATCCATCTCCGAGGACAGCAGGAGCTCCTGCATGAGGTTCTGGACATACCCGCGTAGCCACGGCGTGGACGTGAACTGCATGCGGTGGGTCTCCTCGTGCAGGCAGACCCAGAGACGGAAGTCGTGCGGGTCGACATCCATCTCCCGTTCGGTGTTGACGATGTTGGGCGCCACCAGGGTCATGCGTCCGGTGGGCAGGTTCCCGTCGGGGTCCGGCGGGAGGAAGAGTTCGTACTGGCCCAGGACCTTCCCGGCCAGGTACGACAGCACAGCGCCCAGCTGCATGCCGGTCACCCGGGAGCCGACCGCGCCGGCCAGGTTCGCGCCGGGGACGGCGTTCTCGGTGCGCTCGGCACTCATCTGTTCGAGGGCGGGTTCGAGTACGACCCGGAATCCGTCGACATTGGCCCGGATCCACCCGGGGCGGTCGACGACCACCGCGGGCCCGGTCGGTACGAGAGGGTTCAATCCGGTGAAGTCGCTCACGTGTCCGGCGGCGACGGTGGAGAGCTCACGCAACTGCGCGACGGCCTGCCGCGCGTCGGACAGTTCCACCTGCGGCCCCGGGCGCACGAGGCGGACCCCGGTGCTGACGGCTACGTCCCAGTCGATCACAGTCACGCCCGTCAGCCTACCCGCGGGTCCGGCGGAGGCACCGCGATCAGGGTGGGAAATCAGGGGCGCTTCAGGGGTGGGCGGCCCCCGGTCAGGGGTGTCCCTTCCCGTGGCCGTCGGTCATGAGCACCCGCACTCGCTGAGTGCGGCGGCGAAGGTGTCCAACTGCGGTCCGGTGGCACCGTCGACATTGGCGACGAAGGCGTACACGAAGAGGTTGCCCTCCTGGTCGTGCACGGTCCCGGCCAGGGAACTGACCCCGTCCAGGGTCCCGGTCTTGCCGCGCACGAGCCCGGCACCGCCGTGGGAGCCGGAGTACTCGGAGTAGCGGCCCGCCAGGGTGCCGGTGGCGTGGGCTGTGGGCAGACCCGTGAAGGCCGCGTCCAGCTCCGGGTGCTCGGGGGCGCCGGCGAGCTGGATCATCTCCACGAGCGCGCGGGGTGTGATGCGGTTCTCCGGACTCAAACCGCTGTTGTCGGCCAGGTCCACGCCGTCGATGCCCAGGCCGTCCAGGACCTGGTGGGTGGCCGCGGCGGCACCGGCGAAGTCGGGCTCCTCGCCCGTTTCCAGGGCGGCCAGGCGTCCCAGGGACTCGGCCATGTTGTTGTCGCTGGCCAGCATCATGAACTCGACCAGGTCGGAGACGGGGGCGGACTCGATCTCGGCCAGCACTTCACCGGAGGCCTTCTCCTCGGAGGGGGCGCCCTCGACCTCGATCCCGGCCTCCTCCAGCTGGACGGCGAAGGCGTCGGCGGCTGCGCGCGGCGGGTCCTCCTCGCGGGTGGACACGTCGGGGTCGACACGGCCGCTGTCCAGGAGGAGGGCGTGGGCGGCGGCGGTACTGCCCTCGGTGATGTAGGTGGGTTTCCAGCCGGGTCCGGTGTCGGAACCGGTGAAGTGCGAGTCGTCGTAGCCCAGGGAGACCGAATCCACACCCTCGTCCTCGAGGGCCTCCGCGGTGCTCTCCGCGAGCTCCTCCAATGTCGCCACCTGCGGGTACGCTACGGTGCCGGATTTTTCGGTCAGTGTCGCATCGCCCCCTCCCCGCAGAACCGCCCGGCCCTGCTCCGCGTCGAGGTGTACCTCGGTGGTCAACCTGTGGTCGGGGCCTGCGGTGGACAGCGCTGCGACGGCCGTCGCGATCTTCGTGGTCGAAGCGGGCACGGCCGCGGTGTCGGCATCGCGCTCGAAGAGCGTCTCACCGGTGGCCCCGTCCACGACGAAACCGGAGAGGCCGTCCTCGAGCCCGGAAGCCGACATGGGATCATCGAGGACGTCCGCGATCCGATCCGGGTCGGCCGGAGTGGAGGCCGCGGGATCCACGGACGCCGCGCCCTCGGCGTCCGTGACCGGGTGGGGTGATGCCGGCAGTGGTCTGGCCTCGACCATGTCGAGGGTGACGAAACCGGCGATCAGCACGAATATGTTGAGAAGGGCCAGCGTGACGAACGCTTCGCCTCGTACCCGTCGCACCCGGGGCACCTGCCCTTCCTTCGGTGTCGCGGCCTGACATTGTAGTTATAGGGCGACATTAGTCGCATTGGGAGCCGAGATCAGCATGGAATTCGACGTTACGATCGAGATCCCCAAGGGGGAGCGCAACAAGTACGAGGTGGACCACGAGACCGGCCGGATCCGTCTCGACCGCATGCTGTTCACCTCAACCACTTATCCCGCCGATTACGGGTTCGTCGAGGGAACGCTCGGTGAGGACGGTGACCCCCTGGACGCGCTGGTCCTTCTCAAGGCCCCGACGTTCCCCGGTTGCCTCATCCGCGCCCGCGCCATCGGCATGTTCCGTATGCGCGACGAGGCCGGGGGCGATGACAAACTGCTGTGCGTCCCGGCGACGGACCCCCGCCAGGAGCACCTGCGTGACATTCACCACGTGAACGAGTTCGAGCGCCTGGAGATCGAGCACTTCTTCCGCGTGTACAAGGACCTCGAGCCCGGAAAGTCCACCGAGGGTTCGACCTGGGTGGGCCGCCACGAAGCCGAACAGGAGATCCTCGCCTCGATCAAGCGCGCCGAGGAACACGGCACCCACGGCGACCCCTCGCACATCACCACCACCCCCTCCACCGAGTAGCCGGCCCCACCCGGGCCCCGTCAGCGCCGAATCTGCGGCGCGACGGTGCCCGGGACCGGACCGAACGCGGCGTCGTCGGAGAGCACGACACCCGCCAGGGTCAACAGCAACAGGGCGCCCAACAGCGCCAACCCCACCGGCACCAGCGGGAACAGGCCCCGCAGCGGCGCCGGTTCACCCGCACGGCGCGGAAAACCGTCCCTGCGGAAGTCGTCCGCGCGCGCGGCCACGTGCGCTCGGTAACCGTCCAGCTCCGGACCCGCGGTCCCGTTGAGCACGCGGCAGCGCACCATCTCGGTACTGCCCGGCAGCCCCGACGGCGGGAACGCCCCCGTCGCCGCCCGGTGGCGCGCGCACTCCGCCTTCGCCATCGCGTGCAACCAGTCCCGGAGACGATCGGGGTCCTTCACCTTGCCGATGTGGGCGCGGGACGCGATGAGCACGTCCCTGAGCACCACGTGCGCGGCGTCGCGGTCGGCCAGGGCGAGGATGCAGCACCGGTAGAGCTCCTCACCGTAGTTTTCCAGGAGTGCGGCGTAGGCCACCTGGGGCGGGGTACCGCTGGAGCTCAGGGTCAGGAGCAGGTCCCGGTCGGTCATAGACCAAGAATCTACGCCGCGCATACCGCCCTCCCCCTTCATTCACCGAAAGTCGGTCGGGTCGCTTCCCTCGTCACCGGCGGCGTCGCGATCCTGCGCAGGGGGCCACGGCCATCCGCCCCACGCGAACCGGGAACGCATCCAGAGGAGCACGTACGTGGACACGGCCAGAACCACCACCAGAACCGCCGCGCCCGCGCCGAGAAAGCCCAGTGTCATGACCCCGGCGGCCGCGATGACGAGCCCGCGCACGAGCAGGCGCGCCCACAGTCCCGGTTCCTGGGGGATCAAGCGGGCCTTCTGAGGGATGCCATGACGGCCACTCCTGTCACTACCGCGGGGGATGCCCCGGGCCGGCGAACGGGCCGCCACCGGGGTGCACATGTCACCACCACGGGGCTCCGGCCGCAACACACCCGGCGCCGGCGCCGAACTCCCGTTTTCCTCGGACCGGCTTGACTACCCCTGTGGATGCTGGTGTCCTTACAACCATGGATCCGCACACCCGCACCTCCACCCCGGCTCGCACGGCCCCCTGGGCCCCCTGCCGCCTGGCCGGTGCGGCGTGTCCGTGTTGTCGTCCCTGAGCCACCGCGACGGCCGTCTCCACTGACCGGCCCGGTGCCTCCCCACCGTCCGACCGCATTTCTGCGACGACGGTGATCAGCTCTTGTGACCGCGGGAGACCTGTGTCCGTGGCGCCCCTCGGCGCCCACTGCTCCCCGGTGCCCTCGGACGACCCGCGCGCCCCACCATGGTTCCGGGCGCGCACACGTGAAGGATAGTGCCCGATGTCCCGTCAGGTTTCGCCCACCGCCCTCGCCGAACCCGCCGCCCGGGTCTCCTTGGAGGGGATCGGCGATGTCGTCGACGCCGGAGCCCGCTCCGGCTATGCCCATCTGAGTGAACGCTGCGCCCCGACGCTGGGCCGCCTGTGCTCGGCCGCCCGGGACGCCGCCGCGGACCTGGCCCGGTCCAGCCGATGGCCGGTACGCCGCGGCCGCTGGCAACCCGCGCCCCATAACGCCCGCCGCCATGCGGGAGAACGGATGCGGGTGAGCGTGGTGGCCCTGGAGCCGAACAGTTTTGTGGCCGGACCACGGGTGCCGGGCCACCGCCGCGGCTCCCTGGAGGTCCTGCACTTGGTCGGTGGGCGCGCCCACCTCATCGACTCCGGCCCGGACGGGTGGATGCGGTCGGCCGCCGAACTGGCCCCGGGCCGTACCCGCGTCGTGGGAACACCGGCCGGCGGCGGGCGGCGCGGCCACCAGTTCCTCGTCAACACCGGCGACGAGGTGGCCGTCGTGCTCAGAGTGACCGCCTGAGCGCAGTGCTTCACGTGTCATCTGCCCGACCGGCAGCGGCTTCGCGCAGGGCCGTGTCGACCGCCTCGATCGAACGCAGCAGCACCGCCGTTCGCTGCCCCTCGGCCAAGTAGGCGTTCATGACCTGATCGAGCGCGTGCGGCGGCAGGTGGCCGCGCAGGTCCACGCGTGCGGTCCGGTAGCCCTCCCGGGCGGCCTCCAGCGCGGCGGAGACGTACTGGCGGGCCAGACGGGACAGGGCGACGGGGTGGCGGCGCAGGACCCCGTGCAGGCGGTAATCGGCGGGCACGTGGTCGAACAGCCACACCAGAGCCGTCTGCTCGAAGGAATCCGCACCGGGCGGGTGCACACTCGCGGGCCAGTCCGGTGTCAGAGACTGATCGGGCATACGTGCAGCATACCCCGATATTCGTAAATACGTTCGATCGGTGTTCGCTCAGCCCTCTGAGCCGCTCTCGGACCTGCTCCCGGAACCACCCTCGGATTCCCCCTCGGCGGCCCGCTTCTCCAGCTCCACGTTGAGTGCATGCTCAGCTGCGTCGATCGCGGCCCGTGCGGTGATCGCGTTCGTGTGCGCCCGGTCGACCTCGTCCAGCAGGATGCAGTCGAAGGAAACCCTGGCGTCGTGGATCGCAGCTTCCAACTGACGTGATGCCTCTTGCAGACTCATGTTCCCCTCTTCCCCTCAAAAAGGGCACCGCACACACGCTCCACGCGTCCCTCGAACCCCAGGAGGAGCACCGTCACACACTGTCGTCATCGACCGCGCCCCGGCCGTTCGGGGCACTGGCACATCCGCACGGCACACTGAGAAGACCCCGCATTTTTGGCGGGGACCGACGACGCACGAAGGAAGACCATGCTCCGTATCGTCCTCGTCCTGCTCGCGATCTGGATCGCCCTGGGGATCCTGGGTGCGGTCCTGCGCGGCCTGTTCTGGCTGACGGCGATCGCCGCGGTGCTGTTCGTCGCGACCGCCGCCTGGGGGTGGTTCACCAGGTCGCGGGAGCGCTGACCACCCGCGCCGTCAGCCGGACGCGGGGTCGCCGGTCGCGTCGGGATCGTCCAGATCCGCCACGATCCGGCGGGCCCGCGCGTGGTCGGCGCGCAGGCGGTCGGCGACCATACGCACGGCCTCCTCTCGGCGCCCGTCGGCGACCAGGGCCAACGCACGGTGGCGCACGGACGCCGGCAACCGCTCCTCCGAGGACGGCGCCGGGACGTACCCGCCCACCTGCGCCTCGGGGACGGCACTGAGGTCCCGGCCGCCCGTCGGCGGGCGGCGCCCCTGCTCCACCCGCGCCACGACCAGGCGCAGGGCGTAGGATCCACCGCCCAGGACCACGATCGCCCCGAGCAACGCGATCATCATGAACATCAGGCTCATGGCGCGAGCCTACACAGTGTCATGAAAAGAACACGCAAAGCTGTTGAAAGGATCATCGGAGCAGGCCGCGGCAGGAACGACGAAGGCCCGTCCGGGTGGACCGGACGGGCCTTCGAGGGTCGGAGCCGCCTATCGGAATCGAACCGATGACCTATTCATTACGAGTGAATCGCTCTGCCGACTGAGCTAAGGCGGCACCGCGCCGCACATCGCATGCGGCGAAGCAGGAACCAGTCTAACGCCTCCCCGGAGTGCCGGGTACACACGTTCCGGTGCGGTCAGGCACAGGCCATACCGTCCTCGGGCACGGTGAGGTCGACCAGATAGTCGTCCACGATCCCGTCGATGCAGGGATCACCCATGAGGTAGCCGGTGTGGCCGTCCCCGTCGCGGGTGAGCAGGAACCCGGGGTCGAGTTGCTCGGCCAGCGCCTCCGACCAGGCGTAGGGGGTCGCGGAGTCGCGTGTGGTCCCCAGCACCATGATCGGAGCGGCGCCCTCGGCGGTGAGCTCCCCGCCCTCGGACACGGCCTCCTCCGGCCAGAACGCACAGGTGAGGGCGCCCCAGGCGAGTCCGGGGCCGAAGAGCGGCGACTCCTCCCCCGCCGTGCCCGCGGCCTCTTCGTAGACGTCCACGTCACGGGGGCCCGGGGAGTCGGAACAGTTCACCGCGGAGAGCATCGCCGTGGAGTTCTCGTAGGCCGCCGGGTCACCGCGGCTGTACAAGTCGTCGGCGAGCTGCATCAGGACCGTGCCGTCGCCCCTCTCCATACCGGAGGCGATGCCTTCGCGCACGCGTTCCCAGAAGTCCTCGCTGTAGAGGGCGGCCATCACCCCGAGCTCGGCGCGGGCGCGGTTGACCTCGCGGTCGTCGCCGGTGTTGCCCAAGGGCTGCTCGGCGGTGCCCTCCAAAAAACCGGTCAGGGCCTGCACCCCGTCCTCGGTCTCCTCGCCCGGCCCGCCGAGAGGGCAGTCCTCCCGGCCCAGACAGTCGTCGACGAAGGCACGCAGCGCGGTCTCGAAACCGGTCGCCTGCGCCACACCGGCCTCCAGGGGCGTCTGGCTGGGGTCGACCGCACCGTCGAGCAGGAGCGCACGCACCCGGTCGGGGAACTGCTCGGCGTACTGGGCGCCGATGTGGGTGCCGTAGGAGGCGCCCATGTAGGTGAGCTGGTCGTCGCCGAGCAGGGCCCGGAGCACGTCCATGTCGCGGGCCACGTTCTCGGTACCCACGTGCATCATGAGCTCGGGGGCCTGCTCCTCGCAGGCGGCCACGAACTCGCGGCTGCTCTCCGCTGCCTCGGACACACCCTCCTCGGTCAGGGCGGCCGCATCACCGGTGCCGTCCTCGGTGTCGTACTGGGCACCGAGGTACTCGTCGATCCCGTCGGTGTCCATACAGGTCAACGGTGTGCTGCGGCCGACACCGCGCGGGTCGAACCCGACCACGTCGAAGTTGCTGCGTACCTCGTCGCTGGTGATGAAGGGGGCGGCGTCAGCGAAGTCGAAACCCGAACCGCCCGGCCCGCCGGGGTTGACCACGAGTGAGCCCGCAGGGTCGCCGGACGCCGAGGGGAAACGCTTGACGGCGATGTCGATGCGCTCGCCCTCGGGCTCGTCGTAGTCCAGGGGGACCTCGAACGTGGCGCACTCGGTACCGGAGGCGCCCTCCTCGCAGGCGCTCCATTCCAGGCCCTGCTCGGTGAACTCCTCGGGCGCGGCGTCGGAGGGGGCCGACGCTTCCTCGGGCCCTTCGGCTTCCTGGCCCGTACAACCGGAGACGGTCAGAACCGCAACGGCGGCCAGTCCCGCCACCGCCCTCCTCGCCCTCGTGCTCACCCGTCACCCTTCCGTCGTGGCCGCAGCGTCGGCGTGTCCCCGGCGCCCGCCCATTCTGCCCGACGGCCGGTCCGCGCCGCTCAGCCGATCAGGAGAGCCGAGGTCATCGCCTCCATCGCGATCTGCGGGTGGACGTTGGCGGCGATGCGTTCGCGGCACTCCATGATCGCGTCGATCCGGCGCAGCGTGCTCTCGGGCGACCCGGACCCGGCCATGCGCCGGAGGTCGCCGGAGTTCTCCTCGGTGGAGCGCTCGACCTGCGCACCGAGTTGGAGGGTGAGCACGTCGCGGTAGAAGGCGGCCAGATCGAGGAGCGCGCGGTCGTAGGAGTCGCGTTTGATACGGGTGGCGCGGCGCTTCTGGCGTTCCTCCAGTTCCTTGAGGGCGCCGGAGCCCCCCCGGATGGCCTTGGCCACGCCCTTGCCCTTGGACCCCTCCCCGAAGGCGGCTTTGAGCTCCTCGCGTTCCCTCTCGTCGAGACCGCCGGTGAGCGCCTTGGCCTCCTGCTCGGCGATCTCGTAGAGGCGGGAGGCCGCCGTCACGCACGCGCCGAGGCCGTCGAGGCGCGCGGGGATGGACAGCACCTCCTCGCGGCGGCTGCGGGCCTCGGGGTCGGTCGCCAACTGGCGGGCGCGGTCGATGCGTCCGGCCGAGGCGCGGGCCGCCTGTTCGGCGGTGGAACGGTCGATACCGTCGCGGTCGGTGAGCGCGGTGACGAGTTCGGCGGTGACAGGGTTGGTGAGGGTGGCCAGGCGGCAACGCGAGCGGATGGTGACGAGCAGGTCCTCGGGGGTGGGGGTGCACAGCAGCCACACGGTGCGCGGGGAGGGTTCCTCCACGGCCTTGAGAAGGGCGTTGGAGGCGGCCTCGGTGGCACGGTCGGCGTCCTCGAAGAGCACGATACGGAACCGGCCCCCGGCGGGTTTGGAGCTCGCGCGCAGGACGAGGTCGCGGGTGGCGGCCACACCGAAGCTGAGGCCGCTCGGGCGCACGTAGAGCACGTCGGGATGGGTTCCGGCGAGTGTCTGGTGGCAGGAGTCGCAGTGCCCGCAACCGCCGTCGGTGCATTGCAGCGCGGCGGCGAAGGCGCGGGCGGCCTCCTCCCGGCCCGATCCCGGCGGGCCGGTGAAGAGCCAGGCATGGGTCATGCCGGTGCCGGGGCCGCCGGAGACGAGCTCGTCGGCCCCGGAAACGGCCTGGCGGAGCTGGGCGACGGCCGTCCGCTGGCCGACGAGGTCGTCGAAGACCCTCACGCGTACCCCCGGGGAGACTCGGTCCTGCAGGTTCGCTCTCAAGGATAGGAGCGCCCGGCGACGTTCGGTCCGGACCCGGTACGTCCCCGGGCGGGGCCGGCGATGGCCGGGCGAACAGAGAAGGCCCCGGCGCGTGCCGGGGCCTTCCCGTGTGTCGAGGATGCTCGGTCCTCGTCGCTGGTACTCAGTCCTCGTCACGGATGATCGGGATCATGCCGGTCACCGCTTCGGAGCTGCTCGGTACCGGGTCGGGCAGCAGGCTGCGCACCCGCTTCCGGATCTGGCGGGTGACCTTCTCCAGCGGCTCGCTCGCGTCCACGACCAGGTAACGCTCGGGCTCGGCGTCGGCCAGGGCCCGGAACTCGCGCCGTACCCGCTCGTGGAACTCCACCGCCTCCGACTCGATGCGGTCGGCGGGGCCGCCCAGGCGATCGAGGCCGTCCTCCGGGCGTACATCCAGCAGCACCGTGAGGTCGGGGACGAGGTTCTGCGTGGCCCAGCGGTTGACCTCGCGCAGCTCGTCGATCTCCAGCTCACGGCCGGCCCCCTGGTAGGCGAGGGTGGAGTCGACGTAGCGGTCGCTGACGACGACGGCGCCGCGGCGCAGCGCGGGCAGGATCTCCTGCTCCACGTGGTCGGCCTTGTCGGCGGCGTAGAGCATCGCCTCGGCCCGCCGGGTGATGTGGGAGTTCTCCCGGTCCAGCAGGATGCCGCGCAGACGCATACCGAGCTTGGTGGCGCCGGGCTGACGGGTGCCGACGACCTCGAAGCCCTGTTCGCGCAGCCACACGGTGAGGTCACGGACCTGGGTGGACTTCCCGGCCCCCTCACCGCCCTCGATGACCACGAACGCGCCGGGGGTGCGCACCTCCCCGTCGCCCTCCTCGGCGTTGGGGTCGACCCCGCGCAGGGCGGCGAACAGCTCCGGCAGCATACCGGGCCCGGCTTCGGGGTCCTCCCGGTTGACCAGGCGGTGAGCGAGGGCGCTGAGCACGACCGCTACCAGGCCGACCGCCATGAGCACGATGCCGGTGCCCCAGAGCCGGTACTCGAGCTGCACGCCGAGGGCCAGGCTGTGGTCCCCGGCCAGTCCGGCGAGCAGCGGGGCGAGTACGGCCACGGCCACGAAGGTCAGTCGTGCGGCCCCGTGCACGAACGCGAACGCACGCTCGCGGTGGGCCGACTCCTCCGAGATGGTGCCGGCCGTGGCGGAGGCGGCGATGTCGAGCAGGCGCAGGCCGGTACCGGCGGCCACACCGGAAGCGAACCCGAGGGCCAGCACGAGTACGGCCGAGAGCACCATGTCCCAGACCGAGCCGGTGAAGAGCAGCGCGATCGAGGCGAGGACGAGCACGAGCCCGAACAGGCGCCGACGGCTGAACTTCTTGAGCAGGCGCGGCCCGGCGACCATGCCCAGCGCGGCGCCGCCGAAGACCGCGGCGAAGAGCACACCGAAACCGCCGTTGCCGGCTCCGAGTGCCTCCACGTGCGCGCGGCCCACACCGACCACGGCCGCACCGGCGGCCACCGCTGTCAGCAGGCCGATGAGGAGCCCGCGACCCAGGGCGGTGCCACCGGTGTGGCGGGGGCCGGTCACGACCGAGCGCAGGACGGCGCCGTCACGGTTGGGGTTCGCCGCCGAGAGCCCCGGGTTGTGCTTGGGGATCGGCAGGGTCGCCACGACGATCGCCGCGATGAAGAACGTGAGGCCGTTGAGGTACAGCGCGATGTCGGCCTCGGGGTTGGCCAGCGAGGGCACGAACGCACCGAGGACATTGTTGACCGAGGCCAGAGCGGCGAAGAGCAGCGCGGCCAGGGGCGCGGTGATGTAGGCGGCCAGCAGCGTGAGGCGGTTGGCCTCGGCGAGCTGGCGGCGCGGCACGAGGCTGGGGACGGTGGCGTCCTTGGCCGGGGTCCACAGCAGGGCGAGGACCTCGGCGAGCAGGCTCGCGATGAACAGCCACTGCAGCGCGAAACCGGACCAGAGCAGTCCCACGATCGGGATGGACACGTAGAACAGGCCGCGCACGACGTCGGCGCCGACCATGGTCCAGCGGCGGTCGAGTTTTTCGGCGAGCGCGCCCACCAGCGGGCTGAACAGGACGGATGGTGCGAGCTTGATCGCCACGACCGCGGCCACGGCCAGGTGGCCGGCCAGGGGCGCGGCGTCGGCGGTGAAGATCACCGCGAGCGAGATCAGTGCCAGCAGGCTCAGCCAGTCACCCAGGCTGGACAGGGAAAGCGAGATCCACAACCTTCTGAAGGATGTGATCGCCAGGACGTTGCGCGCCTCGGACGGCGCTCCCAAGGGTGCAGATCTGCTCATAGCGCTCACGATTGTCGATGAGGGGGAGAGGGAACGGCGGGACGATCGACCCACGCGAAGAATTTCGGTGGGCGTTGACGGGGTTTCTTTACGTTTCAACGCCCCCGTCCGCCTCACACAGACTAGTACGGCACGGCAAGCCGGGCACAGTTCCTGATCGTCACGAGGGGGTCTCGGACGCGGAACGGCCCGCCCGCGATCGGACGGGCCGTTCCCGCGTGCTGTGCCGGGGCCGGGTCAGGTCTCGTCGGCCTTCGGCGACGAGCTCTTGGGCTCCCCGGTCTTCTTCGCGGGCGCCTTCTTGGCCGTCGACTTCTTGGTGGTCGTGGTCTTCTTGGCGGTGGTGCTCTTGGACGCCGTGCTCTTGGCGGCGGTGCTCTTGGACGCCGTGCTCTTCTTGGCCGGGGCCTTCTTCTTGGCCGGGGCCTTGGCACGGCGCTCGGCGAGCAGCTCGGCGGCGCGCAGGTCGCCCAGGGACTCGACCTCGTCGCCCTTGCGCAGGGAGGCGTTGGTCTCCCCGTCGGTGACGTAGGGACCGAAACGGCCGTCCTTGATGACCATCTTCGCGCCGCTGGCCGGGTCCTGGCCGAGCTCGCGCAGCGGCGGGGCGGCGGCGCGGCGGCCGCGCTGCTTGGGCTTGTCGAAGAGCTCCTTGGCCTGCTCCGGAGTGATCGAGAAGATCTGCTCCTCGGTCTCCAGGGACCGGCTGTCGGTGCCCTTCTTCAAGTAGGGACCGAAACGGCCGTTCTGCGCGGTGACCTGCTCATCATCGACCTCACCGACGACCCGGGGCAGCGACAGCAGGCGCAGCGCGTCCTCCAGTGTCACGGTGTCCAGGTCCATGCTCTTGAACAGGGAACTGGTGCGCGGCTTGACCTTGGCCTTGCCCTTGGGCTTGGTCTCACCCTCGGCGGGTTCCTCCAGGACCTCGGTGACGTAGGGGCCGAACCGGCCGGTCTTGGCCACCACGGTGCGCCCGGTCTCGGGATCGGTCCCGAGATCGCGGTCGCCGCTGGGCTGGGCGAACAGCTCCTCGGCCTTGTCCTTGGTGAGCTCGTCCGGGGCGAGGTCCTCGGGCACGTTGACGCGCTCGCCGTCCCGGTCCAGGTAGGGGCCGTAGCGCCCGACCCGCAGCAGGATGTCGGTGCCCGGCACCGGCAGGGAGCTGATCTCCTTGGGGTCGATGTCGGAGAGCTGGTCACCGACGAGTTCCTTGAGCCCGACCTCGGACTCGCCCCCGGAGGTCTGCCCGCCGAAGTAGAAGCGGCGCAGCCACGGCAGACTCTCCGCCTCGCCCCGGGCGATGTCGTCGAGCACGTCCTCCAAGCGGGCGGTGAACTCGTAGTCGACCAGGTTGCCGAAGTGGCGTTCCAACAGCTGCACCACGGCGAAGGCCAGGAACGAGGGCACCAGGGCCGTGCCCTTCTTGAACACGTAGCCGCGGTCCAGGATCGTGCCGATGATCGAGGCGTAGGTGGAGGGACGGCCGATCTCCCTCTCCTCCAGTTCCTTGACCAGGGTCGCCTCGGTGTACCGCGCAGGCGGCCGGGTGGCGTGGCCCTCCGCCTCCAGGCTCTCGGCCTTGAGCGGGGCGCCCTCCTCCATCGAGGGCAGGCGGCGCTCGCGGTCGTCGAGGTCGGCGGCCGGGTCGTCGGAACCCTCGACGTAGGCCTTGAGGAACCCGTGGAAGGTGATGACCTTGCCGGTCGCGGTGAACTCGGCGATCTCGCCGGCACTGGAGGTGCCCTCGATACGGACGGTGACGGACTCACCGACGGCGTCCTTCATCTGGGAAGCGACGGTGCGTTTCCAGATGAGCTCGTAGAGGCGGAACTCGGGGCCGTTCAGGCCGGTCTCGGCCGGGGTACGGAAGGTGTCGCCGGCCGGGCGGATCGCCTCGTGCGCCTCCTGGGCGTTCTTGACCTTCTTGGCGTAGACGCGCGGCTTGTCCGGCAGGTAGTCACCGCCGTAGAGGCGCCGTACCTGATCGCGGGAGGCCTTGACTGCGCTGTCCGACAGCGTCGTGCTGTCGGTACGCATGTAGGTGATGTAACCGTGCTCGTACAGGCGCTGGGCGATCTGCATCGCCTGCTTGGAGGACAACCCGAGCTTGCGGGAGGCCTCCTGCTGCATCGTGGTGGTGCGGAACGGCGCATAGGGCGAACGCCGGTAGGGCTTGCGCTCGACCGAGCTGACGGCGAAAGCGGACCCGTCGAGGCGCTCGGCGAGCCCGCGGGCGGTCTGCTCGTCCAGGTGGTACACGTCGCGGTCGGAGCGCAGCATGCCCTGGGAGGTGAAGTCGCGCCCCACGGCCACACGGCGCCCGTCCACCGACATCAGGCCGGCGGGGAAGGACGCGGGTCCGTCGGAGGCGCCGGAACCGGTGGCGTCGAAGACCGCCTTGAGGTCCCAGTACTCGGCGGAGGTGAAGGCGATGCGCTCGCGCTCGCGCTCGACCACCAGACGGGTGGCCACGGACTGCACCCGTCCCGCCGAGAGCTTCGGCATGACCTTCTTCCACAGCACCGGCGAGACCTCGTAACCGTAGAGCCGGTCGAGGATGCGGCGGGTCTCCTGAGCGGTGACCAGGCGGGTGTTGAGGTCGCGTGTGTTGTCGGCGGCGTGGCGGATCGCGTCCTTGGTGATCTCGTTGAAGACCATGCGCCGGACGGGGATCTTGGGCTTGAGTTCCTGGAGCAGGTGCCACGCGATGGCCTCGCCCTCGCGGTCCTCATCCGTGGCGAGCAGGAGCTCGTCGGCTTCGGCCATGAGCTCCTTGAGCTTCTTGACGTGCGCCTTCTTGTCGGTGTTGACGACATAGAGCGGCTCGAAGTCGCCGTCGACGTCGACACCCAGGCGAGCCCAGGCCTGTCCCTTGTACTTGGCCGGGATCTCGGCGGCCTTGGTCGGCATGTCCCGGATGTGGCCGATGCTGGACTCCACGACGTAGCCGCGACCCAGATAGCCGGCGATGGTCTTCGCCTTGGCGGGGGACTCGACGATGACAAGAGCGGTTCCCTCGCCCTGCCGTGCGTTGTCCGTGGAGCCGTTCTTGCCGGCGCTACCCTTCGTGGCTGGCACGCTGTTCCCCTACGTCTAGCCTTACCTGATCTGTTCGGCTGTGGTCCGTCGGTGTCCTGTGGAAACCGACAGTAACCGAATTCCGGGCCCTCCCCCGTCGGCGGGACGCCGGGCCGTGTCCCGTGCACACGGACGACGTGTCGCCACGATCGGTCCGCGCCCCACCGGCATCCGCAGAATAAGCGTTCGAGGCACCGGTACCGGCCCGTAACCCTGAACAGTGACAACGGCGGTGGGGCCCAGAACCCTTCCACCGCCACTGTCGAGCACCCGGAACGCCGTGACGGAGTGACTTCGGCCACACTTGCACGCCCTCGCCGTTCCTCCACCCGGAATGCGGCGAGTCCTCCCGGATATTCCCGGGAGGACTCGACTCGCCCTGCATGGTGTTCTCGAGCGGAGGTCACCCCGCTCCCCTGCTGTCCACCGCGACATCTGCGATCAGGGGGCGGAGGCGACCACCCTCGTCGGGGCCGTTCCTGTGGTGGATGCCTCAGGTCTCCCGCGGTCCACCGCGACCTCCGCGACCAAACGGAGGCGGGACACCTTCGTGCTCCCCGGTCCCGACCTGCACGTCGGGACCTGCCACGTTCACGGCCCCAGTGGGACGTGTGCGGCTCTGCCCCTTACAGGCCCAGGCCCACAGCGCCCAGCACGTCGTCGACCGGGCTGCCCAGGCCGCTCTCGGGAGCCTCGGGCAGCAGCCCTGCGGGCTCCTCGGCGGGAGCCTCTTCCGCGGGAGCCTCCGGAGCCGGGGCCTCCTCGGCCGGGGCTTCGGGGGCCGGGTCCATCGGAGCTTCCTCCGCGGGAGCCTCCGGGGCCGGGGCCTCCTCAGCGATGACGTCCCCGACGGGAGCGTCCTCGGCCGGGGCTTCCTCGGCGGAGGCCTCCATGGCGCTCTGCTCCGCGGTCTCCTGCAGGTCGTAGGCCACAGGAAGCTGGTCGGAGACCGGAACCTCGGGCAGCTTCTCCACGACCGGCAGGCTCTCCAGCGCGGTCTGCTGCTCGGGAGCGCTCTGGTGCTCGACCGCGGCCCCGGTGTCGGTCGCGTTCGCGCCCGCCACACCCAGCACGCCGATCCCGTTTCCGGTGACGTTGACCGGAACGTCCAGGTCGCCCACCAGCTGGTTGCCGCCCAGCAGCGAACCGTTGCCGGAGGAGCGCACGTCCTGGTGGTGATCCTCGACCGCGGCCCCGGTACCCGTGGCGTTGGCGCCCGCGGCACCCAGGACCCCGACAGCGTTGCCGGCCAGGTTCACCGGCACGTCGCCGTCGATCACGGCCTGGTTGCCACCCAGCAGCGAACCGTTGCCGGAGGTGGCGATGGAACCGTGGTCGTGGCCCCGGGGGGCCGACTGGCGCAGCACGCCGGCGTCCACCCCGGAGGTGTCCGCGGCCGGCAGGAGCTGCGCGTTCTCGGCGGCCTCACTGAGCACGTCCGTGGCCGTGACGTCGCTCGGCGCGGACTGGTGCTCGACCGCGGCCCCGGAATCCGTGGCGTTGGCGCCCGCGGCACCCAGGACCCCGACAGCGTTACCGGCGGCGTTCACCGGCACGTCGCCGTCGATCACGGCCTGGTTGCCACCCAGCAGCGAACCGTTGCCGGAGGAGCGCACGTCGTTGTCGCCGTGGTCCTCGACCGCGGCCCCGGTGCCCGTGGCGTTGGCCCCGGAGACACCCAGAGCACTGATCGCGTTGCCGGACAGGTTCACCGGCACGTCGGCGTTGGCCACGGCCTGGTTGCCTCCGAGCACAGAACCGTTGCCGGAGGTCTCGGCACCACTGTCGGCGAAGGCGACCCCGCTGCCCAGGGCGACGAAACCCGCTGCGAGGAGCAGCGACTTGGCGGATGTGCTGGCCCACTGACGCATGTGGAACGTCCTTTCCAGAGTTCGGAAACGTTCGTCTGATTGCTGAGAAGGTTGTGCCGCCGGGCCCGGGCCACCCCTCCCCTGGCTGGGGAACGGCGTCCATGGCCCGACCGGGGAACATCCGGTCGGCCGCGCACCTGGACGATGCGTGTCTGCCGGGTCGTGGGACGCGCCGCCACCGGTTTCCACTGGAGGTGGGACCGGGTGCACGCGCCCTGTCCGATCAACCCCGTCCCTGCTCGGGACGGCGGCTGACGTGAACCCCGCGAACATGGCCTCTGATCCGTGCTGCGGGACTCGCGTCAACCCCCGGGCCGCCTGTCGGCGGCCCGGGAGGCCGATCAGGCTCCGGCGCGGCGACGCAGACCGAAGACCAAGCCGGCGCCGACAGCCAGCGCACCCACGGCGGCGGCGATCAGACCGACCAGGGGACCGCGCTCGGTGCCGGTTTCGGCCAGGTCGGCCGTGACCGGGGAGGGCTCGCTCGGAGCGGAGATCTCGTCGGGGACGTGGCCCGGC
The DNA here is from genome assembly GCF_000341145.1 of Nocardiopsis xinjiangensis YIM 90004. GTDB lineage: Bacteria > Actinomycetota > Actinomycetes > Streptosporangiales > Streptosporangiaceae > Nocardiopsis > Nocardiopsis xinjiangensis. The sequence continues at coordinate 93,927 of NZ_ANBE01000031.1, forward strand.
TCCTCGCCCTGGTCGTCCGGCTTCTGCGCCCCCGGCTCCTCGGGCTCGCCCGGGTGCTCCGGGACCTCGGGCTCACCCGGCTCCTCGGGCTCCTCGGGCTTCTCGGGCTTCTCGGGGTAGCCGGGCTCCTCCGGCTCACCCGGCTCCTCGGGCTCCTTCGGCTCCTCGGGTTCCTTCGGCTCCTCCGGCTCACCCGGGTGCTCGGGCTCCTTCGGCTCCTTCGGCTCCTCGACGGAGGCTCCGGAGTCGGTGCACTGGGCACCGGCCACACCGAGCAGGCCGACGGCGTTGCCGCAGAGGTTGATCGGCGCGTCGACGTCGGCGCCCAGCTGGTTGCCACCGCCGATCGATCCGTTTCCACTGGTGGCGGTGTCGGCGAAGGCAGCGCCCCCGGAGGTCATCAGGAAGCCGGCGGCCACCAGGGCGGCGATCCGGGCGTGGGTTTCATGGGTCATCGCATGTCCTTGGGTCAGCGAGAGAAGAGTTGACTGGAGCCACTCGTTCCGACCGCGGACAGGTATGACCCGGGCGCTGGGGCCGGGGTCGAGGCGCTACCCGCCGGAAGGGGCGGGGCGACTGCGCGCAAGCGCGCGGACCGGCCGCGGTCGTGGAAGATCGCGGCTAGTCAGGGGTGTACGACGGGTCGTCGGCAGCGTCGCGGACCACCACAGTGGGGTCCCCGGGCAGAACGACCCGCTGAGCCCGGGGAGCCGTGTGATCGGCCCGGGCGGTGAGGAACCCGGCGGCACCGGGTGCGGAGAAGGTCGGCGAGGAAGCGCCCGTGGCGTCCGTTCCCACCGAATGCTGGCCACCACCGGCGATGAGATGGATACGCTCCACCTCACCGTCGCCGTCGGAGGACACGTGGTGGGCGGCCTCCTCGGCCGCGGCCCGCCACTCGGGGTCCTCCGTCTGGGCGATGGCCAGTGCGGCGTTCCCGGACGCGGAGGTCTCTTCCTCCTGGCCGTCGCCGCGCCCGTCCCCTTCGGGCTCCGTGGAGAGTTCGCCGTCGTCGGTCTCGCGTGCCTCGTCGGCGGCGGTGGCGCCGTCGACGGAGCGGGCCGACTCGGTCAGCCCCTCGGTGAGGCTGTCGACCAGAGCGGTCTCGCCGCGCAGGGAACCGTCGGTGGGCTCCACGACGTCCTGGCCGGTACGGGCCAGGCCGGTGACCAGTTCGCCCGCACCGCGGGCGGTGTCGCCGACGGCCCGGGAGGTCTCGCCGACCACCCGGCCGGTCTCGTCGCCGGTGCCCTCGAGGGTCCCGGCGACACCGGACTCACCGAGGGAATCGGTCACGTCCGTGGCTCCCTCGAAGGGCTCGGCGGCGCCGGCGCCCTCCAGGGTGTCCGCGGGCAGGGAGAGCGCACGGGAGGCGGTCTCCTCGGTGACCCGACCGGTGGTCTCGGTGGTCCGGGCGGCGGTGTCGGAGAGCCGGGAGTCCCGGACCTCGTCGCCGACCGCCTGCCCGGCGTGCTCGGTGTTCTCTCCGAGCTCCCGGACGTTGTCGACGAGCCCCTCCGGCTCGGGGGCGGTGTCACTGTGGGCGACACCGAACCCCCCTGCCAGCCACGCGACGGCGACGATGCCGGACAGGAGCAACAGGCGGACCAGAGCGTGGGAGCCATGGGCAGCGCGACCGGTCAGAACCGGCCACCTCTGACCCATGAACACCATGGATGCCCCTTCCCCGCTGCTGCTGGACGGTCCCGCGCGTCGGCATCGCCGCGGTCGCACGGCGGGGCCGGACCGTCAGCGCACACCTGCTTCCGGTGACGCCGAGGGACTCCAACCCCTTGAACTCGAAGCAACCGTAACATCACGTTCCGTGATCACGCACCGGATTACCAGGCCGAACCGAGAAGATCTCGGCCCGGCCGGAGGGCGTCTCGGGGCAAGCTCTCCCGAGACGGACGGATCAGCTCATGCCGACGAATCGGTCGAGTACCCGCACACCGAACTGGAGACCGTCCACGGGCACCCGCTCGTCCACCCCGTGGAACATTCCGGCGAAGTCGAGCTCCGGCGGGAGCTTCAACGGGGAGAAGCCGTAGTTGCGGATCCCCAGACGGTGGAAGCTCTTGGAGTCGGTACCGCCCGACAGGCAGTACGGCACGGCCTTGGCGCCCGGGTCCTCCGCCAGCAGCGACTCCGACATCGCGTTGACCAGGCCGCCGTCGAAGGAGGTCTCCACCGCCGGCAGGTGCTGGATGAACTCACGGCTCACCTTCGGGCCGAGCAGCTCGTCGATCTTGGCGAAGTACTGCTCCTCGGTGCCCGGCAGGAACCGGCCGTCCACCTGCGCGGTCGCCTCGCCCGGGATGACGTTGGCCTTGTAGCCGCCGCCCAGCACCGTCGGGTTGACCGTGTTGCGCAGGGTCGCGCCGATCATCTTCGCGATCGGCCCCAGACGCGCGACCGTGCCCTCGACGTCGCGCTCGTCGAAGGGGATACCGAACTCCTCGCACACCTCTTCCAGGAACGTGCGCACCGTCGGCGTCAGATGCACCGGGAACCCGTGCTCACCCAGACGCGCGACCGCCGCGGCCAGCTCGGTCACCGCGTTGTCCCGGTTGGTCATCGAGCCGTGGCCCGCCGTGCCGCGCGCGGTGAGCTTCATCCACGCGATGCCCTTCTCGGCGGTCTCCACCAGATACAGGCGGCGGTTCTCCTCCATCGTGACCGAGAAGCCGCCGACCTCGCTGATGGCCGAGTCGCAGTCGGCGAACAGCTCCGGGTGCTCGTTGACCAGGTACTGGGCGCCCCACGTACCACCGGCCTCCTCGTCGGCCACGAACGCGAGCACGATGTCGCGCGGCGGGCGGCGGCCCTCGCGCAGGCGCTGGCGCATCATCGCCAGAACCATCGCGTTCATGTTCTTCATGTCGACCGCGCCGCGCCCCCATACGCATCCGTCGGCGACCTCGCCCGCGAAGGGGTTGCGGGTCCAGTCCTCGGAGGCCGCCGGGACCACGTCGAGGTGGCCCTGGATCAACAACGGCGGGCGGCTGGAGTCCTCACCCTCGATGCGCGCCACGAGGTTGCTGCGCCCCGGGTGCTTCTCGTAGATCTGCGATTCCACACCGACCTCGTCGAGCCGGCCCGCGACGTACTCCGCGGCCTTGCGCTCGCCGGGGCCCGAATGGTCGCCGTAGTTGGAGGTGTCGATCTGGATGAGCTCTCTGCAGAGGTCGGTGACCTCGGCCTCCGCCGCGCTCAGGTCCTTGCCGGGTTCGGCCATCCGTGCACTCCCGTCCATCCGCACCTTGTGCCCTGCTTTCCCCCGAACACTAGCCACGGAGTCCCCCGGCGGAAAACATGGTTCGGGCACCCCCTCGGCTTTGCTACGATTGAGGTGTCCGGAGCGAGAGCCCCGGAATCACCCAGGTCCGGGTGGCGGAATAGGTAGACGCGCTAGCTTGAGGTGCTAGTGCCCGTTAAGGGCATGGGGGTTCAAGTCCCCCCTCGGACACGAACCATTTCCCCATAGGGGTGGTTGAGACTCTGGTGCGGGTCGAGGTTTACCTCGGCCCGCACAGTGCTGTGTGCAGGCTGCTAACGCAGCCGAAGGCCGAGCCCCTTGCAGACCTCGGCCTTGTCCCGATACTCCGGCGGGCACGCGGAGCGGGCCTTGGAGCACTTCGAACTCCTTGTTCGGCGACAAGCCACCCGAAAGCGGGCACCTGTCCACCGAGCCGAAGCGACCTCAGTGCCGGCGCTGTCCGGGGTCCGGTTCCACTCTGTCTCGCCGCCGTTGGCCGGATCGATCAGCTGGATGATCAGGGCTCCGGAACTGCGCCCGGTGTGCCAGAGCGATTTACCCGCCGGGACGGGCCCGTCCCGTTTGGGGCGATCGAGTGCCCTGCGGTAACGGGCCCGGGTCTCGGGATCCGGGTTCTCGATGTGCAGACCGCCTTCGGCCGCGTTCAACTGCTCGATCGGCTTCGCGGCTTCGCCTCCCAGCACTGACCTACAGGCTCTTGGTCTTTGCCTGCTTTGCGCCGGCGGAAGGTGTCCGTCGTCGGCGGGATGACGGCCGGGGCCGTCAAGGGGTGAGTGCGACGCTCATACAGGTCGAGGCCCCCATGCCGCGTAACCGATCACCCCCACGGCGGCGAACACGAGTGCGGTGGTCATCGCCACGGCGCTGTCCGCGGGCTGCACCAACCAGGTCAGTACCCGCAGCGCATCCGAGTCCGCCTTGATCGGCACGTTCGCCAGTACGGTTGCCCCGAAGGGAAAGGACCAGCCGAACGAACCGCCGGCCAGGGCCGCGCCGATCCCGGCCAGACCGACCAGACCAACGGCGTCTCTGACGATCACTTCGGGCTGCAGCTGGGAATCGGCCAATACGTCCACCACGAGGGGGCCGGCCGCTGCCATCGCGGCGAGGGCGACCAGGTGCGCGGCACGCCGTGGCGGCCAGGCGAACGAAGCCGTACGCTCACGTGCGGCATCGAACCCGCACAGACCGGTCGAAGCCGCGGCCACCCCCGGTACCATCATCACGCTCATCAGTCGGCTATCGATCTGGTCGGCTCCCCACCAGAGGGTGAGTCCCAACAGAAGGACGGCCCCGGCCAGGAACACGAGCAGTACGATCGGTAGCTGCCGGGACCGCGTATAGAGGATCAACCATCTCATTGAGGGTTCCCCCCTTGGGCGAGGAGATCGAGCTGGTCGCTCTCGCAGGTGAGTCCGGCCTCGCGCACGGCGGCGACCCGGCGTATCTGCTCCTCGCGCGGTAGGGACCGCAGCGTTTCCCAGGCCGGGCGCACCATTCCCTGATAGGCGGAGCTGTCCTCGGAGATCCACGGGTACAGGATCGGCATCGGCTGCAGTTCCGTACCCAGCAGCCAGTTGGCCGTGACGATGCGCGCGGAGATCTCCGTCTCCTCAACACCACAGGCCGGGGTTCCGGCGCCGGCGAGGAGCGCCATGAGCAACTCGTCCGCACCATCGGACTCCCCTTCTCCACGCTGCTCGAACTGCATCAGCATGTCGGAGCTCACCGAGACCGTGTCCGCAGGCCGTGGCAGCGAAGCCCGCTCCTCATCACCGAAAGCGGGTACTTCCTCCACCGAGGTCGGCGCTTCCGGCAGGACTGCGAGCTTGGCGAGCGCCTGCCTGGCGGTACCGGCGAAATCGTCCAGCAGGTGCTCGTGCGCCCGGGTTACGCACACCCGCGGCCCGTCCTCGTCGCACACCAGCGCCGCCGCTTGGGTGTCGTGGGGGTAGGCCGCGCTCGCCTGGCCCGGTAGCAGGACCATGGCCAGCACACCGCCGAGGAGACTGGGCACCGCTGAGGCGATCCTTGTCCAAGAATTCCGAGCTGCCAGCAGGAGGAACCCGGTCGCGGCGATACCGAGGAACCACAGCGCCTGGGCAAGGCTCACCTGGTGGGCCACCAACCTGTAGGCGCTCTCGGCACCGTCGAGCCCCGGTGAAAGCAGCGCTGCTTTCATGCGCCACGGGTCGGAACCGGCCTCTACGGAAATCTCGATATTCAGCAGCAGCATGACCAGCGCGTAGCCGCCGACCGCCACGAGCGGCGGCGTCACCATATACGGCAAGAGGTGGCCGAGCCCCATTCCCAGCAGGCTCCCCGCGACCAGCGCGAGAACACCGACGGCGGACACGGCCAGCCAGGAGAGCGAGAAATAGCTGGTGGCCGAGGCCACCTGCGCCGCCCCTACCGCGAATATCGCTGTGCAGGCGACGATCAAGCCGATCGCCACCGCTGCCGCGAGCATCGCCGAGCGCTGCCACGAGGAGCGCGGCGTGCTGGAAAGTACCTCATCCATCCGTGAACGGCGCTGCCGAGTGCCCTGCCAGGCACCGAGGCCGACCACCACCGGCCAGGTGAACATGAGCATGAACCGCTGCCATTGCGCGAGTCCCTGCCACTGCTGGTCCCACGCGCCGGTCCCCTTGGCCCAGGGGCCGGGGAGCAGGTACAGCAGGGCCAGTGTGAGCACGGCCAAGGCCAAGCAGATCCACGGTGCGATTGAGCGGCGCAGCTCGGTGCGCAGAATCCTCGTGCTCATCGTGCTCCCTCCCCGGTGGTGTGGTGGCGGGCCAGCAGGGCCGAATATCCCCGCTCGCTCGGGCTGTCACCGGGATCGGTGCCGCTGCCCGCAGCGGCGAGATCGGCCGCTCGCCCTTGGAACACCAGGCGCCCCTCATCGACAAGTGCCACATCGGTGCACACGGTGGCGACGTCCTCCACCAGGTGCGTCGACACCACCGTGCAGGTGTCCTCGCTCAGCCCGCGCAGCAACTGCCTGAACTGCATGCGCTGCGATGGGTCCAGGCCCGCGGTCGGCTCATCGAGCAGCAGGATCCGCGGGCCGTTCACGATGGCCTGGGCGATTCCGGCCCGGCGCGCCATGCCGCCAGAGAGCGTTTTCATCCGGTCATCGGCCCGGTCTGCCAGACCGACTTTTTCGATGGCATGCTGCACCGCATCGGCTATACCGCTCTTGGGTACCTCCTTGAGCCATGCCATGTACTCGACGAACTCGCGGACGGTGAACCTGCGGTAGAAACCGAAGTCTTGCGGCAGGTACCCGATCTGGCGCCGTATGCGGCGCATATCGACGCGCCCTCTGACGGACTCGCCGAGCAGCTCCAGTCCACCGCCTGACGGGCGCAGTACCGTGGCCAGCGCCCGAATCAAAGTGGTCTTGCCTGCCCCGTTGGGGCCCAGTAGGCCATGCACTCCCGTGCCGAACGCCAGATCGATCCCGTCCACGGCCATCCGCCGCCCGGCGGCGACCCGCAGCCCTTCGGTGCGGATCTCCCAGGCATGGTTCGCCGGGGCGGTCTCGGCCGCCCCCACCACGCGTGCCATCACATCTCTCCTGTCTTCTCCACCTGCTGGGTTTCCGGCTTGACCACCGGCTTGAATTCCGGCTGCTCTCACATCCGGACGAACGACCTGGCGCGCAGTATCAGCACCGCGGTTGCGGCCGCGAAGACCGCGCCCCACGCCGGAACGGCCACCGGGGTGACCGCTACCGGCAGTTGCGAGGTCAGCAGGCCGGGGGCGAGCACACCCAGCGACCACAGCGTCACGACCACAGCGGCAGCGTGCTCCAACCTGATGACGCTGCCCAGCGCGAGGGTCACGGACGTGCAGGCCAGACACGGCAGTAACCAGACCACCGATGAGGTGCCTGTGGTGAGGCCCGCGACGACCAGCACCGGCATCACCACCGCCAGCACGGCTACCGTGCGCCGCAGCAGCAGATAAAGCCCTGCTCGCGGGGTCGCGGTCACCAGCTCATACGCCGGATCGAGACTTCTCGTCCATACCGCGGCGATGCCGAGCACCGGAATGACCGGGGCCAGCAGCAGCACCAGCGGACGGCTTTCGGGGACGGCGAAGAACGAATCGACGGCCACAGCCAGCACTGCCACCAGTGCCGCACCAACGACCCACGGAAGCATCACCGGCGAGGTCCAGCCCGCCAACCGTGCCAGCCGCCCTCGGCGGGGTACGGGCGGGCCGGTGGTCAGGGACGGCGCCAGTGCTTCCCAGGTTCGATCGACCAGCGCCGCCGTCCGGGGCGCCTGGCCGGGCACTTCCTCGGCGAGGCGGGCGCGACAGGACGGGCAGGATTCCAGGTGCGATTCCAGCGACCACAGCACCTCGCCGGCGATCGCGTCAGCGCGCGCGTAGCGGCGGATCAGCTCGATGGAAGCATGCGTCTTGTGCTGGTCGTTCATGACAGTGCCTCTCGCATGATGATCCGCGCCCGGCGCGCCCGAGTCTTCACGGTTCCCTCCGGCAGTCCCAGCAGCACGGAGGTCTCCCGCACCGACAGCCCGTCGAGCACCATGGCCTGCAGCACCTGCCGCAGTTCGGGTACCAGCGTGTTCAGCGCGCTTCCCAATTCGCCGCTGACCGCTCCGACCAGCGCTTCGTCCTCCGCGGCTGGGGCGGCCACCGGTCCGACGGCTTCCGGAGGCGGATGCACATACCGCGCACGGCGCCGGAACGCGTCCACGAGCCGGCGCGCGGCGATGGTCCACAGCCACCCCGCGGCGCTGCCGTCCACCGCTGTCCCGGCAAAACTTCCCGCCGCCCGCCATACGGCGAGGTAGGACTCCTGCAGCACCTCGGCCACGATCTGCTCATCGCTGCATCGGCGCCGCAAACGTAGGGCCAGCCATGGCGAGGTCCGGCGGTACAGCTCCTCGAAAGCCGCCCGGTCGCCCTTGGCAACCAAGCGGACGAGGCCGGCCTCGTCGGCCGACTCGATGGCTTCCCGAGTTTTTCTCACACTTGGCAAGACGTGGCGGGTCCGCGATCGGTTCTCACAAAAAGGTGATGTGAGTCACATTGCTATTGCTTGTGCCGCATCGGTCCCGGTTCTCTCCGACGCGGCGTGGTTCATCGAGCTGGGAAAATTGGGGTCACGAGCGGGGCAGATCGGACGCGGGGCCCCTCACTTTCCCCAGCTCGATGAAAACCGGTCAGGACAGGGCAGCCCCTGAGGGAGTGAAAGTCCCGTGGCACCGGATCTTCTGACGAGCCCGCCCCTACCGCGTGTGAGGCGCCTCAGACAGACCTCGGTCACTTCCCCTGCTCAGTTCCGGCTCCTGGCGGCCCGCACGGCCACGGCCACGGCACTCAGCCAGAGCCCGGCCGGAACCGTGTACGGCACGGGGTGATTTCATTCTCGGAGTCGTCTGAGGTAACCGCTGGTCACGCGTTCCCGAGGAGATCGAGCGGGCGGGTGAAGCAGTCATAGCCCACCCACCCGTGAGCCGCGGGGATACTCGCGAACCCCAGCCCGGCCGGCAGGCCGATCGCCAGCTCGCGCAGCAGGGCCATGTTCTGCGGTGCTGCGCCTGTGCGCACCCGCGAGGCGTCCTCGCCGAAGCTCACGTCGCGGATGTGGTGGCGGAGCTGGGAGCCGGCCGGGCTGGTGGTGCGGGCTCCGAGCCGGGCCAGGGGGCTGGGGCGCGTTGGTCGCCCGCTGGCCGATGGCCTGCAGGCAGCGAGTGCCGGCCACTACCGCGCACAGGGAGGTGAGCAGGATGCAGCCGAGCGGGTAGCGGCGTCCCCGCCGGTCGCGGGGGTCGCAGTCCCTGGACGGTAGGGGCGGCGGGATCGATAGAGCGGTTGGGGCGGAGGCGTGCGTGGCAGGCTGGAGGCGCAACGGAGTCCCTTGGAAGTCAGAGATGCAGGAGTCCCTGTTCTTCTAGCGGGCTCCGTTGTTGTGTGCGGGCTTCTCCTGGATCGCTACGGCGTTGTGACCAGCGTTGACCTCACGCACCCCGACTTTGAGACCGCCCTGGTGCAGCGGGGGTTCTTCAGGATCGCTCGGATCGCGTTCGGTCCGTCCCCACGTGCGTGGGACTCGGTGAGGAGGAAGGAACTCGGGGCGACATGTACGCTTTTCGTGCTTCCAAGACCCCTCGACCGTCCCCTCACCAAGAAAGACGAGCATGACCGAGGAAACCCCCTCCGAGAAGAGCACCGGCCCCGGCCTGCCCTACCTTCACATGGTGCTGGTCGGTGTCCTCTTCCTCCTTCTCATGCTGGTCAAGTTCGAGGACCCCCTACCCGACCTGCGCACACCCCTGATGGCCGTGCTCGGTGCAGCGCTCGCCGTCAGCGCCTTCCTCCTGGGCAGCAGGACCCTGAAGAAGGACTGACAGTCGAGCCCCGTCCCGTGGACGGGGGCTTCGTTTTAGCAGGGTGGTTCACCAACGGCACCGTGAGGTTGTCCTGACGGCCCTGCTCAAAGCCCACACCCCATGTACGTGGTGGGGGGCTTCCTCTGTCCACAGGCCCCAGATTCGGGATGGCGGCCGTGCCGCGCTCCCCTCATCCTGGAACCTCACCACGACGAGGGCCACTCGTGTATCAGCTCTGGAACCAGGCTCGACCACGGCCCCGCGCGACTGGTCCGAGGAGGAGCGCAAAGTCCCGGCCCTGTACGGTCCATCCCCACGTGCGTGGGGCCTGCGCACTGCCGTCCTTCAGGTTGATCAGCACGCTCGGTCCATCCCCACGTGCGCGGGGAGCACGATGCATTCCTGAACGACCCCAAGTCGGTGGCGGGTGGCACGCTTGGAGGTCCGTGGGCGGGTCATGGCTGGTCCCCTGTGCTGCCCGCAGGCGGATCGGCGTAGACACCGCGCAGTATTCCGGTCGCCTGGCCGATTTCGATGAGGTAGTCGTCGGGGTCACGCATGTAACAACGGATCTCGGCCTTACGGTCGATCGGTTCGGTCAAGAACTGCGCGCCCTGTTGCCGGGCCTGTTCGTAGAAGGCCGCGATGTCGGCCACCCGGACGTTGAGGAACGCCGAGACGGAGTTTTCCGGCCGCGGCGGACTCAGACTGATGCCCGGTTTGTCCGGGGTGGGGCCTCCGCCCGGGTTCATGATGACCCAGCTGTTGGCGACCTGGACCACGCACGGGTTCTCCTCCTGGACCACGTACCCACCGAAGATGTCGGTGTAGAAAGCCCGGGACCGGGCCACATCCGTGACGGTCAGGAACTGAGTGACCAGCACCCCTTGGTCGGGTGCGGGAAAACCGGCCGAATTGTCTGCGTTCATGGCCACATCCCTTTCTGTTGGCGCCCCTGTGGTGCCAACGAGCGCTTGCCCGACGCTCGGGCCGGTCCTCGAGGTGTGCACGTCCCGGCCTGCGTTGCTCGCCGCGGCCCCGTACGTGCTCTGCGAGAGCTCGGACAGGCCAACATCGGGATCGGCGGCGGTGCGCACGTCGGCGCAGGGCAGCAGGAACTCCTGCACGGCTGCGTTGGCCGCCGCTGCACGACCGGATGCGCACAGGCCTGCAGCACTGACGGCTGCCGGTCGTGCGCGGTCATCGATCGCTCCTCGGGGCCTCAGGGCTCGCGACTACGGCGCTCTGATCAACGGTGTTCGGGGTTGTCCTGCCCGGCGTGGCAACCGGCGTCCCAGTCGGCGCGACGGTTACCCATCGCGGGGATACCTCCGGCCCGGCGCAGCATGCTCGCCATGTGCAGCAGGTTGTAGGTCATGAATGCGGTGTTGCGGTTGGTGAACTCGTTCTCCGGACCGCCGGAACCGGGATCGAGGTAGGACGGCCCGGGGCCGACCTCACCGATCCAGCCGGCATCGGCCTGCGGGGGGATGGTGTAGCCGATATGTTGCAGGCTGTAGAGAACGTTCATGGCGCAGTGCTTGACGCCGTCCTCGTTACCGGTCACCAAACAGCCGCCGACCCGGCCGTAGTAGGCGAATTGGCCCCGGTCGTTGAGCACGCCGGAATAGCCGTACAAGCGCTCGATCACCCGTTTCATGACCGAACTGTTGTCGCCGAGCCAGATGGGCCCGGCCAGCACGAGGACGTCGGCGGCCAGGACCCGTTCCAGCAGAGCGGGCCACTCGTCGACAGCGGCGCCGTGCTCAGTCATGTCCGGACGCACCCCGACGGCGATGTCGTGATCGACTGCGCGGATCTGATCGACCTCGACGCCGTGCTCGCGCATGATCGCCACGCTCTTGTCGATCACACCTTGTGTGTGGCTCAGCCCCGGTGCATGGACGAGTGTGCAGTTGATGTACACCGCCCGAAGCCCGGCGAAGCCGTTGGTGGTATCCGGTTCGGTCATCGCTTCCTCCCGCGAACTGCGGTGGTCGGGCCCCGAAGATCTGTGTGACCAACGTTCGAGACCCGCTCACACGCACAAGGGCTGAAGAGAAACCGAACGGGATCGGCAGTGCCGCCAGGGCCACTCGAAAAGAACGCAGTGACGTGTATAACAAGGCTGCACACGGACTTCAACGACTCGCTCGGCGCCCCGCCCCGCTGCGCAGCACCGGGGCGAAGAGGGTGACCTCCGGGGTCCGTGACGCAAGCCCCCGCCCCAGGCGGGTTCAGGCTCTGCCGGCACATCTGGACGGAGAGCTTCCGACCCGCCCGGCTCGAGCCGTATGGGCGGGTTTTGTCGCAACACTCCGGTAGCCCTCACGTAGGGCTCTGATCACCGGAATGCGCAGTCCCGCTTCGCTTCGGTGGAAACGGGCCGGACACGGGTGGCCCTCCGTCCGCAGGGCCCCGATGCAGCACGGTCCGGTACGCGGGTGCAGACCGGGTGGGCCGCGCCCGGGTCGGCCCCGAGGAGCCCGCGGGGACCACGGAGGCCCGCACAGGTCTGGACACGAGCAACCGCCGACGTTAGTGTTAGTGAGTAACCTGTTATCAACTAACATCTGACGGGTTCGGGGCATGGCGCACTGGCGTGAGCAGAAGCGGGAACGCACCCGGAACGCACTGCGGGAGGCGGCGTTCCGGCTGTTCGCCGAGCACGGATACGAGGACACGACCGTCGCTCGGATCGCGGCCGAGGCGGGCGTCTCGCACATGACGTTCTTCCGGTACTTCCCCTCCAAGGAGGACGTGGTCCTGCGAGACGACTACGACCCGGTGCTCGAAGAACTGATTCGGGCCCAACCCCCGGAGAAGCCTCCGCTGCGGCGTGTACGCGACGCGGTCATGAGCGCTGTGCCCGCCGTGTACGCACAGGAGAGGCAGGCCCTGTTGCTGCGCTCCCGGCTGCTGCTGGCCACCCCTGCCCTGCGTTCCCGTATGGGGGAGAGTCTGAACGGCTCACAGACCGCGTTCGAGAGGGGGCTCAGCGACCCGGCCGAGACCGATACGCCGCCGTTGGCCGCCCGTGTCGTGGCGTCGGCCTGTGTCGCCGCGCTCACGACCGCCATCACGGCCTGGGTCGAGGAGGGCGGCACGGGGGACCTGCCCGCGCTCATGGACCAAGCTTTCGACGCACTCGAATCACTCGGAGTCCCGGATGCGTGAGAACTCCACCGAAGACGACGTCATCTCCGTGACGGATCTGCGCGTGCGCTACCGCGGGGCGAGCGGGGACGCGGTGCGGCAGATGGATTTCACCGTGGGGTCGGGGGAGGTCTTCGGCTTCCTCGGTCCTTCGGGTGCGGGCAAGTCCACGGTCCAACACGTGCTGACCCGACTGCTGCGCGGCTACGAGGGCCGTGTGCGTGTACTCGGCCGCCCGCTTCCGGAGTGGGGCAGGGACTACTACGAGCGGATCGGCGTCGGGTTCGAGCTGCCCGCCGAGTTCACCCGCCTGACCGCCGGGGAGAACCTGGAAGTGTTCGCCTCGCTCTACCGCGGCCCCGTGGCGGACCCCACTGAGCTGCTGGACCGCGTCGACCTGGCAGAGGCCGCACACCAGCGGCTGAGCACCTTCTCCAAGGGGATGAGGATGCGCCTGAGCCTGGCACGGGCCCTGCTCAACCACCCCAGCCTGCTCTTCTTGGACGAGCCCACCTCCGGCCAGGACCCGGTGCGCGCGGCGCTCCTGCGCGAGGTCGTCCGAGCCGAGGCGGACCGAGGCACCACCGTCTTCCTGACCACCCACGACATGCACACCGCCGAGCACCTGTGCGACCGGGTCGCCTTCGTCGTGGACGGTCGGATCGCCGCCATCGACACCCCGGACGGTTTCCGCCGCCGCTACGGTCGGCCCGGCGTCGTGGCCGAGTACACGGTCGGGGGCCGCCCCCGCCGGCGCATCTTCGACCTCACGGACCTGAGCACCGGCGGTGAGCTGTCAGGGCTGGTGTCCTCGGGTGCGGTCACGGCCCTGCACACACGTGAGGCCACACTCGACGATGTCTTCGCCGCGGTCACCGAGGTCCGGCTGTGAAACGGTTCACCGGCACGATCGCGCTGGAGGCAAAGCTGGTGTGGCGGTACGGCATCGTGGCGGTCGCCACCGTCCTGGCCGTGCTCTGGACCGGGATGCTGTGGTCCCTGCCCGCATCGGGGGCGCACACGCTGGTTCCCTACCTTCTGTTCCTGGACACGGCCGGGTTCGGGGCGCTGTTCGCCGTCGCGCTGCTCATGTTCGAGCGGGTCGAGGGCACAGCCGCCGCCCGGGAGGTCACCCCCGTCAGCCCCGGAGAGGCCACGCTCGCCCGTGTGGGGATGCTGACTCTGCCGGTCGTCGCCATGGCGGTGCCCATGATCGTGGTGACCGTTCCGGACGGGCGCGTCTGGGGTGCGCTCGGGCACGCCACGGCCGGGGTCGCGCTCACTTCGGTCCTGTTGGTGGCCGCCTGTTCGGGCCTGGGTGCGCGTACCCGCACCTTCCAGGGAGCCCTGCTCGCCACGGCCCCGGCCACCGTTCCCCTCGTCGCGGTCCCGGCTCTGCATCTGGCCGGGGTGGTCCAGAGCCCGCTGCTCTGGGCCGTTCCCACCACAACGGGCGCCGAACTGATCAGTCGTGGCCTGACCGGACAGGCGGGGGCACCGGAGGGCCTTGGCGGTCCCATCGCGCTGCTGTACGCGGCGGGGTGTGCGGTGGCCTTCTGCTGGTGGGCCGCCCGGAACTCCACCACCGGGCTCGCGGCGGTTCCGCACCGCACCGGCCCCGAGTCCGCGGGGGCCGCTCCGGTGGAGGCCGACCGCGGCCCGCAACGGGGCGCCGCGCTCCGGTCTGCTCGGGCACGCGCGCGCCGTCCCGCCGCACCCGGGCGACGGGCTCACCCCGTTGTGGGCCTGGCCCGGTACGAATTCGTCGGTGTGCAGCGTGACCCGCTGCTTCTGACCGTGGCCCTGGCACCCTTGCCCTTGGCGCTGGTGCTGCGATGGACCTGGCCGGTGCTCGTCGAGTACCTGCGGTCCACCTACGGTTTCGACCCCGCTGCGCACACCCCTGCCGTGTTCGGTGCCCTGGTACTGCTGCACATCCCTGTGATGATCGGTGCTGTGGTGGCGCTGCGCGTGAGCGAGGACATCGATGACCGCACCTTGCTGGTGCTGCGTGTCTCGCCCCTGTCGCTGACCGCCTACTTCGGGTTCCGCACGGGGACGGCCGCCTTGCTCACCCTGGGCGGGTTGGCGATCGCCGTGCCCTTGTCCGGTCTGGCTCCGGTGATGTCGCCGGGCCTGGTCACGGCCGTGGTGCTCGCCGCGCTGTTCGCGCCCTTGGTGGTGCTGGCCACCGCGGCGTTCGCGGGCAACAAGGTCGAGGCTCTGGTGGTGGTCAAGGGGGCGGCGGCCGTGTCCGTCCTGGTCCCGGTGCTGGTCTGGGTGCTGCCCTCGCTCTGGTGGTCCCCGCTGCTCGTGCTGCCGCCCACGTGGTCGCTTCTGGCGCTGCCCGGATACCCGGCCGACACCGTCGCCTCGCTGGTGATCCTGCTCGGGGGGCTGGCGGCCGCCGTCGCCGCCGCGGTGCTCCTGGCCCGGCGGATACGGTCGCGTCTGCTCACGTAGGAGCCCGGTCGGCGGTCGGTGTCCTTGACCCGTGTCTCCCGGGCTGATTCTCTGTGAACAAATATCCATTTTGTTTTCATGGTTTCAGGAGGCGTCGTATGGACGTCGATCTCGTCTCCGCACTCACCTCGCCAGAGCGCGACACCGCGCTCGAACGGCTGTGCGCCGGTCCCCCGGTCAAGACCGCCAGGTACTTCGACGGAACCGTGATCACGCTGGTCACCGGCTACGAGGAGATCATGGCGGTGCTGAGCGACCCCCGCTTCAGCAACGACCCGAGCAAGCAGACCACGTTGGACTTCTCGAGCGTGACAGGGATCCCCGAGGAGGTGCGGCCCTACTTCACGGCGGCGCTGGGCGCCCAGGACCCGCCGGACCACACGCGGCTGCGCCGGCTGGTCTCCAAGGAGTTCACCTTCCGGCGGGTGGAGCGGCTCAAACCACGGATCCAGCAGATCACCGACGAACTGCTCGACGCACTGCCCCAGGAGGCCGACCTCGTCACGGAACTGGCCTACCCGCTGCCGATCCGGGTGATCTGCGAACTCCTGGGCGTGCCGTTGGCGGACCAGGACCGCTGGCGCCGGTGGGCGCGGGGCATGAGCTCCTTGGACCCGGAGACCATGGCCGCCAGTTCCCGGGGCCTGGTCGCCTACATCCGGGAACTGGTCGCCGCCAAGCGCGCGGACCCGGGCGAGGACCTGCTGTCCGCCCTCGTCGCACACGATGAGCTGACCGAGGCCGAACTCCTCTCGCTGTCCCTGAGCATCCTGCTCGCCGGCCACGAGACCACCGTCGCGATGATCTCCGCCGGCGTGCTGATGCTGCTGGAGCACCCGCAACAGCGCGAGCGTCCGGCCACCTCACCGGAGGCGGTGGCCGATGCGGTGGAGGAGTTCCTGCGCTACAACGGGACCGCGGACGCAGGCGTGTTCCGCTACACCTTGGAGCCGGTGGAGCTGGGAGGGACCACCATCCCCGCCGACAAGCCGGTGATGCCCCTGTACTTCGCCGGCAACCGGGACCCGCGCACCTACGAGCAGCCGTTCGAACTGCGGCTCGACCGTGGACGGGCCGACCACCTCGCCTTCGGACACGGCATGCACTACTGCCTCGGTGCCGCGCTGGCCCGCGCGGAGCTGCACATCGTCTTCACCGAGCTCCTGCGCCGCTTCCCCCAGCTCGCCCTCGCCCAGCCCGAGGCGCCGCCCCACTGGAAACCCGGACCGTCGCGTGCACTGGACACCCTCCCGGTACGGCTCACCTGAGCACCCGGACCACGCGCGATCACGCTTTCGAAGAGGAACGAACCCTTGCCACCCACGTTCACCCCGGAGGAGAGGGAACGCGTCGCCGGCATCCTCCTGGAGACCGGCCTTCGGCTGTTCACGGCCCAGGGCCTGCGCAAGACCTCCCTGGCGGAACTGGTCGCCCCGGCGGAGATCGCCAAGAGCTCCTTCTACGCTTTCTTCGATTCCAAGGAGGCCCTCTACCTCACGCTCATGGAGCGCCAGATGGGCGAAGTACACAAGCGGGTGATCGAGGACGCCCTGCTGAGTACGGCCGACACCCGGGAGGCGCTGCGCCGCTTCCTGCACGCCACTGTCGCCGAGCTGTCCACCAATCCCCTCTATCAGCGCCTGGCCACCCACCCGGAGGAAATGGCCGCGGTCACCCGGAAGGCCTCGGCGGAGCCGCCCCCGATGGGACCGGACAGCCCGATCGCTGCGTTGAACGACTTCGTCACCGCCCGCCGGGCCGAGGGGGAGTTGATCGGAGCCGATCCGGCCGCGATCGTGGGAGTCCTCCAGACCGTGCTGCTGCTGCCCGTCAACACCGAACACCTGTCCTCCCCCGAGCAGTACCAGCAGACCCTCGAACTCGTCATCGACCTCGTCGTCTCGGGGCTGGCCCCGAAGAGAGGGCCCCGGCCCTGAGAGCGCTCCTGCTCACCCAGGGCACACGCGGCGGCGCCCAGCCCTTCCTCGCTCCGGCCCCGGCCCTGGAGACCCCCCGGTCACACGGCCCTCGGTGTCGGGTACGCCCTCGCCCGCCCCAGGGCCGGACCAGGGTCGTCGTCGCCCCGGTGGGCGCCAGGGTGGAACCGGGCGGGATCCTGGTGGCACCGACCGTCTACGGATCGACGGCACAGCGGGGACCATCGCCCTGCTCGACGCCCCCTTCTGCCAGATGCTGTGTCAGTCGGGCTCGGCCGACAGTGCCCCCACTTTTGGGGCGGATGGGGCCGGCCGTCTCACGCCGGATCGCTGGAGCGCACCCCGGTGATCTCGTTGTTGCGGAAGGCGTCCACGAACAGGGCGTGGTCGGCGCGCACCTGCGCGGCGTAGCGGTGGGCGAAGCGGGTGCACCATTCGGTGAACTCGCGCTCCTTGCCGGCCAGGGAGGCGGCGATGCCGTCCTCGGTCTCGCCGCGGACCAGGGCCGCGTCGGCGTAGGTGTCGGAGACGCAGTGCGCCTTGGCCGTGGCCCGGCCCAGGTAGTCCAGCACCGGGGCGATGTCGGCGGGCTCGGTGAGGTCGTCCCACTCCAGGTCGTCGACGTAGGGCGAGAGTTCGCTGACCACGTAGCCCTCGCCGTTGATGTCGGTGTGTCCCAGCAGCGGGTCGGCGTGGGCCTGCAGCGCGCGCTGTGAGACCGCGGTGCGGTGGCCGTGGTGGTGGAACTGCTCCATGATCTCGCGGTCGGAGACCACCCGGGAGGGGGCGGCGATGTTGCCCTGCTTCATGGAGAGCACGAAGTCGTTCTCCCACGCTTCGGTGGGGCCCTCGATGAGAACGTTGTAGGCGGGCAGTCCGGCCGATCCGATGCCGAACCCGCTCTTGCCGACGATGTCCTTGATCCGGTACGCCAGCGGGTCGTAACGCTGCTCGGGCGGGATGGTCTCGAGGTACTCGGCGAAGGCGGCCGCGACACGCTCGTACTCGTCGCGGCCGAGCCGCCGAACCCCTGGTCCGTTGCGGAAGACCGCCTCGTACCCGTCCAGAGTCGTCATGGACCGCAGCATCTTGAAGCGGCTGTTCATGCGCGCCTGCTGCAGCACTTCGTGCACGGTGCCTTCGGTGTTGCCCAGACGCAGCGAGAACTCGTCGTCGTTGTCGTGCTCGGCGAAGGTGGCGACCTGGTCGACGTAGGCGTTGACGTAGCGCGGAACCAGGGCGCTGATGTCGTCGTCGGAGAGTGCTTTCTGCCAGCCCAACAGGGCGATACTGGCGACGAAGCGCAGCAGGTCCCAGGTGAAGTGCCCCAGGTAGGCCTCGTCGAAGTCGTTGATGTCGAAGACCAGTTGGCCTTCGGAGTTCATGTACGTGCCGAAGTTCTCGGCGTGCAGGTCCCCCTGGATCCACACTCGGGAAGTGCGCTGGTCGACCCAGGGGTCGTCCATGTCGATGGTGTCGGCGTAGAACAGGCAGGCGCTTCCCCGGTAGAACGCGAAGGGGTCGGCGGCCATCTTGCGGAACTTGCCGCGAAAGGCCCGGGGGTCGGCAGCCATGAGGTGGGAGAAGGCGTTCTCGAGGGTCTGGACGATGTGGTCGCGCCGCTGGGGGGAGCTGTCGGGAGGGGTGTCGATGTCGAACATGGGCTCAGGATGCATGCACGACTGCCATAGTGCACATCGGTCGGTTTACTCCGTCCCGTGCTGCGGCCGTCCGGTGGTGGGGCCGCCTCGCTTCCGGCCTCAGAAGGCGGGAACCGTGCTCGAGAGCACCACGTGGACGGTGGTGCCGCCCAGGATGCTCAGCAGCGCGTTACCGCGCCACAGATGCAGGCCCACGGTGGTGGCCAGGGCGGTCAACGGCACCAGGGACTGCGGCTGCGGCAGGGGCAGGTCGCTCAAGGAGTAGACGACCAGGATGATCATGACCCCGGCGGGCATGCGGGTACTGAGGTAGTCCACGGTGTCGCCGGTGCGCAATGTGGACAGGGCGACGAAGGGCAGGGCACGCAGCCCCCAGGTGACGGCGGCGGTGGCCAGGACCGCGGCGATGGCGAAGTGGGTCTCAGACACGGCTGGGCCTCCTGCGGGTGATGAGGTGGCGTCCCAGGAGTGCGGCTGCGAAGAGCGCGAGGGCGGCCACGAGCATCTGGTCGGGAAAGAAGATCAGGGCGATCAGGGCGCTCCCGAGTGCGAGCACGGGGGTGGGCACGTCACCGCGGGTGTCCTTCAGGGCGTCGAGGGCCAGCACGGTGAACAGGGCTGTCAGGGCGAAGTCCAGACCCTGGACGCTGTCGGGGATGAAGCCGCCCAGCAGGGCTCCGGCGGTCGCGCCGCCCACCCAGTACATGTGCATGCAGAACTGCGACCACAGGATGCGCCGGCCCGGCCAGGTGCGGGCCTGCTCGCCGGTGGCCAGGGCATAGGCCTCGTCGCTCAGCGCGAAGGTGGCGTAGGCCTTGCCCGCCCGGCTCCTGATCCGGTGCAGCGGGAAGGACAGCGCGTAGAACACGTGCCGGAAGTTCACCATGAACGCGGCCGCGGCGATGGCGGTCAGCGGGGCCGTTGCGGTGACCATCCCGATGAGCAGGAACTCGAAGGACCCGCCGTAGATGAGCAAGGCCGACAGGCCCGCCCACCACCAGTCCAGATCCGCCTGGACCACGAGGACCCCGTAGGTCAGGCCGATCGGGACGAAACCCAGCCCCACCGGAGCGGAGTCGAGGAAGGCGACCCGCAGGTCAGGACTGATACGCATAATGAAATTATAGGAAAGATTTCACCTCATATGGTTACACCTTTAAAGCATATGCTGGCCCTATGAGCAATGAACATATACTCGATCCGGTTGATCGCGAAATTCTGTTCCAACTGCGCCAGGAAGGTCGGCTTTCCAACGTCGAGTTGGCTCGGCGGGTGGGTCTGACCCCGCCTCCCTGCCTGCGCCGGGTCAAGCGCTTGGAGGAGGCGGGCGTCATCACCGGGTACCGGGCCGTCGTCGACCCCGCACAGCTGGGTCGGGGGCTGGAGGTACTCGTCGACGTGGAGATCTACGCGACCGACCGCGCCACCGTCCAGGAATTCGAGGAAACCGTCGCCGGCTACGAAGAGGTCATCGAGTTCCGCCGCTTGTACGGCCGCCCCGACTACTTCCTGCGCGTGGCTGTGGCCGACCACGCCGCCTACGACACCTTCCTCTCCGACCGGCTGACCGGACTGCTGGCCGTGCTGCGCGTGGAATCGCGGCTGACCATGAAGCACATCAAGACCGATCGCTGAACAGCTCTTCGGCCGGGGCTCCTGGTGAGGCATGACGACGGCGCCCCAGCGGGAAGTATCCCCAGCAGGTCACCGCCGGTCCGCCGTGAAGGACACGGACCGGTCGGATGTGCCCGGGGTTCTTCGCTCACCTCGGGCACGGACTTCCCCGCCCGAGTGGCTGGGAAAGCGGTGCGGATCGAGGTTCGCCTCGGCCGGTTCGGCCGGTGCGGCCGTGAGGAGGGCGAGATGAGCCGACGCAGTGAGGGCCGTCGGGCCCCCGCCGCCACCGAGGTGCGCGGTGCCCGCGTACACAACTTGAAGAACATCGACGTCGACGTCCCGCTGGGTGAGCTGGTCGCCGTCGCCGGTGTCTCCGGTTCGGGCAAGTCCTCGCTGGCCATGGGGGTGCTCTACGCGGAGGGCGCGCGGCGTTACATCGAGGCGCTGTCGACCTACACCCGCCGGCGCATGGCGCAAGCGGCGCGGGCCGACGTCGACCGGGTCGAACACGTCCCGGCCGCGCTGGCTCTGCGGCAGCGGCCCGGCGTGCCCGGCGTACGCTCGACCTTCGGCACCTCCACGGAGCTGCTCAACGTGGTCCGGCTGATGTTCTCCCGGTTGGGCTCCCACCTCTGCCCCAACGGTCACCGCCTGCCGCCTTCTCTGCACGTGGCGACCGAGGACCCGATGGTCTGCGGCGAATGCGGGGCCGAGTTCCACGCCCCCGAGGCCGAAGAGTTGGCCTTCAACTCGGAGGGGGCCTGCCCCACATGCCAGGGCACCGGAACCGTCCGAGAAGTCGACGACGCCTCACTGATCCGGGACGAGTCGATGACCATCGACGACGGCGCGGTGATCCCCTGGCAGATGTACGGCTTCAAGGTCCAGCCGCAGATCGCCCGCGAGTTCGGGGTCCGCACCGATGTGCCGTGGCGGGATCTGACCGAGTGGGAGAAGGCCCTCGTCCTCGACGGTCCCGAGGAGAAGAAGCACATCACCGTCACCACGAAGAACGGTGTGCACGAACTGGACTTCACTTTTCGCAACGCCCGGCTGACCGTGACCGCTGAGCTCGAACGCGCGAACGACGAGAGGCGGCTGGCCCGGGTGAGCCGCTTCCTCATCGAACGCACCTGCCCGACCTGTCACGGGACACGGCTCTCCTCTGCAGCTCGTGCACCGTTGATCGGGGACAGGGATCTGGCCGACGTCACCGCCCTGGCTCTGGAGGACGTGCTCGACTGGGCGCCGGGCATCGTCGACGGGATGCCCGACGAGATGCGTTCCATGGCCCACAGCCTGGTCGAGGCCCTGCTCCGGATGGCGCGGCGGCTGATCGAGCTGGGACTGGGTTACCTCTCCCTGGACCGTGCCGGAGCGACCCTGTCCACCGGGGAGCGCCAGCGTGTCCAGCTCGCCCGTGCCGTGCGCAACGAGACCACGGGGGTGCTCTACGTGCTGGATGAGCCCTCGATCGGCCTGCACCCCTCCAACGTCCACGGGTTGCAGGGCGTCATCGATGACCTGCTGGCCGAGGGCAACTCGGTGGTGATGGTCGACCACGACGTGCAGGTGCTGCGCGCGGCCGACCATCTGATCGAGATCGGGCCCGGTTCGGGCCATGAGGGCGGGACCGTGATCTCCGAGGGATCGGTGGCGGAGGTGGGCCGCGACCCGGACTCGCTGATCGGAGGCTTCCTCACCGGCCGCGAACGGGTCGTGGCGCGCGAACGGGCAGAGCCGGAGCGGGTGTTCGACCGTGGCACGCTGCTCATGCGCACCGGTCCGGTGCACACCGTGCACGCCCTCGACGCCGAGATCCCGCGCGGGAGACTGACCGGGATCACCGGAGTCTCCGGCTCCGGCAAGACCACCCTGGTCCTGGAGAGTCTCGTCCCCTCCCTGCGGGCCGGCCAGGCCAGGGGCCGGGCCCGCCGGCCCGAGCACGTGAAGGAACTGGAGGCCGGTGGGATCGAGAAGGTCGACATGGTGGACGCGACCCCGATCGGCATCAACGTCCGCTCGACCGTGTCCACGTACGTCGGCGTGCTGGACGAACTGCGGCGCGCCTACGCGCGGCTGGACACGGCCCGGGCCGACGGGCTCGGGGCGGGGGACTTCTCCTACAACACCGGCTCGCTGCGCTGCCCCCGTTGCGAAGGCACCGGGGAGATCTCCTTGGACGTGCAGTTCTTGCCCGATGTGGACATCGTCTGTCCCGCCTGCGAGGGATGCCGCTACGGACCGGAGGCCGATGAATACCTCCGCCCCTCCGCCGGAGGAGCGGAGGAGCTGCCGCTGCCGCAGCTGCTGTCGCTGACGGCGGCCGAGGCGGTCGAGCACGTCGGCGACCTGGAGAAGGTGCGCGCCAAGCTCGATGCCCTGATCCACGTCGGGTTGGGTTACCTCACGCTCAACGAGGCCACCCCGGCGCTGTCCGGGGGCGAGGCGCAACGGCTGAAACTGGTCTCGGAGCTCGACCGGCGCCAGGGGCGGACGCTGTTCGTCTTCGACGAGCCCACCGTGGGGCTGCATCCCCTGGACGTGCGCGTGCTGATCGGGGTGTTGCAGAGACTGGTGGACCAGGGCGGGACGGTGGTCGTGATCGAACACGACCTGGACCTGATCGCCAACGCCGACCACATCATCGACATGGGGCCGGGCGGCGGCGCCGACGGCGGGCGCATCGTCGCGACCGGGACCCCCGAGGAGCTCGCGGACGACCCCGCCAGCATCACCGGCCGGTACCTGCGCGGCCACATGAGAGGCCGCTGACCACGGGCAAAGGACCGCACACTCGGGCCACGCGCGTTCAGGGATCCTCGTGCTTGAAGGAGTCGGCCGACCGCGAACTGGCCGTCCACACCGATGTGGGCGGGATCTCGCGGCCGGCTCAGGCCTCATGGGAACGAACGGCGACCAGGGCGGCCTCCACGCGGTTCCGGGCGCCGGTGGTGCGGAGGATCGAGGAAACGTGCACCTTGACGGTCCCCTCCGCGAGGAACAGGTCGGCGGCGATCTCCGCGTTGGACAGTCCCCGCCCGATCAGGCGCAGGACCTCCTGCTCACGAGGTGTGAGCTCTTCGAACTGGACACGGGCCCGCTGGGTCTCACTGAACGACGCGGCGAGACGGCCGTCCAGGAGCCGACGGGCCACGGCCGGGGAGAAGAACGCCCCTCCGCCGGCAACAGCACGCACACCCATGAGCAGCTCGTGCGGGTCACCGGATTTCAGGACGAACCCGGAAGCTCCGAGGCGGACGGCCTCTTCGATGTAGTCGTCCTCACCGAACGTGGTGACGAACAGGCACGGGACAGTGACACCCGCACGACACAACTCACAGAACACCTCCAGACCGGACATGTCCGGCATGCGGATGTCCAGCAGCACAGCGTCGAGTCGATGGGTACGGACAGCGGTCAGCCCGTCGAGTCCGGTGCCGGCCTCGGCGACGACGTCGTTCCCGGGGTCTGTGCTCAGGATTCCGGTGATACCGGCACGCACGAGCGGCTCGTCGTCGACGACCAGGATTCTTGTGGGCCGGGGCTGGTGCGTCGTCATCGGGAATCCGACCGGACGTAGTGGGTGGAGGTGACGGCACCGTCGGAGAAGCAGATCCGGTGGACGTCCCCGGATCTGTCGTCGAGCGGGACCGCTGTGACGGCGTAGTCGTGGCACTCGGTGCCGGGCCCCGTCTCGGGCCGCGGCAGCAGTCCGTGCTCGGGCAGCAGGTGCTCCGTCTGTCCACGCGAGTCACCGACACGAATCTGCGCATAGTCCTCGGCGGGGAGCAGGGCACGGCGTGCCTCGGACGTCATGACGATCTCGACCGCCCCGAGAACAGCGACGATGACGAGAGCGGTGACTGCCAGAATGACACGACCGCGCCGTTCGGCTCCGCTCCTCAACACGGTCTCCAGGTCTTCGTCGTCCAGCACGGCCGAGTCGTCGGCGTCACTCCTGGTCACGGGCCGGGAGGGCAATCTGGCACGCAACACGAACTCCCCGTCGCCATGCTGTGTCTGCAGATACCCACCGACCCCCTGGAGATGGCGGTCCAAGGCCGAGAGCCCTGTTCCGGTCCCGTCCATGGCCGATGAGGTGTCGGCGAGAGCATTACGTGCGGTGACGTACAGCTGGTCCCCGGATGCGGAGATGTCGAGGGTGACCGGCCGTCCTGACGCGTGCTTGGTCGCGTTGGTCACGGTTTCCTGAAGCACTCTGACGAGTGTCACCTGATCGAAGTCGCCCAACCGTTCGGCCGAAGGCATCGCTTTCACTCTGAGATCGGCACCTGCCCGGCGGGCCTGCTCCAGTAGATCGGTGATGTCGGCGCGGCGCGGCAGGCCGGGTGCGGCACCACTGCGCAGTGATCCCACCGAGGCGCCGAGCCGCCCGACAGCCAGGGAGAGTTCACGGCGCGCGGTGGCCACCGACTCCCGGGCAGGAGGGGTCAGCGTGGGGTCGACTTCGAGCCGTCCGAGGTTCAATGCGACCAGGCTCAACGCGTGCCCCAGATCATCGTGCAGGGACTCCGCCAACCCGAGCCGTTCGGCGTCGCGCTCCCGTAACAAGGCCGTACGCCGCTGACGGCGCTTTTGGATCACACGTGCTTCGGCTTGATGGCGTACCTGAGTACGCAATCGCCAGGCCGAGCCGATCAACCAGGGGACCCCCGCACGCGTGAGCGCGGAAAGCGTCTCTCGCGTGGTTTCCTGCCATCCCGTGGCGCCGACTGCGACACCGACCGCGCTCATGAGCAACAGGAGCAGGAACGCCGCCGCACCTCGCCCCACACCGTCAGGTCCCCGGCCGACCGCGAAGGCGACCAAGGCGGTCAGTAGTGCCGTTACCGGTCCGGGCTGGGGCCGCAGAGCGAGCACGGCCAACACGACCGCAGCGCCTGCGCCGAACAGATGGCGGACCCATCTCGGAGAGGTGCTAGTCATGCTGCCGATTGTCTCCGACCTGCGCCGGCGAGTTGTCCGTCACAGGGACGATTCCCGACTCACCGAGTACGACCAGGGTCATAGAGGGCTCACGTCCCAGGGCTGATCCGGAGCGGCACCTCCCTTCCTAGGGTTATCGACCATGAACGTTCCAGCGCCGGACACCACTGTTCCGGCCACCGAACTCGACACCAAACCCGCAGAAGGAACAACCGGATGATAGAAGTCGAAAACCTCACGAAGAAATACGGCACCACCGTCGCCGTCGAGAACCTGAGCTTCACAGTTCCCGATGGCTCCGTCACGGGGTTCCTGGGACCGAACGGCGCCGGGAAATCAACCACCATGCGGTGCCTGCTCGGGTTGGACCGACCGAACTCCGGAAAAACCCTTTTCGATGGACTCCCCTTTCACGGTCATTCCTGTCCGGTCGAGGCCGCGGGCGCGGTGCTCGACGCTTCCTGGTACCACCCGGGCCGAACGGGACGAGGACATCTACAGGTGGTTGCGGCATCCGCCGGCTTGCCGCCCGCCCGGGTGGGCGAGGTTCTCGATGCAGTGGGGCTGGGTGCGGCCGCTCACCGACGGATCCGGGGCTACTCCCTCGGTATGAAGCAGAGACTGGGGTTGGCGACGTCCCTGCTGGGAAACCCGCGAAACCTCGTCCTCGACGAGCCAGCCAACGGCCTGGACCCTGAAGGGGTGCACTGGATGCGTTCCGTACTGCGCCGGAACGCCGACGACGGCCGCGCCGTCCTGGTCTCCTCACATCTGCTCTCGGAGATGCAGCTCGTCGCCGACCGGCTGGTGGTCGTGGGCCGGGGCCGACTGATCTGTGAGTCCGGGATGGCGGAGTTCCTGGATCGACACAACGGGAAGACGATCGTGCGGACCGACGCCGACGAGGTTCTCGAAAGGTGTCTGCGCGAGATCGGCGTGGCCGTGACCAGAAGGCCGGACGGGTTGAACGTGACCTACAACAGCGTTGTTCCCGATGCCTCGGCGCTGTCCCGCCTGTGCCGGGACCTCGGGCTGCTCGTCACAGCGCTCGGTGATGAACCCGTCGGCCTGGAGGAAATCTTCCTCGAGCTCACCGAGAACGCCTCCGTCTACCGTGCTCATAACTGAAGGAACAAGGTGTATCACTCACTGAGGGCTGAAATCGTGCGGCTGTGGACTCTACGCTCCACGGCGGTTCATTCCGCACTTCTGATCGGATCCTGTTTCGGGCCGATAATCCTGATGACGTTTCTGTACGACATCGAGTACCAGGGACCGATCGATGCAGGCGACCTTGGGAAATGCGCGAGCATCTTCCATATGTTGGCTGTCGTGTTCGCCGGCGCTTCCACGGCCACCGAGATCCGGAACGGTTCCACGGAGATCTCCTTCCTGACCCAGCGCCGACGGTGGACGTCCTTCGCTGCGCAGCTTCTGGCCACCTCGTCGTTCCTGTCCCTGACATATGTCATCGGCATGGCTCTTGCGCTCGTGGCCGCACAGTTCTATCCGGACGGGCTCATCATGTCCGCCAAGGGCTGGGGCTATCTGGGTGTCTACCTGTCGATCATCCTGGTGTGGGGCGTAGTGGCGATGTCCCTCGCCGTACTGACCCGCTCGGTCGCCGCGGCGATCGCCGTCCCCTTGGTGTGGATGCTGCTCCTGGAGCAACTGATGTCAATGGTTCCGATGCTCGCCCCCGTCATGGGCTGGATGCCCTTCTCCGCCGGGATGGAGCTGCTCGGTCGAGTACTCGCGGAGTCGCCGGTGGCGGCCGGTTCCGTACCGGCCGTAGTCGTCCTCTCCGGGCTGGCGTCGATGTTCTCGGCCGTGGGGTTCCTCTGCCACACTCGCCGTGATGTGCCTGGCTGACACGAGGGAGTTCGACCAATACCTGTGTCCCGGCCCGCACGGTCCCGAAAAGGACCGCACGCTCGGGCCACCCGCGTTCAGGGATCCTCGGCCCGCTCCCGGCGGGAGCGTTCCTCGAGGACCCCGACGAAGGCCGAGGCCACCAGAGCCACGGCGCGGTCGCCGTCATGGACCAGCCTGCGCAGGACCTCCTGTGCGGCGGGCCCCGCGAGCTCGACCAACGCCTGGGTGAGGCGGATCCGCGTCGCGGTGTCCGCGGCGGGCGCGCCGAGTTCGCCGGCCAGGGCGGCCGTGATCCGGTCCGCACACCCCGATTCCCGGGACAGCGTCCTCAGGATCTCGGCCGCGTCCACGTCGTTGGACCCCTCGACCACCATGCCGACGAGCGCGGGCACGACCACAGCCTCGCCGTGCTTGCCCAGGGCCAGGGCCGCGTGCCTGTGCACCTGCCGGTCCGGGTCCCCGAGGGCCTCGGTGAGCGCGGCCACCGCACCCGGGGACCCGGGCAGTTCGGCCAGCGCGCGTACCGCGCGCCGCCGGATGCGGACGTCCTCCGAACGCGCGCCGGTCTCCAGCGCCGCCACGGTGTCGCCGTCCGATCGGGCGAGCGCCCAACGCAGGGCGCCCGCGACGTGGGGATCGTCTTCGGTCAGGACCGCTTCGACCAGCAGCTCGGCGGGGACCGGTTCCTCCTCCGGCCGGGCCAGGACGGTCTGCTGCCTGCGTGCGGCGTCGGCCGAGTCGAGCCCCCGCAGGAGTTCCACGACGCGCAGCACGCCCTGCCATCCGGTGGGTGCCGATGCGTCGATCGCACGGAGCCGCTCGAGCAGCTCCTGTTCCCGTGCCAGGCGGTCCTCCGTCCACCGGATGAGGTCACCGACCAGGGCGGCCGGTGTGAAGGACGGGTCCTTCAGCGCGCGCTCGATCTGCTTCAGGGAGAGCCCGAGGGACCGCAGGCTCTCGACGTGGAAGATCCTGCGGACGTCCTCGAGGGAGTACTCGCGGTAGCCGCCGGCGGTGCGTCCGGTCGGCCGCACCAGCCCCAGAGTGTCGTAGTGCCGGAGCATCCGGGCGCTCACCCCGGAGCGGCGGGCCACCTCACCGATCAGCAATCCGCGGCCTTCGGGGGACGGGCGGGCTCCGTCGTCCCGGTACCCGCAGACGCAGCCTCGGCAGCGGCGGCGGCAGCAGCACGTTCCGGGCCGAGTGTGACCATACGTTCGGCCTCTTCGACCGCCGCGTCGAAACCGGCCTCCGGGTCCTGCAGGAGCAGTTCCGTGGCGCGGGCGTGCGCGACCACCCCCGGGTCGGGGTTCAGCGCGGCCCTCTCCAGAACCGGCCCGATCACGTCACCGAGATCGACGAGGGCCCGGCTCAGGCTCAGGCGCACGCTGCGGTCGCCCCGTCCGAACTGCAGGGCCAGTTCGTCGGCCAGTCGCTCCTTCGTCCCCTCCTCCTCGGGCACCAGGACGACCGCGACGCGCCATGCGGTGCGAGCGACCCCGTCGTCGGTGTCGCGCAGCACGGCTCGGGTGACCCAGGGCCACGCGTTCCTGTCGCCGATCTTGGAGAGCAGGTGCAGCGCCTGGCTGCGGGCCTGGGGGCGTTCGGAGACGAGTTCCTGGCGGATCCGGGGCAGGGTGGCCTCCGGTGAGAGCCGGGTCAGTGCCCAGCACAGCATGTCTCGCACGTAGAAGTCCGGTTCGACCGCGCACCGCTCGACGAGTACCTCCAGGAACACGGGGTCGGGGTTCGAGCCGACCGCCATGGCCGCCCGGAGCCGGACCGACGTGTCGTCGCTCTCCAAGGCCCGGGCCACACGGGCGTTCTGCGGGTTCGTGTTGATCGCGACCACCTCCTGCGCCCAAGTGAAGACCTTGTCACGGTGTCAAGGTCAAGTCCGGGTCCGAAGGGCCGGGAGAGCGCTCACCCGCTCGCCGGCCGGCTCGGCGCCGGCTTCGTCCACGGAGGTCGCCGCGGTCGGCCGTGGAGGCGGGCCGCGGCGTACCGGTTCACGCGGGAACGCTCAGCTCCCCGCCCTCTTCGAGTGGTTCAGGGCCAGCAGGCCCACCAGGTCGTAGGCCACATGCGAGGCGGCCGTGGAGGTGATCTGCGCGTGGTCGTAGGCGGGAGCGACCTCCACCACGTCGGCGCCCACCAGGTTCAGGTCGCACAACCCGCGCAGCATCTCCAGCAGTTCCCGGCTGGTGATCCCGCCGGCTTCGGGGGTCCCGGTTCCGGGGGCGTGGGCGGGGTCGAGGACGTCGATGTCCACGGAAACGTACAGCGGCCGGTTTCCGATGCGTTGGCGCAGGGCGTCGGAGATCTCGTCCACGCCCTTGCGCATGACGTCGGCGGCGGTGACGATCCCGAAGCCGAAGCGGCGGTCCTCCTCCAGGTCGCGTTTGCCGTAGAGCGGGCCCCGGGTTCCCACGTGCGCGATGGCTTCGGTGTCGAGGATGCCTTCCTCCACGGCCCGGCGGAACGGGGTGCCGTGTGTGTAGGGCTCGCCGAAGTAGGTGTCCCAGGTGTCCAGGTGGGCGTCGAAGTGCAGCATCGCGATGGGACCGTGCTTGCGGTACAGGGAGCGCAGCAGCGGCAGCGCGATGGTGTGGTCGCCGCCCAGGGTCACGAGCCGGGTGCCCGCGTCGACGAACTCCGAGGCGCCCTGGTCGAGCGTCTCCACCGCGTCCCCCACGGAGTACGGGTTCACGGGGATGTCACCGCCGTCGACGACCTGGAAGCGTTCGAACGGGGCCACCTCCAGCCCCGGGTGGTAGGGGCGCAGCAGACGGCTGGCCTCACGGATCGCGGAGGGGCCGAAACGGGCGCCGGGGCGGTAGGACACGCCGGTGTCGAAGGGCACGCCGACGACGGCGGCGTCGGCATGCCCGACCTGGTCGATGCGGGGAAGGCGGGCGAAGGTCGCGGGGCCCGCGAAGCGCGGGACGAGGCTGGAGTCCGTGGGGCCGATCGGTGTACTCATCGGATCGCTCTTCCTGTCGTCGTCGACGTGGGTCCCGTGCGTGGTTCGGCCGTTCCCGGACGCCTGTGGCACGGTCGTGGTTCCGGTCAGCGTAAGGAGCCGCCCGCCCCCGTTCCAGTGGCCGAACCGTACGGTTTCGGGGCAGACTTTGGACGAACCGTCCACAGCCCGGGGTCACCGGAGGTGTGGGAAGCGCCCGGATGCGGGCAGCCGCGCCGGGGCGAGGACCCGTGGGAGTTTCCACCGGGCGCGGGAACGACGGAGGAACCATGGCCGGGAAGAAGGGGCGGGCCGAGAGCCGCAACGTCCCGCTGAGCGTGATCACCGACCGCCGCGACCTGGGTCTTCACACCCTCGTCGACGCGGGCGACCCGGGCATCGCTTGGGCGGTCGCCAGTGAGCTGACCGACCCCGCCGCGTACTTGCGCGGCGGCGAGCTCCTGCTCACCGCCGGGATCGACATGTCCGGGAGCGCGGAGCAGATCCGTGACTACGTGGCCTCCCTGGTGCGCGTCGGTGTGGGCGCCCTCGGGTTCGGGGTCGCACCGTTCCACCGGTCCGCCCCCACTCCCTTGGTCGAACAGTGCAGCGCACAGGGCCTGCCCCTGCTGGAGGTGCCCGCACCCACACCTTTCGCCGCGGTCAGCCGTGCGGTCGGTGAGGAGCTGGAGGAGCGCCACCTGCGCGATGTCCGCCGTCTGGGCGAGGCCCACCAGGAGTTGGCGCTGGCGGTCGGTGCACCCGCACCGGTGGAGCGGGTCCTTTCGGTGCTGGCCGCCTCCCTGGACGGTTGGGCCGCGCTCGACCCTGCCGACCCGGCCCTGCCTTCCCACCGGACCCCGGGTGCGCCCGCTCGCCCCGGCCCCGAGCTGCGGTTCCTGCTCGACAAGCTCAACGGCCCCTCCGGGCCCCGCAGCGCCAAGGCGACCAGCGGTGGTGACGAGGTCTTCCTGCACACGGTCGGCGCTCCGCAGGAGAGGCGGGGCGTGGTCCTGGTCGGCCGCACCGAGCCGTTGGGGATCACCGATCGCGCCGTCCTGCGCACCGCCACCGCCCTGCTCGATCTGCTGTCGCGCACGGGTGACGAGGAACCACCCGTCCCGGGGCCGGTGATCACCGGGCTGCTCCTGGACGGCGGGCTCGGCGAGGAGGCGGCGGCCGGGCTCGCCGGGCTCACCGACACCCGGACCGGCGGTCCGCACTCCCCCGTGCCCCGGTCGGCACCCGCGTCCGAGGGTGCCGGTCCGCGGAGCGGCGGTGTCCGGGGCCCGTCGGGTGGCCCCGGAACCCATCGGGTCCTGCGGACCGTTCCGGTGGCCCGGGGCCGCCACAGCGCCCTGGGGGAGCTGCCGTTGGAGACCTACCTGATCGACCGGGTACCGGAGGCCGGGGAGGGGCGGGCGCCGACGGTGCGCGCCGTCCTCACGGACCGTGGGGAGAGTGCCCACCGGGAACACCTGGACCTGCTGCGCTCCCACGGCTGGATCGCCGCGCTCGGCCCGCCCGCGTCACCAGAGGGCCTGCCGGGGTCCGACCGGAAGGCGGCCGCCCTGCTGGTGCGGGCCCGAGCGATGGGCGCCCCCCTGCTCTGGGAGCAGGACACCGACCCGTTCGAGGCCCTGATGGACCCCGGTGCTGCCGCCGCGCTCAGCCGTGAGCTCCTGGGGCCGCTGGCAGAGCGCACCGACACGGCCCGCTCCCTGCGCAGGACGCTGCGCACGTGGCTCGCCCGGCACGGCAACTGGGACCGTGCCGCGGCCGACCTGGGGGTCCACCGCAACAGTGTCCGCTACCGGATCGGCAAGATCGAGCGGGACACGGGTGTGGACCTGGCCGACGCCGAACAGCGCATGCGCCTGTGGTTCGCGCTCGGCCGCCACGGCTCCGAGGACTGAGGGCCGAGGACTCTCGGGCGAACACACCCGCGCGCCGACCGCCCGTCGGGAGGCCGTACCGCGCACAGAACCACGACGGTTCCGGACACACATCGTGCGATCCGTGTCCACCGCGGGAGCAAAAACCTCCAGCGGCCACGACAGAAATTCCGGAGAACCGCGGGAAATATTTTTTGTACAGGAAAATTGATGCCAAGACTGTTTTGACGTGGGGTTTCGGTGTGCTACTGTTACAGACAGTTGCAGTTTTGGTTCCCAAAGACTTCGGCGTACTCAGGGACTTCCTTGAGAGCGCTCTTGTTCGATTCGGCATTTCCGAGCGGGCAATCATTGCGGCAACTCCGGGAACACGCAGCGTGGTCCCGGGTACCGCCCCGAAGGAGATGTATTTTGACAACTGGCACCGTGAAGTGGTTCAACTCGGAAAAGGGTTTCGGCTTCATCGAGCAGCAGGACGGCGGACCTGACGTCTTCGCCCACTACTCGAACATCGCCGGCTCCGGCTACCGTGAACTGCTTGAAGGCCAGCAGGTGAGTTTCGACCTCACGCAGGGCCAGAAGGGCCCGCAGGCGGAGAACATCGTCGCCTCCTGAGGCTGATGACTCCCTGGAGCTGTGGCCCGCACCCAGAGTGCGGGCCACAGCCTTTTGTATGTACCTCTCCTCTACTGTGCGCCGGAGCTCCGCGCGGGTGAACCCGCTGCTCTCCGGCCACGCGCGCTCTCATTCCCTTCCGAGAAAGGCCGCACATGGACCGAACTACCGATGGCCGCAAGGACCGTTCATCGAACCGGGCCGCCCGCTCACGATCGAACGGCCGGAACACGCAAGGACGGACCGGCAGAGGAAAGGCCCCGTCCGCACAGCGCTCGGACTTCGCCCTGCCCGTGACCACCACCCCGCCCCTGCCCTCGGCCCCGACGTTCGCCGAGATGGACCTTCCCGGCTCTCTGAGCGCTGAGCTCACCGAGCTCGGGATGGAGGAGCCCTTCCCCATCCAGGCGGCAACGCTCCCGAACTCGCTGGCCGGGCGCGACGTGCTGGGCCGCGGACGCACGGGCTCGGGCAAGACGCTCGCCTTCGGGTTGGCGTTGCTCTCCCGGCTGACCGGCCGCACCGCCGCGCCGCACCAGCCCCTGGGCCTGGTCCTGGTACCCACCCGCGAGCTGGCTCAGCAGGTCACCGCCGCACTCACCCCCTATGCCCGCGCGGCACGGCTGCGCATCTCCACCGTGGTGGGCGGGGTCTCGATCGGCCGCCAGGCCGGTGCACTGCGTCGTGGCACCGAGATCGTCGTCGCGACGCCCGGCCGCCTCACCGATCTGCTCGAACGCGGCGACTGCCGGTTGGACCAGGTGGAGATCTCGGTCCTGGACGAAGCCGACCAGATGACCGACATGGGGTTCATGCCGCAGGTGACCCACCTGCTCGACCGCACCCTCCCCCACGGCCAACGGATGCTGTTCTCCGCGACGTTGGACCGCAACGTGGACCGTCTGGTCCGCCGCTACCTCCGCGACCCCGTGGTCCACTCCGTGGACCCCTCGGCCGGAGCCGTGACCACGATGGAGCACCACGTCTTCCAGGTCGGTGTGGACGACAAGCGTGCGGCCACGGCCAGGATCGCCGCCCGCGAGGGCCGGGTCATCATGTTCCTGGACACCAAACGGGCCGTCGACAAGCTGGTCTCGCACCTCCTCGCCAACGGGATCCGAGCCGGCGCCCTGCACGGGGGCAAGTCCCAGCCACAGCGCACCAAGGTCCTCGGACAGTTCAAGGACGGGCACGTCACTGCGTTGGTGGCCACCAACGTCGCGGCCCGGGGCATCGACATCGCCGACCTCGACCTCGTGGTCAACGTCGACCCGCCCCATGACCACAAGGACTACCTGCACCGTGGCGGCCGCACCGCGAGGGCCGGGGCCCCGGGCAGCGTCGTCACCCTGCTCCTGCCCCATCAGCGCCGGGAGATGTCGCGCCTGCTGGACACCGCCGGGATCGCTGCGAAGACCGTGAGCGTACGGCCGGAAGACGAGGAGCTCAGCCGGGTCACCGGCGCACAAGCACCTTCCGGGGTCCCCGTCACGATCACGGTGCCCGCCGACCGGCAGCCCCGGTCCGGCCAGGGACGGCGCCGACGCCCGGGGAACAACCGGCGGTTCGCACCGCGCAGGGCCGCCTGAGACCGGCCTGCGTGAGGCACGGTCAGGCCTCGTGACGGGTCAGGCCTCCTGGTCGGCGCGCATCTCGGCGTTGATGCGTTGGGCCTCCTCGAGCTGGTCCTCCAGAATGATGATCCGGCAGGCGGCATCCAACGGCGTGCCGCCGTCGACGAGCTCCCGGGCACGGGCCGCTATGCGCAGCTGGTACCGGGAGTAGCGCCGGTGCCCGCCGGAAGACCGCAGGGGCGCGATCACCTTGGTTCTGTCCAGGCTCCGTAGGAACCCGGGGGTCGTGCCCAACATCTCGGCGGCCCGGCCCATGCTGTAGGCCGGGTAGTCCTCGTCGTCGAACTTGCTGTCGATGTCCTGCGCTTCTGGACTCACTGCATCCTCTACAGGTTCGAGGCTCTCGGCGCGGAGACTCCGAGGGGCGTGGAGCGGACCGGTATCCTCCGCCACCCCGGCACCTCATATCTGCCGTACTCACAGGGTACTCAACAGCCGCGTCCGACAATATCTATTCTCGTTGACAGAGTTTTTCTCTCTCGCTCGGTGGAGGTAGGTGCGGGAGCACCGGCCCGGTCCGGGCACGCCCGAGGGGCCGCCGGGCCCCTCGTCCCTGGGGCCTCGGGCGACCTGCGGACCGTCGCGGCTCCGATCTCCCTGCCCCCGTCGACGGCGGGGCGGTCGGAGCCCTGAGCGCGTTTCGTTCGTCACGACCATGTGCACGGCCGCCGGCACCGAGGCCCGGGAACGAGGCCTTGGCCGGTGCACGCGGGCCGTGTTGACATAGTGACAGGAGCCACACCAGAGCTTCCAGGGAGGCATGATGCGTGCCGTACGCGTGCACCAGTACGAAAGCCCGCCAACCATCGACGAGGTTCCGGACCCGCACGTGGAAGGGCCGTTGGACGTGCTGGTCGAGGTGAACGCGGCCGGGGTGTGCCGCACCGACCTGCACGTCATCGAGGGCCAGTGGGCGGACAAGAGCGGGGTCCGGCTCCCCTGCACGATCGGCCACGAGAACGCGGGGACGGTCGTGGAGACCGGGTCGGCCGTGACCAATGTGCGCGTCGGGGACCGGGTGATCCTGCATCCGCTGGTCACGTGCGGACTGTGCCGGCCCTGCCGCGCCGGCGACGACGTGCACTGCGAGAACTCGGCCTTCCCCGGGATCGACACCGACGGGGGCATGGCCACCTACCTGCGCACCAACGCGCGCGCCTGCGTGGTTCTGGAGGAGGGCCTGGCCCCGGCGGAGGTCGCGGCGCTGGCCGACGCGGGGCTGACCGCCTACCACGCGGTGCGCAAGGCCGCCCCGCTCCTGCACCCGGGGGCGCACGTGGTCCTCATCGGCGCGGGCGGTCTCGGCCACATCGGGATCCAGTGCCTGTTGGCGATGAGCCCGGCCGACATCACGGTGGTGGACCGGTCGGCCGAGGTGCTCGGGGTCGCCGAGGGGCTCGGGGCACGCGAGACGGTTCTGGCCGACGGCGACCAGGTGGAGAAGGTCCTGGACCTCACCGGCGGGCAGGGCGCCCATGTCGTGTTGGACTTCGTCGGTGAGGACGGCACCGAGCAGGAGGGCATCGCGATGACCCGCGATGCCGGGAGTTACTTCGTCATCGGTTACGGCGGGGCGCTCGGGGTAGCCACCATCGACGTGGTCTCCCGTGAGATCAACGTGGTCGGAAACCTGGTGGGCACCTACAACGACCTGCAGGAACTCATGGCGCTGGCCGCGCGGGGCCGGGTGCACCAGCGCACGCGAACCTATCCGTTCGACCGGGCGTTGGAGGCCCTGGAGGACCTGGACCACGGGCGCCTGCCGGGTATGCGGGCGGTGCTCGAGCCCGTGCCCCTGTGACCCGGGGCCCGCACCACGCCTGAGGTGGACCCGGGGCCCGTGCGGGTTCCTCGCCCGTCACGCGGGGTCGGGGGCCCCGAGCGCGCCCAGCAGGAACTCCATGGTCCGCTCGCGCACGGCGGGCAGCGCGTCCGGGTCCGCGGCGACCTCGTGGACGGCGGCGGCCATGGTCCCGGAGATCAGCCGGGTGGTCAGGCCGGGGTCGCCACCGGCACGGAAGGGGCCGTGCTCGGAGCCGTCCTCGATGATCGCGGTCAGGTCGGCGATGACGCTCGCGAACGGTGCACCGGCGCGGCGGCCGACGTCGTGGGGCAGGGCCCCGTTCAGGCTCTGCAGGAGCAGGTGCCGGTGGGTTCCGGAGACGAAGAAGGACAGCAGGGCACTCACGGTCGCCGACAGGCGCTCGGGCGCCGATCCGGGTTCGCGGGCGATCTCGGAGATCCGTGGGGCCAGGTCGTTCCCTGCGCGTTCGGCCGCGGCCGCGAGCAGGGCCTGTTTGTCGCGCGCGTAGTTGTAGATGGTGTTGCGGGCGATCCCGGCCTCGGCAGCGACCCGGGCCAGGGTGACGGAGTCGGCCCCCTGGGCGGCGAGCAGGTGCTCCAACGCGTCGAGAAGTGATCCCCAGACCAGGTCGTGGTGTTCGGACAGACTGCCCGCCTGAATCCTCGGCATGTCTCCATTGTCAGGGGTGAGGTCCACCGCACAGGTTTTTCACGACTCGTCGTCGCGAAGTAGGGGGTACCGTTTTTACGACGCGAGGTCGCAAAACAAGAGGCCGCACAGGCCCCGGACTCTTCCCCGCCTCACCCTCCGCGGCGGGTGTCCCTGCCCGGAGCGGCCCGCACCGACCGGGGGAACCAACCGGAGGGCCCTGCCCCTCCTCCCCCACCACAGCGAGGAGCACGACATGAGCAGCGACGCACCACTGACCGCCCACAGCACCATCGGCACCTGGCTCGACGATCCACGAGGGCGCCGCGCCATGGAAGGGCTCCTGTCCGCTTCAGGGGTGGACCCCGACTCGCTGGCACCGGTGCGGTCGATGCCCCTGGCCCAGCTCGTCGACCTCAGCCAGGGCGCGCTGACCCGGGAGACCATCGACGAACTCGTCCGCTCGGTCAACGGCGGGGAGATCCCCGAGGAGGAGCCCGGCGCGGTCTGGCGTGAGCGCGTCGTCCCCGGCCGTTTCGAGGGCCGGACCGTCGTCGTCACCGGCGCGGCTTCCGGCATCGGGCGGGCCACCGCCTCCCGTGTCGCGCGCGAGGGCGGCCGTGTCATCGCCGTGGACCTGGCCGCCCAGGGCCTGGAGCAGTTGGCCGCGGAGCTGCCCGACAGCGGCATCGTCCCCGTGACCGCCGACCTCACCCGCCCCGAGTCGATCGAGGGCGTGCTCGAGGCCGCCGGTCCGCGTGTGGACGCGCTGGCCAACGTCGCCGGGATCGTCGACGACTTCTCGCCGCTGCACGAGGTCACCGACGAGGCCTGGGCGAAGATCTTCGCGATCAACGTCGACGGCCTGTTCCGCCTCAGCCGCGCGGTGATCCCGCTGATGCTGGAGACCGGCCGCGGATCGATCGTCAACGTCGCCTCGGAGGCGGCGCTCAAGGCCTCCACCTCGGGTACGGCCTACACCGCCACCAAACACGCGGTCGTCGGCATCACGCAGAGCAGCGCCTTCATGTACGGGCCACGGGGCCTGCGTGTCAACGCGGTCGCCCCCGGCCCCGTCGCCACCGCGATCTCCGGCGGGGTGGCCATGTCGGAGTTCGGGCGCGAGCGCACCGGCGGGTTCATGCAGCTCATGCCGCCGGTCTCCACGGCCGAGCAACTGGCCGCCTCGATCACGTTCCTGCTCAGCGACGACGGCGTCAACATCAACGGTGCCGTCCTGCCTTCCGACGGCGGTTGGTCGGTCCAGTGATCGGAGGCAGCCCGGGAGATCGGCCCTGCGGCGCTCCCGGGCGTGCCTATCCTGTGCTGCATGGCCCACTCACGCCGCTGGCCGCCGTTGAGCAGCGATCTCGCCCAGCGCGTGGTCGATCTGATCGCGCCGACGATCAGCCACAACATCAACGTGATGGACGAGCACGGCACGATCATCGCGTGTCTGGACCCCGAACGGCTCGGCACGCTGCACCGAGGTGCCCAGCGTGTGATGGCCGAGGGGCGCACGATCCGTGTCGAGGACCCCGAACCCGGCACCTCCGACCGGCCCGGGGTCAACGAACCGCTCGTCGTCGACGGTGAACTGCGCGGGGTCGTCGGTGTGACCGGTTCCCCGCAGGTGGTCGCGGCCCTGGCACGAGTCGTGGCGCTGACCGTGCAGCTGCTCGTCGCACAGGAGCACGAACAGGACGCCGCGACCCGGCGCCACACCGACGCCCGCGACCTCATAGCCGCCCTGAGCTCGGGCACCACCCGTCCCGATGCCGCGCGGGTGCGCCTGGCCGCCACCGGGCTGTCCCCTCCCTGGTCGATCACCCTGTGGACCTCGGAGCGACCACGCGAGGACTCCGCCGCGGCCCCTCCCCCTTCGGCCGCGACCGCCGTCGCCCGCATCAACACCGACTCCGGGCGCCGCGCGGCGGTGTTGCACGGGGCGCTCTGGCTCGTCAGTTCCGGCCCGCCTCCCAAGCCCGACGCCGCCGGCCTGCCGCCGAGGAGCCGGCACACCTGCACCGAACCCACCGACGACGTGGAGGTGCTGCTGGCCCACGCCGAGGAGTCCCGAGCCCTGTGCAAGTACGGGGCTCTGATCCCACCCCTCGGCACCGACGGACCGTGGTCGCGCGAGACGGCGGTCGCCGTCGCCCACCTGCCCCGCCGCTCCTTGGAACGCCTGGCCCGGCGCGCGGCGGCGCTCAGCCCGGACCACCGTTCCACCGTCGCCGCGGTCGGCTCGACGATCTCCATGCAGGCTGCCGCGGACACCATGTACGTGCACCGCAACACGCTCCTGCAGCGGGTGGAACGCATCCGGTCGATCACCGGGCTCGACATCCGGCGCGGCGACGACCGCGGCTCACTCGATCTGGCGTTGTACGCACTCACCGCACTGGGCGAATCGCACATAAGTCCTGGATGAAAGCGCAGGAAAACTGGGCGCCATAACGTCGAACCGCACCACATGTGTGCTTAAACTTTCCGACATGTCAAAAGTGGTTCACACGCCTGGCGAGGACGCTCCCGTCCGTGTCGCCGTCCTCCCCGATTCCTTCAAGGGGAGCGCTCGCGCCACCGATGTGGCCGAGGCGATGGCACGGGGGGCCGAGCGCGCCCTGTCCGGTCACCCGGGCGGTGTGCACATCGACACGATGCCCTTCGCCGACGGCGGCGAGGGCACCCTCGACGCCCTGCTGGGTTCCTGGGACACCCCCGTCCTGACCGTGGACACCACCGACGCCGTGGGCCGGCCCACGACCGCCCGCTACGGTCTCTCACCCGACCGCACCCGCGGTGTCGTGGAGGCCGCCGAGGCCAACGGCCTGCCGACCGTCTCCGACGTGCCCCTGCGGCCGCGCACCGCCACCACCCGCGGTATCGGCCCGCTCGTGGAAGCACTACTCGAAGCGGGGGTCGAAGAGATCCTGCTGTGCATCGGCGGTTCGGCCACCACCGACGGCGGAACCGGGCTGCTCAGCGCGCTGGGGGCCCGTTTCCTGGCCGCCGACGGCACCGAACTGCCCGACGGCGGCGGCAGCCTCACCGACCTGGACCGCGTCGACCTGGAGGGGCTGGACCCGCGGGCACGGTCCGTCCGGTGGCGTATCGCCTGCGACGTCACCAACCCCCTGGTGGGCGAACGCGGCGCCGCAGCGGTCTTCGGGCCGCAGAAGGGCGCCGACGCGGAGGACGTGCGCGTGCTCGACACCGGCCTGGGCCGGCTCGCCGACGTGCTCACCGAAACCACCGGGACCGACGTCCGGGGCCGCGAGGGCATGGGGGCGGCCGGGGGCCTGCCTGCTGCTCTGGCCGCGGTCCTGGGCGCCGAGCTCCTCCCCGGCTCCCGCCTGGTCGCCGAGACCCTGGACGCCGAACGGTTGCTGTCCGGGGCCGACCTCGTCATCACCGGCGAGGGCCGCTTCGACCGCCAATCGCTCGACGGCAAGGTCGTGGACGCGGTCCGGCGCATGACCCCCGGCCACGTCCCCGTCCTCGTGGTCGCGGGCAGTGTGGCGGTGGGCCCCGAAGAGCTCGAACACTCCGGGATCACCGCGGCGCTGTCCATCGCGCAAGGGCCCAGCAGCCTCACCCGGATGCAGGAGGACGCCCTCCCCTCCATCACCTGGACGACCTACAACGGTTGCCGGCTCCTGGACTCCCTCGCACCGTCCCGCTCGCAGAAAGAACCACGCCCGTGACCGCGCTCCTCATCCTCCTCGTCCTCGTGGCGGGCATCGTGCTCGTCACCGCCCGGTGGAAGGTCAGCCCCTTCCTCGCGCTCATGGGTGCGGCCCTCCTCGGGGGTTTCGCCTTCGGCCTGCCTCCGACCGAGATCGTCGGAACCATCACCGAGGCCTTCGGCAGCACCCTCGGCAACATCGGCCTGGTGATCCTGTTCGGCACCATGATCGGGGTGATCCTGGAGCGTTCCGGGGCCGCGATCTCGATGGCCGAGGCGCTCATCAAGGTGCTGGGGACCCGCTTCCCGAACCTGACGATGACGTTGATCGGCTACGTCGTCGCCATCCCGGTCTTCTGCGACTCCGGATACGTCATCCTCAACTCGCTGCGCAAGGCCATCACCCTGCGCACCGGGGTGTCGGCCCTGGCCACGTCGATGGCCCTGATGACGGGGCTGTACGCCACGCACACCCTGGTGCCGCCCACACCCGGCCCGCTCGCGGCCGCCGAGAACATCGGCATCACCCACAACCTGGGCCTGATCATCGCCCTCGGCGTGCCGGTGTCGGCGGTCGCGGCGCTGGCCGGCCTGGCCTACGCGAGCTCGTTCAGCCGCAAGGAGTTCACGCCGCTGCCCGCCGAGGAAGGCGACGACCTGGCCGTGCAGCAGTCCTGGGAGGAGTTGCGCGAGAGCTACGGCAAGCTCCCCAACGCATTCCCGGCCTTCTTTCCGATCCTGCTGCCGCTGGTGCTCATCTGCGCCGGCTCCGTGGCGGAGCTGCCCGGCGCCCCCTTCGGTGAGGGCGCGCTCCTCGGCGTGGTGGGTTTCCTCGGCACCCCGGTGATCGCGCTGATCCTGGGCCTGGGCGCCGCCGCCCTGCTGCTGCGGGGCCGCGGCAAGCTCGCCCGGTTCAACGAGCAGATGAACGACTCGGTACGCGTGGCCGCCCCGATCCTGCTCATCACCGGTGCCGGTGCCGCCTTCGGTGCCGTGCTCGGGGCCTCCCCGATCACGGACTTCCTGGAGGACACCCTCAGCAACCTGGGTCTGGGCCTGGCCGTGCCGTTCCTCATCGCCGCCGCGCTCAAGACCGCGCAGGGCTCCTCGACCGTGGCCCTGGTCAGCACCTCGGCGCTGGTCGCCCCGATCCTGCCGGCGCTCGGACTGGGCTCTCCCGAGGGGATGGCGCTGTCCGTGCTCGCCGTCGGTGCGGGCGCGATGGTCGTCTCGCACGCCAACGACTCCTACTTCTGGGTCGTCTCACAGCTGAGCCGGATCCCGGTCGGGACCGCCTACCGCACCCTCAGCATCGCCACCGCGATCGAGGGCACGGCCGCGTTCGCGACGATCTGGGTCATCGGCCGGTTCCTGCTGTGACCCGCTGACCGCACGAGCCGCGCCCCGGGTGGGAATGGTCCCGCCCGGGGCGCGGTGTGTGCGGTCGTGGACCGGGGTCGGCCCATGCAGTCGCGGGTCTCAGCCCATGAGGGTGCGCAGCAGCGTCGCGAAGTCCTCGTCGGAGGTGTACAGCCCGATCTGGCCGCTGTTGTCGTCGACCTCGACGGCGACCTGGGCCAGGCGCGGCGGTTCACCCTCGGCCGTGGCCGGGCGCCACCAGTACAGGTTCTCGGTGATCGGCTTGTCGGCGTCGGCGAAGAACCGGGATCCGAGCTGCTGCAGGGTGCGCATCGCGGACACGGGGTCGCCCTGGCCGAGCTCGTGCGCCATGACCACCGGCGGGGACGGGAACAGCACGAGCGCGCCGTGCGGGGCGTCACCGAGGTGGCGCTCGAGGGCGTGCAGCTGCGCACCGGTGTAGGTGTGCTCACCGCCGATGTGCACGACGGTGGTTCCCAGAGCGTCCATGCTGTCGGCCTGGACCGGCTCCTCGAGGGCCCCGGCCACCGCGTGGGTGAAGGCCTGCAGCTCGGTCAGCCCGTACCCGTCGAGCTGGTCGCGGCGCATCGGCTGGATGCTGTCGGGGAAATCCAGGACGACCAGTTCGTGGACCCCGTCGACGAAGGGCCGCGCCACGAAATGCTCCAGCGCGCCCTCGGGGAAGGCCTCGTCGGGGTACAGGCGCACCCGCAGCTGTCCCTGGCTGCTGCCGGCCGGCTGGTGGCGGGCGAGCTCGGCAACGGCCCCTACCGCGTACCCCTGGGCGCGTTCGAAGGCCTGCTCCTCCTCGAGCCCGTCGAGGGCCTCGATCAGGCCCGCGGCGTCGGCGCGCATGAGGCGGCCGTCCTCCAAGGGCAGCAGGAGGGTGTCGGGGAAGTCGAAACGGGCGTCGATGCCGCGCTCGTCGAAGGCCCGCAGGACCACCTGGCGGGCCTGGTCCTCGGACCGGGGCGGGTAGTGCGTGCCGAAGGCGATACCCCGCTCACGCATCTGCCGCATCATGCCCAGGGCGAGCTGCTCGGCGAGCTCGGGGTGCGCCTCGGGCGGGAAGTCGGCGGCCTGGTCGGCGGCGTCGGCGAAATCGCTGGTGAAGCCCTCGTGTTCGGGAACCTCGATGCGCACGCTCGTCGGTGGGACGAACTCGGCCTCGATCCCGAACCTGTTGAAGGCCGGAACGAGGGTCTCGACGAAGGCGCGCCGGCGATCGGTGTCGGTCATTTCTCTCGGGCGTCCCATCCGGTGCGGGGTGCTGCTCTGTGTCACGAGCGGGGTCGGAAGCCACGGTACCGACGGAACGAGGCAGGACGGGCAGCGAGCGACCTCACCCGGAGCGGCGGGAGGTGGCCACCGGCGCCACCACGATCGCGGCCGCGGAGAAGACCGCCGCCGCACCGAAGACCGCCGGCAACCCCATGAGGGTGATGACCGCGGCCATGAGGACAGGTGTCAGGGTCGTACTGATCCCCTGCAACCAGTTCTGCACGGCCAGGGCGCGCCCGGCCCAAGAGGTTCCGGCCAGCTCCGCGACGGAGGTGAAGGTCAGTCCGTTGTGCCACATGGTCAGCACCAGGCCCGACAGGACCAGCGGCACCGCCGTCCACGACCACAACCCCGGCACCAGGGTCAGCAACACGAGTGAGGTCCCCGACACGATCGCCAGCCACCGCACCGGACGCAGGCGGTCGCCGGTACGGTCCGACCACATCCCCAGGAGCAGGCGGCCCGCCGCACCGGGCACCTGG
The DNA here is from genome assembly GCF_000341145.1 of Nocardiopsis xinjiangensis YIM 90004. GTDB lineage: Bacteria > Actinomycetota > Actinomycetes > Streptosporangiales > Streptosporangiaceae > Nocardiopsis > Nocardiopsis xinjiangensis. The sequence goes on from NZ_ANBE01000031.1 coordinate 137,626, forward strand.
GCCAGGGCGACGACCACACCTGCTGCGGGCGCGGACCACCCCTGTTCCTGCACCAGATAGACCAGCGCGTAGGTCATCATCGCGACCTGCGGAACACCGAGGAGCATGCTCACCCCGTGCACGCGCCACAGGGTCCAGGTGCGGTAGGGCGAACCGGAAGGTCCGCCCGCTTCGGGGACGTTCTCCCTACCGGTGCGGTCCTGTTCCCCGTCGATCGCGGGCGGGGACGGCGCCGAGGCCACGAGGAGCACCAGCGGCGCGGCCACCAGCGCGAGCACGGCCGGCAGGCTCATCGCCGCGGCGAACCCCCACGCGTCGGCGGCACTGGGCAGGACCAGGGACGAGATGCCCACGCCCAGGGGCAGCGCCGACTGGCGGATCCCCATCGCCAGCCCGCGCTCGGAGGGAGCGAACCAGACCAGGATCAACCGTCCACTGGCCGCGTTCATGGGGCCGCCGACCGCGCCGACCAGGAACAGGACGGCACCGGCCGTCCACAGGCTCGCGACGGTCCACAGGAACCCGAGGGCGCAGGCGGTCATGACCAGGCTCAGCGTCATCGTGACCCGTTCGCCGGTGCGGTCGATGACCACGCCCCACAGGAGCAGGGTCAGGAGCAGACCGAACGAAGGCAGCCCCGCGAGCGCACCCGCCTCCGCGGTCGTGACCCCGAAAGCGTCCCGGAGCTGGGGAAGGACGAAGGGGACGCCGAACATCGCAGACACACTGGAGACCTGGGCCACCAGACTGACGGCCAGGACGGACCAACGGTTGCGCACGAGCATCCGCCCACCCTAGGGACCAACCGATTCGCGGCTCGAGACGGCCCCTGGCGGACCGGGGCAGTGGCTCTCGGCGGGCGGGGACGAGCGGATAGGGGCGAGCGGGTGGATGGGTGGCAAGCGGGTCGAGGCTCGGTGGGGCGCTGGGGGTTGGGGTGTGGTCGAGATGGACCGGCGAAGTGGACCGGCGAAGTGGACCGGTTCAGGTGGGTGGTGTTCGTCGGAGCGTCGAGCTTAGCCCGGCCGGGGCTTCCCGCAACCCGCTTCGGCGCCCCCCCCACATACTCGGGACCTGCCCAAAGGTGCGGGGTGGTGCGGGGTCGGTGTGGGGCGCCTCGGGGTGTGCGGTCCGCCCCTTGACGCGGGGCTGTTGCGCTCTCGCCGCCGAACACCTGCCGGCCGGCCCCCTCATCCGCCGCAGAAGGGGGGGGGCCAACTACCAAACCCCCTGTGGTGGCCACATTGCGACCAACGCTTGCGGCGTGTGCGTGGTGGTTCGCTCCTGCGGAAGCCCTCCTACGGGGGAACAGGCCTGGCCCCGGCACTCCCGGTGGCGCATTGAGGCCGGGGGCGAGTGGCGTGTGCGCTCCCCCGGAAAAGCTTCGGGCTCCGCCCGGGCATTGACAGTGCTCCTGGTAGCACTACAGGCCGGTGTTGGTGCTCGTAAGAGCACTGATACCGG
>NZ_ANBE01000032.1 GCF_000341145.1 Nocardiopsis xinjiangensis YIM 90004
CACAACCGGCTCAAGTACCGCCGCAACACCCGCCGCACCCGGAACAAAACCGGTACCGGAGCCGGGGCCGGGGCCGGGGCCAAAGCCCCGCCCCCGCCGGACGGCAAGGCCCCGCCGGGAGGCAAGGCCCCGCCGGGCCCGCCAGGCAGCAAGGACCCGCCCGACTCCGCGGGCTGACACCACCACCCTCCTCACCCCCGGGAAGAGAACACCCCGGAGGGCCACACCCCACGGCACCCCCTGGCCGGGAGGCGATTGTTCCCGACCAGGGGGTGCCCGGGCGGGCGTGTTCGGCGGTGTAGGCGGGTGATCCCCCGCTTCGCGGTCATTCTCGGCACCGAAAACGGCCGCGAAGCGGGGGCGCGTCACCGAAAACCCCGTTGTTGGTGCTCATGGGAGCACTGCCAACACTCGAGGCCGGCCCCGGAGGCCGGCCTGACGGTCGAACCCGACACTGGCAGCAAGAGCAGCGGTTACCGCCCTCGGCAGTGACGCTGGAACCGGCTTCGACCGCCGAAGTCGGCTCCAGTAGCAAGAGCGCGGGCACCAGGGGTCGAGTTCGGCTCCGGTAGCAAGATCAACAGTGCCTGGGCAGTTCCAGAGGAGCGCACACGCCGGCCTGCCCCGGCCTCAATGCCGTCACCGGGAGCAGGCGGGGCCAGGCTTGTGCCTTACGCAGGAGCGAGCCACCATGCCCGCGCCGCAAGCGGTGGTCGCAATGCGGCCACCACAGGGGGTTTGGTAGTTAGGACCCCCACTTCTTCGGCCGGATGGGGACCTGCGGCCGGTAGGTGTTCGGCGGCGAGAGCGCAACAGCCCGGCATCAAGGGGCGGACCGCACACCCCGAGGCGCCCCACCCCGACCCACCACAACGCCGCCACCATCCCCATCCAGGAACAGGAGTGGGGGTGGCGCCGAAACGGGTTGCGGAAAGCCCCGGCCGGGCTAGGCTCGACGCTCCGACGAACACCACCCACCTCAGCCACAGCCCCCCGACCCACCATCCACCTGAACCGATCCCCGAGCCCCACCCGAGGACCAGGACCCGACGCTCCACCGAACACCACCCGCCCCGAACCAATCCATCCATGAACCCCACCCCCTTGCCCCATCCCCCTCGTCCCCTCGTCTTCCCACAGCCCCGGCCCGACCCGCCCCGCCCCGGCCACCCGCAGGAACGAGCGACCCCGCCCCATCAACGATCCAGCGTGTGTCCCGCGGATGCCGGTACACCGGAAAGCCGAGGAGGGCACGGCTCGAGTGACCGATGAGAGCAGAACAGGAGCAGCGCCCCCGCCGGACGCGGGCACGATCGCCGCGCGGGTCCGCCGGGGCGAGGTCAGCGCGGTCGAGACCGCCCGGGAGACGCTGTCATGCATCGACCGAACCGCACACCTGCACGCTTTCACCGAGGTATGGCCCGAGGAAGCACTGGAGCGGGCACGCTCGATCGATGGTGCCCTCGCCCGCGGCGCGGACCTGCCGTTGGCTGGGGCGTCCCTCGCGGTCAAGGCTTCGGAAGGAACCGGCTCCCACCAAGCCGATGCGCTGATCGGGGCCGGGGCGGTGCCGGTCGGTTCCACGTCCGTTCCCGGGCCCGGGACTGCGTGGAAGACCTGGGGCCACACCGACGCCGGGCGCACCCTCAACCCTTGGGCCCCGGACGTGGTACCCGGCGGTTCGTCGGCGGGTTCGGCGGTGGCGGTGGCGACCGGGGCGGTGCCGTGGGCGACCGCGAGCGACGGGGCCGGGTCGACACGGATCCCGGCCGCGTGGTGCGGGGTTCTCGGGTACAAGCCCACGACCGGGTTGTTGCCGGCGCGCGACAGGGCCGGGTTGACCGTGGGTGGGCCGATCGCGCGCACGGTGGCCGATCTGGAGCTGTACCGGCGTGTGGTCCTGGGCGCTCTCCCGGCCCCCGCTCCCGTCCGTGTCAGGGTGGCGTGGTCGGGGACGTTGGGTTTCAACACCCCTGAGCCCGAGGTGGCAGGCCTCGCCGAACGGGCCCTGCGGCGTTGGGAGCGCGGGTCCGACACGGTCGAGGTGGTCGACACACCCATCGCGCTCAGCGATCCGGGCGTGGTCTGGTTCGCCCGCCGCGGGGCCGGTCCGGACACCCGTGCGGTCGTGGGCCGGGGCGACCGGGAGGCGCTGGCGGAGCTGTTCTCCCGTGTGGACCTGTTGGCCACCCCGACCACACCCAATCCCCCGCACCCGCACGCGGGGCCCGGGGAGGTGATGAGTGTGGGGTTCACGTGGTTGTTCAACCTGACCGGGCACCCGGCGGTCAGCCTTCCGGCCGGACGCACCGCGCGGGGGCTCCCGGTCGGGCTGCACCTGGTCGCCGCGCACCGCGCGGACGCATTCCTCCTGTCGGCCGCGGCGGACTCCGAACGCGCCGCCACGCCCGCACTGTGGCCGGGGTGAGCAGGCGCCTCAGAAGCCGGTGAAAGCGGTGTCGGTGCGGTCCAGGGATGCGGCCACACCGACCCGGTGGTCGTCGGTGTCCATGAGGGCGACCTGTTCGGCGGCCTCGTGCTCCATGGCGGCGGGCAGCGCCGCGCGGAGGCCGGCGCGGAGCGTGGCCTTCATCGAGCGCACCGCCAGGGGCGCGGAAGTGGTGATGCGGTGGGCGTGTACGAGGGCGGCCTCACGTACCGCGTCGGCGGTGTCCTCGTCGGTGAGGTGGTCGGCGAGACCGATGGCGTGGGCCTCGGTCCCGGTGACGCGGCGGGCGGTGTAGAGCATGTCGGCGGCCTTCTGTTCGCCGGCCAGACGCGGGAGGGTGAGGGTGATCCCGAAACCCTGGTGCAGACCCAGGCGCCCGAAGTTGGCGTGGAAGCGGCTGGAAGGTGCGGCCACCCGGAAGTCGGCGGCGCACGCGAGGCCGAGCCCGCCGCCGACGGCTGCCCCTTGGACGGCGGCGACCACGGGGACGGGCAGGTCGAACAGGCGCCGTCCCTCGGTGTAGAGGGCACGCAGGGTCCGGTCGGGGGTGGCTCCGATCCCGGTTCCGGAGAAGTCGACGCCGGCGCAGAAGTTCTTGCCCTCGGAGGTCAGGACGAGCGCGCGACACCCGGGTGAGGCCGCGGCCTTCTCGGCCTCCTCGGCGAGCTCTCGGAGGAGGTCGAGGTCGAAGTGGTTGTTCGGGGGCCTGCGGATCTGCAGGACTCCGACGTGCCCGTCGAAGCGGACGGACAGTTCCTCACTCATGGTCTCTCCCGGGTCTGGTGGTGGAACGGACCCGAGGTTACTCGGTAGTAGATCAGCGCCCGGTGACCCACCCCCGTGCGCGCCGCCCCGAGGCGCCCGGCAGGCATGACGAAGGCCCCTCCCTCGGGAGGGGCCCCGGCCCGGCTCGGATGCCCCGTAGGGCGCGTGATGTCGCTGCACGCTCTCCGCCAGGCAAAATCCACCCTACGCGCCCCTTCACGGTGGAGCGCACGAAGAACCCGGACCGGACACCCTCCCGTTCAGGGGTGTGACCCACGTCGCCCGCACAGCCCCGGTTTCCGCGACCTCGGCACCGTCGGAGATTCTTCACATCGAGGACACCCGGAAGACCGGGAGGCTGCCCCGGGAGAGAGTGACGCGCGTCGCATTCACGAATTTTCCGAGTGGCTCGGCCCCCTCCATCCCCGAACGGGCCATCCGATGAACACACTCCGTGACCCCCGCCCCGCAGTTCGGGGCGCACGCGCGCGCGAAACCGACCGTTTTTCCATGACCGTGCGTGTCCGCCCTGGCCCTCAGTGCCACGAACCGACCGCTGTACGAAGCCTGGTCTTTAGGTTAGCCTTCCCTTGGTCCGGAGCCCTTCTGCCAGGAGCGCCCCGTATTCAGTGCCTTCGTTCCGCCTCATGGCCGCATCCGATCCACGGACGCAGCCGGCATGCCCGTTCTCAGGAGGACCATCCATGAGCTCGCTCGCGCGGTCCGTACAGGACCCGCAGGCCGCCACACCGGCCACGCCGCCCGACCCCTCCCCCGAGTATCTGGCGCAACTCTTCGACTCCGGAAGCGCCGAGCGCTACCACGACCTCACCCGAGAGGCCTCCGGACGTGTCGCCCGCCGTGTGGCCGACACCGAACAGCCACTGACCGGCGCCACCGCCGAGGACCTGCGTCCCGGCATGGCCGACGTCGACCTCGACCGCCCCCTCGGCGACCCCGTCGCGGCCCTGGACGAGCTCGAGCACCTCTACCTCGACGACGCCGTCTACTTCCATCACCCCCGCTACATGGGCCACCTCAACTGCCCCGTGGTCCTGCCCGCCCTCATGGGCGAATCCGTGCTCTCGGCGGTCAACTCCTCCCTCGACACCTGGGACCAGAGCGCCGGCGGCACCCTCATCGAACAGCGGATGATCGAGTGGACCTGCGGACGCATCGGCTTCGGCCCCTCCTCCGACGGGATCTTCACCAGCGGCGGCAGCCAGTCCAACCTCCAAGCGCTGCTGCTGGCCCGCAACGAGGCGCACGAACGCGAGGGTGAAGGCGCCCGTCTGGCCGACCTCCTCCCTCGGATGCGCATCCTGGCCTCCGAGGCCGGTCACTTCAGCGTCGCCAAGTCGGCCGCTCTGCTGGGACTCGGGTACGAATCCGTGATCCCGGTAGCCTGCGACGATCGCCGCCGTATGCGCCCCGGCGCCCTGGCCGCCGAGCTCAGGCGCTGCAAGTCCGAGGGGCTCCTGCCCGTGGCCGTGGTCGCCACCGCCGGTACCACCGACTTCGGCAGCATCGACCCGCTGCCGCAGATCGCCGACCTGTGCTCACGCAACGGCGTGTGGATGCACGTGGACGCCGCCTACGGGTGCGGGCTGCTGGTCTCGCGCCACCGCCACCTGCTCAGCAGTATCGAACACGCGGACTCGGTGACGGTCGACTTCCACAAGTCGTTCTTCCAACCGGTCAGCTCCAGCGCCGTACTCGTGCGCGACCGCACCACGTTGCGCCACGTCACCTACCACGCGGACTACCTCAACCCGCGCTCGGACGGCAGCACCCCGATCCTCTCGCCCAACCAGGTCGACAAGAGCCTGCAGACCACACGGCGCTTCGACGCGCTCAAGCTCTGGCTGACCCTGCGTGTCATGGGCGCCGAGGGTGTGGGCGAACTCTTCGACGGTGTCCTCGATCTGGCAGCGCAGGGCTGGCAGCTGCTCGACCGGGACCCCAGGTTCACGGTCGTGACTCGGCCGGCGCTGAGCACGCTGGTGTTCCGGTGCGCGCTGCCCGGGGTCGAGGAAGATCTGGCCGACGCCGCCAACCGCTACGCCCGTGAGGCCCTGTTGGACTCCGGGGCGGCCTTCGTCGCCCGTACGACGGTCGACGGGCGCCCCCACCTGAAGTTCACCCTGCTCAACCCCAAGGCCACGGTCCAGGACATCGGCGAGGTCCTGGACCTGCTGGCCGGGTACGCCGAGCGGTTCGCCGCCGAGCACGGCGCCCCTGCCCCCGACGCCCTGTCGGCCGCCGGCACCGAGCCGGCCACCACGACCAACGGGAGCCCTCAGTGAGTGACAGCGCGCAACAGGTGTACGACTTCGCCGCGATTGGTGTGGGCCCCTTCAACCTGGGCCTGGCCGCCCTGAGCGAGCCCGTGGCCGAGCTCGACGGGCTGTTCCTGGACGAAAGACCCGAGTTCGACTGGCACAGCGGCATGATGCTGGAGGACGCCGAGCTCCAGACCCCGTTCATGTCGGACCTGGTCACCCTGGCCGACCCCACCTCCCCGTTCTCCTTCCTCAATTATCTGAAGGAGTCCGGGCGCCTCTATCCCTTCTACATCCGCGAACGTTTCTATCCCCTGCGCGCGGAGTTCAACGACTACTGCCGCTGGGTCACGCGCCGGCTCGGCGACCGGGTCCGGTTCGGCCACCGGGTCGAGTCCGTGGAGTTCGACGACGAGCGCGCGCTCTACCTCGTGCACAGCACGGAGACGGCCACCGGGCACACTCGCGTGGACCCGGCCCGGCGCCTGGTACTGGGCACCGGCACCCCGCCCTATGTGCCCGGCCCCTGCCGTGACCTGCCCGGGGACGCGGTGCACAGCTCCGGGTACCTGTACGCCAAACAGGATCTGCAGAAGAAGGACAGCATCACGGTCGTGGGCAGCGGCCAGAGCGCCGCGGAGATCTTCCACGACCTTTTGCAGGAGGCCGACACCCACGGCTACCGGCTCAGCTGGGTCACCCGATCGCCGCGGTTCTTCCCGCTGGAGTACACCAAACTCACGCTGGAGATGACCTCCCCGGAGTACGCCGACCACTTCTACTCGCTGCCGAAAGGCAAACGCGAGGAGCTGATCGCCTCCCAGAAGAACCTCTACAAGGGCATCGACTCCGACCTCATCGACGCGATCTACGACCTGCTCTACCTCAAGGGCAGGGCGGGGGCGCCGAAGGTGCGCCTGATGACCAACACCGAGGTCACCGGAGTGCGCCAGGACGAGCAGGGCGCCTACCGGATGGAGCTGCGCAACACCGACCAGGAGCGCGGCTTCGCCCTGTACACACACGGTCTGGTGCTGGCGACCGGATACCGGTACCAGGTCCCCGATTTCCTGGAGCCGATCGCCGACCGCCTGGCATGGGACGGCCCGGGACGGTTCGCGGTGCGCCGCGACTACCGGGTGGACCGGGCCGCGCACGAGGGCGGGGCCGCCGAGGGGACCGGTGCGGTCTACGTGCAGAACGCAGAACTGCACACGCACGGGTTCGTCTCCCCCGACCTGGGCATGGGCGCCTACCGCAACTCCTGCATCCTGCGCGCAATGCTGGGACGCGAGCCCTACACGGTGGAGCGTTCCATCGCTTTCCAGGAGTTCGGTGCCCCCGGCGGGACGGCCGCGGGGACGTGGGACGGCGACGACCTGGTGCCCCTGCCCGCCACCGACGACGCTCCCCTGGAGGCCTCGAACCGATGAGTGAGTCCGCACACGAGACCACGGTGTTCACCCGCGAGGACCCCCTGCTGGGCCGCTTCACCGTGCGCCCCCTGGACCCCGGATCCGACATCCCGATGCTGCACCGGTGGCTGACCGACCCCAAGTCGGAGTTCTGGTTGCTGACCGAGGCGAGCCGGGACGACATCGCACGCCAGTTCCGGGCCACGGTCGCCTCCGAGCACGAACAGGCCTACATCGGCGAGTGGGAGGGCGAGCCCAGGTTCCTGGTGGAACTGTACGACCCCGCCCACAGCGAACTGAAAGACGTGTACACGGTGCTGCCCGGCGACACGGGCATGCATTTCCTGGTCGCACCGACCGACACCCCGGTCTCGGGGTTCACGCGGTCGGTGATCACCACGGTCATGGAGCTGGCCTTCGCCGACCCCGGCACCGACCGGGTGGTGGTCGAACCGGACGTGCGCAACCGGCCCGTGCACGCGCTCAACACGGCGATGGGGTTCCACGTCGAGCGCACGGTGGCCCTGGGCGGCAAGGAAGCCCGCCTCAGTTTCTGCAGCAGAGACCAGTTCGGGGCCGCGACGGCGGCCGAGACGACCACGGGAGGGGACCGGCGATGAGCGTCAGCACCCACCACGACCGGACCGACACCGACCAGGGACGGGACGAGCCCCGTACGGCAGCCCCTCGGCCGTACGGCGCCGCGCCCCAGGAGGCGACGGCGCATCTGACACCAGAACTGTGGGACCGCGCCAACCGCCTGCTGGTGCGCAAGGCCCTGGCGGAGTTCACGCACGAGCGCCTGCTGGAACCGCAACCGGCCGGGGAAGAGCGGTACACGCTGAGCAGCGACGACGGCGGCGCCGAGTACCGGTTCACCGCCCGGGTCATGGCGTTGGACCACTGGAAGGTCGACGCCGACAGCATCGAGCGGGTGGGCCGTGGCGGCGAGGCCCTGCCGGTGGACGCCCTCGACCTGGTCCTGGACCTGCGTGAGACGCTCGGGCTCAGCGACGAGGTGCTGCCGGTCTACCTGGAGGAGATCACCAGCACCCTGGCCGGGAACGTCTACCGGATGGCCGACGGCCCGCGCAGCGCCGCCGAGCTGGCACGGGCCGGGTTCCAGGAGATCGAGGCCGGCATGACCGAGGGCCACCCCTGCTTCGTGGCCAACAACGGGCGGCTGGGTTTCGACGCCGCCGAGTACGCGGCCTTCGCCCCCGAGGCGGCCGCCCCGGTGCGCCTGGTGTGGGTGGCGGCGCGGCGGTCGCTGACCACCTTCACCTGCTCGGACGACGTGGACCGCGAGCAGCTGTTGGCCGAGGAGTTGGGCACTCGGGTGCTGGGCTCCTTCAACGCCCGGATGCGCGACCTGGGGCTGGATCCGGCCGAGTACCACCTGATCCCGGTGCACCCGTGGCAGTGGTGGAACCGCATCTCGGTCACCTTCGCCGCGGACGTGGCACGCCGGGACCTGGTGTGCCTGGGGCACGCACCGGACGAGTACCGCGCCCAGCAGTCGATCCGGACCTTCTTCAACACCTCCTCGCCCGAGCGGCACTACGTCAAGACGGCGCTGTCGGTGCTGAACATGGGGTTCCTGCGCGGGCTGTCGTCGGAGTACATGGAGGCCACGCCCGCCATCAACGACTGGCTCACCGAGCTGGTGGCCGGCGACCCGATCCTGGCCTCGACCGGGGTGGGGGTCCTGCGGGAGCGGGCCGCGGTGGGCTACCGCACCGACCACTACGCGCGAGCCGCCACGAAGGGCTCGCCGTACCTGAAGATGCTGGCGGGACTCTGGCGCGAGAGCCCGGTCCCGCGCCTGGGGCCGGGCGAGCGCCTGGCGACGATGGCGTCGCTGCTGCACACCGACGCCGAGGGACGCTCGCTGGCGGCCGAGCTCATCGCCGAGTCGGGCCTGGAGCCCACCGAGTGGCTGCGCCGGTACCTGGACGCCTACCTGGTGCCGCTGCTGCACTCCTACTACGCCCACGACCTGGTGTTCATGCCGCACGGCGAGAACGTCATCATGGTGCTGCACGAGGGGGTGCCCCAGCGTGTGCTGATGAAGGACATCGCCGAGGAGATCGCGGTGATGAGCGAGGACGCGGTGCTGCCGGAGGCGGTGGAGCGCATCCGGGCGGAAGTACCCGAGGACAAGCGGCTGCTGTCGCTGTTCACCGACGTCTTCGACTGCTTCCTGCGGTTCCTCAACGGGATCCTCTCCGACGAGGGCGTGGTGAACGAGGACGAGTTCTGGTCGACGGTGGCGCGGTGCGTGACCGATTACCAGGACTCGGTGCCGCACCTGGCGGAGAGGTTCGAGCGTGAGTCGCTGTTCGTGGACCGGTTCGCGCTCTCGTGCCTGAACCGGCTGCAGCTGCGCAACAACAAGCAGATGGTGGACCTGCAGGACCCGGCCGGGGCCCTGCAGCTGGCCGGCACCCTGGAGAACCCGCTCGCCCGGTTCCGTCCGGGCGGCGAGTCCCGGTAGGCGCATCGGGCCCGTCAGCAGGAAACGGGTTTCCGCGTCGGCGGCCCTTCCCGGTCCGGCATGTACCGGGTTCAGGAAGGGTCGTCGACGTGCAGCCCGGCCACGGCCGCCTGCAGCCGGTCCCGTCGGCCTCCGGTCAGGGCCACCCCGAGCCGGTCCAGCCACTCATCGAGTTCGCCTCTGCCGAGTTCGCGCTTGGTGGTGCGTGTGCCGGGACGGCGCACGGTGACGGTCCCGTGGGTGAGGGTCGCGTGGCTGCCGTCCGCGAGGTGGCCGGACACGGTCAGCATGGACCGGAAGGGCGAACCGCCGTGGACACTCACGTAGTGGTTGGCCATCGCCACGTCGACGGGGCGTACGGGCAATTCGTCCGTGGTGTGTTGACGTTCCCACGCACCACGGGTCCAGCGCTGCAGTTCCCAGAAGACCGTTTCCTCCTCCACGACACGGCGCATCCGGTGGGTCGCCCCGCCGTAGGTGTCCTGTGCCCCGTCGCGCATCTCGATCGGCCGCAGCAACCTGGCGTCGAACCCGGGGTCGGCCAGCCACCGGCGCCCGTCCAGGACGATCTCGACGACCATGTGCGCCCGCGCCGACTCCGCGGGGTCACCCACCCGCCCCAAGCGGCGCCGTACGTCGTAGCCGAGGCGTTCCAGGGCAGCGGCGAACAGGACGCCGTGCTCGAAGCAGTATCCGCCGCGCCCTTGCTCGAGGAACTTGCGGCTCACCGAGGCCAGGTCGACGTGTGGGCCGTCGCCGAGCAGCACGTCGATGTTGTCGAAGGTGAGAGTGCGTATGTGGGCCTCGTTCAGACGGTCGAGGGTCGCACGGTCGGGCACGCGCGGTTCCACCCCCAGGCGTTCGTAGTAGGCCCGCAGGTCCAGTGCCGCGGTGTTCCAAGGGTCCTCGTGCCGCATGGTCCGTTCCTTCCTGTGGGGTGTGCGATGTTCCGACCGTGGCCGATGAGGGTTCCGGAAGGGTTCCGGCGACCTGTCGGCCGGGGCCGGGACGCGGGAGCGCCGTGGCCCCCGGTCGGGTGTCCGTAGGAGGATGTGGGCATGCACGTCGATGTGTTGGGGCAGGTGCGTCTGAGCACCGATGCCGGTGAAGGGGTTCCCGTCCCGGAACGCAAGGTACGGCTGCTGTTGGCCCTCCTGGTTTCTCGGCGGGGCGAGGCGGTCCCCGCNGCCCGGCCCACACGTGTACTCCGGTCCAAGCTGTCCCAGCTCAGGAGCGCCCTGGACCTGGCCGGGGACGGCGGCCGGGGCCTCTTGGTCCACACCCCCGCGGGTTACCGGCTGGATCTTCCGTCCGGGGCGGTGGACGCCGAACGGTTCCGGGACCTGGTGGAACGTGCGCGCGCCGCGGGATCGGCGCGCGAGCGTGCCGACCTGTCGGGTGAGGCGTTGGCGCTGTGGCGGGGTGAGGCGTACGCGGACGTGGCCGACGAACTCTGGCTCGCCCCTGAGCTGGCCGCGCTGGAAGAGGCCCGGTTGAGCGCGGTCGAGGAGCGGACCGAAGCTCTGGTGGAGACCGGCGAGGCCGAGGCCGCGGTGGAGCTGGCGACCGTCCCGGCGAAGGCGCACCCCACTCGGGAGCGGCTCGCGGGGGCGTTGATGTCGGCCCTGTACCGGACCGGGCGCCAGCACGACGCGCTGATGTTGTTCGAGTCCGTGCGCGGGCACCTGGCCGAGGCGCTCGGGGCGGATCCTGGACCGCCGCTGCGGGCGCTCCACGAGCGCATCCTGCGGCACGACCCGGAACTGACCCCGCAGACCGGTGAGCGCCCCGGAGAGAGGACCGGGCCGACCCGGGGCGGACTGCCGGCCGAGGTCTCGTCGATCATCGGTCGTGAGAACGAGGCCGCCGAGGTCGGCGGGCTCCTGAGCAACGGGCGGCTGCTGACCGTGACAGGGATCGGCGGGGTCGGCAAGACCCGGCTGGCGGTGCACGTGGCGCACGCGTGGAGGGGTCGTTTCCCCCGGGGTGTGTGGTTCGTGGACCTGACGGCGCTGTCTCCCTCTCCGGGGCTCACGGACCGGGCCGAGGGGTGGGAAGTGGCCTACCGGGTGACCGACCTGGTCGCGGCCGCGATAGGGCTCCCGGTGCGCACCGTTCCCGACGACTGCCTGCACCGGCTCGGGGACGCCCTGGGCGGGCGGCCCTCACTGCTGGTACTGGACAACTGCGAGCACGTGATCGACGAGGCCGGGGCCTTCGTCGCAGCACTCCTGGAGAACGTGACGGGGCTGCGGGTGCTCACCACCGGCCGGGAACCGTTGAACCTGCCCGGCGAGCAACGCTATGAACTGCGTCCGCTGACCACCACGGCCGACCACGGTCCCGGGCCGGCGATGCGCTTCTTCACCGAGCGTGCACGCGCCGTGGACCCCGGTTTCGTGATGGACGAGGAGACCGCTCCGGTGGTGGCGCAGGTCTGCCGTGCCCTGGACGGGCTGCCGCTGGCGTTGGAGCTGGCCGCGAACCGGGTGCGCGCCCTGTCGGTCCACGAATTGTCGGAGCGGCTGGCCAACCGCCTCGACCTGCTTACCCGACCGGGCGGGCGAGTGCCGCGCCGCCAGCAGACACTCAGGGCGGTGATCGACTGGAGCTGGTGGCTCCTGGACGACGACGAGCGGAGGGTCCTGAGGCGCCTCGCGGCCTTCCGCGGCGACTGTCCGTTGACCGCCGCCGAGGCGGTCTGCCCCGACCCCGACGGCACGGGGGCCGAGGGGGTGACCTCCTCCCGGGTCCTGGACGTCCTGACCGGGTTGGTCGACCGCAGCCTGGTGACCTCGACCCTGGTGGGCCGCGAGCGGCGGTTCGGGCTCCTGGAATCCATCAGGATCTACGCGGCCGAGAAACTCGCCGAGGCGGGCGAGGCCGAGGAGATCGGCCGACGCCACCTGCACCATTACACGGAGCTGGCCCGTCGGGCCGACGCCGGCCTGCGCGGGCACGACCAACGCGCGTGGCTGTGCCGGATGGAGAGCGAACACGTGAACCTACGGCAGGCCCTGGAAACGGCGCTGGCCGTCGGGGACGGTGCTTGTGCCGTCGAGCTGACGCTGGGCACGTTCTGGTTCCAATGGATCACCGGGCGTATGTCGCACGTGCGTGAGGACCTGGCGGCCGCGATCGCGCTGCCCGGCACGCACCGTGACCGCTTCGCCCGGGCGAACGCCCTGTGCGTGACGTTGGGGGCCCATGCACACCCCGATCAGGCGGAGGCCCGGATCGGACGTGCACTGTCCCTGTTCGGGGACGCGGCCCCGGTGGAACGCGCCGATGTCCAGTGGTTCGCCGGTCTGACCCTGTTCACCCTGGGCCAGGAGGAAACCGGCGAGCACCACATGTCGGATGCGGTCGGTGCCCTGTCCGAGCACGGCCGGGACCGGGCCGCCGCCGTGGCGGTCTGTTACAGGGACTGGGTGCGCCTATGGGTGCAGGGCATCCTGCCCGAGGGGCTGCCCGACGGCCGCGCGGCCCGGACGGTCCTGGAGGAGGCGGGCGACGAGTGGGCCGTGGCCAAGAGCCTGGAGGTGGACCACCTCGAGGCCGAGGTTCGAGGCCGCCACGACCGTGCACGCACGATCGCCGAACGGGCACTGGAGCTGTGCCAGGACCTGAACCTGCGGTCGGAGGTCTCCTGGTGGCGGGTGAGTCTGGCCGTCTGCGCGCTCCGCGCGGACGAGAAGGAGGAGGCCACCGTCCTGCTGCGGCAGGCCAGGGAACAGGCGGGTGAGCTCGTCGACACCTACTGCCTGGGCTATGCCGACCTGGCCGAGACGATGGTGGCCCGCCGGGACGGTGACCCCGCCCGCGCACGCCGGTTCCTGGACCGGTGGACCGGGGCCGGAGCGGTCAGCGGAACCGGTCCTCTCACAGGTTTCGAGGAAGGGTTCCTCGCGTTGGCCGAGGGCGAGCACCGGCGGGCCGCGGCGGCCCTGCGGGGCCTGCTCCCGTCCGTGGTGGCCACGGGGGCCGGGCCGGTGCAGGCCCGTGCCCTGGAGCTGGCTGCCGGGGTGTGGGCTCTCGGCGGTGAACCGGCGCGTGCGGCCGAGGCGTTGGGTACGGCCGAGACCACGCGCGCGGGCGCCGCGCCGAACGTACTGGAGCGGGCCGACCTGGACGCGGCGCGGGCCTCGGTACTGCGGCGGATCGACGAGGGGGCCTTCGAAGCGGCGCTGGAACGGGGCCGGGTACGGGACGCCGCCTCCGTTCTGTCCCACGCCCTCGGCCGTGTCCCCGAACCTTCCGGCTGACACCCCTGGCGGGCCGAGCGGGTTCCGGGCCGACCCGGTGCCCCGGAACCCGGGGGGAACCCTTCCGGAACCCAGCGGGGCGAGTGTCGGGGCATCGACACAGAACGACGTCCCGGAAGGATCACACGGCGATGACCGACACACAGCGTTCCGCGCACGCCCCCGCCCACACGGCCGTCCCCCTGCGGGTGGCCCTCATCATCGGCAGTGTCCGCAAGGACCGTTTCGGCCCGGTCCCGGCCCGGTGGATCTCCCGACAGCTCGGTGCCCGACCGGATCTGGAGGTGGAAACGGTCGACCTGGCCGAGTACGAGCTGCCCCTCGTACTCAACGGCAACGACCCGGGCGAGCCCCTTCCCGAACCGGTCAAGGCGCTGGGCGAGCGGTTGCAGCGGGCCGATGCCTTCGTGGTGGTGACCCCGGTCTACAACCGCAGCTACCCGGCCTCGCTGAAGACCGTCATCGACTGGTTCCACGAAGAGTGGACGGCCAAGCCCGTCGGGTTCGTCTCCTACGGCGGAATGACCGGCGGGGTGCAGGCGGTGGAGCACCTGCGCGGGGTCTTCGCCGAGTTCAACACGGTCTCCCCTCGTGAAGCGGTGCTGTTCCCGAACTTCTGGGAGGTCTTCGACCACGACGGACGCCCGGTGGAGGCCGAGGCCGTCTCCGGGGTGACGGAGGTCTTCCTCGACCAGCTCCTGTGGTGGGCCCGCGCGCTGCGGCGGGCACGTGCGGAGTCCCCCTTCCCTGGGCAGGGCGAGCCGTGAGTTTCCCGGGGCAGGACGGCCTCAGGGTGTGGTCCCCTCGCTGAGGCGCCCGCCGTGCAGGCGCAGGATCCGGTCGGCGCCGCGCGCCTCCTCGGCGGCGTGAGTGGCCACGAGGACGGCGCGGCCCCGGTCGCGTTCCTCGGCGAGCACATGCGCGATGGCGGAGCGCGCGTCGGTGTCCAGCCCGGTGGAGGGTTCGTCCAGGAGCAGCAGTTCGGCCTCCTGGGCCAGGCCCTGGGCGACGAGCACCCGCTGGCGCTGGCCTCCCGAGAGCGTGTTGAGGGCCCGACCGGCCAGGTCGGCGATGTCGAGCCGGGCCAAGCAGTGTGCGACGGCCTCGTGGTCCTCGCGCCGCAGGCGCCGCCAGGCACCGCGGCGGGCCCAGCGCCCCATGCGCACGGTCTGGACGACGGTGAGCGGCAGCGCGTCGGGCACCGCGCTGCGTTGGGGAACGAACGCGGGCCGTTGCGGCCCGTGGTGCCGGACGCGGCCGGAACGCAGGGGGTGGGTTCCGGCCAACACCCCGAGCAGGGTCGACTTCCCGGATCCGTTGTCGCCGACCAGAGCGGTGACGGCCCCCGCGTGGAGGTCGGCGTTCACACCGCGCAGGATGTCGTCCCCGTCGTACCCGGCGTGCACCGCGTCCAGGTGCACCCGTGTCGTGGTCATGGTGATCTCCGCTCCGCGTTCGATTTGCAAATGATAACGGTTTTCATTGTAAAGTATCGGTCATGGAAGCACTGATCGGGCCCTTCGAGGTCACCTTCGTCCAGCGCGCCCTGTGGGGCGGCGTCCTGGTATCGCTGACCTGCGCGCTCGCGGGAACGTGGGTGGTGCTGCGCGGCATGGCCTTCTTCGGGGAGGCCGTCTCGCACGGCATGCTCCCGGGTGTGGCCCTGGCCTCACTGCTCGGCGGGAGCGTCTTCGTCGGGGGTGCCCTGGCCGCGGGCGCCATGGCCGCCGGGGTCACCGTGCTCAGCCGTTCGCCCCGGCTGTCCAGGGACACCAGCATCGGGCTGCTCTTCGTCGGCATGCTCTCGATCGGTGTCATCGTGGTCTCGCACTCGCGGTCCTTCGCCGTGGACCTGACCGCGTTCCTGTTCGGGGACGTGCTCGCCGTGGCCCCGCGCGACCTCGTGCACCTGGCGGTCGCGCTCGCGGCGGTCGCGGCCCTCGCGCTCGTGGGGCACCGGTCCTTCCTCGCCCTGGCCTTCGACCCGCGCAAGGCCCACACCCTGGGGCTCTCGCCCCGCTGGGCCCATGCGGCACTCCTGGCCCTGGTCACCCTGGCGGTGGTGGCGTCCTTCCACGTGGTCGGCACCCTGCTCGTCTTCGGCATGCTCATCGCCCCACCCGCCACGGCCGCTCTGTGGGCCCGCACCGTCCCGGGCATCATGCTCGGCTCGGCCGTGCTCGGATGCGCCGCGACCTACGTGGGCCTGCTCGTGTCCTGGCACGCCGGAACCGCCGCCGGAGCCACCATCACCGCCACCGCCGTCGGGTTCTTCCTCCTCTCGGCCCTGGCCGCACACGTGCGCGGATCACTGACCCGACGGACCTCCCCGCTCCCCGTCCCACCCGTACCCGCCGCCGGCTCCGAGAGCACGGCCCGCAGCGAGAGGATCCCCGCCCCATGATCCAGCCACCCCGCCACCGCACCCCGCGCGCCCTTCCGCTCACCGCCGGGGTCCTGGCCCTGACGGCCGTGGCCACCGCGTGCGGCACCACAGGTGCCCCGGCGGACGAGGCCGGCGAGGCGAGCGCCGAGGCCACACCCCACGGCCACGTCGAGGGCGCCGAGGAGGCCACCGAACCCCAGCCGCGCCTGGTCGTGGCCGACGAGAGCGGCACAGCACAGGTCCTGGACCTGGTCACCGAGGAGACCACCGACCTCGACCCGCTGTCCGAACCGCTGTCCCTGACCGGGGACGGCCGCTTCGCCCACCTGTCCGACGGCGAGCGCACCCGTGTGGTCGACACCGGGGTGTGGACGGTCGACCACGGCGACCACGACCACTACTACCGGGCACCGGTCGAAGAGCTCGGCGAGGTGCCGGTGCAGGGCCCGTCCCGGGTCGCCGCGGACACCACCCGCGCGGTGCTCTCCGGCGAGGAGGACAGCCTCGTACTCGACCGCTCCTCCCTGGAGGACGGCGGCGTGGAGACCGCCGGCCCCGGGACCGATGATGCCGGTCCCGGCTCGCTCCTGGCCCCGTTCCGCGGATTCCTCGTCCGCGTCGGCGACGACGGGACGGTCGAGGTACTGGACGGGGACGGCGAACAGGCCGAGAGGNTTCCTGGCCTGCGAGCACGGCGCCCTGGAGGTGACCGAGTCCGACGGGGAGTTCTCCGCCGCCTCGGTCCCCTACCCCGAGGGCACTGACGCCGACGAACGCGCCGAGACCCTGCACCACCGCCCGCACGCTTCCACCGTCGCGGCCCCGGCCGGCGGCGACGGCGTGTGGGTGCTGGAGTCCGACTCCGAGGAATGGGACCGCATCGACCTGCCCGACACGGTCGCGGCCACCGCGATCGGGGCGGGCGGCCCGGTACTGGCCCTGACCGGGGACGGCCGCCTGCACGCCTTCGATCCGGAGACCGGCGAGGAAGAAGCCTCGGCCGACCTGCTCGGGACCGTCGGCCCCGACCACCCCCCGGTGATCGAGGCCGGCACCGGGCGCACCTACGTCAACGATCCCGAGGAGGGACTCGTGTACGAGATCGACCACGACGACGACCTGCGGGTGGCCAGGGAACTGGAGACCGGACCCGCCCCGCACTTCATGGTCCGGACGGGATACTGATGCGTACCCCCGCGCACGGGCCCGCGTCCGCCGCCGCGGCCCTGGCACTCGCCCTCACCGGGTGCGCGAGCGAGGCCGGCGCGCAGGAACAGGTGGTGGTCACGACCAACATCCTGGGCGACATCGCCGAGAACGTCCTCGGCGACCGGGCCGAGGTCACGGTGCTGATGCCGCCCGACACCGATCCGCACTCCTTCGAGGTCTCCGCGCAGGAGGCGGCCCTGCTCGAGTCGGCCTCCCTCGTCGTGCACAACGGCCTCGGCCTGGAGGAAGGCGTCGAACACCACGTCGCCGCCGCCGAGGAGGCCGGGGTGCCCACCCTGGAGGTCGGCGCGCACGTGGACCCGATCGATTTCACCTCCGACGAGGACGAGGGCGCACCCGACCCGCACTTCTGGACCGATGCCCGACGTGTGGCCACCGCCGTCGACCTCATCGCCGACGCCGGTGCGGAGGAGCTCGACGGGGCCGACGCCGACGCGGTGCGGGCCGACGCCGAGGACTACCGCGGGCAGGTCGAGGAGCTCGACGCCTGGATGGCCGAGCGCTTCGAGGCCCTGCCCGAGGAACGCCGGGCCCTGGTCACCAACCACCACGTCTTCGGTTACCTGGCCGAACGCCACGGGTTCGAGGTGATCGGCGCGGTCGTTCCCAGCGGCACCACGCTGGCCTCCCCCAGCAGCTCGGATCTGGCCTCCCTGGCCGACGCGGTCGACCGGGCCGGGGTCGGGGCGGTCTTCGCCGACTCCTCCCAGCCCGACCGGCTCGCCCGAGCCATGGCCGAGGAGGCCGACACCGAGATCGAGGTCGTGCCCCTGTTCTCGGAGTCGCTGACCGCACCGGGCGGGGGCGCCGAGACCTACCTGGAGATGATGCGCGCCAACACCGACGCCATCGCCGACGCCCTGGCCGAGGACCAGGACTGACCCCCTTGTTCCCCCACACGACATCCCCGCAGATGAGGAGAAATCCCATGTTCACCCCACGCCACACGGGCCCGGCTGCCCTGGCCGTGTCGGCCCTGCTGTTGACCGCTTGCGGCGGCGAGACCGACGGAGCCACGCAGGCCGACACGGGTGCCGACGTCACCGACCCCGTGGTCACGACCTACGACGGGGGCGTCCTCGTCCTGGACGGTTCCACCCTGGAGGTGGAGGCCGACATCGAGCTCGACGGGTTCAACCGCCTGAACCCCACCGGGGACGGCCGACACCTGCTGGTCTCCACCTCCGAGGGTTTCCAGGTGTTGGATGCGGTCGCCGGGGAACTCACCGGCACCGTTTTCGGGGCCGAGACACCCGGCCACGTGGTCGTGCACGAGGGCCGCACGGCGCTGTTCGACGACGGGACCGGCGAGATCACCGTGTTCGACAGCGAGGCCGCCGGCGAGGTCACCCCGGAGGAGGCCGACACCCACACCGCCGACGAACCGCACCACGGTGTCGCGGTGGAGCTGTCCTCCGGGCAGCTCCTGCACACCCTCGGCGACGAGGAGTCGGTGGACGGGGTCGTGGCCCTGGACCCCGACGGCGAGGAGATCGCCCGCAGTGAGGACTGCCCGGGTGTGCACGGCGAGACGGTGGCCCAGGACGAGGCCGTCGTCGTGGGCTGTGAGGACGGCGCCCTGATCTACGACGGCGACGGCTTCACCAAGGTCGACAGCGAGGACGATTACGGGCGGATCGGCAATCAGGCCGGTTCCGAGCACTCCCCCGTGGTCCTGGGTGACTACAAGGTCGACGAGGAAGCGGAACTGGAGCGCCCCGAGCGGGTCGCGCTCATCGACACCGCGGACGAGGAACTGGAGCTGGTCGACCTCCCTGCCAGTTACACCTTCCGTTCCCTCGGCCGCGGTCCGCAGGGTGAGGCCCTGGTCCTGGGCACCGACGGCACCCTGCACGTGATCGACCCGGAGGAGGGCGAGGTGACCGACGGCGTCGAGCTCATGGACGAGTGGGAGGAGCCGCTGGAGTGGCAGAAGCCCCGCCCGGCGCTGTTCGTTCGGGGTTCCACGGCCTACGTGAGCGACCCCGACGCGGACGAGCTGCACGCGGTCGACCTGGAGTCCCTGGAAGTCACGGCCACGCAAGGGCTGGAGGCGGCACCGAACGAGCTCAGCGGCGTCTCGACGCCCTGACCCGCACCCGCTGACCCCTCCCCCGCCGGCGGCGGACCCGGCTTCCCCCGGGGCCGCCGCCGGTCCCTTCTTCCCCCGGCGGCGTGGCCTGTTGCTCAGGCACGCTGGGGGCGGCGGTCGACCGGGACGATCATCGGGGTCTCGGTCTCGGGGTCGGGCACCACACGCACCGGCAGCCCGAAGACCTCCTCCACCAGGTCGGCGGTGACGACCTCCGAGGGGGTGCCCTGGGCGACGATCGCGCCCTCCTTCATCACCACCAGGTTGGTGGCGTAGCGGGCGGCGTGGTTGAGGTCGTGCAGGACCGCCACGAGGGTGTGCCCGCGGTTGTGGTGCAGGTCCGCACACAGGTCGAGCACGTCCATCTGGTGGGCGATGTCGAGGTAGGTGGTGGGCTCGTCCAGCAACAGCAGCGGGGTCTGCTGGGCCAGGACCATCGCCAGCCACACACGCTGGCGCTGCCCGCCGGAGAGTTCGTCGACGGAACGGTCGGCCAGGTCGGTGACCCCGGTGGCCTCCATGGCGTCGGTGAGCACGGCCTCGTCCTCGGCCGACCACTGGCGCAGGAATCCCTGGTGGGGGTAGCGGCCGCGGGAGACCAGGTCGGCCACACCGATGCCCTCGGGGGCCACCGAGCTCTGCGGCAGCAGGCCCAGACGGCGGGCGACCTCCTTGGCCGGGTAGGAGCCGATGGCCTCGCCGTCCAGGTGCACCTGACCGTCCGCGGGCTTCAGGGTGCGCGAGAGGGCGCGCAACAGGGTGGACTTGCCGCAGGCGTTGGGCCCGACGATGACGGTGAAGGAACTGTCGGGGATGGACACGCCGAGGTCGCGGGAGATGACGCGCTGATCGTAGGCCAGGGTCAGGCCGTGGCCGTGGAGACGGGTGCCGTCGTGGCCGTTGGTACTCATGTGTTCCTCGTTGTGCTCAGGCACGGCCGCCGCGCCATTCGGTGTACAGAAGCCAGATGAGATAGCTGCCGCCGATGACGGCGGTGACCACACCCACGGGGAGCTGTGTGGGTGCCAAGGCCCGCAGGGCCACCAGGTCGGCGACCACGAGCAGTGTCGCACCCATGGCTGCCGCGCCCACCAGGGTGGTCCCGCCGGAGCGGGTCAGGCGACGGGCCAGCTGGGGTGCGGCCAGGGCGACGAAGCCGATGGGGCCGGCCACGGCGATGGCGGCTCCGGTCAGGGCGCTGGCCGCGGCGAAGGCGATGATCTGGGTGCTGCGGATGTCCACGCCCAGGCCGCGTGCGGTGTCCTCGCCCAGTTCCATGAAACGCAGGCGCCGGCCGAGGGCGAACAGTACCCCGCCCAACAGTACGAACGCGGTCCACACGGCCACGACCTCGGCCCAGCCGCGGTCGTTGAGGCTGCCGATCATCCAGATCTGGGCACCCAGGGCCTCGGTGAGTTCGGCTCGGGTCATGAGGTAGTCGCGCACCGAGGAGAGCATGGCGCTGATACCGATACCGACCAGGACGAGCCGGTAGCCCTGCACCCCGTTCTTCATGGCGAGCAGGTAGACGGCCGCGGCGGTGACCAGTCCGCCCGCGATCGCGCCCAGGGACACCTCGAGGCGGCCGGCACCGAAGACGAGGATGACGGCGACGGCACCGGTGGCGGCACCGGAGGTGAAACCGATGATGTCGGGGCTGCCCAGAGCGTTGCGCGAGAGACTCTGGAAGACGGCTCCGGCCACGCCCAAGGCGGCCCCCACACCGGCCGCGGTCAGGGCGCGGGGCAGGCGGGTGCCTTGGACGAAGAAGACGTCGAGGTGCTCGCCGTGGCCCAGGATCGCCCCGGGTACGGCCGCCAGGGACACCTCGTAGTCACCGACCGAGACCGACACCGCCAGGGTGAGGGCGCTGATCAGCAGAAGCACGAGGCAGACCACGAGGGTGCGGGGCCGGGCCAGGAAGGACATGCGTCCCTGCAGCGGCCGTACGGGAACGGTGCCGCGCGGGGAGCGGCGGGGCCGGCCGGTGCGGCGCCGCGGGGTCAGGGTGTCGCTCACAGCTGAGCCATCCTTCTGCTGCGGACCAGGGCGATGAACACGGGGGCGCCGACGATCGCGGTGATGATGCCGACCTCGAGTTCCGCGCCGGGAACGACGAGGCGGCCGACGATGTCGGAGGCGGTCAGCAGGACCGCCCCGAGCACGGCGGAGTAGGGCAGGAGCCAGCGCTGGTCGGGCCCGGTGACGATACGTGCCATGTGGGGGATGACCAGGCCGACGAACCAGATCGGCCCGGCCGCGGCGGTGGCGGCGCCGCACAGCAGGATGATGCCGACCGCGGTCAGCGCGCGCACGAGGGGGATACGGGCGCCGAGGGAGGCGGCGAGCTCGTCCCCGAGGGCGACGGCGTTGAGGGAGGGGCCCAGGCAGAGGGTGAGGACGATACCGGCGACGAGGAAGGGCGCGACCTGCCAGAAGAGGTCGATGTCGCGTCCGACGAGGGAACCGACCTGCCAGAAACGGATCCGGTCGAAGGCGAAGTCGTTGAGGACGACGATCCCGTGCACGAGCCCTTGGAGGACGGCGGCCAGGGCGGTGCCGGCCAGGGCCAGGCGTACCGGTGTGGCGGCGGAACGGCCGCGGGAGCCGAGTGCGTAGACGGCGACGGCGGCCAGGGCGGCGCCGAGGAAGGCGGGCCAGACCAGGGAGGTTCCGCCGAGGCCGAGGACGACACTGGCGACGACCACGGCCGCGGCGGCCCCGGAGTTGACCCCGAGGATGCCGGGTTCGGCGAGGGGGTTGCGGGTCAGGGCCTGCATGAGGGCGCCGGCGAGGCCGAGGGCGGCCCCGACGAAGACGCCGAGGACCGTGCGGGGCACGCGCAGGCTGCGGACGACGTCGTGGTCGTAGCCGCCGTCGTAGTGGACGAGGGCGTTCCAGACCTCGCCGGGGGCGATGGCTCTGGACCCCACGGAGACGCTCAGAAGCACGCACACGCCGAGGACGGCGAGGGCGAGCAGGAGGCCGGCGGGGCGGGCCACGCGTCGGGTGCGTGCGGGGGGAGGGAGTGTGGGAGCGCGCGGAACCACGTGCGTCCCCCGTTCGTGTTCGCGTCGATGAAAGGTGAGGCTTGCCTTACTGTGGCCCGAGGCGTCATCGTGGGGCGCGTCGGACCGCACCTGCCACCCGAGTTGTCAGGCCAGGCTTACCTTACCAATCCTCCATGCGAAGGATCCGATCGATGCCCCTGTCTTTCCGCGATTACCGTTCTGTCCCCACCCTGGTCCTGGGGCTCGCCCTCCTGGCCACCGGATGCTCCGCCGACGGTGAGGGGCACGGATCCCCCGAAGGCGGGTCCCGCACCGTGGAGGGCACCAACGGATCGGTGGAGATCCCCGCCGAACCGGAGAACGTGGCGGTGCTGTGGCGCCCCACCCTGGCCGCCGCCACCCGGCTCGGACACGACGTCGCCGCGACCATGGGCACACCGGGCGAGAGCGGACAGGGTCTGGAACCGTTCCTGCCGCCGGAGGCCGAGGGCGATGAGCTCGACGTGGTGACCAACTCCCCCTCCGAGGAGGACATCAACATCGAGGAGCTGGCCAACGCCGCGCCCGACCTCATCATCGGTGTGCAGACGCAGACCGGTACTCAGGCCGAGATGCTGCAGGACCTGGAGCAGATCGCCCCGACCGTGCTCCTGGAATGGCAAGGCACCGGTTCCTGGCGCGAACACCTGGAAGAGGTCGCCGAGGTCCTGGACGAACACGAGCGCGCCGAAGAAGCCGTGGCCGAGTACGAGGACGCGGTCGAACAGGCCCGCGAGGAGTTGTCCGGGGCCGGCACCGACCCGGCGGAGACCGAATTGTCCCTGGTTCGGTTGCAGGACGAGAGCGAGATCCGCTTGGAGACCTCGGCCTCCTTCCCCGGCCAGGTGGTGGAGGACCTCGGCTTCGCCCGCCCCGACGACCAGCTCGATCCCGAGGGCGGGACCGACTTCGTACCGCGCAGTTACGAGAACCTCGACTCCGCCGACGGCGACGCGGTCTTCGTGCTCACCGGCTCCGGCTACCCCGAGGCGCCCGAGTCCTTCTCCGAAGGGATCTGGGCCAACCTGTCGGCGGTACAGGAGGAACAGGTCTTCCACGGCGACCACGACGTGTGGGGCGCGGCCTCCTACTACGCGGCCCACCACATCGTCGAGGAGGTCACCGCCGCGCTCACGGGTGAGACCGGCCCCGCGGTCTGAGAACGCGGGGCCGGACCCCGGGCAGGGACCCGGCCGGGCCCCGCCCACGTCGCGCAGGCGCGGGCCCGGCAGCGGGTCACTCGAGCCCGTGCACGTCCAGGGACGACACGTACGCGGTGCCTTCCTCGGCTTCGGGCAGCACGAGGTCGGTGATCACCGCCTGGCCCCGGTCACCGAAGACCTCCACGGTGGAGCGGTCCACCACCCGCAGGTGCACCGTCCCGTCTCCGGTCTCCAGCGCCCTGGTGCGGCGGGCGCGAAAACCGGAGGTGATATCGACGGTCCCGTGTTCGGTGCGGCTGGTGGGGAGGGCCACGGGTGCCCTCCAGGGCCTCAACCGGTCGGGGTTCCTTCGGCGGGGGTACCTTCGTGCTCGTCGGCCAGGAGAGCGGCGAGATCGTCGAGAATGCCTTCGTCGTCGGCGGTGAGCTCGACCTCGTCGCCGTGGGCGGCGCCCAGCGACATCAGGGCCAGGACACTGGCGGCGTCGACCGGGGGCCCGGCCTCACCGTCGACGACCTCGGCCAGGCGGACGGCGCCCTGGTGCTCGGCGGCGGCCCGGGCCAGCAGCGAGGCCGGGCGGGCGTGCAGCCCCACGGGGGAGGCGATGGTGACACGTCGGTGCACGGATGCTTCCTCTCGGATCGTCGGGTCAGGCGGCGGCCGCGGCGGGGACCTCGGCCGGGATGCGCGCGCCGCGGCCGATGCTCTTGGCCAGCAGCACGGCGGCGGTGGAGACCGCGATCCCGATGAGGACCGCGACCAGGTACAGCAGCGGACCGCCGACCAGGGGCAGGACGAACACGCCCCCGTGCGGTGCCATGAGGGTGCTGCCGAAACCGATCGCCAGGGCACCGGCGGTGGCCGAACCCAGGACGATGGAGGGGATGACCCGCAGCGGGTCGACGGCCGCGAAGGGGATCACGCCCTCGGTGATGAAAGAGGCCCCCAGCAGCCAGGCCGGGCGGGCGCTGGCGTGCTCGGCGGGACTGAACAGGTCGCGCTTGATCTTGGTGGCCAGTGCCAGGGCGATGGGCGGGGTCATGCCCGCGGCCATGGCGGCGGCCATGAGCGCGAAGGCGGTCTCACTGCCGGTGGTGAGACCGCCGACGGCGAAGGTGTAGGCGACCTTGTTGACGGGCCCACCCATGTCGACGGCCATCATGGCGCCGATGAGACCGCCCAGAAGGATCGCGTTGGTCCCGGTCAGGCCGTTGAGCCAGGCGGTGATGGCCTGCATGGCCACGGCGATGGGCTCGCCCACGACCACGAACATCAAGGTGCCGACCACCGCCGATCCGATCAGGGGCAGCACCAGGACCGGCATCACCCCGGCCACGGCACGCGGCACGGGCACACGGCGCATCCCGGCGACGACCGCACCGGCGAGCAGGCCCCCGAGAAGGCCGCCGAGGAAGCCGGCCTCCACGGCCACGGCGGCGGCCCCGGCGACGAACCCGGGCGCGAGAGCGGCCCGGTCGGCCATGGCGTAGGCGATGAACCCGGCCAGGACCGGCACGAGGAAGTCCATGGCCAGCGTGCCGGTCTGGTTGGCCAGGGCGGCCCAGCTGGTGAGGCTGAGAACTTCGAAGTGTTCGGTGACCGGCGGGGCCTCGGTGATGTCGTAGCCGCCCAGGGCGAAACCGAGCGCCATGAGCAGCCCGCCGGCGGCGACGAACGGGATGATGTAACTGACACCGGTCATGAGCCACTGCTTGAGGCTGCTGCCGAACCCGCCCGTGCCCGTCGTCCTGGCCTCGGGCGGCGGTGCGCCCTCGCCAAGGGCGGCCGCGGGGTCGGTCCCGTTCCCGGCCTCCTGCGCGGTGCCTGCGGCTCCCTCGGAGCCCTCGTCTGTACCGGCCTGCTGCTGTCCGACGGCCTCGACGGCCTGGTCGAGGAGCCCGGCGGCGTCGTTCACCGCCTGCTTGACGGTGGTCTCGACGCAGGGTTTGTCCTCGAAACGTTCGCGTCCCTGCACACCGACGTCGGCGGCGAGGACCACAGCCTCGGCCGCGGCGATCTGCTCGTCGGAGAGGGCGGAGGTACCGGCCGACCCCTGGGTCTCGACGGAGACCTCGTGTCCGGCGGCACGTCCGGCCTGTTCGAGGGCCTCGGCCGCCATGTAGGTGTGGGCGATTCCTGTGGGGCAGGAGGTGACGGCGACGATCCTCACGGGGCCACCTCCGCTCGGACGTACTCGGCCACGTGCGCCGGATCGGTGGCGTTCAGGAGGGTTTCGGTGAACTCCGCGCGCATGAGCCGGCGCGAGAGGGCGGCCAGCACCGTCATGTGATCGGTGTCGCCGCCCTCGGGCGCGGCGATGAGGAAGATCAGGCGGGCGGGACCGTCGTCGGCCCCGAAGTCCACCCCGTCGGCGCTGCGGCCGATGGCGAGGGTGGGAACGGTGACGGCCTCCGACCGGCAGTGGGGGATGCCGATTCCGCCGGGCAGGCCGGTGGACATCTGCGCCTCGCGGGCCTCCACGTCGGCGAGGAAGCGCTCCAGATCGGTGACCCGACCGGCCTTGTGCAGGCGTTCGCCCAGGGTGCGCACCACGGCGCGCCGTTCGTTGGGGGCCAGGTCGAGGTCGACCAGTTCGGTGGTGAGGAGTTCGGTCATGGTGCTGCTCCCGTGAGGGTGAGGGTGGTGTCGACGGTGGTGACGTGCACGGTCTCCGTGTGCAGGTCGTCGGGTGCGGGCATGCGGCTGCCCGGGAGGCCGACGGCGGCGGTGCCGTGGGCCACGGCCGAACGCAGGGCCTCGGGCCCGCTGCCTCCGGCACCGAGGAACCCGGCGAGCAGGGCGTCGCCGGCGCCGACGGTGCTCAGTACCGCGGGGGCGGGGCCGTGGGCGTGCCAGGCGCCGTCGTCCTCGACCAGGAGCGCCCCGTCGGCGCCGAGGCTGACCAGGACCGCGCCCACGCCCAGGCCGCGCAGCCCGTGGACGACGTCGAGGACGGCGCCGAGGGTGGGCAGGGGGCCTCCGGCGAGTTCGGCGAGTTCGTCGTGGTTGGGCTTGACCAGGTCGGGGCGGGCCTCGGCGGCGCGTGCCAGTGCGGGGCCGGAGGTGTCCACTGCGGTGCGGGCGCCCGCGCGGCGTCCTGCCTCGACGAGGTCGGCGTGCAGGTGGTCGGGGCCGTCGGTGGGCAGGCTCCCGCAGGTGGCGAGCCAGTCGGAACCCTCGGCCAGGAGAGTGGCCCGCTCGACGAGTTCTCGGACCTCGCCGGGGGTCAGGGCGGCACCGGATTCGTTGAGTTTGGTGGTGGTGCCGTCGGCCTCGACCAGGGTGAGGTTGCTGCGGGTGGCGCCCCGCACGGGGACCTCGGCGACGGGGACCCGTTCCTGTTGGAGGAGGGCGCCCAGGCGTGCGCCCTCGGATCCGCCGCTGGGCAGCAGGGCGGTCGTGGATCGTCCGGCCGCGGCCAGGACCCGGGAGACGTTGACACCCTTGCCACCGGGGTCGAGGTGGGCCCGGGCGCGGTGGACCTCGCCGCGGTGGAGGGTGTGCACCGCGACCGTGCGGTCGAGGCTGGGGTTGGGGGTGACGGTGGCGATCACGCGATCACCAGATCGGTCTCGGCTCCGGCAAGGGCCTCGCGGGCCTGTTCGTCGAGGCCGTCGTCGGTCACCACCGCGTCCATCTCGTGCAGGTGGGCGAAGCGGCTGAAGTGGTCGTCGCCGTACTTGCTGTGGTCGGCGAGCAGGACGCGGCGACGGCAGGAGCGGACCATGGCGGCCTTGACGGCGGACTCTGCGGGGTCGGGGGTGGTGCAGCCGCGCTCGGCGGAGAACCCGTTGGTGCCGAAGAACCCGATGTCGACGGTGAGGCCGTCGAGCACGTCCTGGGACCAAGCGCCCACGGAAGTCAGTGTGGTGGCGCGCACCCGCCCTCCGAGCAGGTGGAGCTCGCAGTCGCGCCGGGCCACGAGCTGCTGGGCGGCGGGCAGGGAGTTGGTCACGACGGTGAGTTCGGCGCCGTCGGGCACGAGCCCGGCCAGGCGGGCCGTGGTGGTGCCGCCGTCGAGGAGGACGGTGCCGCGTCGGGGCAGGTGCTCGACGGCGGCGCGGGCTATACGTTCCTTCTGGGCCTCGTTGGTGCGGTCGCGCAGAGTGACGCTGGGCTCGAAGTCCAGGCGCTCGACGGGGATGGCGCCGCCGTAGACCCGGCGCACCACACCCTGGCGTTCGAGGACCCCCAGGTCTCGACGGATGGTCTCCGGTGCCACGGTCAGTTCTTCGGAGGCCGACGTGACGTCGACGCGTCCGTCCCCGCGTGCCTTCTGCGCCAACAGCTGTCGGCGCTCGGCCCCGTACATGCCCGATTCCCTCCGTTGTCTGATTTGGTATTGACTGATTTTGCCCGTTGTTGCCATATTGTCAAGGGTCTGCGAACCGCCGGAGAACACGGAGGCACCATGGCGACCGGTCCGCTCCCCCACCCGAGTCCACAGCTGCGCGGGGTCGGGGTGAGCCCCGGAACCGCGGCGGGACCGACCGTGCGCATCACCGAACGCGCACCCGAACCCGCCGCCGGACCGGCCCCCTCCGACCCCGCGGCCGAAGCGGCCCGTATCGGCCCGGCGGCCGAGACCGTGGCCCGGGCGCTGCGCGAGCGCGCCACCAACACGGAGGAGGCCGCCGCGGTATTGGCGGCCACCGCCGAGATGGCCGCCGACCCGTCGCTGACCACCAAGGCCGAGGCGCTCGTGAAGGAAGGGCACCTACCTGCCGAACGCGCCGTGCACGACGCCGCCGAGGCGTTCGCCGGGATGCTGGGCGCCGCGGGCGGACTCATGGCCGAACGGGTGCGCGACGTGCTCGACGTGCGCGATCGGATCGTGGCCGAGCTGCGCGGCACCGTCCCGCCCGGGGTCCCCGACCTGGACCGGCCGTGTGTGCTCCTGGCCCGGGACCTGGCACCGGCCGACACCGCGGCCCTGGATCCGTCACTCGTGCTGGCCCTGGCCACGGAGGAGGGCGGCCCGACCGGGCACACCGCCGTGCTGGCCCGGGCGCTGGGCATCCCCGCCGTGGTCGCGGTCCGCGGCCTGCTGGAGCACACGGCCCACGGCGCGGTCGTGGACGGAACGACCGGGAAGGTGTCGCTGCACACCGAGGCCGTGCCCGTGCGGGCCGCCGCGGTGGCCGAGGTGTCCTGGGACGGAACGGGGCGCACACGCGACGGCCACCCGGTTCCGGTCCTGGCCAACGTGGGTTCGCCCGCCGACTCCCGGGCCGCTGTGGAGGGCGGCGCGCAGGGGATCGGCCTGTTCCGCACCGAGTTCTGTTTCCTGAACGCCGCGGTCGAGCCCTCCGAGGCCGCGCAGCGCGAGGCCTACCGTGCGGTGCTGGAACCGCTCGTGGGGCTGCCCGTGGTGGTGCGAACGCTGGACGCCGGCGCCGACAAACCCCTGCCGTTCCTGTCGATGGGGGAGGAACCCAACCCGGCGCTGGGCGTACGCGGGCTGCGGGTGGCCTTCGAGCGCCCCGAGCTGTTGGAACGCCAGCTGTCCGCGATCGTCGGCGCCGCCGCCGATACCGGGGCGCGGGTGAGCGTGATGGCGCCGATGGTGGCCACCGCCGCCGAGGCGGAGTGGTTCGCCGAGCGCGCCCGCGCGGCAGGGGCGGAGCGGATCGGGGTCATGGTCGAGNAGCGTGGGCACCAACGACCTGGCCCAGTACACCTTCGCGGCCGACCGGCTCAGCGGGGCGTTGGCCGAGCTCAACGACCCGTGGCAGCCGGCGTTGCTGCGACTGGTGGCCGAACTGGCACGCGAGGGGCGGGAACACGGCGTTCCGGTCGGCGTGTGCGGTGAGGCCGCCACCGATCCGCGCCTGGCCGGTGTGCTGGCCGGGGTCGGGGTCAGCAGCCTGTCGGTGTCGGCTGCCGCACTGGCCCCGGTGGGTTCGGAACTGGCCGTCCACACGCGGGAAGCCTTCGGACGGGCCGCGCGGGCGGCGCTGGCGTCCGGTTCCGCGCAGGGGGCGCGGGAGGCCGCGGCGCAGTCGCTCGCCTCGGAGGGGCACACACCCGCCTGAACCGGGTGTGTGCCCACCCCGGGCCCGGCGGCGCGGTGGGCACGCTCTACAGTTCAGGGGCGGTGCCCGTCGGCGCGGGGCCGGCACTCGTCCCGAGCCGCCGACGGTCCATGGAACGGATCGGCCGCCCCTCCGCCATCCCCGGGAGCAGTATTGGACGCCAGGAAGCACGCCCACCCGCGCGCCGAGGACGCGGAGGCCCCGTGGTGACCGCCGATCCCGGGGACTTCTCCCCCACCTGGACCTGGAGGACCGCCTCGGGCGCACAGGTGCAGGTGTGGTCGCCGCCGTCCGCGCCGCGCGCCCTGGTCCAGTTCCAGCACGGCTTCGGTGAGTACGGCGAACGGTACGTACACCGGTACCACGGGCTGATCCCGCACCTGGTCGGGCTGGGTCTGGAGGTGTGGTCGATGGACCTGCTCGGCCACGGGCACTCCCCCGGACGGCGGGGCGTGACCGACGTGTGCGTGTCCGTGCGTGAACACGGGGACGTGCGTGCCCGGATGTTGGAGCGCGGGTTGCCGGTGCTGCTGTTCGGGCACTCCCTGGGCGGGCTCATCAGCGCCGGGTCGATGCTGCGCGCGTCCGAGGGGGTGCGCGGGGTGATGCTGACCGCGCCCGCGCTGGTGCCCCGGGCGCCCGGGGCGGTGCGGGTGGGCGCCGACCTGGTCTCGCGGGTGGTGCCGCACGTTCCGGTCCCGGTCCGGCGGGAACCGTCCGCCGATCCCGCACTGCGTCGGGTGGCCCTGCGTGCGGCCGAACGCGAACCCCTGCTGTACGTGGGCAAACTTCCGATGCGCACGGGTGCGACCACGTTGGAGACGGCTTCTCGTCTGTGGCGCCGTGTGGAGCGTTGGCACGTTCCGTCCCTGGTGGTGCACGGGACGGCCGACAATTCCACGGACCCGCGGATGAGTGTGCGCCTGGTCGAGCGCATCCCTGCCGGGGACAAGACGATGCACCTGGTCGAGGGCGGCCGGCACGAGCTCCTGTACTCCACGGGCGGGGAGCGGATCGTGGAGCTCCTCGGGTCCTGGGCCCTCGAGCACATCGATTGACCCTGCCGCACCGGGCGGGACGGTGCGGGTATCACCTGCCGCCCGTTCCGGGCCTCAGGCGGTGTGGCCGACGGCGCCGGCGAAGTGTCGGAACACGGCCGCGCTGAGTTCCTCCGGCGTGCCCTCGCACCCACGGCGCAGCCAGTCGGTGATGACCCCCATCAGTGCGCCGGACAGCAGGGCCGCGGCGGGGTCGTGCGGGACCTCGTCCGGGTCGTCGGCGTGGGTGGTCGCGGCGGTTCCCACCCGGTTGACGTGCACGGCGACGTTGATGCGCCGCAGCAGGTGATCGAGGACCCGTGCGCTGCCCTCGGGCCCGAGCAGGGCGCGGTAGAGGTCGGAGTGTTCGCCGATGTGTGCGAACACCGCGGTGAGTTCCTCGCGTCCGCGTCCCGGGTCGGCTTCCCCGCCGAGGTGGAAGACCGGGGTGGCGTCGACGAGCTCGTCGAACATCTGCGTGCACGCGGAGGCGGCCACGTCGTGCACGTCCGTGTAGTGCTCGTAGAACGTCGTGCGGTGCACACGTGCGCGGCGGGCCACGTCGGAGACGGAGAGGCGGGACAGGTCGCGTTCGGCCACGAGTTCGAGCAGAGCGCGCTCCATGGCGCCGCGGGAACGTCGTTTGCGCGGATCCGGGTGCGGGCTGGGTCGTGACACACGACCAGGCTAAGGCAGCCCCGACCTCTCACCTCCGTTGCATCCCACCCCTAAACTACACATGTCGGATAATGCGTCGAAATGCATCAGAGGCACTCCATGAGGACGAACGACATCGCCGTGGTCATCGGGGTCGGCGGTATGGGCCGGGCCATCGCGCAGCGCGTCGGCGGAGACGCCCGCCTGCTGCTGGCCGACCACTCCCCGGAGGCGCTGGAGACCTCCGCCGACCAGCTCCGCGGGGAGGGATACGAGGTCACGACCCGGCCCGTGGACGTGGCCTCGCGTGCGTCGGTGGCGGAGCTGGCCGGGGCGGCCGCGGAGCTCGGCCAGGTCCGCCGGGTGGCACACACCGCCGGGCTGTCCCCGGTCCAGGCGTCGGCCGAGCGGATCCTGGCCGTGGACCTGCTCGGGGTCGCCCTGGTCCTGGAGGAGTTCGGCCGCGTCATGGCCCCGGGCGGGGCCGGGGTGATCATCTCCAGCATGGCCGGGCACCGGGTCCCGGCGCTGCCGGAGGAGGCCGCGTCCGCGTTGGCCAACGCCCCGGCCGAGGAACTCCTGTCGCTGCCCCTGATCACCGACCGTGCCGCCACCGATCCGGGTGCGGCCTACTCGATCGCCAAGCGCGCCAACCACCTGCGGGTCCAGGCCGCCGACACCGCATGGGGCGAGCGGGGTGCCAGGGTCAACAGCATCAGTCCCGGCGTCATCGCCACCCCCATGGGCCGCGGTGAGCTCGACAGCGAGCACGGCGCGTCGATGCGGGCGATGGTCGATGCGTCCAACGCCGGACGCCTGGGCACACCCACCGACATCGCGGCGGCCGCCGAGTACCTGCTCGGCCCCTCCTCGAGTTTCGTGTCCGGAACGGATCTGTTGGTCGACGGGGGTGTGACCGCTGCGGTCACCAGCGGCCGCCTGGGCTGACCGTTCCCCGGGGCCTGCCCCCGGGGCCCGCTCCTTCCCCGGACTTCGGGGGACCCCGGGCAACATGGGACCGGAGCCCACCTGTACGGTGCCGAAGCCCGAGCGGTACCGTGATGCCGCTCCCCGCGCCGAGAGCCCTCCCCCGAGGCCGAAAGGACACCTTCATGTCCCCCACCCCCCGCATCGACGCCGTCGTCATCGGCGCCGGCTTCGCCGGCATGTACACCCTCCACCGGCTGCGGGACCGCGTCGGCCTCCACGTCCGGGTCCTGGAGGCCGGCCACGGGGTGGGCGGCACCTGGTACTGGAACCGTTACCCGGGCGCACGCTGCGACACCGAATCGCTGTACTACTCCTACTCCTTCGACGAAGGCCTGCAAGCGGAGTGGACCTGGAGCGAGCGTTACGCCGGCCAGCCGGAGATCCTCGCCTACGCCGAACACGTCGCCGAGCGTTTCGACCTGCACCGCGACATCACCTACGGCACCCGGGTGGAGAGCGCGGCCTTCGACGATTCCACCGGGAGCTGGCAGGTCCGCACCGACGGCGGGGAACGGATCGAGGCCCGTTATCTGGTGACGGCCGTGGGCTGCCTGTCCGTTCCCCAGACCCCGGACCTGCCCGGTGCGGAGAACTTCGCCGGACGGATCCTGCACACTTCGCGCTGGCCCGAGGAAGGTGTGGACCTGGGCGGAAAGCGGGTCGTGGTCGTGGGTACCGGCTCCACGGGCATCCAGATCACGCCCGAGGTGGCGCAGCAGGCCGCCCACACGACGGTGTTGCAGCGCACCGCCAACTTCGCGGTCCCGGCTCGCAACCGCCCCTACGCCGAGGGGGAGTTCGACGAACTGCGCGCCGAGTACCCCCGGTACCGGAAGGAGGCCCTGGCCTCGGCCGGCGGGTTCCCCCTCCCTGCCGCCCCGGAGAGCGCGGAGGGCTTGGACGAGCAGCAACGCCGGGCCGAGATGGACCAGCGGTGGCGTGACGGCGGCCTGGTGTTCCTCGGTTCGTTCGCGGACGCCCTGTTCAACCGCACCAGCAACGACGCCATGTCCGAGTACGTGCGTGAACGCATCCGCGAGACCGTCGGGGACCCCGCCACGGCCGAGCTGCTGTGCCCCGACGACCACCCCATCGGCAGCAAGCGCATCTGTGTGGAGTCCGGCTACCACGCCGCGTTCAACCGCGACGACGTCAGCCTGGTGTCATTGCGCGAGCACCCCGTGGAAGGGTTCACTCCGGCCGGGATCGTGGCCGGCGGCACCGAGCACCCGGCCGACGTGGTCGTCATGGCCACCGGGTTCGACGCGATGACCGGCCCCTACCTGCGTATGGACCTGAGGGGACGCGGCGGCGTGCGTCTGGCCGACCGTTGGGCGCAGGGCCCGCGCACCTACCTGGGGGTGGCCACGGCCGAGTTCCCGAACCTGTTCATGCTCACCGGACCGGGCAGCCCCTCGGTGCTGGGAAACGTGATGGTCTCCATCGAGCAGCACGTGGAGTGGGTCTGCGACTACATCGCCCACCTGGATGCCGAAGGTGTGGGCACGACCGAACCCGAGGCGTCCGCGGAGCAGGAGTGGACCGACCACGTGGCCGAGATCGCCTCCTTCACCTTCTATCCGGAAGGCGGCTCCTGGTACATGGGCGACAACACCCCCGGCAAACCCCGGACGTTCATGCCCTACGCGGCGGGGATGGACGTGTACCGGCAGCGGTGCACCGAGATCGCCGAGCAGGGTTACCCGGGTTTCGCACACGCGTGAGGCCCGCCGGCCCGTGACACAGGAGGCGCCGCCCGCGACCGCGGGCGGCGCCTCGCCGTTCCTGCCGGGCCGCTCGGGGGTCGGCCCGGTTCACCGCCGGGAGTAGGCACCGTCGATGAGCAGCACGCCGGCTGCCGCGATCAGGACCTGCACCGCGAGCACGAAGATCCACATCGAGGTGAACAGGCCCGCGATCGCGCTGCCGACGAAGGCCGCCACGATGCCGATCACGATCGTCAGCCAGATCGGCAGGTGCTGCTTGCCCGGGACGGCCAAGCGGCCCAGGGCACCGATGATCAGACCCACGACGAGTGCGCTGATTATGCCGCTGATGCTCATTGTGGAAGATCTCCTCCGTTCATGGTTTCTTGTGTCCCGGCCCTCCCCGTAGAGCGTCCACTCATGCGTGACGTGTCCGACACCACAGGAATTCGCCGCCCCGGCGGGCCCACCGGGGCGGGTGTGACGGGCGGGTGGACCTTCACCATGGCCGAGGCCGACGGACGTGTGGTCCCGGATGTGCTGCTCTCCCCCGAGTAGGTCACCGCACGCGGTCGGCGCGGCACGTACCCTCGAAGGGTGTCCGAAACGCTCGACGCCGACGACCCGACGGCCACCGCCGAGCGCGTGCGCGCGATCCTCGGCGACGGTCCCGTGCTCGCCCTGACCGGTGCGGGGGTGTCCACCGACTCCGGGATCCCGGACTACCGCGGCCCGGGCTCGCCGCCGCGCAACCCGATGACCTACCAGCAGTTCGTGGGCGATGCCGCCTTCCGCCGCCACTACTGGGCCCGCAACCATGTGGGTTGGCGGCACATGGAACGCACCGGGTGCAACGACGGGCACCGTGCGCTGGCGGACCTCGAGGCGGCCGGGTTCCTCTCGGCCGTGGTGACCCAGAACGTCGACACCCTGCACGAGGTCGCGGGCAGCCGCCGCGTCATCGACCTGCACGGGCGCTACGACCGGGTGATCTGCCTCGGGTGCCGTGAGGTCACCGCGCGCAGCAGCCTCGACGAACGGTTGGCGGAACTGAACCCGGACTTCTCGGTGACGGTGGAAGACATCGAGCTCGCCCCGGACGCCGACGCGGTGCTCTCCTCCACCGAGGGTTTCCGGGTCGCCGACTGCGGCGGATGCGGGGGCATGCTCAAACCCGACATCGTCTACTTCGGGGAGAACGTGCCCAAACCGCGGGTCGAGGAGGCCTACACCCTGGTGGATGAAGCGGCGGGGCTCCTGGTCGCGGGCTCGTCGCTGACGGTCTTCTCCGGACGCCGTTTCGTCAAGCGGGCCGCCCAGCAGGGCAAACCCGTGGTGATCCTGAACCGGGGCGCGACCAGGTGCGACGACCTGGCCGCGCTCACCGTCGACGCGGGATGCTCGCAGGTGCTGCGCGCCCTTGCCGGCCCCTACGCCGGCCCCGCCTGGATGGAGGCGACCACACCTTTGTCGACGAGGACGTCGGTGCCCGAGACGTAACCGGCGTCGGGTCCGAGCAGGTAGGCCACGACGGCGGCGACGTCGTGGTGGTGCCCAGGCGCGGCACGGCGGCCCCGTCGACCATGGCGCGCGCCGGCCCCCTCGGGGCCTCGAGTTCGGGCCGGCTCGTGCGGGTGGAGACGGCCCCGGGGCTGACGGAGTTGAGGCGGGACCCGCGCGCTCCCCGTTTCAGGGCCTCGGCCTGCACCCGGAGCTGGTTGCCGCGCTCGGCGTACCCGTAGGCGGCGTTCCCTGCGGAGAACCGGTCGGTGGCGGCGGAGGGCAGGTCGGCCAGGAGTACGTGGGAGCCGGAACCGATCCGCCGGACCGTGGCCATCCCCATGTCGCCCGCACCGATGACGACCATGACGTCGCGTTTCATGCCGTTCTCCGCCCCATGTCCAGTTCCCCGTTGCATCCGATCCCAGACCTCACCATGGGTGATCGCACGGGCACGGAACGCCCCGAGGCCGCCGGCCTCTGTGCCCTCCGAACACCGCCGGTCGAAGACGGCGGGCCCCGCGAGCGCTCCGTCCGAGCGGCGGCATCCGGCCCGGCGCGCGTGCCCGGGCTACCCGTTCGACCCCACAGTGTCCCGGGACAGGTCGACCGGCTGCCCGGCCTCCAGCCCTACTGCGGCGACGTGGTCTGCGACCCTCTGCTTGGCCTGCTCCATCTGCGACGTGGAGATCTCGAAGGTGGCACTGGCGAAGTAACCGTCCTTGGCGTGGGCGGGGTTCGGATGCGGGTTGCGGTAGAGCTGCTGGGCCAGGTCCCGCAGTTCGAGCATGATGGGCACAGCCATGGCCATCGTCTGCGGAGCACCCCGGAAGGCTGTTTCGAGGCAGCTGAGCAGGGTCGCATAGGTCTCGTTGAACGCGACGGCCTTCCTGTGCACGGCGCGTCCGTGCTGGTACTTCCCGTACTCCGCGACCGTGGAATCTCCCTTGATCGGGTAGGTGTCCTCCCAAGTGACGTCGAGCATCGGTCCGCTCGGCGGCCGTTGGGGCGCGTCGTTGGGGCTGTAGCAACGGCCCTCGGCGATCTCGTTGAACCGGAAGTAGTGGGCGAGCTGGCGCTCTTCGCCGAAGAGCTGGTCGTCGCTGTCCCAGATCGAATCGTGCACGCCCTCGCCCTGTTCGCTGATCATCTCCAGCGCGGTCAGAGCGGTGTCCAGTCCGGTGACGTGGAAGACCTCGCCTCCGGAGTTGTAGAAGTCCCCGGGTCCCACCTGCTTGCCCCGGGATCCGGTGAACACCTCGTGCTCGCCCTGCTCCTCGACCAGGGCTCTGATCCCCTGCCCGACGGTGTCGTAGAACTGGCCGATGGAGGTCCAGCCGGCCCCGTCCTTCTCGTCGGTGTGGAACGCCCGGGGCTTCTCGATGGCCAGGAAGGTGTTCAGCGCCTCCCGGGAGAAGTGGCGCAGGCCGATGGGGGCGAGAGCGGTGCTGCTCATCGGCAGCTGGGCCGGATACTTCCCGATGAACTCCGGGTGCGCCACCTCGGGTTCTCCACCGACCGCGTTGAGCAGGTTGGCGGCCATGGTCATGTGCAGCATCTCCTCCAGGAGCACGCTGCGAATGGTGTAGTAGGCCGTGCTGTTGGTGCCGGGGCGGATCGTGTACATCCCCGTCATGTAGACCGGGATGGTCAAGTGCTCCACCTCCAGCGCCGCTTGCAGGTACGTGCGAAGCTCCTGGATCGTCCGCGGAACCTTGAAACCCGCGTCGTGCACTTCGTTCGCGTTGATCACACCTTCTCCTCGGCGTTCGCGCGGGACCGCAGGTTGGTCGGCTGGCTCAGGGCGGCCAGGTCGCGGTGGATGCGTTCGGCACTGCGCAGGGCCAGCGCGCACATGGTCAGGGTCGGGTTGCTGGTACCGACCGAGGGCATGCTTCCGCATCCCACCGCGTAGAGGTTGGGGTGGTCGTGGGTGCGCTGGTCGGCGTCGACCACGGAATCGTTCGGGTCGGTGCCCATGATGTGCGTGCCGGCACCATGGCCGGCGCCGTGGTAGGTCAGGTCCGTGCCCCTGTGGACGAAATGGCCCAGTGGCGGGACCCCGTCGACGGGCTCGTGGTCGGTGTAGGACGTGGCACCGAGTTCGGTGAAGATGCGCTCGGACACCTCGTAGGCCGCGTACACACCTTCGCGAACGTGTTCGCCCAGGTCGTAGTGGATGATCGGCCGGGGGTTGCCCATGGCGTCGCGATAGCGGCGGGGATCGATGGTGACACGGTTGTTCTCGTCGGCGGACTGCTCGACCGCGATCTGGAGCTGGAGCTGGCGGCCGATCGTCGAGCCCAGCAGTGACCGCAGCTGGGGACCGAACACTCCCCCGGTCTTCACCCCGCCGTCGCTCTTGCCGCCCAGTGCCAGGGCAGAGGCGACGTTACTCATCGGTGCCCCGGTCGACCAGGTCCAGCCCCAGTTGCTGAGCTCGATACGGAACGGAGCGCGTTCGCGGCGCTTGCCGCCGAACCGGAAATCCTCCACCCCCGAGGTGTGGCCGGGGCCGCGGTAGGGGCCGACCTGGTCCGCGGCGAGTGCCCAGGCCAGGGTCGTGGGGTGGTCCATGAGGTTCCTGCCCACCTGCCCGCTGGTCGTGGCCAGTTCCGAGGCCAGGAGCAACCGGGCGTTCTCGATCGCGTGCGCGGCCAGGACGACGATGTCGGCACGTACGGTGTGGGACTCGCTGGTCGGCGACGCGGGGTCGTTGTAGGAGCGGTACTCCACCGCCCGTACACGCCGGTCCTGCCCCCGCAGGACACGGGTGGCCACGCTGCGCGCGGCAAGGGTGACCGAGTCGGAGAAGCCGTCCTGGACACGGAGCGGGGTCGACTTGGCCTGGACGGGGCAGATCGGGACGCAGCTCGCGTTGCCCACACAGCGCTCCCCGTAGTTCGGCAGGCCCACCGCGCCCTTGGGGCGGTAACCCTTCCGTTTGTCGTACTCGGGTGCGGGGGTGCTGTTGCGGGCCTGCGGGAGGCTCCTCACGTGGAGTTCGCGTTTGTCGCCCATCGGGTCGGTGACCTCGCGGCCCTCGAGCTTCTCGTGGCAGTACTTGTCGATGTGGCTGGGCGGGATCCGGTGCATCGGGTAGAGGTATCCCGAGTCGCTGACCACGCCCAGATGGCGCTGCCCCTCGGCGTCGCCGGCGACGCCGAGCTCCTTCTCGGCCTCCTCGTAGTAGGGCTCCAGGTCTGCCGCGTCGATCGGCCAGTCACGGCCGTACCCGTACGTCGACCGCGTGGTGAAGTCGTCGGGGTGCATGCGCGGGACGGCACCGAGCCAGTGCATGCCCGCGCCGCCGAGCGCACGGACGTAGTCGGTGCCGTACGGCATCTTCCCCTTCTGCACGAAGTACCCGTCGGCGGTGTACTCGGGCCTGCCCTCCCCGGAGCCTGATGCGTCCGGGGACAGGTCGAGGACATCGGGGGAGGGAGCGGCGGCGTTGTGCCGGTAGGCCGAGTTGGGCACCTTCGCGACGGCGGAGTGGAAGGTCCGAACCGAGTCCAGGTAGCCGGACCAGGTCTGGGTACCCGCCTCGCCGGCCTCCAGGACCAGGACCCGCCATCCGCGCCTACCGAGCTTCTCGGCGATGAGGCTTCCGGCCCATCCGGCCCCGACGACGACGGCGTCGTAGGAGCCCCGGGCCGCTTCAGCACCCGTGGTCGTCTCGATCATGCGGTGTTCCTCTCCGATCGCGGGGCCCGGGCCGTTGGTAGGGCCGAGGGCGGAACGTCGCGGGCCACCCTGGGGCCGGGCAGCATGTGCGGTTCGATGCGGGTACCGCCGGGCACGGACCGTTCGCCGCGGGTGCTTTCCTCTTCCGGCCGGCTGCCCCCTGTCTGCTCGGCGAGCCCGCACTCCTGAACGATCTCGGTGAGCGGGGGCAGCTCGGCCGGTTCCCTGCCCCACGTGCCGAACCCCGGAGGTTTGGCCCCGACGGGGTGGCTCTGGAAGGTACGCCAGACCAGACCTTCGACGTAGGTGCTCGGTGCGACGACGAACTCGGTATTGGCCATCTCCCGCCGCAGATCGGCGTGGGCGTCCACTGCCAGCTTCGGCCAGGCGCCGGTGTACCAGAGGTAGGTGATCGCCCGTGCGATCTCCCGGTCGGTCTCGGAGAGCTCGCTCGGATCGAGCAGGGGTGTGCAGGCTTCCGTCAGCTCGGTCAGGAATGTGTCGAGCCTGTACCGGCCCACCTGCTGTCGAGCGGTGTCCAGGTACAGCTGGGCCATGCCTGTGGCGTGCAGGTCGAACGGGGCGAATCCGGTCAGTGGCACACACAGTCTGACGAAGCGGAGGGTGTCCTCGGGGATGGGCCTCACTTCTCGTCCTCCTCGGGTCCGGACGGGTGATCGTTCGGCCGGCCGCCCGGCACGGTCACCGGGCGCCGGGGCCCGGGCACCGGTACGACACGGTCGGGTGCCGGAGATCCCCCGAACACCGCCGTTCCCGCTGCCGTCCGTCGCGGCTGCCCGGCCCTGCGCAGGTAGCCCACCTGCCCACCGGATCGTCGAGGATCCGTTCGCAGCAGAACCGGCATTCCGCCCGAAAAGAACGGACACGAGAAAACCGCGATGCGCTGGTCAGGACGATCACCCCGAACACAGACATCGAAAGCGGCGTTCCGAGAATCCAGCCACCGAAGAGAAAATCACGCACGCTTTTCACTGGTCAACAGCCGTACACGTTTCAGTCGACAACCCTGCCACGCGGGACCGCCGAATCCTCGGGGCCGAGCGCGGCAGACATGAACGACACACCCCTGATGCACCTTTTTCCCTCGGCGGATATACGAAACAAAACCACCGTCGTGCGCAATTTTGCGAAAAACGCGAAAACGACATTTGCATGTGTGCGGGAACCCTCAGGCTTGGCACTCGATCCAGCAACAGAAAAGGAGGAGGGTTTCCTCTTTTTGGCATGTCCTGTATCAAGGCCGACCCCGAGGGGACGGGCCGTGCCGGAACAGGGTTCCGCACTACCCGCGTCAGCTCACCCCGGGTGAGTGCGATGCGTCCCAAGATCGTCCTGAACTCGCAGAAGGAGGGCGGTGGGGGCCTCGCCGGACAATACGGAGGCCACCCCCACCTTCCCCCGGACGCCGGGTGGGACGGCATTCCGCGCTTCGTCGCCTCGATCGACTGCGCGGCCCTCCCCCAGGAAGCACGGAGCCCGCACAGTCCGGCTGAGCCGGTGTGTGCAGGTAAGGCCCTCCCCGCCCCCCGGGGAGGGCCGCCCCGTACGCCTGCTCGGGCGGGGTCAGGCTGCGGCGAGGATGCGGTTGCCGCCCGTCTCCTCGGCCCACGGACGCAAGGCGGGCGGGTCGGTGTGCGGCCACAGCTTCAGCAGCAGGGTGTCGACGTCGGCGGCCTCTTCCAACCCAACGGGCGTGGCGATCCAGAACGATTGGGTGTTCTCTCCCCACCAGATGACGAGGTGCCGGTTGGGATCAAGGCTGCGCCGAAGGCGTCCGTTGAGGGTGGTGGAGGGCCACGGGTGGGCCTGGATCCGGGCGGCCTGGGCGTGCTCGCGGGAGAACTCGGAGCGGTGCCCGCCCAGGCGGGGCAGGCGTTGGGCCCGGCGCTGCCGGCAGGAGGGGTGATCGCACACCGTGCACGCGGACCCCACCAGGGGACGCCGGCCTGGGAGCGAGCGGTACAGCGGGTCACTGGAAGGGCGCGGGGAGGGGATAGGGTGCTGCATCAGATCCTCTTTTCCTTACTTATGCGTGCTTGGGGTTGAGGGTTCAGGGCCGGGAGAGCGTTGGTGCGCTCTCTCGGCCCGTCTCATGCCGGGGGCATGTCAGCGAACGGTGTTCCAGTCGCTTCCGGCCAGATCGTGGGCCAGGAAGAACCAGACACTCCGGTACTCCGCGTTGCCGTTGTCTCCCCACTCGGTGGCGAAGGCGTCGACCATGGCCAGACCGCGACCGGACTCGGTGTCCTGATCGAGGCCCTCGGGTGCGGGCACCAGAGGGGCGTTGCGTGTGCACAACCCGCCCCGGTCACGGCAGGTCAGACGGAGTCCTTCCTTGTTGCGGTGCACGCGCAGGGTGTAGCTGCCGCCCGGCTGCCCGGAGAGGCTGTGGCGCATCGCGTTGTTGGCGAGCTCGCTGCCGAGCAGGGTGAACAGGTACCGGTAGTCGGCGGACTCGGTGGCCGCGCAGGTGTCCAGGAACGCGCGCACCAGCGGCATCACAGCGGGGATCCCGGCGAAGCCGTAGCTGCGGGCCCGGTAGTTGGGGCGTTCGGGCAGGCCGGAGAAGTAGTGCCGCTGGAACGGTCGGATGAAGCTGGCCAGCGGGACCGTGGCCTCGCCCTGGACGGGCACCGGCGCGGGGGTACCGACGTTGACGGGGGTGGTTACAGGCATGACGGACACACTCCTTGGCATGGCGGTACATGAGCAGGGGTCGTGCTTGGTGCCCGCTGGAGGAGACTCACGGTTGCCGTGATGCGCGGAACGGGCAAGGCGTAGCCTGAGCGACCATGAACCCTGTGTGATCCATCGGTCACTGACTACACACTCATAGTGCTACACGAATTTCGAGCGATCAACCACTTCTCTTCGAAATTCGCAGAGCCACAGAGTAGGATCTCCTCATGCAGAGCCCCATCAGTCCCACCGTGCGCCGCCGAAGGCTGGCTCGCGAGCTGCGCCGACTGCGAGAGACACACGGCCTCAAGCTTTCCACTGCAGCGAAACAGGCCCAGGTCCCGCTCTCCACCCTCAGCAACATCGAGAACGCCGAAGCCAGACGCATCAAGGTTCGTGACATCGATGCCCTCGCCGACCTATACAAAGCATCCGTGGACGCCAGGACAGCCCTCCACGAGCTCTCCCGTGAGTCCAAGGAACAAGGATGGTGGTCCAACTACAAGGATGTCTTCGGTGGGAACGCTCTGCCGGACTTCGAAGTCGAAGCATCCATGATTCGCTCTTACGAGTGCATGGTCATCCCCGGCCTACTTCAGACGCCTGAGTACAGCGAAGCGGTCTTTCTGGGTGGAGGCGCCTACTCAGAACTCGAGGTGGGACGCCATGTGGATGCTCGGATACAACGCCAACACATCCTGAACCGTCACAAGCCGCCCCACCTGTGGGCGGTCATCGATGAAGCCGCGCTACGGCGCGAACTGGACGACCCCAGCATCATGCGCGACCAACTCCAGCATCTGGCCAACATGGCCACGCGCCACAACATCGATCTCCAGGTACTCCCCTTCAGCGCAGGCATGCATGCCGGAATGTCTGGATCATTCGCACTTCTGGACTTCCCTGGTGGAATCGACCCTGGC
Organism: Nocardiopsis xinjiangensis YIM 90004; assembly: GCF_000341145.1. Lineage (GTDB taxonomy): Bacteria > Actinomycetota > Actinomycetes > Streptosporangiales > Streptosporangiaceae > Nocardiopsis > Nocardiopsis xinjiangensis. The sequence continues at coordinate 42,830 of NZ_ANBE01000032.1, forward strand.
ATCGTGTATACGGAGACAGCAACCGATAGCCTTTTTGTCCAAGAACCAGAGCCTGTGCAGAGATTTGTAACTATTTTTTCACATCTCAACGCAGCTGCCTTGAGAACATCACACACCATTAGATTCCTCCAAAGCATCCTGGAGCCGAACGAACAGCATGAGAACACCTGAAAACTTGAAGTTTTTTAAGTCCAGCTACAGCAGCGACCGGGTCAACTGCGTGGAGGTCGCGCACGTCCCCACGAACTTCCGCAAGAGCACCCGCAGCGCACAGAACCAGGACTGCATCGAGGTCGCCGAGCTCCCGTGCGGCGCCGCCATCCGCGACTCCAAGCACCCCGACTCCGGCCACCTCCCCTTCCCCTCCGCCGAATGGACCGGCTTCCTCGCCTCCGCCCTCTCCCGCTGACCAGCAGACACAACGGTGCCCGGCCGCTGCCCTCTTCGGCGGCGACCGGGCACCTCGCTCTTCACCCTCGTTCACCGGGCAGCAGGCACGGGTGTCCGTCCTTTTCCCGGAGCCACCCCTGGTCGACCAGGTCTCGGATGGCCAGCGCGCCCTCCCGCCGATCCAGCCGAACACCGCCTCCAGGTCCGGCCTCGCCCGCTCACGGTCACGACGGCGGCCCCGAAGCTCGGTGGGCACGATTGTTCGGATCGGAGACCGGGTAGTGGACGGCCCATGCTGCTAGTGAGACCGCCGGGCGTCTACCGGGCCCAGGAGGACACCTCGCTGCTCCGCCACGTGCTGCGCCGACGCGGTCAGCACGGCCTGGTCGAAGGCCGTTCGGTCCTCGACGTCGGTTCGGGTACCGGTGCGCTGGGCATCGAGGCCTTCCGTGCCGGCGCCACCGGCCTCACCGCGATCGACCTGTCACGACGCTCGGTCCTGGCGAGTTGGCTCAACAGCCGTCTGCACGGGGTCCCGGCGAAGGTCAGGCGCGGTGACCTGTTCGCTCCCGTGAAGCCGCACCGCTTCGATCTCGTGCTCGCCAATCCGCCTTACGTGCCCTCTACCGGTCGGCCGCCGTCCCGCCACCGGACGGCGAGGTGCTGGGACGCGGGACCGGACGGGCGGCTCCTGCTGGACCGGATCTGCTCGGGGGCGCACTCGGTGCTCAACGAGGGCGGAGCGCTCCTGCTCGTGCAGTCCGGGCTCGCCGGTGAGCAGGCCACGGTGGACCGGTTCGAGGAGGCCGGCCTGGTGGGCGAGGTGGTGGCCCGGGCCCACATCCCGTTCGGCCCGGTACTGCGGGCACGCGTTCCGCAGCTGCGCGCCCGCGGGCTGCTCGCTCCCGACCAGGTCGAGGAGGAACTCGTGGTCATCGAGGCGCGCCATGGCTGAGGACCGCCGCCGGGTCGTCGTCACCGGCGAGGGCCCGATCCTCGTCCACGGCCCGGTCGACGTGGAGATGCCCGACGGAACGCGTGTACAGAGCGATCGGGCGGTCACTGCGCTGTGCATGTGCGGACGCAGCCGGCGCCGCCCGTTCTGCGATACCAGCCACCGGCGACGTGTACGTGGCAAGGAGGGGGAGGAGGACCCATGAGCACGACGATGTCGGGGGCGCCGACGCTGCCCACCCCCCGTGGACCGATCTCCGAGTCGGTTCTGTCCGCGCTGCGCGGGAACCGGCCCGCATTCCCGGGCGTGGACGGGGCTCCACCGTACGGTGGGGACCTCCAGCTGGCGCTCTACTGCTGTTACGAACTCCACTACCGCGGTTTCCGGGACGTCGACACCGACCGCGAATGGGATCCGGCCGTGCTCGCGGTCCGCGGCGAGTTGGAACGGGTCTTCCTCGACGCGCTCAGGGACGACGTGCCCTCCGGCTCGGACGTCGAGGGCGAGCTCGACGCGCTCCTCGCCGAACACGTCGACGCGTTCGGTGTCTCCCACCACTTGCGCCGCCACGGGGAGCTGTGGCAGCTGCGCGAATACGTCGCGCACCGTTCGCTCTACCACTTGAAGGAGGCCGACCCGCAGTCCTTCGTCATCCCGCGTCTGCACGGCCCGCCCAAAGCTGCCCTGGTGACGGTTCAGCACGACGAGTACGGCGCGGGGGATCCCGAGCGGACGCACTCCAAACTGTTCGCCGACATGATGGCCGAGCTCGGTCTCTCCGACGCCTACGGCGCCTTTCTCGGCTCCGCTCCCGCCGAGATGCTGGCCGAGGTCAATTTCATGTCGCTGTGCGGGCTGCACCGCGCCTTGCGTGCGGCGCTGATCGGGCAGTTCGCCACCATCGAACTCACCTCCTCCCCTGGCTCGGACCGGTTGGTCAAGGCCATGCGGAGGTTGGGCTGCGGTCCGGCCGCCCTCCGGTTCTACGCCGAGCACGTGGAGGCCGACGCGGTGCACGAACAGCTCGTTCGGCGCGAGGTGATCGCGCCGCTGCTGAAGGCCGAGCCCGAGTCGGCCTCCGACGTCGTGTTCGGGGTCCGCAGCAGTACGTTCCTCGCCGGCCGGATGGAGGAGTATCTGTTGCACCACTGGAATCGCGGCGAGTCGAGCTTCCGCGAAGAGGCCTACGCGAGGAACCCATGAGCTCACCCGGACCGGCGGCGCGAGCCGGCGTCGTGCCGCTCGCCGACAGGGACGACGCGGCCCCGGAGGAGGCGGTCGTGCGCGACTGCCTCCGGCAGAGACCGCCTCGGCTGCCGCCCTGGCTCGGTTACGACGCGGTCGGTTCCGCTCTGTTCGAGCAGATCACCGATCTGCCCACGTACTATCTGACCCGTGCGGAACGGAGCCTGTTGGAGCGCCACTCCTCGGAGCTGGCCGAGCAGCTCGCCTGCGGACGGCTCGCGGAGCTGGGCAGCGGGAGCGCGAAGAAGACACGGCTGCTGTTGGAGAGCTGCGTACGCCTGCGTGCGACCACCTATCTTCCGATCGACGTCGATCGGAGCATGCTGGACTCCAGTGGCGACGCGTTGCGCGCGGAGATGGACGCTCTGGAGGTCACCGGGCTGTGGGGACGGTACGAGGCGGGTCTGGAGTGGCTCCGTACTCACCCCGGTGAGCCGCTCGCGGTCGCCTTCCTCGGCAGCAGCTTCGGCAACACCACGCGTGAGGAGCGTGAGGAGTTGCTCGGCGAGATCGCCCGCAGCCTGCGCCCGGGCGAGCGCTTCCTGCTCTCCGCCGACCTGGACAAGAGCCGCGAGGCCCTGGAGACTTGTTACAACGATCCCCCGGGGTACTCGGCCTTCGCCGACTTCCGGCTCAATTACCTCACCCAGCTCAACCGTCGCTACGGCGCCGGCTTCGTGCTCGAGGACTTCGTTCCGGAGGCCCATTACAACGCGGAGACCTCGACCGTGGAGGGGATTCTTCGTGCTCGGGCCGACCGGACGGTGCCGATACCGGGGCTCGGCCTCACACTGCACGTACCGCGGGGCCACTTCATCAACGTCGGCTACTCGGTGAAGTTCCACGGCCGACAGTTGGCCCGCGACGTGGGGGCGCACGGTTTCGGTCTGCGGTCGCAGTGGCGGGACCACGAGACGCAGTACGGGTTCTTCCTCTTCGGCCGCGACGGAGTCTGAGCCGGAAGCTGCACACCCGCGGGCCGACGGGCGGTGGTCGGCCGCAGCCGCGGGCCACCGCCCGTCGGGCCGCCGGAGACCGATCCCTACGCCGGCCTTGCGGGCGAGCGGGTACGGGGCGGGTCACCTACCCCTTCGGCCGGTCCTTCGTCCAGTACTGGGTGTTGGCCCACACCCCCGCCAACAGGGTCGCCCCGACCACGATCAACGCGATCGCCCACGACCCCACCGGCGCCATGGCGGTCTCACAAATACCGGCGTCCATCCTGGGCGCCTCCCCCACGGCGAACCACGCGAAGGATCCGTCGACGCTGCCCGGGGCCCACCAACCCGCCCCGCACGATCCGCTGGGAACCAGCCCGAGGGCAAGACCGGCGACGATCGAAGCGGCGGCCACCGTGCGGAGTATCTGGACAGGGGACATGTCTCTCCTCGAATCAGGGGATTTCCCTGTGGGACGCCCCCGCGAGCCCCCTGGTTGCCGCCCGTGGAAGCCGGCCACCCGGCGATCGGTGAAGACCTGGTCTCGCCTACGCAGGAGAAAGCGAGGGAGGGTCAGTCTTGCGGACGTGCCGGAACGGGGCGGTTCGGGCAGTTCCATTAAAGGATGAGGGGTGAAACTTTAATGGAGGGGCGATCCGTTGAAGGATATCCGCGATCTCCGCAGGATCCGCTGAAGCGGCGGAGACCGCGCCGTCAGCTCCAGAGAGTGATGTGCACCGGGGGCCGGAAGTGGCCCACCGGGACACCCGTGCCCCGCAGCATCGCCTGAGTGGCACGGACGGTGGCAGCGAAGCGGACGAACTCCTCGGCCACACCGGGGGGTCGTCCTCGCTCAGGGTCGCGGCGGTCCAGGAGCCCCCGGTGCGCACGGGCGGACCGGGCGGGGTGAGCAGCGATCCGGATGCCAGGTCCCGGGAGACGGCGAACCCCGGTGCGGGCCGGAACCTGTCGGCCCCGGCCCGTGCGGCCACGGGGTCAGGCCCCGCCGAGGGTGGTGCCCGGGACGCGGGTCGCGGCCCAAGCGCCCTCGCCGTCCTCGCGCAGTTCCAGACTGCCTGCTTCCTCGTCACCGGAGAAGACCATCTCGGCGGTGGCGATCTCGGTCTCGCCGTCGAGGTCGCTGCTGATCTCGACCCCGCCGACCTCGAGGCCGTCGGCATCGGGCAGGGACTCGGCGTAGTCCGGGAAAGCGGCCGCGCAGTCGTCGGCCTCCTGGGTCCGGGCGAGGAGGTCCTGGGCGGGCTCCTCGAGCAGTGCGCACCCGGTCTCGCCGTCGCGGTCGTGCACGGCCCGGACGAAGTCCCCTGCCGCCTGCTCGGCCGCGGACGCACCGTCGCCCTCGGGGGCGGCCCCGGCGCCGTCGTCGCCTCCACAGGCGCTCAGGGCCAGGAGGAGGGCCAGCGAGGGAACAGCGAGAAGAGCGCGTCGCATGGGGAGGATGTCTCGCATGGGGGTTCGTGCCTTTCGTAGAGCGGGGGAAAGACCGGGGGTCGCGGAATATTGTTACCGCATTCACCGGACCGGTGACTACTCGTGCAGACAGGAGGGCACGGGCCACGCTCGGCCCGCGTTCCACGGGGGCCGGGGTTGTCCCCTCCGGCGGCCTCTGGTGGGATAGAACGTGTCCCGCGTCACTCGAAACCGTGAACGGGCAGCACACAAGACTTTCTGGCGCGAAAGAGCACGCGCGGGCGTGCCACGGGCGGCACTGCCGCGCGTCCGCGCCGGAGGTGAAGATGACGCATCCGCTGCGGGAGAGCCCACGGACCGACCCGTTCGCGGAGATCCCTCCCGACGTGGGCACGCCCCTGCTGACACTGGTACCCGGCATGGCCGAGGAAGCGCTCGAGGGCATCCGCCGGCGGGCGGAGAGCTTCGGAGCACCCCTGGACCCGGAGGAGTCCGACCAGCTCCGCGCGATGCTGGCCACCGCGCTCGGGGCCTTCCTGGAACGTGTGCGCCACCCCGAGAATGCCCCGGAGCAGGCCGAGGGGCTGGCGACGCAGTTCCGTGCGTTCGGTGAACACGAGGCCCGCTTCGGACGCACTCTGGAGTGCCTGCACACGGCGATGCGCACGACCGCGGCGGTGGCGTGGCGGCACATGGCCGACGCCGATCCGCGCACACGCAGCTACATGGGGCCGCTCGGCGAGGCGATCTTCGCGTTCCAGGAGGAGATCTCGACCGCGGCGACGCAAGGGCACACGCACGTGCGCGGCGCCGGAGTGGAGGCTCTGCGCCGACGCCGGACCCGGCTGTCGCGGGTACTCCTGGGCGAGACCGGGACCGAGTACGACGTCCGCGCGTTCGGCGGTCTGGCCCGTGCGGCACGGTGGCAGGTGCCCGAACGTGTGGCGGTGGCGCTGCTGCACCAGAAGGGCCCTGCCGAGGCCGCACCCATGCTGCCCGGCGAGGTTCTGGTGGATCTGGACCGGGCCGACCCCCGCGCCATCGTCCCCGACCCGGAGGGCCCCGGACGCCCCCGTGCGCTGGAGCGGATCTTTCGCGGGTTCGGTGTCGTACTGGGCCCGAGTGTGCCCCTGGACCGTGCGCCCGAGTCCCTGGGCCGGGCCAAGGACCTGGCCGAGTTGGTCGGATCCGGGCTCGTGACCGGGGACGACGTGGTGCGCTGGGACCATCATCTGCCGGAACTGCTGCTCTCACGCGACCCGGGGCTCGTGGGAGCGATGGCGCGTTCCCGCCTCGCCCCGTTGTCGGCCCTGCGCGCCCAGCAGCGCACACGGATGACGGACACGTTGCTGGCATGGTTGGAGTCCGGGCTCAACGCGAACGAGGCCGCGGAACGGTTGCAGATCCACCCGCAGACGGTGCGGTACCGGATGCGCCAGTTGGAGGGGTTGTTCGGTGAACGGCTGCGCGATCCGGCCGAGCGTTTCGAGCTGGAGCTGGTCCTGCGGGCCCGACGCCTGCTCGGCCCCCTGGAGGGCGAGTGACCTCCGCCCCGCCGGCTCCGACCAGGGCTTCTGCCGGTCTCCGGCCGGGGACATCCGGTACCGGGCCGGCGTCGCAGCTGCTCACGGGGCAGGTGTGGCACCTGTCCCGAGCCAGGACCCGGGGCAGGTGCCACACGGCCGGGCGGGCGCACGAGGCCCGCGCCCCGGGGCACTCGCACGAGCACAGCGTCTTCGGTCCCTACGCGGGCGCGAGGGCGCGTACGACGGCGGCGGGGTCTGTGCCGGGCGGGGTGAGGGGTGCGAGGACGGGTGTGCTCACACCGTTGTCGATGTAGGCGCGCACCCGTTCACGGCAGTACTCGGCCGGCCCGTGCACGAGGAGGTCGTCGACGACGGAGTCGGGGATGGCGGCCAGGGCACCCTTGCGGTCGCCCTCCTGCCACTTCTTCCACATGGGCCCGAGCTCCTCGCGGCCCAACCACTCGTGGAAGGCCCGGTAGACGGGCACGTTGAGGTAGGCCGCGATCGCCCGGCGCCCGATGGTGCGTGCGGTCTCGGGGTCGGTGTCGGGCGCGACGAAGATCCGCGCGACGATCTCCTTCTCCTCCCCGAACTGGCGCACGTGCGGGGCGACGGTACGCACGTCCTCCGCGGAGAGCCAGTTGATGATGGCGCCGTCCCCCTCGCGGCCGGCCAGGCGCAGCATGCCCTGGCGCAGCGCGGCGACGAGGATCGGCGGGCTCTGCTCGGGCGGGGTCGCGAGCGTGAAGCCCTGGACGGAGAAGGTGTCGTAGTCGGCCTTGACCTTCTCTCCGGTCAGGGCGGTGCGCAGGAAGCGCACGGTGTCGCGCATGCGCTTGTAGGGCTCTTCGAAGGGGATGGAGTTCCATCGCTCGACGATGACGTTGGAGGAGGTGCCCACCCCGAGCGTGAAACGGCCGGGTGCAGCGGCGGCGAGGGTGGCGGCGCTCATGGCGAGGGTCGCGGGTCCGCGTGTGTAGACGGGCACGATCGCGGTACCCAGGCGCAGTTGCGGCGCCCACTCGCTCGCGAGGGCGAGCGGGGTGAAGGCGTCGGTGCCGTTTGCCTCGGCCGACCACACGTCGGTGTAGCCGAGGTCGGGCATGCGTTGGAAGAGGTCCTTCTGTTCGAGGAGGGACAGTCCTTCGAGCGGGACGGTCATACCCCAACGGGGGGTGGTCATGGCGTCTCCCTGTGGGTCGGTACTACCAGAAACCATACCGCCCGGTCGGTTTGCTGACACCCCCGGGTTTTCCTCCGATCGCTCCCGAGACACGCCTCCGTGTCCCCGGCAACGTGTGGAGCAACGGCCACTGGGGCGTATCTTCGTAACCGAAAGCACACCCGAAGCGAGCGAAGGAGGCCCAGCCAGTGGCCACGCCACCCTCCCCATACGACTTCCTGCCGGAGGTCCCGTCGTTCACGGTCACGAGCACCGACGTGGCCGAAGGCCGGACCCTGCCCAAGGCACAGGTCAGCGGAATCATGGGCGCCGGCGGTGAGGACGTCTCGCCGCAGCTGTCCTGGAGCGGGTTCCCGGAGGACACCCACAGCTTCGCCGTCACCTGCTTCGACCCCGACGCACCCACGGCCAGCGGTTTCTGGCACTGGGCGGTCGCCAACATCCCCGTGAGCGTCACCGAGCTGGCCACCGGCGCGGGTGAAGGCTCCGAACCGGTCGAGGGATCGGTGACCCTGCGCAACGACGCGGGCAGCAACCGCTACATCGGCGCCGGACCGCCGCCCGGACACGGCCCGCACCGCTACATGTTCGCCGTGCACGCGGTGGACGTGGCCCGCCTCGAGGTCGACGAATCGGCCAGCCCGGCCTTCCTCGGATTCAACCTGTTCTCACACACGCTGGCCCGGGCCGTCCTCACCCCGGTCTACGAGCAGTAGTCGGCCTCCTGAACAAAGGGGCCCTGAGGGCGGGCGGTGGTCTCCCGGCCACTGCCCGCCCTCTCCTTCGCCTCCCGGGGGCATCTGGGTACACGCGCGAGCGGCCGAAAAGGTTCACCTCCGGCGACGACACAACCGGAACCGGCCAATCCGCCACCCGCTCGGCCTTTCGGCGTTACTCTCTGTGGTCTGACCAGCCTCCCTGACTCCCGGACAGCCTTGAGGGGTGCATCGGTGCCAGACCAGACAACGACGAAACCGACCGTCGTGGTGACCACCGCCGGCTCGGCTCCCACACCCGGCACCATCCTCCACCTGCGCGCCTGCGGGTTCCGTGTGGTGGCCACCGACGTCGATCCCACGGCCCCCGGCCTGTACCTGGCCGACCGGGGCTGCTTGGTTCCGCCGGGCGACAGCACGGCGTTCCTGCCCCGTATACAGCAGTTGTGCGCGGAGGAGGGGGCCATGGCGATCATCCCCCTCGTCGACGAGGAACTCCTCGGGGTCGGCGCGCTCGACGGCCCCGCCACGACGGTGCTGCTGCCCCGCCCGGAGTTCGTGCGCACCTGCCTGGACAAGTACGTCCTCATGCGCGAGCTCGATGCGGCCGGGATCGGGGTACCGCGCACCTGGGCGGCCTCCGAATGGCCCGCGCAGGCCGCCGACACCGCCCCCGAGGGGCTGGTGATCAAACCCCGCAGCGGACGCGGCAGCCGCGGGGTGTCCTTCATCGACTCCGCACAGGACATGGCACGGGTCGTGGCAGAGGGCGGTTACGGTACCGAGGAACTCATCGTGCAGGAGCGTGTCACCGGCCCCGAGTACACCGTCTCCGTCGTCACCTGGCGCGACGGTCGGGTCCAGGCCGTGGTGCCCAAGGAGGTCGTCCTCAAGCAGGGCGTCACCAAGTACGCGGTGACCCGCCGCAACGAGGCGGTGGAAGAGGCCTGCCGCGCGATCCAGGAGAACCTGCGCGCCGACGGTCCCTTCAACGTGCAGTTGTGCCTGGACGGCCAGGGCCGTCCACGGGTGTTCGAGATCAACCCCCGGTTCTCGTCGACGGCGGCCCTGACCCTGGCCGCAGGGGTCGACGAGATCGCCGGACTGCTGCGCCAGGCTGTGCTGGGCGGCCCGCCGCTCACCGATGAGTGGGACGAGGGTGTGGCCATGGTGCGGCGTTGGACCGACGAATTCCTGAGCGAGTCCCAGTTCCTCTCGCACGGCATCTCACCCGCCCCGTCCGCGACAGCTCCCCCGCCCGCACAGCTCTCGCACGAGGACGTCCCGGACGAGCACCGGACCCCGGTGCGTGTGCGGTGAGTGCCCCGGAGACCCATCCCCTGTCCGAGGCCCTGGCCACCGCCGTCACCGAGGTCGGCGCGCTGCTGCGCACCTGGCGCGCCGACCCCGCGAGTCTGCACGGGACCTGGGAAGGCAGCCAGTTCAAGGCCCGCGCCGACGCGATGGCGCACCGGGCGTTGAGCGACCGGCTCACGGCCATCGATCCGACCATTCCGATCCTGAGTGAGGAGGACCCCGCGGGCCTGTCCCGGCACCGGCCCTCCCGCTACTGGCTCATCGACCCCATCGACGGCACCGCCAGCTACACACACGGCTTCCCCGGCTACGTCACCCAGGCGGCGCTGGTCATCGGCGAACGCCCCGAGGTCGCCGCGGTACACGCGCCCGACAGCGACACGCTCTACACGGCGGTGCGGGGCCGGGGCGCGCACCGCGACGGCGAACACCTGCCGCCGTTGGGCGCCTGGCCGCCGGGGACGGGTGTGCTCACCGACAACACCCCGGAGCCACGCGGTGTGGCGCTGCGGGCGTACGAACGGTTCGGCTACGACGAGTACCTGGAGAGCGGAAGCATCTCCCTGAAGCTGTGCCTGATCGCCGAGGGCACCGCGCACCTGTTCGTCAAGGACGTGCCGGTACGCGACTGGGACGTGGCCGCTCCGGCACTGCTGTTGTCAGAGGTGGGCGGGCACGTGACCCGGTTGGACGGGGTCGGGTTCTCCTTCCGCGGCCCGTGGGAACACACCGGTCTGGTGGGTGCCGCCGACCCCTCCACGGGGCGTCAGGCCGCGCACTGGTTGAGGAGCTGACCCAGCTCCGGATCCGGCTTCACCGAAGCCTGGTCCGCGGCCCGCAAGTGGTGTTCACAGGGCCTTTCCGCGCCCAGGGGTGAGGCGTATCGTGTGGGCCACGGCTCGCACCTGTGGGGGTGGGAAGTGCAGGACCAACGTCTTCCGCTGAAACAGATCCGTGCTTCCGACGTCGAGCGGGACCTCACTGTCGAACGTCTGGCCCTTGCTTTCACCGAGGGACGCCTGGACCGTGAGGAGTACGAACACCGCGTCGAGTCGGCGCTGATGGCGGTACGCATGGGTGAGCTCGGCCGGCTCACCGCCGACCTGCCTCACCCCGCCTTCTCCGGCCGGCGTCCCCGGTTCAACGACAGGCGGCGCGGCGGCGATCTCGGTTCGTTGGTGGTCCCGCTGCGGGAGTGGAACGAGGAGTGGCGCTGCTGGGGCGGCGCCGTGGCGGTTCTCACCGGCCTGTGGGGACTCACCAGTGCCGTGGGCGGGGAGATGCTCCCCTTCTGGCCGGCGGTGCCGCTGGCGATCTGGGCGGCACTGCTCCTGGTGTCGGCGCTGGTCCCGGGGCAGGAACACACCTGAGCCGGCGAGGCGGTCTCCTGCGGGGGTGCGTGGGTCCAGGAATGAGTGTGCGGCGGGGGAACAGCAGGAGCCGTGTCAGCCGACGGCGTGCAGCCAGCGCACGGGCGCGCCGTCGCCCGCGTACCGGAAGGGTTCGAGTTCCTCGTCCCAGGCCTTGCCGGTGAGCAGATCGAGCTGCGCTGTCAGGTCGGGACCCCCGGCGGCGGCCTGTTCGGTGGCCACGCGCAGGCGTCCCTCCGGCACCAGGACCTCACCGGCGGCGCTCATGATGGAAGTGAACATACCCAGTGACGGCGTATAGCTGTAGCGAACGCCGTCGCATCCGGGTGAGCCCTCCTCGGTCACCTCGAACCGCAGCCGCTGCCACGTGTTGAGGGCAGACGCGATCTCCCCGGCCGTTCCGGGCCTACCCTGCCAGTTGAGTTCGGCCCGATGGTTTCCTGGGGCCGCCGGCTGCGCGACCCAATCGAGTTTGACGGGCACCCCGACGACACCCGCGACCGCCCACTCGACGTGTGGGCACAGCGCCGCGGGCGCGGAGTGGACGTACATGACGCCACGTGCGGACACCGAACCTCCTGATACGAACGAGTGCGCTTCCCCGACGCCCTCGTACCACGAGAAGGCTGCATACCCGCCTTGATGCGTTTGCCCCATTGTGCCGTAAGGGCATCCGGAGAACCAGCGGTCACGCTGGTCGTTTTCCTGCGTTCCCCCCGTCACCGGGACGCTCAGCGGTTAGCGTGAGCCTCAGAACGGCAGGCAGTCCGATCATAGTGGGGGCGGTTGTGCCAGACCAGCCGGGTGAGGGCAACCACGGCACGAATGAGTCACAGAAAACGATACTTTCGACCACAGTCGAGGGTAGAACCCCACCCGGATTGCCGGTTCCGGCCAGAACGGACGAGGACGACGCCACCCTGATCGCCCGCGCCCGGGAGGGAGACGCCCACGCCTGGGAGATCATCGTCGACCGGCACCTACCCATGGTCAACGCCATCGCGACCTCCTACCGGCTGGGTTCGCCCGACCGGGAGGACGCCGTGCAGACGGTGTGGTTGGCCCTCAACCAGCACCTGCCCCACCTGCACTCACCGCACCATCTGCGCCCTTGGCTGCGCCGCGTCACACATTCCACCTGTGTGCGGCAGCGCCACCACGGCCTGCGCCTGCGGCCCGTGGACCCCCAGGCCCTGGCCGAGCGGCCCCCGGGAGAGGACGCCTCGGGCCCCGAGCACGATCCCGAAGCGCTCTACCTGCGCAAGGAGGTCCACGAGGCACTGCACCGCGCCGTGGGCGGCCTCACCGACCCCGCCGACCGGCGCGCAGCCCGCTACTACCTGGGCCAGGCACCCGCCCACGAGAGCACGCCCGTCGAGCGACGGCGCCTCAAGCGCCGGCTCCACCGACTCCTGAGGGAGCACCGTTGAACCACCGCGCCGCACACCCAGGGGACCTGCGGGGACGAGCCTCCGCTCTGGCCGCCTTCGACCGCTCCGACGACCGGCGCGGGCAGGCGTGGCTCACCTCCGAGTACTGCCCTGACCCCGAGCCCGTGCGTGATCGCGGGCCGATCCTGCTCACCCATATGCGTTTCGACCACGACAGGCTCGGCCTCGACCTGTGGGTGCGCGACAGGGGCGGGACACGTTCGCTGTCCGGACTGGTCGCCGGGGACACCGCCGGAACCCGCGTCCAGGTACGCTGCCCCGACCGCGCGTACGACCGGCGGGTGGCCCTGGACGGGTCCTTCGGGGTGGCGGAGCTCGCACCGGGACCGGTGAGCCTTGTGGTGCGGTGCCGGGACGACGCCTCGGTCGTGACGGACTGGTTCACGGTCTGAGCCACCGAACTCCGCCCGTCTTTCATCCCGGACCCTCGGCCCCGACACCTGGAGCCGGCCTCCCCGCAGGCATCCGTCACGCACACGGGCCTCACTGTCACCCGAGCGAGCTCCCCCGTCGGCACCGGGCCCGGCCGTCCCCCGACCCGGCACACAGCAGGATCTGCGCACCGTTCCTCCAGCACCTCCCCGCGCACCGCTCCCACACCACCCGCAGCTGTCTCCGCGCACAGAAACGGGCATTCCGAACCCCGATCCCGGGACAGGCAGAAAACACGGCCACGCACGACCTCTTGTCCGGTTTCGGAATGGTTCGCCCAGCGCATCGTGGACCGTCTCGCACCGAGCCCTCCCCACACCGCATGCGAGCTGGTCACACTGGGACCGCCCCGGCCCCCACCGTGGAAATGAGGCGTCCTCCGTGGCACCGAACTCACCCTCGCTCACGTACTCGGCCGCTCTGAGCACCGGGCACACGCTGCTCAGACAAGTGGGCGAGGGCGTGCGACTGGCCCGCGGCGGGCACTTCGAGGACACCGTCGCCCTGCTCGAGGAGACCCAGTACCGCCTGCGCCGCCATCCGCTCTCCCGGGTCTCGACGGTACTTCCCGGGACCCTGGCCAACCTCGGGCTGGCGCAGAGCCTGTGCGGGAACTTCGACGCCGCACGGGACCACCTTCAGGAGGCACGCGCCCGGGCCGATGAGCACGGGTTGGCGGTCCTGGACCTCATCGTCCGACAGAACCTGGGCTGTCTCGCCCTGCACCGGGGCGACAGCTCGGCCGCCATCGGGCTCTTCCACGACCTGCTGCCCAGCATGCCCGAGGACCGACGCGAGGCCCTGCACGTGGACATGGCCGAGGCCCTGCTGACCGAAGGGCTCGTGGAGGAAGCCGTGGAGGCCCTGGACGAGCGCGCGGGCACGGGACCGACGGCGCAACTTCGGGAGGCCACCCTCCGCCTGCTGGAGGGCGACCCCACGCACGCCCGCGCCGTCGGCCTGCGGGTACGGCAACTGCACGGGCGCGGGTCCTTGTGGTACCGGTTCGCCGACCGTCTGGTGCGCCGGGCGGGACGGCGCTCGCCCCGCCGCAGGGGCTGTCCCGTCCCCGTTTCGGGCACGCGCCCGCCGCACATCGTGCGTGCGGGGCTGGCGCAGGCCTTGTCCGCGGGTGCCGTCGAGACGGCCCTGGAGTGGGCCGAACTGACCCGCGCCTCGACGGAACCCCTCGTTCCCGGTCCGGCCTCGGTTGCAGACCGAGAACACACCGATGCCTACAGGTCCTCGCACGCACGCTCGGGTGCAGCCGGCGCCGAGGCTCGGGCCCGGGAGTGGGAACGGGCCCGATGGCGTTCGTTCTACGCACCGCACCTCCGCCGGGCGCTGGCTGCCCCAGAGGCTCCCCCACCGGCCCGGGGCAACACGCAACCGTGGCGTCCGGTCACGGACGCGCTGCGGGGCCGCCTCGGCGAGTGGGCCTACGTGCGTTACGTGCAGGACGACGACCGGGCCTGGGCGCTGGTGGCCTCGGACGTCGGGGTCGAGGCGTTCCCGCTGGGGCCGGCTGCGGTGCTGTCCGGGCGGGCCGCACGCTTCGCCGCCTGTGCCCCTGGCGGTCCCGGGTACGCGCGGGCTGCGGACGAGGCGGGCAAGGCGCTTCTGGGCCCGGTGCTCACGAGGGTCGGCGACCGGCCCCTGGTTCTGTCGTGGGATCCCTTCCTGGGGGAACCGCCGTGGGGCGCCCTCCCGGCGCTGTGCGGGCGTCCGTTGTCCCTGGTGCCATCGGCGCGCGCGTGGATGGAACGGTCCTTCCGGGGGCCGTCCCTGGACCGTGTCCTGCTCGCGTCGGGCCCCGTGTTGCCCGGGGCCGCGGACGAAGTGGCCGCGCTGTCCCGCCTGTACCCGCAGGCACGGGTCCTGTCCGGGGCGCGGGCCCGGCCGGAGGCGGTGCTGGAGGGGATGGAGCGGGCCGACCTGGCCCACCTGGCCGGACACGGGCACGTGCCCGGGCGTGCGGCGATGCTCGCATCGGTGGAGTTGGAGGGGGCGCCGCTGCTCGCCTGCGATCTGGCCGGGCTCGACCGGGTTCCGTCGGTGGTCACGTTGGCCACGTGCTGGAACGGGCGCGCGTTCGGGCGCCGTTCCGGCCCGCCGTTGGGGTTCGTGGGGGCTTTGCTGGCCCGGGGTGCCCACGCGGTGGTGGCCAGTCCCGTCCCGGTGCGCGACACGGAGACGGGTGCGGCCATGCGGGGGTTCCACCGGGCCTTGGCGGCCGGGACACCCGTGCCCGAGGCGGTCGCGCTCCACCTCGGGCGTGCGGGGTTCTGTTGCTACGGCGGGTGAGCGTCTACCAGCCGCGCTCGCGCCACTCCCCGAGGCCGGGGCGCTCGGCGCCGAGTGTGGTGTCACGGCCGTGACCGGGGTAGACCCACGTGTCGTCGTCCATCGTGCCGAAGACCCGTTCCTCCACGTCGGAGAGGAGGCTGCGGAAGTCCTCGTCGGACCACGTGCGGCCCACGCCGCCCGGGAAGAGGCTGTCCCCGGTGAACAGGTGGGTGTGCCCCTCGGGGTCGTCGTAGCGCAGCGCGATCGACCCGGGGGTGTGCCCGCGCAGGTGGATGACGGTGACCGAGCATGCCCCGACGGGGATGCGCGCGCCGTCCACTGCGGGCTCGTCCACGGACACGGGCAGTTCGTCGGCATCGTCGGGGTGGGCCACGGTACGGGCGCCGGTCTGGCCGACGACCTCGGCCAAGGCCTGCCAGTGGTCCTGGTGGCGGTGGGTGGTGATCACCCGCGCCAGCCCCTTCTCACCGACCAGCTCGAGCAGACGGTCCGCCTCGGCTGCCGCGTCGATGAGTACCGCCTCGCCGGTGGCACGGCAACGCAGCAGGTAGGCGTTGTTGTCCATCGGTCCGACGGCCAGTTTGTTGATCGTCAGGTGCGATAGTTCTCGCAGGTCGGCTGGGCCGCCGACCCTGATGTCTCCGGAGTAGCTCACCCGACCATTGTGGCCTGAGGCCGGACTCGTACAAACCCCGCCCCGGGAACCCGGTCCGGGGATCGCACACCGCCGCTGTCCTGCGGAGGCCCTCCGAAGCCCGAGATCCCCTGCCCGGAACGACCCCCGGCCCCTGGACCGGGGCGCGGGGCCCGAGCGCGTGGTCGGGTCAACGCGACCAGGAGGGCGGGCGCTTCTCGAAGAACGCGGCGCGGCCCTCGGCCGCCTCCTCACCGGCGAAGAACTCCGCGGACAGCTCACCCATGCGGGTGAAGGCCGCGGCGCGGCGCTCCGGTACCGCCTCGCTGCCGCCGCCGACCTCGCCGAGCAGCTGCTTGGTACGCGACAGCGCGGCGGGCGCGGCCGCGCGCAGACCCTCCAGCACCCGTTCCGACTCCTCCTCCATCTCCCCGTCGGGCACCGCCTGGGTGATGAGCCCGGCCTCGACCGCCGCGTCGGCATCGAACTTCTCCCCGGTGAGGAAGTAGCGACTGAGCCGGCGCGAATGCATCCGGGCCGACACGGGCACCGAAATGATCGCCGGGACCGCCCCGATGCGCACCTCGGTGAAGGCGAAGGTGGCACTCTTGGGAGCGAGGGCGATATCGGCCGCGGCCACCAGGCCGATGCCGCCGGCGCGCGCGACACCGTTGAGCACCGCCACCACCGGCTTGGGTCCGCCCATGATCTGCTCGAAGATCTCCGGGAGCTCGGGCGCGGGTTCGATCTCCTCACCCTCCAGGGTGGCACCGATCTCCTTGAGATCGGCCCCGGCGCAGAAGACCGTTCCGGTGGCGGTGAGCACGACCGCGCGCACCTCGTCGTCGGCCAGGGCGGCGGCCAGGGCCTCGGACAGCTCCGTCCGCAGGCGTGCGGAGAGTGCGTTGCGGTTGCGAGGGGAGTCGAGGGTGACGGTGGCGACGGCCCGTTCGACGGTGAGTGTCACCAGCGGGGTGTCGCCGGTGGGGGGCTGCTGCTGCGTCATAGCAGTCGACCTTTCCGGTCCGTCCCCGTCGGTGGGGTGGACGTGAGGACTCGTGTATTGCGTGACGCACCACACGTTAGGCCACCGCCCCCGCACGAGCCTTGCCCGGCCCCGGCGACGACGAGGGCACCGCCCCACCTCGGTGGTGACGGTGCCCTCGAAGAATGCAGGTCAGCGGTTCCCGCTCGCAGCGGAGAGCGCGTCGGCGAAACCCATCATGGAGCGCACGGCGTCGGGGCCGTCGGCCGCCTCGCTCACCCGCAGGGTGAGGGGTTCGGCGGTGATGGCACCGGTGTAGCCGTGGTCGAGCTCGCAGCTCTCGTCGGCGCAGGCGGCCGGTTCGAGATCGATGTGGGCGACCGCTCCCCAGTTCACCGACAGGTTGACACTGAGTACGAGCTCGCTGGGCAGGTTGCCTGATGTGTATTGGGCCGGGTTGGGCACGACGCGGGTCAGGCCCACCGACTGGACGTTGCCGAGTTGGATGCTGTCGGTCGTGGTGGAGGCGTGCGAGGTGCCCCCGGGGTCGGTGGGCGGGTGCTCGTCGGTGTGGCAGACCACGAGCCGGGTGGCGGTCAGCAGCATCACCGTGATGTGCCGACGCATCTCCATCGCCGGGTCGAAGGTCGCCTCGTGGTGCACGACGAACGCCTCGGCGTCCTCCTCGCCCAGGGCGTCGGCGACCGCGTCGATGACCAGCGCGGGATAGTACCCGCTTCGTTCGATCTCCGAACGCCAGTCCGCGGAGACGGCTCGTGTTTTCCTCATACTCCTATCCTGCCCCCTACCACCGACATTTTGCGACCGGGATCGGAAAAGCCCAGGCCACATGGTCAGAAGGTCACCCCGCGCAGGCGACGCGGCCCGACGTCGGGCCGGACCTCGGGCGCCTCGCGCAACCACGCGCGCGCGCCCAGCACGTGGGCGCCGGTGGCGTTGACCAGGACCGGGTCGAGGTCGATGTAGCCGATCTCGGGGAAAGCCTCCACCAGGCGCGAGACCCGGATCAGTAGTTCCTCCAGCGCTTCGACGTTGGGCTGTTCGGCCAGGGAGGTCGATCCGGCCGGCAGCCCGAACAACAGGGGCGCCGCACGCACCGCGTGGATGAGGTCGGCGGCGTCCATGTCACTGAGCGGGGCCAGGCGGAAGGCGCGGTCGTCGAGGAGTTCGGCGGTCACGTCGGCCAGCCCGAAGGAGACCACCGACCCGAAGGACTGGTTGTCCCCGGCCCGGACCACCGTGGGCACGCCGGGCGCGGCCATACGCTGCACGACGAGCTCCGCTTCACCACTGAAGCGGTCGGCCAGGGAATTGTAGGCGCTGCGCACGTCCTCGGGGGTACGCAGGTCGGCCCGCACGAACGTGCCTCCGGCGCGTACCCGCAGGTCGGGGGCGTCGGCTTTGACGACCACGGGGTAACCGAGCTGCCCGGCGGCCACGACGGCCTCGTCGGCTGAGGTGGCGTTGATGTCGGGATAGACGGCGACACCGTAACTGGCGAGGAGGTCACGGACGTCCTGCCCGGGGATGGCGGTCTCCTCGTCGTAGCGGCGCTCGCCGCCGAACCAGGCCACGTCCTCCTCTTGCGGGGTGTCCTTGTCCAGGGCCCGGGTGATGACCGCGCGTGCGCGGGCGCGGTCGATGTCGGGCAGTTCGGGGTGGCGTCCGGACTTGCGGTTGCGCCACTGGGCATAGCGCGTGGCCAGGGCCAGCGCGCGGACGGCGTCCTCGGGGGCGGGGTAGGAGGGCACGGATCCCTTGAGGGTCTCGCCGCTGTCGCCGACGTGGCGCAGCTCCTCGGGGAGACCCTGCCGTGCCAGGTAGGTGGTGACGATGGGCTTGTCCGACTCCTGGGCACGGGCCCGCAGCACCCGTGCGACGTCGTCGGAGATGGGGTGCAGGGCCGGGATGAACACGACCACGACGGAATGGACGTCGGGCGCGGACAGAGCCGCTTCCAGAGCGAGGTCGAAGTCCTTCGCGGTGGCTTGGGGACCCAGGTTCACGGGCTCGTGCGGTTTGAGGCCCTGACGTACGGCGGCGTCCTTGACCAGTAGTTCCAGGGAGTCGGAGTTGCCGATGATGCCCACGCGCGGCCCCTCGGGCAGCGGCTGGTAGGCGAAGACCTGGGCTGCGTCGAACATCTGGGTGATGTCGTCGACGCGTACCACACCGGCCTGCTGGAACAGGGACGTGACGGCGTAGTCGGGCAGGGAGAGCCCGCCGGCGGCGTGACCGGTGGGGGTCGCCTGTGCGGAGCCGCCGCTGCGTACGGCCACGACGGGCTTCTGCTTGGCCAGACGCCGGGCCAGACGGGTGAACTTGCGCGGGTTGCCCAGGGACTCCAGGTACTGGAGCACGACCCCGGTGGTGGGATCCTCCTGCCAGTACTGCATGAGGTCGTTACCGGACACGTCGGCGCGGTTGCCGGCCGAGACGAAGGTCGACAGGCCCATGCCGCGTTCGGCCACACGCTGCAGGATCGCACGGCCCAGGGCGCCGGACTGGGAGAAGAACCCGATGGGGCCACTGGGCGGCAGGTCGGGCGAGAGGGTGGCGTTCAGGGACACCTCGGGGTCGCTGTTGGCGATCCCGAGACAGTTGGGGCCGACCACACGCATACCGGCCGCGCGGGCTGTGCGCACCAGTTCGTCCTGGCGGGCGCGCCCATCGGAGCCGATCTCGCCGAAGCCGGAGCTGACGACGACGAGCCCGTGCACACCCTTCTCGGCGCACTCCTCCACGACGGGCAGGACCGAATCGGCCCGCACGGCGACCACGGCCAGGTCGACCTCGTCGGGGATGTCGCTGACCGTGGGGTAGGCACGCACGCCGGCCACGGCCTTGGCCTCGGGGTGGACGGGATAGACGGGTCCCTGGAAGTCGCCGCCGAGCAGATTGCGCAGGGAGGTCTGGCCGATGGTGTGGGCGGTGCGGCTGGCGCCGATCACGGCGACGGACTCCGGGTAGAGCAGGCGGGCGATCGAGCGCGATTCGGCGCGCTGTTCGCGGGCCTGCATGACTTCCTTGGAGTTGTCGGTGGGCTGCAGGTCCAGCGTGAGGCGGATGACGCCTTCGTCGAAGGTCTGCTGGGCGGTGTACCCGGCCTCGCGGAAGACGTTGACCATGCGGCGGTTCTCGGGCAGGACGTCGGCGATGAAGCGGCGCACGCCCCTCTCCCGCGCGGCCGCGCCGATGTGTTCGAGCAGGACCGATGCGAGGCCGCGGCCCTGGTGGGCGTCCTCCACCACGAAGGCGACCTCGGCCTCCTCCGGGGCGATCTTGTCGTAGCGCACCACCGCGACGAGTGAGTCGGAGATGGTGGCCACCAGCCCGACGCGGTCCTCGTAGTCGACGTTGGTGAACCGGTCGACGTCCCGGTCGGACAGTTTCGGGTAGGGCGCGAAGAACCTGTAGTAGATCGTCTCCGGCGAGAGCCGGGCGTGGAACTCGCGCAACAGGTCGGTGTCTTCAGGGGTGATGGGGCGCATGTGCGCGGTGCCGCCGTCGGTCAACACGACGTCGGCTTCCCAGTGGTTCGGGTAGGACTGCACGACTGCGAGACTAGACGACATTCGGTCGAAACTGGGGAAAGTCTTCGGGGCGGGTACAAAAACACCGGGATGATCACCCAGGGTCAGAGCTTTCCCAACGATCGGCACAGGTCCGTGGTTCCCCTTGCTGTGAGCCGATCACGCCCTGGACACGGCGTGTCCGGGGCGCTGTCACTTCGTTACACGTAGCTGACAGTTCACCTGTTAACGTCGTTCGGGCACAGATTCTCATAACCCTCGGCGGTGGCTGGCGAAATGACACGAGTGGTCGTAATCGGTGATCTCATGACCGATGCAGTCGCGCGCGCGTTCCACCCGTTGGCCCGCGGCAGCGACACCCCTGCATCAGTGGTCATGTACGGCGGAGGCTCGGGCGCCAACACCGCCTCGTGGCTCGCCGTGGAGGGCACCGACACGACCTTCGTCGGTCGGCGCGGCTCCGACATCACCGGCCGCACCCGCGAGATGGAGCTCATGGGCTACGGGCTGGACTCGCGCATGGTAATGGACCCGGAGCGCCCCACCGGTACATGTGTGGTGATGATCACACACCGAGGCGACCGCACGATGCTCAGCGACCCCGGCGCCAACGCCCGCCTGCAGCCCGAGGACCTGCCCCGCGACGTGTTCGCCCCGGACGGGCACCTGCACGTGTCCGGCTACACGCTCATCAACGAGAGCTCCCGCCGTGCGGCCCGTGTGGCGCTGCGGACGGCACAGGAGACCGGGATGTCGATCTCGGTGGACAGCGGTTCGCACGCGCCGCTCAAGCGCGCGGGGGCCGAGGAGTTCCTGGAGTGGACGCAAGGTGTGCGGCTGCTGTTCGCCAACATGGACCAGGCCAAGGTGCTCACCGGCCGCGAGGAGCCCGAGGCCGCCGCCAAAGTACTGACGGCGTGGTTCCCGAACGTGGTGCTCAAACTGGGTGACGAGGGCGGCCTGTGGGCGTCCAAGACCCGTGAGGACTGTGTGAGGGTTCCGGCCGAGCCGGTGGAGCCCTCCCCGGGATCGGTCGGTGCCGGCGACGCGTTCATGGCCGGGTTCCTGCCCGCGTGGCTCATGGGACGCCACCCCAAAGAGGCGCTCGGACGCGCCCAGCGCCTGGCGGCACGTGCCCTGCACCAGCCGGGTGCCCGCCCCGACCTGGGCGAGAGCGAGCCGGTACGGCGCGGAGCCCCGCGCAGCCAGCGCACCCGCTGACACCCGCAGCACGTCCTTCCCCCGAGCGGTTTCGCCGCGCTCCGCGCGCACATCCCTCGACCACGCCGTCCCGCGGCGACCCCGCGGTGACCGCGCCCCCACGTGCACCCCGCAGGCGCCCCACACCGCCGTGTGTGATGAGCGCTGCGTGTGATGAGCACGGAGCAGGGGAGCGGGACACGGCCCCGCACCACGGATTCTCACCGGGCCTCTGCCGCAGACCGACCCCGGCTCACGCGCCGTTGCTGGCGAGCGTGAGCGGCAGGACCGCCGGGGCACCGGAGCGTCGTAGCAGCGAGGCGGCCACGGTCAGGCTCCACCCGGTGTCGACGTGATCGTCCACCAGCAGCACCGGCCCCTCCGACCGCGACGCCCGTTCTGCCGTCTCGGGGCCGATCCGCAGGGCAGCGTGCACCTGGGCCAGGCGCAGGGCGCTGTTGTGCCGCCGCTCCCCCGGCCCGGCGGCGCTGCCGTACTCCAGGGAGCCGAGGGGTTCCATCCGGCCGAGACGGGCGATCCGCGCGGCCAGGTCGGTGATGAGAACCGGTCGGGACACCGACGGCATCGCGGCCACGGCCACGGGGCGATGGGTCCAGTCCCAGTCGGCCAGCACCCGCACCAGCCCTTGGAGGACCCGTTCGCTCACGGGTTCGTCCGGGGCATCGGCGGCCAGGAGACGGCGCAGTTCGGTGCCCCAACCGACGTCTGTGATGCGGGCCAGGGCACGCCCCTCCTCGTGGCGTTCGCCCTCGGGCACCCGTCCGCTGAGCGGTACGTCGAGCGTCTTCATCCCGGTGGGCCACTGGCGGCGCGCACTGATGGGCGTACCGGGACGGTCGAGCAGTCCGGCGGCGGCGCTGCGCCGGTCGGGGTCGACCTCGGTGGGCCAGTACTGGCCGGTACACACGTCGCAGCGCCCACAGGGGCGTGCCTCGGGGTCGTCGAGCTGGGTGCGCAGGAACTCCATGCGGCACGTGGTGGCGGCGATGTAGCCGAGCATGGCCCGGCGCTCGCGCTCCCGGGCGGCCGCCACGGCGGTGTAGCGCTCCGCGTCGTAGACCCAGGGATGGCCGGTGCAGACCCAACCTCCGCGCACGCGCTGCACCGCCCCGTCGACGTCGAGGACCTTGAGCATCTGCTCCAGGCGGGAACGGCGCAGGTCGACACGGGTCTCCAGCCGACTGATGGAGAGCGGTTCGCCGGCCTGTTCGAGCACGTCCAAGGTCTGTCGGACGGTCTGCTCGGGCGGGAAGGACAGGCTCGCGAAGTAGTCCCAGATCTGGGTGTCCTCGCGCCCGGGCAGCAGCACGGCGTGGGCCCGGTCGAGCCCGCGGCCGGCACGTCCGACCTGTTGGTAGTAGGAGATGGGTGACTGGGGCGCGCCCAGGTGGATCACGAAACCGAGGTCGGGCTTGTCGAAACCCATGCCCAAGGCGCTGGTGGCGACCAGGGCCTTGACCTCGTTGGCAAGGAGGGCGTCCTCGGCCTCCCGGCGCTCCTCGGGATCGCTCTGGCCGGTGTAGGCGCGCACGGCCATGCCCTGTTCGGACAGGAACCGGGCGGTCTCCAGGGCCGCGTTGACGGTGAGGGTGTAGATGATTCCGGAACCCTCGATGCGGGGCAGGTACTCGGCCAGCCATCCGAGGCGGGCGGTGGGATCGGGCAGTTCGGCGACGGCCAGGCTCAGGCTCTCGCGTTCGAGAGGACCGCGCAGGACGAGGGTCTCCTGGCGTTCGTCCCCCGAGCGCAGCTGTTCGGCGACGTCGTGGGTGACCCGTTCGTTGGCGGTGGCGGTGGTGGCGAGGACGGGGATGCCGTCGGGCAGGTCGTGCAGGAGCCGGCGGATCCGCCGGTAGTCGGGGCGGAAGTCGTGTCCCCAGTCGGAGACGCAGTGCGCCTCGTCGACCACGACCAGGCCGGCCCCTGCGGCGAGCTCTGGTAGGACCCGGTCACGGAACTCGGGGTTGTTCAGGCGCTCGGGGCTGATGAGCAGGACGTCGACGAGACCGGCCTGGACGTCGGCATAGGTGGACTCCCAGTCCGTGGTGTTGGAACTGTTGATGGTCCGGGCCTGGATACCGGCGCGTTCGGCGGCGGCGATCTGGTTGCGCATGAGCGCCAGAAGCGGGGAGACGATGACGGTGGGCCCGGCCCCCGCGCCCCGGCGCAGGGCCGTGGCGACGAAGTACACGGCGGACTTGCCCCACCCGGTGCGCTGCACGACGAGGGCCCGGCGCTGGTGGGCGACCAGGGCGTGGATGGCCGTCCACTGGTCCTCGCGCAGCCGGGCGCCGTCCCCGGCCAGGGCGCGCAGATGGTGTTCGGCGCGCTCGCGTAGTGCGGCTTCGTCCGAGGCCACCTGGGTGTCGTGGGTGCCGTCGTGCGTGGGGGTCCTCATGCGTTCCTTGTTACCAGAGCCGAGGGACCCGGAATCGGTTGTCCACAGGCCTGATGAGGAGCGCCACACCTCTGGCCCCGGACCAGGCAGAGGAGGCATCGGCCCGCAGGGACCACCACGAGACTCGGGGTAACGGGACAGCCACTCTTCCCTGTCCCGGCATTGCCCTTCGTCCGCGGCGGCTGAACACTCTGCCGTCAGGGCCCACGTCCAGCTGTGCCGACAGCACTCACGGTCACGCGCGAAAGGCGACCGGTGCAGCGGCCGAGGCCCGCCCGAAGCACATCCCCCAAGTGTGCGGGGGTGGTTCTCGTCCCGGTCCGCTCGCGGGACGAGAACCATCGCCCATACCGACAAAAGCACCGCAGTCACGCGACTCACACCCGCCGGACCGGGCTCCGGCGTACGTTCCACTCCTCGGAACAGGACAGAATGACGTTCATGGCCCGTACTACTTCCCGTCCCCCCGAGGATCTCGCCGAGAAGATCATCGACATCGACGTCTCCGAGGAGATGCGCGGCAGCTTCCTGGAGTACGCGTACTCGGTCATCTACCAACGCGCACTGCCAGACGCCCGCGACGGCATGAAGCCGGTGCAGCGGCGCATCCTCTATCAGATGAACGAGATGGGACTGCGGCCCGACCGCGGCCACGTCAAGTGCGCCCGCGTCGTCGGTGACGTCATGGGACGCCTGCACCCGCACGGCGACTCCGCGATCTACGACGCCCTGGTCCGGCTCAGCCAGTCCTTCGCGATGCGTGTGCCGTTGGTGGACGGCCACGGAAACTTCGGCTCCCTCGGCGGCGACGACGCCCCCGCCGCCATGCGCTACACCGAGGCGCGCATGGCCCGCCCCGCACAGCTGCTGGTCGAGGGCATCGACGAGAACGTCGTCGACTTCAAGCCCAACTACGACGGGCAGGAGACCGAGCCCGAGGTCCTGCCCGCCGCCTTCCCGAACCTGCTGGTCAACGGCTCCTCCGGGATCGCCGTCGGTATGGCCACCAACATGGCCCCCCACAACCTGGGCGAGGTCATCACGGCCGCGCGGCACCTGGTGCTGAACCCCGACGCGAGCCTCGAGGAGCTCATGGAGTTCGTCCCGGGCCCGGACCTGCCCACCGGTGGCACCATCGTGGGACTGGACGGGATCCGCGACGCCTACGCCCGCGGCCGCGGCAGCTACAAGACGCGTGCGACCGTCTCCATCGAGAAGGTCTCGGCCCGCCGCACCGGCCTGGTCGTGACCGAGCTGCCCTACAACGTGGGCCCGGAGAAGGTCATCAGCCGCATCAAGGAGCTGGTGCAGTCCAAGAAGCTCCAGGGCATCTCCGACCTCAAGGACCTCACCGACCGCAACCAGGGGCTGCGCCTGGTCGTGGAGCTCAAGAACGGCTTCAACCCCGAGGCCGTCCTCGAGGATCTGTACCGCCTGACGGCGATGGAGGAGTCCTTCGGGATCAACAACGTCGCTCTCGTCGACGGCCAGCCCCGCACTCTGGGCCTGCGCGACCTGCTGCAGGTCTACGCCGACCACCGGCTCGAGGGGGTGCGCCGCCGCAGCGAGCACCGGCGGGACAAGCGCCGCGAGCGCCTGCACCTGGTCGACGGGCTCATGGTGGCGCTGCTCGACATCGACCGTGTGATCGCCCTGATCCGCGAGGCCGACGACACGGCCGGAGCGCGTGAGGCGCTCAAGGGCGCCTACGAGCTCTCCGACGTGCAGGCCCGCTACATCCTCGACACCCCGCTGCGTCGCCTGACTCGTTTCGACCGGCTGGAGCTGGAGACCGAGCGCGAGAAGCTGAACAAGGAGATCGAGGAACTCACCGCGATCCTGGAGTCGGACAAGAAGCTGCGGCGCGTGGTCGCCAAGGAGCTCAACGCCATCACCAAGGAGTACGCCACTCCGCGCCGCACGCAGCTGCGCGATAACGACGGCCAGGCCCGGGCCGCGGTGATCCCTCTGGAGATGGCCGACCAGCCCTGCCACGTACTCATGGGTACCGACGGCACCATCGGGCGCAGCAAGGGCGCGACCCTTCCGTCCGCCTACGAGGGCATCCGTACCACACACGACTCGGTCGCCACCTCGCTGCCGACCACCTCGCGTTCGGAGATCGGCCTCGTCACCGACCTGGGACGGTTGATCCGGTTGCCGGTGGTGGAACTACCCGAAGTGCCCGACTCGGCCGAGGAGGCGCCGCCGTTGGCGTCCGGCCTTCCCGTCGGGGAGTTCGTCCAGCTCGGGGACGACGAACGTGTGGTGTCGGTGGTGGGCATGCACGCCGAGGGGCCCGGGTTCGTCCTGGGCACACGGGGCGGTGTGGTCAAGCGGGTCGCCCCGGACCAGCCACCGAACAAGGACGATTTCGAGGTCATCGCACTCAAGGACGACGATCGGGTGGTGGGCGCCACCCAGCTGTCCACCGGTGAGGAGGACCTCGCTTTCATCACCTCCGAGGCGCAGCTGCTACGTTTTTCCGCGTCGGCAGTGCGGCCCCAGGGCCGTCCCGCTGGCGGCGTGGCCGGGGTCCGGTTGACCGAGGACGCCCGGGTGCTGTGGTTCGGGTCCGTGCCGAGCCCGCAGGACTCGGTGGTGGTGACGGTCTCCGGGTCCTCCCGGACGTTGGACGGAACCGACGGCGGAACTGCCAAGGTCACCCCGTTCGAGTCCTATCCCAGCAAGGGCCGGGCAACCGGCGGTGTGCGCTGTCACCGCTATCTCAAGGGCGAGGACACCCTGTTGTTCGGCTGGATCGGTCGTACCCCGGAACGTGCCGCGCGTGCCGACGGCAAGCCGGTGCGCCTGCCCGACCCGAACGACCGCCGGGACGGGTCCGGGGAGGCGATGAGGAGCCTCGTGACCTCAGCGGGGTCGGGGCAGACCGACTCAGGCATCACCCCCGTGGAAATGCCGCCCTCCTGACCCCGTGGAGCGGCCACCGTCCGGTACCGGGCGTGTGTCGTGACGTGCCGTGCGCAGGGATCCGTTGCCTGCGCACGGCCGCACGACGTCCCTGCGGTGTGCACGGCCGTGCACACCGACGATCACGACGAGGAAGGGCACGAGAATGAGCCAGTCCGACAAGACCCCCTCCGCCTTCGACGACGTGTTCTCGGCCAACGCCGAGTACGCCGCGAACTTTCAGCTGAAGGGCTTGCAGCCCGTCGCCCAGCGCGGTCTGGCTCTGATCACGTGCATGGACTCGCGCATCGAGCCCCTGGACATGTTGGGTCTGGAGCCCGGTGACGCGAAGATCCTGCGCAACGCGGGCGCCCGCGTCACGGACGACACCCTGCGAACGCTGGTCCTGGCCGTGTACCTGCTCGGTGTGGACCGTGTACTGGTGCTGCCGCACACCCGCTGCAAGATGGCGTCCGTGGAGGGCGACGACGCGGTGCACGACGTCATCGAGGAGCAGTACGGCGTGGACACCCGGAGCCTGGAGTTCCACACCGACAACAACCAGCGGGGCGCGCTCCGCCACGATCTCGAGCGCATCCGCCACCACCCGCTGCTTCCCGAGGGCCTGCCCGTCACCGGCGCCATCTACGACGTGGACACCGGCCGTGTGGACCCCACCGGCCTCTGAACACGTGACAGGCCGACGGAGCAGCACCGGCGTGCGTGGGCAGGTGGGAAACACACCGCGTGTGCCGGGGCGGAGAACCCGCTCACGGTGAACGCGCCGCGGGCCGCGGTGGTGGGTAGGTCTCCTGGGGGGCGGGGAATGCCGACGTCCTCCGGGCGGTTCTCACCCCCAGACGGCTCGTCGTCGAGAGGAGCACCGTGGCTGACAGCACCTACGACACCTTCAACCGCGCCCGCCTGTTCATGGAACTCGGCGACCCCATCTACGCGGCCCGCATCCTCGAACCCGTGGCTGATGAGGAGACCGAGAACCGTTCCATGATGGAGCTGCTCGGACGTGCCTACTTCGGCTCGGCACAGCTCAACAAGGCCGAGCGCACCTTCCGCCGGCTCATCGAACTCGACCCCGTCGACAACTGGGCGCACATCGCTCTGGCACGCACCCTCGAACGGCAGAACCGCTACGAGGAAGCGGCCACCTACCGCCGGATGTACTCGGTGATGTCCGGCGGCAGCCTGGACTGACACCGCACGCGGCCGCGCCGAGAGCTCTCCGGCGCGGCCCGACTATGGTGGCTGCCATGATCTCACCTCCACCGCACGTCCCCGAACCCGGCGAGAACCCCCCGTGGGTCGAACGCGACACCCGCACCACACGCCGGTGGGCCGACGAGGCCGTGCGCAAGGTGATGGCCGACGCCAACCGCTCGGCCGACACCCACCTGCACGCCTTCCCCCTCCCGGAGGAATGGGGCATCGACCTCTACCTCAAGGACGAGTCGGTCCACCCCACGGGCAGCCTCAAGCACCGCCTGGCCCGGTCCCTGTTCCTGTACGGGTTGGCCAACGGGTGGATCGCCGAGGGAACGACGATCGTGGAGGCCAGCTCCGGGTCGACCGCGGTCTCGGAGGCCTACTTCGCGCAGTTGATCGGGCTGGAATTCGTCACGGTCATCCCGCGCAGCACGAGCCCGGAGAAGATCGCGCTCATCGAGAGGTACGGCGGCCGCTGCCACTTCGTCGACGCTCCCCCGGCGATGTACACCGAGGCCGAGCGCCTGGCCGCCGAGACCGGCGGGCACTACATGGACCAGTTCACGTACGCCGAGCGGGCCACGGACTGGCGGGGCAACAACAACATCGCCGAGTCGATCTTCGAGCAGCTGGCACTGGAGCGTTATCCCCATCCGGAGTGGGTCGTCGTGGGGGCCGGTACCGGGGGCACTTCGGCAACCATCGGCCGCTACCTGCGTTACCGCCGCCTGGGCACTCGGCTCGCTGTGGTCGACCCCGAGAACTCGGCGTTCTTCCCGGGGTGGGTGACGGGCGCCTCCGACTACGGGACCGGTAGGCCCTCGGGCATCGAGGGGATCGGCCGGCCCCGCATGGAACCGAGCTTCGTCCCCTCGGTGATCGACCTGATGATGCCGGTGCCCGACGCCGCCAGTATCGCGGCCATGCGGGACCTGCACGACCGGACGGGACTGTCGGCGGGCGGCTCGACCGGAACGAACCTGTGGGGTGTGTGGCACCTGATCGCCCGCATGCTCCGTGAGGGCCGCAGAGGCAGTGTGGTCACGCTCATCTGCGACGGCGGCGAGCGTTACCAGCACAGCTACTACGACGACACGTGGGTGAAGGAGCGCGGCATGGATCCGGCCCCCTACCGCACGGCGATCGAGCGGCTGCTGTCGGAAGGTGTGTGGGAGCCTCCCCGCGCCTGATCCTCGCCCGTGAAACAGGAACGGTGGCCGCGATCCCCGGAAGGCAGGGCGTTGCGACCACCGCCAGGGCCCCGGCCCACGGCCGGGTCCCTGGTGTTCGGTGCCTCAGGCGTCGATACGTGCGGCGTCGAGCTCCTGCGCGCCGTCCTGGATGAACCGGCGGCGCGGGGCCACCTCGTTGCCCATGAGCAGGCTGAACACGGACGCGGCCTCCTCGGCCTGTTCCACCTGGATACGGCGCAGCGTACGGTGGCTCGGGTCCATGGTGGTCTCGGCGAGCTGGTCGGCGTCCATCTCACCCAGACCCTTGTACCGCTGCACCGGTTCCTTCCAGGAGATACCGCGCTTCTCGAGGTCGAGCAGGATGCGCTGCAGCTCGGCGTCGGAGTAGGTGTAGATGTAGCGGTCTTCCTTCTTGGCTCCCCGCTTGCGCTTGGTGTTGGTGATCTCGATGCGGTGCAGCGGCGGTACCGCCGCGTAGACCCGCCCGGCCTCCAGCATGGGGCGCATGTAGCGGTAGATGAGGGTGAGCAGCAGGCACCGGATGTGGGCGCCGTCGACGTCGGCGTCGGCCATGAGGATGATGCGGCCGTACCGCGCGGCGTCGATGTCGAAGCTGCGCCCGGAACCGGCACCGATCACCTGCAGGATGGCGGCGCACTCGGCGTTCTTGAGCATGTCTGCCACCGACGACTTCTGCACGTTGAGGATCTTGCCCCGGATCGGCAGCAGCGCCTGGAACTCCGAGTCGCGCGCCAGCTTGGCGGTACCGAGCGCGGAGTCCCCCTCGACGATGAAGAGCTCGCTGTGCTCCAGGCCCTCGCTGCGGCAGTCCACGAGTTTGGCCGGGAGCGCCGAGCTCTCCAGGGCGTTCTTGCGGCGCTGGGTCTCACGCTGCTGGCGGGCGGCCAGGCGGGCCTTGGCGGCGCCCACGACCTTCTCCAGGACGTTGCGTGCCTTGGCCTTGTCCGCGCGCTTGGTGGAAGCGAGCCATTCCTTGAGGTGCGAGCCCATGATCTGGGAGACGATGCGCGTCGCGGCGGAGGTGCCGAGGATCTCCTTGGTCTGGCCCTCGAACTGCGGTTCGGGAAGGCGCACGGTCACGACCGCGGTCAGGCCCTCCTGGGTGTCGTCCTTGGTGACGGGGTCGTCGCTGTTCTTGAGGAGCTTGGTGGCGCGCAGCTGGTCGTTGATCACCCGCACCAGGGCACGTTCGAACCCGTTGAGGTGGGTTCCGCCCTTCGGAGTGGCGATCACGTTGACGAAGGAACGCACGGTGGTGTCGTAGCCGCTGCCCCAGCGCAGGGCGATGTCGACCTCGAGGCGGCGCTCGACGTCGGTGGGCACCATGTGCCCCTCCTCGTCCAACACCGGCACGGTCTCGTTGAACGTGCCGCTGCCCTGGACGCGCAGCACGTCGCTGACGGCCTCGTCGGTCGCCAGGTAGGTGCAGAACTCGCCGATCCCGCCGTCGAAGCGGAATTCCTCCTCGTAGTGGGGGGCGCCCTCGGTGCGCTCGTCGCGCACGGCGATGGTGAGCCCGGGGATGAGGAAGGCCGTCTGGCGCGCACGGTCCATCAGGGACTCACGCGCGATGTCGGCTTCCTTGAGGAAGATCTGGTTGTCGGGCCAGAAGCGGATGCGGGTGCCCGTGTTCTTCTGGGCGACCTTGCGTACCTGCTCCAGGCCGGAATTGGGGGTGAACTCGGCGTCGGGCCCGGCACCGCCGAAACGGCCGGCGATGCCGCGACGGAAGCTGAGCGCGTAGGTGTGGCCCTGGCGGTCGACCTCGACGTCGAGTCGGGACGAGAGGGCGTTGACCACGGAGGCTCCGACACCGTGGAGTCCACCGGAGGCGTTGTAGGAACCGGAGCCGAACTTGCCGCCCGCGTGGAGCTTGGTCATGACGAGCTCGACACCGGAGAGACCGGACTTGGGTTCGGCGTCCACCGGGATCCCGCGTCCGTCGTCGGCCACGGAGACGGAACCGTCTGCGTGGAGGACGACATCGATGCGGGAGCAATAGTTGCCCAGGGCCTCGTCGACGGAGTTGTCGATGATCTCCCACATGCAGTGGGTGAGGCCTCGGCTGTCGGTGGAGCCGATGTACATGCCCGGCCGTTTGCGCACCGCCTCAAGACCTTCGAGGACCGACAGGTGCCGGGCGGAATAGTCCTCGGGGTCGTGGACGGCTGCGGTCAAGGCGGTCACTCGGACATCTCCTGCGTCTTGAGGGCCATCGGGCTCCAGTAGCGGTGCGTGCCCTTTGTACCGCGCCGCACTGACTGAACGAGGGGCGGGCCGCGCCGAAGAGTGGTGATCCCTCACACGGTCGTCGGGACGGGAGGGGACAAAAGTGGCCGGCGGTGTGCGTCCGCCGCTGGGTGCGCGACGGCATCGGGTGTTCCGCGCGGTCGGCGGGTCCTACCTCGCGCGAGACTACCACCTCCCCGCGTGTGCAACCGGTGGCAGCGGCCGGGAAGCTCCCGTGGTCCGGGGATGCAGAACCAGCACGAGGGGTACACCGTTGACAAGGGCCGACGCGCAATGACATTGCTCCCGAAAGAGGACGAAAGGGAATCATCCCGGCTGATTCCGCTGTCGGCGTACAGGGGATCAGGTTGGGAACGTCCGCGCCGGGTTAGATGTTGTCAGAGGTGACTAACGCCGAGTATTGAGGATGGCGAAGTGACTGGAACCCTTGCCCCCACCCAGCCGCTGACGGCTGCTGACCGTTGCGACCGCTGTGGTGCACAGGCGTATGTCCGGGTACTGCTGAACTCCGGCGGCGAGCTGTTGTTCTGCGCTCACCACATGCGCAAGCACGACGACTCGATCCGAAAGATCGCCTCGGACATCCAGGACGAGACGGACAAGCTCCACGAGAGCAACAACGCCACGGACGAGCGTTAGCCACGGCACGGTCGCGGGACCTTCCCGCGACCGGTACGGCACAACAGAAAAAGCTTGTGTAGGCGGCGGTCCCTCGGGGCCGCCGCCTACGTTTTTTCTGGGGCTCGCGCACCGGCCCACACGGCCCCGGGACGCCTCTCAGCCGAGGACCCGGTTGTGGTACCGGCTCGCCGGCACGAACCCGAACCCCTCGTACAGACCGAGCGCCGGACCGTTGCCTTCGACCACGCACAGGTAAGCGCTGCGAGCACCCTTGTCGTGGGCCCAGGTGAGCAGATCCCCGAGTACACCGCGCCCCACGCCCCTTCCCCGTGACGCGGTGGCGGTGACCATGGAACAGATCGCCGCGGATTCCCCGTCGACCACCACACAGCCGCGTCCCCGCCCGCCCGGCGCGACCCCGTAACCGGCCGCGACCTGACCCAGGATGCGTTCGACCCCGCGGGCCTGGCGCTCGGAACCGGCGGTCAGGGCCGACCACTCCAGAGTGGGACGGGTCCCGATCTGCGTGGTTCCGGGCCCTTCGGGGCGTCGGACGAGGCCCCGCTCGAGCACGAGGGTGGGCTCGACCTTCCGGTATCCGGCCGCGGCCAGCCGGATGCCGGTCCCCTCCTCACCCGGCCAGACCTGCACACAGGGGGCGAGGCCGTGTCGGCGATAGAATCCGGTCACCACATCGACGTCGGCGCCGGGTTCCAGGACGAGTG
This sequence comes from Nocardiopsis xinjiangensis YIM 90004, assembly GCF_000341145.1. Lineage (GTDB taxonomy): Bacteria > Actinomycetota > Actinomycetes > Streptosporangiales > Streptosporangiaceae > Nocardiopsis > Nocardiopsis xinjiangensis. The sequence goes on from NZ_ANBE01000032.1 coordinate 75,824, forward strand.
CGCAGTTGGCCCGTTTGGTGACACCCTCGCTCCTCCCCAGGCGCCACCCGCCGCGTTCGACCGTCTCCAGCGCGGGCCAGTCGGCGGCCACCCGCCGCGCCCACTCGTGCATGTCGGCCTCCTCACCTCCGGAAGCCGCGATGTTACCGGGGTTTACCATGGGTGCGTCCTTCCGCCCCCTCCCCATCTGGAGTCCTGCATGCTCGTCCTCCTGCCGCCCTCGGAGGGCAAGGCCACCGACGGCGACGGTCCACCGCTCGACCTGGCTTCTCTGACCCTTCCCGGCCTGACGGCCACGCGCGAGGAGGTCATGGCGGCGCTCATCGAGGTGTGCTCGGGCCCCGAGGAGGAGGCCCGCGGGATCCTGGGGCTCTCCTCCACGCAGACGGACGCGCTCAAACGCAACCTGTCACTGGAGACGGCACCGACCCTGCGCGCCGACCAGCTCTACACCGGGGTTCTCTACGACCGCCTGGGCCTGGCCGACCTGCCCCGCACGGACCGGCTGCTCGTCTTCTCCGGATTGTGGGGCGCGGTGGGCCCTGCCGACCGGTTGCCGCCCTACCGGCTGTCCATGGGGGTCAAACTGCCGCCGCTGGGCGGGCTGGGCGCGTACTGGCGCCGGGCCGCGAAGAAGGAACTGGACGAGTTCACCGAGGGGCACCTGCTGGTGGACTGCCGCTCCTCGGCCTACGCGGGCGTCTACAGGAGCAAGGCGGCACTGGCTGTACGAGTGCTGCGCGAACGTGTGGTGGACGGGCAGGCCAGGCGGTCGGTGGTCAGCCACATGGCCAAGGCCACCCGTGGCGACATCACCCGTTCACTGCTGCTGGAGAACGTGGACGCGCGCACCCCGGAGGAGCTCGCCGATGCCCTGCGCGACCTGGGACACACAGCGGAGCTCGGCCAGGGACGGCTCGATGTCATCGTGCGCGACTGAGCCGGTCCCCGACCGAGCTCCTGGTGTTCAGGACGTGTGGGTCACCGGTTGCCGAGTTCCCGCTCGATCGCGTCGACCTTGCCGTGCAGGGCGTCGCTGACGCCCTCACGGATGTCGGCCTTGATGCTGAGCGAGACCCGGGAAGTGCCTTGGCCGGCAGCCTCGGTGGCACGCCTGACGACGTCCATGACCTCGTCCCACTCACCTTCGACAGTGGTGAACATGGCCGAGGTCTCGTTGGGGAGGCCGCTCTCGCGCACCACCCGGACCGCTCGGGCCACAGCCGGCGCAAGAGACTCGCTATTACCTTCCGGGGCTACGGAGAACGCAAGGATCATGACCCCATGCTGCATCCGCCCCCGGGGCACTTCAAGCATGTCCTTCGGAAACGCACACGAGCCGTCACCCGCTGTCACGATACGACCCAGTATCGCAACTTTATGCCACACCTACAGCACCTGCGGCAGCATGATGCCGTCGGATGGAACACGCCTTGGTGAACACGGGTGCCGTACACACCTCGCGGAGATCAACGCTGACTGATCGCCACACCCGCGCGCGGGCGGGGGCACTCGACGCGACGATGCGCCGCCCCGAGGGGTCGGGGCGGCGCATCGGAGCCGGTCTCTTCGGTCTGACTCACTACCTGTGACGGGACCTAGTCCAGGTAGTCACGGAGCACCTGCGAACGCGACGGATGACGGAGCTTCGACATCGTCTTGCTCTCGATCTGCCGGATGCGCTCACGGGTGACACCGTAGACCTTGCCGATCTCGTCTAAAGTCTTCGGCTGGCCGTCGGTGAGACCGAAGCGCATCGACACGACGCCGGCCTCGCGCTCGGAAAGGGTGTCGAGCACCGAGTGGAGCTGCTCCTGCAGGAGGGTGAAGCTGACCGCCTCGCCCGGCTGGATCGCCTCGGAGTCCTCGATGAGGTCACCGAACTCGCTGTCGCCGTCCTCGCCCAGCGGTGTGTGCAGAGAAATCGGCTCTCGGCCGTACTTCTGCACCTCGACGACCTTCTCCGGGGTCATGTCGAGTTCCTTGGCCAGCTCCTCCGGGGTGGGCTCGCGGCCCAGGTCCTGGAGCATCTGGCGCTGCACACGCGCGAGCTTGTTGATGACCTCGACCATGTGCACCGGGATACGGATGGTGCGTGCCTGGTCGGCCATGGCGCGCGTGATGGCCTGGCGGATCCACCACGTGGCGTAGGTGGAGAACTTGAAGCCCTTGGTGTAGTCGAACTTCTCCACCGCACGGATCAGACCGAGGTTGCCCTCCTGGATGAGATCCAGGAACAGCATGCCGCGGCCGGTGTAACGCTTGGCGAGCGAGACGACCAGACGCAGGTTGGCCTCGAGCAGGTGCTTCTTGGCGCGCCCGCCGTCCTCGGCGATCCAGTCCAACTCGTCGCGCAGTTCGAAGGCGAGGGCGTCGCTCTCGTCGGAGAGCTTCTCCTCCGCGAACAGGCCGGCCTCGATGCGCTTGGCGAGCTCGACCTCCTGCTCCGCGTTGAGCAGCGGCACTTTACCGATCTGCTTCAGGTAGTCCTTGACCGGGTCCGCAGTGGCACCGGCAGCCACCACCTGGGCTGCGGGGGCGTCGTCGTCGTCCTCGTAGAGGACGAAGGAATCGTCCTCGCTGGTGGGCTTGGTCGGGGCGCCCACGGCCTCGGGCTTGGCCGGCTTCTTCTCGGTCTCGGCCGGGTCCTCGACCAGCTCCAGCTCGGCGCCGGTGTGCTCGAGGTCGTCCATCTCCTCGTCGGCGAACTCACCGGCGGGGGCCAGCTCGAGGTCCTTCTTGCCCGACTTCTTGGCCGTGCCGGCCGTGCCGGCCGTGCCGGCCGTGCCGGCCGTGCCGGCCGTGCNTCGTGCTGGTCTTCTTGGCCGCGCTCTTCTTGGAGGTCGACTTGGCGGTGGTCTTGGCCGCCGCAGTCTTCTTCGCAGCGGGCTTCTTGGCCTCCGCCTTCTTGGCAGGGGCCTTCTTCTCCTCGGCCTGCTCGTCGTCGGAGGAGTCCACGACGGCGGTGACCGTCTCGGGCTGTTCCTCCGCAGCGGCCGCACGTGCGGGTTTGGCCGCGGCTGCGGGCTGGTCGGCCGAGCGCGTCCCGGTGGACGCGGCACGGTTGGAGTTGGAGGAGGACTTGCGCCGCGAGGAGGACTTGCGCCGCGAAGAAGCCGATTCGGGAACGAGGACCGTCACACCTTCCTTGGCGAGGCTGCGGAGCACGGACTGCGCCTGGGACATGGGGATTTCGGCCTCTTCGAAGGCACGGCGCACGTCCTCGGGCTCAAGAAAGCCCTGGGACCGCCCACGCTCGATCAGCTGCTGAATGACGGGCTCTTGCAGTGACTCGGACTGCTTCGAGCGAGTCGAACTGGCAGATGACACAAACACCTCTCGAACGGACGTGTGGCGAGACTTCGGACCCGGTGGCCCGCCTGGCCGGGACCGGGCACGTCACCCTCTCCCACCTGCGGCCTGGGATCCCCCACGGGGCGGGGAAGCCGAGCTTCATCCCCGCGTCGCGGGATGGAACGGCTTCTTCACTGTAAGCAAGACATTGGACTTGTTCGTACGGTCTACCGCTCCGGCGCCGAATCGATCACCGGAAGTTGAACAGCGAGCAGCGTGACGTCGTCGTCCTGCTCGTACCCTTCGAGCATGCTCTCCACAAGGTACTCCAGCATCTGCTGTGGGTCGCCCACGACCTCCGGCGGCGCCTCCGACGCCACGTGGACGAGCTCGTCCAACCCGGCGTCGACGGAGCGTTTGCGGTTCTCGACCAGTCCATCGGAGTACAGGGCCACGGTGTTACCGGGTTGCACGAAGAATTTGTGATGACCTCGCTCCGAGCTGATCCCCAGCGGTGTGTCCGGGGCGGTTTCCAGCAACGAGGGACCGGCATTTGCGACCAGCAGCGGCGGCAGGTGCCCGGCGTTGCTGAGATCGAGCTGGCCCGTGACCGGGTCGAGAACGAAGTAGACCAGTGTTGTGACTTGGTCCATTCCCTCTGTGGCCTCGAACATGCGGTCCAATCCGGTCAGCACGTCCGCGGGTTCGGGCATGGAGAAGGCCAGGGCCCGCAGGGCGTTGCGGATCCGGCTCATCCCGGCGGCGGCCGGGATACCCTTGCCCATGACGTCGCCGAGGACCCCGGCCACACGCCCGTCCGGCAGGGGGAAGGCGTCGTACCAGTCCCCGCCCACCTGCACGTGTTGGGAGCCGGACCGGTAGAAGGCGGTCAGGTTGACGCCCTCCACCTCGGGGAGTTCCTCGGGCAGCAGGCTGCGCTGGAGCTCCTCGGCGGTCCCGTGCTCGCGTTCGTAGAGCATGGCCCGTCCGATCGCGAGGGCGCACTGACCGGCCAGGGCCTCCAGGAAGACCCGTTCCTCCTCGCCGACCTCACGCGGGTCCGTGAAGGCGAAACGCAGGGCGCCGATGGGGCGCCCGCCGACCATCATCGGCAGGGCGGCCCAGGCTCGTTCGGGGGTGGCCTCGATGAGTTCCTCGACCTCGGGGGCCTCCTGCAGGAGCGCACGCAGGTCGGCCGGGCAGTCCACCAGTACCGCCTGCCTCCTGGCGACCGCGTGGGCGGCCACGTCGGGATGGTGGAGGGGGAACGCGCGCCGGGGCAGATCATGGCCCTGGCCGGCGGCCATGACCCGCAAGCCGGAGTGGTCGCGGTCCAGCAGGACCACGGAGGTGTGGTGCGCGCCCACGCCGGAGCGCCCGATGTCGCTCATGGCGTGCACGACCTCATCGGCGGTCAGGGCCTCGGCCAGGTCGGAGGTGGCCTTCTGCAGCCGGGCCGTACGCATCGCGGCCTCGCTCAACTGCTGGTTGAGGCGTTGGCGCAGTTCGAGGGCCTCGCGCTCGGTGGTGACGTCGACGAGGGTTCCGACCCATTCGGCGGTCTCTGCGCCGTCCATGATCGGGTGGGCCCGGGCCCGGAAGTGGTCGTAGCCGCCCGAGCGGGTACGCAGGCGGAACATGGCGTCGAAGGGGGTGATGTCGAGGACGGCGTCGCCCCAGGCGCGCTCGACCCGTGGACGGTCGTCGGGGTGGAGCGCGTCGAGCCAGCCGTGGCCCGTGAAGTCCTCGGGGGCCTGGCCGGTGATGGCCCGCCACTTGGGGCAGTCCTCACGGAACTCCCCGCCCGGGCCCGCGGTCCACACGATCTGGTTGCCGGCCTCGAGCAGGGCGCGCAGGCGCTGCTCCTCACGGCCGACGCCGTCGTTGCGTGCTGCGAGGAGGGCGACGTGGTACTCGCCGGCGACGGGTTCGGTGACGGGGAACCAGGTCAGCTCCCACACCTGGTCGTCACGGGTGTGGTGGCGGTCGCGCACTGCCTGGCCGCTCTCGCGCACGGATTCCAGGGATTCGCGGTAGGCGGCGGCGCGGCCGGGGTCCTCGTCCTCCTCGAGCAGGGCGACGGGTTCCCGGCCCAGGCACTGGGCAGGGGTGCGCCCCAGCAGGTCGGCCATGCGTTTGTTGATGGTTCCGAACGTGCCGTCCGGGCCGAGGAGTGCGAAACCGATGGGGGAATCCGTCAACAGGGACGTCACCGCATCGGGAAGTTCCGCCTGGTCGATTCGCGGTGGCGGAATCGATGTCTCGGCGCTCACGTACTCGACACCTCCGGAACCCTGGGATTCCCCAACGGTGTTTCGTGGGGGTTTCTGTCTGGACCGCGTGGCCCCTGTCGGTCTGGGGGCGTCCACGACCGATGTCGTGGAAGGCGCGGAACCGAAGTGCGCTCGGGGGGCTCCGCGACCTTCGGGAGTCACGCTCCATGACTCCTCTCGGCCGCTGTCACGGCACAAGCATAAGACACACGGATCCTCACGCAACGGCCGTCGTCAGCCCGACAGGACCATGAAGGCGGAACGTAAAGGGTAAACCACTGAACGGTCTGATGGTGGTGACGGGGTCGCGCCCGGACCGCGTGTTCTCCTGCGCTTTCCTGTTCTCGGTACTCTGGTGAGCTTTGCAATGAACACGCCGAAACTGATCCGTTATATGCCCGAATCGTCCACTTTAAAGTATTGACCTGCAAGGACGGCGTCCGCCGGGTAAACGTCCGGTGTCCGAGGTTTTATCAGGCACGAGTGGCGGCGGGGGTTGACAGTCGTTCCAGAACAAGTGAAATGGGTGAAGGTCACCGTCCAGACCATCTTCAGCTAGGGGTGTGAGCGAGAATGCTCCAGACCTTCCCGGTCCAGGATCTGAGCCGGATCTCAGCACGGCTCCACGACGAGTACAGCGCGCTGTCCCACCGACGTGTGGAGCGCTGCGTCAGCGACACCTGGAAATGCGCCGAACACCTGGGGATCGCGGTCACCCCGCACCTGGTGGAACGAGTGGCGCGCGAGCACCTGGAAGCCATGGTGACCCCCTCGCAACCGGACCGGGACGCACCGTCGACCGGCGCACTGTTCACCGGTCACCACCCGGTCCCGGGAGCGCGCTGAGACGGGGCCGGACACGAAGGGCACGCAGGTCCACCTCGGACCGCGTGCCCTCGACGTGTGTCGGTACAGGCCACGGCCCCCGTGGCCGCCACAGACCCGACAGACGGCGACGCCCCATCGTAATCTCTGGCATACCCTCTGGTGGTGCCCTCCCCAACGCCTTCTTCACCTGCAGACCCCGAACCCGTCCCCACCGCCGTCTTCGACGAGATGCTGCGTGCGGCCAGAGCCCTGTTGGCCATGCGCCACCCGCTCGACGCCGAGATCGCCTTCAGCGACATGCTCGGCAGTTGGTGGGGCGAGCGTCTGCCCGGTGTGGACGTCGAACGCCTTCTCGGTGAGGGCCTCATCGCCCACGCCACCACCTCCGACCGCCCCGCCGGGCTGGGGATCCTCGCCGCGGTGACCGCTCTGGGCACCAACGACACCCAGCGCACCCTGGCCGAACAGGGGGTCATGGCGCTGCGTGAGCGGGGTCTGACCGTCCCCCGGTGGGCCACCCAACTGGGTTGGGTCACGCCACTGTCGGCCCACGTCAACGGCGACCGGTTCGGCGACATCGACGAGGTGGTGCTGGTCTTCGGACGCGAGAGCGAGCCGGGTGGCGCTTCCCCGGAGGCCGAGCACGCGCTGATCCTGGTCCAGGACCACAACGGCGGCGGAGTGCTGCGGGACGCCTGGATCACCACGAAGGTCGAGACCCTGCTCGAGCAGTGCCGGGAACGTGCCCGGTCCGACGACTTCGCACGTTTCGAGGAGCTCGATCCGGCCACCGCCCGGGCCGTGTTGGAGCGGGCCCTGCGCCGCACCGAGCAAGTGGTCTCCGGCGCCGACCGTTCGGAGGCCCCGGTCCCCCAGGCCGTGGGGTTGACCGCCTCCGATCTGACCGGTGGCTCGCTGGCCACGCACTTCGCCCTGGCCAACTCACGGGTGCGGCACCTGCCGGAGCCCTCACCGGAGGCACCCTCGCCCGTTCCGGTCTGGCGGCGCGACCGGCGCGCCATGCTTGCCGCGCGGTTCCTGTCCTCCGACGAGGCGGCCGAGCTGTCCGACTCCTACGCTGCGAGCCGCTGCACCGACCACATCATCACTCACGGGTGCGACATCGACAGCGGGCGTCCCCTCCGGGTGAGCCCGCGCAAGGTCGAGTCCTTCCTGCTGCACTGGCTGCCCGGACGGGTGGTGCTGCTGCCCGAGGAACAGGAAGCCATGCCGCACGTACTGGCCGCGTGGGTGCGGTGGGCCGGATCGCGCGACGGGCTTCCGGAGGTCGCGGTCGGCGCGACCCTCGACGCGGTGTGGGAGTCCACCGCCGCTTTCGCCCGCACCTACCGGGACCCGGCCCGGCCGTTGGGTCTGCGCCAGGAGGCCGTGCGCCGGCTGTTGCCCGACGGCGACTTCGCGGCGCTGGCCCGGCGCATGTTCGCGTTCCCGCTCATGGCCAGTGAGATCGTGGCCTGGGCCCCGGACGAGTTCGACCTCGACACCTCGCAGGGGCGCCGTGCGCTGTTGCGGCTGGACCATTTCGGTGAGTACGACGCCACGACCCCGCACAACGGCCGCCATTCCAGCGGACGGGACCACTGGTACCGGCCGGTGACCGGGCGCGATCCCGACCGCGAACGCGAGTTGGACCGGCTCGAACGGTTGGCTGTGCGGCTCTGGCACGGGCGACCGCCCAACCTGTGGGCGGCCGCCCGCCGTATGCTCGACCGGAGCGTGGCCCGTCCCACGGTGCTCCGGGCGTTGGACGAAGTACTCGGTGCTGCCACGAGCGAGAGTGAGCTGCGGCGCAGGCTGGATTCCCTCTGACCGGCAGCGCATCCGGGAACCTCACACCAGCATGCGCTCGCGCAGGGCCTCCAGGGTCGCCCCGTTCACACGCAGCCCCTCGCTCACGTAGGTGTCGAAGGATCCGTAGGCAGCGTCGACCTGATCGAAGGCGATGTGCAGGTACTCGGCACGCACCCGTGTCATGGGCACGACGTCCTCCCAGTCCAGCCCGCTGTGCTCCGACAACAACCGCATCCACTTCTCGGTGTTGGCCTGGCGGGTGTTGCTCTCCATGTAATCGCCGACGACGGTCCCGCGTTCCACACCCAGCAGGGTGAGCAGCAGCGCCGCGCCCCATCCGGTGCGGTCCTTGCCGGCGCTGCAGTGGAAGACCAGCGAGGTGGGCCCCTTGGCCGCACGTTCGACCAGGTCGCGGTAGCCGGCCAGGGCCTCGGTGTCGTTGACGAGGTCGCGGTAGACCTTGTCCATGAACCGTGTGGCGCCCCCGTTGCCGAACATGGCCCGTGCGGCCTCCGGGTCCGTGAGGGTCCGGGAGAAGTTGGCGCCGGCCTTCTCGGGGTCCTGGACACCCACGACGGTGTACTCGGCACCCTCGGGCACGATGTCGGGCAGGTTCTCGCGCTCGTGGGAGGTGCGCAGGTCGAGCAACTGGCGGATGCCCAGGCCGTTGAAGGTGGACAGGTCCTCCTCGGAGACCGAGTGCAGGGCGTCGGAGCGGAACAGCAGGCCCGGGCGGACGGTGCGCCCGCTCTCGGTCCGGTGTCCGCCGAGGTCGCGGAAGTTGGGGGCGCTGGGGAGGATGAATCCGTCTCTGTTCACGAAGCAGACCATATCCATCGCCCCGTCACCAGGTCACGGGGTGCCGGGGCGATGGAGGGATCAGCCCTGCTCGCGGAGGGCGGCGATCTCACCGCCGGCTTCCTTGACGTCCTTGGCGGTGTCGACGCCCCGCCAGAAACCGTCGATGCGGTAGGCGGTGAGCTCTCCGTCCTCGGCCAGCTCCGGGAACGTCGAGGACTCGTGGTCGCCCCGGGCCGGAAACAACGGTGTGATGGCGGGCTCGAACAGGTACACACCGGCGTTGATCCACACCGGCAGCAGCGGGCTCTGGGTGAACCCCTCGATGCGGTCGTCGGCGTCGACGTCGACGATGCCCCACGTGGTGCGGAACCGGGCGAGGGCGAGGGTGGCCAGACCGCCCTTGGTTCGGTGGTGCTCGGTCAGCTCCGCGAGGGAGAACCAGGTGAGCACGTCGCCGTTGAGGGCGAAGTAGGGGGCGTTCTGGTCGTTCAGACCGGTGGCCGCGTAGCGCAGAGCCCCGCCCCGTCCCAACGGTTCGTCCTCGACCAGGAGGGAGATCTCGGGGCCGCCGGTACGGGCCGACAGGTGCTCACGCAGCACCTCGGCCTTGTAGCCGCAGGAGACCACGACCTGCTTCACGCCGTGGTCGGCGAGCCACTCGAGCTGGTAGTCGATGATCGGGCGCCCGGCCACCTCGACCATGGCCTTGGGCCGGGTATCGGTGTAGGGCCGCAAACGGGTCGCCTGACCCCCGGCGAGGATCAACGCCTGGGTGACCGGTGTCTGGGGGTTCGGGGATGTAGCGCTCGTCATGGGGAGGACCATAGCAGCACGTCACACCGGATCCTCAGCGGACTTACCGCCGGTAACACCCATCAGGCCCCCTGCGTTGCCTCGCCGTAGGCCAGACGGACGTCCTCACTGGTCAGACGGGTCAGATCGGCGGCGGTGGCCGACTCCCCGATCTCCTGCGACACCCGCAGGTCCCGGTGCGAACAGGCCTTCTCGAACAGGGAGCGGGCGAACCGTCCGTTGCCGAGCTCGTCGATCAGGCCGTCACCGCACACGTGGCCGAAGATGCTGTGCAGGTCCGCGAGCGCGTCCTCGTCGAAGGTGTCACCGGTCCGGGCCGCCACGGTCTCGGCGATCTCGGTGAGCTCCCCGGGGCTGTAGGAGGGAAACCGCACACGCACGTCGAAACGGGAGGCCAGACCGGAGTTGGACCTCAGGAAACGCTCCATCTCCGCGGGGTAGCCGGCCAGGACCACCACCAGCCGGGACCGGTCGTCCTCGGCCCGCTTGAGCAAGGTCTGGATCGCCTCCTGGCCGAACGCGTCCCCGCCGCTGTAACCGGGGTTGACGAGCGAGTAGGCCTCGTCGACGAAGAGCACGCCCCCCAACGCGCGGTCGACCAGTTTGTCGGTCTTGAGCGCGGTCGCCCCCAGGTGCTCTCCCACCAGGTCGGCGCGCTGGGCCTCGACCACGTCGGCCTTGCCCAGCAACCCGAGGGCGGAGAAGACCCGGCCCAGGACCCGGGCCACGGTCGTCTTGCCGGTTCCGGGCGGGCCCGTGAAGACGAAGTGGCGCATCGGGGGCTGGTTGACCAGGCCCTGTTCCTCGCGGAGTTTGGCCACCCGTAGCTGCGCCACGAGCGAACGCACCTGGTTCTTGACCGGGTCCAGGCCGATCATGCCGTCCAGCTCGGCCAGGGCCTCCTCGATGTCGGGCGACTCCCCGAACCCGGCCAGGTGCGCGGTGAGTTCGGTGTAAGCGGTGCGCACGTCGGCGGCACGCACGGTGATGAGGTCCTCGGCCTCGGGACGGGACGCCGGAGCACCGTCCTCCACACCCGAGGTGACCACACGCACGTCACGGGCCTGAGCGGCCTTCTCCACGACCGAGCGGGCGAAACGGCCGTTGCCGAGCTCGTCGACGACCTCGCGCTTGACCGCCTGGTCGAAACCGCGCCGCAGCGCCCGGGCCGCATCGCCGTCCAGGGTGTCACCGCGCCGGTGCACGAGGGTCTCCGAGATACGGAAGAGTTCGTCGGAGGAGTAACTGGGGAAGGTGATGCGGGTGGCGAAGCGCGAGGCCAGACCCGGGTTGGTGGTCAGGAACTCCTCCATCTCCTTGGCGTAGCCGGCCAGGATCACCACGAGCTGGTCGCGATCGTCCTCGGCCCGTTTGAGCAGGGTCTGGACGGCCTCGTTACCGAACCGGTCCTTCTGGCCGTCGCCCTCGTTGACCAGGGAGTAGGCCTCGTCGATGAAGAGCACCCCGCCCAGGGCCCGGTCCACGAGTTCGTTGGTCTTGATGGCGGTCGCACCCAGGTACTCCCCCACCAGGTCGGCGCGCTGGGCCTCGACCACCTGGGCGCTGGGCAGCAGCCCGAAGGAGTGGAAAACCGTGGCGAGTGTGCGGGCGACGCTGGTCTTGCCGGTCCCGGGCGGGCCGGAGAAGACCAGGTGGCGCAGGGGGCGTTCGACGGGGAAGCCGGCGTCGGCGCGCAGGCGGGCCGCTTCGATGGAGGCCGCGAGCCCGCGGACCTGCTGTTTGACCGGGTCCAGGCCGATCATGTCCTCGAGCTCGGCCAAGGCCTGGTCGACGGGGACCGGCTCGTCGTCGGAGGCGGACGCGGCCGGGCCCTGACCCTGGCCCTGGCGTTCCGTGGCGGATGCGTCTTCGCGTCGGTGCGCCTGGCGCCTCTGGTCGTTTCCGGTGGTGCGGGCCGCAGCGGGGTCCGGGCGTTCGGCCTCGCGTTTCTCCCGGGCCTCGTCGGCCTCGCGTTCGATCCGGCGTGCGGAGGTCAGGCGCCACAGCAGGCACCCGGCGGCGGCCAGATAGACCAGGGCGATCGTCCACCAAGCAGGGAAAGGGCCGTCGGCGTCGCCGCTCAGCCCGCGCACGATCATCCACAGCAGGGCGAGGGAGAACCCGGCGAGGAGGCCGGCCGTCAGCGCCAGGGTCGTGGTGTGCCAGACGGGATACTCGCGCACGCGCCCGGCCACGAGGACGGCCAGGATCGGGACCGGCAGGAGCAACAGGACGAGCGGACTGCCCCCGAGGGGGATCTGGAAGAGCAGGGAGGACAGGGTGAGCCACAGCACCGAGACGACGACGGTGATGAAGGCGTCCATGGACCGCATGAGGGCGTGGAAGGCCACCAGGACCACGACGACCGTGGTGAGCGTGCCCAGGACCGACAACCCGACGATCAGGGCGAGCAAGGAGGCGATGAAACAGACCAGGAGCGCGGCGACCAGGCGTCTGCTCAGCGGCAGAGCGTGGTAACGCAGGCGCAAGCGGCCCAACCGCGAGGTCCGTTCGGGCTGCGCCGCGGTGGCCGAGCGCGGCTCGCGCGTCATCCGTGCCCCTTCCTGATGGGGGTCAGTGGGCGGTCGACCGGGCCGGTCCGGGGGCGGGCCGGCTGTGTCGGGGGATACTACGCCGAAGGGTCCTTCGGGGTGGCGGCGACGGGCGGTTCGACGCCCCGGTCCTCCGGGTAAGCCTTGCGCCAACCAGGAGCGGATGTCCAGTGCGGGACGGCGTGTCGTTTCCGGTCCCCCGCGAGGGGCGGGTCAGAGCAGAGGGATCTGGCCACCCGGTGCGGGCCGGGTCCGGCGCAGGTGCCGCCATTTGGGCAGAGCGTCCAGATAGGACCAGGTCATGCGGTGATGCGGCGTGGGCCCCTCCTCGGCCAGTGTCGCGCGGTGGGTCGGCGAGGGGTACCCGGCGCCGCGTTCGAACCCGAACCCGGGGTGGTCCTCGGCGAGATCGGCCATGTGGGCGTCGCGGGCGACCTTGGCCAGGACCGCGGCGGCGGCCACGTTCACACAGGTCAGGTCGCCCTTGACCTGGGTGCGCACCGCCCAGGGACGGCCGATGAAGTCGTGGCGGCCGTCGAGGACGACCGCGTCGGGGCGTGTGCCGAGCCCGTTCAGGGCACGGTGGGCAGCGCGACGCAGCGCCTCGGTCATCCCGACCTCGTCGATCTCGGCCGGCGGGGACCAGCCGAAGGCGTGGTCGGTGACCCAAGGGCCGGTGAGGGCGGCGATCTCGCGGCGACGGACGGGGGTGAGTTTCTTGGAGTCGGTGAGGCCCGCGGGGACGCCGTCGACCGGCCCGGAGACCGCCGCGCACACGAGCACGGGGCCCGCCCAGGCTCCGCGTCCGACTTCGTCCATCCCCGCGATCACACGCGCCCCGCCGCAGCGCAGCTCCTCCTCCAGCTCGAAGGTGGGCGCGGGGGCGGGCTCCGGGGTCGTCGTCGGCACGCCTCCACCTTAAAGCCTCGGACGTGGCCCGCGACCGGTCCCGCGCGCTCCGCATGCCCGCAATACGCGCCCGGAGGCGAGCCCCGGTCCTGCGGGGCCGGGGCCGTCTGCACGACGCGGCCTGCGCCCTGGTCCGGGGCGGCCCCGGTCGTGCCTTCACCCATGACGCTCTGGGGCTGCGCGGGCGTGAGAGCGAGCTCGGCGAACACAGGTCGGGTTCGGTACCGGACCCGCTCGGCCTGCTCTCCCCCGCCCTTCCGGCACTGCTCGTGGCCGTCTCGGTCGCCTTCGCCATGGGGCTGCTCACACGGGTGGCCGACCCGCTGCTCGCCGCGACCTGCTCGTCCGCCTCACCCGGCCTCGGCCGAGCTCGCCCCCTTCTCGGGTCGGGGCACGAGCGCCGGTGCCGGCAGCGTGCCTACTCATCGTGTCTGCGCCCGGAAGATGGTCCTGGGGCCGCCTCGTCCCGGCCTCGCCCCCGCGTACACGGACACGGGCCGGAGACCGACATCCGGGCGGGTCCCGGGCAAAAGACCGCGCGGTTTCCCGCCGTCGCCCCGAACACGCACCGCCACTGCTCTATCCTGTGGGGCGGGCCGAGTACCGTCGGCCCTCCGAACTCTGACGCATCCCGGTGACCCGACGGGTCTTCTGCACGGGTGCGTCCCGACGACACGGATCCGCCTGGGAGTGCGCCATGTCCGCCGAGCCTTACGGCCCGACCCCTGAGGGGTCCGTGGCCAAATTGATGGAGCTCTCCGACAAGCCCACTTGGGGGAGGCGGCTCATCAGTTGGGCCTCGCGTCCGCCCGGACGGCTCTACATCCCCGCCTGCGCGGTGGTCGGGGCCGTGCTGCTGTACGAGGACAGCGTGCCCGGCGGCCACCTGCCGACCTTCCTCTTCGGCCTCATCGCCGGCCTGCTGCTGGCCGGCATGGGAGCGTTGCGCCTGGGGATCGCACTCGCCATCGCACGTCCGATGATCCGCTACTACTGGCTGCGCTGGATCTCCGCGCCGCTCGTGGCCGCGGTCGCCATCGGGATGGCCGTCGCCGACGTGCCCCTGCAGATGCGGGTGCAGGCCTCGACCGATCAGCTCGCCGAACTGCGCGAACAGGTAGACGGCTCCACGACGATCCCGCGCAACGACGAGACGACCGGTCTCTACCAGCTGCACAGTGTCTCTGTGGAGGACGACATCACCCACTACGAGATCGACGGCGCCGGCCTCGCCTCACCGGCAGGGCTGGCCCACAGCAACGAGGAGATCCCCGTCGGGATCTTCCTCCCCGGACAGGGCTCGAAGATCTACGAGCACGTGACCGGCGACTGGTACGTCTGGGTCGCCCACTGAACGTCCCCCGCCGCAGCTACGGGCCCCGAGGTCGAGAGCCGACCCGGGGCCCGAATTCTTACCTTCTCCTTGACGACTCGATGCCGTTCTCCAACACGGCTCTCACCTTCGCCCGATAAGAAGTGAGCGACGAGCCGGAAGAGGAACGAGTCCTCTCCCATCCCCCGGCTGAGAAGCCGAACCAGAGGGAGTCACACATGCGTGAGTTCATGCTCACCCTGCACCTGCGCATCCACGACGCGATCACCGCCATGCGTAGAGCCCACGCAATCGGAGACGACGACCTGGCCACCTCCCAGGCGGGAGAGGTCGAGGACCTCGTCGAGCTCGCAGCCCGCAACGGAATCGACCTCGGCAGCTGCTACGACTCCCTCCCCCTGGCTTCGACAGCCTGACGAGAACGGGCGGCCTCAGCGGCGCCCGTACCCCTCGCCCTGCTCGAACTGCCGGCTCATGGCCTCCTGCTGTCGGCGCTGGTAGTCCTCCGACATGCGCTGCTGGCGTTCGGCCGCAGCGGCCACCGAGCCCCGCGCAGCGTCGAAGGCCTCCGAGCCGTGCTCGTGGGCCGAGCCCGTCGACGAACGGGGCGCGCCGTCCATGACACGTGGCAGCAGCTGCGCGGTGAGCAGCGTCGAGAGGGTCGAACCGTCACCGGAGCCCGGCTCGGTCTGCACCACGACCGGCCGCGGGGCGCTCCCGGCCAGCGACGATCCCACGTCCAGGCGGCGCCGGGCCAACTCGTACTCCAGGACCGCACGGTTGTCTCGGTAGGCCGTGGCCAGACGCTGCTGCGCCTTGGCCTCGTTCTCCGCGGCCACCAGGTCGGCGCGGCCCTTCGTCTCGATCTCGTAGCGCACCCTCTGCGCCTCGGTCTCCTGCTCCTGGAGCATCTGGGCGACGTCCTTGCGTGCCTTGTTCAACGAAGCGTTGACCTCGACGATCTTGGCGTCCCGGGTCTTCTTGGAACGTTCGATGTCCATGAGGAGGGTGTCGATGCGGCGCTTGCGGGTCAGCCCCCACTCCTGCTCGTAGGCGACCAGCTCCTTGGCGACCCGTTCCCGGGTGGCCAGGTGCTGCTGGTACTGGTTGGGCAGCTGCACGTCGGGGATGTTGCAGCCGGTGATGGTCACACCGTACTTCTCGAGCCGGCTGTTGAGCAGGCGCCGCATGTCCTCCACGTTCGAACCGCGCAGGTCGTGGGCGGACTCGGTGTTGACCTGCCTGCTGCGCTGGCGGATGGCATCCTGCACCGCGCTGGAGAGCACCAGGTCGAAGTTGCTGGCCCCGATCATCTTCACGAACCGGACCGGGTCGATGATGCGGAACTTCAGGAAGAACTCGATCGACTTCAGGGGCACGTTCTCCCGTGTGGGGCAGGCCAGCACCGGCGCGGTGTAGGGGATCTCGGTGCGGGTGTCCACGACGAAGTCGACCCTCGCCCACGGGTGCCACAGGTAGTGGCGGCCCGGTTCGATGGCCCGCACGACAGCCCCGTACTTGGTGAGGACACCGTGGGTGCCCTCCTCGATCTCCACGATGGAACCGCGCCACCACCACAGGCCGGCCACGATGATCGCCAGCAGCCCCGCCAGCATCGTGGGCACTGTCAGGAGCGCATAGGTCACGGAGCCGGTGGCAGCGACGTCGATCGCCATCATCAGCGCGGAGAAGAGCGCGAACAGGCCGAACCAGACCAGGACCATCCATTTCAGGCCCCGGTTGTCGCGCGGGATCACCACGGGGACGATCGCTCCGCCGTCACCTCCGCGCAGCAATCCGGCCAGATCGCTCCACGATGCCAGGGACTCCTTGATGGTGGAGCCACTACCGCTGTTCATGGGCCGGCTCATCTACTGACCTCCCTGGTTCGTGTCGGGACCCTGCCCGCCGTGTTCCCACGGCGCCGGCGGGGGCCGGCCGGTGTCTCCGGTGGCTCCCGCCTCATCGGAGCCCTGGGGCTCGACCTCCTGGCTGATGCGCTCCTCCAGGGCGTCCTCCGAGACCGACTGGCGGATCTCCTCCACGAGGGTCTCGTCGGCCTCCTCCCCACCCTGTTGGGGCTCTTCGGCCTCCTGGACCAGCGCGTTGATCTCCTGCTCGCGGTCGGAGATGCGGCCGCGGATGTCCTCCAAGCGGCCACGGATGTCGGCCATGTCCTGCTCGGAGAAGAGCACCGAGTCGGTCTGGCCGATGATCTCCTGGGCGATACGCAGGTAGTCGACGCTGGCCTCGTCGCCCGAGCCGATCCGCAGCACCTGCGGCAGGCTCCCGGCGACCGATTCCAGCTTGGTGAGCACGTCCTCGCGGAAGCGGTAGTTGAGGATCTCGGGCGCCTCGGCCGCACTGACCGCCCGGATGTCCAGCGCCTGGGCCTGCAGGAGCGCGGCGTTGGCGTTGGCCTCCGACTCGGCCTCGACGAACCGTTGGCTCGCCAGTGCGTTGGCGCGGTTGGTCTCGCGCTCCAGGGCGGTGTCCATCTGCGCCTGGTACTGGGCGATGTCGGCCTGGATCGCCGACAGCGTCTCGTTGAGGGTGGCCAGTTCCTTGTTCAGGTCACCCTCGTTCTGCTCCTTGCGGAGCTGGAGCTCGTACTCGAACGTGTAGGCGTCCTTGGCCACACGGACCATTTCCGGTGCGGCCAGGTCCATGCGGTACTCCTGGTTGGAGGGCTCGGCATGGGTGATGTTGGCACTGGTCAGAACCACGATTCCGCTGAACTGGCGGTTGAGGGACTCCACCAGTCCGTGGGTGCTCTCGCCGACCATGTCGTAGATCGCCGAGGCCTCCTGCTCGTAGATGAGGCTGCGGGTGGTCTCGCTGATGGCGTTGCTGAGCTTCTCCTGGAAACCGTGCACACCGCCGAGCGTGTAGACGAAGTCCGTGGCGTTCTCGATGCGGAACTGCACGAACAGGTCGATGGAGGCCTGTACCCCGCTCTTGGTGGGGGCCTCGCGGATCGGCGCGTTGAAGGGGTACTCGCGCGCGGTGTTGACGATGTAGGAGACCCGCTTCCACGGGTTGAACAGGGTGACCCGGCCGGGCGCGTAGTTGTTCTCGCGCTTACCGAAACGGGTGACGATGGCCTCGCAGCCCTCGGGGACCATCACCATGCCCTGGCGCCACCACATGAAGGCGGCCACGGCCACGGTGATGAGCCAGTAGTGGACCCCGAAGAACGGATTGAACAGCGGGTTGCCCTGGCCCATCATCGCCTGCGGGATGAGCACGGTGAACAGCCCGATCACACCGATCGCCACCAGGGCCAGGGCCGGGAGCATGGTCACGAACGTGCGCCCGCGGGGGATCACCATGGGGCAGATCACGTGTACCGGACCGTCGGAACCGCGTTCGTAGGAGCTGCTGTTGATCGCTTCGCCGGCGTTGTTGAGCGACGTGGTCT
The DNA here is from genome assembly GCF_000341145.1 of Nocardiopsis xinjiangensis YIM 90004. Classification (GTDB taxonomy): domain Bacteria; phylum Actinomycetota; class Actinomycetes; order Streptosporangiales; family Streptosporangiaceae; genus Nocardiopsis; species Nocardiopsis xinjiangensis. The sequence goes on from NZ_ANBE01000032.1 coordinate 93,860, forward strand.
GCTGTTCGATGCGGGTGCCCACCGAGGCACCTTGGTCGCGGGCGGCCACGAAGTCCCGCGGGTCGAGGCCGTCCTCTCCGGGCGGCCCTCCTTCCTGACCCGCGGCCTGCTGGGCCGCCTGGGTCGCGGCTTCGCGCGGGTCCTCGCCTTGGGCCACCGCGCTCGCCGCTCCGCGCACTGTCTGCGCAAAGGACATGGACACTCCTCGTTACGGAGATGGGGAACTGTAGGTTCCGACGCATCGTTCACCGGTACGGTTCCAGGTCAGAGCGCATCGTATAGCCAAAAACCGGAACCGGCCCTCCCCCACTCTGCTGCAGGGTCGGTCCGAAACCCAGGTATGGGCCCCGGTGTGAGCGGCAGGCCCCATACAAGCCCCTCGGCGGGGCCCGTTAACGTCGGAACGTGACGACCGTGAGGGTCGCACCCCCGGCCACGAGGAGAAGACCGATGCCCGCAGTATCCAGCGCAGCCCTGACCACCGCAGGCCTCATCGGGGGCTATTCGACCGCCCGTGCCACCGGCAACCGGCCCCTGGGCGGTGCAGTGCTCGCGGTCTTCGGCGCGGCCGCCTTCGAGACGGCCCGGCGCCGTTCCGGTGTGGGGACCGCCGTCGCGGTGACCGGTACCTACCTGGCGGCCTTCGGCCTGTCGCACCCGCTGGCGAAGAAGATCGGTGCCTGGCCCGCCGTTCTGAGCACGGCCGCCGCGACCGCCGCCGCGGCCGTGGCTTCGGGCGAACGCGGCGGGACCTGACCGGGCCCGCGATGCGGCCGGTCCTGCGACATGACCGGGACGTGGCGGAAGCGGTGCGGTTGCGTACGGGGGACCGGCCGCCGGGCCGGTCCCCCGTACGAACGGGGCGTCCGCGTGAGGCGGACGCCCCGGCGGGCGATCAGCTGCAGCCGCTGGTGGCGCCACAGCCCTCGCAGGCGTAGCAGCTACCGGACGGGCGCATCTTGGTGCCGCACGTGATGCACAGCGGGGCGTCGGCCATGAACCCCTCCGAGGAACCGACCTCCGCAACGGCCTTCGGGGGCTCCTCCTCGGTGCTCTGCTCGGCGCTCTTCTCGGACGCGGAGGACTCCTGCGACGGCGCGGCCGACTGGGCGTAGGACTCCACCTGCGCGGCGAGCTGCGCAGGGTCCTCCCCGTTGAGCTGGGCCTGGCGCTCGGCGGCCGAGAGCACACCCAGCGCGGCGCGCTCCTCGTAGGGCAGGTGGTCCAGGGCCAGGCGGCGGAAGATGTAGTCCACCACCGACTGGGCCATCCGGATGTCCGGGTCGTCGGTCATGCCGGCCGGGTCGAACCGCATGTTCGTGAACTTCTCCACGTAGGTCTCCAGCGGGACCCCGTACTGGAGCGCGATGGAGATGGCGATGGAGAAGGCGTCCATGACCCCGGCCAGGGTCGAGCCCTGCTTACCGAGCTTGAGGAAGACCTCGCCCAGGCCGTCGTCCGGGTAGGAACCGGCGGTGATGTAGCCCTCGGCTCCACCCACGGAGAAGGACGTGGTCTCGCTCGGGCGCTTCTTCGGCAGGCGGCGGCGCACCGGACGCGGGACCTCCACGGCCTGCGGCTCTTCCCGGCCCTTCTCCTCGCTCTTGACGGTGGAGAGCGGCTGGCCGACCTTGCAGTTGTCCCGGTAGACCGCGAGCGCCTTCAGTCCCAGCTTCCAGCCCTGGAAGTAGATGTGCTCGAGGTCGGCGACCGTGGCCTCCTCCGGCACGTTCACCGTCTTGGAGATGGCCCCGGACAGGAACGGCTGGGCCGCGGCCATCATGCGCACGTGGCCCATGGGCTCGATGTAGCGGCGGCCCATGGCGCAGTCGAAGACCTCGTAGTGCTCCGGGCGCAGGCCGGGAGCGTCGATGACGTGGCCGTACTCGGACACGTACTCCACGATCGCCTCGATCTGCTCGTTCTGGTAACCGAGGTTGGTCAGGGCGCGCGGGATGGCCTGGTTGACGATCTGCATGGAGCCGCCGCCGACCAGCTTCTTGAACTTGACCAGCGAGAAGTCCGGCTCGATGCCGGTGGTGTCGCAGTCCATCATGAAGCCGATGGTGCCGGTGGGGGCCAGCAGGCTCGCCTGCGCGTTGCGCCAACCGTTGCGCTCGCCGACCTTGAGGCAGTCCGCCCACTCACGGGTGGCCGCGGCGTGGATCGGGCGCTCCATGGTCCCGACGGTCACGAGGTCGTCGTTGGCGGCGGCGTGCTTGCGCATGACCCGCTTGTGGCCCTGCTCGTTGCGCTTGTAGCCGTCGTAGGTGCCCACGACACCGGCCATCTCGGCGCTGCGGCGGTAGGCGGTACCGGTCATCAGCGAGGTGATGGCGCCGGCGACCGCACGGCCGCCGTCGGAGTCGTAGGCATGCCCGGTCGCCATGAGCAGGGCGCCGAGATTGGCGTAACCGATGCCGAGCTGACGGTAGGCGCGGGTGGTCTCGCCGATCCTCTGCGTGGGGAAGTCGGCGAAGGTGATGGAGATGTCCATCGCCGTGATGACCAGCTCGGTCAGCTTGGTGAAGGCCTCGACGTCGAAGGTGTCGTCGTGACGGAGGAACTTCAGCAGGTTGATCGAGGCGAGGTTGCAGGAGGAGTCGTCCAGCGACATGTACTCCGAGCACGGGTTGGACGCGGAGATCCGGCCGGTCTCGGGGTTGGTGTGCCAGTCCTGGATGGTGCCGTCGTACTGGATACCTGGGTCGGCGCACTCCCAGGCGGACTGGGCCATCCGGTTGAACAGGCTCGTGGAGTCGACGGTGGCCACGACCTCGCCGGTGGTGCGGGAGGTCAGGCCGAACTCCGAGTCGCTCTCGACCGCACGCATGAACGCGTCGGAGACCCGCACCGAGTTGTTGGCGTTCTGGTACTGGACGCTGAACATGTCGGAGCCGCCCAGGTCGACGTCGAACCCGGCGTCGCGCAGGGCACGGATCTTGTGCTCCTCGCGGGACTTGGTCTCGACGAACTCCTCGATGTCGGGGTGGTCGACGTCGAGCACGACCATCTTGGCGGCCCGCCGGGTGGCGCCGCCGGACTTGATGGTGCCGGCGGAGGCGTCCGCGCCGCGCATGAAGGAGACGGGGCCGGAGGCGGTACCGCCGGAGGAGAGCAGCTCCTTGCTGGAGCGGATGCGGGACAGGTTCACACCCGCGCCGGACCCGCCCTTGAAGATGATCCCCTCTTCCTTGTACCAGTCGAGGATCGACTCCATCGTGTCGTCCACCGACAGGATGAAGCACGCGCTGACCTGCTGCGCGGACGTGGTGCCGACGTTGAACCACACGGGGGAGTTGAAGCTGAAGAACTGGTGGGCCAGGGCGTACTTCAGCTCGTGGTCGAAGATCTCGGCGTCGTCCTCGGAAGCGAAGTAGCCGTGCTCGAGGCCGGTCTCGGTGTAGACGCCGACGACGCGGTCGATGAGCTGCTTGAGGCTCCACTCCCGCTCGAGGGTGCCCATGGCGCCGCGGAAGTACTTGCTGGCCACGATCTGGGTGGCGTTCATCGTCCAGGAGGCGGGGAACTCCACGCCGCGCTGTTCGAAGTTGACCGTGCCGTCACGCCAGTTGGTCATGACGACGTCCCGACGCTCCCATTCGAGAGTGTCGTAGGGGTGGATCCCCTCAGTGGTGAAGACTCGCTTGATCTTCAGGCCCTTGCGTCCCCCCTTGCCCTTGCGTCCCGTCGGTCCGCTGGTGGTTTCCGTCATTGCGGAGTCTCCCCGGAATACTTCGTGGGCACGGTCGTTGTTGCCGTGCGGCGTCCATGGTGTCGAGGCGGGTATGGCGCTACCCGGTGGTGCTGTCGCCGGACGCGGACCCGACCTCACGGTCCGCGCGAAGGCTGGCGATCTCGGTCTCGAAGTCGGCGAGGCTCTCGAAACCGCGGTAGACGCTGGCGAAGTGGAGGTAGGCCACCTCGTCCAGGTCACGCATCGGTCCCAGGATCGCCAGACCGATCTCGTTGGCCGGTACCTCGGCCAGCCCGCGGCCTCGGATCTCCTCCTCGACCTGTTGGCCGAGCTGGGCCAGAGCGTCCTCCGAGACGGGGCGTCCCTGGCAGGCGCGCCGCACCCCGGCGATGATCTTGGTGCGGCTGAACGGTTCGGTGACCCCGGAGCGCTTGGCGACCATGAGCAGGACGTTCTCCTGCGTGGTGAACCGGCGCTCACAGACGGGACAGTTACGGCGACGACGGATGGCTGCGCCCTCGTCGGCGGACCTGCTGTCGATCACCCGAGTGTCTGGATGGCGGCAAAACGGACAATGCACCCCGAAACACCTGCTTCCCACACCCGGAACAACGCCCCTTGGTCCCACTAAACCACAACTTCTGGGCCAGTGACCACCAAGGCCACCCCAGATGTTGTGGTCGAACTTAGACCCCGGCGGACACTCCCGCAACCCTGGCGGTCGCGTGTTCCACGCATGAAGACACGACTGCCCACGGGACAGCTTCTGAACTGGGAGAACGGGGGGTTTCGGCCGACCTTCGGGGCGATCCGACACCACCCCCAAGGGTAACGTCGACACCCCTCACGAGCCGCCCCGGCCGAAGCGTGCGGCGCGCCGGAACCCCTGCCCAGCAGGCATTGCGCACCCCCTGGAAAGGACCGGAGACACGCCCCACACCGGCCCGGGCACCTGCTCACAACACCAGAAACAGACGAGTTCTTCCCGCGTTCGCACCACCCGCGCGCGCACGAACCGGTAAACACGTGTGCAGGAGCGCGCACCCTCCGACGAAAACCGAGGCCACTACCCGAACGCAGTCGAACGCTTGTTTGAAATCACCGTGCGCAACGACTAATCTTGAGATGATCCGACCCAAGTCGAGGAGGCCCGGCCGTGCCGGAGGAACATCCCACAGCCGTGGACAGCAGCAACAGGCTCGCACCCGTGGACGGGCGCTCCGGCGCGGAGACGACCCCCGCGCCGAGACTGACCGCCCGCCAGCAGGCCGTCCTGAACTGCATCCAGCGCTATGTGCGCGACCGGGGCTTTCCCCCCTCCATCAGGGAGATCGGCGAGTCCGTGGGGCTGTCCAGCCCCTCCAGCGTCGCCCACCAGCTCAAGGTGCTCCAGAACAAGGGGTACCTGCACCGTGACCAGAACCGGCCACGCGCGGTCGAGGTCCGGCGCCGCGACGAGAACTCCGCCGAGAACGAGGACGAACACCGGGTGACCGTGCCGCTGGTCGGACGTATCGCCGCGGGCGGGCCGATCCTCGCGGAGGAGTCCGTGGAGGACCTGCTCTCCCTACCGCGCCGTCTCGTGGGCGAGGGCCGCCTGTTCATGCTCACCGTGGTCGGTGACTCCATGACCGACGCCGCCATCACCGATGGCGACCTCGTGGTGGTCCGCCAGCAGGCCGACGCGGAGAACGGAGACATCGTGGCAGCGCTCCTCGGCGACGAGGCCACCGTCAAGGTGCTGAACCGCGCCGACGACGGCCACGTCTGGCTCATGCCGCGCAACGACGCCTACGAACCCATCCACGGCGACGAGGCCACCGTCCTCGGCAAGGTGGTCACGGTCATGCGCCGAGTCTGAGGCGATAACGTGGGTCCTGTGTCCACACCTACGCCCTCTCTGTCCTGGTTCGTCGGCGGGGCCACAGCGCTGCTGCTGACCACTGCGTGCGCACCCGCCGACGCTCCGGCCGACCCGCCCGGGAGCCTCGGCCAGGAGCGCGAGGTGCAGTTCACCACCGGCGAGGACGAGCTCCACGGAACCTTCACCCTGCCCGGGCCCGATGCCGAGGGCGTGCCGGGGGCGCTCATCATCTCCGGAAGCGGCCCCACCGACCGCGACGGCAACAGCGACATGCGCCCCGCGGCCGACACCAACCTCAACTTCGCGCGGTTGCTCGCCGACTCCGGCGTGGCGACGCTGCGTTACGACAAGCTCGGCAGCGGAGAGACCGGGCTCGGCGACCGTGATCCCGAGGAACCGGTGGAACCGGAGAGCTTCGACGAACAGGCCGCCGCCGCTTACGAGCTCCTCGTGGACCAGCCCGAGGTCGACCCCGAACGCACCCTCGTGCTGGGCCACAGCGAGGGCGCCCTGTACGCCCTGCGCATGCACGAGTTGGTCCCCGGTTCCTCCCCCGACGTGGTGCTGGCCGCACCGCCCGGGGAGCGTTACCTGGACATCGTCGACCGCCAGCTCACCGAGCAGGTGCGCGCCGCAGAGGCCATGGGAAACCTCGGCGAGGCCGAGGCCCTGACTCTGCTGTCCGACGCGCGGGCCGTACGCGCCGCGCTGCGTGCGGACCGGCCCATGCCCGAGGAGACGGCCCCCTCCCTGGCGGGCCTGTACGGCCCCGGCAACCGCGAGACGTTGGCGTTCCTGGACGAACTGGTTCCTGCGGAGCTGGCCGCGGACCTGCCCCGGGGGACGAGCTCCCTCGTGCTGTGGGGTGAGCAGGACGCACAGATCTCCCGGAAGGGGGTCGACGAGCTCATGACCGGTTTCGAGGACGGGGGCGCCGGCGAGGACGGTTCCGTCGAGCGGGTGGACCTCCCCGAGACCGGCCACATCTTCCGCGAACAGGACGACGACTCGACCAGGCCCGCGGTCGACGAGGACCGGCCCTTCTCCCCCGACGTCGCCCCGGCCCTGGAATCCTTCATCGAACGGGCGTGGTGAGCCGGGGTTCCCGACCGTTCACGCCCACACCCACGTGAGGCACCGGTACGGGCCAGGGCGCCATGCCCCGGAGGTCTTGGTGCTCGGGCCGTTGCACACACGGCCCGAGCAGGCGCCGGGACCGGGGCACGGGGGAAGGACGAGGGAGCTGAACGCAGGTCAGAGGTCCTCGACGAACGCTTCGGCGAGGACCTCGGAGGCGTCCAGGATCTCCTGTTCATCGGCCGAACGCTGCGCCTCGTAGTCCGCAGCGCCGCTGTAGCAGGTCTCCAGGTACAGGTTGGACACACGCGTGGCCACACACCCGATGGTGAAGGGACCTTCCTCGGTCCAGCCGAGCGCCTCGTCACCGAGCCCGGAGACCTCGTGGGTCTCCCGTCCGGAGGCGGACTCCCGCAGCGTGCCCGCCGCGGTCTCCCGGCCGTTGGGCTCGGGCGCGGCAACGGTGACCGCGGAGGCGAACGCGGGCACCGCGACCGCCCGCCCCTCGGGGGTGGCCCAGCGGCACTGCCATCCAGCACCGAAGGGGGCCTCGGCACCGCCGATCTGCTCCTCCGTCTCCAAGGCGTGGGAGGGCATGAGCTCGTCCAGGACCGCGTTCTGCAGCTGTGCGCACTCGGGCGCCGCCTCGAACTCCCCGGTGTCACCGGAACCGTTGCCGAGCACGTACCACCCGGTCAGCGCGGTCGCCACGAGCACCACCAGGGAACCGGCCACGATCCCGACGACGGCGCAGCCCCGGCTCTGGGGCTGGGCCTCGGGGACAGGGCCGGTGTAGGGAGCGCTCACAGGCCCTCCCCGAGTCGGGCGGCCAATCCCACGACCTCTTCCTCTGCCTCGGAGGGGCTGTCGTCGGAGTAGCCGGCGTAGGAGATGCGGACGAGGAGATTGTCGACGTGGTAGGCGAGCTCGACGGTTCCGGGTACCTGGCCGGACCAGACCCGGGCCTCGCCGCCGGGCAGGTCGACCTTTGCCCCGTTCGCGGGCGCGGCCGCGCCGAGTGACTCCGCGGTCCGTTCGTCCCCGGTGACGAGGGGGTCGGCGGAAGGATCGGTGAACCGTGCGGACAACCCCACCCGGAGCGTTCCGCCCTCCCCCGCCCCGTGGGTGGTCCAGGCGCAGGAGGTGTGTTCGCCCCCATGCAGGGGGCCGGTCGTGTCGGTGTCGTTCACCGCCTCGCCCAGGAGGTCCTCGACCTCCTCGCCGGGTACCAGATCACAGCCGGGCGCGGCCGCGTACGTGTCGTCGGGATAGGGCTCGTCGGGGGTACCGCTCGCGGCCCAGAGCCCGATACCGACGGCCACCGCCGCCACCGCGGCCGCAGCACCACCGATGGCGCCCCATCGCGCACGGGGTGAGTGCAGGGCCCGGCCCCAGTCCTTCGTCCCGATTGCCCGCAACCGGTCACCGCCTCCCTGTCGATCGCCGGACCGACCACGAGGGGCCGCGTGCGGGACAGTCCCGGCACGCGGCCACCATCGCTCACTCGGGGTCAGCCGACGACGATGTTCACCAGCTTCGGTGCGCGCACGACCACCTTGCGGATCTGCTTGTCACCGATGAAATTCTGTGCCTTCTCCGACGCCAGCGCGAGCCGCTCCAGCTCGCCGGCGTCGATGTCGGGCGCCACGGACAGCTTGTCACGCACCTTGCTCTGCACCTGGACGACGCAGGTGACCGACTCCTGCACGAGCAGGTCCGGGTCGGCCTCGGGCCAGTTGCCGATGGCGAGGCTGCCGACGTGGCCCATGCGTTCCCAGCCCTCCTCGGCGATGTAGGGCGCGAAGAGCGACAGGGTGACGGCGATGAACTCGGCGGCCTCGCGCACGGCCGGGTCGCTCGCTCCGGGACCGGAGTCGATGGCCTTGCGTGCGGCCGAGACCAGCTCCATGCACCGGGCGATGGCGACGTTGAAACGGCGCTCCTCGACCAGTGCGCTCACCTGGTCGATGCTGCGGTGAGTGGCCCGGCGCAGGTCGGTGTTCCCGGCGGAGAAGTCCGCGCCGACCGGGGTGCCCCGGCCGGCCTCGACCATGACCTTGAAGGCCCGGTTGAGGAACTTCTGGGCGGCCACGACCGACACGTCCGCCCAGTCGACGTCGTCCTCGGGCGGGCCGGCGAAGAGCATCGTCAGGCGGACGGCGTCGACGCCGTAGGTGTCGATCTGCTCGCCCAGGTCGACACCGTTGCCCAAGGACTTGGACATCGCGCGGCCCTGGTTGATGACCTGGCCCTGGTTGGTCAGGCGGGCGAAGGGCTCGGTGAAGTCGAGCATGCCCATGTCGTGCAGGACCTTGGTGAAGAAGCGCGCGTACAGCAGGTGGAGCGTGGCGTGCTCCTTGCCGCCGATGTAGTGGTCGACGGGCCCCCACTTGTTGACGGCCTCGCTGTCGAAGGGCGCGGTTTCCAGGCGCGGCGAGCAGTAGCGCCACGGGTACCAGGACGAGTCCACGAAGGTGTCCATGGTGTCGGTGTCGCGCTCGGCGGGCCCGCCGCAGGTGGGGCAGTCGACCTCGACCCAGTCCCTGGCAGCGGCCAGCGGCGAAATGCCCTTGGGCGCCAGCTCGGCCCCCTTCATCTCGGGCAGGGTCACCGGAAGCTGGTCGTCGGGCACGGGCACCAGCCCGCAGGAGGGGCAGTGGATGATCGGGATCGGCGTGCCCCAGTAGCGCTGGCGCGAGATCAGCCAGTCGCGCAGTCGGAAGTTGACGGTGGACTCCCCGGTACCGCGCTCGGCCAGGACCTCGACGATGCGGGAGATCGCCTCGTCCTTGCCCAGTCCGTCCAGGGGGCCGGAGGCGCGCAGGGTGCCCTCGCCGGCTGTGGCGACGCCGCTCGTGGCGGGGTCGGGCTCACCGGTCTCGACCACCACACGCACCGGCAGGTCGAAGGCCAGAGCGAAGTCGAGGTCGCGCTGGTCGTGCGCGGGCACGGCCATGATGGCGCCGTGCCCGTATCCGGCCAGCACGTAGTCGGCGGCCCAGACCGGCATACGCTCGCCATTGACCGGGTTGATCGCGTGGCGGCCCAGGAAGACACCGGTCTTGGGCCGCTCGGTGGTCTGGCGCTCGACGTCGGAGAGCTTGGCGATGTCGGAACGATAGGCCTCGAAGGCCTCGCGCTGCTCGGGTGCGCACAGTTCGTCGGCCAGCTCGGCGTCGGCGGCCACGACGAAGAAGGTCGCCCCGTACAGGGTGTCGGGGCGGGTGGTGTAGACGGTGACGGGCTCGTCACGGCCTTCGATGGCGAACCGGACGTCGGCGCCGGTGGAGCGGCCGATCCAGTTGCGCTGGATGGCCAGGATCTCCTCGGGCCAGCGGCCGTTGTCGATCTGGCCCATGTCGTCCAACAGGCGCTGGGCGTAGTCGGTGATCTTGAAGTACCACTGGTTGAGGCTGCGCCGCTCGACGTCGGAGCCGCAGCGCTCGCACTTGCCCGCGACGACCTGCTCGTTGGCCAGCACGGTCTGGTCCTCGGGGCACCAGTTGACCAGGCCGTCCTTGCGGTAGGCCAGGCCCCGATCGAAGAAGCGGTTGAACAGCCACTGGTTCCACTTGTAGTACTCGGGGTCGCTGGTGTGGATGCGGCGGGTCCAGTCCACACCCACGCCGTAACGCTGGAACGAGGCGGCCTGCGTCTCGATGTTGGCGTAGGTCCACTCGTCGGGGCGGCTGTCGCGCTGGATGGCGGCGTTCTCGGCGGGCAGGCCGAAGGAGTCCCACCCGATTGGGTGCAGGACGTTCTCACCGCGCTGGAAGCGGTAACGCCCGATCACGTCACCGATGGCGAAGGCCTCGGCGTGCCCCATGTGCAGGTCACCGGAGGGGTAGGCGAACATGTCGACGACGAAGGAGCGGGGACGCTCGTCGGCCGGGTCCTCACTGGCCGTGAACGGGAGTTCGGCGGCCCAGCGCGCCTGCCACTTGTCCTGGAGGGCGCGGGCGTCGTAGATGCCGCTCGCCGTCTGGTCGCCGTCTACCGCTGTCATCGCTGGTTGTTTCCTTAGCCGGGTCCGGTGGTACTCCCCTTCAGGTTAGCGGCTGGTGACTCGGAGCGTGAACAGCAATTCCCACGCTGTGGACAAACCTCGATCGCCGTCTTCGCAGGGCCTGCCGCCCACTCGTGCCTCCGGTCGCCGCCGGCCGGGATCCGGTATCGGTGGGGTCACGACCTCACCGACCCCTCCACACCGACCGTCCGGTTTGTTACTCTTCCGCAAAAGTGGTGCAGAACACGAGACCAGGGTCACACTCTGGCCCACGCAATGCGGGAGGCCCCATGCTCAACCTGTCCGTCGTGCTCGAGGACGGCGCACGCAACGTCCCCGAGAAGGAATGCCTGGTCTTCGGCGACCTGCGCCTGAACTACGCGCTCACGAACGCGATCGCCAACCAGGTCGCCAACCTGCTGGTCTCCCGCGGTGTCCGTCCCGGCGACCGGGTGGCCCTGGCCAGCCCGAACCTGCCCTACTTCCCGTTCGTCTACTACGGCGCCCTGAAGGCCGGTGCGATCGTCGTGCCGCTCAACGTGCTCCTGACCCCGCGCGAGATCGCCTTCCACCTGGAGGACTCGGGCGCCAAGGCGCTCTTCTCCTTCACCGGATCGCCGGACCTGCCGCTGGGCGAGCGCGCGTTCGAGGCCTTCCAGCAGGTCGACGCCTGCGAGACCTACATCGACCTGCCGGCCTCCCCCGGTGCCACCGAGTCCACGATCGAGGGCGCCGAGACCCTGTGGAAGGCCGTCGAGGCACAGCCCACGGAGTTCGAGAGCGTGCGCACCGAGGCCGACGACACCGCGGTCATCATCTACACCAGCGGCACCACCGGCCGCCCCAAGGGCGCCGAACTCTCGCACCACAACCTCATGATGAACTCCGTCGGGGCTGCGAGCCTGGTCAACACGCACCCGGACGGCCGCGACGTGGCACTGGCGGTACTTCCGCTCTTCCACATCTTCGGGCAGACGGTGATGCTCAACGCGGCCCTGTACCGGCGGGCGACCCTGGTGCTCATGCCGCGTTTCGACGGCAACGAGGCCCTGAGTCTCATGGAGAAGGAAGGCGTGACGGCCTTCGCCGGTGTGCCCACCATGTATTGGGGCCTGCTCAACGCCGTGAAGGAGGCCGAGCCGGGAACCTACGACCTGGAAAGCATCGCGGGCAACGTCGTCGACTCGGTCTCGGGCGGCGCGGCCCTGCCCGCCCAGCTCGCCGAGGACTTCACCAAGACCTTCGGTGTCGGCATCAAGGAGGGGTACGGCCTCTCGGAGACCTCACCCGTCGTCTCGTTCAACAACCCCAAGGTCAAGGCCAAGACCGGGTCCATCGGCCGCCCCATCTGGGGTGTGGAGATCAAGCTCATCGACGGCGACTGGAACGAGCAGGACGAGGTCGGTGAGATCGCGGTGCGCGGCCACTGCGTGATGAAGGGTTACCACAACCGCCCCGAGGCCAACGCCGAGGTCATCAAGGACGGCTGGTTCCGCACCGGTGACATCGCACGCCGCGACGAGGAGGGTTTCTACTTCATCGTCGACCGCTCCAAGGACATGATCATCCGCGGTGGCTACAACGTCTACCCGCGGGAGATCGAGGAGGTCCTCATGACCCACGAAGCGGTCAGCATGGCCGCCGTCATCGGGATCCCCCACGACGCCCGCGGCGAGGAGGTCAAGGCGTTCGTGATCCGTCAGCCCGGCGCATCCATCGAGGCCGCCGAGCTGGTGGAGTGGGCCAAGGAGCGCCTGGCCGGCTACAAGTACCCGCGCGAGATCGAGTTCCGCGACGAGCTGCCGATGACCTCCACCGGCAAGATCCTCAAGCGCGAGCTCCGCAACTGAGCGCAGCCCCGCACGACGACGGGCCCCTCGACCGCACCTCTCGGGTTCTGAGCGGTGGTCGAGGGGCCCGATCGTTTCGGCCCGACCCGTGTGTGCCTTCCCGCGCGGGCGGACCGGCGCTCAGCCCTTGACCGCCCCCTGCACCAGGCCCGCGGCCAGGTAGCGCTGGACGAGGACGAAGAAGACCATCACCGGGATCGTGATGATCGTGGAGGCCGCCATGACGTGGCCCCACTCGTTGGCGTACTGGCCGAAGAACTGGCGCAGCCCCACGGCGACCGTGTACTTGTCGCTCTGCTGCATGAAGGTCAGCGCGAGCACGAACTCGTTCCAGGCCACGATGAAGGAGAAGATCGCGGTGGCCACGAGGCCGGGAGCCACGAGGGGAAAGAGCACCTTCCAGAACATGACCGGCCACGAAGCGCCGTCGATGTAGGCGGCCTCCTCGACCTCCTTGGGGACCGCGGCCACGAACCCGCGCATCATCCACACCGCCAGCGGCAGCGACAGCGCGACGTAGACGATGCCCAGCCCCAGGAGGGTGTTGAGGAGCTGCAGGTCACGCACCTGGAGGAACAGGGGGATGACCAGCGCCTCCAGCGGCACCATCTGCACGATGAGGATCATGACCAGCACCGAGGTGCGGAACTTGAACCGGAACCGTGCCACCGCCACGGACGCGAGCAGGGCCAGCACACACGCGCCGGCCACCGTGATGCCGGCGACGGCCAGGGAGTTGATCAGGTAGGTCGTGAAGTTGCCCTCTGTGAGGACGTGGACGAAGTTGTCCAGAGAGGGATCGGTGGGCAGCAGCGCCCCGGTCCCCGAGGTGGCGCTGTCGGAGAAGGCGCTGACGACCATGAAGTAGACGGGAAAGAGCGTGAACAGCAGCAGAGCGCTCACGGCCAGGCACTTGCCGAGCAGGCGCCACATCCGCGACGCCTCGCCCCGCCGGCGGGCCCGGTGCACCTGGCTCTCCCATGGGGTGGGCTCCGATGTCGGTGCGGTGCGCGTACTCAACGGGTCTCCTCGTGGACGCGGCGCCCGGCGGGCGCGGGCTGTCGTGCGGGCGAAACGTGGAAGTTCGGGCGCGATGCCCTAGAATCCGGCGAAGTCCGGGGCCGCCGTCCGGTGGGCCTCACACGAGTACGGCGGACGAAGGGCGGCCAGGCGTGTACGAGCTCGACGGTCCCTCCCCCACGGAGGTGGTGGTCAGTTGGCTGCCGCACGACGCCCGGTTCCGGGCGAGCGCGGTACAGCACGCGGTGGCCGACCCGACCGGCCGGCTCCTGTACGCGTACGTCCACAACCTGGTCAACCAGTCCAACGACGACGGCCGCCCGTTGAGCGCCTTCGACCTGCGCACGATGGGGGCGGTGCGCGAGGACCTGGACCGGCGTTCCCTCGCCTCGGTGGACTGGCGCCGCGTGCGCGACGAACTCGCCGGTCCCGCGCGCTGACCACGCGGCGCCGTGCGCAGCCCCTGCCGTCCGATTCCTCGTCCGGTCCCGGGGCGTGGCCGCCGCACTCACAGTCCGTCGTCCTTGAACAGCGACCGCAGGTACACGATCGTGATGGCCAGCAGCAACAGGGTGAGGATGACCGCGATGGCCGATCCCGTCCCGTAGTCGTTGTTTCCGAAAGAACTGATGTAGGCCCACACGCCCAGGTTGAGCATCTCGGAACCGCTGACGTCGCCGCCGGGCATCAGGTAGATCTGCGCGAACACCTTGAAGTCCCAGATGGTGGACAGGATGGTGACCACCGCGAAGACCGGGCGCAGAACCGGGAAGGTGACGTGCCAGAACCGCTTCCAGGGGCCGGCGCCGTCGATGAGCGCGGCCTCCTGCAGCTCCTTGGGCACCGTCAGCAGGCCTGCCAGCACCGTGACGGCGACGAACGGAAAGCCGCTGTGCACGATGTTGAGTGTGACGATCGCGTAGAACCAGAACCGGTCCGCGAACCAGTTGTGGCCTCCTTCCTCGATCACCCCCAGGTTCATCAAGGCCTGGGCGACCACACCCTGGTCGACGTCGAAGATCCAGATCCACACGTAGGTGCCGCTCACCACCGGCATGGCCCAGGCGACCATGATGCAGGAGATCACGATCACCCGCGGGACCACCCGGAGATTGACCAGGAGCAGAGCCACCAAGGTGCCCAGCACGACCGTGGTCACGACCGCGACGACTGCGAACACCACGGTGTTCAGCAGCACCACGTTCCACAGATACGGATCGGTGAGCAGGGCGACGTAGTTGTCGAACCCGAGGAACTCCGAATCGCCGGAGACCAGTTCGCGCAGACCGTATTCCCGCATGGAGAGCCATACGATCCTGCCCAGCGGGAAGAGCAGGAGCACCCCGATGACGAACAGGGGCGGGGCCAGGAGCAGCCACGGCAGCGCAGCACGGCGCCCACGCATGCTCATCAACGTCCGGGGACGCCGGGAGGCGGTACCTCCGGGCGTCCCCTTCGCACCCTGTTTCGGCTCACCGGGTCCTACAGAGACCGGTGTACCCACGTGTTAACCCCCGTTGAGGATGCGCTCGATGTCGTCGGCGGCGCTCTCGGTGGCCTCGTCGACGGTCGCGTTGCCGTTGAGGATGTCCTGCTGCATACCGACGATGATGTTCTCGGACTCGACCTGGCCCCACTCGGGTGTGGCCGGGGTCGCGCGGCCCGCTTCGTCCAGCTGGACCGCGAAGGGCCGGACCGTGGGGTCCTCCGATTCGACGTACTCCTGGAGTTCGTCGACACCGCCCGGGAAGAACCCGGTCTCGTCGGCCCACCGGACGGACCAGTCGGGGTCGGTGAGGTGCTCGACGTAGGCCACCCCGGCCGCCTCGTTACCGGTGCCCTCGAAGACGGAGAGGTTGGAGCCGCCGGCGAAGGAGTCGGTGTAGCCCTCCTGCTGTCCGGGGATCGGGAAGACGCCGATGTCGCCCTCGAGGTCGGGGTTGTTCTCGACGATCGCCTTCGGGTTGGCGTTGCCCAGGAGCGCCATGATGGCGTCCCCGTCGGAGAAGGACTCCATGACGTCGATCTCGTTCCAGTTCACGGCACCGGTGGTGGACAGGTCGTCCTCCATCGCCAGGTCGGTGAAGAATTGCATCCCCTCGCGGGCACCGTCGCTGTCGATCTCCGAGACCCAGGTGCCGTCGTCCTGCTCGACGGCGAGCTCGGCACCGCCGCCCCAGATCCACGGCATGACCGAGTACTGGGCGTCGCCGGGAACCGGGAAGGCGATCATCTCCTCCTCGGCCTCGGCCAGGTCGAGGGCGGTCTCGCGCATCTCCTCCCAGTTCTCCGGCTCCTGCGCGCCGTGCTCCTCGAACACGTCGGTGCGGTAGACCATCGACCGGACCGCCGCGTACCAGGGCACCGAGTACACGGCGTCGTCGATCTCGCCCATCTCGAGCATCTCCTCGTTGTAGGCGGAGAGGTCGTCGATGGACGGTGCCACGTCGTGCAGGGCACCGGCGTCGGAGAAGTCCGGGACGAACGTGGTGCCCAGTTCCACGACGTCGGGCATGGTGTCGCCGGCCATGGCGGTGGTGATCTTGTCCTGGGCGTCGGCCCAGGGGATGAACTCCACCTCGACGTCCACACCGTGTTCCTCGGTGAAGGCTTCGTTGGCCTCCTCGAAGAAGCCGGTCGCGTCGGGGTTGGTGCCCTCCATGATCCACACGGTGAGGGTGTCGGTCGCGGAGATGTCACCCCCGCCTCCACCGTCACCGCCACCGTCGCCGCACGAGGTGACGGCCAGGACGAGGGCGAGTGCGGCCGCGGGGAGGGGGGCGTGGGTGAGTAGTGGTCTGCGAGCCATCGGCGCGCCTCCCGTTCCTGTCGAGGTCCCCAAAGGGTTGGTAGGAAACCTACGTAAGGAACGCCACGTTGTGAAGTAAACAACTCGACGTTGTGTCTGAGCTGTTAGGACCCGACGGATCTGTGCACACGCGGACTCCGCGCCATGACTCTCCGCGCCCGGTGCGAGGGGTCACTCGCCGAGCCCGCTCACCTGGCGCAACGTCGAGACGAGTTCGGCCTGTTTGTACACGGCGAGACCGATCGCTGCGCAGAAGGCCGCGAGCATGTGCGCGTAGATCATGGGGTCGCCCAGGGTGAACCGTTCGGCGATCTCCTCCTCCCCCAGGGAGTGCGCCTCCCAGGCGGTGGAGACGGCGAACTCCAGTTCCGGCGGGAGCATCTCGGCGACGGTGCGTGCCACGGCCTCACGCGAGTCGACCGGTTTCCACATGACACCGGTCTCCTGGACCCGCCGGCTGAGGAAGGCGGCGAGCACCTTCAGTTCCGAGACGACCGCGTCGGCGTGGTCGGTGGCCGGGGGGATCACCCGGTCCAGCTCGTCGCGGTCGTTGTCGGCGTAGGCCGCGACGAGGCCGACCGCCGATTCCTTGACCTGCTCGGGCGGGTCGGATCCCTCGTTCTGGTCGCCGGGCAGGGCGCTGTCGTCTGCGGACACGGTGGATCCCTTCGAGCTGCTGGACGGTGGTGCCGGGTCCATCATGCCGCCTGTGCGGGCCGAGACGGGCGACATGGCGCCGGCGTCCCCGGAGGGCGAACACTCCGGGGACGCCGGCCGGGACCGCGGGGTCAGAACTCCGGGCGCAGCGGCATTCGTGCGTCGGTGCCATCGAGCTTCGCCCCGAGGATCTGGTGGAGCTGCACGATGTCCTTCTCGAAGCCGAGCACACACCCGGCCATGTACAGGAGCCAGACCCGTGCCGTGGCCTCCCCGACCTCGGCGACCGCTTCGTCCCAGTGGCGTTCGAGGTTGGCGCCCCAGTGGCGCAGGGTCAGGGCGTAGTGATCGCGCAGGTTCTCCTGGTGGCGGATCTCGAAGCCCGCGTCGTTCATCGACATCTGGAGTTCGGCCGGCCCCTCCAGTTGCCCGTCGGGGAACACGTACCGGTTGATGACCCCCTTGGTGTTCATGCGCGGCAGGTCGTTGCGCGGACGGGTGATGCAGTGGTTGAGCAACCGGCCGCCCGGAACGAGCTTGTCGTAGAGGGAGGCGAAGTAGGCGTCGAGGTTCTTCGCGCCCACGTGTTCGGTGAGCCCGATCGAACTGATCCGGTCGAAGGTGCCGTCGGGCACGTCCCGGTAGTCCATGTGGCGGACCTCGGCCAGGTCGCCCAACCCCTCCTGGGCGATGCGTTTGGAGGCCCACTCGGCCTGTTCCTTGGACAGTGTCACCCCGAGCGCCTTCACACCGTGCTCGCGGGCGGCGTGCAGCACCATGCCGCCCCAGCCGCAGCCCACGTCGAGCAGGCGCATGCCCTTTCGCAGCCCGAGCTTGCGGGCGACCAGCTCGTACTTGCGGTCCTGGGCGCTCTCCAGGGCCCCGTCGTTCTTCTCGACCCGGTCGAGACGGCCGTCCTCGTCATCGAAGACCGCACACGTGTAGGTCATCATCGGACCCAGGACCATCTCGTAGAAACGGTTGGAGATGTCGTAGTGGTGGTGGATCACTTCGGCGTCGCGCCGGCGCGAGTGGCGCCAGCCCATGCTCGCGAGTCTGCCGCGGCCGGCTTCCTGCGGCGGCGGGGCGACCCGGTTGACGAACTTGACCCAGCCCACGGATCTGACGATGGCCGCCGTGTCGGCCAGGGACAGGTTGTTGCCTTGGGCGAATGCGAAGTCGGACACGGTGCTCAGGGCGGTGTACATGTCGCCCTCGAGGTCCAGGTGCCCGGAAACGTAGGCGCGGGTCAGGCCGACCGCGTTCGGGGACTGGGCGAAGTAGTTGACCGCGACGGGGGTGCGCACATGCAAGGCGACCTCGCTGCCGGGGTCCCCGACGCTGCTCCCGTCGTAGGCGGTGAATCGGATGGGTGCGTCGGGGCCGACGACACGCTCGAAGATCTCGGCAAGCCGCATGCTGTGTCCTCTCCTCTCGAAGGATGCGGCCCATAACCAAGGGTCGCTTCCCTGTGGTCCGGTCCCGCCTCAGCGGTTGCCCACGCACTTGGCGTACAGGTCGAGCAACCTGCCGTGCGGGTCGTAGGTGTTCTTCAGTTCCCCGTAGGCGGCGCCGTTGTAGAGCTCCCAGAACTCGTCCTGCCCGTAGAAGGAGTCCGAGTACAGGGACTTGTGCCCTCCGAGGCGGCTCACCTCTTCCTCCACCCGCCGGTTGTGGTGGGCTCTGCGCCGGCCCGGCAGCATGTCGACCATCCCCCAGAAACCGAAGTTGACGTAGAGGCGCTCGTCCTGCAGCGGATACAACGGCCAGACCGGTCCCTGCTGTCCGCCGGGGCTCGGTTCACGCAAGCGCAGCGGGCACATCCACACCGGCGACATCCCGATCTCTTCGTGGAAGAAATCGAGGAACTCCGCACCCTTCTCCACACCCACCTCGACGTCCTGGATCAAGGGCTCCTGCTGGGGCCTGCCCCGGTAGAGGTTGAGCAGGCGGGAGAAGTCGGTTCGGCGGTCCCAGGCGACCAGACGGCGGTAGACGTCGGAGCGTTTGAGGGCGCGCGGCCACAGGGCCCGCACCACCGGGTTCTGCGCTCCGAAGGCCCGCGAGCACCAGAACCAGTCGGTGTCCCAGCGCCACAGGTAGTCGTGGGTGGTGAGGTAGTCGCCCGGGCCCCGGCCGGCCAGACGGGGGATGGAGCGGTAGTAGATGTCCTGACCGGTGTAGTCACTGGTCCAGGGGGCGGAGTCGGTGAACCGGGCCACCGTCAGGTACAGCTCGTCGGGGCCGAAGGAGACCCCGTCCACGAAGTCGACGCGGCCGCCCTCGTACTCGGCGTCGGCGCAGATGCGGTCGAGCGCCTCCATGGCCTCGCGATTGTCGGAGAAACGCAGGTGGCGCAGGTGTACGTAGGGGCCGACGGGTTCGAGCTCGATCCGCAGGCGGAGGGCGTAGCCGAGGGTCCCGTAGGAATTGGGAAAGCCTCGGAAGAGGTCGGCGTGTGCGTTGTCCCGCGTGGCGGTGACGACTTCCCCGCTGCCGGTGAGGATCTCCATCTCCTGGACTGCCTCATGCGGCAGTCCCGACCGGAACGAGGAGGCCTCGATCCCCATGCCGGTGACGGCCCCGCCCAGGGTGATGGTGCGCAGCTGCGGCACGACGTTGGGCATGAGCCCGTGCGGCAGGGTGGCCGCGACCAGGTCTTCGTAGGTGGTCATGCCGCCCACGTCGGCCAGACGCTCGACGGGGTCGATGGAGATCACACCGTCGAAGGCGGACACGTCCAGGGCGGGGGCGGAGGAAGGCTCACGAAACCGGAAGAGGTTCGAGGTGGGTTTGGCGAGGCGGACCGGGGCGTCCTGGGGCAGGTCCCGAAAGTCCCTGCGCAGTTTCTGCACGGCTGCCACGTGTTGGGCCGGACCGTGACGGCCGGGTTCGGAGGTGTCGGCCGTTCCCTGCTGTTGAGAGGTCATCCTTCTCCCGTTTCCGGTGTCGGCGACTCACAGCCCGGTTCGGCCGGCCTGACAGGCCGCCGGGGCGGGCCGATCATCTCCGTTCTACCTATCGGTAACGAGCGGGGCCACCCCATTTCTTCACGTGTCGTGCGAGTCCCGGGACAGCCTGGGGATGTTGGCACCACTCCGTGGTGACCGGCTCACATATCATCGGTACTCGTGCGCATCGCTCTCATTGACTCCGGTATCGGCATGCTCTCGACCGCGGCCGCAGTGTACGCCGCACGGCCCGACGCCGACCTGTTCCTGTCCATGGACCCCGGCCACATGCCTTGGGGAGCCCGTACCCCCGACGAGGTCATCGGACGTGCCCTGGCCGGGGCCCGCGCGGCCTGGGAGACCGCCGGCGGTGTGGACGCGATCGTCGTGCCCTGCAACACCGCGTCCGTGCACGGATTGTCGCGCCTGCGTGAGGAGTTCGAGCCGGACGTGCCGGTCATCGGCACGGTGCCGGCCATCAAACCGGCCGCACGTTCGGGCGGGCCCATCGCCGTGTGGTCGACCGCGGCCACCACACGCAGCGGTTACCAGCGGCGCCTCGTGGAGACCTTCGCCGAGGGGCTGGAAGTGACCGCCGTGGCCTGCGTCGGCCTGGCCGAAGCGGTGGAGTCGGCCGACCCGCGCGAGGTCGCCGACGCCCTCTCCTACGCCGCGGGCCTCACACCCCCGGACGTACGCGCGGTGGTGCTGGGCTGTACCCACTACGACCTGATCGGTGACCGGATCGTCGCCGGCCTGGGTGAGGGCGTCGCACTCCACACGGCCGCCCACGCGGTGGCCGCCCAGACCCTGCGGCGGGTCGGCGACCTGCCCCATCAGGGACGCCCGGGCCGGGTGCGGGTCCTGGCCGGTGGACGCCCCGCAGAGCTGCCCGCGGCCGCCCTGACGTATCCGGCCGGGCGTGCCCTCGTGGCGCAGGAGAGCCCCGCCCGGTCGCTCTGAGGCCGCGCCTCGGCACGGTGGCCGGTTCCGGCCGTCTACCCCGGAGCCGGGGCCGAAGCTGCGGATGTGACGGCCGGGGCCGCAGGGGCGAGGTGTGCGGCGGCCGACGCGTCGCTCAGGGCACCGGCGGCCAGGGTACGCACCAAGGTCCGGACCCCTGCGGTGTCGTTGTCGTGCAGGAGGGTCTCCAGGAGCGACAACGCCGCCTTCTGATCGCCGGGGGCCTCGCGCACATGCCGCCACTGGGGTTCGGTGGCCGCGTCGGAGAGCATGAGCGTGCGCCCGACCTGCCCCAGCGCCGTCAGGAGCGGGGTGTCGTGCGGCAGGCTCGCCAGGGCGACATTGACCTGTTCGGCCTGGTGCTCGGGGTCGACACGGTCATGGGGCAGCGAACGCAGGTGGGTCAGGATCCGGTCGGCCGGGGCCTCGGGCGCCACCGGACGCATCGCCGCGATCATCGAACGCACCTCGCCCAGGTCACCGCGGATCTCCGCGGTCTTTCCCAGGTGGGCGATGAGCTCCTCGGCCCGCTGCGCCGAGCAGGCGGCCACCCAACGGGCGCCCCTGGCCGCGGCCAGACGGGCCGCGGCCAGGGCCAGTTCCGCGCCCCGCCCGGGCGCACCGACCCGCTCGAAGTAACGCGACCAGGTGGTGACCCGCACACCCAGGCGCCAGTCGTTGCGCACCGCACCCAGGCTCACCAGGTTCTCGGCCGCTTCCACCCAGGCCGGACGCAGGTTCGGGACCGCCTCGGCCTCCTCGACCGTGGGCAGGGTCTCGATCGCCTCGTTGGGCGAGCACACCCCCAGCCGGGCCAGCCAGGACAGCAGCCGAGCCTGCTCGAACCGCACACGGCGCCGCAGCGCGGGCTCTCGGGCCCCGCCGCGCCGTGCGCTCAGATCGGCGCCCAGACGGTCGATCTCGACCAGGGCCTCACGGTGCCGGTCCTGGTGGCGCAGGGCACGGGCGAGCGTGAAGACCCCGCCGGTGCCCAGGATCGCCGTTCCGGTGGCGGTGTGTTCGTAACGGCGCAGTTCGGCCTCGGCGCGGTCGGGTGTGCCCTCGTCGACGAGCAGGTCGACGCGGGCAAGGGTGAACCCCGGCCAGGCGGGGGTGCGTTCCCACCCGGCCAACCGCCGACTGGAGAGGAGTTCACGGCGCAGCCCGGTGGTCCCGCGTGCGTCGACGTTGGCGTGGCAGCGCACCGCATTGGCCAGTGCCGAGACCGGCAGCGGTCCCCGCGATTCGGGCCCGGGTTCGTCGGCGGCGGCCGCCTCGGCCTGCTTCAGGGCACGTTTGCCTTCCGCGAGCGCCCCGACCCGCACGGCCATGGGCCAGTGGGCCAAGAAGAACAGCATGGGTGGGCCGAAGAGTCCGGGAACCTCCGGTTCCCCGGTCCCGGCCTCGGTCACCAGTCGTCGTGCCACCCGCAATGCTGAGCGCGCCCTCGCCTCCACCCGCACCGAGTCACCCGACTCGCTCAGTACCGGCAGATCGGCCACGGCTTCGGCCAGCTCCTCCTGGCCGGCCTCGCGCAGCCTGCGTGCGGCTTCCCCCGTCCATGTCCACATCGGCATGTCATCTCCCCCTGTATGCGCCGCGTGAGCACCGAAGGTAGCAGCGCAATCACGGACACGTCCTGGGAATGCGCAAACCCGAGCCCTGTAACGCTTCGGCCCCCTGCTGAAGAACAGGAACGCCCGATACACTCGAAGCTCCCGGGTCCGATCGGCAGGACCGTCGGCCCCGGGCCGCTCCGGAACCGACAGAGTGTGAGGGGACGCGACCTCCGATGGGATGGCGAGACCGTTTCGGGCTCCGCAAGGCCAACCGCAAGAGCAAGGCCCGGTTCGACCGGGACTCGGAGGACGCCGACATGAAGGCCCTCATGGAGTTCGCCGAGTCCCGTGTGGGGGTGGAGTTCTTCGTCGAGCCGGAGACCTTCGCGACCCAGACGACGGCGGTCGCGGTGGCCACCGACGGTGAGTGGACCCGGCGCCGGTGCGGCTCCCCGGAGTCGATCCGCAAGCTCGCCAAGAAACTCGCCCTGCCCGCCTACGACGTGCAGATCGTCGGTTACCCGCAGCGGATGCGCGACTGGAACGCCCGCAACAAGGGTGACCGCTCCCTCTGAACCGGGTGTTTCCGACCACCCCGAAATACCGCGCGCAGGCACGGAAAGGCTGCTTCGCCCGCCGTTTGGGTCATTGATGACGACTCCTTGCCGCGACTTCCCGTCCCAACGGGTTCCCTAACCGCCTCGGTTCGTCGCATACTCACCTCGGAGGGGGGACTCTGATGAAGCAGGATCTCACGGCTTTGTGCTGCGAGTGCGGCACGATTCGCGGGGTGAGCGATTACCAGAGTGTCGGCGAGGCACAATCGGCCTACGGGTTGGCCCGCTGTGTCGTCCGGCGCAAGTGCCGGACCTGCGGATACCGCACCTACCATGCCTATCTCCGCGTCGACGAGGAACGCGACGAGTTGGAGGACGCCCTCAGGCTGGACGGTGCGCTCGCCGCCGAGGCCTTGGACGAAGAGGTGGATCAGCTACGCCTGTGCGGGGTGGAGATCGGGCACGCGCCCGTCCCCGCGATCTGGGACGGGCAGTCCGTGGGCATGGTGACCCAGCGCCTGACCGACCACACCTACTCGATCGTGCTCGATCCCGAGGCCTCGGTGGTCTCGCGGCTCAAGCTCATCGACATGATGTGGAACGAGCTGCTCGTGGGCGAGAACGAGGACCGCTGGTTCATCCAGGAATCGGAGGACGACTCCCCCGGTTACGCCGTCCGCCTCTTCGGTTACCGCAGCCGCGGCTGAGCACCCTCCTCGAACTTCGGAGCGTCCGAGCGTTCCGGGACGCGCGGGGACCGACGGACCTGGCCCGCCGGTCCCGGCGCGTTCGTCTGTGCACGGCCCCGGCTGCCGAGCGGGCTCCTGGTGCGCACGGGCCGGGGGCGGGTTCAGCCGATCGCCGCGGCCGCGGGTTCGGCGGAGGCCACGGCCAGCCGGCGCAGCGCGGACCGGGCCACCTCGGGATCGCTGGTGCCCCAGTACGGCGGGAGCGAGGCCCTCAGGAAACCGCCGTAACGGGCCTTGGCCAGGCGGGGATCGAGCACGGCGATCACACCCCGGTCCTCGGTGGTGCGCAACAGGCGCCCTGTGCCCTGGGCCAGCAGCAGCGCGGCGTGGGTGGCGGCCACCGAGAGGAAACCGTTGCCGCCGTGGGCGCTGACCGAGCGCTGGCGGGCCGAGGCGAGCGGGTCGTCGGGGCGCGGGAAGGGGATGCGGTCCACGATCACCAGGGACAGGGACGGCCCCGGCACGTCGACCCCCTGCCACAGCGACAGGGTGCCGAACAGGCAGGAGCGCTCCTCCTCGGCGAAGCGGCTCACGAGCCGTCCGGTGGAGTCCTCGCCCTGGCACAGGATCGGGTGGTCCAGTCGTTCGCGCAGCTCCTCGGTGGCCTGCTGGGCGGCGCGCATCGAGGAGAACAGGCACAGCGCCCGTCCGTCGGCGGCCTCGACGAGTTCGGCGATCTCGTCGAGGTAGGCGGGGTCGAGCCCCTCGCGGCCCGGCTGGGGCAAGTGGGTGGCGACATAGAGGATGCCGCGGCGTGCGTGCTCGAACGGGGAACCCACGTCCAGAGCACGCCATCGGGGTTCGCCCTCGGCGCGGTGGGGACCGTCCTCGTCCTCGCCCACGCCCTCGGTGCCCGTGCTGGGAACGGGATCGAGGCCGCGGGCGCCGCGGGCGGCGGCCTCCTCGGTGACCTCGCGGCCCAGCCCCCACTGCCCGGCCAGGGCACGGAAGTCACCGCCCAGGGTGAGGGTGGCCGAGGTCAACACGACCGTCCGGTCACCGAAGAGTTTGTCGCGCAGCAAGCCGCCGATGCTGAGCGGGGCGACGTTGAGCGAGGGCGGACGGGAGGGCGCCTTGGTGAGCCAGACGACCTCGGTGCGCTCACGCAGCGCCTTGTCGTAGGTCTGCAGAACCGAGACGGCTGCGTCGTGGACCTCGTTGAGGGCGGCCAGGGCCATACGGCGGTCACCGGCGGTATCGGGGTCCAGGTCGCCGGGTGAGGGGCCGATGGCGGTCACACACGTGGAGGCGGCGTCACGGATGGCGGCCACCGCACCGGCCAGCCCGTCGTCGATCTGGTCCAGGCGCCCGTCGGCAACCTCGGTGAACATCATCGCCAGACCTTCGGCGCACTCGGTGAGGCGCTCGCTGATCCCGGCCTCGACCAGGCGGGAAGCGCGTTTGGCGGCGGCGTTGACGGTGCGTTCGGTGAGGGTCTCGGTGGCCACGGAGGTGGCGCGGTCGACCAGTTCGTGGGCCTCGTCGATGATGATCGTGTCGTGCTCGGGCAGGAGATGGAAATCCTGCTGCATGTCGATGGAGAGCATCGCGTGGTTGGTGACGACGACGTCGACACCGCCGGCCGCCTCGCGGGCGAACTCGGCGAAGCACTCCTGGCCGAAGGGGCACACCCGGGCGCCCATGCACTCGTTGCCGCCCACCGAGACCTGGCGCCAGGCGAGGTCGCTCACTCCGGGATCGAGCTCGTCGCGGTCGCCGGTGACGGTCTCCTCGGCCCACTCGTGCAGGCGCGTGACCTGGCGGCCCAGGGAAGACAGCTGCCGGGGGTCGAAGAGCTCGGTGTCCTCACCCTCCTCGTCGGCGTTCTGGAGCCGGTTGCGGCACAGGTAGTTGCGGCGTCCCTTGAGGACCGCGAACGTGGGTTCGCGCGGCAGCATCGGTGCCAGGGTCTCGGCCAGGCGCGGAAGGTCGCGGTCGATGAGCTGGTTCTGCAGCGCGATGGTCGCGGTGGAGATGACGACCGTGGTCTCGGAAGCCATGGCGTGCCGGATGGCAGGCACGAGATAGGCCAATGACTTACCGGTGCCTGTGCCGGCCTGCACCACGAGGTGTTCGCGTCGGTCGACCGCTTCGGAGGCGGCGAGGGCCATGGCCGCCTGGCCCTCGCGGTGGGTGCCGCCCAGGGCGTCGACGGCCGCTTCGAGCATGGAGGAAACGTCCGGGAGATCTGCCACGGGACGACATTACCGTTCCGCGGTGACAGGAACGGGCGTTGTCCACAGGCCTCCGCCGGAGGAGGCGGGACGGGGGTCCTCGCACACGGGCGGGGGCCGGCCCCGGCTTCCGGGACCGGCCGCGTGGGCGAACGGGACAGCCGTGTGTGCGGGCCCCTCCGCGGTGTGGACGGGTTCCTCCGGGCCCGGAGCGCGGTCAGGCCTGTTCCGTGACCAGCTTCTCCAAGGCGTCCAGCGACTGCTTCAAGCCGGACTCCATACCGGAGGCGATCATGCCGTCACGGTCCTCCACGCTCTGGAACACCGTCACGGAGGTGTAGAGGGTCCGGTCCTCCCTCTCCTCCAGGGTGTAGGTGTCCATGGACACGTGCCCGGGCATCCCCTCGAACTCGAAGGTCTGCACGAGGCGTTCCGGGGCGACGATGTCGTGGAAAACACCGTGGAACCCGTACTCGGCGCCGTCGGGGCTGCTCTCCACGTACCGCCAGCGCCCGCCGGGGCGGGCATCGGCGACCTCGACGCGGGTGTCGGTCTCGTCCAGTCCCCACCAGCGGGCGATGGAGTCCGCGTCGGTCATGGCCGCGAAGACCACGTCGCGGGGCGCGTCGAACGTGCGTGTGATGACGATGTCCTGGCGTCCGGGTTCGGCGACGACCTTCAGATCACTCATGGCTCTGTTCTCCCTCGGTACCGTTCTGGATCCTCAGCAGTTCCTCGTCCAGGCGGGTGAAGCGGCCCTCCCACTGCTGCCGGTAACGGCCGAGCCAGTCGGAGACCTCCTCCAGCGGAGCGCTCTCGAGCGTGCAGGGACGCCATTGTGCGGCGCGTCCGCGAATGACGAGCCCGGCGCGTTCCAGGACCTTGAGGTGTTTGGAGACCGCCTGGAGGCTCATGGCGAACGGCTCCGCCAGCTCGTTGACGGTGGCCTCACCCTCCGCCAACCGGGCGAGGATCGCGCGGCGGGTCGGGTCCGCGAGTGCGGCGAAAGTGAGACTGAGCGGGTCGGTCGCCATCAGCGAATTCAACCTTTCCGTTGTTCAACCTCTAAGTTGATTAGATACCCATGGGTGGCCCGGGGTCAAGGGCTGGGAACGAGTCCGGGTGACTTTTGCCGGGGAGCGGAACCGTGCGGACCCTCCGGTGTCGAGACCGGTTCAGCCCTCGTCCGCCTCCCCGACCGTGCTCGGGTCGCTCATCGAGGCCTCCACCCCGGCGCCGTCGAGGTCGTCCAGTTCCGCGGTCAGCAGGGAGCGGGCGGCCTGGCTGAGCCCGGAGACCCGCTCGAGCTCGACCGTCACCGACGTGACCCGGGCGTCGTCCACGGCCTCCGCCAATCGGGAGACCACCTGTTCGGCGGCGAGGAAGTCGATGTCACCGCGCAGGTGCACGTCCAGGGTGCCCCCGGCGCGCGTCATGCTGTGCACGGGCGAGGGCGGCTCGGAGGGGATCCGGAGCATGTGCAGGTCGTAGTTCTCCGAAAGCCGTTCCAGGGCCGCCACCCCGCGCACGCTGTTGCCCGCGTGGTCCAGCGGCGGGCTGAACACACCCACACCGAAAGCGCCCGGGGCCGCCGCGAGGATGCCCCCGCTCACCCCGCTCTTCGCCGGGATCCCGACCCTCAGGGCCCACTCCCCCGCACGGTCGTACATGCCGCAGCTCGTCATGACCGAGAGGGTGTGACGAGCGGTACGGCGCGAGACCACCCGCTCCCCCGTCACCGGGTTGACGCCGCCCGAGGCCAGGGTCGAGGCCATGACCGCGAGGTCGACCACCGTGACGTTCAACGCGCACTGCCTGAAATAGTCCAGGACGGCCTCCTCGACCGAACCCTCCAGCACTCCCCCGGCCATGCTCAGGTGTCCCAGAGCCCGGTTGCGGTGCCCAGTCTCGGCCTCGGAGCGGTAGGAGTCCTCGTCCATGGACAGGTGACGGCCGGCGAAGGAGGAGAGCACGGCACGGATGCGCTCGAAGCGGCTGCGCGACTCCTCGCCACGGATCAGAGAGGTCGTCACGATCGCGCCCGCGTTGATCATCGGATTCTCGGGACGGCCCTGTTCGTCGAGGCTGATCGCGTTGAACGGCTCCCCGCTGGGCTCCGCGCCCACATGGGTGTGCACGTCGTCGAGCCCGCGCTCCTCGAGCGCCATCGCGTAGACGAAGGGCTTGGAGATGGACTGAACGGTGAAGGCCGCCTCGTCCTCACCCGCGGAGTAGCAACGGCCGTGCGCGCTGACCGCGGCGAGGCCGAAGGCGTTCGGATCGGCCTCGGCGAGTTCGGGGATGAAGCCGGAGACCCGCCCCTCACGCCTGGGTGCGACCTCCGCGCAGATGCGCTCCAGCACCGTCACGACGGGGTTGGTCTCCTCGGTCCCTCGCGGGTCTTTGCCGTACGCGCCGTCAACCATGCCGCCAGTGTAGGAACGCGTGGGGCTCAGGAGGCTTCCCGAGGCAGATGGCGCGCCAGGAGCGCGGAGACGTCGCCGGCGGGCCGGACGGGTCTTGCCGGCCGGCACCGGGCGCGGGAGCGGGCCCGGTGTGCGGGAAAGGCGGGCCGAGAAGGGGCACGAGCCCTTCTCCCGGGAAGACTGGCCGGAGACGGGGAACACGAGGACACGAGCACGGAGGTGATCCGGATGTCTCATGGATTCGAGGTCGGCGACCACGTGATGTGGAACTCGGAAGCGGGCCACGTCTCCGGCACGATCACGAAGGTGCACACCGAGGACTTCGAGTACAAGGGCCACACCCGGCGGGCTTCCCCGGACGATCCGCAGTACGAGATCAAGAGCGACAAGACCGACCACGTCGCGGCCCACAAGGGATCCACGTTGCGTCTGGCCGACGACGACCGATGAGCCCCCGGTTCTTCACGGTCGGGCACTCGAACCACACATCGGCCGAGTTCACGGCTCTGCTCAGCGCGCACGGGATCGAACTGGTCGTGGACGTACGCCGGCTCCCGGGGTCGGCCCGGTACCCGCAGTTCGACGAGGAGAGGCTCTCCTCGGCCCTCGCCGAGGCGGGGATCGGGTTCCGGCGTGCGCAAGGTCTGACCGGACGCCGCCCGGCTTCCGAGAACGTACCGCCCGAGGTGAACGGGTGGTGGAAGAACCGGAGTTTCCACAACTACGCCGACCACGCGCTCTCCGAGGAATTCCGCTGTGCCTTGGAAGATGTGCGCACCTGGGGGCGTCAGTACCGCACCACCGTCATGTGTTCGGAGGCCGTGTGGTGGAAATGCCATCGACGGATCATCGCCGACCACCTCCTCGCCCGCGGCGAGAAGGTGGTCCATCTCCTCGGCCGCCGACGGACCGAGGAGGCAAGCTTGACTTCCGGCGCCGTCATCGGCGGCGCCGGAGACGTCACCTACCCCGCCGCGCAACGGCACCCCCGGGATCGACTCGGAGTGAGAGAAACATGAGACCGATCCGGAACGGACGACGGCAACGGGCTCTTCAGCTCACCACGGCCCTCGTCCTGGCTCTCGCTCGGGCCGAGTGGAAATGCCGGCGTGTGTCTCGCCAATATCTGCCTGCGCACGCCCCGTTGCAGAACGGGAGCACGGAAGCAATCATCGTCCTCGGTTTTCCCAGCACCCCCGATGACCAGGTCAGCGTGGTACAGCGCTACCGCACCCGCGTCGCGGTGCGCTCGCGTGGCCGGAAGGCCGGCCGGAGCGTACTGCTGTTCACGGGGCGCAGCCGGGGGCGCGGGCGGAGCAGACGTTCCGAGGCCGCGGTCATGGCCGAGTACGCGATCCACGAACTCGGGATCGACCCAGCGGATGTGGTGCTGGAGGAAGAGGCCGAGAGCACCTGGGAGAACATCCAGAACACGATCCCGCTGATCGAGGGGTTCCCCGTGGTCAAGGTCGCCTCGAACACCTTCCATGCGCGCAAGGGCCGCCGTTACCTGTACGAGCAGGCACCGCACCTGGCCGCACGCCTGCGGCCGGCAGCGGACCATCGGATCGGGGAACTGCTGCACCCCAAGCCCTTCCTGGCCCTGTCGGTCCTGCTGCGCCGGTGAGAAGCTCGGGGCCGAGCGGGTCCATTCCCCGAAAAGAACAAAGACCCTGCGAAGGGGCCGCCAGGCCCCGAGCAGGGCCCAGCCCCGGAAGGGACCAGCGACGGTCCGACCACACCCGCCACAGCGTGCGCGAGCACAAGCGAGCGCACACCGGGGGGCACGGGGGGTCGTCCCCCCGAAAAGAACAAAGACCCTGCGAAGAGGCCGCCAGGCCCCGAGCAGGGTCTTTCCAGTGGAGCTATGGGGATTCGAACCCCAGACCTCCTCCATGCCATGGAGGCGCGCTACCAGCTGCGCCATAGCCCCGTGTCGGGTTCGCCGGAAGGCGATGTCTCAACTCTACCGGATCGGAGGGGGTGGATCGAACGGGTTGGTCGGTTGCCGTGCCAGGGGTAGGAAGGAGAGCATGGACGATCCCGTGGACAGACTCCTCCGTTGGGAGGAGCACGGCGGTACTTGGCGGGCCATCACGCACGGACCGGACGGGGTGACGGTGGAACTGTGCACCTGCACGGGCGGCGAGGCCGTCGACCGGTGGACCAGCGACGATCCGGACCTGGTCGCGCTGGTCAGTGCTCCTCCGCCGCTTCCTTGAGTGCGGTGAGCCGGCCCTCCCAGCCCCGACCGAGCCGTTCGAGGTCCCGGCCGAGCGCGCTGAGCCGTTCCCCCACCGCCACGTGCACGACCTCGCGCCCGCGCCGGCACGAGACCACGAGCCCGGCCCCTGCCAGGATTTCCAGGTGTTTGACGATGGCCTGGCGGCTGACCGGGAGTTCACGCGCCAGGACGGAGGCGGAGGCGGGTTCCTGTCCCAGACGCACCAGGACGTTCCAGCGCGTGCCGTCGGCGAGCGCGGCGAATGCGGTGGTGGGAGTGTTCACTGCTTCCCCCGGAGCCGTTCTGCGAGCGTGGTGAGGCCGCCTTCCCATCCGAGGCGTTCCATGGTGACGTCGTCGGCGGAGACCAGGCCGGTGTGCTCGACGGCCACGAGGCTGCCCGTTCCGGATGCGCGCACGGTCACACGGACCAGGGGCGCGTCGTCGTCGGGTTCGACGTCGGGTTCGCGTGCCAGGCGGAACGCGAACTCGGACGGAGCGGCCACCCGCTCGACCGTGCCCAGATGGATACCGTGCTCCACCCACTCCAGGCGCATCGGCGCGCCCTGCACCAGGGCGTAGGCCGCCCCACCGAACGCGTACCAGGAGGCGAGATCGGTGACCACGTCCCAGGCGCGCTCGGGCCCGACCGGGACGTGGACGGCGCATCTGATCCGGACCGGATCGGTGTGGGCGCGGGCGGTCGCGAGCTCCTCGCTCCATCCCTGGGCCTGCTGCTCGCGTAGTCGGCGGTCGGCGCCCAGGGCCTGCAGCCCGCTCTCGACGACGGTGAGCCGGACCCCTCCGGGGCGTTCCTCGAGGTGGAACTCCACCAGTGTGGCGGGGGCGTCCGCACCGGTTCCGCGGCACCAACGGAAGACTGCGCGGGTGTGCGGTTCGAGGGCGACCCGTTCGATGCGGAAGGACCCTTGGACGGGGTCCGTGACGAGGTGGACGCCGTTGCCGATCTCCTCGACGTCGTGCGCGATGATCTCACCATCGTTGACGAACCAGCCGGGGCGGGTGAGGAGCTCCCACACGCGCTCGGGCGGGGCGTCGATGTCCACGTGGCGTTCGACACTGTCCATACCCACCTCCTGTGCAACCCCACGATTGCACTTGGATGACAGAAAATGCAACCTTGAAGTTGCACTTGATGTCATTGCGAGCACGGAGCACCCCATGATCCGCGAGGCCACCGCCGAGGACGTCGAAAACGCCGCCGACGCCCTCACCGCCGCTTTCATCGACTACCCGTTCACCCGCCACACCATCGCCGGCGACGACCACGAAGTACGGCTGCGCGAGTTCCAGCGCCTCTTCCTCGCCGAGATCGGTCTTCCGCACGGACGTGTGTGGGTCAGTGACGGCCTGGAGGCGGTCGCGGTGTGGTCGATCCCCGACGGCGGCGCCGGCCCGGCCTTGGAACGCCTGCTGTCGCGCATGGTCAAGCTCGCCGGCGACCGTGCCCACGCGCACGCATCGGCCGAGGCCGCCATGGAACCGCACCGGCCGCAGGAGCCCGCGTGGTTCCTGGGCACCGTCGGCGTGCGGCCCTCGGCGCAGGGCCGGGGTCTGGGACGTGCGGTGATCGAGCCCGGTCTGGCCGCCGCGGACGCCGAAGGGGTCCCCGCGTTCCTGGAGACCTCGACCGAGGCCAACGTGAAGGTGTACGAGGCGCTCGGGTTCGAGACCACCGCCGAGTACGAACTTCCCGACGGCGGCCCGCGCACGTGGGCCATGCTCCGCAGGCCCACCCCGCTGAAGGGTTGATTCCCGCGCCGACCGGATTATCCTCACCTCATGTGGACCGACGCCGTCCTTGCCTTCCTCGCGTGGTGCGGAACAGCCGGAGCCTGGCTCTTCGTCCTGGTCTTCCTGGCCGACGGGGCCACACGTGCGGGCTATGACCAGGTGCGCCAACCGGTCAGCGCCCTTGCCCTGGGCCCCCGTGGCCGGGTACAGACCGCGAACTTCCTCGTGTGCGGCCTCCTGATCACCGCGGGGGCCTTCGCTCTCACCCCACTGCTGCTCACCGCGGCGGTCGGAGTTTTCGGTCTCGCCCTGGTGGCATCGGGCCTGTTCCCCATGGACCCGATGCGGGGCTACCCGCCGGGCACTCCCGAGGGCGACCTTCCGGAGCCGAGCCGTTCCCACGTCCTGCACGACAAGGCCGGTGCGGTCGTCTTCATGTCACTGCCCGTCGCGGCGCTCGTCGCGTCCCTGACGTCGGAGGCCCCCCTCTGGGGGTGGTACTCGGCGGTGACCTGTGCGGCCACCGCCGTGGGCGCCGGAGCGTTCGGGCACGCGTGGGAGAAGGACTCCCCACGTGCCGGTCTCCTGCAGCGTGCCACGATCGTGGCCGGCTGGGCCTGGCTCGGCCTGGCCTTCGCCGGCTCCAGGATCTGACCTCCACTCGGCCCCGACCTGCCCCTGGAACGCCCCTGCGGGCGGTGGTAGCTTGGCGCGAGCGTCGCGTGCCGGTGGCAGACCGTGTCAGGCATGGAGGCGCCGAATCACGAAGGAGCACGGCGATGAACACGCCGTTCCCTTCGCCCTTGCGTGGCTGAGGGCGACCAGACCAGGCTGATCGCCTGGGGGAACGAGATGCGCACGGTGCACGAGCGCCTGCGCGAAGCATTACGGGTCACCCGGGACGCCCTGCGCGAGGGCCGGTCCGGTGAATCCGCCACCCGCGACCTCCTGTTGTTCTGCCACGGGTTCTGCACCGCGCTCGACGGACACCACCAGAGCGAGGACCGCACTCTGTTCCCCGCGATCGCGGCCGCGTACCCGGAACTGCGTGGGACTCTGCGGCAGCTGGAACAGGACCACTCGATGATCTCCCACCTGCTCACCGGGTTGCAGGCCTCGGTGGACAGATCCGCCCCGCCGGACGAACTCGAACGACACCTCGAGGGGATCTCGGCGGTCATGGAGAGCCACTTCCGTTACGAGGAACGTCGGCTGCTGACGGTCCTCGGGACACTCACGCTGGACCGGGATCCCCGCGAGGCCCTGGGCCCGCTGTGACCTCTCGGATCGAGGCCCTTGCCTCAGGCCTCGAGCCCGAAGTACGTGCACGCCGTCGGTTCTTGCGCACTGCGCAGCGCAGGGTTCTCCGGCCATGGGGCCACACCGCGGGGCCGGGGCGACGGAACGACCAGAGCAACCACGCGGAACGTGCGCGAGCGAGCGCACACCGGGGGCACGGGGGGTCATCCCCCCGAAAAGCACAAAGACCCTGCGAAGGGGCCGCCAGGCCCCGAGCAGGGCCCTTCCGGGGGCCCGGGGGGNGGTGGAGCTATGGGGATTCGAACCCCAGACCTCCTCCATGCCATGGAGGCGCGCTACCAACTGCGCCATAGCCCCTTGTGTGCCGGGCGGTTTCCCCGCTCGGCCTGGTTCTACTGTACCGGATATTGGGGGTGCCTTGGCCAGCTGTTCACGTGTGAGGTGGCGCTCCCTGCCGGTGAAGACCGGGGGGTGCACCCCTCGATCCGACCAGGAGTGACCCCCGCCACATGACCCCCGGGTAACATCCGCCGCGGGGCCGGCCGGCGCGAACGGCTCCGCACCCTGCCGACGGACGTGTCCCTCGGGCACACGTCCGCGGCGCCCCGACACCTGTGAGGATGCCGTGAGCCACTTCGCCCAGTACCAGGACGGTGTGTACGCCGACGCCACCGAGGGCCGGTTGCCGAGCCTGCCCTACCACCACGAGCAGTTGCGGGACCTGGCCGCCGGGCGTATGGAACCGGGCCCGTTCGGTTACGTGGAGGGCAGCGCGGGGCGCGAGCGCACCGCCGACGCGAACGTGGACGCCTTCGCCCGCTACGCCCTGCGCCCGCGCAGCCTGCGGCCCGGCGCGGAGCACTCCGGGGACCTGGGGGTGAGGCTGTTCGGGCGTCGGTACCCGAGCCCGCTGTTGACCGCCCCGATCGGTGTGTTGGAGCAGGTGCACGAGGGGTCCGAGCTCGCGGTGGCCCGGGGTGCGAACCCGGTCGGGGTCCCGATGGTGCTGTCCACTGCGTCCTCCACCCCGATCGAGGAGGTCGCGGAGGCCGCTGACGAGTGGTGGTACCAGCTGTACTGGCCCAGCGACGACGAACTCGCGGAGTCCTTCGTGCGCCGGGCCACGGCGGCGGGGGCGAGCGTGATCGTGGTCACCTGCGACACCAAGCGGCTCGGGTGGCGTCCGCGGGACCTCTCGCTGGGGCATCTGCCGTTCCTGCGCAGCCAGGGGACGGCCAACTACTTCTCGGATCCCGAGTTCCGGTCGCGGCTCAAGGCCGACCCGGAGCCGGGCGGGGTGTTCACCGAAGCGGTCTTCCACTTCCTAGGCGCTTTCGCCTCCAAGGATCTGAGTACCGAGAACATCGCGCGGATCCGGCGGTGGACCGACCTTCCGGTACTGGTCAAGGGTGTGGTGCGCGGTGACGAGGCGGCCGACCTGGCCGATGCCGGTGTGGACGGGATCGTGGTGAGCAACCACGGCGGGCGCCAGATCGACAACGCGGTGGCGGCGTTGGACGCCCTCCCGGAAGTGGTGGAGGCGGTCGGCGACCGGGCCGCGGTGCTGTTCGATTCGGGTGTGCGCTCGGGCGCGGACGTCGCGGTGGCGATGGCGCTGGGCGCGCAGGCGGTTCTGCTGGGCCGTCCGTGGGTGTACGGGCTCGCGGTGGAGGGCGCTGCCGGGGTGGAGCACGTGCTGCGAGCCACCCTGGCCGAGCTGCAGATCACCGCCGAGCTCATGGGCAAGGACGTCGCCGATCTGGACGCCTCCGACGTCACGCGAGGGCCCTGACCGGGTTCGCGGACCAGGGGTTCACGGCCTCCGCACCACACGCTCGCGCGCCTTCAACAGGGCGCCCGCGGCGCTGAGGGCACTGTCGCGGACCCGGGCGTACCGTCGTGCCGTGGCCACCCCGTTGACCAGACGGGAGGCCCGCACCACGCGGCCGGACGGCCGGCGCCGGACACGGTCGTAGCGGGCCAGGGCCCGTTCGACCGTGGGTTGCCCGGTGAGCGCCGTGGCCAGGGCCGCGGCGTCGCGCAGGGCCTCACAAGCACCACGGCCGAGGTTGGGGGCCATGGCGTGGGCGGCGTCCCCGATGAGGACGTGTTTGCCGCGCGCGTACGAGCTCAGGGGAGGCAGGTCGTACAGTCGGCGCCGGTCCACGCCGTGGTCGGGCAACAGATCCAGGACATGGCCTACGCCGGGATGCCAGTCGGCGAAGAGTGTCCGCACGGTTGCGGCGTGCCCGAGGTCCTCGTGGCCGTGCAGGAGTTCGGTGCGCACGGCCGCGAACCAGTTGGTCCTCTCGGCGTCGAGCGGGGTGGCCCCGAAGAGTTTGCCGCTCCCCCAGGTCTCGGTGACGGTCTCCATGGGCCCGGGCACACTGCCCCGGAAGGCGACCGTGCCCAAGGGACGGGGTTCGGGGACTTCCGGGAAGACAGCACCGCGCACGAGGCTGTGGAGGCCGTCGGCCCCGACCACGACGTCGAAGCCGTGTCCCTGGACATCTGCCCGTGCCACCGGCTCGCCCCAGCGCAGGCGGTCGGCCGGCACACCGTCGACGAGCACGTCCAAGAGCGCGGAGCGGGAGACGAGGTGGGCCGGCTCGACGGTCGCTCGGGCCATGACCGTTCCGTCGGCCCGGGCCACACTCATGCCGGAGCGTTCCTCGGCGTCGGCCCTGACCTGGTCACCCAGGCCGAGGTGATCGAGTGCGGCCATGGCCGGAGGCCACATACCCAACGCCCCGCCGGTGTCGGGCGGGCCGTCGGAGCGTTCGCGGACCTGCACGTCCCAACCACCGCGCAGCAGACCCCGGGCGACCGCGAGTCCGGCGATGCCCCCTCCGACGACCAGTGCGTTCCCGTTCATGGCTCCAAGTTACTACGTTCGTAGTGAAATGGGACTATGGTTATAGTAACCGCATGGCACGGATCAGGGAACGGGCAGCGGACGCCGCCATCACCCTCCTCGGCACACGGGGCCTGCACGCACTGACCCACGGGAAGGTCGACGCCGAGGCCGGCCTGCCCAGGGGTTCGGCCTCCAACCACTTCCGCACCCGCGCGGCTCTGGTCCGGGGCACGGTCGAACGTCTCGTGGAGCGCGACCGGGAGATCCTGGAACGCTTGAACACCATGGCACCCGACACCCCGGGGCGCCTGGCCGATCTGCTCCTGGCCTTCGTCGAGGCGGTCACCACCGACGAACGGGAGCTCACGGTGGCCCGCTACACGCTGGTCATGGAGGGCGCACACGAACCCGCGGTGCGCGCCGACCTCGCCGAGGGCTCCGACCTGCTCCTGGCCTGGGGAACACAGGTTCTCGCCGACCTCGGTTCGTCCCGCCCCGGGCCGGCCGCGCGAACCCTCATGGCCTACACCGACGGCATCATCATGCGCGCGATCACGCGGCCCGACCTCGTCGAACCGCGTGATCAGATGCTGCGTGTGGTCCGCGCCTGCCTCAGCCCTTGACGGCGCCCGAGGTCAGCCCGGCCACGATCCTGCGCTGCAGGATGAGGGCGAACAGGATCAGCGGGATCGAGACCAGCACCGAGGCCGCCATGACCTGGCCGATGGGATCCTCGTAGCCCACCCGTTCGAAGGTCCCGATGAAGACCGGCACCGTCTGCACGTTGAGGTCGGCCGGGGCGAAGGAGAACGCCAGCAGGAACTCGTTCGTGGCGTAGACGAAGGTGAGGATCGCCGCGGCCCCCACACCGGGTGCGGCCAGGGGAGCCACCACACGCCAGAAGGCCTGGAACGGGGTGGCTCCGTCGACCTTGGCCGATTCCTCGATCTCCTTGGGGATCCCGGAGAAGAACGTGGTGAGGATGAACGTGGCCAGCGGCAGGGTCAGCGCCACGTAGGGCAGGATCATCCCGGCGTAGGAGTTGAGCAGGCTGAGCCCGATGAGCCCGTCCAGCTCCAGGTAGACCTGGTAGAGCGGATTGACCAGCGCCACCGGCGGGAACAGCGTCGCGACCAGGGTCAGGGCCAGGATCACGAACTTGCCCGCCAGGGGCAGGCGCGCGAGTGCGTATCCGGCCAGGGACGCCACCGGGATGCAGATGAGCGTGGTCACCGTCGCGACGATCAACGAGTTGCGCAATGCGAACTGGAATCCCAGGTCCACGACCTGCTCGTAGCTGTCGAGGCTGAAGGGACCACGCAGGATGTTGGGCTCGGTGAGGGCGTCCGCGCCGGTGCGCAGGCTGGTCATGCCCATCCACAGGAACGGGAACAGGCACCAGAGCACGACCACGGCCAGGCCCAGGACCTTGAGTGCGGCCACGACCCAGGGCGGTGTGCCCTTCCGGGGGCGGCGGGGCGCGGGTGCTGCCGGGCGCGGGGCCCGCACGGTCTGCTCGCTCATGCCCTCTCCTTCCGCGGTGCGGCGTCGCCGACCAGCTGTCGGCCCATCCGGCTGATGAAGGCCAGGCCCACGAGCATGACGATGACGAACGTGACGGTGGACAGGGCGTTGGCGTAGCCCAGTTCCGGTTCGGCGACGAGGTAGCGCTGAGCGTAGACCGACAGGGTCGCCAGGGAGTTGGAGTACCCGGCGAAGACGTAGGCGAAGTCGAACATGCGCAGGGCGTCGACGGTACGGAACAGCAGGGCGACGACGATGGCCGGGCGCAACAGCGGCAGGGTGATGTACCAGAACCGCTGCAGGGCGGTGCAGCCGTCCACACGCGCGGCCTCGTAGTAGTCGCGTGGGATGGTCTGCAGCCCGGCTAGGAGCAGCAGCGCCACGAACGGGGCGGTCTTCCACACGTCGGCGCTGATCATGCCGACCATCGACCAGGCCGGGTCGCGCAGCCAGTTGATCTCCGTGCCCAGGACCGCGTTCACGAACCCGGGGTTGTGGTCGAACATGTACCGCCACACCTGGGCCGCCACGGCGGTGGGCACGACCCAGGGCACGAGGATGATCGCACGGGTCAGGCCCCGGCCGACGAAGGCCTGGTGCATGATGAGCGCGAACGCCAGCCCGATGACGAACTCCAGGGACACCGAAGCGACCGTGAAGATCAGTGTGTTGAGCGCGGCGTTGTAGAAACCGCCGTCGCTGAGGGCCGTCAGGTAATTGCCGAGGCCGACGAACTCCTGATCGAACCCCTTGATCCGGTAGAAGCTCATCCCGATGGCGTAGAACACCGGGAAGAACGCGATGAGCGCCATGAAGGTGAACGACGGGGTGAGGAAGATCCGCCCCATCGCGCGTTCACCCAAGCCGGTACCGCGGCGGCGGGCCGCGGTCGGGGCCTTGTTCGCCGTCATGGGCGCCTACTCCCCCTCGAGCGCTTCTTCTGCAGCCTGGTCGACGGATTGCAGGGCGGTCTCCGGGTCCTGCTGTCCGAGGAATGCGGGATGCAGGCTGTCCTGCATGGCCAGGGACAACGAGTTGTAACCGGGCACCGGCGGGCGGGCCTCGGCGTCGGCGAGGATGCCGCCGAGCATCTGGAAGTCGGGGTCCTCGGCGTCGTCGTAGATGCTCTGCATGGTGGGCGGCAGGCTGTGGCCGATCAGGATCTCTTGGGCCTCCTGGTCCGTGGCGGCCCAGGTGACGAACTCGCGGGCCAGGTCCTTGTTCTCGCTGAGGGAGCTGACGGCGTTGTTGAGGCCGCCCAGGGCACTGGTGGTGCCCTCACCGTCGAAGGTGGGCAGCGGGGCGACCTCGAAGTCGTCGGCCACAGCGCTGTCCTCTTCCTCCTCCCCGGCCAGGAGCGGGATGGCGTAGGGCCAATTGCGCATGTAGACGGCCTCGCCGGACTGGAAGAGGGCGCGGGCGTCGTCCTCGACCATGGAGTCGTAACCCTGGGCGAAGAACCCGGACTCCTGGGCCTCGACCATGAAGTCGAGTGCGGTCTCGGCGGCCTCACCCTCCAGGAAGGTGCTGTTCTCCTGGTCGTCGTCGAAGAGCTGCCCGTCGGCGGCCCAGAAGAGCTCGAGGTAGGAAGCAACGAACCCTTCGTACTGGTCGCCCTGGCCGACGAAGGCCTCGATCCCTTCCTCCTCGGCCGCCTCGGTGCCGCTCTCGTAGAGCTCCTCCCAGGTCGAGGGCGGTTCGTCGATGAGGTCGCTGCGGTAGTAGAGGAAGGCGCCGTTGGAGGAGTAGGGCAGTGCGTAGAGCTCCTGCTGCCACTGGGCGCTGTCGACTGCTCCCTCGAGGCTGGTGTCCTCGACCTCGGGTCGCAGGTCCTCGAGGTTCTCGACGTAGCCGTAGTCGGCGAACTCGCCGGTCCAGATGACGTCGAGACCGAGGACGTCGAAGTCCCCGGCCTGGCTCTGCAGGTCCTGGAACATGGCCTGGCGCTGCTCGTCGGCGGTGGGGGCCAGGAAGAAGATGTCGACCTGCTGGTCGGGGTTGTTCTCGTTCCACAGGCGGGCGACGTCCTCGTGGACCTGGCGGTCCGCGCCGGTGACGGCCCACACGAATGCGGGGTCATCGGTGAGGCCGGCGCTCTCGCCGTCACCGTCGGATTCCTCCTCGGGCGGTTCACCGCACGCCGTCGCCATGGCCAGTCCCAGCACGAGGGCACCGGCCGCCCAAGCGCGGGCGGTGTATCCGGTGGGGCGTGGTTCTTCGGGCATCGCTCTCTACCTCCTCGCCCCCGGCGCCGTCGGGCCCGCGGCGTCGCAACGTGTCGTGGCAGTCCCCCGAAGCTGTGCGAAAACGATGTCATCACAGATGTGACCAAGTCAACATGTGACCAAGTCAACATCCCCCTCGCCGGGCTCGGCGGGAATACGCGTCAAGCAGGACGGCCCGCCGACACCACCGCGTGAAAACGTTGCCATGACACACATCACACCTCTACCGTGGGCCGCATGCCGAACCGGCCCGCCAGCATGCGCGACGTGGCCCGTCGAGCGCAGGTCTCGCTCTCGACCGTCTCCCGTGTGCTCCGCGGATCCGCGGGGGTGGCCCCGGAGGTGCGCGACAGGGTGCGGACCGCCGCCGACGAGCTCTCCTATGCGGTCTCGCGCAACGCCTCCGGCCTGGTGACCGGCCGCACCTGCCGTGTCGCGGTCGTGGTGCCTTCCCTGTGCCCGTGGTACTTCGCATCGGTGGTGTCCGGACTCGGCCACGCTCTGCACGAGGTGGGACTGGACATGCTCGTGCACCAGGCCGGGCTCCTGGAGGACTGGACCCGCGCCCTGCCCCTGCGCCACAACAGTGACGCCCTCGTGGCGGTCGCCCTGGAACTGACCGAGGAGCAGTGCGCCCACGCCGCGGACATGGCCGGTCCCGTGATCCTGGTCGGCGAGCGCCTGCCCGGGCGGGCGAGCGTGCACATCGACGACCACGCGGGTACCGCGGGTGCCACCCGCCACCTGCTCAACCTCGGACACACCCGCATCGCCTACATCGGTTCCCAGACCGAACGGGGCATGAGCCTCAGTTCGGCCACCCGCATGACCGGGTACCACGAGGCCATGGCGAAGGCGGGCCTGGAACCCTGGACGGTGACCAAGACCCCCGGGCCGGAGGGCGGTGAACTCGCCGTCGGTGAACTGCTCTCGCACCAGAGCCCGCCCACGGCCGTCCTCGCCGAGAGCGACGACGTCGCCCTGGGTGCGCACCGGGCGCTATGCCGTTCCGGGGTCCCCGTGCCCGAGACGATCTCCCTCATGGGTTTCGACGACCACGACGTGTCCTCCGTGCTGGGCCTGACCACGGTGGACCAGGCCCCGCAGACCCTCGGTACGGTCGCCGGCCACCTGGCCGCCGACCTCGTGCAGGGGCGGCGCCCGCCCGCCACCCGGGTGGAACTGCCCGTCCAGATCGTCCCCCGCCGATCCACCGCCGCTCCCCGAGAGCGCCGGACGTCCCCGTGAGGAACCGAACCGGAGGGCCCACATGCACCAATGGTGGCGTAACGCCGTGCTGTACCAGGTCTACCCGCGCAGCTTCACCGACTCCGACGGCGACGGGGTCGGCGATCTCGCCGGCCTCACCGCACGGCTCGACCACATCGCGGCCCTGGGGGTGAACGGGATCTGGCTCTCGCCGTTCTATCCCTCCCCCTGGGCCGACGGCGGGTACGACGTGTCCGACTTCCGGGGCGTGGACCCGTCCCTGGGCACACTGTCGGACTTCGAGGCGATGGTGCGGGCCGCCCACAAGCGCCGGCTCAAGGTCATGATCGACATCGTGCCCAACCACACCTCGCTGGAGCACCCGTGGTTCCAGGAGGCGTTGAAGGCCGGGCCGGGATCGCCGGAGCGGGAACTGTACGTCTTCCGCGACGGCAAGGGGCCCGGCGGGGAGCTGCCGCCGACGAACTGGCGCTCGACCTTCGGCGGCCCGGCGTGGACGCGGGTGCCCGACGGGCAGTGGTATCTGCACATGTTCGCGCCCGAGCAGCCGGACCTGGACTGGGGCCACCCGCGTGTGCGCGAGGAGTTCCGCGGGATTCTCCGGTTCTGGGCCGGAAAGGGTGTGGACGGGTTCCGCATCGACGTCGCCTACGCCATGGCCAAGGACCTGAACGAACCGCTGCGGGACCTGGTCCAGGTCGAGGGCGGGCGCTTCGAGGACATCCTCGCCAACCCCGACCACCCGTTGCTCGACCGTCCGGAGGTGCACGAAGTACACCGGGACTGGCGGCGGGTGACCGACTCCTACGACCCGCCGCGCGCCATGGTGGGCGAGGTGTGGCTGCCCAGCGAGCGGCGGGTGCTGTACACACGCCCGGACGAACTGCACCAGGCGTTCAACTTCGATTTCCTGGAGGCGCCCTGGGACGCCGAAGCCTACCGCCGGGTCATCGATTCCTCCCTCGCCGACGCGCACGAGGTCGGGACCGTGCCGACCTGGGTCATCGGCAACCACGACGTGGTGCGGCCGGTGTCGGTGCTGGGACTGCCCGCCGGTACCGACCTGAAGGCATGGTTGCTCTCCGACGGGCACGAGCCGGAGCCCGACCCGGAGCAGGGGCAGCGGCGGGGCCCCNNGAGCCGGAGCCCGACCCGGAGCAGGGGCAGCGGCGGGCCCGCGCGTTGGCGCTCCTGGAGCTGGCGTTGCCTGGGTCGGCCTACATCTTCCAGGGCGAGGAACTGGGGCTGCCCGAGGTCGCGGACCTTCCCGCCACAGCTCTGGAGGACCCGCGCTGGGACAACAGCGAGCACACCGACAAGGGCCGTGACGGGTGCCGGGTCCCGCTGCCGTGGAGCGCGGAAGGGACCTCGTTCGGGTTCGGGCGCAACGGCTCGTGGCTGCCCCAGCCGTCCTGGTGGGGGCAGTACTCGGTGGAGGCGCAGGCCCGGCAGCGGGGCTCGATGCTGCGCCTGTACCAGGCGGCGCTGTCTCTGCGCCCGGACTGCAACGTCGACGAGGAGGTGAACTGGGATCCCGATCTGAACCGGGGGCAGCTGCTCGCGTTCTGGCGGGGCGGGTACGTGTTGGTACTGGTCAACACCGGCACGGACCCCGTTCCGCTCCCCGAGGGGGAGATCATGGTGGCCAGTGAAGCGCTGCCCGGCGGTGAGCTGCCGGGCGAAGCGGCGGTGTGGTTGCACCGGGAGCCCTGAGAGGGCGCGGCATCCGGGCCGGGCGGCCTGGGCCCCGTGGCTCGCCCCTCGTGGTTTCCTTGCCCGCCTCCTTCGGGCAGGGGCCTTCCCGCGGTCGAGCTCATACTGGCGTGCGGGCTCGGCCCCTCGGGCCCGCATGGTCGAGGGGCTCCGGGCGAGCAGAGACCGCGTAAGGAGGGCTGGGAGACCACCGCGCGACACGTGCCGAACAGAGCCGCTCCCCCGGAGCGGATCAGCGCCGGTCTGCCCACACCCGCCACAGCAGACCCCACGTGCGCGAGCGCACACCGGGGGGCACGGGGGCCGTCCCCCCGGAAAACACAAAGACCCTGCGAAGGGGCCGCCAGGCCCCGAGCAGGGTCTTTCCAGTGGAGCTATGGGGATTCGAACCCCAGACCTCCTCCATGCCATGGAGGCGCGCTACCAACTGCGCCATAGCCCCGTGTCGGGATCGGCGGGCAGTGCCCGTTCCGACCCCTGAACCATAACGGAATCCGGCGCTGACGTCGAAACGGGGGCGCCGGGTCAGGTGTCGTCGCTGAGCACGACCGGTTCGGGGAGGCTGGCGGCGTTGTGTTCCATGAGCCGCCAGGTGTCCCGTCGGCGGGCCAGCATCGACCAGCTGCAGTTGCTGATCGGGCCGAGGATCTCGCGCTGTTCGTCGGGCACACCCAGCATCCGGGAAAGGGCCATCCGCAGTGCCGCCCCGTGGCTGACCACGACGAGCAGCCCATCGGCCGGGGTGCGTTCCAGAGCCCGGTCGACGGCGGCTTGCATACGGTCGCCGACCTCGGCCACGTCTTCCCCGTCGGGGATGTCCATGCCCGCGTATTCGGCGGGCCAGCGCCGGGCGATCTCGACACCGGTGAGCCCTTCCCAGGAACCGCCGTACCGTTCCCGCAGGCCCTTGTCGTAATCGATCCTCAGGTCTGCGGCACGGCCGAGGTATCCGGCGGTGT
This sequence comes from Nocardiopsis xinjiangensis YIM 90004, assembly GCF_000341145.1. Taxonomy (GTDB): domain Bacteria; phylum Actinomycetota; class Actinomycetes; order Streptosporangiales; family Streptosporangiaceae; genus Nocardiopsis; species Nocardiopsis xinjiangensis. The sequence goes on from NZ_ANBE01000032.1 coordinate 137,965, forward strand.
CGGCCGCACGTTCCAGGTCGGAGGCGACGAGGAGGTCGGGGGTGAGTGTGGCGAGCAGGCCGGCGGCGCGCTCGGCCTGCGCGTGCCCGACTCGGTCGAGCCCGATGTCGGTCTGTCCCTGGAAGCGGTTCTCCACGTTCCAGGCGGTGCGCCCGTGTCGCCAGAACAGCACACGAAGGGTCTCACTCACGGGGTGTCTCTTCTTTCGGTCCGCGGCTCAGGCTTCGTCGAGCGGGGTGCGTTCGGCACCGCGCGCGTTGGCGGGCAGCTCGATCTCGGGGCAGTCCTTCCAGAGGCGCTCGAGCCCGTAGTATCCGCGTTCTTCCTCGTGCTGGATGTGCACGACGATGTCGGCGTAGTCCAGCAGGACCCAACGCCCGTCGCGTTCACCCTCGCGGCGCACCGGCTTGGCACCGGACTGCACTCGCAGCTGCTCCTCGACCTCGTCCACGACCGAGCGCACCTGGCGGTCGTTGGGCGCCGAGCAGAGCACAAAGGCGTCGGTGATGATGAGCTGGTCGCTGACGTCGTAGGCGACGATCTCCTGGGCGAGCTTGTCGGAGGCGGCCGCTGCGGCGACCTCGACCAACTCCAGTGCCCTGTCGGTGGCTGTCACGTTGTGCTTACTGCCTTTCAGGTCTCTAGGTAGAGCCCGGTCTTGTTGATGTAGCGGACGATCCCGTCCGGCACGAGGTACCAGATGGGTTCGCCCTTGCGGACACGCTCGCGGCACTCGCTGGAGGAGATCGCGAGCGCAGGCACCTCGACCAGCGAGACCTTGCCCTCGGGCAGTCCGGAGTCGCTGAGGTGGTGACCGGGCCGGTTACAGCCTACGAAATGCGCGAGGTGGAAGAGTTCATCGACGTTGTGCCAGCTCAGAATGGCGCCGAGCGCGTCGGCGCCGGTGATGAAGTACAGGTCGACTTCGGGCCCGTAGGAGGCGCTGAGCTCGCGCAGGGTGTCCAGGGTGTAGGTGGGCCCTTCGCGGTCGATCTCGATGCGGTCCACCCGGAACTGGGGGTTCTCCGCGGTCGCGATGACCGTCATGAGGTAGCGGTCCTCCGAGGGGGTCACCTTGGCGAGGTCCTTCTGCCAGGGCTGCCCGGTCGGGACGAAGACGACTTCGTCGAGCCCGTACAGGTGGGCGACCTCACTGGCGGCCACGAGGTGGCCGTGGTGGATGGGGTCGAAGGTGCCGCCCATGATGCCGACCTTGGTCGGTGAGGCGCCGCCCCGCCGTGCGGGGGAGATCCCTCCTTGGGACCCGCCTTTCACTGCGTGCGCCACTGTGCGCTCCGTTTCGCCGTGGACGTGGCCGTTGCCGGTTTCGGCCAACCGAGACTAGTCGACGTGCCGGCCACCGCAACGGTGCCCTCCCCCGTTTTCCCACCCGTACGCGGTCCAACGATCCTCGGCGGCCCACTCTTCCCGAAGCGCACGAGAACCTCGCGCAAACAAGTTATATCTCGTTGCCGGGAACCATGGCCAAGTCCCGGATCCCCGCATAACATGCCGATATGGCAAACACACCGGACCGCGTGCGCGTCCGACTCCCCGACCTGTCCTCCCGCGCCTACGAGCACCCGGCGGACCGCGGCGCTCTGGTCGCGCTGCGGTCGCTGAGCGGCTTCGACACTCTGGTCAAGAGCCTGTTCGGCCGGGTCAGCGAGCGCCAGCTGCGCCTGCTCTACCTCGCCAACTCCGTACGGGTGGGACCCACCCAGTTCCCCGAGCTCAACGACTACCTGCGCGACGCCGCCTACGTCCTGGACCTCAAGGAAGTTCCGGAACTCTACGTCAAGATGGACCCGGTTCCCAAAGCAATGGCGATCGGCCGCAAGAGGCCGTTCCTGGTGATGTCGACGGGTCTGTTCGACCTCCTCGACGCCGAGGAGAAGCGCTTCGTCATCGGCCACGAGGTCGGCCACATCCTCAGCGGCCACGCGATCTACCGCACGCTCCTGCTGCTCCTGGTGTGGATCGCGCAGAAGATCATGTGGATCCCGCTGGGCGCCCTGGCGATCCAGGCGATCCTGGTGGCGCTCAAGGAGTGGCACCGCAAGTCGGAGCTGTCCGCCGACCGTGCGGGGCTACTGGCGTGCCAGGACCAGGACGCCGCCAAGCGTGCACTCATGAAGCTGGCCGGGGGATCCAACCTGTCGGAGATGAACCCCGACGCGTTCATGGAGCAGGCCCGCGAGTACGACGAGGGCGGCGACGCCGTCGACAGTGTCCTCAAGCTCATGGCCACCCTGCCCGCCAGCCACCCCTTCGCGGTCGTGCGCGTGGCCGAGGTGCAGCGTTGGATCGACAGCGGCGAGTACCAGAGCATCCTGGACGGCCGGTACCCGCGGCGCAGCCAGGACTCCGACGCCAATGTCAGCCACGAAGCCGGCCGGGCCGCGGGCTCCTACCGCGATGACTGGGGCCGCAGCAAGGACCCGCTGGTGAACGTGGTGCGCGACGTCGCGGGCGGCGCGGCCGGGGCCGGCGGCCGTATCTTCGACTCGGTCGCCGAGCGTTGGCGCGGCGGCGGCCAGAACGGCAACGGGGAGCAGAACGGCAACAGCGACAACGACGGCAGCGGCCGAGGCTGAGGCCCTCGTCCCGGGCCCGGACCTCGCCCGGTGACGGCCCCACACGGCCCGCAGCGGTCCCGGTGGACGGCAGCCCCGGCCGTGGTGCGGGTGCCCTGTTCCGCAGCGTCCAGCACACGCGCCGCCGCCGTACACCGAGGGCGCACGGCGGCGACATGTACGACAGGGATGGCCACCTCGTGCCCCGGAACGCACCCTGCGGTGGAATCCGCCGGGGATCAGACCGAGGGCCGCTCCGGGACCACGCCGGCCACGGGATCAGAAGGCGGGGCCGGCCTCCATCGCCTCCTCCACGGTCTCGGTGCGCTTCTCCTCGACCTCACCGGTCAGGTTCTGCTCGTGCGCCTCGAACTCGCCGGTGACCTCGGCGCCGAAGGTGCTCAGGGCGGCCTCCTCCGTGTCGACGTCGCCACGCACGCGGTTGTCGTCACCGATCTCGGCGGTCGGGGAGTTGTCCGCGGCGACGAGGGACCCACCGACGATGTTGTTGTCGATGTAGGCGCCGCCGGAGACACCGGTGACGCTCAGGTCACCGTCGACGTAGTTGACCGAGGAGCAGAAACCGTCCTCCTCCCCGGCGCCGACGGCCACGGGGCCCGCACTGCCGCTGTAGGCCACCGAGCCGATGACCTCGCTGTCGCAGAGGATGCCGCCGCTCTCGGAGTCGGTCACCGACAGGTCCCCGCGCAGGACCGAGTCGACGACGTCGGCGTACTCCACACCGGTGGCGGCGACACCGTCGCTGATGTCGGAGCCGACGACGTAGATGCCCCCGGCCTCGGAGTCGACGGAGTTCAGGGCGGAATCGACCACATAGACGAACCCGTCGTCGAAGCCCTCCGCGGGGGTCGCGGTGACGCCCGCGCCGTCGGAACCCTCCAGGTAGGTTCCGTAAGCTCCGGTGTTCGTGACTTCGCCATCGATGCCGGAGCCGGCGGAGTCGAAGTAACCGTCGGCCTCGACCGTCACCTCGCCCTCGAGCTCACCGTCGATGATGTGCAGGTTCGCGCCCTCTCCGACGGTGACGTCGCCCTGGACGACGGTGCCGTCCAGGTAGCAGCTGGCACCGGCGGGGACGGCGAGCGGGGTGGGCAGGGTCACGTCACCGCCGTGGCCTTCGCAGTGGGTGACGAGATCGGCCTGGGCGGGGGTGGCCATGAGCGCGAGGCCGCCTACGGCAAAAGCAGCCGTGGCAGAGGCCGCGACCGTGCTCCGGAGCTTCATACGGGGGGATTCCTTTCGTCGTGACCGTGGTGCGGGCGCTGCTCCTGCGGGCCCGGGGTCCGGGAAGAGACGCACACCACAGCGAAAGTACCGAGTCCGCCCCGGTTTGGGAATACGGTTTGTCCGAACTTTCGCTTCCCTCCAGGTGTCGGGCCGGAGAACGGCTCCGACATCCGGAAGCGGGCGTCCGGACCGACCACACGCCCCGGGCGCCCCGCCTCACACGGGGCACCCGGCCGGCATCAGCGCACGTGGCCGTCCCCGGTCACGACGTACTTGGTGGAGGTCAGCTCCGGCAGCCCCATGGGGCCGCGGGCGTGCAGTTTCTGGGTGGAGATGCCGATCTCCGCGCCGAACCCGAACTCGCCCCCGTCGGTGAACCGGGTGGAGGCGTTGACCATGACCGCCGCGGAGTCGACCCGGGCGACGAAGTAACGGGAGGCCTTGAGCGAGTCGGTGACGATCGCCTCGGTGTGCTGGGTGGAGTGCTTTCGGATGTGGGCGAGCGCGGTGTCGATGTCGGGTACCACCCGTACGGCCAGGTCCAGGGAGAGGTACTCGGTGGACCAGTCCTCGTCGGTGGCGGGCACGACCTCGACCGGGGTCCCGGCGGCCGCGGCGGCCACCTTCTCGTCACCGTGCACGGTGACCCCTTCCCCGGCCAGTTCCTCCAGGACCCGGGGCAGGAAGGCGTCGGCGACGTCCTGGTGCACCAGGAGGGTCTCGGCGCTGTTGCACACCGAGCAGCGCTGCACCTTGGCGTTGGTCGCGATCGCGAGGGCCTTGTCCAGGTCGGCGTCGGCGTCGACGTAGACGTGGCAGAGTCCTTCGCCGGTCTCGATGACCGGGACGGTGGAGTCGCGCACGACGGCCTGGATCAGGGAGGAGCCCCCGCGCGGGATGAGCACGTCGACCAGCCCGCGGGCCCGCATGAGCGCCGCCGAGGAGTCGCGGCCGCGCCCGGGCACCATCTGCACTGCGTCGACGGGCACCCCGGTCTCGGCCAGGGCATCGCGCAGCACCTGCACGATGACGGCGTTGGAGTCGTAGGCCGAGGAGGACCCGCGCAGCAGCGAGGCGTTCCCGCTCTTGAGGCACAGCGCCGCGGCGTCGACGGTGACGTTGGGACGGCCCTCGTAGATGATGCCGATGACACCGAGCGGCACACGGATCTGGCGCAGGTCGAGCCCGTTGGGCAGCACACCGCCGCGCACCGACTCCCCCACCGGGTCGGGCAGGTCCGCGACGGCGCGTACGGCGTCCGCGATCTGCTCGATACGGGCGGGGGTGAGCGTGAGCCGGTCGATCATCGACGGGGAGGTCCCCTCGGACCGGGCCCGTTCGACGTCGCGGGTGTTGGCCTCGGTGATCTCGTCGGCCCGCTTGACCAGGGCGTCGGCGAGGGCGTGCAGCGCCGTGTCCTTCACGCCCCGGCTGAGCGGGGCCAGGTCGGCCGCGGCGTCCTGGGCACGTTCGGCGACCGCGCGGACCTCGCGCTCGGTGTCAGTCATCGCGTTCTCTCTCGTCGAAGATCGCTCCCCGCTTCGGGCTCCCTGCAGCGTCGTAGGGCCTACGGGGTCGGTGTCCCTCCACTTTAGGCGGTCGAATGTCGCGGTGGAGGGTTGTCCACAACACCTTTCCGACGGCCCTCCGCGTTCCCCTTCCGGCCGGTGCGGAAGTTCCCCGAACCCCGTTCGGTCCCGGTGCTCTCCGTCCCCGTAGGGTCGGTGGGCATGACCGGTCCCCTCGACGGCCGGTCGCCCCCACGGCACCACAGGGAAGAAGACGGCGAAGATGAGCAAGGGAACGATCGTCATCACCGGCGCCAGCGCCGGGTTGGGCGCGGAGATGGCCCGGCAGTTCGCGGCCCTGGGGTATGACCTGGGTCTGTGTGCGCGGCGGGTGGCCAAACTCGAGGCCCTGCGGGAGGAGATCGCCGCCGCCCACCCCGAGCGCCGCGTGGAACTGCGCACCCTGGACGTGACCGACCACGAGGCCGTCCTCGCCGTTGTCCGGGACCTGGCCTGGACCTTCGGCACCCTGGACCGGGTCGTGGTCAACGCGGGCCTGGGCAAGGGTGTGGCGCTGGGCAAGGGAAGTCCCGACGCCAACCGGGAGACCGCCGTGACCAACTTCGTGGGCGCGCTCTCCCAGGCCGAGGCGGCGCTGGAGGTCTTCCGGGCCCAGGAGCACGGCCACCTGGTGATGGTCTCCTCGATCTCGGCCCTGCGGGGCATGCGCAAGGCCATGACGGTCTACGCGGCGACCAAGGCGGGCGTGGCCTCGCTCGCCGAGGGGCTGCGCTCCGAGAGGATCCCGGGCCTGGACGTGTCGGTGATCTACCCGGGCTACATCCGTTCGGAGATGAACGAACACGTGGCCCGACAGCCCCCGTTCATGGTCGACACCGAGCCCGGGACCCGAGCGATGGTCAAGGCGATCGAGAAGCGCAAGGCCAAGGCCTACGTTCCGGCCTGGCCGTGGGTTCCGCTCGGGTTCCTGCTCAAGAGGGCTCCGCTGTCGGTGGTGCGCCGCATGACCTGAGGCCGGGGATCACAGCCTGCGCAGGGACGCCAGGATCCGCATACGGGCCCGGCGCCCTTCGGGACAGGGCACGAGGGGATACACGTGGCAGGCCCCGGGACAAGTGATGAGGTCGGTCCGGGCCCCGGCCGCCAGCCGCCGCTCGCGCAGGCGCCTCAGGTCGGGCAGCAACAGATCGTGTGTGCCGACGTAGACGTCCATCGGCGCGGTCCCCTCGTGTGCCCCGTAGAGCGGGCTCAGGCGCGGATCGGCCGGGTCGTCCCCGCCCGCCCAGGCCCGTACACACTCGTGCAGCCCGATCGTGGCCAGCCAGGGGTCGTGGGGCTCGATCCCGGCGATACCGGGGTCGGTCAGAGTGGCCTCCACACACGGGGCGAGCAGGATCATGCGGGCCGGCCCCTCCTGTCCCCGTGCGGCCCGGCGCTGGTCCAGGGCCACGGCGAGCCCTCCCCCGGCCGAGTCACCAGCCAGCACCGTGCGGGAGGCCGGGACGTCGGCCACGAGATCGGCCCAGGCCCGGTCCAGGAACGGGTGCGCCTCCCGGTGGGTGTGGCCCGGCGCCAGGCCGTACAGCGGGACCTCGACGCGGCACCCCTGGTCGGCCATGAGAGCGATGAGCCTCCAGTGCCAGGGGGTGATGGAGCTGACGTAGGCACCGCCGTGCAGGTAGAACACGGCCCTCCGGGGGTCGGGCCCGCCGGAGGGCCGCACCGTGTACACGGGGAACCCCGCCACCCGGCGTTGCGTGACTCGGTACCGGTGGCGCAGCGGCGCCGGCGGGGCGGAGTCGTCCTTGGGCGCGGCGATACGCTTGCGGGCCCGTTCGACGGTGCTCAGCTGCCGTTTGCGGGTCACGCGGAAGAGCAGGGACAGGGCGTGCATGGTCACGCTGGGCACGGGTGTCTCCTTCGGCAAGGTCGGACCCGAGCTTTTCACACGGTCCCGGGTCCGCAGTCCTCATCCCCCCGCCATCGCACCCACGACCATGAAGGGCTCCGCGCCCGAGGCCACACTGGCGGGCAGTTCATCGTCCGGTGGTTCGTGGGAGAAGTCCTCCTCGCAGGCGAAGAAGCGCAGGTAGGCCCGGCGGCGCCCACTGGTGTGGTCGCGGATCGTGCCTTCGAGCACGGGGTAGCGCTCTTCCAGCGCGTCCAGTACCGAGCGCTGGGTCACCGGGCCCGCCACCCGCACCACGACCTCCGAGTCGAGGCGGGCGAGATGGCGCAGGTGGTAGGGCAGCCTGACCCGTACCTCCCGGGCTTCGCCGACGCTCTGCGGCACGGCTTCGGAGTCCATCGGATCCCCCTTCACGCCAGGGTCTGCACTTCGACGGACAGCACGGACGGCAGTGTGTGCGCCGCGGTGGTCCAGCTGTCGCCGGAGTCGGAGGAGACGTAGACCTGGCCGCCGGTGGTGCCGAAATACACCCCGCAGTCGTCGAACGTGTCCACGGCCATCGCGTCACGCAGCACGTTGACGTAGCAGTCCTGCTGCGGCAGGCCGTCGGTGAGCGGTTCCCACTCCCGGCCGCCGCTGCGGCTGCGGTAGACCCGCAGCCGGCCGTCCGGCGGATAGTGCAGCGAGTCGCTGGTGATCGGTACCACGTAGACGGTCTCGGGTTCGTGGGCGTGCACCGCGATGGGGAAGCCGAAGTCCGTGGGCAGGTTCCCGCTGATCTCCGTCCAGTGCTCCGCGCCGTCGTCGCTGCGCATCACGTCCCAGTGCTTCTGCATGAACAGCACGTCCGGCCTGGAGGGGTGCATGGCCAGGTTGTGCACGCAGTGGCCGGCCTCTGCGTCGGGGTCGGGGATGCCGTCGGTGAGCAGGCCGCGGTTGGCGGCGGTCCAGTTCTGGCCCCCGTCCTCGGAGCGAAAGACCCCGGCGGCGGAGATCCCGGCGAACATCCGGCCGTTGCCGCGCGGGTCGAGCAGGAGCGTGTGCAGGCACAGTCCGCCCGCCCCGGGGTTCCAGCCCGATGCGGTCGCGTGGGTGCGCAGCCCGTCCAGTTCCTGCCAGCTCTGTCCGCCGTCGGTGGTGCGGAACAACGCGGCGTCCTGGACCCCGGCGTAGACGGTGTCGGGATCGTCGGGCGAGGGTTCGAAGTGCCAGACCCGGGTGAACTCCCACGGGCGAGGGGTGCCGTCGTACCAGGGGTGGGTCCCGACCTCACCGGCGTACTCGAACTTGTTGCCCACCGGCTCCCACGTCCTGCCCCCGTCGTCGGAGCGCTGGACGACCTGGCCGAACCAGTCCATGGACGGCGCTGCGTACACCCGGTCGGGGTCGGCCGGGCTGCCCACCATGTGGTAGACCTCCCACCCTCCGAAATACGGGCCTTCGATCTGCCAGTCCTTGCGTGCGCTGTCCGAGGTGAGAACGAAGGCGCCCTTGCGCGTGCCCACCAGCAGCCGTACGGCGGTCATGTGCGGTCCTCCCACGTGCCTGAACCGGGTGATCCGGCTCTCACACGAGTAGACCGCGCGGCACCGACAGAATGAGCGGCCTTCGGGAGGATTTCCGAAACTCTTTGCCTCATCTGTAAGAAGCAGCCGCACCGCCGGTGAAGGGGCTCAGTGCCCGAGCAGCACCAGGTCGTCGCGGTGCACGAGCTCGCGCTCGTAGGAGGGCCCCATCTCCCGCGCCAACCAGCGCGTGGAGCGGCCCATGAGGTCGGGCACCTCGACGGCGTCGTAGTTGACCAGCCCCCGCGCCACCACGGCGCCTTCCTCATCACGCAGGTCGACCGGATCGCCGGCGCTGAACTCGCCCCGGACCTTGACGACCCCGGCCGGAAGCAGGGAAGCTTTCTCCTGCACCACGGCCCGCACCGCACCCGGGTCGAGTACGAGGCTGCCGCGCCCGGCGGTGGCGTGCGCGAGCCAGAGCTGGCGTGCCGAGGGGCGCCGTCCGCCGGCGGGAGCGAAGAAGGTACCGACCCGCTCCCCGCTCAGGACGGCCCCGGCGTTGCCCGCCGAGGTCAGAACGGTGTGCACCCCGGCCTGGCTGGCGATGCGCGCGGAATCGACCTTGGTGACCATGCCGCCGGTACCCACACCGCGCTTGCCCGTGCTGCCGATGTCGAGCCCCGCCAGATCGGTGGGGTCGCGTACCAGGTCGACCACGGACGTGCCGGGGTCGGAGGGTTTGCCGTCGTAGAGGGCGTCCACGTCCGAGAGCAGCAGCAGCGCGTCGGCACGCATCAAGTGCGCCACCAGCGCGGCGAGCCGGTCGTTGTCGCCGAAGCGGATCTCGTGGGTGGCGACGGTGTCGTTCTCGTTGACGATCGGGAGCGCGCCGATGTCGAGCAGGCGCCGCAGCGTGCGTTGGGAATTGCGGTGCTGGACCCGGCGCATCATGTCCTCGACCGTGAGCAGCACCTGGGCGGCGTTGACGCCGTACCGGGCGAGCTCGGCGGTGTAGGCGGCCAGGAGCAGGCCCTGGCCCACACTGGCGGCGGCCTGCTGGGAGGCGAGGTCGTGCGGGCGGTGCGTCATCCCCAGAGGCGTCATGCCCGCGGCGACCGCGCCGGAGGAGACCAGGATGACCTCCTGCCCGGCGGTGCGCCGTACGGCGAGGACGTCGACGAGGTCACGGATCCGGTTGGCGTCGATCCGGCCCTCCGGGGTCGTCAACGACGACGACCCCACCTTCACCACGATCCGGCTCGCGGCGGCCACCGCGGCGCGTCCTTCGGCCTCCAGGGCGTCGATCTTGTCACTGCTTGCGCTGTGCACCGTGCGAGGAGCTTTCCATCCGTGGCGCGGCGCGCCGGCGCCGCGCGTGTACCTGACGAGGGTCCGGCTGGTCTCGGGAGATCGGGTCCCCGCGCGGTTCAGCCCAGCCGGGCGTCGGTTCCGCGCGGGCCGGACGGGACCGCCTCGGCGTTGGAGGAGGGGTCCCAGTCGAAGACCACGGAGTTGTCCTCCGGACCGATGTAGACCTCCGCGCCCTCGGCGGCACCCAGCTTGGCGAGCTCCTCCTCGATACCGAGGCGGTTGAGGCGCTCGGCGAGGTAACCGACGGCCTCGTCGTTGGAGAAGTCGGTCTGGGAGACCCACCGGGTGGGCTTGTCGCCGCGGACCCGGAAGACGTTGTCACCCAGGGAGGCGACCTCGAACGGGGTGTCGCCGATGACCTTGGGACGCAGCACGACACGGGTGGACTCGGGCGCGGGCGCACTGGCGCGTGCGGCGGCCACCTGCTCACCGAGTGCGTAGGAGAGCTCCCGCAGGCCCTCGCGGGAAGCGGCCGAGGCCTCCAGGACCCGGTAACCGCGCTCGACCAGTGTGGGTGTGACCATCTCGGCCAGCTCGCGGGCGTCGGGCACGTCGACCTTGTTGAGCACGACCAGGCGCGGACGGTCGGACAGGTCGAGGCCGGTGCGCTCACCGTAGGCGGCGACCTCGGCCTCCAGGGCCTCCAGGTCGCTGAGGGGGTCGCGGTCGGATTCGTAGGTGGCGCAGTCCAGCACGTGCAGGAGGGTGGAGCAGCGCTCGATGTGGCGCAGGAACTCCAGGCCCAGGCCCTTGCCGTCGCTGGCGCCGGGGATCAGACCGGGAACGTCGGCGACGACGTACTGCACGGCGCCGGCCTCGACCACACCCAGGTTCGGGACCAGGGTGGTGAAGGGGTAGTCGGCGATCTTGGGACGCGCAGCGCTCATCGCGGCGATCAGCGAGGACTTGCCCGCGCTGGGGAAACCGACCAGGCCGACGTCGGCGATGGTCTTCATCTCCAGGCGCACGTCGAGGGCCTCGCCCTCCTCGCCCTTGAGGGCGAAACCAGGGGCTTTGCGCTTCTTGGAGGACAGTGCGGCGTTGCCGAGGCCGCCGCGGCCGCCCCGGGCCAGCACCAGGCGGGTGCCGTGGCCGACGAGGTCGGCGATGACCTCGCCGTCCGCGTGGGTGACCACGGTGCCGTCCGGCACGTACAGCACGAGTTCCTGGCCGTTGGCACCGGCGCGGTGGCCACCCTGACCGGGTGTGCCGTTCTGCGCCGCGCGGTGGGGACGGCGCTTGTAGTCGAGCAGGGTCGCGCTCTGGGCGTCGACCTCCAGGACCACGTCGCCACCGCGACCGCCGTTGGCACCGTCGGGCCCGCCCAACGGCTTGAACTTCTCCCGGTGGACGGAGGCGCAGCCGTGCCCGCCGTTCCCGGCTCTGATGTACAGAGCCGCCTCGTCGACGAAGTCAGGCATTGTTCTCCCCGTCACTCATCGGGCCGCTTCTGCGGTCCCGCTCGTTCACGCGTGTCACCTGTGACAACGCAAGAGGCGGACCAGTGTTCCTGGCCCGCCTCCCGAAATCCGTCTCGTTCGCGGAACTCAGCTCGCGGGAACGATGTTCACAGCCTTGCGGCCCCGGAAGCTGCCGAACGCGACCTCGCCGCCGACGAGCGCGAACAGCGTGTCGTCGCCGCCACGGCCGACGTTGTCGCCCGGGTGGAACTTGGTGCCGCGCTGACGGACCAGGATCTCACCGGCAGCGACGTTCTGACCCCCGAAGCGCTTCACACCGAGGCGCTTGGAATTGGAATCGCGACCGTTCCGGCTGGAAGAAACGCCCTTCTTACTGGCCATGTCCGAGTCCTCCTACTTCGCCGAAATACCGGTGACGCGCACCTGGGTGTGCTTCTGGCGGTGGCCCAGACGCTTCTTGTAACCGGTCTTGTTCTTGTACTTGACGATATTGATCTTGGGGCCCTTGGTTTCCCCGAGGACCTCGGCGGTGACCGAGTAACCGCTCAACTTGTCGGCCTCGGCGACCACATTGCCGTCCTCGACGACGAGGATGGGCTGCCACGTGATGGTGGCGCCGGTCTCCTCGGTGACCTTGTCGATGTTCAGGACGTCATCGACGGACACCTTCTCCTGTCGGCCGCCCGCTCGCACGATCGCGTACACCGGGTAACTCTCTTCCTGCTCGCTGACGAATACTGCGCTCGGGACCATCCCCGGGACCATCCCCTGCTCGGGGCCCGAGACCCGGGGCCCTGGGTCCGGCCGTGCCCTTTGCAGGCCTGACCGGGAGGAATCACCCCACCGAGGAGTGGAGGGAAGCCTCATTCCACGATCCACTGATCGCCTGTAGCGGGGCGCGGGGATCTGAGGGAAACAAACCCTGCGTGGAGAGCACTTCGATGTCGGGGCGCGCGTTCACGTAGAGCGCGCCGACGCACCGTCCACCAGGTTACCACTGCCCTGCCACAGGACCGCACATCAGGCCTGTGCCCGGACCGGGTTCACGCCCGGTCCGGACCTGGCCGTCTCCCGCGCCGGATCAGTCGGCGTCCGCGGCGGTTCCGGCCGATGCCGCTGCCTTGGTACGCCGGGTACGGCGCCGTTTCGGCCGCTCTGCGGCCTCCTCGTCGCCCTCCGGCGTCGCGGGGTTCTCGGAGACCGGTTCCTCGGTCTCTCCCGAGCCCGCACCCTCCTCGGCCGCCCTGCGGGCGGACGAACGGGTGGTGCGCCTGCGGGTGCGCTTTGCGGGCGCCTCCTCGGCCTTCTCCTCGGCCGGGGCCGCGCCCTTCTCGGAGCTTTCCTCCGTGACCTGCTCGGTCTCGGCCGTCCGGCCGGCCTCGGCGGCCTTGTCGGCCCGTGTGGAGCGCTTGCGGGTGCGCTTGGCGGGGGCGGCCTCGGCGGACCCGGCCTTCTCCGCCGACCCTTCACCGCCCTGCCCACCAGCGGCCTCACCCGACGTCTCCCCAGAAGTGCCGGCGGCCTTCTTGCCGGCGCTCTTGGCCGCCTTGGCCCGGCCCTTGGACTTCTTGCCCGAGGGCGCCTCGTCGGCCTGGTCGGCGGCCCCGGACTCCTCGGCCGCCTTCTCGCCCTTGTCGTCCTTCTCGGACTTGTCGGCCTTGGCGCTCTTGCCACCGGACTTGTCCGAAGCCTTGTCGGGCTTCTCACCCTGGTCGGCCTGGTCCTTACCGCCCTTGTCGGCCGAGGCGTCGGTGTCACCCTTGCCCTTGTTCTTCTTCTTACGGCCGTTGCCGTTGCCGTTGCCGCCCTTGTTCTCGACCGGCTCGTCGGCGACCAGCAGGCCGCGCCCGCTGCAGTGCTCACAGGTGTGCGAGAACGCCTCCAACAGCCCCTGTCCCACACGCTTGCGGGTCATCTGCACCAGGCCCAGCGAGGTGACCTCGGCCACCTGGTGCTTGGTGCGGTCCCGGGAGAGGCACTCCAGCATCCGGCGCAGCACGAGATCGCGGTTGGTCTCCAGGACCATGTCGATGAAGTCGATGACGATGATTCCGCCGACATCGCGCAGCCGCAGCTGGCGCACGATCTCCTCGACCGCCTCGAGGTTGTTCTTGGTGACGGTCTCCTCGAGGTTTCCGCCCTGGCCGGTGAACTTGCCGGTGTTGACGTCCACGACCGTCATCGCCTCGGTGCGGTCGATGATGAGCGAACCGCCGCTGGGCAGCCAGACCTTGCGTTCCAGGGCCTTGTTGATCTGCTCGTCGATGCGGTAGGCGGCGAAGACGTCGCTGTCCTCGGTCCAGTGCGAGAGACGGTCGGCGAGGTTCGGGGCGACGTAGTCCACGTACTCGTGGACGGTCTGCCATGTCTCCTCACCGGAGATGACCATGCTGGAGAAGTCCTCGTTGAACACGTCGCGCACGACCCGGATGGTCAGGTCGGGCTCGCTGTTGAGCAACGCGGGCGCGGTGTTGGACTTCGACTTGCGCTGGATGGAGTCCCACTGCTTGGCCAGGCGCGAGATGTCGCGCTCGAGCTCTTCCTCGCTGGCCCCCTCGGCGGCGGTGCGCACGATCACGCCGGCGTCGGCGGGCATGACCTTCTTGAGGATCTGCTTCAGGCGCGCACGCTCCTTGTCGGGGAGCTTTCGGCTGATCCCGGTCATCGAGCCGCCGGGCACGTACACGAGGTAGCGGCCGGGCAGGCTGATCTGGCTGGTCAGGCGGGCGCCCTTGTGGCCGATCGGGTCCTTGGTGACCTGCACCAGCACCGACTGGCCGGACTTGAGCACCGACTCGATGCGTTTGGGCTGTCCCTCGACGCCGAGCACGTCCCAGTTGACCTCGCCGGCGTACAGGACGGCGTTACGGCCCTTGCCGATGTCGACGAAGGCGGCCTCCATCGAGGGCAGCACGTTCTGCACCCGGCCCAGGTACACGTTCCCGACGTAGGAACGGTGGGTCGCCCGGTCCACGTGGTGCTCGACCAGGACGTCGTCCTCCAGGACCGCGATCTGCGTGCGGTCGCCGGTGCGGCGGATCACGAGGTCGCGCTTGACCGACTCGCGCCGTGCCAGGAACTCCGACTCGGTCACGATCGGGGCACGGCGCCGGCCCTGTTCACGGCCCTCGCGGCGGCGCTGCTTCTTGGCCTCCAGGCGTGTGGAACCCCGGACCGCCTGGACCTCGTCCTCGATGGGCTTCTCCGGACGCGGTTCACGCACCTTGACGACGGTGTTGGGCGGATCGTCGTTGGTGGACCCGTCACCGCCGTTGGCACCGGACCGGCGGCGGCGACGGCGGCGACGGCGGCTGCCGCCCTCGTCCATCTCCTCGTCCTGAGCGTCCTGGTCGGGGCCGGAGCGGTCCTTCTTCTCGCCGGAGCCCCGCCCGTTCTCGGCCTTGCCGTTCTCCTGCGGGACCGGCTCGTCCTCGAAGTGCTCCTGGCCGTTGTCACTCTCCGCGGTGCGGGAGCGGCCGCGGCCCCGTCCCCCACGGCGGCGACGGCGGCGGTTCGGGCGGTCCTCGCCGTCGTCCTCGTACTCGGTCTCGGCAGAGCCGGTGTCCTGTTCGGTGTCCTCGTCCCCGCTGTCGTCCTCACGGGTCCGCTCGGCGGCGGTAGCCTTGGCGGACTGCGCCTGGACGATCGGCGGCTGGAACAGGGTGCTGGGCGGTTGGAACAGGCTTCCGGGCTGTGCGGAGGTGTCCTCCGAGGGCTCCTCGGTGGTCTCCTGCCGGGGCTCGGCGGCCTGTTCGGCCTCCTGCTCCGCCTTCTTCCCGGTCTTCCTGGCCGGCTTCTCGCGCTGCGGCTTCTCGGAACGCCGCGCCTTGTCGGTTCCGGTCCGCGACCTGGTGCGCCCGCCGCGGCCCCGGGTCTCGTCCTCATCGGCCCGGTCCCCCTCGGTGGAGACCTCCGACCGGGCCGGGACAGGTGCATCGGCGGGGCTCCCGGCGGCGCGCACGGTGC
Source organism: Nocardiopsis xinjiangensis YIM 90004 (assembly GCF_000341145.1). Lineage (GTDB taxonomy): Bacteria > Actinomycetota > Actinomycetes > Streptosporangiales > Streptosporangiaceae > Nocardiopsis > Nocardiopsis xinjiangensis. Next base: position 153,493 of record NZ_ANBE01000032.1, read on the forward strand.
GCTTGCCCGAGGCCGGGGTGCTCACCGCGGTCTTGACCGTGCCTCCCTCGCCGGAACCGGCGAGGGAGGTGACACGGTCGCTCGACGGCGGCGAGAAGATCTCGTCGGGTTCGGGGGGCGGTCCCGCGGCGCGGCGTGCGCCCTTGGCCGTCGGCGGCGTCGAGACACGCACGCCTCCCCCTGTGGCGGACTCCACCGTTTCGTGGTCGGTCGTTTCGGTCGTACCCGCGGTGCCTTCGGCACCGTTCGTGGGCTCGTTGTCGAGCATCCGGGCGGTCTCCCGTCAAAGTTCCCGGGCGCGCAGCGGCCTTTCGGTCGCTGCGCCGCCTCACGAGAACTGTCGTCGCTGTGTCAGCGCCGGCAGCACCTCGGTGCCACCGGGCAAAGTCCTGTGGTCACGTCCACGTTCCCCTTTCACGAGGCCGCTCATCGTGAAGGCCCCGCCGTGGACGCCGACGGCTGTGGTGCGTTGTCGCGCCGCTCTTCGGCGTACGGGTCCGCAGTACCGGTGCTCGTTGCCTGAGCGTCGGTCCGGTCCACGGTGAGCGGATCAGCGATCGCACCTGTAGCCTCGTCCAGCGGCCCCTGCGCCAGCCGGGTCACCGTTGTCGATGACGGCGGCGCGAGGTCGGCCACGTGGTGGAGGCCGGTCAGCACGTCGTTCGGTCGGACGGCAGGTTGCATGTGCCGAACGACCATATGAAGTATGGCATATGCCGCGTGTCGTCCCTCTGGCTCCGACTCGGCGGTGTCACCCGACACGTCGATGTGTACCACCGCCGACCGGGTGTCGAAACGGCGGCGGCCCTTCTTGGTCACCCGTTCCACCTCGACGCTGTCGGCGGCCAGATAAGTGGCCACCGCCTCGGCGGCGTCGTCGGGGCCGACTCCCGCCAGTTCCACCGACCAGAGTGATGCCTGCAACCGATCGGCGAGCCCGGATCGGCGCGCCTCGACGACCTCCACGACATCGATCCCGTCGGGCATCGCCGTGTCGAGGCCGGCGCGCACGCCCTCGGGCGGTCGCTCCTCGGTCAAGGTGAGTTCGAGGTACTCGGCCTCACTGGCCACGCCGGTAGGTGCCGCTCCGGTGTAGGAGATCTTGGGGTGAGGTGAGAAGCCCTGGGAGAACGCCACGGGCACGGCAGCCCGACGCAGGGCGCGTTCGAGCGCCCGGGCGATGTCCCGGTGGCTGGCGAACCTCATGCGCCCGCGCTTGGCGTAGCGGACACGAAGCCGGTGTCCGGGTGTGGTGGTGGAGGGTGAGGTGATGCCCTCGGGTGCGGGGGGCAGCTCAACTCCTTTCTTCGTGCCCGCTCCGTGAGGCCGTCCGGCGACCTGAAGGGGCTGTTCCTCGTCCTGTTCAGCGTACGGGGCACCGCGGTGCACATGCGCCAACAGGACTACGCATACCGGTATCTCCCCACTGACCTGGGATCGAAAAGTCCTCCGACGTCCTGGGCCGGGTTCGAACCGGTGTTCACCACCTCAACGCGGGGGCCGCGGAAAAAAATCCGAAGAAAAATCTGCCGAGGATGGCAACCCGCGAGGTGACCCGCGAGTCTTACTACATGTAAGGCCCGGCGCGAGCGGGGCGCCGGGCCTTACCCTTCCTCTTCGCCCTGCCTCCCCGTGAGGGTCGGGCGGGCTTCAGAGCGCGAAGTCTACAGCTTCGGCGCAAAACGGCGAAGGCCTCCCGGTCCGACGGACCGGGAGGCCTTTTTCGTGTGTGCCACGGGTTTCACACGACCGTCAGCGGCAGCATCGGCCTGCCCCCGGCGGGGGCGTTGATCTGGATCTCCGTACCCATGCTGGGGCACACCCCGCAGTCGTAGCAGGGGCTCCAGCGGCAGTCATCGACCTCGAGGGACTCCTCGCCGTGCAGGGAGTCCTGCCAGTCCTGCCACAGCCAGTCGCGGTCGAGCCCGGCGTCCAGGTGGTCCCAGGGCAGGATCTCGTCCTCGTCGCGCTCACGGGTGGTGAACCAGTCCAGGTCCACCGGCTGCCCCTCCAACGCGGTCTCGGCGGCCTTCTCCCAGAGCTCGTAGGAGAAGTGCTCGCTCCAGCCGTCGAAACGGCCGCCGGCGTCCCAGACCTCCTCGATGACGGCCGAGACGCGGCGGTCGCCCCTGGAGAGCAGGCCCTCGACGATGGAGGGGCGTCCCTCGTGGTAGCGCAGGCCCACCGACTTGCCGTACTTGCGGTCGCCGCGCAGGACATCGCGCAGTTTGCGCAGGCGGGAGTCGACGTCCTGGTAGGGGGTCTGCCCCGCCCACTGGAACGGGGTCTGGGGTTTGGGCACGAACCCGCCGATGGAGACGGTGCAGCGGATGTCCTTGCGCCCGGTGACCTCCCGCCCGGCACGGATGACCTCCGTGGCCAGGTCGGCGATGGCGAGGACGTCCTCGTCCTCCTCCGTGGGCAGGCCGCACATGAAGTACAGCTTCACCTGGCGCCACCCGGCCTCGTAGGCGGCGGTCACGGTGCGGATGAGGTCCTGCTCGGTGACCATCTTGTTGATGACCCGGCGCATGCGTTCACTACCGCCCTCGGGTGCGAAGGTCAGGCCGGAACGCCGCCCGTTGCGGGTGAGCTCGTTGGCCAGGTCGATGTTGAAGGCGTCCACCCGGGTGGAGGGCAGCGACAGGCCGGTGTTGGTGCCCTCGTAGCGGTCGGCCAGCCCTTTGGCGATGCCCCCGATCTGGCTGTGGTCGGCGCTGGAGAGCGACAGCAGGCCGACCTCCTGGAACCCGGAGTTCTGCACACCTTCCTGGACCATGGACGTGACGGTCTCCTGGCTGCGCTCACGCACCGGACGGGTGATCATCCCCGCCTGGCAGAACCGGCACCCGCGGGTACAGCCGCGGAAGATCTCCACGCTGTAGCGCTCGTGCACCGACTCGGCGGTCGGCACGACGGGTTTCTTGGGGTAGGGCCACTTGTCGAGGTCCATGACGGTGTGCTTCTGCACGACCGAGGGCACCCCCGGGCGGTTGGGGACGTACCCGGCGATGCGGCCGTCCTCGTGGTAACCCACGTCGTAGAACTGGGGAACGTACACGCCTCCGGTCTCGGCCAGGCGCAGCAGCAGGCCCTCGCGGCCGCCGGGTTCGCCCTCCTCCTTGAACTCACGCACGATCTCGGTGATGGCGAGGCTGATCTCCTCACCGTCGCCCAGCACCGCGGCGTCCAGGAACGGAGCGATGGGTTCGGGGTTGAAGGCCGAGTGCCCGCCGCCGAGCACGACCGGGTGTTCGGCGGTGCGTTCGTGTGCGTAGCGGGGGATCCCGGCCAGGTCCAGCGCGGTGAGCAGGTTGGTGTAACCCATCTCGCTGGCGAAACTCACCCCGAGCAGATCGAAGGAGACGACTGGTCGGTGGCCGTCCACGGTGAAGTGCGGGACGCCGTGCTCGCGCATGAGCTGCTCCATGTCCGACCACACCGCGTAGGTGCGCTCGGCCAGGACCCCTTCCTGCTCGTTGAGGACCTCGTAGAGGATCTGCACACCCTGGTTGGGCACACCCACCTCGTAGGCGTCCGGGTACATCAGCGCCCAGCGGACCTGGGCCTGGTCCCAGTCCTTGACCACGGAGTTGAGCTCACCGCCGACGTACTGGATCGGTTTGCTCACCTGGGAGAGCAGAGGTTCCAAACGCGGGAAGAGGCTTTCGACGGACATGGTGTGAGCCTTCGTTCGGCGGACGTCGTGCTTCGTCGGGTCCCTCAGGGTACCGACGCGTCGGGTTCCTCCCCGGGGATTTTCCGGGAAGAGCCTCGACGGGAGTACGCGGCCGGGTCACTCGAACCCGCGATCACGCGAGTTGACACCCAGTACCAGGCCGAGCGCGATCATGTTGGCCATGACCGCCGTACCTCCGTAGGAGACGAAGGGCAGCGGGATACCGGTCACCGGCATCATGCCCAGACACATCCCGATGTTGACGAAGGACTGGAACCCGAACCAGGTCGCCACCCCGATGCACACCAGGCGCGGGTAGGGCAGGTCGCAGGCGCGGGCGATGCGCAGGATCCGCCACAGGATCGTCGCCATCAGTCCGATGATCGCGAACGCCCCGAGGAAGCCGAGCTCCTCCCCCGCGACGGTGAAGATGAAGTCGGTGTGCTGCTCGGGCACGAACCGTCCGTGGGTCTGTTCCCCCTCGAACAACCCGGTGCCGTCGAACCCGCCGGAGCCGACGGCGATGAGGGCCTGGGCGGAGTTGTACCCGGCCCCCTGCGGATCAGCCGCCGGATCCACCAGGGTCGCCAGGCGCTGCATCTGGTAGGGCTCGAGCAACTCGAAGACCCACACCGCGGCCACCGCCAGGGCACCGCAGGCGAGCATGCCGACGACCCAGATGAAGGACGCGCCCGAGAGAACGAGCATCCCGAGGAAGATCGCGACCAGCACCAGGGCGGTGCCCAGGTCGGGTTGCAGGGCCACCAGGGCCAACGGTGCGGCCACCACGAGCAGGCAGAAGAGCACGTCACGGCTCATCGGCCGGGTCTCGTCGTCGCGCGGTTCTGCCAGCAGGGTCGCCAGCACCACGATGATGCCGACCTTCATCAGTTCACTGGGTTGGTACTGGAACCCGGCCACGACGATCCACCCGCGGGAACCGTTGATGACCGCGCCCAACGGGGTGAGCACGAGCACCAGGCCCGCAAGGGTGAACAGGTACACCAACGGCGCGTAGGCGCGGACGGTGCGGTAGTCCACCGAAGCGATCGCCAGACCCACCACGAGTGCCGCGGCCAGGTGTGCCAGGTGGCGTGTCAGGTGCTCGGTGGACTCCATCGGGTCGCCGCCGTCGCCGGGCAGCGTCGCCGCCCAGACCAGCAGCGCGCCCATCACACACAGGGCCACGACGGCGGAGATCAGGATCCAGTCCAGGCGGCGGGCCCCGCCGACCGTGCTGTTGACGGTCCTGCGCAGTTCGAGGGGCCGCCGGGGCGGCCTTCCCATCTCGTTGAGCATCAGGGCTCCAGCGTCTCGATGGAACCGTCGTCACGGATCGTCGGGAGCTCGTCGTGCGGCACGCCGTCCGGCAGGACCGGCTCGCCCTGCTCCACTTCCTCGGAGTCCTCGGTGGGTGCGAACCCGTAGATGCCCTTGTAGATCTCCGAGGCGATGGGAGCGGCGGTCTCACCACCGGTACCGCCTTGGGAGACCATGACGGCGACCGCGTACTGCGGGTCGTCGGCCGGCGCGTAGGAGGCGAACCACGAGGAGACCTCCCGCCCCTGGGCGTCGGCACTACCGGTCTTGCCGGCCACCGAGACCCGGTCCTGCGGGAAGTCGGCGAAGGCCCCTCGACCCGTACCGGACTTGGTCACCTCGGTCAGTGCCTCCTGCAGGTAGGAGAGAGTCTCGTCGTCGGCGGACAGTTCGCCCTTGACGGTCGGTTCGACCTCCTCCATGCCGGAACCGTCGGCCTCGGCCAGTGCGCGCACCACCCGCGGTTCGTAGACGGTGCCGCCGTTGGCGATGGAGGAGTAGGCGGTGGCGAGCTGCAGCGGGCTGACGAGTACGTCGCCCTGGCCGATCGCGAAGTTGATGGCCTCGTTGGCGCGCCACTCGAAGCCCTCGACGCAGTGTTCGTGGGCGAGCTGTTTCATGTAGGCGGCGGCCGAGGGGTCCTCGACGTCCGGGTACCCCTTCTCCGCACGCTCGCAGTTGACCTCTCGCGTCTCCTCCCAGAAGGTGCGCTTCCACTCACGGTCGGGGATGCGCCCGCCGGTCTCGTAGGGCAGGTCGATACCCGTGGGCGAGCCGAAGCCGAGCTCGCGCGCGGTCTCGGCCATGGTCTCTTCGGGTTCGCCCTCCGGGTGGAGGCCGCCGTCCTTCTGCCACATCTGGTAACCGAAGTTGTAGAAGACGGTGTTGCAGGAGGCCACGATGGCCTGCTTCAGGCTGATGGTGCCCTGAGCCGACCCCTCGTAGTTCTCGTAGCTCTGCCCGGCCAGGCTCACCGAACCGGGACAGGCGTAGGTCGAGCGCAAGGACGCCCCGTCCTCCACGGCGGCCAGCATCGAGGCGACCTTGAAGGTGGAACCGGGCGGGTAGGTGCCCTGCACGGCGCGGGAGAGCAGCGGTTCGCCGGCCTCCTCGCTGAGGATCTCGTCGAAGGTCTCCTGGTCGACCCCGCCCTCCCAGATGGTCGGATCGTAGGTCGGCAGACTGGCCATGGCCACGACCCCGCCGTTCTTCACGTCCAGGACCACGGCCGCGCCGGAGTCGGCGATGTTCTTGGGCCGCGCGTTCTCCATGCCTTCCTTCAGGGCCTGCTCCGCGACCTTCTGTACGTTCATGTCCAGGTGCGTGATCAGGTGGCGCCCGGCGACCGGGTCGCGTTCGGAGATGAGGTCCATGACCTCGCCGTGGTTGTTCACGCCGAGGGTGCGCAGTCCCGGGGTGCCACGGAGTTCTTCGTCGTAGACCGCCTCCAGGCCGTCCCGGCCGACCTGGTCGATACCGGTGAACTGGGTGCGCAGCTCCTCGCGGTCCTCCAGTTCCTCCTGGGTGACGGGCTGGAGGTAGCCGAGGATCTGGCCGGCGTGTTCCCCGTACGGGTACTCACGCAACGCCTGGGCCTGGGCGGTGATCCCCGGGAAGTCCTCGGAGCGTTCCATGATCTGCAGGGCCACGGGCGCCTCCACGTCATCGGCCAGGGTGACCGGTTGGTAGGGAGAGCCGGGCCAGCAGGGCCGCTCCACCTCGGGGCCGCACAGGCGCATGCGCTGCTTCAGGTCCTTCAGGGGCACGTCGAGGACCCCCGAAAGTTCGGTGAGGACCTTCTCTCCTCCGTCGTCCATGCCCTGGAGTTCGTGGTAGTCGGCCGAGACCACCAGCTCGGTACGGTTGTTGACCATGGCGCGGCCGCTGGAGTCGAGGATCTGCCCGCGGGTGGCGGGCACGACGAGCTCCTGGTGGTGGTTGGCCTGGGCGAGCTCACGGTAGTGGTCGGCCATGGGCACCTGCAGGTACCACAGGCGTGCGCCCAAGGCGGCGAAGAGAGCCACGACCACGACCTGGGCGAGGATGAGTCCGAGTCGTCCCAGGCGCGGTCCGGGCAGTGCGGGGTCGACCGGTGGCTTGTGCACGGGTCACCACCCCCTTGGTGTCATGGGCCCTTGGACGGTTGCGAAGTCGATCTCGGCGAAGGCGTTGCGCGTCCACAGGATCGGCAGGACGACCAGGGGCGAGGCGATCACGGTCGCGAGCGTGCCCAGAGCGACGGTGACGGCCGCGTCGGTCAGGTCGACACCCGGGTCGCCGGTGAGCAGGCCGATCGCCGCGAAGCTGAGCCCCATACCCAGGGCCGTCACCGCTGTCACGCCCAGAGCGGTCCAGGCAGAGACCCGGCTGTCCAGGCCCCCAGGGGCCCCGGTGTTTCGGTACAGCAGCGAGACGACGTAACCGGCCGCGCACATCAGGAGCGCGTGGGTGCCCAGCGTGTGTTCGGCCGGAGGCAGGGCGTCCAGGGCCAGCCCGGCGGCGAACCCGCAACCGGCGGCCGCGGCCGGCCCGGTGGTGAGGGCGACCACGACGACAGCTGCCACCACCAGGTCGGGGCCGGCGACCCAGTCGAACGGCAGCCGGTTGACGACGGTGGTCTGCGCCAGGACAACGATGGTCACCATGGCGAACGTGAGAGCTGCCCTCATCGGTCCCCCTCGGGGTCGGGTTCGGGCGGCAGCAACGAGTCACGCGGATCGTCGTCGGGACCGCCCACGACCACCCCGACGGCGTCGAGCGAGGCGTGGTCGACAGCGGGTTCGATGGCCGCGACCCGGCTGAGCGCGCCCGGCGAGACGTGCACCTCCTCGACGGTGCCGATCGGCACCCCGGGCACGAAGGGCGCGCCCTCGTGGGAGCCCAGGGTGACGATGCGGTCGCCGGGCTCGATCTGGGCCTCCATGTCGAAGAGCTCGTAGGTCAGGTCGGCTTCGGGTGCGCCGGGCACCCGGGCGCCGCCGACGACGCCGATCTTTCCGGAACCCTCCAGGCGTGCGCCGACCGACGAGCTGTGGTCGGTGGCGAGCTGCACGGTGGAGGTGCGCGCTCCGGCCTGGACGACCTTGCCGACGAGGCCTCGGCCATTGACGACCGTCATGTCCTTCTCGACGCCGGAGCCGGTACCGGCGTCGAGGGTGGCGGTGTGCTCGTAGCCCTGCGAGGTGACGTGCGTGATGGCCTGGGCGGGCACGATCTCGTACCCGCCCAGGCCGGACAGATGGAGCAGGTCCTCGAGTTGTTCGGCCCGTCCCTCGTCGAGCTCGGCGGACCGGAGCTCGGACTCGAGCCCGGCGTTGGCCTCCTCCAGCTCGGCGATGCGCTCGGCGGCCCCGGGCCCCTGCCGTACGCCCTCGTACGCAGTGGCGACCGGCCCGGTGACCCGGCTCACGCCGTCGGCGATCGGGGCGAAGGCGAGTTCGGCCCCCGCCCGGGCCGTGCCGGTGACGGGATCGGTGCCCGCGCGCCCGTCCAGGACCAGCAGGACCACGGCCGCGGCGACCAGCGCGAGCAAGGTCAGCCGGGACCTCGAAGAATCGCGGAACATGTCACCGCCGCCGTTCCGTGACGAGGACCTGGTGCAGACGTTCGTAGTTCTCCACGCACGTGCCCGACCCGACCGCGACGGAGTCCAGCGCGTTGTCGGCCAAGTGGATGGGCATTCCGGTCTCGTGCAGGAGCCGGTCGCCGAGCCCGCGCAGCAGTGCACCGCCGCCGGTGACGGCGACCCCGCGGTCCATGACGTCACCGGACAGCTCGGGCGGGCACTTGTCGAGGCTGGTGCGGACCGCGTCGACGATGGCGGTGACCGATTCCTCGATGGCCAGGCGCACGTCGGACTCCGACATGACGATGGTCTTGGGCAGGCCGCTGACCAGGTCGCGGCCGCGCACCTCGGCGTGCACCTCCTCGGCGGAGGTGGGGTAGGCCGAGCCGACCGCCATCTTGATCTCCTCGGCGGTGCGCTCCCCGATCATCAGGGAGTACTCCTTCTTGACGAAGGTCGTGATGGCCTGGTCGAGTTCGTCTCCGCCGACACGGATGGACTGGGAGGTGACGATGCCCCCCATGGAGATGACGGCGACCTCGGTGGTACCGCCGCCGATGTCCACAACCATGTTCCCGGTGGGTTCGTGGACCGGGAGCCCGGCGCCGATGGCAGCGGCCATGGGCTCCTCGATGATGTAGACGCGGCGCGCCCCGGCCTGGTAGCCGGCTTCCTTGACGGCCCGGTGTTCGACCGAGGTGATGCCGCTGGGCACCGCGACGATGACACGCGGTTTGGCGAAGTGGCGGCGCCGGTGGATCTTCTGGATGAAGTAACGCAGCATCCGCTCGGTGATCTCGAAGTCGGCGATGACGCCGTCCTTGAGTGGGCGGATGGCGGAGATGTTGGTGGGCGTGCGGCCGATCATCTGCTTGGCCTCGATGCCGACCGCGACGATCTTTCCGGTGGCCGTGTTGACCGCGACGACCGAGGGCTCGTTCAGAACGACGCCGCGCCCGCGCACGTACACGAGCGTGTTGGCGGTGCCAAGGTCCACGGCCATGTCCCGGCCGAGAAAAGCAAGGTTGTTCGGCATGTAACGTCCTCAGAGGCGCCGTGTCGGACGTGGTTGCACGGTGCGACCATAGGTAGTCGATCCGGCACGTTGGGTGTTGATTCCCACATATGGTAACGGTCTGCACTTAGACCGTTACGCAAACACTCCGAATTGTTGCCCCGTACTGAGGACGTGGCCGTCGGACGGGCCGTGGCCCGAGACGACTCGGCCGGGGCGTGGTCACCACGCCCCGGCCGGCTCACGATCCGCCGCTGGGCGGCGGTCACACGGCCCAGCGGGCCGCGTTCCGACCTACAGGTCGGGGAAGAACAGCTTGATCTCGCGCTCGGCGGAGTAGGTCGAGTCCGAACCGTGCACGAGGTTCTGCTGGACCTCCAGCGCGAAGTCACCGCGGACGGTGCCGGGCGCAGCGGTGACCGGGTCGGTCGCACCGGCCAGGGACCGGAAGGCCTCGATGGCCCGCTCGCCCTCGACGACCATGGCGACCAGCGGACCACCGGTGATGAACTCCACCAGCGACCCGAAGAACGGGCGGGAGGAGTGCTCCTCGTAGTGGCTCTTGGCGGTGTCGCCGTCGAGGGTGCGCATGTCCATCGCGACGATGTTCAGGCCCTTGCGCTCGATGCGCGAGATGACCTCGCCGACGATGTTGCGGCGGACACCGTCGGGCTTGATGAGAACGAGAGTGCGCTCCACGTGCGTGTCAACTCCTCACTGGTGACTCCCCGCGTGGCGCACATGGGCGGTTCGGCCCACGGCGTCGTACGCACGCGGAAGAAGGAAGGGATCGGCTGGGTCCACAGGCCCCGACGGGACGCGGGAAGGGGTGTCCACCGCGCCGGTCGCCCAGGACCCGCGACCGGCGCCAGACTATCGCGTTTCCTACTGCGAAGTGCTGGAGACAGAGGCTCCGGCGCCCTCTTCCGACGCCGCCCGCACGGCCGCGGCCCGATCGTCGGTGCGGCGGCCCATGATCACACCGACCACCCACAGCGACACGAACACGATCGCCGCCGGCAGCATCCCGTCCACCCAGAAGGAGCTGAACAGGACGGCGGCCTGCAGCGCCCAGGCGGCGTAGTGCCCCGAGGTGAAACGCTGCAGACCCGACAGGACCAGCGCGGCCAGGGCCATACCGCCCCACAGTCCCGCGGCCAGGCCGGGTGCGATCCCGCCCAGGTTGATGGCCACCGGGACGGCCAGACCGATCACGATGGCCTCGAACACGAGGACGACAGCGGCGACAGTGCGCACGGGAGTTCCCTTCGTCTGTTGGTGGGGGCCGCTAGGAGTCGGGGTCGCCGCGCCTGTTCGAGGCGCGTTCTTCGGCCGAGCCGCGCAGCAGGTGCACAGCATCGCCCGAGGTGACCACCGAGCCCGTGATGAGCACACCGGCGCCGCCGAACTCCCCGTCGTCCTCGGCCCGGCCCACGGCCAGGTCGATGGCGTCGTCCAGCCGGGGCGCGATGTGGACGCGGTCCTCACCGAAGAGCTCCTCGGCGACCAGGGCCAGACGTTCGGGGTCCAGCGAGCGCGGTGATGAGTTGCGGGTCACGACGAGCTCGTCGAGGACGGGTTCGAGGGGGACGAGAATCCCCTCCACGTCCTTGTCGGCCATGATGGCGACCACACCGACGAGCCGGCTGAAGGAGAAAGCCTCCTCCACGGCCTCGGCGGTGGCGATCATGCCGGCCGGGTTGTGCGCCGCGTCGGCCAGGATGGTGGGACTGGTGCGCACGACCTCCAGGCGTCCGGGGGCCTCGGTCCCGGTCAGGGCCTCCCCCACGACCTCGGGGTCCAGGGCGGGCCCGTCGCCGCTCCCGGCGGAGAAGGCCTCGACCGCGGCCACTGCCACGGCCGCGTTGCTCGCCTGGTACTCACCGAACAGCGGCAGGAACACCTGGTCGTAACTGGCGGTGATCCCTCTGAGGGCGACCTGCTGGCCCCCGACGGCGACCTCGCGCGAGGCCACGCCGAACTCCAGACCCTCGCGGGTCACGGTCGCGCCGATCTCGGCGGCCTGCTCCATGAGCACCTCGGCGATCGGCAGGGGCTGCTGCGCCACCACAGCGATCGAGCCCGGCTTGATGATGCCGGCCTTCTCCTCGGCGATTCCCTCGGGGGTGTCGGGCAGGTATTCGGTGTGGTCGACCGCGATCGGGGTCAGGACGGCCACGTCGGCCTCCACGACGTTGGTTGCGTCCCAGCGCCCGCCCATACCGACCTCGACGACGGCGACCTCCACGGGTGCGTCGGCGAAGACGGCGTAGGACATGACGGTGAGGATCTCGAAGAACGACAGCCGGGTCTCACTCATGGAGTCGGCCATCTCCACGAAGGGCCGGATCTCCTCGTAGGCCTGGACGAAGGCCTCCTCCGAGATCGGTTCCCCGTCCACGACGATGCGTTCGCGGATGGTGCGCAGGTGCGGGCTGGTGTAACGGCCCACCCGCAGACCCCGCGCCCGGACGAGGGCGTCGATCATGCGGGCCGTGGAAGTCTTGCCGTTGGTGCCGGTGACGTGGATGACCCGGAACGAGCGCTGCGGTTCACCCAGCAGGTCGAGCAGGGTGCGCACGCGTTCCAGGGTCGGATCGATCTCCGACTCGGGCGCGCGGGACATGATCTCCGCGGTGACCTCGGCGTAGCGCTCCTGAGCGCTCGGTTCGGTCATGGTTTCTCGATGATCGTCGGCGTGTACACGGGCGCCAGTTTACGTGCCACCACCTGGGACCCCGCCCGGGGCACGGGTTCGGTGGCCGATCTCGCACCGTCATACTGGGCCCATGCCGCGACTCGATCCGTTCTTCGCCGAATGGTCCGCCCGACGCCCCGGACAAAGGCGCTCCCTGAAACGTGCTGCCGCGCTCATGCGCGAACTGGAGCTGGACCGGCACAAGGTGCCGGTGCTGGGGGTGGTCGGTTCCAAGGGCAAGGGCACCGCCGCGACCTACGCCGCGGCAGCACTGGCCGCATCAGGGACCGGAACGGTACTGGTGACCGGGCCGAGTTTGCGTTCCTACCGCGAGCGGGTGCGCCGGGACGGCTCCTCGATCACCGAACAGGAGCTGGCCGGCCTGGCGTCGGCGTTGGAGGAGGCCCGCCGCTCACTTGCCCCGGTCTCGGAGTTCGACGGGTATCTGGCGCCCAGTGGGATGTTCCTGATCGCGGGACTGCTGCACGCGCGCGACACGGGGGCGCAGGTGTGCGTGCTGGAGGCGGGCATGGGCGGCCACCGCGACGAGCTGCGTCTGATCGGGCCGGAGGTGGTGGCGCTGGGCAAGGTCTTCGGCGAACACCTCGGTGTCCTGGGTGGGACGGTGCCCGAGATCGCGCGGGAGAAGGCCCGGGTGGCCGGAGCGCACACCCGGAACCTGGTGAGCCTGCCGCAGACACCCGAGGTGGAGGAAGCGGTCGGCTCCGCACTGACCGAGGCGACCGGGGACGTGGTGCGGGCCGAGACGGTCGATCCCGGCTCCGAGGGCGCTTGGCCGCCGCCGGATCTGCGGCCGCCCGGGTTGTCGGCGGCCTCCGGGGTGCTGGGGGTCGCCGCGGCCGAACGCATGCTCGGTCTCATGGGCAGAGAGAGCGCCCCGGCCGACCGGCTCGCCCGCGTCCTGGGCGGGGTGAGGCTCCCGGCCCGCCTGTCGCGGCACGCTGTGCCCGGGCACAGCGGCGAGATCATCGTGGACTCGGCGATCAACGGCGAAGGGGTGGCCGCCGCGCTCGCCCACGCCCGCGAGCTGTGGGGCGGGGTCGACCACGTGCTGCTGTGCCTGCCCGACCACAAGGACGTCGACGGGGCCGAGGCGGCGCTCACCGGGGTCCCGGTCACCGCCGTGCGGTTGCCCGAGGCGCACCTGCGGTTCGACCACGCTCTGCCCGACCACTGGGCGCGCACCGACGCCGACCGTGTCACCCCGGAGACCGTCTCGGCGCTGGGCGAGCGGGTCCTGGCGCTGGGCACGGTCTACTTCACCGGCAGGGCCCTGGAAGCGGTGGAGGCCGCCACCGACACCCTGTTCGAGCAGGGGTGAGCCCGACGCGGGCCCACCCCTGCGGTCATCTCAGCGGCTCGTGTCGTAGATCGGCTGGGACTGCGGATTGAACTCGTCGTAGGTCACGTTCTCCGCGGGGCGCAGGCGCGGGTCGTCGAGCTCGAGCACGTCGAGTCCTCGGGCGATGTCGGAGGAGTAGACGTGGCCGTTGTAGTAGTAGGCCGACCAGGTGTTGCCGTCCTGGACGTCCGGGTCGATGCGGGAGTCGGGGTCGAAGTAGCCGATCTCGCGCGGGTTCTGCGGGTCGTTGAAGTCGATGACCGAGACGCCGCCGGTGTACCAGGACTGCACGAAGAAGTTCTGCCCGGGCACGGGGACGAGCGAGCCGTTGTGGGCCACGCAGGTCTCCTCGCCCTGGTGCCGGTCGATCTTGAAGTAACTGGCGAACTCCAGGGTCGGGTCGCTGAGCTCGCCTTCGATGGTGTAGACGGCGTCGGCGCCGCGCTCGGGGCCGATCTCCTCGGTGCAGGTGGGTGCGCCACCGCCGCCGAGCTCGTCGGTGAACAGGACGGTGTTCGCGTCGTTGGTGAACGTGGCCGAGTGCCAGAAGGCGAAGTTCTCGTCCTGGATCACCTCGGTCACCACGGGTTCGACCGGGTCACTGATGTCCATGAGGATGCCGTCACCCATGCACGCGCCTGCCGCGACGTCCTCCGAGGGCAGCGCGGTGATGTCGTGGCAGCCCTCGGTGGGGCGCAACAGGTCCTCCTGGTCCTCGTTTCCGCCGTCGGGGAAGAGCACCGGCTCGTTGACGACGGCCGCGGAGGCCGGGTCGTCGAGCGGGACCTCGATGATCGAGATCTTGTCGTGCGGGGGCTGACAGTTCGGGAACTCCTC
>NZ_ANBE01000033.1 GCF_000341145.1 Nocardiopsis xinjiangensis YIM 90004
CCCGAGCAGTGCTCAGGACGGTGAAACCAGAAGAAAGGGATGAACCGGCACGCTCACGGGAGTCCGCGTTCGTTTCGCTCGGTCTTCTTCCACTATACCCCCGCCGTACGAGTGCTCGTGACGCTTTCGGGAGGGCCCGTCCGTGGCGTGGTCTACACCGGGTCGGACACCCGCCTCACGAAGCTTCGGGGCTCACGTACGCCGCGTCCTCAGTGCATGACGAAGCATCCGGATCCGGTGTAACAGGGTCCCTCCCGTCGTTATTCCCGGGTGTCGATGTCGCCGGCGAGAAGGTCCACGAGTTTGGCGAAGGCCGACTGTGCGGTCGCGGACGTGAAGGGCCCCACGGCAACGAGTGCGGAGAGCAGGGCCGAGACCTCCCCCGGGGTGAAGGTCTGCGCAGGGACCGCCGTGCGCGCGGCCAGGCGGTATCCGCCGCCGGGCCCGGAGGCCACCGTGAGGGGGATCCCGGCCTCGCGGAGCCGGGCGAGGTCGCGTTCCACGGTGCGTGTGCTCACCCCGAGTCGCTCGGCCAACTGCCGTGCCGTCGTCACCTGGGGATCACGCACGCGCAGGTTCTCGATCAGGGCGTGCTGGCGTTCGACCAGGGGCACGACCTGGTGTGCCTGGATCACAGGGCCGACGGCTTCCGACTCGTTCACGCGAGGAGCATGACACGTCAACGGCCCCTGTTCGACCGTCACAGCCGTGTCGGTCATACCCGTGCAGGATCGAAGGGACAGAAGACACACAGGAGACGGAGCACCCTCATGACATGGACCCGTGAACTCATCGAACAGCTCGACTTCTACTGGGACCACAGCTTGATGCCCCGGTTGGAGGGCCTCACCGACGACGAGTTCCTGTGGGAACCCGTGGAAGGGTGTTGGAGCGTGCGTTCCCAGGACGACGGCACGGGGATGATCGATTGGTCGTACCCGGTCCCGGAACCGCCGCCGTTCACCACCATCGCCTGGCGCCTGTCGCACATCGCGGTCCTGATCTTCGGGATCCGGGCGAGCGCACACTTCGGGGACGGCTCGCTGACCCTGGAGACCGCGGAGTGGCCACTGACCGCCGCCGAGGGGTTGGAGTCGCTGCGCCGCTACCACTCCGAGTGGCGCGAAGGCCTGGCCACGCTCGACGACGATTCGATGCGCGTGCCGGTCGGTGAGGCGGAAGGACCGTGGGCCGAGTACCCGATGTCCGCGCTCGTGCTCCACCTCAACCGCGAGGTGGCCCACCACGGCGGGGAGATCGCACTGTTGCGCGACCTCTACCGCGACGGTTTCCGGCGCGGCTGAACACCGTCGGCGCGTTCGAAACCACGACGGCGGCCCCGCGTCAGCAGTACAGGCCGGTCGGGGCCGCCCGGATCACAGCTTCTGGATCGGGGCGTACTTGACCATGAGGTCCTTCTCCCCGATGTCGGCCCCGAAGTCGATGCGGGCCTTGGTCTTGTCCCCGCCTCCCTCGACGAGCTCCACCCGGCCCATCCCGAAGGAGTCGTGGTTGACGAGATCGCCCACGCTCAGGCTCGGGGCCTGGGCCGCGGAGCCGCGCGAACGGCCGCCGCCCGGCCCCCCACCGAAGCCGGAGGAACCGAAACCGCCGCCGATTCCGCGGCTGGGCGGCGCGGCGAGTGCGGACCCCTCCCGCTTCCACTCCACGTGCTGCGAAGGGATCTCGTCGATGAAGCGCGAGGCCGGGTTGTAGGACGGGGTCCCCCAAGCGCTGCGTACCGCGGCGCGACTGACGTAGAGCAGCCGCTGGGCACGGGTGAGCCCCACGTAGGCCAGACGCCGTTCCTCCTCCAGCTGCTGTTTGTCACCGAGGGTGCGGTTGTGCGGGAAGACACCGTCCTCGAGCCCCGTCAGGAACACGACGGGAAACTCCAGCCCCTTGGCGGCGTGCAGTGTCATCAGTGTGACCACGCCCCCCTCGTCGTCCTCCTCCGGGATCTGGTCGGTGTCGGCGACCAGGGCGATGCGCTCGAGGAAGTCGACGAGGGTGGGCTCGCCCGGGTCGGTGCCGGCTTCCTCCTCGTCGTCCTCGGGGGGTTCCTCCTCGACGAGCGCGGCGAAGGTGCTCTCGAACTCGCGGGCGACGTCGACGAACTCCTCGAGGTTCTCCACCCGCGTCTCGTCCTGGATGTCCTTGGAACCGGCGAGTTCGGACAGGTAACCGGTCTTGTCCAGCACGGCCTCGACGACCTCGGCGGGGGTGCTGTCGGGCACGACCGCGGCGAGTTCGCCGAGCAGGGCCACGAAGTCACGGACGGCATTGGCGGAACGCTTGGCGATACCGGGCACCTCGTCGACGCGGCGCAGGGCCTGGGCGAAGGTGGCGCGTTCCCGGGCGGCGAAGAGCTCGACCGCTTCCTCCGCGCGTGCGCCGATGCCGCGCTTGGGCACGTTGAGGATACGCCGCAGGCTCACGGTGTCCTCGGGGTTGGCGAGCACCCGCAGGTAGGCGAGGACGTCGCGGATCTCCTTGCGCTCGTAGAAGCGCACTCCGCCGACGATCTTGTAGGGCAGCCCGGTGCGGATGAAGACGTCCTCGAAGACCCGGGACTGGGCGTTGGTCCGGTAGAAGATCGCGACCTGGGACGGGGTGGCCACGCCCTCGTCGGTGAGCCTGTCGATCTCGCCGGCGACGTAGGCGGCCTCGTCGTGTTCGTTGTCGGCCACGTACCCGACGAGCGGGACGCCCTCCCCCTGCTGCGACCACAGGTTCTTCGGAGGCCGGCCCTCGTTGCGTTCGATGACGGAGTTGGCGGCCGACAGGATCGTCTGGGTGGAGCGGTAGTTCTGCTCCAGCAGGATCGTGCGCGCGTCGGGGAAGTCGCGCTCGAACTCCAGGATGTTGCGGATCGTGGCGCCGCGGAAGGCGTAGATGGACTGGTCGGCGTCGCCCACCACGCACAGTTCCGAGGGCGCCACCGTGCTGCTGTCGGGGTCCTCGGTGCTTCCGGCGAGTTCGCGCACGAGCGTGTACTGGGCGTGGTTGGTGTCCTGGTACTCGTCGACGAGCACGTGGCGGAACCGGCGCCGGTAGTACTCGGCGACGTCGGGGAACATCTGCAACAGGTTGACGGTGACCATGATGAGGTCGTCGAAGTCGGCGGCGCCGGCCTGGTGCAGGCGGGTCTGGTAGAGGCGGTAGGCCTCGGCGAGCTTCTTCTCCTGGTCGTTCTGCGCCTGACCGGCGAAGGTGTCGTAGTCGATGAGCTCGTTCTTGAGGTTGGAGACCTGCGCCGAGAAGGAGCGGGGCGGGTAGCGCTTCGGGTCCAGGTCGAGTTCCTTGCAGACGAGCTGCATGAGCCGCTGGGAGTCGGCGGAGTCGTAGATGGTGAAGCTGCTCGGGTATCCCAGGCGGTGCCCCTCGCGGCGCAGGATGCGCACACACGCGGCGTGGAAGGTCATCGTCCACATCGTGTTGGCGGCGCGGGCGCCGAGGAGGGCCTGGATGCGCTCCTTCATCTCGGCCGCCGCCTTGTTGGTGAACGTGATCGCGAGGATCTCACCGGGCCGTACCCCGCGTTCGGCCATGAGGTAGGCGATGCGGTGGGTGAGGACACGGGTCTTGCCCGAGCCGGCACCGGCCACGATGAGGAGTGGGCTTCCACTGTGCGTGACGGCGTCGCGCTGGGGACCGTTCAGACCTTCGAGAAGCTGTTCTTGGGACGACACGCCCCCCAGGTTACGGGCGCCCGGGGACGTTCGGGGCCGGTGCACCGTCCGTACGGAGCACCGGGGCCGTGGTGACGATCGCCTCGGTGTCCGCTTTAGGCTGGTTCGGTCCGGGTCCCTGTGCGGGACCGCAGCCATGTCTACGGGGGTTCCTTCACCATGCGTGTGTTCGTCGACTGTGATCCGGGGATCGACGACGCGGTCGCGATCGCCTACCTGGCGGCCCGGCCGGAGGTGGAGATCGCGGGGGTCGGCGCGGTCTTCGGCAACAACACCGTCGAGGTCACCGCCGACAACGCGCTGCGCTTGCTGGAGCTGTACGGACGTCCCGACGTACCGGTGGCCGTGGGCGCCTCGCGTCCGCTCGTGCAGGAACCGCGTCTGGCACCGCACGTGCACGGAGCGAACGGCCTCGGCGACGTGGAACTGCCCGAACCGGCACGCAAAACCGTGGTGGAGTCGGCGCCGGAACTCCTGGTACGGCTGGCACGGGAGAACCCCGGTGAGCTGGACGTGCTCGCGGTCGGGCCGCTCACCAACCTGGCGGTGGCGTCGGGCCTGGAGCCGAAGCTGCCGCAGCTCGTCCGCAAGCTCGTGGTCATGGGCGGCGCGGTGGGTGTGCCGGGCAACGTCGGTCCGCACGCCGAGGCCAACATCGTCAACGATCCCGAGTCGGCCGAGAGCGTCCTGGGCGCCGGTTTCGACCTGGACCTGGTCGCGTTGGACGTGACGATGGAGACGGTCGCCTCCCCCGAGTGGCTGGCGGAGCTGGCGGAGACACCCGGGGAGAAGGCACGGCTCACGTCGGCCTTCCTCGACTTCTACGCGGGTTTCTACAACGGGATCTTCGGCGCGCACCAGTGTGCGATGCACGACCCGCTGGCTGCGGCCGTCCTGGCCGACCCGCTTCTGGTCACGGGGGCCTTCGAGGCGCCGCTGCGGGTGGAGACCACCGGCACTCTGACACGCGGTATGACCGTGGCCGACCGGCGTCCGGTGCCCGGCCGGGACGACCGCCGACCGGCTCGGGTCATCACGTCGGTGGCCGACACCGAGTTCCTGCGGCGGATGCTCGACGCATTGCGTTGAAACACGGCAGACGCGTGTGCCCCCGCGATGGGTCTCCTGCCCGCTTCCCCACCGATACGGCCGCGCCCGCTTCCTCGCAGAGGGAAGCGGGCGCGGCCGTGTCCGGGGACCGGGTCAGACGAGGCGGCGCGCGGTCGCCCAGCGGCTGAGTTCGTGCCGATTGGAGAGCTGGAGCTTGCGCAGCACCGACGAGACGTGGGTCTCCACGGTCTTGACGGAGATGAACAGTTCCTTGCCGACCTCCTTGTACGCGTATCCCCGAGCGATATGGCGCAGGACCTCGCGCTCACGCTGGGTGAGGCGGTCCAGTTCGGGGTCGACCGGCGGGGCGTCGGTCGCCGAGAACGCGTCGAGGACGAACCCGGCGAGACGGGGCGAGAAGACCGCGTCGCCGTCGGCGACCCGCACGATCGCGTTGGTGAGTTCGCGGCCGGAGATGGTCTTGGTGACGTAGCCCCGGGCGCCCCCGCGCACGATCCCGATGACGTCCTCGGCCGCGTCGGAGACCGACAGCGCCAGGAAACGGATCTGCGGGTGCCGGCTCAGGACCCGTCGGAGCACCTCGACCCCGCCGCCCCCGGGCAGGTGGACGTCCAGGAGTACCAGGTCGGGCTGTTTCTCACCGATGACGTGCACCGCTCCGTCGACGTCGCCGGCCTCTCCGACGACCTCCACGCCGTTGCCGAGTTCGCCGCGGACCCCGCTGCGGAAGAGGCGGTGGTCGTCCACGATCACGACACGGGGCACCGCGTCGCCTTCACTGAAGCTGGTCTTGTCATCGTCCACACTGCGGACCCTACCCACAGGAGCGCAGCACACGGTTCCAGCTGTCCGGTTCCGGTCGCCTCGGGGTTCAGAACTGCGGGATGCGTGGCATACGGAGCTGGACCTCGGTGCCTTCCCCCGGGGCGGTGCGCACTCGGGCGGTACCGCCGTGGCGTTCCATACGGCCGAGGATGGAGCCGCGCACACCCATGCGGTCCTCGGGCATCTCCTCCAGTTCGAAACCGACACCGCGGTCGCGCACGAACACCAGGACTTCCCCCTCCTCGACCTCGCCGAAGACGGAGATGGCGTCGGCATCGGCGTACTTGGAGGCGTTGACCATGGCCTCGCGGGCGGCCCGGAGCACAGCGCCGAGACCGTCGTCGATGTCGCAGTCGCCGACACACACCACCTCGATGGGCACACCGTGTTCTTCCTCGACCTCGGCAGCGACCCGTTCCAGGCCGGGGCGGACCGTGGTCTCGGCGTCGGCGGGGCGCCGGTAGAGCCAGCTACGCAGGGCACGTTCCTGGACGCGGGCCAGGCGCTGGACCTCGCGGGGATCCTCGGCGCGGCGCTGGATCAGGGTGAGAGTGTGCAGGACTGAGTCGTGGATGTGGGCGGCGAGTTCGGCGCGTTCGGCGTTGCGGATGCGTTCCCGGCGCTCCTCGTCGCGTTCGCGTACCAGGCCGATGACCCAGGGGGCGGCGACCAGACCGATCCCGGCGATGATGGTGAAGGCGAAGGTGAGGCCGGCGCGGGCGTTCTGGAGTTGTTCCTGGAAGACGAGGAAGCCGATGACGCCCACGACGATGAGGAGCACACCCGCTCCGGCCCGCATGAGGGCCTTGCGCCCCACCGGGACGACGTTGGTGCTCATCCACTCGTCGCGTTGGGCGGGGTTGGCCTGCTGCCAGAGGATGACGGCGCCCAGGGTCCCGAAGACCATGAACCACAAGAGCGGGTCGAAGACACCCCCGAACAGCAGGAACAGGAGCCCGAGGCCGAGGGCCAGGGCGGTGTAGGCGATGAGCTGGGAGACCTCACGGCCCTTGCGCTGGTGGTCGGGGCCCGCCTCCCCGCCCTCCGCTGTCTCCTCCTCGGGCACGAAGAAGTACAGGGCGAGGTAGATCGGTACACCGACACCGCCGATGGACAAGGCCATGAACGCCAGCCGGACCACGACGGGGTCCACCGCGAGGTGCCGGGCCAACCCGGAGGCCACCCCCACCAGAAGTCTGCCGTGCACCGCGCGGGTGTACCGCGGAGTGTCCGTGGGCGCTTGTGCCACCGCCCGATCACCGCTTCCGTCGTCGTCCTTGGTCCGGCGCGCCCCGCGCGGACCGGGCCTGCCACCCAAGGATGCACGGTTCGGGCGCCACCGGTCATCGGGGCACGGCCCTGGCCGGCCCGTGGGGCAGGTCAGGGACACGGTCAGGGTCGTCCCCGATGTGTGTGGGAGCGGTGTCGGGCGAGGATGGAACGGTGCCACCGAGGGAAGACGGTGCTGCCGGGAAGGAAGGCGACATGGTTGACGGCGCGAGGCCGGGGGCGCCCGAGGACGGGGGGCCGCCGGGCCCGTCCGCCGGGCGCACGCCGGAGCTGCGCAAGGGCGAGGACCGTGTGCTCACGGGTGTGTGCTCGGGGTTGGGCGCCTACACGGGTGTGGACCCCGTGGTGTGGCGGGCCGCCTTCGTGTTGACGGCGTTCGCCGGAGCGTCGGGGCTCCTGCTCTACATCGCGGCGTGGATGCTCATGCGCGACACCGGGGGCGGGCCTTCGACACTGGAGCAGATGTTGAACCGGGCGTTCCCGTCGGCGGCCGTCATCAAGCTGTTGGCGCTGGGGTTGGCGTTGGCGACGGCGATGAGCCTGGTCGGCGGGTTCGGTTGGGGGACGATGGTCCTGGCGACCCCGCTGATCATCGGTCTGCTGGCGGCGCGCAACCGGGGGGTGGACCTGCGGGCGACCTTCCTGGGGTTGCGCGGGGAGATGCGCCGGACCGGACCCGCACCGTCGGTTCCGGCCCCCGAACCGTCGCCGTCCTACTACAACCCGGCCCAGCCGTGGGCCTCGGCCTCATCGGGGCCGGTCGACCTGGCGGTGGTCTCGGAGCGTTCCGGACACGGCTCGGAGTCCGAGGAGGTGGAAGAGCCGCAGGAGGACGAGGGGGCCGACGGTGCCGTGCCGGAGCAGTGCGCGAAGGGGTTCCCGTTGGCGTCGGCCGTGTGGTGGTCGATGCTCGCGGCCGTGGTCCTCGCTCCGATGCTCTTCTTCGGGTGGGGGTCGCAGGTCTGGAGCGGGGAGACCGCGCGGCTGCTCATCGGACCGGACACGGGGGTCTTCTTCGTGGCGGGGGCCCTCACGCTCGTGGGGGTCCTCGCGGTCGTGGGCGCTTGGTGGGGCAACACGTCCGGGCTGTGGTTCCTGGGGGTGCTGCTGACCCTGTTGGCGGTGACGGCGTCGGTGGCCGACCTGACCCGGATCGGATCCGCCACGTGGGAGCCGCGCACCGCCGCCGAGTTGGAGGAGGGCGACCATCGGGTGACCTTGGGCAGCGGGGTCATGGATCTGCGGATGTTGCACGGTCTGGAGCCGGGTGAGGCGGTGGACGTGACGATGGCCGTCAACGGACACACCGAGGTGCTCCTGCCCGAGCACGCACGGGTGGTGCTCACCACACGTGTCGGGCTCGGAGGTGTCGAGGAGGACGGGGAGCAGGGGCCTTCCGGCGCCGGAGTGGAGTTCGACCGTGTCTACGAACCCGTCGAGGAGGCCGTCGAGGAAGCGGACGGTGACACTGCCGAGCCGCCGGTGATCAATCTGAGGACCGAGTCCTACGTCGGGCACGTGGAGGTGCAGCATGGCCGTTCGGGGAACTGACTGGGGATCGGTGGTCGCCGGGCTGCTGTTCGTGGGCCTGGCGGTGGCCTTCGTCCTGCGCGGGACCGGTGACTGGTCCTTCAGCGTGTGGTGGGTACTGCCGGTGCTCGTGGTGGGCCTGTCCCTGGCCGCGGTGGCCCGTCGGCTGTCGCGGCGCACCGCCGCGGCAGAGACCGGCAGGGTCACGGAAACCGACGACGGGACGGCGCCGAAGGACTGAGCCGGAGCACCGGGCCGGCGGGGACACGGACGGCCATCGAGCGCGTGGACGAGGAGCGGCGTTCGGTGGCCGTCCCTCGCGTGTACGGTCCGACCGTTCAGCGGATTCCTTCGCGGTAGACAGGCGGGAAGGCCTGGCGGGCCGGTGCAGGGGGCGGCCGGCGTGCGCGGTACGGGAAGGGCCCCGGCCTTGCCGGATCGTTGCCGGTACTGCTGTGACAGCACCGACGACAGTCGGGCGGAGACGAACCTCCGCCTCGCGGTCACTCTCGGCACCGAGGACGACCGCGAAGCGCGCCCGCACCCGCCTGCACCGCCGAACACGCCCACCCGAGCGCCCCGACCGAGAACAACCACCCCGGACGAGAAGCTCAGGACGGACGGTGCTCGGCGATGGCCGCGAACTGCTCCACGGTGAGGGATTCGCCGCGCGCACGGGGGTCGACCCCGGCGGCGCGCAGGGCCTGCTCTGCAGCGGGCGCGGACCCGGCCCATCCCGCGAGGGCGGCGCGCAGGGTCTTGCGGCGCTGAGCGAAGGCGGCGTCGATGGCCGTGAAGACCTCCTCCCGAGTGGCGGAGGTCGCGGGTTCGGGACGGCGGAGCAGCTCGACGAGGCCGGAGTCGACGTTGGGTGCGGGCCAGAAGACACTGCGCCCCACGGTCCCAGCGCGGCGTGCGGAGGCGTACCAGGCGACCTTGGCCGAGGGCACTCCGTAGATACGGCCGCCGGGCTGCGCGGTGATGCGATCGGCGACCTCGGACTGGACCATCACGAGGACCCTCCGGACGCCGGGCAGAAGTTCGAGCAGGTGGAGCAGGACCGGCACGGAGACGTTGTAGGGCAGGTTGGCCACCAGGGCGGTGGGCTCGGGCCCGGGGAGTTCCTGCACGCGCATGGCGTCGGCGGGAACGACGGTGAGCCGGTCGGTGAGGTCGGGGGCGTGGTCGGCGACGGTGCCGGGGAGGGCCTCGGCCAGGGTGGGGTCGACCTCGATGGCGGTCACGTGGCGTACGTGCGGGAGGAGGGCGAGGGTGAGCGATCCGAGCCCTGGTCCGACCTCGACGACCACGTCCTCCCCGGTGACGCCGGCCACGCGCACGATGCGGCGGACGGTGCCGTGGTCGATGACGAAGTTCTGGCCCAGGGTCTTGGTGGGCCGGACACCGAACCGCTCGGCGAGGGTGCGCACATCGGCGGGTGTGAGCAGGCGGGAGCGGTCGGCGGGATCGGGTTCGGGTGTCTGTGTCACCCCATCATCCTGCCATCCCCGCGGGACCGCCCCCGGGCGGTGGCTCCGGCGGTGACGCCCGCGCCCCGCCGGGGCGCGCGGCCCGTGCGCACGTGCAGGACGCGGGCACGGGCCGCGCGGGTCACTCGTGCAGGTGGACCCCGCACTCCGGCCACTGGCTCTGCCAGTTGCCGCCGACGTCGTTGTAGAGCTGCTGGGCCCGCTGGGTCTGCTCGCCCGGGGGAGCCTCGGACGGCAGACCGGTACCGCCCACGGACTGCCAGGTCTGCTCGCTGAACTGGTAGAGGCCGTAGTAACCGCCTGCGGAGTTGACGGCGGTCGGGTCGCCGCCGGACTCGCATTCGGCCAGGCCGGCCCAGTTGAGGTCGCCCGCGGCTCCACCGCCCTCGGGCGCGGTGCCCTCTTCCTCTTCCTCCTGCGTACCGACCTTGACGAGGCCCTCGACGGGTTCGGTGACGATCTCCTCGTCGAGCTCGCGCTCGCGCTCCTCGCCGTTGTGGAGGATCGTCGCAGTCGTGACCTCCTTGACGCCGTCCTCGGCCTCGGTGACGACCTCGCGCTCACCCGCGGGCAGGTCGGGGTCCTCCTCCTCGACCTCCTCGGCCTCGATGGGGATCTCTTCGACCTCGGGCTCGCCCAGGACGGGGGTGATGTCGACGACCATCCCGTCGGTGGCGGGCTCGTCGGGTTTCGGGGAGACGATGTCGTGCTCGCCCGGTTCCACACCGGCGGCGTCGAGGACGTCCTGGACGGTCTCGCCGGTGGTGCGTGTCTCGGTACGCACGGTGTCGTACATGACGCTCATCCGGGGCGCACGTTCGGCGGTGACGTCCAGCCCGTCCTCGGGGATCTCGGTCTCGGGGGCCTCGGACAGCTCGACGCCCTCGAGGTCCAGGCCGAGCTGGGGCAGGCCCTCCTCGAGGGTGGCCGCGTGCACGCCGCCGGAGACCTCGTGTCCGTCGATCTCGACGGTCAGGTCGCGCAGGGAACGCACGACGACGTGGTCCCCGGAGCCGATCTCGGTGTCCAGCGAGGGCGCGATGGCGTCGTCCTCCCCGAGGGTGATGTCGGCGGCGTCGAGGACGTCCTGGACGGTACCGCCGAAGGTGTGCACGGTCTGCTGTTCACCATCGGTGTCGAGGGTGACACTGTCGTCCATGGCGTAGGCGGTTCCACCGCCCACGGCGACCAGGGCCAGGGCGGCACCGGCGGCGACGAGCACCGCTGGTCTGATGCGCCGTCCGCGGCGCGTGCTGCCTCGGCGGCGAGCAGAGGTACGGGTTCCGGACATGACAGGAGTTGCCCTTCCGAGGGACTGGAGCGACAAAAGTGTCTGGCGCGGGTCAACGCCTCACTGCGATTGCACATTAACACCCTTACCGAAACGCCTCGAGATGTCAGCCGAAACTCGACACCGAAGCTGCAGCACGCACGGGCGAAGTGACGGGCGCCGTACAGAGGCGGCACAATGAAACCGAGTCACGTTCTACTCAAGGAGAGCGCCCATGGGCACGGGCCCCCTGCACGGAATCCGCGTCGTCGAGTTCACCGGGATCGGTCCCGCACCCATGGCCGGGATGCTCCTGGCCGACCTGGGTGCGAGCGTCATCCGCCTCGACCGCCCCGCGGCCGCGGACGCCATGAACGACGGTGCACCCGGACCGCACATGAGCGAGGGCCGGACCGTCATGGCGGCCGACCTGAAGTCCGAGGAGGGCATAGCCCTGGCCCACGACCTCGTCTCCCGCGCCGATGTCCTCCTCGAAGGGTTCCGGCCCGGGGTCATGGAACGCCGCGGACTGGGCCCCGAGGACGCCCTCGAGCTCAACCCGCGCCTGGTCTACGCGCGTGTGACCGGGTGGGGCCAGGACGGGCCGCTCGCCCACACCGCCGGCCACGACATGAACTACGTCTCCCTCAACGGGGCCCTGCACTCGATCGGCCGCCGCGACCAGGCCCCCGTCCCCCCTGTCAACCTGCTCGGGGACTTCGCGGGCGGCACCATGTTCGTGGTCACCGGCGTGCTCA
Source organism: Nocardiopsis xinjiangensis YIM 90004 (assembly GCF_000341145.1). Taxonomy (GTDB): domain Bacteria; phylum Actinomycetota; class Actinomycetes; order Streptosporangiales; family Streptosporangiaceae; genus Nocardiopsis; species Nocardiopsis xinjiangensis. Next base: position 11,927 of record NZ_ANBE01000033.1, read on the forward strand.
GTGCCCTCCTCGAGCGCCAGACCTCCGGCCGCGGCCAGGTGGTGGACGCCGCCATGGTCGACGGCAGTTCCCTCCTTCTGTCGATGATGCTCGAGGACCGCCACCGGGGGAACTGGTCCGACGAGCGCGGCACCAACTACCTCGACACCGGCGCCCCTTGGTACGACGTCTACGAGTGCGCCGACGAGCGCCACGTATCGGTGGGCTGCATCGAGCCGCAGTTCTACGCCGCTTTCCTCGAGGGAGCGGGCCTGGCCGAGGAGGACCTGCCCGACCAGTGGGACCGTGAGGGCTGGCCGGCCCTGCGGGCCCGCTTCGCCGAGGTCCTGCGCACCCGCACCCGCGACGCATGGGCCGAGGTCTTCGACGGCACCGACGCCTGTGTGATGCCGGTCCTCTCTCCCGAGGAGGCCCCCGACCACCCGCACGTGGCCGCCCGCGGCAGTCTCACGCGCGAGGAGGACGGACGGCTCGTCGCCGGAACCGCGCCGCGCTTCGACCGCACCCCCGGCCGGGTCACCCGCGGCCGGGAACAGCCCGACACCTCCAGGACCCTGAAGGAATGGGGCATCGACCCGTCCTGAGCGGATCAGTGCCGAAAACGCCGCTTTCCCCCGTGGGAAAGGGCCGAGGCACTACCCTGAACCGCCGAAACAGCGGAGCACGAGGGGGCCGGGGGCATGATCGCCCTCGTACCCGGGACGGCGGTCCCACGCTGTCAGCGGGCGTGGACGCCGCGGGAGAGCGACGAAGGTCCCGTTCCGGCCGCCGCTATCCAGAAGGCCTGAGGCCAGTCACATCGTCCACGGGGAACGGAACGGCACGGCCACGACCATGCGTCACTCACGTCACGAAACGGCCACATCGCTGTGGTACAGTCCGGGGCTGGACGGTTCTCTCGGCCGCATGAAACGGTACCCGGTACCATGGAAGAGCGGCCGTCGACCCACCATCCCCGGACCCGCACGGCAGGCACCCGCCGACCATCGGGACCCCCATCCGGCCATGGAAGGGGAATGCCCGCCCCCACGGGAGGGTTCTGGATTCTCAAGAGGCAAGGAACCGTCCGGTCCCGGCACACCGCGGACCGGTTCACCCGCCGAGACCGCCGATGGAGCTTCCACACGGAGCGGGACGTTCGACGGACGGCCGTGTTTTCCCAGACAGACCAGGAGACAACAGCGTTCCGTCCCCGACCCCGGCCCGGGCCACCACGCGAGGAACCTCATGAACCGACAGCTTGGCCTTCCCGGAAACACTCCGAAAGCAACGGCCGACACGCACGCCTGGAGCGGTGTTCTACCGCCCACTCCGACCCATCGGGTGCGTCCTGAACTCGCCGGAGTAGCAATGCCCGACCTGACCATCTCCTCCACCCTGCACTCCGCCGGGCGTGTTCTGGCGCTGAACGGGGAGATCGACATGGCCACCGAGGACCGCTTCCAGGAGGCGGTCACCGAGGCCCTGATCACCCAGCCCCACGGCCGGGTCGTCCTCGACTGCACCGAACTCCGGTTCATCGACTCCAGCGGCCTGCGAGTCCTCATCCGGGCGCACAAGACCGCCAAGGAGCAGCAGGCGCGCCTGGCCATCGCCGCACCCATCCGCCGGGTGATGCAGACGCTGCGTGTGACCTCCCTGGACACCCGCATTCCCGTCTTCGGGACCGTCACCGAGGCGCTCACCGCCCCGAGCTCCCTCTAGGGGCACGGCCGCCGCACCGTCGGCGGAGACGACCGGCATCCGTCCGCCGGCCGCCCCGGCGCTGCTACCGGAACAGCAGAAGCCACACGCCCAGCCCGGTCACACCGAGATTGACCAGGGCGAAGATCACCACCCACAGCGTGCCCGGAAGACCCGTGAGCCTGGCCAACTGGTCGGCGTCGGAGTGGGGCGAGGGGTTGCGCAGACGCTGCGACTGCAGTTCGAAGACCGGGCGCACGCCGGCGAAGAGCAGGAACCAGATGAACACGTAGGCGAACGCCGCCTGCACCTCCGGTCCGGTGTACCAGCTCACACCGAAGACCACCGCACCCGTCGCGACGATCGAGACCACGCCGTAGACGTTGCGGATCATCACGAGCATCAGCGCGAGCAGCGCGATACTCAGCCAGAGCAGCGCAGTGATCCGGTCGGCCATGAGCATGAGGATCCCCAACAGCCCGACCACCGACGGCGCCACGTATCCCGCGAACACCGTCAGCATCATGCCCGGACCGGTGGGCCTGCCCCGGGAGACCGTCACCCCGGAGGTGTCGGAGTGCAGTCGGATCCCGGTGAGCTGTCGGCCGCTCAGCAGGGCCACGAGCGCGTGCCCGCCCTCGTGCGCGATGGTGACGACGTTGCGCCCCACACGCCAGGTCGGGCCGAGCACGACCGCCAGCAGCGCCACGACCGCGGCACCGACGACGATCCACCGCTCCGGTTCCGGCTGGACCGCGAGGACCTCTTGCCACACGTCCCCGAAGGTTGTTCCCATCGCTGCTCCCTGAGTCGACTGCGAGCGGACCCGACCGCTGCGCACACGACCTCGTGGGGGAGTCGCGGGGCGCGGGCCCTCGCCGAACTCTAGGACATCTCAGAGATCTCCGCGTGACCGGAGCTTTCCGGGAGGAAGCGGCGCTTCATCCCCGGCTCTCGGCCTCTGCGAGCTCCCGCAGGCGCAGCAGCGTGTGCTCGATCGACTCGGCGTTCTTGCGTGGGAACCCGGTCAGAACGAACCAGAACGAGGGGCCGCGTGAGTAGTCGAAGGTCTCCTTCACCCGCGTCCCGCCGTCCGGGAGATCGCTGAGCTCGTACCCCCAGCGCTGCGGGCCCGCGGTCTTCCAGACCAGGCGGCGCCCCTCCTCGAACTCCACGACCTGGTTGCTCATCCGGTAAGGGACGCCGAACATACGCATGTCCACACCGAAACCGGTGTCCGGACCCAGGCGGTCGGGGCCGAAGGTCTGACCGCCCACCGACCCGGACCCGTCGATCTCGGAGTGGCGTGCGGGGTCGGCGATGATGTCGAAGACCACCGAGGCAGGAGCGTCGATGTCGATACTGCGGGAAACCTTGTGGTTGGCCATGTCCCCATACTGCCAGTGACTTCTGCGCCGTCCTCCTCGGGCGGCATCCCCTTCGGGACCTCTCCCGGGCACGACCGGCGGTCACAACCCGATGATCCCGAAGGTCAGTTCGGGGGACACCAGGAGCACGAAGACCCCGACCCGCATCAGCACGTTGAGCCAGAGGTTGCGAAAGCACGCCCACAGGTACCCGTAGAACAGCCCGGCCGCACCGTAGGTGAGCATGGCCAGGCCGGTCTCGTGGACCAGCCCCTCATCGGGCAGCTGGGAGACCGCGTCGAAATCCTGGATCAGCGCGTAGGTGAGGGCGAAGACCACCGAGGCCGCGACGATGCCGCCCCAGCGCCCCATGTAGATCTCCAGGCGGGTCTGGAGCATGGCCCGGAAGAAGGCCTCCTCACAGATCGAGATGACGGTGAAGGCGACCAGGAAACCGGTGAGGGCGAAGCTCACCTGCGGGTAACCGGTGGAAGGCAGGAACACCGCCCCCATGAGGCCCAGGGTGAGCACGACCGGGAGCAGCCCGCTCCACCTCCACAGCTCGCGCGGTTTGAGGACGATGTTCGGCATCTGTGTTCCGCGTCCGTCGGTGGTCACACCCGAGCGGTCCAGGACCAGCACCGGAAGAGTGAACAGGAACAGCAGCCGGCACACGAGCGAGACCGACATCGCCAGGTCGGCCCCCACCTCGGTCTCGAAGATGGTGAAGAGGCGGCTCAGCACCGCCATGGACAACAGGAACGCCATCAGCAGGAACAGGCACCACACCAGCTCGAAGCGGAGCGGATGCCCGACGAACGCGTGGACGACCTGTGCGTCCAGCCTGCGGCGCTCCCCCAGCGTCCGTACCAGGACCCAGATGAGCGTCCCACCGATCAGCATGGAGGCCCAGGAGCCGAGGTAGAACGGGAGACCGTCGCCGAACACGTGTGTGCGCAGCTCGACGTGCAGTCCCACCGTCAACGCGACGAGCACAACGGCTAGGGCGGCCCACGCCAGGAATCCCCACCTTCGAACCGTGGTCACAAGTGTCCCCCCTGTCTCAGAACACCCATTCTGCCTATGCCGCGACTAAACGCTGCTTAATCACCACGGCATGTCGCATCGCGAAGAACTGGCAACAGCCATACGCAAAAGCACACAGAACGCACATCCCAGAAAAAGGGAAACTCCCTGCGGCACGTCGGAATGCGCCACACGGCGGTGTGAGCAAAAACAGGGAAAACGGCTCGGACACGACACGGCCCCCGCGCGGTACGCGGGGGCCGTGCGGACAGGTGCGCCCGGGGGCGAAACCTCAGTTCCCGTTCTCCAGGACGGACTTCAGGAAGGCCTGGGTCCGCTCGTGCCGGGGATCGTTGAACATCTGGTCCGGGTGCCCCTCCTCGGCGATCCGGCCCTTGTCGAACATCAGCACACGGTGCGAGACGTCACGCGCGAAGCTCATCTCGTGTGTCACGCACAGCATGGTGATGTCGGTGGTCTCGGCGACCTCGCGCAGTACGTCGAGGACACCGGCCACGAGCTCGGGGTCGAGGGCGGAGGTGACCTCGTCCAGGAGCAGGATCTCCGGCCGCATGGCCAGAGCGCGGGCGATGGCCACACGTTGCTGCTGGCCACCGGAGAGCTGCGTGGGGTGCGCGTCGATCTTGTCTCCGAGACCGACGAGGTCCAGCAGTTCCTCCGCGTGCGCGTTGGCCTCCTCCTTGGGGGTGCCCAGGACGTTCACGGGGGCCTCGATGATGTTCTTGCGCACCGACATGTTCGGGAACAGGTTGAACTGCTGGAAGACCATCCCGATGCTCTTGCGGCGGCTGCGCAGGTAACTCTCGCTCGCCGGCGTGAAGCCGCTGCCCCGGGGCATGTGGCTGAACGGCTTCCCGCCGATCCAGATCATGCCCTCGGTGACCTTCTCCAGGGTCATGACCAGGCGCAGGATGGTGGTCTTGCCCGAACCGCTGGGACCGATGAGAGTGACACGCTCGCCGGGGGAGACACTGAAGTCCAGGTGATCCAGGACGGTGAGGTCGCCGAAGCGCTTCACCACCTGGTCGAACACGATCAGGTCCTCGCCCCCGACACCCTGGGGCCGGTCGTTGTCATGGGTATCAGACGGCGGCATAACGCTTCTCCAGTCGACGGATGATGATCGCGGAGGGCACACTCACGGCCAGGAAGAGGAAGCCCACCAGGGTGTAGGCCTCCACGACCCGGAAACTCTCGCTCCCGACCCGCTGTGCCTGGGTGAGCAGCTCCGTCACACCGATGGCGAAGAGCAGCGGCGTGTCCTTGAACATCGAGATCAGGTAGTTGCCCAGTGCCGGGATGACCTTGCGGATGGCCTGCGGCAACACGATGGCGCCCCAGGTCCGGCCGGTGGACAGGCTCAGCGCTCGTGCGGCCTCCCACTGGCCCTTGGCCACGCCCTCGATCCCCGACCGGTAGACCTCGGCCGTGTAGGCCGCGTAGTGCACGCCCAGGACCACCACACCGACCGTGAAGGCCGAGATGTCGGCGGGCGTCATGAGGAACACGAACACAACCTGGATGATCAGGGGCGTGGTCCGGATGAACTCCATGACGAAGTGCACGATGCCGCCGATGATCGGCGTCCGCCGCACGACGGCGACCAGAAGACCCAGCACCAGCGCGATGGAGTACCCGATGAGGGTGAGCTGGATCGTGGTGAGGATGCCGCTGAGCAGGTCGGGCATGGCCTCATAGGTGAACTGGAAATCCCACATCTACTTCGCCACCCCCACCTTGGTTCCGACCGACGGTGGACGCAGCAGGGACAGGATCCCCCCGCCGCCGGTGGGGGCGCGCCCCAGTTTCTTGCCGGCACGGTTCTCGAGTGCGCGCATGCCCAGGATCAGCACCTGCGCGAGCAGGTAGTAGAGCACGAAGGCGACACCGAAGGCCACGAAGGTCTGGCCGGTGGCCGACCTGATCTGTTGGGCGACCGAGGTGAGGTCGACGATGCCCACGAGGTAGACCACGGCGGTGGCCTTCATGAGCTCGATGACCAGGTTGCCGAACGTGGGCAGCATCTGGGCCCAGGCCTGGGGCAGGACCACCAGCCGCATGCGCTGGGTCCACGAATAGTTCAGCGCGACGGTGGCCTCCACCTGGGACGGGGGCACAGCGTTGATCGCCGCGCGCACGACCTCGGCACCGTAGGCGCCGACGTTGAGCCCCAGAGCGAGGATCGCCGCGAACCTCGGGTCCAGCTCGAACCCGGTGAGGTCCGGGAACGCGAAGACGAACCAGAACATCACGACCAGGGCGGCGATACCGCGGAAGGTCTCCACGAAGACCGTGGTGATGGCCCTGGCCCACCAGAACCGGGTGGTCCCCAGGATCCCGATGGCCATCGCCAGGACGAAGGCGAGCGCGGCACCGCCGACGGTGAGCTGGATCGTGATCCAGGCACCGTCGGCGTAGCGCGGTAGTTGTTGTTCGAGGAACTCCAAACCGGATCAGCCCTCGCCCGAGCAGAGCTCTTCGGTGGTGGTCCCGTCGGGCAGATCGTTCTCGGTGAAGCCCCACTGCTCACCGAGCTCGAGCAGGCGGCCGCTCTCGGTGAACTCGGCGATGACGCGGTTGATCTCGTCGAGCATCTCGGTGTCGCCCTGGCGGAGGCACAGGCCGCCCCAGCCCTTCTCCTCGAACCCGTCCATGACGGGGAAGAAGGGCTCGGTGACGTCGAACTCGTCCTCCTGGCCGCGCTCCTGCAGCAGGTAGTTGTGCGAGACCGCCAGCATGGAGACCGCGTCCACACGGCCGGCCTCGAGGTGCTCGAACCCGGTGGTCTGGTCCGGGATGAGCTCCATCTGGTCCTCGGTCACACCGAAGTACTCGGCGTAGGTCTGCTCGACCGAGGCGTTGAGGACCGCGAGCCGGATGTCGGGGTCGGCCGCGATGTCCTCGAAGGTCTGGATTCCGGTGGGGTTGCCGGACTCGACCAGGAAGGCCTCGGGCGAGGTCGCGGTCGGTTCGCTGAAAGCGACCTCCCCGCAGCGTTCGGGGGTGATGAACACACCGGCGGCGAGGATGTCGAACTGATTGTTCTGCAGACCCGGGATCAGACCGTCCCAGCTGGTGGCCGTGGCGACGATCTCCGGGATGCCCAGCTCCTCGAAGACCGCCTTGGCCACGGCAGGCGACTGTCCGGCGGGGTCACCCGCGTCGTCGACGAAGCCGAAAGGGATCTCGTTGGCCAGACCCACCCGGACGAAGCCCTGCTCACGCAGATCGTCCAAGGAGGCGCCTTCCTCGGCCCTGGAACAGGAGGCGAGGGCGGGGGCGAGCGCCGCGGTGGCCAGGCCCGCTCCTCCCAGACGGAAGGCGTCCCGGCGGCCCCAGGTTCCACGGCCTCTCACTCGAACCTTCTTCTTCACGACTGCTCCTCAGAATCACTCGCGGAAGCGGGCCGCCGCCCGGGCAGAACGGGACGGCAGCACCGCGTGTGCGGATGGTGGGACGCCTGTTATGGGCGAACCGCGGTGTGGCACCGGTGAATACCCGCCGCCGGGACAGGGCGCGGCAGGAGCGGTACGGGGTGTCTCTCCCCGGCCCCAAACCCCAGTAACGACCACCATTTGGTCTGTTATGCACTGGTTACGCGATTCCCACCATCGGGTGACAGGATCATTCTGCTACTCAGGGTGCTTTACCTGTGCATTGTGACCCTGTGTCCCTCCTCTTGTCACTCAGGGAAATATTTTCCCATTCGAACCATTCTCGAGCGCGGAATCATTATTTTCTGCAAAGGAGCGGTCACACGAGGATCACACTTCCGGAATTTGAGCCGGAAACTCCGGAAACGACAAGAGCGGGGCCGAGAGACTCTCTCGGCCCCGCTCCGAAGCAGTGCGCGCGTCGGGCGCGTGCCCGACAAGGAGGGATGTCCTACACGTCGTCCTCGACGACCAGCGGGTAGACACCGTTCTCGTCGTGGACCTCACGACCGGTCACCGGCGGGTTGAACACGCACAGGACACGGAAGTCGGTCTTGGGCCGGACGGTGTGGTGCTCGTGGCCGTCGAGCAGGTAGAGCGTGCCCGGGGTGATGATGTGCTTCTCCCCGGTCTCCTCGTTGGTCAGCTCGGCCTCACCCTCGATGCAGTGCACGAGCTCGATGTGGTTGGCGTACCAGAACTTCGACTCGGTGCCCGCGTACAGGACGGTCTCGTGGAAGGAGAAGCCGACCTTGTCCTTGGCCAGGACGATCCGACGGCTGCGCCAGTTCTCCGTCTTGATGTCGGCGTCGGTGTCGTTGACCTCGTCCATGCTGCGAACGATCACTGGTGACTCCTCAATCGCGCTGCTGCGCCTCTTGGTGGTGGACGACACGGTGCGGGGCCGGCCGGGGTCCTGGCTCCAGGATCCTCCGACCGGCCCCGCTCCGTCAGTAGAAGTGGCGGCCATCCGGGAAAAATTCCCGTGGCCCCACACCGGCCGGGTCACGGCCCACGGTGTTCCCCGCCCCTCGGACCGGGCCGGCCCCGGGGGCGGGGAGCACCCGAGGCAGGCTCTAGGAAGTCCGGCTCTGCTTGACCGCGGCCCGGGCGGAGTCGGCGATGATGTCGAGGCCCGTGGTGAGCTCCTCGTCCGTCGCGGTCAGCGGCGGGAGCAGCTTGAGGACCTCGTCATCGGGCCCGGAGGTCTCCAGCAGCAGACCGCGCTCGAAGGCCTCGGCGGCGACGCTGTTGGCGAGGTCGGCCTGCTCGAAGGCCAGACCGCGAGCCATACCGCGGCCACGCACGTGAGCGCCGGTCTCGGGGTGCTCGGCGGCGACCTCCTGGAGACGGCCGGCGATCAGCTCGCCCTTGGCCTTGGTGGCCTCGGCGAAGGAGTCGTCGCTCCAGAAGCGTCGCAGGGACTCGCTGCCGGTCACCATCGCGGGGTTGAAGCCACGGAAGGTGCCGTTGTGCTCGCCGGGACCCCACACGTCGTGCTCGCGCTTGAACAGCGTGAGCGCCATCGGAAGGCCGTAGCCGCTGATGGACTTGGAGAGCGTGACGATGTCGGGAACGATGCCGGCCTCTTCGAAGGAGAAGAAGTCGCCGGTACGGCCGCAGCCCATCTGGATGTCGTCGGCGATCAGCAGGATGCCGTACTCCTTGCACAGATCGGCGAGCCCGCGCAGCCACTCGGCGCTGGCGGCGTTGATGCCGCCCTCGCCCTGGACGGTCTCGACGATGACGGCGGCGGGGGCGTCCAGGCCCGAGCCGCTGTCCTCCAGGAGAGTACGCAGCCAGAGGAAGTCCGGGGTCTGCCCGTCGAGGTAGTTGTCGAAGGGCATCGTGGCGACATGGTCGAGCGGGACACCCGCGCCGCCACGCTTCATGGAGTTACCGGTCACGGCCAGGGCGCCCAGGGTCATGCCGTGGAAGCCGTTGGTGAAGTTGATGATCGTCTGGCGACCGGTGATCTTGCGGGCCAGCTTCAGCGCGGCCTCGACGGCGTTGTTGCCCGCCGGGCCGGGGAACTGGACCTTGTAGTCGAGGCCCCTCGGTTTGAGGATGACGTCCTCGAAGGTTTTCAAGAACTCGCGTTTGGACGCGCTGTACGCGTCCAGGCTGTGCACGATCTTGTCGTCGGTGAGGTAGTCGATAAGCTTGCTCTTCAGCTCCGGGTCGTTGTGCCCGTAGTTGAGGGAGCCGGCCCCGGCGAAGAAGTCCAGGTAAGGCTTGCCGCTCTCGTCATAGACGTGGCTTCCGAGGGCCTTGTCGAAAACGACAGGCCAGCTACGGCAGTATCCGCGGACTTCGGACTCGAGGCGCTGGAAGGTCTCCATCGTGTGTTCCTTGGTTCCTTTCCCCAAGTTCGTGGGCTCATGGCTTGGACGACGGGGCGGTACAGGATCGGTCGATCCGGTGCGGATGGTCGTCACGCTTCTTGACTCGGCCGGGCCCCGAGGGGTCCGATACGGACGAGGTCCTCCGGCTCGTGCGGAGTGCCGTCCTTCGGGAAGTGCTCCTCCCCGAAGAGCGGGCTCCATACGGCCTCGGCCCCCCTGTCCCTGGCGAAGGAACCGAACAGCGCCCGGGAGGCCGAGTTGTCCGGAGTCACGGTCGCTTCGAGATAGCGCAGGCCCTGGTCGGCGATCGCGTCGCCGATGAAGTCGAGCATCCGGCGGGCCAGCCGCTGTCCGCGGTACGCGGAGTCCACGGCGACCTGCCAGAGGAAATACGTGTCCGGGCTGTCGGGACGCACGAATCCGGTGACGTAGGCGGCCACCCGGCCCTCGTCGTCGCGGGCGACGACGCTGGAACGGGAGAAGTCCCGGCACCAGAGCGTGTAGGAGTACGGGGAGTTGACGTCCATTCCCGTCTCGCCCGCCAGCCGCCACATGTGCGGCCCGTCCCCCGGGGACGGGTGCGACAAGCGCACGGCCCCCAGGCCCGCGGCCCCTGTGGCCTCAGAGCCCGTGGCCCCGTCGTCGGTCCGGTCGCGTGCTTGGAGGTCAGTTCGTTGATGTGGCACGTCGATCGAACTTAGCCAACGATTACCGAGTAGGTTTCAGACCGCGCGTTCGGAGATGTTTGGCCACTTCAGAAACGGGTATGGCTAGTCTATTTGGCAGCTTTCCGGGTTCACCCTCGGCACTCGGGGCCCGCCGGGGCGGAGGGGCGACGGTGCGCTCCTTCCCTTGCCCACCAGGGACTCTCGGGTTTCACGCCGGGCCCGCACGCCCCGCTCCCGGCACAGAGCGTCACGGCTCGACAGCGCGCGCCACGGTCAAACATAGGGCCTCGAGGAGACAGTTCAGGCGTGCATTAAGTCACATCAATACGGTGGGAACCTGGGGACATAACACCCCGAGGACTTGAAGCGTACATCACACAGAGGTAACAGCGCAGGGGTTCGGCGCACGAAACCCCCCACCACCAGGGGCCTTCCATCTCTCGCGCCCCTCCCGGCGCGCGGCGACCCCGCCTCTTCCCCTGAGGGTCATGCCACTCGGCCCGGCGCCACAGGTCCTTGCCCTCACGCCGACTTTCGAGCAGACTTCATGTAGTACGACCCCATGTAGTACTACAATTGGTCGCAACGCTGCGGAGGTCCTGGGGCCTCCCGGCGACCACAACTCTTCTCTGCGCCCACCGTGGATCCCCGGCACGGGCCAGGATCAGCACGACGGATCGGAGGCGTCCCATGAACCGCCTGTACCACGACAGCGAGGACTGGGTCGCACAGGGCAATTGCCGCTCCTACGACCCCGAGATCTTCTTTCCCGTCAGCACCACCGGAATCGGTCAGGCCGACACCGAACAGGCCGTCGCCGTCTGCCGCAGCTGTACTGTTCGCCAAGAGTGCCTGCGGTGGGCCCTGCGAGCCGGAGAGGCGCACGGCGTCTGGGGTGGTACCACCCCCGAGGAACGCCGCTACATGCGGCTCGAGCTGGCTCCGGCGAGCTGACACGACGGCACGGGCCGCCGGGTGCGAAAACCACCCGGCGGCCCGCATTCACCGCCTGCACTGCCCTCGTCCCTCCTCCGAGGGCTCTTGCGGCAGCACAGGGCATTGCCTAGGTTCGATCACGTGCGACCCGCCCACGGCACACTCCACGCGCTGCGTACGGCTTTCCTCGCCGGCGCGTCCACAGGGCTCGCCTACGGCGGACACAACCTCTGGGCCCCCGACCCCGCCTCCACCGGCGGTTTCCTCGCCGCGACCGCTTTCCTGTTCCCCGTCCTGTTGTTCTTCACCCGCAGGATGCGCGGGATGGGCGACATCTTCGCGGTCCTGGCCGCCGCCCAGGTCGGCATCCACCTGATCCTGCAGGGCTCGGGAGGCCCCGACCACGAGCTCCTCCACCACGGCACCGACCACAGCGGCCACAGCGTGCTCGCGCACGTGCTGGGTTTCGCGCCGGGGATGCTGTTCGCCCACCTGTGGGCCGCCCTGCTGGCCGCCGCGCTGCTCGCACACGGGGAAGCCGCCCTGTGGGCCCTGGCCTCCCTGCTCACACGATGGCTGCCGCACGGTCCGGGTCCCCGGATCCCGGTCGTGCCCCGGCCCATCGCCCTTCCCCTCCCCCCGAACGCCCCTCTCTCCACGGTCGATCTCTCCACACACGGACCACGAGGGCCGCCCGCTCGGGCCTCCCGTGCCGAACCGGACCGCACCCCCGCGATCCGGCCGTGAACCGAACCTGAGAGAAGGAAGATGACCACCCAGAACCCCGCGGTCCGTACAGCCGCACTGGCCCTCGCCCCGTTCACCGCTGCCGCCCTCGCGCTGGCCCCCTCCCCCGCGCTGGCGCACGACGTGCTCACCGGCTCCACCCCCGAGGACGGCGAGACCCTGGAGGCCGCGCCCGAAGAGGTCGTACTGACCTTCAACAACGAGCCTCTGGAGACCGGGGACGGCAACGCCGTCTCCGTGACCGGGCCGGACGAGGAGACCACCTACGAGACCGGCGACCTGGTCTTCGACGGCAACGAGGTCAGCACCGAGCTCGAGCCCCTGGACCAGGCGGGCGACTACACCATCGGCTTCCGCGTCGTCTCCTCCGACGGGCACCCGATCCAGGAGAGCCTGACCTTCACCGTCCCGGAGGAGGCCGTGGCCGACGCCGCACCCGAGGAAGAGCCGGAGGCCGGCGAGGACGCCCAGGAGGAGGACACCGGCGACGCCGCCGAGGACACCGCCACGGAGGAGGCCGCCGACGAGGGCGGGATCTCCGGCACGACCGTCGGCATCATCGTCGCCGTCGCCGTCGTGGCGCTGGCCGCGGTCGTCCTGGTCGCCGTGCGCGTGCGCAAGAGCACGCAGTAGCGGCGCACCGGCCCTGAGGACACAGGAAGGCCCGGACCCCTTCGGCGGTTTCCAGGGGTCCGGGCCTTCCGCATGCGCGGAGCCGCCGTCAGACGCGGCGCGCGAGCATGATGCTGATGTTGTCTTTGCCGCCGCCCTCCATGGCCGCCTGCCACAGGGCGTGCACGGCGGCCTCGTCGCTGCCGGCCTCGGCCATCATGCGCTCCATCTCATCGGTGGAGACCAGATCGGACAGGCCGTCGCTGCACATCAGCCAGGTGCTGGGGTCAGGGGCCTCGTCCCGGCCCACATGGGGGACCATCGTGCCGCCCGAGCTACCGCCCAGGGACTGCGTGATGAAGTTCGTGGTGACCGGACGCCCGTCCCCGGAAGGGGGCAGCGCCGGGGAGTCGTCCTCGCTGAGCTGGCGCAGCCGCCCACCCTCGACCCGGTAGGTGCGGGAGTCACCGACGTTGAACCAGAAGTTGCCGTCACCGTTGAGGAGCACACCCGCGACCGTGGTCCCCATGCCGGAGAACTCGGTGTGCTGTTTGGCGTGGTCCTTGATCTCCTCGTCGATGTTGCCGAGGATCTGGGCGACGTGGTCGGGGCCCTCCAGACGTGCCCCCACCTCGGCCATGCGGTGCACGGCGTGCTCGGAGGCGATCTCTCCGGCCGCTTGACCGCCGATGCCGTCGGCCACCGCGAGGATGACGGGCTCACCGACGGGGAGAACGCACCGCACGGGCGAGGTCATGTTCGCGCCGGCGACGGTGAGAGCACCCATGACGACGGCGTCCTCGTTGGCAGGGCGGACCGCGCCCCGGTGCGTGAGGGCGGTGACAATGACTTCCCCACCAGCGACACCCATACGCCCTTCCTCCGTTTCGTCGGCCGTGGCCGGTTGCCCGGCACGTGGTGCCGGACCATTGGTCGAGTCCCGTTCAACGTCTGGATTCTGCAACCGTACCGAGCTACCGGCGGAGTCGGTCAAAATCCGCGTACATCATGGCGGAAAACACCCGGATACGCAGTTCCCACCCAGTATTCCGCGCCCAGAAATGGGGCACCGGACACCGACCGGACGTCGCAGGTCCGTTCCGACAGTAACGGTGCGCGGGACCTCCTGGCAGAGGGCATCGGTCCTTGCGCCGGGTTCACCCTGGTTACAGGCCCGAATCGGATTACGGACAGTCCCGAAGCTGGGTTCGGGCCATGAGTGAGCCCGGTCTCACGTTGTCGCCCTCACGAACCTCTGGCAGAATCGAAGCGTTGGGTGTCTAAGACGCAGACACACACGACCGGCCCGATCCGCACCGCCACGCGTGCGCCCGTAGGCCTCTCTTCGACGGTCGTTTGGTGTGATCCGAGTATGCGTCTGCCCTTCCCTCTTTCTTCCTCCTCCACGGAACCGCACGTGCGCCCTGCCCGCACGTCTCACTCCGCCGTGCACACGCTCCCGCCCCCGCACGTACGCATGCACGGGCGCGCGGCGCCGTGTTCGCCCTCCCCGTGACCCTCGGCCGGTCCAGCCACCGACGTTCCGGCCGAACACAGTCCGACCGCCCAGCGGACCCTGCCCCCCGCTCCGGGGTTCACTGGGCGGCCACCGATGCAGGACACCGACCCCAACCCGTGTCCAAGGAGCCATTCCAGTGAAGATCGCCCTGATCGCCGAACACGCCAACCCCTTGCCCGCCCACCGGGGTGAACCTGCGTGCCCGGCGAGCCTGCACGCGTGCGCCCTGTCGCGGCAGCTCGCCAAACGCGGCCACCGGGTCACCGTCTACTCCCGCCGCAGCGATCCCGACCAACCCACCGGACGCACCCGCATGTCGCGCGGTGTCTCGGTCACCTACCTGGACGCCGGGCCGTCCCGTGTTCTGAAGGCCGACGAGGAGGCCCAGCACACCGGAGAGTTCGGCACCGCCCTGGCCGGGGCCCTGGACGAGGACGGCCCGGACGTCCTGCACGCAGTGGAATGGACCAGCGGCCTGGCCGCCCTCCACGCCCAGGCGCACAGCGACCGGGACCAGAGCGGGGTCCCCCTCGTGCAGACCTTCCACTCCCTCAACGCGAGCGAGCAGCGCGCGGGCCTGCCCGAACAACCCGAGCGGGTGCGCATGGAGGCGGTTCTGGCCTCGCGCGCAGACCACGTGCTCGTGGGGTCCACCGACCAACAGGTCGAACTGTCCCGTCTCGGGGTCTCCCGCCACCACATGAGCGTGGTGCCCTTCGGCGTCGACCCCGACCACTTCAGTGTCGAGGGCAGCTCCGCGACCGAACCGTGGAACAGCCGCCGCGAGGAGCGGACCCGGCTGGTGTCGGTCACCGCGCTGAGCGAGGGCGGTGGCGCCGGACGGCTCGTACGGGCCATGGTCCACCTGCCCGAGTGCGAGCTGGTGCTGGTCTCGACCGCCGGCGACCGCGACGTCGCCCTGGACGCCGACGCCCGGCGGCTGGAGCTCATGGCCAAGGAGGCCGGGGTCGACGACCGGGTGCACCTGACCGGACCGATGGAGCGCAAGGAGCTCCCCCGACTGCTGCGTTCGGCCGACCTCTACGTCTCAGCGGCCTCCTACGACCCCTACGGAGGCGGGGTCCTGGAGGCCATGGCGTGCGGTCTTCCGGTCGTGGCCACCGCGACCGGTGCGGTGCCCGAGGCGGTGCTGCACCGGACGAGCGGGGTGCTCATGCGGTTCGGTCGCCCGGAGGAGGTCGTGCGCGCGGTGCGCACCGTCCTCAACACCCCCACCATGAGCACGGCCTACGGGATCGCCGGGGGCGACCGGGCCCGTTCCCGTTTCCCGTGGACACGGATCGCGATCGAGACGGAGCTGGCCTACGAGCGGGCCCGCCCCAGGACCTCCGACGGCCGCGGGGACGAGGGCGAGCACGACGACCTGGCACTTTCCGGTTCCACCCCCTGACATGGACGGCTCCCTGCCCGACCGGTTCCGTCTTCCCGGGCTGCGGCCCGGGAAGAGCGGTCCGTTCCGGGTACATCCCGGACGGGGGCGCCCGAACCCGGGTGCCCGGAAGCCGGAGACGAAGCCACGACCATGACCTTCATGCACCAGGGCCTGATCTTCGCCCACGAACACCGGTTCCGAGCGGTGGCAGGCGGCCGGTTGCGGGCCGCCGTCGCCTCGGAGCGGCCTGCCGTCCTCGCGGTCGCGCCGCACCGTTCGGCCCGCCTTCTCGCCACCCTGCCGCCCCAGGTGGCACGCGAGGTCCGTGTCATCGACCGGGACACCTTCTACGACGCTCCGGGGCGGATGCTCGCCGCGCTGCACCGCATCGTGCTCGCACACGCACCCGAACGCGTCACCGTCGTGGCCGAGCCCCCGACCGCACGCGGCCCCGAGCCGGCCCCCCGGGAATGGCGGCGCCTGGAGGCGGTCCTGGCCACGGCGTTGGGCGGTTCCGCCCTGGACCTGTTGTGTGTGCACGACACCTGCGCCCTGACCGCGGCAGCGCGTACGACCGTGCACACCACCCACCCGGTCCTGGTCGGTGCGGGCGGCCCGCGTGCCAACCACGCCTATCTGGGGCCGGACGCGCACGGTGCACGTTCCCGGACGCCGGCGCCCCTCCCCCTCACCGGGCCGGTGCACCGTGTGGAGATCGGACAGTCACTGCCGCGCCTGCGCCGTGAACTGACCACCCTGGGTTCATCGCTGGATCTGGAACCGCTGCAGGTCGACGGGTTGGTCGTGGCAGCCAACGAGCTGGCCGCCAACGTGCTCGAGCACGGGGCCGGCAAGGGCAGCGTCTCGTTGTGGCGCTCCCACGACCGGTGGGTGTGCGAGGTCTTCGACGAGGCCGGACTGCTCACCGATCCGCTGGCCGGCTACCGTCCCGCCGACGGGGTGCGGTCCCGCGGATACGGGCTGTGGATCACCCGCCAGACCTGCGATTTCCTGGAGATCTGCGGGGACAGGGGCGGCACCCTGGTCCGGTTGCACTTCCTCGACCGTTCCGCGGAGCCGGAGCCCTCCGCCCGGGAGAGCCGGCTCAGCCGCTGAGCGCCCCCACGGCTTCGTCCACGGTCGCTTCGACGGGGATGATCTGGTCGATGCCCGAGATCACGAAGAGCCGGTTGACCTGCTGCTGGGGGTCGGCCGTGCGCAGGCCCACACCGAGGTCGCGCGCCTGGCGGTAAGCGGCCACGAGCACACCGATGCAACGGGAGTCGCAGAAACTCACCTTCGCGAGGTCGACGACGATCCCCCGCGCGGGCCGCTCACCCAACAGGCCGTCGATGACGTCGGCGAGCTCCGGTGAGGCGATCGCGTCCATCTCCCCGACGGGAACGACCACGGCGATGTCGCCCTCGCGGCGGATCGATATGTTTGACATCACACTCGGTTCTCCTTGTCGAGAGACGGCCCCCGCACCATCATTGCCTCCTCCGGTCACGCTGCGGACTCGGTAGGCATCCACCGAACGGGCCCTAACGCCGTCGGGCGGCCGAGTTCTCGGCGACCAGGTCCCGGGCCACCTCCACGACCTTCTTGCGGTTGCGCTGCGCGACCTCGCGCAGGGACACGAAGGCCTGGTCGGGACTGCACCCCCGGGCGTGCATGATGATGCCTTTGGCCTGATCGATAACGGTCCGGGCCGACATCGCACGGCGCATGTGCGCGGTCTCGCGCGCGGCGTCGGTCTGCCGGTCCACGGCGTGCAGAGCGGCCGCCGCGTGTTCGGCGAGCAGGGCCGCCAAAGGGTTCAGGGTCTGTTCATCGAAGGTTTCGGCCCGGCCCGAGTGCATGCCGAAGGTCAGTACACGTTCTCCCCCCGGCAGCGGGCTGGACTGTGTCAGGGAGGAGCGGTCACCGCACTGGATCGCCGTGCTCGTGTACCGGGGCCAGCGGTGCCGCTCGCGCAGGAGGTCGCGCACCTGCACGGGACGGACCCGGCGCACCGCCTCGACCGCGGGCCCCTGGCCGCTGGTGTACTGCTGTTCCAGGGCGGTGGACAGGTCCGCGTGTGAGGCCCCGTAATCGGCGACCACATGCCGCACCGACCCGTCCGGCCCCATGACCTCGCGCCAGACCACCACCAGTGCCGCCGAACATCCCGGCACGTTCGCGGCCGTGCTGCGGCTGATCTGGTCCAGAGCGCGTTCGACCGTCGTACTCTCGGAGTGCCCCAGTTCCCTGAACTCCCGGGCCAGGCGCTCGAACCACATCCGGCCCCTCCTGAAAACGGTCATCGGTCGTGGGACGGGCCACGGTGTCACCGGGTTCCGGCCACGCATCAACCGTAACCTCGGGCGTCCACCCGCCCACACATCCATTAACGTCGGAGGGCGTACCAACGTGCCGGTGTCCGTCTCAGCGGGTGCTGGTGCTCCGCCGCCCCCTACGAGTACCGGGAGACCTGAGCGTGTCGGAGAACCTGGCCGGGCTGCAACGCGAGATCACGGCCCTGGGTGAGCGGGTACGGGCCCTGCGCTCCGCACACACGATGTATCCCGACGACGCACGGAGCACCGCAGAGGCATCACTTGCCGAACTGGAGTACGCCGAACGCCTGCTCAAGGACGCCGGGTCCGAGCTCGCAGGTGCCCTGTCGAACCGTTCCGGACAGCGCCGCGAGGGCGGCAGCGACGAGCGTGCCCTGCTGCGGGCGGTCTTCTCCGAACTGCCCGTGCCCGTCATCCTGCTCGACCAGGACGGGTACATCCGGCGCATCAACAACGCCGGGGCGGACCAGCTCGGCGGCGCCCCCGGCTACCTGGCGGGCAAACCCTTCGCCCACTTCGTGGACCTGCGCAACCGTGCCGCCCTGCGGTCCTGGTTGGCGTCGGTACTGCGCGGGGACGGACCCGCCTCACTGGACACCCGGACCGCCCAGCGCGGGTGGGCCGAGGACGTGCATCTGACCCTGACCCGGTTGGAGCTGCCCACCGAACCGCACCCGCTGGTGCTGGTGGCGCTCTCCCCGCCGATGCACGGGAGCGAGGACGAGGGACCCGCTCCCCTGGAGCCCGAGGTCGAGGACCAGGTCGTGGTGCTGGCCGCGCGCCGCTTGGACGTGCTCACCCGGATGACGCGCCTGCTGCTGCGCCGTCCCGGCCTGGCCCTGGACGAGATCGCCGACCTGCTCGCCGACTCCTATGCCGACTGGGTCGTCCTCGACGTGCTCGACCGGCCCGAACCCGCTCGCGCCCGCCGTGCCGCGGTGGCCGGTCCCGCCGACGCGCCGGACGATCTGCGCTCGAGTGTGGAGCAAGCAGTGACCGAGGAGACCGACGTACCCGGCCGGGTGTTGGCCGAGGGCGAGTCGCTCCTCCATCCCCTCATCGAGGACGAGGAGGTCCTGGGCCACGACGGCGCCGGCGCTCCCCTGCTGGGCCTGATCGGCGCCGGATCGCTGCTGTCGGTGCCCCTGCGCGGGAGCCGGGGCGTGCGCGGCACGCTCACGTTGATCCGGCGCAGCAACCGGAGCAGCTTCCGCCTGGCCGACCTCGGGCTCATCGAGGAGATCGGCGAGCACATCGGCCTGGCGTTGCCGCCGCGCGCGTAGGGCCCGGCCGGAACTCAGCCCGGGCCAGGCCGGAGTTGGGCGGAGCCGGCCGGAGCAGACACACCTCTACTCGGGCCCGTGCAGGGTCTCCACGAGGGTGCCCAGACGGGTGATGGAACGGTCGAGGCGGTGGATCTCCTCCACCAGGGCCCGGTCCTTGTCCCCGTAGGTGTCCTGGACACGTTCGCGGACGGCCGCCAGATCGGCCTGCACCTGTCCGGTGCGCTGCGCGAGCTGTTCGGCCAGGACCTTGCCGGGCTCTCCGGTCTCCTGGCCGAGGTCGCGCTGCAGGGTGCGGGCCTGCTCGCGCATCTGTGCCTGGAGCTGGTGCAGTTCCACGAACACTTCGACCTTGGAGCGCAGCACCCACGGGTCGAACGGTTTGAGGAGGAAGTCGACCGCTCGGGACGCGTAGCCCCGGAAAACCTGGTGCCGGTCGATCTCCTGAGCGGTCAGGAAGATGATCGGCACGTCCTTGGTCTTCTCGCGCTGCTTGATGTGCGAGGCGGTCTCGAATCCGTCCATGCCGGGCATGATGACGTCCAGCAGGATGACCGCGAAGTCGGTGCCCAGAAGGTGCTTGAGCGCTTCCTCACCGGAATTGGCCCTGACCAGGTTCTGGTCGAGGGAGGTGAGGGCCGCCTCCAGCGCGATCAGGTTCTCGTCGCGGTCGTCGACGAGGAGGATGTTGGCCTTCTGGGTCACTGCTCGTTACTCCAGGTCTTCGTTCGGGTCTCTGCCGCTGCGGCCGGTCTCACCCGTCCCCGTGGCTCTCTGTGTCGTCACTGGCGTCGTCGGTCGTGGCGCTGTTCCGGCCGGACGCGGAGGTCTCCGTGGGTCCGGCCCCGTCGGGGAGCGCCGCGTCCTCGGCGGCCACACCCGCGCGTGTCTCGGCGGGGTCGGCCGTGAGCCAGCGTCGCATGACGTCCAGCAGGTGGTCGAGGTCGACCGGCTTGGTCACGTAGTCGGTGGCACCCGCGGCCAGACTACGCTCTCGGTCGCCCTGCAGAGCCTTCGCCGTCAACGAGATGATGGGCAGGTCGGCGAACTGGGGCATGTCCCGGATGGCCCTGGTGGTGGCGTTGCCGTCCAGCTCGGGCATCATCACGTCCATCAGCACCAGGGAGATGTCCTCGTTGGTCTCCAGCCGTTCGATGCCCTCGTGGCCGTTGTCCGCGTAGAGGACCTCCAGGCCCTGTGCCTCCAGGGCGCTGGTGAGCGCGAAGACGTTGCGCACGTCGTCGTCGACGATGAGGACCCTCCGGCCGCTGAGTACCGCCCTTCGCTCGGGGTCGGTGCGGGCCTCGACCGACGAGGGCGTGTTCTCCTCCTCGGCCTCGACGGTCTCGGCCTGTTCGGCCGTCTTGAGTACCGGGACGGTCGGGAGGGGACCGTTCTCGCCGATGTCGGTGAGTGCCCGGATGGCGTCGTCGAACTCCTCGTCGGGCATGGCCCCGGTGGCTTCCTCGGGACCCGGCGCGCTCCCGGTCCCGGGACTCTCCTCCGGGTCGTGCTCGGGGGAGGTGTGCGGGACCGGTTCGATCGCCACCGGCGGGGTGATGAGCGGACGCTCCTCGGTCTCCGCGGTGTCCTCGGGCACGTGGACGGGCAGCAGGAGCGTGAAGGTCGATCCCTGGTTGGCCACGCTCTGCACGCGGATCTCCCCGCCGAGCAGCCGGGCGAAGTTCTGGCTGATGGACAGCCCCAGGCCGGTGCCGCCGAACCTGCGGGAGGTACCGCCGTCACCCTGGTGGAAGGCCTCGAAGACCGCTTGGAGCTTGTCCTCGGGGATCCCGACGCCGGTGTCGGCGACGGTGAAGGCGATGACCTCCTCGTTCTCCACGAACATGTCGAGGTCGGCGTCCTCCAGCGCCCATGCGGGTTCGATGAGCAGCCGGACCTCGCCCTGCGGGGTGAACTTCACGGCGTTGGACAGCAGGTTGCGCAGGATCTGCTGGAGCCGCTGCTCGTCGGTCCACAGGGAGTCGGGGATGTCGGGTGAGACGTCAACGGTGAAGGCCAGGCCCTGGTCGCCGGTGACCGGCCGGAAGGTGGCCTCGACGTAGTCGACGAGCTGGCTGATGGAGACCTCGGCGGGCTGCACCTCGACGCGGCCCGCTTCGACTTTGGACAGGTCCAGGATCTCGTCGATGAGCAACAGCAGGTCGCTGCCGGCCTTGTGGATGGTCTGGGCGAACTCCACCTGCTTGGCGGACAGGTTCTCCTCGCCGTTGTCGGCGAGCAACCGGGCCAGGATCAGCAGGCTGTTGAGCGGTGTGCGCAGCTCGTGCGACATGTTCGCCAGGAACTCCGACTTGTACTTGGAGGAGACCTGGAGTTGGTGGGCGCGCTCCTCCAGGGCGTTCCTGGAGCGCTGGATCTGCTGGTTCTGCAGCTCGATGGCGCGGTTCTGGTTGGCGAGCTGGGTGGCCTTCTGCCGCAGCTCGGCGTTCTTGCCGCGCAGCTCCTCCTGCTGGCGCTGGAGCTCGTTGGAGCGCTCGCGCAGCTGGTTGGCCATCTGCTGCGACTGTTCCAGCAGCATCTCCGTGCGGCTGTTGGCCAGGATCGTGTTGATGGTGGTGGCCACCAGAGCCCCCAGCTGGCGCAGGAAACTCTTGTGGATCTCCTTGAACTCGTCGTAGGAGGCGAACTCCAGCACGCCCAGGGTGCGTTCCTCGGAGACGACCGGGAGGATGAACAGGTACTGCGGCTGCGCGCCTCCCAGACCGGAGTGCACGTCGACGTAGCCCTC
This sequence comes from Nocardiopsis xinjiangensis YIM 90004, assembly GCF_000341145.1. GTDB lineage: Bacteria > Actinomycetota > Actinomycetes > Streptosporangiales > Streptosporangiaceae > Nocardiopsis > Nocardiopsis xinjiangensis. Next base: position 34,052 of record NZ_ANBE01000033.1, read on the forward strand.
CGGCAGGTTGTGGATCTGCAGTTCGGTGCGCTGTTCGACGGCCTGTCCGGCCAGTCCCACGCCCCGTTTGAGGGTGCGGCGCCCCTCGGACGGTTCGAAGCCGTAGCCGGCGAAGAACCGGAAGGTCTTCTGGTTGTCCATGTCCGCGGGCAGGTAGAAGGCGCCGTGCTGGGCGTTCATCAGGGGAGTGACCTCCTCCATGATGAGGCGCGAGAGCTCGTTGAGGTCGCGGTGGCCCTGCAGATGCCCGGAGATGCGGTTCAGGTTGGACTTGAGCCAGTCGGCGTCGCGCTGGGTCTCGGTGGTCTCGCGCAGGTTGGACACCATCAGGTTGATGTTGTCCTTGAGCCCCTCCATCTCACCGCGGGCGCCGACCATGATGTTCTGGGTCAGGTCGCCCTCGGCCACGGCGTTGGCCACGGCCGCGATCGCCCGGACCTGTGTGGTCAGGTTGCCCGCCAGGCCGTTGACGCTGTCGGTGAGCTGCTTCCAGGTGCCGGAGACGCCCTCGACCTTGGCCTGGCCGCCCAGCTGGCCCTGGTTGCCGACCTCGTAGGCCACTCGGGTGACTTCCGTGGCGAAGGCCGAGAGCTGGTCGACCATGGTGTTGACGGTGGTCTTGAGCTCCAGGATCTCGCCCTGCGCGCTGACGTCGATCTTCTTGGTGAGATCGCCGCCCGCGACCGCGGTGGTGACCTCGGAGATGTTGCGCACCTGCGTGGTGAGGTTGTGCGACATCGAGTTGACGTTGTCGGTCAGGTCCTTCCAGATACCGAGCACGCCCCGCACGTCGGCACGGCCGCCCAGCTGGCCCTCGGTACCCACCTCGCGGGCCACCCGGGTGACCTCGTCGGCGAACGCGGAGAGCTGGTCCACCATGACGTTGATGGTGTCCTTGAGCTCCAGGATCTCGCCCTTGGCGTTGACGGTGACCTTCTTGGTCAGGTCGCCGGCGGCCACCGCGCGCGTGACCATGGAGATCTGCCGCACCTGGTAGGTCAGGTTGTTCGCCATGGAATTGACGTTCTCGGTGAGGTCCTTCCAGACCCCGGAGACGTCGCGCACGTGTGCTTGACCGCCCAGCTGGCCCTCGGTCCCGACCTCGCGGGCGACCCTGGTGACCTCGCTGGCGAAGGAGTCCAGCTGGTCGACCATCTTGTTGATGGTGTCCTTCAGGTCGAGCATCTCGCCCTGGGCGTCCACGGTGATCTTCTTGCTCAGGTCACCCTCGGCGACCGCGGTCGTCACCTGCGAGATGTTGCGGACCTGGTAGGTGAGGCTGTTGGCCATCGAATTGACGTTGTCGGTCAGGTCCTTCCAGATCCCCGACACGCCCTTGACGTTGGCGCGGCCGCCCAGCTTGCCCTCGGAGCCGACCTCGCGGGCCACCCGGGTGACCTCGTCGGCGAAGGAGTCCAGCTGGTCGACCATGGTGTTCACGGTGTTCTTGAGGGCGAGCATCTCGCCCTGCACGTCGACCTGCACCTTCTGGGTGAGCTCGCCCCGGGCCACCGCCGTGGTGACCTGTGAGATGTCGCGCACCTGGTTGGTCAGGTTGTCCGCCATCGAATTGACGTTCTCGGTGAGGTCCTTCCAGATGCCCTGGACCCCGCGCACGTTCGCCCGGCCGCCGAGTTTGCCCTCGGTACCCACCTCGCGGGCCACCCGGGTGACCTCGTCACCGAACGTGGAGAGCTGGTCGACCATCGTGTTGACGGTGTCCTTCAGCTCGAGCATCTCGCCCTGGACGTCGATGGTGATCTTCTTGCTCAGATCACCGCGTGCGACCGCGGTCGTCACCTGCGAGATGTTGCGGACCTGGTCGGTCAGGCGGCTCGACATCTGGTTGACCGCCTCGGTGACCTCGCGCCAGGCACCCGAGACACCGTCGACGCGGGCGGTGCCGCCGAGTTTGCCCTCGGTACCCACCTCGCGGGCCACACGGGTGACCTCGTCGGTGAAGCCGCTCATCTGGTCGGCCATCTGGTTCACGGTGTTGGCCAGGCGCAGCAGGTCGCCCTTGAGCTCACCGCGGCGCCCGTCGGTGGAGGCACGGCGGCGCAGGTCACCGGCGGCGACCGAGACGAGGACGTCGGCGACGTCGCTGACCGGCTCGGAGACCTCGTCCATCATGTCGTTGACGGCACGGGCGCTCTCGGCCCATGCTCCTCGGGCGGGATTGACCGCGACACGCTCGCCGAGTCGGCCCTCCTCGCGCACGACCTCGCCCACACGTTGCAACTCACTGTTGAGTTGCTCACTGTGGTCGACCACCTCGTTGAAGACGGAGGCGATCTCCCGGATCGTGCCGTTGCCGCGTTTGCGCAGGCGCACACTGAAGTCGCCGTCACGCATCCGGTACAGAGCCTGCAGAATCTCGTCGAGCTGTTCGTCGGCCAGTCCCTTGACCGCCTCGGGCATCAGACCCCTCCTCAACCTGCCTGTCACCCGTCCCCGTCCGGCCCCGGACAGAAGGCCCCACACCCGCCCCGAGGCAGGGCAAGGCCCGGCCCGCGGCGAGGTGGAAGACACGAACGTGCCCTCGCGCAGCCCGGTGGCACCACGTCACGCTACCGGCGCGAAGTACCACCCGAAAGAAACGGATGTGTCGACTTACACTAACCGGCCACGCCGAGCGTCACAGGCCAGTTGTGCAGACTCGTCCGCACGCAGGACCAGGGGACGGCCACCACGCTGGGGTCACATCCGCGTATCGTGGCAGTGATACCCCCTCCATGGCCCGGCTACGAAGGACACTGACGGCTTGCCACCACACGACGCGTTGAAGGTTGCTCGACGAGAGTTCCCCGCTGCTTCGGAGACCGCTGCGGCCGCCCGTGAGTTCGTTCACGACACCCTGTTGAGCTGGGGTGTCCCCGACCCGTTCGACGACGTGATCCTGTTGGTCAGCGAACTCGTCACCAACGCGGTCATCCACGCGCGCTCGAGCCTGGAAGTGACCGTGCGCCGCGGGGAGGGCTCCACCGAGATCATGGTGACCGATTCCGCACCCGAGCGCCCCGTTCCCCAGGCCGGGCCGCTGTCCGTGGACGCCTCTCCCTCCGACGGAGAGGAGCGGGTCGGGGGCCTGGGTCTGGCCCTGGCCTCCGCGATCGCCTCCAGCTGGGGTGTCAGTTACGGCCGCAGCGACAAGGCCGTGTGGTTCCGTATCGAGGACCAACCCAGCGAACAGCCGTCCCTGCAGTCCCCGCAGGTACGCAAGGGCGGTTCGCGCCCCGCCCGTCCCAGTGCGTGGTCGGCGCTGGACTCCGCACTCGGGTCGCGCCTGAGCCTGCCCCAGCTGTTGGAGCGCACCGTCGAGCACTCCACCAGTGCTCTGGGCGGGGATGCCGCCTACATAGCGTTGGCCACCTCCGACGAGACGATGTGGGAAGTGCGCTCGGCCGTCGGCCTCACCCCGGACGGCGCCCCGTGGAAGCCGATCCGGATCCGGACCGAGGAGGCCTTCCCCTCGGCCGCCCCCGAGCCGGGCCCCGCCATCAACGACGACCTCATGATCGCCCGCGCCAACCGGGGCGCCCTGGCCCGTGCGGGCATGCGTTCGCTGGTGACCGCGCCGCTCATCGTGGACGGCCGTGTCACCGGGCTGCTCGGGGTCGCCTCCACCCGCACCCGCCACTTCGGCAACGTCGCCGCCAAACGCCTGCAAGAGGGCGCCGACCTCATTGCGCTGCCGGTGGAACGCTCCCGTCTGGCCGAGGTGGAGCTGGCCCGGCGCGCCTCCCTGAGTTTCCTCGCCGAGGCCAGCGACCTTCTCGCCGGCACACTCGACGAACGGATGACCGGGGCGCTGGCCGCCCAGCTCATCACCTCCCGGCTCGGCCGCTGGTGCGCGATCCACACCACCAACGACCTGGGGCTCTCCCAGCTGACACACGTGGTGCACAGCGACGAGAACCTCAACGACGCGCTCCGGTCGCTGCTGACCACACTGCCCCCGCGTGAACAGCGCGTGCCGCAGGCACTGTGGAACCCCGCCGAGCTGGCCGCCGAGGGCCTGGACGAGCAGTCCGTGCGCGACCTCGCCCGCAGCCCCGCGATCAGCGTCCCCCTGGTGGCGCACGGACGCCCCCTGGGACGGATGACCATCGGCAAGGACGACAGCGACGAGTTCACCCGCGAGGACATCGACGTCACCGACGACCTCAGCCGCCGGGTTGCCTCCGCGATGGAGAACGCACGCCTGCACGAACGCCAGGCCGCGATGAGCGAGGCACTGCAGCGCAGCCTGCTCCCGGCCAAGGAGAAGGAGCCGGTGATCCCCGGCGTCGATCATGCCGTGTACTACCGGCCCGCCGACGAGAAGAACGTGGTCGGGGGCGACTTCTACGACGTGTTCAAGGCCGAGGAGGGCCGGTGGTGCTTCGCCATCGGCGACGTGTGCGGGACCGGCCCGGAGGCGGCCGCCATCACCGGCCTGGCCCGTCACACGCTCCGCGCCCTGGCCAAGGAGGGCCTGGCACCGGCCGACATCATGAGCCGGCTGAACCTGGCCATCCTGGAGGAGAGCATCTCCACCAGGTTCCTGACGATGCTCTACGGCGAGATGACGCCCAACTACGACGACGAGGGCGGCATGCGGGTCCGTATGGTCTCGGCCGGCCACCCGTTGCCGTTGCGGTTGAACCAGAAGGGCGAGGCGTCCACGTTCGGCGGTTCGCAGCCGCTGCTGGGCGCCTTCGACGACGTCGGGTTCGCCACCGAGACGTACATGGTGCGGCCGGGCGAGCTCGTGCTCGCGGTCACCGACGGGGTCACCGAGCGGCGCAACAACAACGACATGCTCGGTGAGGAAGGCCTGCTGGAGATCTTCGGCCACGCCCAGGGGCTGAGCGCCCAGGCGGTCATCAGCCGCATCGACCGGGAGCTGGAGGAGTACGCGCCCGGCGGGAGCAAGGACGACACCGCGATGCTGGTGCTGCGGTTCCTCTAGACGCGGTGTTCGTCCTCGCGTCGGGCGTGGCCCGGCCGGGGCTCCCCGCAATCCGCTTCGGCACCGGCCCCGCCTGCGTCCCGCGGGGAGGGTGGTGGGGTTTCACGGCGCCTCGGGGTACCTCGGTTCAGGATGTGCGGACCCGGCGTCGTTCCACGCGGCGCACCACGGGTTCTGCGCCCATCGAGACCACCAGGACGACCGCGCCCACCAGGCCCAACGCCGTCATCTGCTCGCCCAGCAGCGCCGCCGACAGCAGGGCCGCGGTCAGCGGTTCGGCGATGGTTCCCACGGCCACGCCGGTGTCGGACGCGGTCCGCAGACCCGTGAAATAGGCCAGATAGGCGAGCACCGTCGGGACGAGTCCGAGGAAGAGCAGGAGACCGAGCGCCGGCGCTTCCGCCGGCGCGGACATACCGAACACCAACGCACCCGGCAGGAGCAGCAGGCCGCCCAGGAGCATGCCCAGGCCCGCGTTGCTGAGAGCATCCAGCCCCTCGACCGGACGGCGGTTGACCAGGCCCATCACGGAGAAGGTCAGGCCCGCGCCGAGCGCACACGCCAGGCCGGCCGCCAGCTGGGCGGGCGGGGCGCCGGTGCTCGGGAACCCGGCGAGCAGAGCCAGGCCCGCCACCGCCAGCACCACCGGAACCGTGAGTACGACCGTGGGCCTGCGGCGGGCCAGCAAGCAGACCCCGACCGTGACGAACACCGGGACACTCCCGATCTTGACCAGGGTCGCGAGTCCGACCGGGATCAGGGCCAGGGAAGCGAAGTAGAGCAGTTGGAAGCCGGCGTGCAGCACGCCGTTGAGGACCAGGCGCCCCACGAGCGGGCGTGACCAGGCCAGCCGGTGGAGCCGTCCCGTGAGCAGGAGGACGAGGGTGATGACCACACCGGCGATGAGCAGACGGTAGACGGCCGCGGACATGCTCGAGAGCCCGTGATCGGTCTGCAGAACGGCCGCCGCGGGCCCGCCGGTCCCCCACAGGACGCCCGCGAGCACGAGCAGCGCGAACCCGCGCTGGGCCGTGCCGCCCCCGGAGGAGGAAGGGGAGGATGCCACGTCGGGGACCTTCTTCCTGGGGCCGGGGCTTCGGGCGTGGTATGCGGTGGGCGGGACTTCATCCGACCACAGGATCTCTCACGTGCGGGACACCGGGGTCGCTTCCGGTACCCGGTCGGCAGAGACGGGGTGCGGTCAGATCGCGAGCATGCGGCTCAGAGCCAGCCCATGTCCTGCGCGGTGCGGATCGCCGCCATCCGGTTGTCGGTCTGCGTCTTGCCGATGGCGTTGGACAGATAGTTGCGGACCGTGCCCTCCGACAGATGCAGGCGGGCGGCGGTCCGGGAGACCGATGCACCGTCGGAGGCCGCGCGCAGCACCTCGGTCTCACGGTCGGTCAGGGGACTCTCCCCACCCGCCATCGCGGCCGCGGCGAGCTCTGTGTCGATGTAACGCCCGCCCTCGTGGACCTTGCGGATCGCCCCCGCCAGCTGCTCCACCGGGGCGTCCTTGGCGAGGAAGCCGCGGGCACCGGCGGCAAGGGCCCGGCGCAGGTAGCCGGGCCGCCCGAAACTGGTGAGGATGACGATCCCGCAATCGGGCGCCGACGTGCGCAGCCGCTGGGCCGTCTCCAACCCCGTCGCGCCCGGCATCTCGATGTCGAGCACGGCGACCTGTGCCCCGTGTTCATGGACCGCGTCCACGACCTGGTCACCGCGGCCGACCTGGGCGACCACCTCCAGGTCCCCCTCCAGGCCCAGTAGGGCGGCGATGGCCCCGCGCACGAGGTGTTCGTCATCGGCGAGCACGATATTGATCAAGGTCAGGCCTTTCACCATGTGTGAGCAGCGACAGCACGGTATCGTTTTTTCCGGACATTACGGTGGGTTGTTCTCAGAGATGCCGGACCGTCACAAGGAGCGACGGGCGGGACCGGCCGGCGGCGGGGCGCCGAGATCGGACCGGACTCGAAACCCTGCTGTATCGGCCTCTCACCCGGTTCTAACCCACCCGGAGCATGATGGTTCCCGACATCGACCACCACCAGTAGACACCGTCCGGCCAGTCGGAGGATGAGTTTGAGTCCCAACGAACCCCACGAGGGAAACGAGCCCGGCGAGGCGGCCGGGGACGAGGGCCCCGAGCAGCGTCCGTCCGAGCCCGCCGACCGAGGGGAAACCGAACAAGACCCCCGTGACGGGGCCGGGCAGGTCGACGAGCACAGCCCGGAACAGCCCCAGGCGCCCGTACAGGCCGAGCGGGTCGAGCAAGCCGATGAGCAGGCCGAGCAGGGTGCGGACGGACCGCGCCCCGACGACGACGGCACCACCGGGGTCCGCGGGGGCGGCTCCGAGGAGGCGTCGCGGCGTTCCTTCGAGGACGAACTCTTCGAGGGTGAGTCCGAAGGGGAGCTGAGCGGTTCCGCCGCGCCCGGTGGAGCGGGGGATTCCGGCGCACCTGTCCCGCCCGGGATCCCCACCACACCCGGTGATTCCGCGCCGTGGCAGCAGCCGCCCGGGTGGGCTGCCGGTCCCAGCGGCGAGGAGCGCCCCGGGTTCGCCCCGCACGCGGAGCAGCAGAGCGGGCCCCCTGCGGGGGCGGGCGGCCCGTTCAGCGGTGCGTCCGGATGGCAGCCGCCGACCGGACACGGGGGTTCCGGCGCGTCCGGATGGCAGCCGCCGGCCGGGCACGGGGGCTCCGGCGCGTCCGGATGGCAGCCGCCGACCGGACACGGGGACACCGGTTCGTTCAGTCGGCCCGAGGACGCCTACGCCGCCTATCGCGGGGGTTTCGCGGGCGGCTACGCGGGCTCGGGCGGGCAGGCCCCGCCTCCCGGGGGACACGGAGGCCCGGGTGAGACCGCCTCCTTCGGGATGGGTGGCCACGGGCAGCCGCCCGGGGGCATGCCGCCCTACGGTCCGGGCCATCCACAGGGGCACGTCCCGCCCCAGGAGCCGCGCAGGCGCACCGGCCATGTGATCACCGTCGCGGCGATCACCGCCCTGGTCACCAGCCTCGTCGTCGGCTCGGTCGCCGCCGTGGGGAGCGCGTTCCTGTTCTCCGGCGGGCTGGGGTCCCCGGTGAGTTCCCTGGAGCAAGAGGGCGAATCCACCGCCACCGAGGGCGAGGCCGGCGACGTCGCCGAGCAGGTCCTGCCGAGCGTGGTCTCCATCCAGGCCTCAGGCGGCGGAGGCAGTGGCGTCGTCATCTCCTCCGACGGCAAGATCCTCACCAACTCCCACGTGGTGCAGGCAGCCGAAGGCGGAGAGCTCGAGGTGATGTTCAACGACGGTTCAGGCGCCCGCGCCGAAATACTCGGGGCGGACCCGGTCTCCGACATCGCCGTGATCCAGGCCGAAGGGCAGAGCGGGCTCACCCCCGCACAGCTCGGCGACTCCGACCAGGTCGGCGTCGGCGGCGAGGTCATCGCGATCGGGTCACCGCTCGGGCTCTCCGGAACGGTGACCACCGGTATCGTCAGCGCGCTCGACCGCCCCGTCAACACGGGGGCGTCCGAGAACCAGAACATGCAGACCTCGACGGTGATCAACGCGATCCAGACCGACGCGGCGATCAACCCCGGAAATTCCGGGGGGCCGCTGGTGAACATGGCCGGCGAGGTCGTCGGCATCAACACCGCGATCGCCGGGGTCTCCCAGGAGAGCGGCTCGGTCGGGCTCGGTTTCGCCATCCCGATCAACCAGGTGCAGCCCATCGCCGAACAGCTCATCGAGGACGGCAGCGCCAGTTACCCCGCGATCGAGGCGACCGTCTCCGGCAACCTCGCGGGCGGTGCGCAGATCGTCGAGGTCAGCGACGGCGGTGCCGCCGACCAGGCCGGTCTGGAGCCCGGCGACGTAGTGGTGGCCGTGGAGGACCGGGAGGTCAATGCACCCGACCAGCTCATCGCGGAGATCCGCTCGAACCAAGCCGGCGACGAGATCTCCCTCGGGGTCCTGCGCGGGGGCAACGGTGACGAGGAAGAGGTCCGGGTGACACTCGGCGAACAGAGCGGCGCGAGTGTCGAGGAGGGCGAGCAAGAAGAGGACTGACGGGTTACCGGTTCTCACTCGCCCACCTGAGGGGCCCGGGTTTCGCCACACCCGGGTCCCTCGCTCATGCTCTCCCCCACCCACAGGGGCCAGGTCCGCACAAGGGCCGAACCCCAGCGCACGTACACGGTGCAAGGTCTCCTGAGCCACAAGAGACCCGGACGCCCAACCACACAAAGAGCCGATCCCCAGAGCACGTGCACCGTGCAGACTCCCCGGCACCGTGCACCTGCATGAGGCTCAACCCCTCACATGGCCGAGCGTTCTCCTCGGGTGCCCGTGGTCAGGGCTCGGGCGGGGCGGACAACGGCAGCCAGAAGCCGATGACCGAACCGCCGCCCTCGCGGTTGCGGGCGAACACGTCGCCCCCGTGGGCGCGGGCGATCTCGCTCACCATCGACAGCCCCAGGCCGGAACCGGGCATCCCGCGGGCCTCCGTGGCCCGGTAGAAGCGCTCGAAGACCCGGCCGAGCTCCCCGGGGTCCACCCCGGGCCCGCGGTCGAGCACCTCGACGACACCCTCGCGCACCCGGATCTCGATGGGCTGCGACCCGTCAGGGTCGAACTTCGCGGAGTTCTCCACGGGGTTGGCAAGGGCGCGCTCCAACGACCCGGGCCGGCCCCACACCACGCTGTCGTCGGCGTCGACCACGATGTCCCGGCCGGTGCGCCGACGGGTCCGCTTGGCCACACGGTCGGCCACGTGCCGGAGTTGGACGGACACCATGTCCTCGTCCTCGTGGTCGCCGGTCGCCAGGCCGACGAGCTCGTTGACCAGGCCGGTCAGCTCACGGGTCTCCCCCTGGAGGTCGTCGATGAGCCGGTCGCGCGCGGGCGGGGTCAGGCGGTCCGCGTGTCCGAGCACCTGCACGTTGGTGTGCAGGCTGGTCAGAGGCGTGCGGAGTTCGTGTGCGGCGTCCTGGACGAGGCTGCGCTGTTCCTCCTTCGAGCGGGTCAGGCGCGCGAGCATCGCGTTGAAGGCGTCCCCGAGCCGGCTGACCTCGTCGTGGCCGCCGACGCCGTTGCGGGTCTCTCCGCCGTTGCCGTCGGGGGCGACCGGGTCCAGGCGCCCGGTGGAGCTCACGTACTCGGCGGCGTCGGTCAGGCGCACGAGCCGGTCCGTCATCCGGTGGCCGACCAGCCAGCCCACCGCGGCCGCGCACAGCGCCACGAACAGTCCCACCCACAGGATCTGGGTGGCCAGGCGGTCGATGATGCCCTCGGTGGGCGAGATGCGCTGCACGAGCTGGACGGCGCCGGTTCCGTCCCCGAGGGAGACCGTCGCCACGCGCAGGCGCTGCTCGTCGGCCTCCGCCTCTCGGATGTCGACCTCGCCGGGGGTCCGGGAGCCCGCGACGTCCATGTCCCGTTGTTCGGGCGGGAACTTGAGGATCTCCGTCGTGCTCTGGTCGGCGACGGCCACGGTACGGCTGCCGTCCGGCCCCAGGTACTGCACCTGGGAGTGGCCGCCGGGGACGATGAGCGCCCCGGAAGGCCCCAGCCCTCCGTCGCGCTCGTAACGGTCCACGACCGCGTCGGCGACCTCGCCGACGGTCCGCTCGAACTCGTTCTGCACATCGGTACGGATCAGTGTCGCGGCCGTGGTGTAGGCCAGTGATCCCACCAGGGCGATGGTGACTGCGGCGACCAGTGCGAACAGGACCGCGAATCGGGTTCCCAGGCGCCAGCTGCGCGGCTTCAACAGCACACCGGTCCGGTGGTGCTCGGGCTGTCGGGTGTCCGGAGCGGTCACGGGACTCACCCCTCGGGTCGGATCGTGTACCCGACGCCGCGCACGGTCTGGATGAGCGGTGACCCGTCGTCCTCCAGTTTGCGGCGCAGGTAACTGATGTAGACGGCGAGGTTCTTCGATTCGGGGCCGAAGTCGTAACCCCAGATCCGGTCGTAGATGGTGGTGTGGTCGAGGACGATGCCGGCGTTGCGCACCAGCAGTTCCAGGAGGTCGAACTCGGTCTTGGACAGCTCGACCTCGCGGTCGTCGCGCCAGACGCGGCGGGCCCGCGGATCGATACGGAGTCCACGCACGGCCAGTGGCCCGTCCTCGCCCGCCTCGGTCGCGGGGGTGGCCCGCCGGAGCAGGGCCCGCAGCCGGGCGAGCAGTTCCTCGAGCTCGAACGGTTTGGCGAGGTAGTCGTCGGCGCCCGCGTCGAGCCCCGCCACCCGGTCGGAGGTCTCCACCCGAGCGGTGAGCATGAGGATCGGGGTGCGGTCGTTCTCGGCCCGCAGCACCCTGGCCACGCCGAGCCCGTCCACGCCCGGCATCATGACGTCGAGGACCAGCAGGTCGACGGGTTCGGCGTGCACTTCGGCGAGCGTGCGCACACCGTCCTCGGCCGTCCGTACCCGGTAGCCCTCCAGTTGGAGTGCGCGTTCCAAGGAGTCCCTGATGGCACGGTCGTCGTCGGCTACGAGCACGGTGGACGTGGATTCCATGGCGCCATGCTGCCGTATCCGGGTGAGAGGCCGGTAAGAGCTCACCGAGATCCCGGTGGAGGTCAGAGCCGGGTGTGCGTGTTCCGGGTCAGTTCTCGGGAGGGGTGAATTCCTTGGTGCGCACCATGCGGGCGGCACGGCCCTTGCCGGCCACGACCAGCGCCATCTTCCGGGAGGCCTCGTCGAGCATCTCCCCGCCCAGCATCACCGCACCGCGCCGGTCCACGGTCGTGGCGTGCTCGTAGGCGTCCAGGATCAACTCGGCGTGGTCGTAGTCGTCCTGGCCGGGTGCGTACACCTCGTTGGCGGCCTCCACCTGCAAGGGGTGCAGCACCCATTTCCCGTCGAAACCCAGGGCGGCGGTGCGCCCGGCCGAACGGCGGAACGCGTCGACGTCCTTGATCTGCAGGTACGGGCCGTCGATGGCCTGCACACCGTGCGCACGGGCCGCCATGAGGATGCGCATGAGGATGTAGTGGTAGGCGTCGCCGACGTCGTAACCGGGCGGCTGTTCCCCCACGACCAGGGACCTCATGTTGATGGAGGCCATGAAGTCCGCGGGCCCGTACACCAGGGTCTCCACGCGCGGGGAGGCCCCGGCGATCGCGTCGACGTCGACGAGTCCGCGCGCGTCCTCGATCTGCGCCTCGATACCGATCCGGCCCACCGGCAGGTCGTGGGCGCGTTCGATCTGGGTGAGGAGGGTGTCGAGCCACTGCACGTCGCGGGCGGCGGTGACCTTGGGCAGTACGAGGGCGTCGAGCCGGGCCCCGGCGCCCTCCACGACGGTGATGACGTCGCGGTAGCACCACTCGGTGGTGATGTCGTTGACCCGTACGGAACGGATCTTCTCGCCCCAGCCGCCCTCGTTGAGCGCCTCGACGACGGTTTCGCGGGCGGCGGCCTTGGCCAGGGGTGCGACGGCGTCCTCCAGGTCGAGGAAGAACGCGTCCACGTCGAGCCCCCGCGCCTTCTCGATGAACCGGGGGTTGGACCCGGGGACCGCGAGGACCGACCTGCGCGACCTGAGCTCAGCCATGTTCCGCCACCACTCCGTTACAGCGAGTTCGTCTCCGCCCCGTACCGGGACGTCCTTCCCATGCTCGCAGCACCCGGTGCGTAGAGTGAGTTCCGGTCCCGTATGGGCAAAATGTGAGGATTCGAGGGAGGAGCCGGGATGGGTGCGAAAGCACACCCGACGAGCGCACACTGGGGCAGCTACCAGGTGGTCGTGGACGAGGGCCGGGTGGTGGGTGTGCGCCCGAACACGGACGACCCGGCTCCCGCCCCCATCATGAACAACGTTCCCGCCGCGCAGCACCACAAGATCCGGGTGGCTCGTCCGGCCGTGCGCCGGCGCTGGCTGGACCACGGTCCCGGTCCGGACCCGCACCGGGGCGACCCCGGGGACGAGTACGTCGAGGTCGAGTGGGAGACCGCCCTGGACCTGCTCGCCCGCGAACTCGACCGGGTGCGCACCGAGCACGGGAACCAGGCGATCTACGGCGGCTCCTACGGCTGGGGCAGCGCGGGCCGGGTGCACCACGCGCAGAGCCTGGTGCACCGGTTCCTGAACTCCATCGGCGGGTACACACGCTCGCGCACGACCTACAGCCACGGCGCGATCGAGATCCTCTTCCCCCGGATCCTGGGCGCCCCGTCGCTCCACCGTCTGCTGCACCAGGCACCGTCGTGGAAACAGATCCGGGAGCACACCGAGCTGCTGGTCACCTTCGGGGGTCTACGGCTGTCGAACACGTGGAACTCCTCGGGCGGCCGTGCCGCCCAGACCGCGGGCCCGGCGATGAAGGAAGCCTCCGACGCGGGGGTGCAATACGTGTCGCTCTCCCCTCTGCGCGACGACGTGCCCGACCACGTCGAGGCCGAGTGGGTTCCGGTACGGCCGGGCACGGACGCCGCGATCATGCTCGCCCTGATGTACGTGCTGTTCACCGAGGACCTGGCCGACACCGGTTTCCTGGACCGTTACACCGAGGGCGCCGACGTGGTGCGTTCCTACGTCCTGGGCAGTCGTGACGAGCACGGGAACCGGCCCGGCCTGGCCCGGACCCCGGAGTGGGCCGAGCGTGTGAGCGGGGTACCCGCGGACGCTCTGCGCTCGCTGGCGCGGCAGATGGCCGAGAAGCGCACCCTGGTGAACGTCGGCTGGTCGGTCCAGCGCGCCCGGTACGGGGAACAGCCGCTGTGGGCCGGGGTCGCGCTGGCGGCCTGCCTGGGGCAGATCGGACTGCCCGGAACCGGGTTCGCGTGCGGCTACGGTTCCGTCGGCGCCTACGGGGGCGGGTCGACGCCGCTCGGACTGCCCCGGTTGCCCCAGGGCCAGAACCCGGTCTCGGAGTTCATCCCGGTGACCGGCATCTCGGACGCGCTGTTGAAACCGGGCGAGCTCTACCGGTACGACGGCCAGGAGCGCCGATACCCGGATCTGCGGTTGGTGTACTGGGCCGGCGGCAACCCCTTCCACCACCACCAGGACCTCAAGCGGCTCACGCGCGCTTTCGGACGTGCGGAGACGATCGTGGTCAACGAGACACACTGGACCGCGTCGGCCCGCCACGCCGACATCGTCCTTCCGGCGACCTCCTCCTTGGAACGCGACGACATCGCCACGAGCCAGGGGGACCTGAGTGTGCGGGTGATGGCCAGAGCCGTGGAACCGCACGGGCAGGCCCGCGACGAGTACGACACCTTCACCGCCCTGGCCGAACGCCTGGGGGCCGGGGAACGGTTCACCGAGGGCCGCACGAGCGGCGAGTGGATGCGCCACATCTACGAGCAGTGGCGGGCGATGATGGCCCGCAACGGCTTCGAGGTGATCCCCTTCGACACGTTCTGGGCCGAGGGCCGGGTGGAGATGCCCGGACGTGTGGACGACGAGGTGCTGTTCGCCGAGTTCCGCGCGGATCCGGAAGGAAACGCGCTGCAGACGCCGAGCGGGCGTATCGAGCTGTTCTCCTCGACCATCGACTCGTTCGGGCTCGAGGACTGCCCGGGTCACCCCGTGTGGTTCGCCGGGCCGTCGGTGGCAGACCGGACGGGCGAGTACCCGCTGGTCCTGGTGGCCAACCAGCCGAGCGGGCGGTTGCACGGGCAGCAGGACATGGGCGCGCACAGCATGTCGCAGAAGGTGCGGGGGCGTGCGCCGCTGCGCCTGGGCCCCGTCGACGCCGCGGCGCACGAGGTGGCCGACGGCGATGTCGTGCGGGTCAGCAGTGCGCAAGGATCGTGCCTGGCCGGGATCGTGGTCAGCGATGCGGTCAGTGAAGGTGTCGTGCAGCTCTCGACCGGCGCCTGGTACGACCCGTCCTCGCCGGACGCCGATTGTGTGCACGGGAACCCGAACGCGCTCACGGCGGACGTGGGGACGTCGGCGTTGAGCCAGGGCTGCACGGGCCAGTTGCTGCGGGTGCGCCTGGAGCGCTTCGCCGGCCCCGAGGACCGGCTGCCTCCGGTACGGGCGTTCGATCCGCCCGCGGGTGTCCCACCCGTGGGGTGAATCCGTCCCTCGACGCCCGCACGCCTCTGGCGTGCGGGCGTTCTCGTGCGCGCAATGCGCTCCGGGTAGGCCATCGAAAGCCGAGGGTGAAAACCGAATTCACCGCTGTCCGTCACAGCAACGTCAATTACGGCCACCTCATCAGCGCCCTTCTAGGGGCTTAAACGGTGAACCTTGTCGACAATGAGGGAATTTACTTTTTTCTCTCCGGGGCCGTGAAAGCCGCGGCGCAAGGCCGGGCTCCCACGGGTGACGGAAGAAAGGGAACGATGAATCAGAGCTGGTAGCGGTGGATGCCCCAGGCGAGGTCGCCGGCCTCGCCGCGAGCGACCCACTCCCGCAGCCCGGCCTTCATCTTCTTCAGGTACTCAGCGCTGATGGTCCCGGAGAGCTCGCTGTCACGGCGCTCGGTCTCCTCCAGAACACGCCCGTAGTGGAGGGGGAGCTGCTTGCTGAGGTCGTCGAAACCCAGGTCCTTGAAGCCCGCATCGGCGGTGGACTTCCGGTAGAAGCCGAGCGTGCCCATGGACGTCAGGTGCAGCCGCTCCAGGATCGGCCCGAGGGTGTCCACGGGGGTGTCGTCGTCGGCCATGAGGTCGGTGAAGACGAACTGACCCCCGGGGGCCAGCACACGGGCGACCTCGCGGACGACGAGGTCCCGCTCGGCGCTGTGGGAGAAAGCGTCCTGGGACCAGACGACGTCGAAGCTGTCGTCCTTGAACGGGATGTCCTCGAAGACGCCGTCCACCACATCGATGAGGTGGTCGAGCCCTGCTGCGCGGTTGGCCTCGCGGTTGCGCTCGTTCTCGACCTCACTGAGGTTGAGGCAGGTCACCTTGCAGCCGTACTTCTCGGCGAGGTGACGGGCCGAACCACCGTAGCCGGCACCAACGTCCAGGATCCTGGTGGAGCTGTCCGGGCCGACGTAGGAAGCCATACGCTCGACGGTCCGCGCGCTGGCCTTGGGGATGTCGTCGGTGTCGGTCAGCCCGTCCACGCCGCGGTAGAGCCCGACGTGGATGTCGGTCCCACCCCAAATCTCGTAATAGAAGGTATCGGCGTCGGTGCTGTTGTAGTAGTCCCGTGCGGTCTGGACGGCGGACGAATACTCGGGGTCTTGAACCGGACGGTTAATGGTCCCTCTCCTTGTGATCGCTGTTAGGTCCTGATCCATTGAAGGGGACATTTCGGCACGGGTCTAGTGCCAAGCGGCGACAACTTATGTTAAAGCTTCACAAAAATTCCCATCCGGCGGTGCGCGACCATGCCGCTCGGAGCGGCCTCGGAGCCACCCCGGAGCAGGCATGCCGGGAGCGGTACCAGTGCTGGTGAACGCGCGTGCACGGGAAGATTCGCATGCGCGGACGAGCGCGCCGGGAACCGCTGCCGATCGAGCGCAAAACCAGCGCGCGGAGACGGCCCCTCCCGACCCATGAGACTTCGGTCACATCGGCTTCTTCCGAATGCGGCCGCAGACACCACCACTCCCGTCACATGCGCCACAAACAACGCGAAAACGCCCACCCGACCCCATGCCCCCACGAAGCCCCACAGAGCGCTCAGCGCTCGGACAGATGCGGGCGCTGCGGCGGCGGATGCGACGGCAGCCGCGGCCTCAGCGGTACAGGAGGCCCTCGACACGGCGCGGCAGCACCAGACCGAGGAGGCTCGGAACGGCGTACCCCACCTGCCCGGGAGCGAGCATTCCCAGTACCGCGCCCGTGTTCGCGGTGGGTGTGCGCAGGAACGAACCGGCCCTCGGGTGCGCGTGCGGAACCCCGTTCCCGGCGGCGAGCAGGCTCAGCACGGCAACCAGGGCAACCCCCGCCCACGCCTGATCGGCGGCGCCCAGACCGGCCAGCCACCGCTGCAGGTGCGCGAACGCGCTGAGGGCGTAGGCCCCGCCGCCCCCGGACGGTGCCTCAGCGACGGGGAACACGAGCGCGAGGGCCATCCCTCCGGTGATCCCCCCGGTCGCTGCCAGGCCGATTCGGCGGGCGATGTCGCGTGCCCCGCTGGTCAGTTCGTCCTCGGACGGCCAGTGGCGCCACTCCCGCCCGCGCGAACGGGCCTCCCCCATGGCATTGGCGCGCCGCCACCGCAGGAACCTCAACGTGTCGCAGTACACGGCGGGACCGCGGCACAGGGCGATGAGAGCGACGGTCAGTTCGTGCACGATCATCGACACGGTCGTGGCGAGCACCGTGGGCAGCTCCACCCACCACAGAGCCATGCGCCGGAACGTCGGGGCGATGTCGGCCGGCACCCGCACACGCCACGCCACCGAACGCCCGCGTGTCCAACGGCGCAGCGGCGCCATGGGCGGCTGCCCGGGCAGCGGCGGGGTGGACTCGGCGGCGGTCGCGATGAGCCGGTGGTCCGTGGCCACCGCGCACACGAGCACCAGGAGCAGGAGTCCGACCGTGAGCGATCCCCCGCCCAGGAGGGTGTGCACGACCTCGGTCGCCGGGTGCAGCGCGGCTCCGGACACCTGCGCGTTGAACGCCAGGTGATCGAGGTGGGCGACGGCGGCCGCGAGCACCGGCAGCGCCCACAGCCACCCACGGCGTCCGACGATCGCGAGCCCGAGCGCACCGCCGAGGAGCCCGCTGGTGACAGCGTGGCCGGCGAACACGGTGAGCTCCTCCCCCGGCCCGGCCACGAGTCCGCTTCCGGGCAACAGGATCCCGCCCGTGGCCATGGGACCGTCGGCACCGGGCGGGATCTGCACGAAGAGGCGTTCGGCCAGTTGGAGCCCGGCCCCCGTGGCGGCGGCGAGCAGCAGATGGTCGACGGCGGCCAGGCGGCGAGCCCTCCGGCGCGCGAACACGAACACGAGCAGGAGCGGGGCGAGTTTGCCCAGTTCCTCCACGGTGACGGCGATGTAGGTGTGGGCGTACACGCCGGCGGGATCGAGGCCGAGCACTCCGGCGAGCGTCCCCTCCGCCAGGGCGAGCGGCCACACGAGGACGAAGCCGACGGCGGTGAAGCGCAGCAGGGTCGCGAACGAGACGGTGCGCGAGCGCGAGACCCAGGCGATCTGGAACAGCAGCACGTAGGTGGTCAGCAGCACCGGCAGGGCCACACCCAGATCGGGCAGGAACCACGGCACCGCCAAGAGCGCGGCGACCATGAGCCAGCTCCACGCGCCGCGCAGGGCCCGTGCGACGCGTACGGGCCCGGGGGCGTTCTCCCGGATCCCGGAGGCACCGCGGGCGAGGCGTTCGGCCAGGTCGGGTCCGGGTCCTCGGGCGCGGGTGTGCTTCGCGCCCGAGGGCAGGCACCGGTAGGCCTGCGCGGCGCGCTGGAGCTCGGGGCCGCCCTCGGCACGGACCCGGTTGCCGAACCGGCGCCGGGCCTGGGGGATGTCGGCGCCGACGAGTTCGCGCACGAAGTCGGCCGGGCCGGCGGCCACGGTCAGTTCGGTGGAGGTGACCAGGACGGCGGCGGAGAAGTCCTCCACGCACACGAGGAAGTCGGTCGGTTCGCGTCCCCAGCCCCGGACGAGGTCGATGAGGACGTCGGTGTCCAGGGGGATCTGGGTGACCGGTTCGTAGGAGTACTGCGGCCGGGTACGGCAGACCAGGAGCCGGTCCACGCCCATGGCGCGTCCGGCGCCGATGATCGCGCGTACGAGGTTGCGGTCGCGGGGCACGAGGAAGGGTGTCGTGACCTTGCCGTCGACACGGATCCACGCGGGGTCGAGCTCGCTCGGGCCGGCGCAGACCCGCAACACGAGGTCGCGGGTCAGCATCGCCTGGTCTTCCATGGGGGTCCTCGTACCGGGGGGTGTATACGACACGGCCGACCCTTCCGGGGCGTTCCGGCCCGGATCGGCTCGCCCGAGCATAGCCGCGGGTCTCGGGGCGGGACCACGCCTGCCCTGTTCCGCGCGAGCCCCGGCCCCGTGCCCGTGTCGCTACGGAGCGGCGGGTTCCCGGCGGGAAGGCCGGGGGCCGGCCCCGAGGGCGTCGGTGCACAGCTGCACCGCGTGCCGTACCAGGGGCAACGACAGCGCCCATCCGGCGAGAGCCCACCCCAGGTGGAGGTGGTCCATCGCGCGGGCCAGGGCGGCGATCCCGCTCCACCGGTTCCCTCTCGTGTCCTCGTAGGTGAGCCGGTACAGCACCTCCGGGTGGCCGGCGGCCGGGAGCACCCGCAACCGCACCGGGCCGCGGGCCTCCACCCACGCACCGGTCCCCCGGCACACGGCACAGTCCGCGGCCACGTACAGGTTCCCCTCGGCCCGGTCGGGCCACGGACGCCACCGGGGGACCCAGGGACGTACACCGCGTCGGTAGTGCTCCCAGCTCTTCCCGAAGGCCGCGCGCAGCTGTCCGCCCTCGTGCCACGCCGCGAGGCCGGCCCCGTAGGCGAGTACGGCCGCGGCCCCCAGGAACAGGGGCGGGTGCAGCGCGCCCAGCACGGTGTAGAGGCACACCATGGTGACCTGCATCGGGTTGCGCACGTAGGCGTAGGGGCCACTGGTGACGAGCCGCACGGGCGGATCGTAGGGCAACGGGGTCCCGCCGCCCACGGCCGCGAACTCCCGGGCGGCAGCGAGCCCGGGCAGGCAGGCGAGCGCCAAGGCCTGCAGCGCGACCGAGAGCACAGGGGCCGATGGGGCCGCCGCTACCGGTGCGACAGCGGCGACCGGCAGCACGACCGTCGTTCCCAGGGCCAGGAACGCCTGCGCCCACACACGTGCGTGCACGAGGGCCCCGCACCGGGTCCAGTGCGCGAGCAGCAGCGCGGGGATCAGACCGGCGAGGGCCCCGGCCGACTCCCCGAGGATCCACCACGGGCCCAGCACCACGACGGGTTCGGCCAGAGGCATGAAGAGCGTGTCGATCCACACCAGTGACACCACGAGCAGTGGCACGGGAAGACAGCGCAGGGCCAAGGCGGGCAGCGCGCCCCACAGCACGGCCCACCCGAGCAGGAGGTCCACGGGGATCCCCTTCCACACGGCGCCCTCCGCGTGGAAGCTCCACCACCCCACGTGCAGCGCCACGAGATTGAGCGGCACGAGGGCGAGCAGCGACCACGCGGTCGCCACGATCATCGCGGCCGTCTCCCGCCGCCCGGGCGCCCGCCACAGGCACAGGGCGACCATCGGCAGGAGGGGGGGGAACAGGGCGGCGCCCCGGACCGCGAGCGCGGGCAGTTCCGCGGGGGCTCCGGCGGTCACCGGCCGCCCCGCGCGTGTTCGAGTGCGGCCTCGCCGAAGGTGTCGGCGAGGTACTCGGCGGCCAGGTCGGTGGCGTAGGACTGCACCGGTCCGAAGTACCAGGAGGGTTCGAAGGTGCGTTCGTACTCCACGGTCCAGTCGATGCGGGTCCCGCCCCCGGCCCGGCGTTCCCAGACGACCTCGGCCCCGCTCATACGCATCCAGCGGTCGAAGGCCGTGCCGTCGGTGACGGCGAAGACGATCCGGCCCCCGTAGGCGTAGGTGTGGCTCTCCACGACCTCGAGCTCCATGTGGCGCGGGGTGGGCTCGGTTCCGGGACGCAGGACCCGCCGGTCGGTGAAGGTGACGTGGCGGGTCTCGCCGACCGCGGATCCGCCGCCGACTGCCTCGACGGGTTCGGGGAAGGGCACGGCCCTCAGGAACAGGGCGTCGGGCGCACCGAACTCGGGCGGCGCTGCGAGGGCGGCGGCCACGTGCTCGGGTTCGGCCGCGACGGTGCGGCCGCCCTCGCCCCGATCGTCCCGGGGCAGCAGGGAGAACCCGCCGACGCCCTCGACCGTGAGCACGATCAGCAGCGGCAGGCCGATCAGGACGTGCGAGGAGCGGTCGTCGGGGCCCCGGGTGATCCGTACCAGGAGCCAGGCCACCAGCGCGGTGATCCCGTACAGGAGCGGCGCGGCGATGACGAGGCAGACCACACCCTCGCCGAGAAGCGGGCCGGCCAGAAGGAGCGCGAGGGTCAGGACCGCGAGGGCGAGACCGACGGCGCTGCGCGGGCGGGCGAAAAGCACCACGAGGACGGCGAGCAGGGCGGGCAGGCCGACGTAGAACAGCGCGGTCTGGTCCAGGCCTCCGAAACCGCTCACCCGGAGCCAGAGCAGGAAGGCGAAGAGGGTCGTGATCAGGGCGGCCGACAGCAGGCGTGCGCGCCATTCCCGCCCCGGGGACGGCTCGGGTCTCGTCATGGGGGCTCCTCGTTCCGGAGAACCGTGTGCGGCCCTGTTTTGATCGGATGATTTAATCGCTCGATTAAACAGTATGATGCACTCGACCGTCGACGAGATCAAGGGAGGGCCATGGCCAAGAGCGGCGGGAACCGCAGGAGCAGCACCGAGACGAAGGAACGCCTCGTCGCGGCCGCGGGCGAGGTCCTGCGAGAGGAGGGCCGGGCCGGGGCATCAGCCCGCGCAATCGCGACCCGGGCGGGGGCCAACTCGGCACTGGTCTTCTACCACTTCGGCGGCGTCGACCAACTGCTCCTGGCCGCGCTCGACCACTCCAGCACCGAACGCATGCGCCTGTACGAAGAGCTCGCCGGACAGGCGCGCACGCTGGAGGAACTCGTCGAGGCGGCCACACGCATCTACCGCACCGACCTGGAACGCGGCTACATCACGGAGTTCTCCGAGCTGGTGGCCGCGGCCGTGACCCAGCCGGAGCTGCGACCGGAGATCCGGACCCGTGCCGAGCCCTGGGTCGCCTTCATCGAACGCCACTGGGACCGGATCCTGGGCGGCTCGGCGCTGGGCCGCTTGCTCCCGGCCCGCGAGGTCGCCAACGCCGCGATCACGTACTACCTGGGCGTCAACCTGTTCTCGGTGCTGGACGAGGACCACAGCCGCACCGAGGCCGTGCTCGACCTGGCCGGGGGCCTCGCCCCGCGCGCCAAGCTCCTCACACTGCGGCTGCCCGGGGCCGGCGAACGGCGCTCCGGCACCTGAGCCCGCACCCGCTGCCCCGGAGAACCCCGCGTGCGGCCCCGTCGCCCCCGGACCTCTCCTAGGCTGGCCGGGGCACACGAGCGGTGAGGAGCAGGATGGACAGGATCACGGTCGCGCCGGGGATCACGTTCCCCGACACCTCCGACGGCCGAACGTACGTGGCGGGCGCGGTGATCACCGACCCCCAGGGGCGGGTGTTCACACAGCGGCGCTCGCCCCACCGCAGGATCTTCCCGCACTGCTGGGACATCGTCGGCGGGCACGTCGAGCACGGCGAATCCATGCTCCAGGGCCTGGCCCGAGAGGTCACCGAGGAGACCGGGTGGCGCGTGAGCGAGGTCCTCGCCGAACTGTTCAGCATCGAATGGGACCCGGGCGACGGGATCACACGCCACGAGAGCGACTACCTGGTGCGGGTCGAGGGCGACCTGCAGGCCCCGCAGCTGGAGCCGGACAAACACACCGAGTACATGTGGGTGGACGACTCCCTCGTGCACCGGCTGCGTGATGAACGCGACCCCGGCGACTACTTCATCACCGACATCGTCCAGCGCGGCCTCGACGCGGCCCGCGGCCTCTGATCCGGCCCGCACGGTGGGCCTCGGCGACGGCGAGCGGGAGCCCGTCCAACAGGTCCGAGGCGCTGACCGGTGCACCGCCGCGCGCCAGGTGAGCGGCGCGCCCGTGCAGATAGGCGCCGCACAGGGCCGCCTCCACCACCGGTGCACCGCTCGCCAACAGCGCACCGACCACTCCGGAGAGCACGTCCCCGGTCCCGGCGCTGGCCAACAACGGGGTACCGGTGGGGTTGACGACGGTCGGCGCGTCCGGGTGCGCGATCACCGTGGTCGTCCCCTTGAGGAGCACCGCGCACCCGAAGGAGCGGGCGGCGCGGCGGGCGTGCTCCAGCCGACGGGCCTCCACGTCCTTGCGCTCCACGTCACCCAGCAGACGGGCGAGCTCACCGGCGTGCGGGGTCAACAGGGTCGGCGCGGCACGCTCCCGCACCCGGTCGGCGAGGTCGCGGCCGTCCTCTCCGGACATCAGGGTCAGTCCGTCGGCGTCCACGAGTACCGGGACGTCGCTGTCGAGCACGGCGTCCAGCTCGTCGGCCTCTCCGGGGTCGGTACCGCGCCCGGACCCGACGACGGCGGCGGCCGCGCGCCCGAGGCCGAGACCGGTGCTCCGGCGCGGGTCCAACGGAACGGCGACGGCCTCGGGCCAGCGGGCGAGCACCTGGTCCATCGCACGCTCGGGGCCGCCGTACCTGACCATGCCCACGCCGGTGCGCAGCGCCCCGCCCACGGCGAGCACGGCGGCGCCCCGGAAACGGTCCGATCCGGCACGGACCGCGAGTACACCCCGGCGGTACTTGTCGGCCTCGGCGCCGGGTCGCGGGAGCAGCCGGGCGATGTCCACAGCCTGTGGGCGAAGCACGTCCGCACCCGGAAGCTCCGGGACGAGCCCGGTGTCGACCAGCCGCACCCGCCCGGCCCGCGCGGAGCCGGGATCGACGAAGAGCCCGGGTTTGTGGGTGCCGAAGGTGACGGTGAGGTCGGCGCGCACCGCGTGCCCGGTCACCTCACCGGTGTCGGCGTCGACCCCGCTGGGCAGATCGACCGCCACCACGGGCGCGGGGGCGTTGGCCGCCTGCGCGGCGAGGCCCGCGTGGAGTTCGCGCAGGCCACCGCGCCCACCGATGCCGAGGAGCCCGTCGACGATCAGGTCCGCACCGAACAGGTCCGAGCCGTCGGCGTCGGAACCGGTGAAGTCCCGCACACGCCCGCCCGCGGCACGCAACGCCGCCGCGCCCGCCTCGTGCACCCGCGAACCGGCGGTCAGGGCTCGGACCATGGCGCCGCGCCGGGCGAGGTCGGCCCCGGCGTACAGGGCGTCGCCGCCGTTGTCGCCGCTGCCGACCATGAGCACGACGCGCGCCCCGTACACCGACGGCAGCAGTCGGACGCACTCCACCGCCAGGCCGGCCGCAGCCCTGCGCATGAGCGCCCCTTCCGGCGAGCGCGCCATGAGTGCGCCCTCGGCCTCGCGGACGACATCGACAGTGTGTGCGTTGAGCACGGGTCCACCTCCGGGATCGGTCGGCACCCATCGTGCCGCACGGAGGAGCGGCCGTCGGCCCGCCACACACGCCGGACGGTCATTGTCACCGCACCCTTCGGCGGCCATGCTGTCGGTACCCACGCCCGCTCACGAGGAAGACACCGATGCCCGGCCACCACTGCTTCGTCAGGTCCAGCGAACTCCAGCTCCGCCCCGGTGAATGGCACGACATCGGGTTCGACTGGCGCGACGACGGCCTGATCTCGGTCTCCGCCCTGGCCGGGACGGGACCGGAGGCCCTCGGCGGCGTTCTCTACGACCTCTCCGTCGGTGTGGTCCTGCACGGAACCACCCCCGGGACCGAGGTGCAGTTGCGCGCGGCGGAGTTCGAGCCCGACGGCGACGACGGCCGGGTCCGGCGCGAGCGCCCGGCCCTGGGGCTCGTGCACGCCGCCGGGCACGGCCGCTTCACCCACCACTGGAAGGGCTCACTCGCGGTCGGCCACTGGGTCGGTGTGCAGGTGGCGCAGTTCGGGGCCTCCGACGCGCGCCTGGTCTCCGCCGAGGCCGACGTGTTCACCTGGCGCCACTGATCCGGTCCGCTGACGTCAGGCCGCCCTCCATCTGAACCTGTCGTCGGTGTCCGTGGTCGTGCACTGCATGCGTGTGCCGGCGCTGGTGTACCCGTACTGCCAGTGCTCACTGCAGAACGCCCCGGGATGCACCCCTGGGACGGGACCGGGTTCGGGCTCGGGCTCCGGCTCCGGCTCGGGCTCCGGCTCGGGCTCCGGCTCGGGCTCCGGCTCCGGCTCGGGCTCCGGCTCGGGCTCCGGCTCGGGCTCCGGCTCCGGCTCGGGCTCCGGACTGGGGTCCGGACTGGGGTCCCCCATGGTGTCCGGGCAGTCCTGTCCCGAGGCAACAACGAAGAGTTCCATCTCGAGCGTGTCCGCGTAGGGCGCGGTCTCGCCGTCTTCCTCGGGGTCATGGGCACACACCGAAACGGAGTCGGCATCCCCGTCCTCCGGCGCGTCCACGTCACCGAACGCACTGCTGATGACGGTCTCCGCGAGGCCGGCCTCGTCAGCCCATCCCGATGCGTCGGCAGCAGTCCCCTCTGTCAGGTCGGGGAAACTCGGCCAGGGCACTGCTTCGCCGGGCTCCTCGGGGCAGTCGCTGCCCTCTGGGACCAGGCCGAGCACGACCTCCCCCTCCGGTGCGCCCTCGGCACCCGAGCAGACCAGCATCGCCGATTCGGTCCAGGGACCGTCTTCGCCGTCCGCCCAGAGCTCCGTCCCGGCGACCTCGATGCCGGCCGAGTCGAGCTCCTCCAGAGCTTCGGGGAGGAGCGTCCCGATTACGTCGGGGACCGGGTCCTCGGCAGGTTCGGAGGTCGCGGTGGACTCCGGATCCGGGATATCGGCCAGAGCCGCAACGCATCCGGCGAGCAGGAACATGGAGAGCACTGTTCCGCCGCAGCCCAGGCATCCGAGGCCGACCTTGACCCCGAGCGACGTGGGTTTGCGACCGTGCGGTCCAGGGGGCGGGGAAGGAGCCCGAGGGGGAGAAGCCATGGGAATGCTCCATTGTGTGTCACGGGGCGGCGGAGCGGGAGCCGCTGGGGGACGATCGGACCGTGTCCAGGGCGCGACCGGAGGCTCAGATTAGCCCTCCAGCCCCCCGCGCACCATCGATATGCCGGAATTGCCCAAGAACCCGTTCCCGGGTACACGACGGTGACCGCAAAGTACTACGCTGTGTCGTTGACAGGAGCGGACCGCTGACATGGGCGGACGCGTGGTTCTCGGAAGCGGAGGCGGCGTGGTCGACTGGCTCACCATGACGATCCAGATGGTGTCGCTGGGCGTGGCCGTCTGGTGTCTGGTCTCGTTCTTCCAGGACCGCCCCATGCTGGTCCCCCACCTCATCGGCACGGGTGTGCTGTGGTTGCTCGTCCTCGGCCAGGTCGGGGCCGCCGTCGCCGCCATGGTGGGCGGGGACCGCCCCGACGAGCTCCCCATGTTGATCTCCTACCTGGCCACCATCGCGCTCCTGCCGCCTGCCTGTGCGGTGTGGGGTTTCATGGAACGCAGCAAGTGGGGTCCGGCCGTCATCGCCTTCGCGTGTTTCGTCCTGCCCGTGCTGCTGGTCCGTATCGAGCAGCTCTGGAGCCCCGTTGCCTGAGACCGCCGCGACGACCACCGACGCCACTCTGCGCTCCGGCCCGGGCCGCCTGCTCGTGGCCGTGTACGCGGTCTTCGCCCTGGCCGCCACCGCGCGCGGCACCTATCAACTCCTCACCAGGTTCGACGAGGCGCCGCTGGCCTACGGGTTGTCGGTCTTCGCCGGAGCCCTGTACCTCGTGGCCGCTGTGGGTCTGGCGCGGGCCGGCCGCACCTCCCGCATGGTCGCTCTGGTGTGCGTGTGCGTGGAGATGGCGGGTGTGCTCGTCGTCGGTGCGCTGACGCTGTTCTGGAGCGCGGGTTTCCCCGACGACACGGTCTGGTCGAACTTCGGCAGCGGGTACCTGTTCGTCCCGCTGGTCCTGCCGGTCCTGGGCCTGTGGTGGGTCCTCGAGGTCCACCGCGGGGACCGGCGAGAGACAGCGCCCACCTCCTAGGCTGACCGTATGAACCAACCCCAGAACCTGCCCGTGGCCGTGTCGGCCGACTGGCTGCGCGACCACAGCGACCGTGTGGTCGTCGTCGACTCCCGCTGGTACCTGGACGGCCGCTCCGGGCGGGAGGCCCACCTGAACGGCCATCTGCCGGGCGCGGTCTTCGCCGACGTCGACACCGACCTGGCCGCGCCCGCGAGCGCCGATGGAGGCCGCCATCCGCTGCCCTCCCCAGAGGACTTCGCCACCGCCCTGGGCCGCCTCGGCATCGGCGACGGGTCGACGGTGGTGGTCTACGACGACGCCGGCGGCTCGGTGGCCGCGCGGCTGGTGTGGATGCTGCGTGTGCTCGGCACCCCGGCGGCCTTCCTCGACGGTGGTGTCCAGGCCTGGAACGGTCCTCTGGAGACCGGTGAGGTCGCATCCGGACCCGCCGAGCGCACACCCGTGCCCTGGCCTTGCGACCGTGTCGCCGACACCGGGACCGTGAGCGCGCGTGCCGGGGAACCCGAGCACCTGCTCCTCGACGCCCGTACGTACGGCCGCTACACCGGCGAGCAGCCTGCCCCCGTCGACGTCCGGCCCGGCCACGTCCCGGGTGCCCGCAGCGCGGCCTGGCAGGGAAACCTCGACGGCGAGGGGTTCCTCGCGGCCCCCGAGACCCTGTGGGAACGCTTCTCCGTCCTGGGCGCTGACACGGCCGAAACGGTCACCGCCTACTGTGGTTCTGGAGTAACCGCTTGCCATGACCTGCTCGCCCTCGAGCACGCAGGGATGGCCGGCGCACGCTTGTATCCGGGATCCTGGAGCCGGTGGGGAGGTGACGAGAGGCTGCCAGCGGAGACCGGAGATCCGCACCGGACGTAACGGGGGCCTCTTCAACGGTCACCGTCCGTAGGAAGTTCCCCTTCGGGTCCCCTTCGGGCGGTTTTTTCTGTCCGAATCAGGTCACGAACGAAACCGAAGGCGCTTCTGCGGCGTCCGACCCAGTACAGGACAGTGCCGCACCACGCGGCCCGCCACCAGCGATCCCTACCCTTGGTCGCCCCCGCGCTCAACGCGTAAGACCACGAAACGAGGAACCTTGACCGTCGAATTCGTGCTGCTAGTCATCCTGCTCGCCGTTGCCATCGTCGTGGGGATCATGCTCTACAAACAGCGCGCGAAGGCACAGCAGAGCCAAGCCCCTGTTCAGTCCACGGCCCCGGCCGACCCCTTCGCCACAACCACCGAGACCGAGGGAGACCCCCGCGGCATCAAGGCCGGCGACATGATCGACTGGGGCAACGAACGCACCTGGATCCGCGGCTCGCTGCGCCTGTCCGAGGGCGGGGCCGTGTGGGCCGAGCACTTCCTGGAGGTCGAGGGCGGCCGCCGTTGGCTGTCGGTCGAGGAGGACCCCGACCTGCAGCTGTCCCTGTGGTCCGCCCGCCCCGACCTCGATCTCGTCCCCCAGGGCAAGGCCATGGAGGTCGAAGGCACCGTCTACAAGCTCCAGGAGAAGGGCTCCGGCTCCTACCGTTCCGAAGGCACCACGGGCCTCAAGCCCGAGGGCGGCCTCGACTACGTCGACTACGAGGCGGACGACGGCAGCCTGCTGTCCTTCGAGCGCTTCGACCACGGCAGCTGGGAAGCCAGCACCGGCAAGACGATCATGCCCGGCACCTTCACGATCTACCCCGGGAGCTGAGCAGACCGTGCACACGAACATCAGCACGCCCTTCGTCGACACCAAGGCCAGCGACCTGGTGTGGACCCTGGACCATCCGGTGGTCGAACCGCTGGCCGCCCGCACCTGCCGGGTGCACGGCGTCACGGTCGAGCTCCGGGTCCTGGGCGCCTCCCACCAGACCGTCGTACGGTCGGCGGGCGGTGAGCTGGTGGAGACGGTGGCCTGCCTGCCCGGTGTCGAAGGCGGCCTGCCCGAGCAGGGCGAGCCCACCGGGACCCCGGCGGGCCACTACCGGTTCTCGTCTTCCGTGCACCACCTGGCCCACACCGACCTGACCCGCCGGGTGGATCTTCTGCACCGCGAGGTGGCCGACACACCCGGCGGACTCCTGGTCACCTTCCCGGGGGACCCGCTCGCGGTGACCGCACTGCACCTGTCCCCCGATCCCGGCGGGCCGGTGCGGTGGACCACCTGGCACGTGTATCCGCAGAGCGGCGAGTT
This sequence comes from Nocardiopsis xinjiangensis YIM 90004, assembly GCF_000341145.1. Classification (GTDB taxonomy): domain Bacteria; phylum Actinomycetota; class Actinomycetes; order Streptosporangiales; family Streptosporangiaceae; genus Nocardiopsis; species Nocardiopsis xinjiangensis. The sequence continues at coordinate 62,796 of NZ_ANBE01000033.1, forward strand.
GGTGACGACCGCCGCCACACTGACTCCCTGAGATTCCGAGGATGCCCATCGTGGTTGACACCATGCGCGGGGCCACGGCGCCCCGAACGACCAAGACGAAGTCCTCCGTGTTGTGCGGAGGAGCCCTGGCCCTGACCCTGCTGCTCTCCGCGTGCGGGGGCAGTTCGAACAACGAGGACTGCGACAACAACTCGAGCGCCGCGGCCTCCCCGTCCGCCTCCCCTTCCGCCTCGCCCTCTGCTTCCCCGTCCGCCTCGCCCTCCGCCTCACCGTCACCGGTGTTCGGGTCCTCCCCGTCGCCATCGGCCTCGGCGTCCCCGACAGCGGACGACTGCAACAGCAGCAACAGCAACAGCGGTGGCGGCGGTGGTTTCTTCTTCTTCGGTGGCGGAGGCGGTAGCTCCAACGACAGCGGCGGCAGCGGCAGCAACACGCGCGGAGGCGGCACCGGGACGGGCAAGTAAACTGCAGGTCGGGGAGCGCATGCTTCCCGACACAGTCAATCCCTCAATCCCTCTCTTGGACCAATTTCATGGACGAGATCCTCACCAGTTCCCTGTCCGCGCTCGGCTACGGGGCGGTCGGAACGGCCATCATGCTGCTCGGCTACCTGACCACCGACCTGCTCACCCCCGGCAAGCTGCACGAACTGATCTGGGAGGAACGCAACCCCAACGCGGTCCTGCTGGTGTCGGCCAACACCCTGGGTGCCGCCGTGGTGGTCGTGTCCGCGATCCTGTCCAGCTACTCCGAGCTCGGCCTGGGCGCCGGCCTGCTCTCCGCCGCCGCGTTCGGGCTCATCGGTCTCGCCGTGATGGCTGCCTCGTTCCTGATCATCGACCTGATCACCCCGACCAGCGTGAGGGCCGTCATCTCCAGTTCCGAGTTCCACCCCGCGACCTGGGTGAGCGCCACCGCCCACCTGTCCGTCGCTTTGGTGGTGGCCGCCGCCATCTCCTGAGGCCCTGCGCCTCCCTCTCCGAAGAAAGCACCCCGACTTGACCGAGACCCCGACAGGCGCCCGAACCAGGCTCCCGATCCGTCCACGCGCAGCACGGTTCTTCGTGATGCTGGCGGTGTTCATCTGCGCCGCCTGCGGCCTGGTGTACGAGCTCGCTCTCGTCGCGATCGGCAGTTACCTCCTCGGCGACACCATCACGCAGGCCTCCGTGGTCCTGTCGGTCATGGTGTTCGCGATGGGTGTGGGGTCGCTGCTGTCCAAACGGTTCCAGCACCGTCCCGCGCTGTCCTTCGCCGTCATCGAGGGTCTGCTCTCCCTCATCGGCGGTCTGTCGGTGCTGCTGCTCTACGCGGCCTTCGCGTGGTTCTCCGCTTACCAGCCGGCGCTTGTGGTGCTGTCGTTCATCATCGGCATGCTCATCGGCATGGAGATCCCCCTGCTGATGACGCTGATCCAGCGCATCCGCAAGCAAGAGGCCTCCCAGGCGGTCGCGGACCTGTTCGCCGCCGACTACGTGGGCGGGCTCATCGGCGGTCTGGCGTTCCCGTTCCTGCTGCTGCCCGTCCTGGGTCTGCCCAAGGGCGCGCTCGCGGTGGGTCTGCTCAACGCGGTCGTGGGTGTGGCCGTGGTCCTGTGGCTTTTCCGCGACGATCTGAGCCGCCGCGCCTACGCGGGCCTCGGAGCCGGACTGAGTGTGATCGTCGCGGCCCTGGGGCTGGCCTACCTGTACGCGGACCAGTTCGAGATCGACGCCCGCCAGGCCATGTACCGGGACCCGATCGTGCACGCCGAACGTTCGGAGTACCAGGAGGTCGTCCTGACCCGGTCGGTCGACGGGAAGGACGTGCGCCTGTTCCTCAACGGGAGCCTGCAGTTCTCCACCCTGGACGAGTACCGTTACCACGAGTCGCTCATCCACCCGGTGATGGACGGGCCACGCGAGAACGTGCTGGTGCTGGGCGGCGGCGACGGGCTGGCGGTGCGCGAGATCCTGGAGTACGACGACGTCGAGAGCGTCACCGTCGTGGACCTGGACCCGGCGGTGGTGGAGCTGGCCGTCAACGAACCCGTCATCCGCGACCTCAACGAGAACGCCCTCGAGGATCCGCGTGTGGAGGTCGTCAACACCGACGCGTTCCAGTGGCTGCGCGAGGAGGCCGGACAGTTCGACGCGGTCGTGGCCGACCTGCCCGACGGCGAGGACGTGGGAACCTCGAAGCTGTACACGGTCGAGTTCTACTCGTTGGTGCGCGAGAGGATGGCCGAGGACGGCCGGCTGGTCGTCCAGGCCGGTTCACCGTACTTCGCCCCCGAGGCGTACTGGAGCGTGGGCCACTCGCTGGAGGATGCCGAGTTCGCTTCGGTGCCCTACAACGTGGACGTGCCCACCTTCGGAAACTGGGGCTTCTACCTCGCCTCGGCCCAGGGGGAACCGGAGCTGGACGTACCCGAGGACGCGCCGGCTCTGGAGTTCTTGGACGAGGAGCTGCTCGACGCCGCCCAGGTCTTCCCGAGGGACCGCAGTGAAGAGGAGGAGGCCGCGGAAGCCTCCACGATGATGCACCCGCGTATCATCGGCTATCACCAGGGCGCCTGGCGCGGATACTGAACCCGCGCACCACGGGGACCGCGTTCCGCCGGCCCGTACCGTCGAACAACCCCGCCTGCGGGGCTCCGGCCCCGGACCGAGCTCAGCCCTGGGCCCGCTCCAGTGCCGCGAGCGCAGTGACGGCGCCCAGTTCCCAACAGGCCTCGCGGGCGTCGGCGTCGGGACGGCCCGTCACGGTCACCGGCGGGCGGTGGCGTTCCCAGCCCATGCCCTTGGAGACGGACTCCACGGCCCGCACGGCGCCGGACGTGTCGTTGTCCCCGTGCACGTACAGGGCGTAGGGCAGTCCCCGGGTGTCGTTCCGGGCCGGGTAGTAACTGCGGTCGAAGAAATCCTTGAGGGCTCCTGACATGTACCCGATGTTGGCCGGGGTACCGAGGAGAAGGGCGTCGGCGGCGAGCAGCTCCGTCGGGCCCGCGGCCAGGGCGGCGCGGGCGTGCACCTCCACACCCTCGATGTCGTCGGTGTGCGCGCCTTCCAGGACCGCGTCGAGCATCTCCTGCGTGGCGGGCGAGACGGTGTGGTGAACGATGAGCAGCCGTGCCATGCCCCCACCCTAGGCCGCGCTCCCGAGGACGGTTCTGCCCGGCCCGTCCCGCCGGGCCCGCCCGGGAGCGGCCGCACACGGCCCGCGCGAGGGCGTACGGGGCAGGGGACCTGGGTATGCGCTTGTGGCGGGGCACCGGCCCTGCGAACGGTGGCCCCGTCGACAGGGAGCCGGAGCTCATGAGCCAGCAGCCCTCACAGGAACCGTCCTCCGACAAACACACTTCTCCCGGGGGCGGCGCGCCCGCGCCCAGGAGCGGGCCCCAGGCCGCACCGTGGCTGTGGATCAGTTTCGGCTGCGGCGGGTTGCTCGCGGTCGGGCTGGGCCTGGCCGCCCTGGTCGCGTTCGTGCTCGCGGCGCCCGACCCCGCCGACAACGAACGCAGTCGGTTGCAGGACGGCGGGGTGGTCCGGAACCTCCCCGAGTGAGGCCGGCGGCCCTGCGGGCGCGGGAAGAGCGCCCCCGGCCCGCAACGACCGAATCCCCGGTACGGGGGCGCTGCGCACGCGCGGCGTCCCCCGTAACCGTGTCCGTGTCCCGGCTCAGGACATCGCGGCGTTCTCGCGCCGACGCTCCTCCAAGGAGACCAGCGCGGTGTTGATGTCGCGGGTGACGCGGGTGAACTCCTGCGTGGACAACCACAGCTTGTAGATGATCAGCACCTCGAAGGCGAACATGAACACCGCCGAGGCCGCGATGGTCACGAGCATGCCCGTCAGGGAGAACACGCCCACCAGCGGCGCGATGATGAAGACACCCATCTGGTACTCGATGCCGCTGAACAGGTGCGGACGAATGCGGTTGGTGCGCAAGGAGTCCCGCATGGTCCGGTACCAGGGGAAACGGCGGTCGAACCCCTTCTGCAGCGTGGTGCTCTGCAGCTCCTTGGCCTTGCTCGTAGCGGTCGGCTGGGTGACCTGGCCGGGGTCGGCGTGATGCATGGCCGCACCGGGCGCGTTGACCCGCTCCGTGCCGCCGAGGGAGACGCTGGCGTCGTCGTCGCCCAAGTGGTCGACGACGCTCTCGTCACTGCCGAAGGTGCCGGCCGCCCGGCGCACCCCGCTGGTGTCGCCCTCGGTGGCCTCCTCCACCTCGCGGATGACCGAGGCGATGTGGCGGCGCATGGTCGAACGCACCTTCGCCATCTGCGGCGAGTTCAGGTAGCGGAACATGTCGGTGAAGACGATGCCCAGCAGGAACCACAGGAAGACCGGGGCGCCGGTCTGCAGGAACTGGCCGCCCATCAGCGCGATCGCGCAGATCAGGACCCTGATGCGGTCGAAGACGTAGTCCAACCAGCTCCCGAAGACGGAACCGTTGCCCTTGAGGCGGGCGACCTTGCCGTCCATGCAGTCGAGCACGAAGCTCAGATGGAACAGCGCAGCACCGGTGATCAGCCAGTACCAGTCGCCCAGGAAGAAACAGACCGCCGAGACCAGACCCAGGAACAGCGCCGCGAGCGTGAGCTGGTTCGGGGTGATCGAGGTGCGGTTCGCGGTGAAGGCCACCAATCGTGAGGCGAGGGGGTCGACGAGCCAGACCGTCCACCAAGAGTCCCGGGGTTTGTAAGTCTGCTCGCGAACATCGGCGAGCGTGAACGTGTTCATACGTGGACCTCCATGAGGCAGGTCGGGGGTAGGACACGGTCTCGGGAGGATGTCGGGCCGACCGTCGCGAGGAATGTGCGCGAACGGGCAGCACCGCGGGACCCACAGAGATGACGGCCGGATGACCTTCCCCGGTGACACGAGAGGCGAAAAGTGCCGAAAACGTGACATCAGGATGACGTCCCCGCGGAAACCACGGGACAGCCCCGAGGCCCTGGGCACGGGACCCACCTCACCGGCCCCGGTGATCCACGCCTCACCCGGAGGGCCACAGGGCTACGTGACCACAGAGATTGAATCTCGAGTTGGCAACAAGGGCGCCCCTGCTTCCGGAGTGGTCGTGCCCCGACCCAATACTGAAGCTGCGGGCCCCTCAGGGACGCCGACCACTTCTCTCGGCCTGCGCGCGCAGCGCCGCCCGCTTGGCGCATCCACGTTCTCTTCTGTCCCGAGCCTGGAGTCGTTCCGTGTCCGCTCCTGCCCCGCGACCCGTCTCCGACGTGCTCTCCTCACCGGTGACCCCGTCGGCTCAGAGCCGCCACCGCCTCGACATCGAGGGGTTGCGTGCCGTCGCCGCCCTGTTGATCGCCGTTTACCACATCTGGTTCGGCACGGTCTCCGGGGGCGTCGACGTCTTTCTGCTGCTCACCGGATTCCTGGCCACGGGGTCGCTGGTACGCACCCTGGAACGCGGCGACCGGGTCGAGTTCGGTGCCTACTGGAGCAAGGTCCTCAGACGGCTCTCCCCAGCGGGCGCGGTCGTGCTCGGTGCGGTCCTCCTCGGCACCTACCTGTTCATACCGCGTTCGCGCTGGACCGAGATCCTCAGCGAGGTGCAGGCCTCACTCCTGTACTACGGCAACTGGAACCTGGCCTTCGGCTCCGTCGACTACATGGCCGAGAATTCCGCGGCCGGCCCGGTACAGCACTTCTGGTCACTGGCGATCCAGGGGCAGTTCTATCTGGTGTGGCCGCTGTTCATCACCGCGGTGGGCATGGTCGCGGCGTGGCTGGGGATGCGGATCCGAACGGCCGCCCTCGGATCGGTCGCGCTGGTCGCGGCGGGCTCCTTCGTGTACTCCGTGTGGATCACCGCCAACGAGCCCGTGTGGGCCTACTTCGACAGCGGCGCCCGGTTGTGGGAACTGGCGCTGGGCGGGCTGCTCGCCCTGTCGGTCCCCTACCTGAACCTGCCCGGATGGCTGCGCGGGGCCGCCGGGTGGCTGGGTCTGGCCGCCCTCGTGACCTGCGGCGCGGTCATCAGCGACACCCTGGACTACCCCGGTTACGCGTCCTTGTGGCCGACCGCCGCGGCAGCGCTCGTCATCCTCGCCGGCGCCGGTGAGAACGGGAACGGACGTTTTACCGCCAACCGCCTGCTGAGTATGCGGCCGCTGCCCTGGCTGGGCGGACGCGCCTTCCCCCTGTTCCTGTGGCACTGGCCGGTGCTGGTCTTCTACCTGGAGGTCACCGACCGGGTCCGCCCGTCCTTCACCGGCGGCCTGATGATCCTGGCGGTCTCCTTCGTGGCCGCTGTCGCCACGACCTGGGCCGTCGACGGCGGCGTCACCCGTGTGACCACCCGGTACAAGGCCCCGATCTGGTCGCTGGCGGCAGGTGTGCTCTTCATCGTGCCCGTGTTGGTGGCGACCTCGTTGTGGGGCCAGGAGATCGACCGCAACCGCGACCTGCGCCTGGAGCTCAGCTCCAACCCGATGAACTACCCGGGCGCCGCCGTCCACCTCGATCAGGAACTGGCGACCGAGCTGCCGGTCCTGCCCGTGCACCCCGACACCTCCACGGTCGCCGAGGACACCATCGCGCGGACCGACGAGTGCAACGCCGTGGCCGAGGACGAGGAGATGGTGCTGTGCGAGTTCGGTGACCCCGACGCCGACTTCACCATCGCGCTCGTGGGCAGTTCCCACGTCCGCCACTGGTTCGACGCGATGAAGACCATCACCGAACGCCAGGGCTGGAACATGGTCATGATGACCCGGAACGCGTGCCAGTTCAGCCCCGAGGTCCAGTACCGCGCCGGCAAGGAGTACCCCAACTGCACGGCGTGGAACCAGCAGGTCATGACCGAGCTGGGAAGCCGCGACATCGACGCGGTCTTCGGCCTGGCGTCCCTGACCGACTCCAGTGAGGACGGCGAGGAGCACGTCCCCGACGGTTTCGTGCAGCGCTGGTACCAGCTCGACGAGATGGGCATCGACATGATCGCGGTCCGCGACACCCCGCGCTTCGACTACGACGTGCCCGAGTGCGTCGCCCAGGAAGGCGCCGCCGAGTGCGTGGCCGACCAGCGCGACTCCATGGCCGAGACCGCCCCCTACCAGGACTTGGCCGAGGTCCCCGACAACACGAGCTTCGTCGACCTCACCGGATACCTGTGCCAGGACGGAACCTGCCAGGGCGTCATCGGCAACCAGCTCGTCTACTACGACAAGCACCACCTCAGCTACGCCTTCTCCGAGTCGATGGCCGCTGCGCTGGAACCGCACCTGTTGGAGGCCTCGGGGCAGGAGAACCGGGGCGAGGCCGGGCCGCTGAGCTCCTCGGCGGCCGCGGAGGTCTCCGAGCACAGCTGAGCCGTACCCCGTCCGGGCCTGGTCCTACGGACCCCGAGAAGGGCCCGCGGCCGTGCACGGGACCGGCACATTCGCGAGCCGGGGCGGCCCCTCGATCCCTCAGTGCCCGTCTCGGAGCCGCGCCGGCACCGCTACGCACCCGGGTCGGACCGGGGCCGTACAAGCCGGGAGAAGTCGGCCAAGGCGCGCTCATGGGGATCAACAGGAACCAGACCGCCCCCGGTGCGTCTTCGGCCCCCGACGCAGCACGAGGGACGGCCGACCTCTGTCGACCGCCCCTCGGTTCACGCTCCGACCGGGCTACTCGCCCTTCCAGTCGGGGGCACGCTTCTCGGCGAAGGCCGCCGCACCCTCCATCGCGTCGTGGCTGGCGNGGACCAGTCGTCGGAGGCCGCCATGATCTCCTTCGAGACCCGCACGGCGAGGGGGCCGTTGGCGCTGATGCTCGTGGCCAGCTCCTTGGCGCCCTCGAGCGCGCCGCCGTTGCCGGTGACCCGGTTGACCAGGCCCAGGTCGGCCAGGCGCTGGGCACCCACGAATTCACCGGTGAGGGCGAACTCCGAGGCCAGGTTGCGCGGGATGCGGTGCTGCAGCCGCAGCAGACCGCCCGCGCCGGCCACCAGTCCGCGCTTGACCTCGGGGATGCCGAACTCGGCCCCCTCGGCGGCCACGACCAGGTCGCAGGCGAGCACCGCCTCGAACCCGCCGGCCAGGGCATGGCCCTCGACCGCGGCGATGAGGGGTTTCTTCGGCGGGGCCTCGGCGAAGCCACCGAACCCGCGTCCCTCCACGACCGGGACCTCACCCTTCATGAAGGCCTTGAGGTCCATACCCGCGCAGAAGGTCCCGCCTGCGCCGGTGATGATGCCGACGGTCAGATCGCTTCGCGAGTCCAGGTCGTCGAGGGCCTCGGCGATCTGGCCGGCCACGGACGCGTTGACCGCGTTCTTGGCCTTGGGGCGGTTGATGGTGATGACGGCGACGCCGTCCTCGGTGCTGTAGAGAACCTCGTCGGACACGGGTTCCTCCTACTTCGGGGGCATGCGGAGGCCGCCGTCGATGCGGACGACCTCACCGTTGACGTAACTGACCTCGACCAGGGTACGGGCGAGCTTGCCGAATTCCTCGGGGGTACCCAGGCGCTTGGGGAAGGGGACCGGGGAGGCCAGCTTCTGCTTGAACTCCTCCGAGCCGGGGCCGTCACCGTAGATGGGCGTCTCGAGGATTCCGGGGGCGATGGTGTTGACGGTGACACCCACGGCGGCCAGGTCGCGCGCGGCCGGCAGGGTCATGCCGATGACACCGCCCTTGGAGGAGGAGTAGGCGATCTGGCCGATCTGGCCCTCGATACCGGCGAGGGAGGCGGTGTTGAGGACGGAGCCGCGCTCGCCGTCCTCGTTGACCGGCTCGGTCTTGGCGATCTCGGCCGCCGAGAGACGCAGCACGTTGAAGGTACCGATCAGGTTGATCTGGATGACCTTCTGATAGCTGTCCAGGTCGTGGGGGGTGCCGTGGCGGTCGACGGTCCGGGTGGCCCAGCCGATGCCGGCGCAGGAGACGGCCACCCGGAAGGGCTTGCCGGTGTCGACGGCGGCCTGGACCGCGGCCCCGACCTGATCCTCCTGGGAGACGTCGGTGCTGACGAAGACGCCGCCGATCTCCTTGGCGACGGCCTCGCCGCGCTCCGCGTTGAGGTCGGCCACGACGACGGTCGCACCGGCGGAGGCGAGTTCCTTGGCGGTGGCCTCACCCAGGCCACTCGCACCGCCCGAGACGAGGGCGGAGATTCCGTTGAGATCCATGTCAGGCACTCTACAGAGAGTGTGACCCACGCACTAGAACCGGGTTCGGTTAATTGTGGGTAGCCCGCCCGGACCAGGACCCGCCGCCCCCTCCGCCACCACCGAACCCAGGAAGTACGCCCGAGCGGGGCTCCCGCACTTCTGGCGCATCGGGCCGGAAGAGGACCGGCCGGCCGCCCACGTCCACGAACTGGACGGCACCGAAATGCCGAGATACGTCCCCCGTCACCGCCGCACGGGAAGGGCTCGAGGCCGAGGTCCCGTTCCCGATCGGCATCCGGGTCCAGAACCTGCTCCGGGGTCAGCCTCGGCCCAACCTCCGCTGGCGGCGGCCCTGGCGCCAACGGGGCAGCCCCTCGCGCGACAGGTCGGCCGCGCCGACGATCCCCGCCTCGTTTCCCAACGCCGCCGGCACGACCCGCGCCGCGGGCCGGTACCCGCGACCGGTGAGCCCGCGCTCGAAAGCGGTGCGCGCCGGCCCCAGCAGCAGGTCCCCCGTCTCCGAGACCCCGCCGCCGATGACGAACACCTCCGGGTCGAAGGCGGCGGCGAGGTCGGCCAGGCCCCGGCCGAGCCACTCCCCCGCCTCCTCCATCAGCTCCACGCAGGCGCGGTCGCCCTTGGCCGCCAGCTCACCGACGAGCACACCCGTGACCAGTGAGGGGTTCCCGCCGACGGCCTCCGAAAGCGCGCCGGCCACCGGGGAGCCCGCGGCCACGAGCGAACGGGCCTCCCGCGCCAGGGCGTGGCCGCTCACGTACTGCTCCCAGCAACCGCGGTTGCCGCACTCGCACAGGTGCCCGCCGGGAACCACCGTCATGTGCCCGAACTCCCCGGCCACCCCGTACCGGCCCCGGTACAGACGCCCTCCGAGCACGATCGCCCCACCGATACCGGTCCCCAGGTTCACCACCACGACGTCGTCGGAGCCCCGGCCCGCGCCCACACGCGCCTCGGCCCAGGCGGAAGCGTTCGCGTCGTTCTCCACCACCACCGGCAACCCGAGCCGTACCGACAACGCGTCCCGCAGGGGTTCGCCCCGCCACGACAGGTGCGGAGCGAACAGGACCTCGGCGCGGTGCTCGTCCACGAAACCGGCCGCACCCACCCCGACCGCACGCACAGGATGGGCGGAGCGGAGCTCGTCGACGGCCCCGACGACGGTCTCCTCCACCACGTCGGAGCTCTTGCTGCGGTGCGGGGTCTCGGTGCGCACCTGTGCCAGGAGCCGTCCCTGCGGTGTGACCACACCCGCCGAGACCTTGCTGCCGCCGATGTCGACGCCGACCGTCAGCGCCTGACCGAACCACGTGTCCGTGACCATGCCCGTTCCCTTCCCCGACCCCATGGCCTCTGCCCAGGGGGCCACACGAGAAACGGTCGCACCGCTCCTCCCCGGAGCCGTGCGACCGCGTTCCGTCGTTCGGTGGCGTGCCCGTCAGGACAGCTCTTTGCGTACCACCCCGGCGAGCTCCTCCGCGACGGCGCGGGCCTGCTCCTCCTCGGGCGCCTCGACCATGACGCGGACCTTCGGCTCGGTACCGCTCGGGCGCAGCAGAACCCGGCCGGTCTCGCCCAGCACGGACTCGGCCTCGCGCACGGCCGCCCACAACGGTGCGGAGTCGTTCACCTTGGTGCGGTCCACGTCCGGAACGTTGATCAGCACCTGCGGCAGACGCGTCATGACCTCGGCCAACTCGGCCAGCCCCTGACCGCGGCGTGCGATCGCCGACATCAGGTGCAGACCGGTCAGGACCCCGTCACCGGTGGTGCCGTGGTCGAGCAGGATCACGTGGCCCGACTGCTCACCGCCCAGCGTGAACCCGCCGCGCTTCATCTCCTCGAGCACATAGCGGTCGCCCACGGCCGTCTCGACCACGGACACGCCCTCGCGCTTCATCGCCAGCTTCAGCCCCAGGTTGGACATGACCGTGACCACGAGGGTGTCCTCGGCCAGCCGGCCGGACCCCTTCAGCTCGGTCGCCAGGATCGCCAGGATCTGGTCTCCGTCGACGACCTCTCCGCCGGAGTCCACGGCCAGGCAGCGGTCGGCGTCACCGTCATTGGCGATACCGGCGTCGGCGCCGTGCAGGCGCACGGCCTCCTGGAGCGCGTCCAGGTGCGTGGAGCCGTGGCCCTTGTTGATGTTGTGGCCGTCGGGGGCGTCACCGATCGCGATGACCTCGGCGCCCGCCCGGCGCAGGGCCTCGGGGGCGACGGTGCTCGAGGCACCGTGCGCGCAGTCCACGACGATCTTCAACCCGTCCAGACGGTGGCGCAGGGACCCGACGACGTGTTCGACGTAACGCTCGGCCCCGTCGGTGGCCTCCGCGACCCGGCCCACGTCCTCGCCGGTGGCCGGGGTGGAAGGCACTCCGAGCATGCCCTCGATCTCGTCCTCGAGGGCATCGGCGAGCTTGTGGCCGCCCTCTGCGAAGAACTTGATCCCGTTGTCGCGGGCGGGGTTGTGGCTGGCCGAGAGCATGACACCGAAGTCCGCCCCGAGGTCACCGGTGAGGTGGGCCACGGCCGGGGTCGGCAGCACGCCCGCCCGGACCACGTCCACCCCGGTGCTGGCCAGCCCGGCGACGACGGCCGCCTCGAGGAACTCACCGGAGGCGCGCGAATCACGGCCCACGACCGCCATGGGCCGTCGTCCTTCGCGCCGCTCCGTGAGCACGCGCGCCGCCGCGACGGACAGGTCCAGTACGAGATCTGCGGTCAGGTCCTGACCCGCGACACCGCGTACACCATCGGTTCCGAACAGCCGAGCCACAGCGTCAGCCCCTTTCGAGATCGGCGCGTCCTTGACGGCGCCGGAGAGTTCGGGGTGGCAGGAAAAACGCCACCGGAAAAACAAAGGCCCGTACGCCCTCCCCGTGAGCGGGGACGACGTACGGGCCACAGCTCAGCCGGGCAGGAGCCGGCGAGAGAGCATCAGCGCTTGGAGAACTGGGGAGCCTTGCGCGCCTTCTTGAGACCGGCCTTCTTCCGCTCGACCTCGCGGTCGTCGCGGGTGAGGAAACCGGCCTTCTTGAGGGTCGGGCGGTTGTTCTCCGGGTCCAGGGACGACAGCGCACGGGCAACGCCGTGACGCATGGCGCCGGCCTGTCCACTCGGGCCTCCGCCGTTCAGACGGGCGAAGACGTCGTAGGCGCCGTCGAACCCGAGGGAGACCAGCGGCTCCTTGATGGCCTGCTGGTGGACCTTGTCCGGGAAGTAGTCCTCGAGCGACTTGCCGTTGACCTTGACCTCACCGGTGCCGGGCGCGATCCGGACACGGGCCACGGCCTTCTTGCGGCGGCCGGTGCCGGCACTGGGGCCGGACGCGGTGGGAACGTAGGCAGCGACGGTCTCGTCGGACTCGCTGGTGTACTCGGAGGGGAATTCCTCCGGGTTCTCGGTGTACTCCTGCTCGACGTCTTCGATGCCGGTGGGCTCGACCACGGTTCTCCTCGTACTTCCTGTAAAGTCTCGCGAACGCCTAGGCGGACTGCTCGATCTTGCCGATCTCGAACGGAACCGGCTGCTGGGCCTGGTGCGGGTGCTCCGGGCCGGAATACACCTTGAGCTTCTTGGCCATCTGGCGCCCGAGGGGACCCTTGGGGAGCATGCCCTTCACGGCCTTCTCGATGGCGCGCTCGGGGTACTTCTCCATCAGCTCCGAGTAGGAGACCGAACGCATACCGCCCGGGTAACCGGAGTGCCGGTACGCGCGCTTCTGCTCCAGCTTCTTACCGGTCAGCGCGACCTTGTCGGCGTTCACGACGATCACGAAGTCGCCGGTGTCGATGTGGGGCGCGTAGTAGGGCTTGTGCTTGCCCCGAAGCAGCGTGGCAACCTGGCTCGCCATACGCCCGAGCACGAGATCGGTAGCGTCGACAACGTGCCACTGACGCTGGACATCGCTAGTTTTGGGGCTGTATGTGCGCACGATCGTTTGCCTTCGCTCTTCAGTCGGCTGCCCCATCCCAGGAGGGATGGTGGACTCGTTTACGGAACACCCCCGCGGGCGCGGGGCCGGGAACTCCCCGCGGTTGCGGGGCCGTCACTGGCCGGATGTCCCATACCATTTCAGGACGACTCCGGTGGTGAGTGCGCAGACGGTGGTGCGTGGATCGGCTCCCTGTGACTCGATGTCTGGGGCCCACGGCAACTCAACGCACAACGACGGAACATCCTACTCGGCTCCCCGGATACAGGTCAAAACGAATCCAGGTGTCCCGCGCAGGACCACGTCCGCACTCCATAGTACGGACCCGGGGCCACGTCCGTGACCTCTCCGCCTTTTATTATGCCTGCCGTCAGAAGTGCTTCGTCCCGTTCTCGGCCGGGCGTTGGTTACCCTTGCACCGAAAGGACGCTCTCTGCCCCCGTGCGACGGGCACTGACACCCCCTCGGAGACACCCGTCACGATCCCGTCTCCCCCGCGATCGGAACGCACGGGCGCCTTCCGTCCCATCCTCGGAGCCTTCGGAGACTCTCATCAGTACGCATCCGCACTCGCCGCAGAACGGTCCGGACGGACAGCAGAACGGTGACGGCCGGGACCTGCTGGGACCGGAGCCCTCGGCCCCCGCAGGGGCCGGGGAACAGGATTTCACAGACGACGGGTCCGGCGCGTGGGGTTTCGGCCGCTCGGGCGCCCTCGGAGAGGGAGAGACCGGTCACAGCGGCGCCGGGGCGTCCGGTGCGGCGGCCGGGCCGGAGGGATCTGCCGCCCCCGGCGACGCGCTCCAGAGCGGATACGCACCGGTCCCGCCCAGCGCTCCGCGGCCTCCATGGGCCGACACCGAGGGAACCGGTGCACGGGAACCGACGTTCAGCGTCCCGACACCCCCGTGGGCCGGCACCGAAGGCGCCGGTTCACAGACACCGGCCGGGCACCAGAACTTTCCCACGGACACGAAGAGCGGCGGGTACGCACCCGTCCCTCCCGGAGGACCGCAGCCGCCCCGGACAGACACNCCACAGCGGCCCTGTCGGCCCTACCGGTCCCATGGAGCCCAGCACCCCCGGAGGCCCCACGGGCCCGACCGGTGGCCCCTACGGCCCCATGCCCCCCAGGGGGCACAATGGCCCCGGACATCCCCACACCCCGAGCGGATCCCACCAAGCCATGAATCGCAATGTCCCCCCGGACCCCGAGGGCCACGACGGCCCCAGCGGCCCGCACCCGCCACACCGCCCGCAAGCACCGGAAGGCCACGGTGCACCGGGCGCGCCCCGCGCCCCGGAAGGCCCACAGCAGCCGCCCGTGCCCCCGGGCGGCCGCCCGGGCCCCGGTGGGCCTCCGGGCCCTGGTGGGCCTCCGGGGCCGGGCGGCCCCAACGGACCCAACGGACCCCAGGGCCCCGGGGGACCGCACCGGGCCATGCCCCCCGGCCCCCCTCAAGGTCCGGGTGGCTCCCGGGGGCCCGGAGCTCCCCAGGGCCCCATGGGCCCGGGCGGCGGTCAGCCGCCCGTTCCCCCCGGTCCCCCGCAGGGCCCCGGCGGGCCCGGATTCCCCCAGGGCCCGCCTCCGGGCGCCCCCAACGGCCCCAGCGGCCCGCACCCGCCCATGGGCCACGGCTCCCCGAACGGACCGCCCCCTCCGATGGGTACAGGAGGCCCGCACGGTCCCGGCGCCCAGCACGGACCGCAGGGCCCCGGGCACCCTGCGGGTCCCCCCGTGCCGCCCGGCGCGCCCATGGGGCCGGGCGGCCCCCAGGGCCCGCCTCCCGGTGGTCCCGGCGGCCCCAACGGCCCTCCGCCGCCCATGCCTCACGGCGGCCCTCAGGGTCCCGGCCCCGGAGCCGGTCCCGGTGACACGCCCCCCGAGGAACCGATGTTTCCGACCGAGTCGGTGGGAGCCACCCAGAACTTCGCCGCCGTCCCCTCGTCCGGACGCGGCGACGACCGTCCGCTCTTCCGTGACGAGGTCCCCGAGGACCACGGCGCCGACACCGCACAGTTCGACGTCCAGAGCATGGACGACCACGACTACTACGACGAGGGCGGCAACTCCGGCACCGGCAAGCGCAAGACCCTGCTGATCGGCGGTTTCGTGGTCCTGCTCGTCGCAGCGGCGGGCGGCGCCTACTTCATCGCCTCCAGCGGATCGCTCCCCGACGGCGGCGCCCAGGCCGCGACCGTCGCGAACGAGGACGAGGACCCGGACGCGCTCGACTCCGAGACCCTCTTCCCCGAGTCCGTGTCGCTGAGCACCGACGACTACGACGGTGACTTCGACCGGGTCGCGGTCGACGACGTCGAGGACTGCGCCGAGGGCGCACACGGCGAGTACGGCGAGGTGCTCTCGGGCAACGACTGCCGCCAGTTGGTGCGCGCCTCCTACCTCAACGAGGACGACGGACACGCGGTGACCGTCGGTGTGGCCGCCATGCCCTCGGAGGAAGAGGCAGGGGCCGCTCTGGGCGAACAGGACCTCGTCGCCGCCCAGTGGTTCGCGGGATTGTCCGGCGAAGAAGGGTCGGCCGCCGAGGGCCTGGACCACGCCGGCGGGTTCGGCAACAGCGCCACGTGGGGGCGGTACGTGCTCTTCTCCCTCGGCACGGACGGCACGGCCGGGGAAGAGGGCTCGGAAGAGGGCGCGGAGGACGCCACCGAGCTGCGCAGCGTCAGCGACGGGTTCCTGGAGGAACTCCACACCTCGATCTCCGACGAGCGTTCCTAGAGGGCCGGTCCGACACACGTGACGGGGCGGCGGCCACACAGGCCGCCGCCCCTCGTGTTTTCCGCGGGTGTCTCATCCGGGTACCCACGCGCACGGCCGCTTCAGCGCAGTTCCCGCACCCGCCGGGTCGCGGACGCACGCGGTGCGAGCTCCTCGTCCGCGGGGTAGCGCACCTCCTCCAGGCTCAGCCCCTGCGGACCGACCACGTGCACCGACGAATCGCGCACACCGGCCCGCAACACCTCCCCCGGCCACTCGGGCGCACGTCGGCCGTCCCCGACCGCCAACAGCGCTCCCACGAGCGCACGCACCATGTTGTGGCAGAACGCGTCCGCCTTGATCGTCCCGTGCAGCAGGTGCTCGTCCACCCGCTCCCACGACAGGTGCAGCAGTTCACGGACGGTCGTCGCACCCTCCCGCTTCTTGCAGTACGCCGCGAAGTCGTGCTCGCCGCGCAACCGCTCAGCCGCGGCGTTCATCCGGTCCGTGTCCAACGGGCGCCTGTGCCACAACACGTCCCGCCTCCGCAGCGGATCCACTCCGTAGGGTGCGTCACCGACCCGGTACAGGTAGCGCCGGAACAGGGGGGAGAAGCGGGCGTCGAAGCCGGGCGGGGCCACACGCGCGTCGTTGACCCGTACGTCCTTGGGCAGCACACCGGCCAGGCGCCGCAGCACCCGCTCCCCCTCGCGCTCCCACGTCTGCAGCGGCACGTCGGCCTGGGCCACCTGACCGCGCGCGTGCACACCCGCGTCGGTACGCCCCGCGCAGGTCAGCGGCACCGACGGCAGGCGCAGAACCTTGGCCAGCGCGTTCTCCAGCTCCCCCTGGACGGTACGCCGGGTCGGCTGGGTGGCCCACCCGGAGAAGTCGGTGCCGTCGTAGGCGATGTCGAAGCGCACCCGCACCAGCTCGGGGCCCCCGACCGTCATCTCGTTCACGTCCATCGTTGCTGTCCCGTCCCGGATACGACGAGTGCCCGACCCCCCACGGGGATCGGGCACTCGGCAGGAAGCACGCGAAAACGTCGTGCGCCTTGTCTTACTTGTCCTCGGACTTGTCGCCCTCGGCCTGAGCGGTCTGCTCCGAGGTGGTGTCCTCGGCAGGCTGGTCCCCTGCTTCCGAGGCCCCGGCGGCCTCCTCGGAGGAGGTCTCCTCCGAGGGAGCGGCCGAGGTGGCCGGAGCGGCCGGGGCGGCCATGGCCTCGACCAGTTCGATCACGGCCATCGGGGCGTTGTCGCCCTTGCGCGGACCGATCTTGGTGATGCGGGTGTAACCACCGGGACGGTTCTCGAAGCGCGGGCCGATCTCGGTGAACAGCTCGTGCACGACGGCCTTGTCGGTGATCTTGGTCAGCACCTGGCGACGGGCGTGCAGGTCACCGCGCTTGCCGAAAGTGATCAGCTTCTCGACGTAGGGACGCAGACGCTTGGCCTTGGTCTCGGTGGTGCGGATGCGGCCGTGGGTGAGCAGCGAGGTGGCGAGGTTCGCCAGCATGTGCCGCTCGTGAGCCGGCCCGGAACCCAGACGGGCGCCCTTCGTAGGCGTGGGCATGGTGTCGTTCTCCTAGTGGTGCGGTCCACGGCAGCACTCGGCCGGGGACCATTGGGCGACGAAGGTCTAGTACTGCTCCGTCTCGACGAAGGACTCGTCCTCGTCGTCCTCGGAGCCGAAGGAATCGGCCGCGGAGCCGGGGTCGAATCCGGGAGGGGAGTCCTTCAGCGACAGGCCCATGTCGACGAGCTTCTGCTTGACCTCGTCGATGGACTTGGCACCGAAGTTGCGGATGTCCAACAGGTCCTGCTCGGAGCGGGCAACCAGCTCGCCGACGCTGTGGATCCCCTCACGCTTGAGGCAGTTGTAGGACCGGACCGTGAGGTTGAGGTCCTCGATGGGCAGCGCCAGGTCCGCCGCGAGTGCGGCGTCCGTCGGCGACGGGCCCATGTCGATGCCCTCGGCGTCGACGTTGAGCTCACGCGCCAGACCGAAGAGCTCGACCAGGGTCTTGCCCGCGCTGGCCACGGCGTCACGGGGACGGATGGCCGGCTTGGTCTCGATGTCGACGATCAGGCGGTCGAAGTCGGTGCGCTGCTCCACACGGGTGGCCTCGACCTTGTAGGTCACACGCAGCACCGGGGAGTAGATCGAGTCGATCGGGATACGGCCGATCTCCTGACCCTGCTGCTTGTTCTGCGTAGCCGAGACGTAACCGCGGCCGCGCTCGACCGTCAACTCCATCTCGAGCTTGCCCTTGCCATTGAGCGTGGCCAGGTGCAGGTCGGGGTTGTGCACCTCGACACCGGCCGGCGGAGCGATGTCCGCGGCGGTCACCACACCGGGGCCCTGCTTGCGCAGGTACATCAGCACCGGCTCGTCGTGCTCGGAGCTGACGACCAGGCCCTTGAGGTTGAGGATCATCTCGGTGACGTCCTCCTTGACACCGGGCACGGTGGTGAACTCGTGCTCGACGCCCTCGATGCGGATGCTCGTGACAGCCGCACCGGGGATGGAGGACAGCAACGTGCGCCGGAGCGAGTTGCCGATGGTGTAACCGAAGCCCGGCTCGAGCGGCTCGATGACGAATTTCGAGCGCAGGTCCGAGGCGACTTCCTCGGTGAGCGTGGGACGCTGTGCGATCAACATGGTCCGTGTCTTCCCTTCCACATGGCCGCCCGCTATTTGACGACCACCTGACGGGCACCACCGGACGGGTGCCCGTTGACCGGATTCCTACCCAGCGCGCGCTCCCGTGATGGGAGCACGGCCGACAAGCGCGGCACGGCGCCCGCGGGGCAGGTACGCGGACGCCGGAGACGGGATCAGACCCGGCGGCGCTTGGGCGGACGGCAGCCGTTGTGCGGAACCGGGGTGACGTCCTGGATGGAGCCGACCTCCAGACCGGTCGCCTGCAGCGAACGGATGGCGGTCTCCCGGCCCGACCCCGGGCCCTTCACGAACACGTCCACCTTGCGGACACCGTGCTCCTGGGCACGGCGCGCGGAGGACTCGGCGGCCATCTGAGCGGCGTAGGGGGTCGACTTACGCGAACCCTTGAAGCCGACCTGACCGGAGCTGGCCCACGAGATCACGGCACCGTTCGGGTCGGTGATGGTCACCACCGTGTTGTTGAACGTGCTCTTGATGTGAGCGTGTCCGTGGACAATGTTCTTCTTTTCCTTGCGGCGCACCTTGCGCGCGGCACCCTGACGGCCCTTAGGCGGCATTGGCGAAACTCCCAGAGATCATCGGTCCGTAAACGGTTCTCGGACTCGGTGGATGGTCCGAGCGGACTACTTCTTGCCGGACTTCTTCTTACCGGCCACGGTCTTCTTCTTGCCCTTGCGGGTGCGCGCGTTGGTCTGCGTGCGCTGACCGCGGACGGGCACACCACGACGGTGACGGATGCCCTGGTAGCTACCGATCTCCATCTTGCGACGGATGTCGGCCTGCACCTCGCGGCGCAGGTCACCCTCGACCTGGTAGGTGTTCTCGATCCACTCGCGGAGCTTGACGAGGTCTTCCTCGGACAGCTCGTGGATGCGGGTGCTGCCGTCGACACCAGCGTTGTTGACGGTCTCGATCGCGCGCGTGCGACCGATCCCGAAGACGTATGTGAGAGCGATCTCCACCCGCTTGTCACGGGGGAGGTCCACGCCGGCAATACGTGCCATGTGGGCGATACTCCATCTCTTCTTGTGCGGAGGTCTGTACCCGTCCCACCCTCTCGTCGCCCAATCGACGAGGCCCCGGCCTCCGACCAGGGGTGGTTCCCGGACCGTCGATGCGGTCGGACGGGAATCGGGACGGGTTCCTGTTGTTCCACAACCTCCCGGGAAGCCCCGGGACGGGTGCTTGCGATGCGTGAATCCGCAGCAAGCCCGCCGGGTCGTTAACCCTGGCGCTGCTTGTGGCGCGGGTCCGAGCAGATGACCATAACCCGCCTGTTGCGGCTGATCACGCGGCACTTCGCGCACATCTTCTTCACGCTCGGCTTGACCTTCATGGTGACTCCGAACTCATGCGGCTCCGGGCCGTGCGGCCCCAGCCGACTACTTGTAGCGGTAAACGATGCGCCCGCGCGTGAGATCGTACGGGCTCAGCTCCACGACGACACGGTCGTCGGGAAGAATGCGGATGTAGTTCATCCGCATCTTGCCGCTGATATGGGCAAGGACCTGGTGCCCGTTGTCGAGCTCTACCTTGAACACAGCGTTGGGTAGGGACTCGACAACGGAACCCTCGATCTCGATGGCGCCGTCTTTCTTGGCCATGTCCTCCACGCCTCGCTCATCGATTGGTTGATCAGGACAACCCGACGCGTCCCCAGCGGTCCTGGCATGACATTACGGCCCCGGCGACGACTGGTCACACACGTCACCGACGCCAGAACTCACTGGAAGCTCGGGCCAACTGCAAGAGCGTGCGCCGTGTGGACGCGCAACGAGGAAGGCAGACTGACCCAACAGCCCGCGTATGGGCAATGCAAGTCTACCCCTTCGGGCAAGTACTCCTGCCAGAGGGCGGAACACCTTACACCGGACAAGCCCCGATCAGTCACTACCGGTGGAGGCCGTCCTCGCCTCCGCGCTGTCCCCACATCACCCCGAGTGTCACCAACCCCATGAGGATCCCCCACGGGAACAGAACCCACAGGAACCAGGGATAGGAGTGGCCGGTGGTGAGGAAGACGATCAGCCAGATGGCGAAACAGAGGAGGTTGACCCCGCCCCACAGGAACCAAGGGATGAGGAGAGCAGGATCACGCCAACTCAGTGGAGAGGCCGAGGCCTCCTCCGGCACCCGTTCCGCGTCCCGCAACTCGGCGAGATCGCGTTCGGGAAGATCCTCGGTGACCCGGGCCAGCTCCGCCTCGGTACGCGACTTGTAGGCGCCGGAGAGGCGTTCGGTGAACTCCTCGTGGTCCAACCGCCCCTGGGCGAAATGCTCTTGGAGCAGCTGGGCGATCCGGTCACGTTCGGAATCGGATGTCCGCATGGGGGGAACCTGGTCGGACACTGCGCGCACCTCGCAAGGAAGAGGGCGGTGACGTACCGGACCCTCGGCCCCGCTTCCTCGGGCCGGCGCCGGGCCGTCACCAGCTCGGCTGGACGAATCCCATGTCCGCGACCTTATCGCAGTTCTCCTCGCGAGCCGTCAGAACCATCGGCCCACCCGCGGTGATGGCCACCGAGTGTTCGAAGTGGGCTGCCCTGCCGCCGTCGCGGGTGACCACGGTCCAGTCGTCGTCGAGGGTGATCACGTCGTGCCCACGCATGGTCGTCATCGGCTCGATCGCCAGGCACATGCCCTCGACCAGCTTGACTCCCCTGCCCTTTCGGCCGTAGTTGAGCACGTGCGGATCCATGTGCATCTCGGTCCCGATGCCGTGCCCCCCGTACTCACGCACGTTGCCGTAACCGCCGTTGTCGGCGATGTAGGTGCCGATGGCATGGCTGATGTCGCTCAGACGACCGCCCACACGCATCTGGGCGATGCCCTGCCACATCGATTCCTCGCACACGGCCATCATGCGCAGGTCCTCCTCACGCGGGGTCCCGGCGACCACCGTGATGGCGGAGTCCCCGTGCCAGCCATCCAGGATCGCTCCGCAGTCGACGGAGACGATGTCACCGTCGGAGAGCACGCTCTCGGCGCTCGGGATCCCGTGGACGACCTGTTCGTTGACCGAGGCACAGATCGACCCCGGGAAACCGTAGTAGCCCTTGAAGGACGGTACGGCCCCCGCGTCGCGGATGATCTTCTCGGCGACCGCGTCGAGTTCGAGGGTCGACACACCGGGCCGGACCGCGTCCCGCACGGCGTCGAGGGCACGGGCCACGATGCGGCCCGCCCCCCTCATCAGCTCGATCTGTTCCGGGGTCTTGAGCTGCACCGGTTCGGTTCTGCGGATCATCAGGAGGAAGCCTTCTCCCGGATCGCCGCCATGGCGCGCTCGGACACCTCGGCGACCGGACCGGTCGCCGCGATGGTGGCCAGCAGCCCTTCGCCCTCGTAGAACTCCACCAGCGGCGCGGTCTGGTCCCGGTAGACCTTCAGGCGGTGCCGGATGGTCTCCTCCCGGTCGTCCTCCCGCTGGTACAGCTCGGTGCCGTCCTCGTCGCACCGGCCTGCGGTCCTCGGGGCGTCGTACTCGACGTGGTAGACACGGCCGCACTCCGGGCAGGAGCGACGCCCGGAGAGACGCTTGACGACCTCTTCCTCGTCGACCCGCAGCTCCAGGACCGCGTCCAGCTTCGAGCCCAGGTCGGCGAGCATGGTCTTCAGCGTCTCCGCCTGGGGCACGTTACGCGGGAACCCGTCGAGCAGGAAGCCCTCTGCCGCGTCCTCCTGTGCCAGGCGATCTTTGACCATCGCGTTGGTGACCTCGTCAGGGACCAGGTCCCCTCGGTCCATGTACTCCTTGGCTTTCTTGCCAAGCTCCGTGCCACCACTGACGTTGGCCCGGAAGATGTCCCCGGTGGACACCTTCGGGATCGACAGCTCGGTCGCGAGGATCTGGGCCTGGGTACCTTTACCGGCCCCAGGCGGACCCACCAATACAGCGCGCATTTATCGCAGAAAACCTTCGTAGTT
Source organism: Nocardiopsis xinjiangensis YIM 90004 (assembly GCF_000341145.1). GTDB lineage: Bacteria > Actinomycetota > Actinomycetes > Streptosporangiales > Streptosporangiaceae > Nocardiopsis > Nocardiopsis xinjiangensis. Next base: position 85,187 of record NZ_ANBE01000033.1, read on the forward strand.
CCTCTGCTGGAGGTGACTCTCGATCTGCTTCACCGTGTCCAGCCCGACACCGACCATGATCAGAATGCTCGTCCCGCCGAAGGGGAAGTTCATGTCGGCGCCGGTGGCTCCGAGCGCGACCATCGGAAGAAGAGCAATCACACCCAGGTACAAGGACCCTGGCGTCGTCAGACGTGTGAGCACGTGGTCGAGGTACTCAGCCGTGGGACGCCCAGGTCGGATACCCGGGATGAAACCACCGTACTTCTTCATGTTGTCGGCGACTTCAGTGGGGTTGAACGTGATCGCGACGTAGAAGAACGCGAAGCCCACGATCATGACGAAGAAGGTCGCCATGTAGACGGGGTGAGTCCCTGTGAGGAAGTAGGTCTGGAAGAACTCCGCCACCGGGTGGGTGGAGTCCTGGCCCATGAGCCCCACGATGAGCTGTGGCAGGTACAGCAGAGAAGAGGCGAAGATCACGGGGATGATGCCCGCCTGGTTGACCTTCAGCGGGATGTAGGTCGAGCTGCCGCCGTACATGCGGCGGCCGACCATCCGCTTGGCGTACTGCACCGGGATACGGCGCTGGGCCTGCTCCATGAAGACCACGGCCGTGATGAGCGCGAGGCCGGCGATGCAGATGACGGTGAAGATCCAGACGGAGCGTTCCTCGAACATGCTCATGATCGAGGAGGGGAACATCGCGATGACCTGGGTGAAGATCAGCAGCGACATGCCGTTGCCGACGCCGCGCTCGGTGATGAGCTCACCGAACCACATGATGATCGCGGTGCCCGCGGTCATCGTGAAGACCATCGTCACCATGGTGAGGATGTCCTGGTTCGGCATGTAGACCGACGCCGGGATCTGGTTCTGGAAGAGCGCACCCGTCCGGGCCATCGCCACGATGCTGGTGGCCTGCAGCACGGCCAGCATTATGGTCAGATAACGCGTGTACTGCGTGATCTTGGCCTGCCCGGACTGCCCCTCCTTCTTGAGGCGTTCCAAGTGCGGGATCACCACAGTGAGCAGGTTGATGATGATGCTCGCGGTGATGTAAGGCATGACCCCGAGTGCGAACACCGCCAGTTGCAGCAGTGCGCCACCGCTGAACAGGTTGATCAGTGTGTACACACCGGTCTGATCAGCGGCCGTGACCGCCTCCATCTGCTCCCGGATGGCCGCGGAGTCGATCCCCGGGGCGGGGATCACCGAGCCGAGCCGGAACAGCGTCAGGATGAACAGTGTGAACAGCAGCTTGTTGCGCAGGTCGGGCGTGCGGAATGCACGAACGAACGCACCTAGCACGTCTCCTCCTGCGCGGTTTCGGCGGCGGAACGGGTTCCAGACATCGCGGCCGATCCTGATCGTCGTAGAGCCTCAGCACGGGCTGGTCGCCCTGTGCTCGGAAGTTTTCACATTAGGTCAAGCGGGAAGCTTAAACAGATGGCACTGTAACAGTCATCACGCGCTCATATCAGTTCGTGAGCCATAACGATCGCCGCTCACGTCCAACGCGGGCCGAACAACGCGGGGCGCCCGCCGACCGGTCGTTCCGACCCGCCGTGCGGACGCCCCTTGCGATGCATATCCGGGAAGATCCCTAGACCTCGGTGGTCGAACCACCGGCGGCGGCGATCTTCTCCTTCGCCGATCCGGAGAACGCCGTGGCGCTCACCTGGACAGCGACGTTGATCTCGCCCGTACCCAGGACCTTGACCGGCTCGTTCTTGCGAACTGCGCCCTTGGCCACCAGGTCGTCGATGCCGACCTGGCCGCCCTGGGGGAACAGCTCCCCGATCCTGTCCAGGTTCACGATCTGATAGATCGTCTTGAACCGGGCGTTGCTGAAGCCCTTGAGCTTGGGCACCCGACGGATGAGGGGCATCTGGCCACCCTCGAAACCGACGGGAACGGTGCTACGAGCCTTCGTGCCCTTGGTGCCACGACCGGCGGTCTTGCCCTTGGACGCCTCGCCGCGACCCTTGCGGGTCTTGGCCTTGTTGGCGCCGGGGGCCGGCCGCAGGTGGTGCAGCTTGAGCAGCTCGTCGGGGCTGTAGTCGCTCACTTCACGACCTCCTCGACACTGACAAGGTGCGAAACGATCGTGATCTGTCCACGCACCTCGGGACGGTCCTCACGGACAGTGGACTTGCCGATCCGGCCCAGCCCGAGGGTCTGGAGAGCAGCGGCCTGCTTCTCCTTGCCCCCGATCAGCGACCGGGTCTGTGTGATCTTCAGGTCGGCCATCTCAGGTACCTGCCTTCGCCTCAGCGCGGGCACGCAGCATGGCGGCCGGAGCGACGTCCTCGAGCGGCAGTCCCCGGCGCGCCGCGATCGCCTCGGGCTGGTTGAGCCCCTTGAGCGCGGCGACGGTGGCGTGCACGATGTTCAGCGGGTTCGAGGACCCGAGGGACTTGCTCAGGACGTCGTGGACCCCGGCGCAATCCAGGACTGCACGGACCGGACCACCGGCGATGACACCGGTACCGGGGGCGGCCGGCCGCAGCATGACGATGCCGGCGGCCTCCTCGCCCGTGATCTTGTGCGTGATCGTGCCCTGGACGCGCGGGACGCGGAAGAAGTTCTTCTTCGCTTCCTCGACACCCTTGGCGATGGCGGAGGGGACTTCCTTGGCCTTGCCGTAACCCACACCGACCATGCCGTCGCCGTCACCGACGACGACCAGGGCGGTGAAGGAGAAGCGACGGCCGCCCTTGACGACCTTCGCGACCCTGTTGATGGTCACGACCTTCTCCGTGTAGGAGACACCCTTGTCTGCGCCGCCGCGGCGATCATCACGGCGATCACGCCGCTCGCCACCGGCGCCGCGCCGCGGTGCTGCAGCCATCAGTGGTTCCTCTTCTCGTGGTTGATCTTGTGCGTAACGAAGGTCATCGGATCAGAACTCCAGTCCGCCCTCACGCGCCGCCTCCGCGAGCGCGGCGATGCGACCGGCGTACCGGTTGCCGCCGCGGTCGAAGACGACCTGGGTGACGCCGGCCTCCTTGGCGCGCTGCGCGACGATCTCACCCACCTTGACGGACTTCTCGGTCTTGGTTCCCTCCGTCGCACGGAGGTCGGCCTCGACGCTGGAAGCAGCGGCCAGGGTGTGGCCCTGGGTGTCGTCGATGACCTGCACCACGATGTGCTTCGAGGAGCGGAACACGTTCAGGCGCGGGCGCTCGGGGGTGCCGACGATCTTCTTCCGGCCCCGGTTGTGCCGGCGCAGGCGCGCGGTCGTGTACTTGGCCGTCCGCTTACGGCTCACGGTGATGCCCATTGCCTACTTACCAGCCTTTCCGGCCTTGCGGCGGATGTGCTCACCCTGGTAGCGAACGCCCTTGGCCTTGTAGGGGTCAGGCTTGCGCAGGCCGCGGATGTTCGCGGCGATCTGACCCACGAGCTGCTTGTCGATGCCTTCGACGTGGAAGATCGTCGGCTTCTCCACGCGGAAGGTGATGCCCTCCGGCGGCTCCACCACGACGGGGTGGCTGTAGCCGAGCGAGAACTCGAGGTTCTGGCCGCGGGCCTGGACGCGGTAACCCACACCGTGGATCTCCAGCGTCTTGGAGTAACCCTCGGAGACACCCTTGACCAGGTTGGCCAGGATGGACCGGGTCAGCCCGTGCAGCGAGCGGTTCTCCGGGTCATCGTCGGGACGCACCACCGTGACCACGCCGTCCTCATCACGGGAGGCAGTGATCGGTTCGGTGATGGTGTGCTTGAGTTCGCCCTTCGGCCCCTTGACAGTGACGTCTTGCCCGTTGATCGTGACTTCGACGCCCTTAGGGGCCGAGATCGGCAGTCGACCGATACGCGACATGCTTCAATCTCTCCCTGTTACCAGACGTAGGCGAGGACTTCGCCGCCAACGCCGTTCTTCTTGGCCTGCTTGTCGGTCATCAGGCCACCGGACGTCGAAATGATCGCAACGCCAAGACCGCCGAGCACTCGCGGCAGGTTCTCCTGCTTGGCGTAGACCCGCAGGCCCGGCTTGGAGACGCGGCGGATGCCGGCGATCGAACGCTCACGAGTGGGGCCGTACTTCAGGTCCAGCACGAGGTTCTTGCCCACCTGGGCGTCCTCGGAGCGCCAGCCCTCGATGAAGCCCTCCTGCTGGAGGATCGCGGCGATGTGCGCCTTGATCTTGGAATACGGCATCGCGACGGTGTCGTGGAAAGCCGAATTCGCGTTACGCAGACGCGTCAGCATGTCTGCGATCGGGTCGGTCATTGTCATGGCCGACTGGCCCTTCCTCACCGCGGTTTCCGTGTGCGGGTCTTTCCCAGGACCCATTCCCGCACCGGCCGGAGCCGGCGCCGGAGCCACGTTCGGACCTTCGGCGTGGTCGTGGGCACCGCTGTCCCTGACGGGACTACCGTGCCCTGTTTCATTTTTCTGTGTACGACCGGGCCGTCCTGATGACGGCCGGGTCACTCGGGGTCGCCGCCGAGAGGCCGGCGCCCCGGCGGGGGCCGACCCGTGCGCTCGCCCAGAGGGACATGAGCGCCAGGTCGGCCCCGCCGAGAACTACCAGCTCGACTTGGCGATACCGGGCAGCTCGCCGCGGTGAGCCATGTCCCGGAAGCAGATACGGCAGAGGCCGAACTTCCGGAAGACGGCACGCGAGCGGCCGCACCGCGAGCACCGAGTATACGCACGGACGCCGAACTTCGACTTCCGCTGCTGCTTGGCGATCAGCGCCTTCTTAGCCATGTCCTACCCCTCAGGCTTCCTTGAACGGGAAACCGAGCCGCTTCAGCAGGCTACGGCCCTGCTCGTCATTGACGGCGGTCGTGACGACGGTGATGTCCATCCCACGCTGCCGGTCGATCTTGTCCGGGTTCACCTCGTGGAACATGACCTGCTCGGTCAGACCGAAGGTGTAGTTCCCGTTCCCGTCGAACTGCTTCGGGGACAGACCACGGAAGTCACGGATCCGGGGAAGGGCGAGGGAGAGCAGGCGGTCAGCGAACTCCCACATGCGGTCGCCGCGCAGCGTGACGCTGGCGCCGATCGGCATCCCCTCACGCAGCTTGAACTGCGCGATGGACTTCTTGGCTCGGTTGATCTTGGGCTTTTGGCCGGTGATCGCCGACAGGTCGGTGACCGCACCCTGGATCAGCTTCGCGTCCCGAGCAGCCTCGCCGACACCCATGTTCACCGTGATCTTCGTGACCCCGGGAACCTGCATGATGTTGGCGATCTCGTGCTCCTCCTTGAGGGCGGGCACGATCTCGTTGCGGTACTTCTCCTTGAGGCGCGGCATCGGCGGGGCCGTGATGTCGTTGGTAACCGTCATCAGATGTCCTTACCGGTGCGGCGGGAGACGCGGACCTTGCGGACCTCGTCGCCCTGCTCGTCGAAGCGGTAGCCGACCCGGGTGGCCTTGCCGTCCTCCGAGAGCGCAACGTTGCTCACGTGGATCGGGGCCTCCTTGGTGACGACCTCGCTCTGCTGGCCGCCGGCCGGGTTGGCCTTCCGGTGCTTCTTGACCAGATTGACGCCCTCGACAACGACACGGTCCTCACGGGGCATGGCCTTGACGACCTTGCCGGTAGCACCCTTGTCCTTGCCTGCGAGGACGATCACCTCGTCGCCAGATTTGATCTTCATCGCTCAGAGCACCTCCGGCGCCAGCGAAATGATGCGCATGTACTTCTTCTCACGCAGCTCGCGGCCGACCGGGCCGAAGATACGGGTGCCTCGCGGGTCCCCGCCGTCCTTGATGAGCACGGCAGCGTTCTCATCGAAACGGATGTAGGAACCATCCGGCCGACGGCGCTCCTTGGCGGTGCGCACGATGACGGCCTTGACGATGTCACCCTTCTTGATCCCCGCGGCCGGCATGGCGTCCTTCACCGTACCGACGACAGTGTCGCCGATCCCGGCGTAACGGCGACCCGACCCACCGAGGACACGGATGGTGAGGATCTCCTTGGCACCCGTGTTGTCGGCGACCTTGAGTCGCGACTCCTGCTGAATCACGTCTACTCCTGATGTGATGCGTGCGGTCCACTGCCGCACGGCTAGGTGGTCTCACCCCTCGCGCCGGCGGCCGACACCGAGTGTCGGCCGCCGGCAGGCCGGAGCTACTTAGCCTTCTCCAGGATCTCCACGATGCGCCAACGCTTCGTCGAGGAGAGCGGCCGGGTCTCCATCAGGAGGACACGGTCGCCGACGCCACAGGAGTTCGCCTCGTCGTGCGCCTTGTACTTGGTCGTCCGACGGATGATCTTGCCGTACAGCGCGTGCTTGTCGCGGTCCTCGACCTCGACGACGACGGTCTTGTCCATCTTGTCGCTGACCACGTAACCCTCGCGGGTCTTGCGGTAGTTGCGCGTGGCAGTCTGCGTCTGGTTCTCAGTCATTCGGCTGCTTCCTTCGTCTCCTCAGCCGACTCACCAGACAGCGGCATGATGCCGAGCTCGTGCTCCCGCAGGACCGTGTAGATCCGCGCGATCTCTCGCTTGACGGTGCGCAGGCGGCTGTGGTTGTCGAGCTGGCCGGTGGCGGCCTGGAAGCGGAGGTTGAAGAGCTCTTCCTTGGCTTCCTTGAGCTTACCGACCAGGTCCTCGATGGACTGCTCGCGCAGCTCGGTGGCAGTCACGGTCTTCGCCATTACTCCCACACCTCCCGCTTAACAATCTTGCACTTCATCGGGAGCTTGTGCATCGCACGCCGGAGGGCCTCCTTGGCCACCGGCTCGGGCACGCCACCCGACAGCTCGAACATCACACGACCCGGCTTGACCGGCGCGACCCACCACTCCGGGGAACCCTTACCGGAACCCATGCGGACCTCGGCGGGCTTCTTCGTGATGGGGCGGTCGGGGAAGATGTTGATCCACACCTTGCCGCCACGCTTGATGTGCCGGGTCATGGCGATACGAGCCGCCTCGATCTGGCGGTTGGTGACGTAAGCCGCCTCCAGTGCCTGGATGCCGTACTCACCGAAGGAAACGGCGGTACCGCCCCTGGCCTCGCCACGAAGGTCGGGCTTGTGCTGCTTGCGGTACTTGACCTTACGAGGAATAAGCACGGCTCAGCTCCCCTCGGTCTTCGCGGTCTCGGCCGGGGCCTTCGACTCGTTGCCCTGCTGGCCGCCACCGCCGCCACGACGGCGGCGCTGCGGACGCTCACGGCGCTGGCCGCCGCCACCGCCACCGCCGCCAGCGGTGCGCTCGGCAGCCTGCTTGGCCTCGCGCTCGGCGCGGGTCACAGGGGCGTCGCCCTTGTAGATCCACACCTTGACGCCGATGCGGCCGAAGGTCGTCCGGGCCTCGAAGAGGCCGTAGTCGATGTCGGCGCGCAGCGTGTGCAGCGGGACCCGGCCCTCGCGGTAGAACTCCGAACGGGACATCTCGGCCCCGCCCAGACGGCCACCGCACTGGATACGGACGCCCTTGGCCCCGCTCTTGATGGCGCTCTGCATGGCCTTGCGCATCGCGCGGCGGAAGGCCACGCGACTGCTCAGCTGCTCGGCGACACCCTGAGCGACGAGCTGAGCGTCGGTCTCGGGGTTCTTCACCTCGAAGACGTTCAGCTGGACCTGCTTGCCGGTCAGCTTCTCCAGGTTCGTACGGATGCGGTCGGCCTCGACGCCGCGGCGGCCGATGACGATGCCCGGCCGGGCCGTGTAGACGTCGACGCGGACACGGTCACGGGTGCGCTCGATCTCGACCTTGGAGATGCCCGCGCGCTCCATGCCGCGGGTCAGCATCCGTCGGATCGCCACGTCTTCCTTGACGTAGTCCTTGTAGGCCTTGTCCGCATACCAACGGCTCTTGAAGTCGGTCGTCACACCGAGGCGGAACCCGTGCGGGTTGATTTTCTGTCCCACTATCGGGTCCTTTCCTTCGTCTTGGACGAGGCGACCGAGTCGGCAACGACCACAGTGATGTGGCTCGTGCGCTTGGTGACTCGGAAAGCCCGGCCGAATCCTCGCGGTCGGATGCGCTTCAGGGTCGGACCCTCGTCCACCCAAGCGCCCTCGACCGTGAGGTTCTCCCGGTCCAGCTTGTCATTGTGCTCAGCGTTGGCGATGGCACTGGCCAGCACCTTGCCAACAGGGTCGCTCGCCGACTGGGGAGCGAACCGGAGCACCGCCTGTGCCTCGTCAGCGGGCAACCCGCGAATAAGGTCCACCACCCGGCGGGCCTTCCGGGGCGTAACACGGACGAACCGTGCCTGAGCCCTCGTTCCCATCGCTTTTCCCTCGCTCACGGAAATTCATCTCCACTCACCGTGGAGAAAGTGGTTCTTATCTGCTGCAGCAACCGCTAACGGCGGCTACGGCGGTCTTCCTTGACGTGGCTCCGGAAAGTACGCGTGGGAGCGAACTCACCGAGCTTGTGGCCGACCATCGCCTCCGACACGAACACCGGAATGTGCTTGCGGCCGTCGTGAACGGCGATCGTGTGACCGAGCATCTCCGGCACGATCATCGAACGCCGGGACCACGTCTTGATGACGTTCTTGCTGCCCTTTTCGTTCTGAGCCTCAACCTTCTTGATGAGGTGCTCGTCCACGAAAGGACCCTTCTTAAGGCTACGTGGCATCAGACGTGCTCCTTACCGCTTCTTCTTGCCGCTACGCCGACGCCGCACGATGAGCTTCTGGCTGGTCTTGTTCGTGTTACGGGTCCGGCCTTCCTTGACACCCCAGGGGCTGACCGGGTGGCGACCACCGGAGGACTTGCCCTCACCACCACCATGGGGGTGGTCGATGGGGTTCATCACGACACCGCGGACGACCGGGCGCTTGCCCTTCCAGCGGCTACGGCCGGCCTTGCCCCAGCTGATGTTGGACTGCTCGGCGTTGCCGACCTGACCAACCGTCGCGCGGCAGCCGATCTCGACCATGCGCATCTCACCGGAGGGCATACGCAGCGTGGCGAAGTTGCCTTCCTTGGCGAGAAGCTGGATCTGCGAGCCGGCGGAGCGGCCCAGCTTGCCGCCGCCGCCCGGCTTCAGCTCGACCGCGTGCACGAACGTACCCGTGGGGACGTTGCGCAGCGGGAGGCAGTTACCGGGCTTGATGTCGGACTGCGGACCGTTCTCGACCTTGTCACCCTGCTTGAGGCCGGCGGGCGCCAGGATGTAGCGCTTCTCGCCGTCCACGTAGTGCAGCAGCGCGATACGAGCAGTGCGGTTCGGGTCGTACTCGATGTGTGCGACCTTGGCCGGCACGCCGTCCTTGTCGTGCCGACGGAAGTCGATCACGCGGTAGGCACGCTTGTGGCCGCCACCCTGATGGCGGGCGGTGATCCGGCCGTGGCCGTTGCGGCCGCCCTTGGAGTGCAGCGGACGGACCAGGGACTTCTCCGGCTCCGAGCGCGTGATCTCGACGAAGTCGCTCACGCTGGAGCCGCGACGTCCCGGCGTCGTCGGCTTGTGCTTACGAATGCCCATCTTCTTCGCGCATTCCTTTACGTCTTGCTTACTGTGGAGCGGTCTGACCCGGCTGGGTCTCAGACACCGAAGATGTCGATGCGGTCGCCGTCGGCCAGGCCGACGATCGCCCGCTTGGTGTCGGGACGCTTGCCGTAACCGAAGCGCGTGCGCTTGCGCTTGCCCTTGCGGTTGACCGTGTTCACGCTCGTGACCTTCACTTCGAAGATCTTCTCGATCGCGATCTTGATCTGGGTCTTGTTGGCGTCCGGGCGAACGATGAACGTGTACTTGTTCTCGTCCATGAGCCCGTAGCTCTTCTCGGAGATCACCGGTTCGACGATGATGTCCCGGTGGTCGGCGATCCTCACTTGGCGTCCTCCTCGGACTGAACGGCCGCGGAGGCACCGGCCGCGTGGGCCAGGAACTCGGTGTAGCCCGCCTCGGTGAAGACCACGTCGTCCGAGTACAGGACGTCGTAGGTGTTCACCTGGTCCGCGTCGAGGAGGTGCACCTCTTCGACGTTGCGCAGGGCACGCCGGTTGTGCTCGTCCTCACGGGCCAGGACGACGAGGACCTTGTCGGCCTCGCTGACCTGGCGCAGCGCCTTCAGGGCCGTCTGCGTGAGCTTGTTCTCGGCGTCGGCAGCGACGAACTCGCTGACGACGTGGATACGGCCGTGACGCGCCCGGTCCGAGAGGGCACCGCGCAGGGCGGCGGCCTTCATCTTCTTCGGGGTGCGCTGGCTGTAGTCGCGGGGCTGGGGGCCGTGGACCGTGCCACCGCCGACGTACTGCGGAGCACGGATCGAACCCTGGCGGGCGCGACCGGTGCCCTTCTGCCGGTAGGGCTTCTTACCACCGCCGCGGACGTCGCCGCGGGTCTTGGTGGCGTGGGTGCCCTGGCGGCCGGCGGCCAGCTGAGCGTTCACGACCTGGTGGATCAGCGGAATGCTGACCTGCTGGGCGAAGACACTGTCCGGCAGCTCGACGCTGCCCTTGGCCTTACCCTCGGGGTTCTTGACCTCGATCTGGGCCATGGCTTACTTGTCCCCCTTCACACCGGTGCGGACCAGCACCAGACCGCCGTTGGGACCGGGAACAGCACCCTTGACCAGGATGAGCCCCTTCTCCGCCTCGACGGAGTGAACGGTCAGGTTCTGGACCGTCTTGCGGACGTTGCCCATGCGACCGGCCATCCGCGTGCCCTTGAACACGCGGCCGGGCGTGGCGCAGCCGCCGATGGCGCCCGGGGTGCGGTGCGTGCGGTGGGTACCGTGCGAGGCACCCATACCGGCGAACCCGTGGCGCTTCATGACACCGGCGAAGCCCTTGCCCTTGGTCTTACCGGTCACGTCGACCGACTGACCGTCCTCGAACGAGGAGGCGTCGACTTCCTCGCCGAGCTGGTACTCGGAGGCGTCCGTGGTGCGGACTTCAACGTAGTGGCGGCGCGGGGTCAGTTCGTGCCGGCGCAGGTAGTCGCCCAGGGGCTTGTTGACCTTGCGCGGGTTGATCTGCCCGTAGCCGAGCTGGATGGCGGAGTAGCCATCGGTGTCGGGGGTCCGGATGCGGCTCACGACGCACGGACCGGCCTTCAGGACGGTGACGGGCACAATCTTGCCCTCGTCGTCGAAGACCTGGGTCATGCCGAGCTTTTCGCCCAGAACTCCCTTGATCTGCTTGGTGGCCATGTCTGTGCGTCCTTAAAGCTTGATCTCGATGTCAACGCCCGCCGGCAGGTCGAGACGCATCAGCGAGTCCACCGTCTTCGGCGTGGGGTCGATGATGTCGATCAACCGCTTGTGGGTGCGCATCTCGAAGTGCTCGCGCGAGTCCTTGTACTTGTGCGGCGATCGGATGACGCAGTAAACGTTCTTCTCCGTCGGCAGCGGCACCGGGCCCGCGACCTGTGCGCCAGTTCGCGTCACGGTCTCGACGATTTTCTTCGCCGAGCTGTCAATGACCTCGTGGTCATAGGCCTTTAGCCGAATGCGGATCTTTTGTCCCGCCATGTGGCCTGCTCGTCCTTCGTTTCAGTGTCCGTAACGGTGTGCATTCCGGTCACAGAAACCCAGGCCGGACGGAAGATGCCGCCGCTGTGGCCGTGAGCCTCTATTCCCTTGAGAAACCGCAACAGGGCTTCCCCCTGCGGTACGCCACCGTCACAGAGCCCGATGACGTCTTCTCGGTGTGGTGGGGCGGGCCGTGCGCGCACGGCCCGCCCACCTCCCGGGGCGGTGTTCCCACGAGGGGAACGTGTCCCGGTTCGTACTACTTGATGATCTTGGTGACGCGACCGGCACCCACGGTCCGACCACCCTCGCGGATGGCGAACTTGAGGCCCTCTTCCATCGCGACCGGCTGGATCAGCACGACGGACATCGCGGTGTTGTCACCAGGCATGACCATCTCAGTGCCTTCCGGCAGCGTCACGACGCCGGTGACGTCGGTGGTGCGGAAGTAGAACTGGGGACGGTAGTTGTTGAAGAACGGCGTGTGGCGGCCGCCCTCGTCCTTGGACAGGATGACGACCTGGCCCTCGAACTCCGTGTGCGGAGTCGTCGTGCCCGGCTTGATGATGACCTGGCCGCGCTCGACGTCCTCGCGCTTGGTGCCGCGCAGCAGCAGCCCGACGTTGTCGCCGGCCTGGCCCTGGTCGAGCAGCTTGCGGAACATCTCCACACCGGTGACGGTGGTGGTCTGCTTGTTGTCCTTGATACCGACGATGTCGACGGTCTCGTTGACGTTGATGATACCGCGCTCGATGCGGCCGGTGACGACCGTACCGCGACCGGTGATCGAGAAGACGTCCTCGATCGGCATCAGGAACGGCTTGTCGGTGTCACGCTCGGGCTCGGGGATGTGGCTGTCCACGGAGTTCATGAGCTCGAGGATGGCGTTCTTCCACTCCTCCTCGCCCTCGAGGGCCTTGAGGGCGGAGACCCTGGTCACCGGGGTGTCGTCGCCGGGGAACTCGTACTCGGTGAGGAGCTCACGGACCTCGAGCTCGACCAGGTCGAAGATCTCGTCGTCGTCGACCATGTCGGCCTTGTTCAGGGCCACCACGATGGCGGGGACGCCGACCTGGCGGGCGAGCAGGACGTGCTCCTTGGTCTGCGGCATGGGGCCGTCGGTGGCCGCCACGACCAGGATGGCGCCGTCCATCTGCGCCGCACCGGTGATCATGTTCTTCACGTAGTCGGCGTGACCGGGGCAGTCGACGTGAGCGTAGTGGCGCTCGGTCGTCTCGTACTCGACGTGAGCGACGGAGATGGTGATGCCGCGCTCGCGCTCCTCGGGAGCGTTGTCGATGTCCTCGAACGGGGTGAGCGGGTTCAGGTCCGGGTGCGCGTCGTGCAGGACCTTGGTGATCGCAGCCGTCAGCGTGGTCTTGCCGTGGTCAATGTGACCGATGGTGCCGATGTTGACGTGCGGCTTATTCCGCTCGAACTTTTCCTTCGCCACTGGAAGTCTCCTAGACGTACAGAGCTATCTGGATCCGGTCCCCGCCCGCGTGTGTGCGAGGACCGGAACTGGTTACGTGTCCGCGAACTACTCGCCGCGGACCTTCGCCACAATTTCTTGGGCGACGGAAGACGGAACCTCCGCGTAGGAGTCGAACACCATCGAGTAGTTGGCTCGACCCTGGGTACGGCTGCGCAGGTCACCCACGTAGCCGAACATTTCGGAGAGGGGCACGATGGCCTTGATCAGGCGGGTGCCGGAACGCTCCTCCATGGACTGAACCTGTCCACGGCGAGAGTTCAGGTCGCCGATCACGTCACCCATGTACTCCTCGGGAGTGGTGACCTCGACGGCCATGACAGGCTCCAGAAGAGTCGGCTTGGCCAGCTGGACGGCCTCCTTGAAGGCCATCGAACCGGCGGTCTTGAAGGCCATCTCGGAGGAGTCCACATCGTGGTACTGGCCGTCCTGGAGCGTGACCTTGATACCAACCAGCGGGTAGTGCGCGAGCACACCCAGCTCGGCGGCTTCCTGGGCGCCGGCGTCGACGGACGGGATGTACTCACGCGGCACGCGGCCACCCGTGATGCTGTCGACGAACTCGTAGCCGTCGGCGGTCCCGTCCTCGCTCATCAAGGGCTCGAGGTCGATCTTGATCTTGGCGAACTGGCCCGAACCACCCGTCTGCTTCTTGTGGGTGTAGACGTGGCCCTCGACCTTCTTGCGAATGGTCTCGCGGTAGGCCACCTGGGGCTTACCGATGTTCGCCTCGACCTTGAACTCGTCGCGCATGCGGTTGACCAGCACCTCGAGGTGCAGCTCACCCATGCCGGAGATCACGGTCTGACCGGTCTCCTCGTCCGTGGCCACCTGGAACGAAGGGTCCTCGTCGGCCAGGCGCTGGATCGCGATGCCCAGCTTCTCCTGGTCGCTCTTGGTCTTCGGCTCGATGGCCACCTGGATGACCGGGGCAGGGAAGGTCATGGACTCGAGGATGATGGGCGAGCTCGGGTCGCAGAGCGACTCACCCGTCGTGGTGTCCTTCAGACCCATGACCGCGACGATGTCACCGGCGCCGGCCTCGGCGATCTCCTCACGCTTGTTGGAGTGCATGCGGTAGATCTTGCCGATGCGCTCCTTGCGGCCCTTGACGCTGTTGAGCACCTGGCTACCGGTGGTGAGAACACCGGAGTAGATGCGCACGTAGGTCAGCTTGCCGAGGTGCGGGTCGCTCATGATCTTGAAGATCAGGGCCGACATCGGCTCGTCGGTGTTGGGCTTGCGGGAGAGCTTGGTCTCCTCGCTCTCGTCCTTGGGGTCGTGGCCCTCGATGGCCTCGACGTCCAGGGGCGAGGGCAGGTACGCCGTGATCGCGTCGAGCAGGGGCTGCACGCCCTTGTTCTTGAACGAGGTGCCGCACAGCACCGGCACAGCGGTGCCGGCGATGGTGGCGCGGCGGATGGCCGGGACGAGCTGCTCGGTGGTGGGCTCCTGGCCCTCCAGGTAGAGCTCCATGATCTCGTCGTCGGCGTCGGCCAGCGTCTCGATGAACTGCTCACGAGCCTCACGAGCAGCCTCGATGTGGCTCTCGGGGATCTCGATCGTCTCGTACATCTCACCGAGCTTGGCCTCGGTGCTCCAGACGTAGGCCTTCATGTGGACAAGGTCGATGACGCCCTGGAAGTCGCTCTCAGCACCGATGTTGAGCTGGATCGGCATGGCGTTCGCACCCAGGCGCTCGCGGAACTGGTCCACGCAGCGCTGGAACTCGGCGCCGATCTTGTCCATCTTGTTGACGAAGCAGACCCGCGGGACGCCGTAGCGGTCGGCCTGGCGCCAGACCTGCTCGGACTGGGGCTCGACACCTTCCTTGGCGTCGAACACCGCGACGGCACCGTCGAGCACACGCAGCGACCGCTCGACCTCGACCGTGAAGTCGACGTGGCCAGGCGTGTCGATGATGTTGATGGTGTAGTCGTCCCAGTGGGTGGTGGTGGCAGCCGAGGTAATGGTGATACCCCTCGACTGCTCCTCCTTCATCCAGTCCATCGTGGCGGCACCGTCGTGGACCTCGCCCACCTTGTGGGTCACACCGGTGTAGTAGAGGATCCGCTCGGTCGTCGTGGTTTTACCCGCGTCGATGTGGGCCATGATGCCGATGTTTCGCACCGTGGCCAGGTCAAGCACGTTCTTAGCCATAAGGCTCGTCGTCCCTCGGTCGATCTCGTCCGCGTTACCAGCGGTAGTGAGCGAAAGCCCGGTTCGACTCGGCCATCTTGTGCGTGTCCTCACGCTTCTTGACAGCCGCGCCGAGACCGTTGCTGGCGTCGACCAGCTCGTTCATCAGACGCTCGGTCATGGACTTCTCACGACGCCTGCCCGAGAACGTGACCAGCCAGCGCAGGGCCAGCGTGGTGGACCGGGAGGCGCGGACCTCGACCGGCACCTGGTAGGTCGCGCCACCGACACGGCGGCTGCGGACCTCGAGCGCGGGCTTGACGTTGTCCAGACCACGCTTCAGAACGACGAGCGGGTCCTGGCCGGTTTTCTCACGGGCGCCCTCGAGGGCGTCGTAGACGATGCCCTGAGCGAGGGAACGCTTGCCGTCGACCAGCACCTTGTTGATCAGTGCAGTGACGAGCGGCGAGCCGTAAACCGGGTCGGTGATGAGCTGGCGCTTCGGCGCCGGGCCCTTGCGCGGCATGCTTACTTCTCCTTCTTGGTGCCGTAGAGGCTACGCGCCTGCTTGCGGTTACGGACACCCTGGGTGTCGAGCGAGCCGCGGACGATTCGGTAGCGGACACCCGGCAGGTCCTTCACACGGCCACCGCGGACCAACACGATGCTGTGCTCCTGGAGGTTGTGACCGATGCCGGGGATGTAGGCCGTCACCTCGATGCCGCTGCTCAGCCTCACGCGGGCGACCTTGCGCAGCGCGGAGTTCGGCTTCTTGGGCGTAGTGGTGTAAACACGCGTGCACACACCACGACGCTGCGGACTCCCCCTCAGCGCCGGGCTATTGTTCTTTGCGACCTTGTCCTGTCGGCCCTTGCGGACCAGCTGCTGGATGGTGGGCACCGCGTCTCCGTCTTCCTCGTGACCTACGCCGGTTCTCGTAGCCGATATCGCTATTGACCTGCTGGCTTTCCCGAACCTCCCCGGCCCCCGATGTCGGGCGTGTCGCTTTCGACCCGGCGTACAGTGACGATGGGCGCGCACACCCGGCCATGAGGCCTTGAAGGGAGGGGGTTCACATGCTAAGCGCGCCCGGATCTGTGATCCGCCCCAATGTGATGGGGCCGGGCGCCGCACACACACGTGTGACCCGTCGACTCACGGGCACAATCACACAGGATACCGTTTGCCGAGGAGACGGTCAAAACGGTGTGCGACATGGCGAGAGCCAGCGTGACCGGTCCTCGCGTAGCCGTGGGTCTCCCCCCAGTCTACGCGCTTCCGGGCTTGCTTCGTCCCAGTATTTTCCTCTGGGTCGTTCGTCGGGCGACCGAAAACGAGAACGGCCGCTCCCCTCCCGTCCATTATCGGGGAAGAGCGGCCGTGCTCGCTACAGAATCAGGGTGATCGCCAGAGAGATCACGGTCACCACGATGCCGATGACGGCGAGAACCGTACCGGCCATGATGCGCCCGTGGCCGTCGAGCTCACCCCGCGACTCCCGGATCTCCCGTTTGGCCTTGGGCCCGGTGACCAGGAGGGCCAGGAGGGCCGTGATCACACCGGCGAAGGGGATCAGCGAGGCCACACCCAGCCAGAGGGTAAGGTTCGCGCCCGGTTCGGTGTCGGCGAGGAAATCCACGCTGTCGTAACCGGGGTAACCGTCACCCGGTTCACCGCCCGGGGGACGGTCGTCGAACCCGGGGAAGTCCTCGGTGATGTCACGGCGCCGGCGCTGGCCCCGGCGGGATTTCTCCGGCATCCCGTAGTCGGCCGGGGTGAAGCCGTCCTCGTACTCGTCCTCGTGGTCGCCGTACTCATCGCCGTACTCGTCGTCGTAACCCTCGTCGTAGCCGTCGTAGCCCTCCTCCCACTGGCCCTCGTCGGATCGGCGCCCGTAGGAGGGCACCGATCCCAGGTCGGAAGGCACACCGGCGGGAGGCCGAGCGATGTCCTCCCCGGGACCGTCCGGGGACAGCGGGGAGAACATCTGCGTCGAGGCGCCCCGGTCGTCGTCGGCCGCGGGCGCACCGAACATCTGGGTGGCCCCTCCGTCGGCCTGGGGCTCGACCCCGGCTCCCGTGTCGGCCCCGGCCTGCGACTGCAGGTCGGCGAGGGCCGCGAGGGGATCATCGGAAACCGGGGCGGGACCGTGTCCGGTGTCCCCGGGACCGCCCCAGTCGTCATGGCGTACTCCCCCGTCGGTGTCCTCTCGGCGCCGCTGTTCGGCCTGGCGGACCGCGTCGGGCAGACGCGGATCGTCACGGGAGAAGGCCCAGGTGTTGCCGCTGCCGGTACCGAGGTCACCCGGCTGTTCCGGTTCGGGCGGCCGGGTGCCGGAGAGCTCGTCGTCGTAACCGTCGTCGGCCCACGACCGGCCGTTCCCGGTGTTCCACCCGTCCTCGAAGGACGTCCGGTCGCCGGGTGTCCAGGAGCGCGGGCCGGCGGTGCCGGAGAGTTCGTCGTTGTAGCCGTCATCGCCGTACGCCGGCCGGTCGAACGGGTCGGAGGCGTTCCGGCCCCCGACGCTTCCGGTCGCGGAGGCGTCCCAGGAGGAGGGCTCACCCGAGGGGGCCCAGGGCTCGCCGGGGACCGGCGTACTCGTCCCGAGAGGATCCGGTCCCGGAGCGTCCCAGGACCCGAGCCCAGCGGACGGACCTGCGCTGTCCAAAGGATCGCCCTCGGAACCCGGCTCCCAGGGCGGGGTGTTGTCTGCCGGGGACCAATGCTCGCCGTTGACGGGCGCGGGGGCACCCGGGCCGAGCGGATCGCTTCCGGGGCCGTCCCAGGACGAAGACCCGGACGAAGGATTCCAGGGCTCACCGCCGTAAGAAGGCGCACCCGACCCCAGAGGACCACTCTCCGAAACACCCCACGAGGAAGACTCACCCGACGGGACCCACGAATCCCCAAGACCCGGGGACGAACCCCCCGGCCCGAGCGGATCCACATCGGAAGCACCCCACGACGAAGCCTCACCCGACGGGGACCAGGACTCACCGCCGTCAGGCTGCGCTGCCGACCCGAGCGGATCGATTCCAGGACCGTCCCAGGACGAAAGCCCGGACGAAGGATTCCAGGGCTCACCGCCGTAAGAAGGCGCACCCGACCCCAGAGGACCACTCTCCGAAACACCCCACGAGGAAGACTCACCCGACGGGACCCACGAATCCCCAAGACCCGGGGACGACCCCCCCGGCCCGAGCGGATCCACATCGGAAGCCCCCCCCGACGAAGCCTCACCCGACGGGGACCAGGACTCACCGCCGTCAGGCTGCGCTGCCGACCCGAGCGGATCGATTCCAGGACCGTCCCAGGACGAAAGCCCGGACGAAGGATTCCAGGGCTCACCGCCGTAAGAAGGCGCACCCGACCCCAGAGGACCACTCTCCGAAACACCCCACGAGGAAGACTCACCCGACGGGGACCAGGACTCACGGTCCGAGGACAGGGGATCCGTACCAGGGGTCCACGTCTCCGGCGAGGACCAGTGACCGGTCTCCGGCGCGGACTCGTCCGAGACCCAGGTATCGGCCGCCGCGGGCGAGGCGTCGTGGTCCACCGAACCGGTCGAGGGCCACTCCCCCGCTCCCGTCTCGCCAGGGGGCGCCGGAACGTCGGCGCTCGCAGCCACGTTCGGGTAGCCGCCCGGACGGTCACCGCGGTCCTCCCACGGCATGGGCTCCACCGGGCGGTGCGGCACCTCCCGCGCACCCGGGTACACGAACGGGTTCTGCGACTCGTAGGACGTGGAGGGTGCCGGCTCCTCGGGGACCGAAGGCGCCTGCGGTTCGGCAGGGGTGAACCCGCCCAACGCCTCGGGGTAGGGCTCGACCATCTCCGGACGCGCCGAATCCGGACCAGCGTACCCTCCGCTGTCCGGGAAGACCGTGCCTTGGCCCTTTTCCTCCCGCTGTTCGTCCAACGGGTCCTCGTACTCAGACTGCGTGCGGTGACGGTTCTGACTGGGCCGGAACCACGAATCCGCGCTGTTCCGGTCGGAGTCCCGTCCACCCCCGTGCTCGGTCACTGATGTGCCTGCCTTCCGACGCGCCGAAGCGCCCTCTCCCGTCCACACCGGAACGTGTGGACCAACAACGACAAACGGCGGCGGTCCCCACCCCTGCAGGGGTGGGTGGCCGCCGCCGTCAGTACAGCAAACCGTGGTTAACGGCTGTACGGTCCGAAGTCGTACTCCTCCAGCGGCACGGCTTCTCCCGAACCCTGCCCGAAGGTGTACTCGCTCGGCTCCTCGTACCCCGAGACGGAGTACATCGAGGCCTTGGCCTCCTCGGTGGGCTCCACCCGGACGTTGCGGTACTGCGGAATACCGGTACCGGCCGGGATGAGCTTACCGATGATGACGTTCTCCTTGAGGCCGAGGAGCGGATCGCTCTTGCCGTGGATCGCGTTCTCGGTGAGGACCCTGGTGGTCTCCTGGAACGAAGCCGCCGACAGCCAGGACTCCGTGGCCAGCGAGGCCTTGGTGATACCCAGCAGCACCGGGCGACCGGAGGCGGGCTGGCCGCCCTCGGACACCACGCGGCGGTTGATCCGCTCGAACTTGGGCCGCTCGACCATCTCACCGGGCAGCAGCTCGGTGTCGCCCGACTCCAGGATGTTCACACGCTTGAGCATCTGGCGGACGATGATCTCGATGTGCTTGTCGTGGATGGACACACCCTGCGACTTGTAGACCTCCTGGACCTCGGACACGAGGTGCTGCTGCACCGCGCGCGGGCCCTGGATACGCAGCACCTCGTGCGGGTTGATCGCACCCTGGATGAGCTGCTGACCGACCTTGACGGGGCCGCCGTCGCTCACGAGGAGCTGAGCACGCATCGGGACCGGGTAGGCGATCTCGTCCGTGCCGTCGTCGGGGATGACGACGACCTTGCGGCTCTTCTCGGTGTCGTCGATCCGGATCCGGCCCTCCATCTCGGAGATCGGGGCCATACCCTTGGGGATGCGGGCCTCGAAGAGCTCCTGGACACGGGGCAGACCGTGGGTGATGTCCTGACCGGCCGAACCACCCATGTGGAAGGTCCGCATGGTCAGCTGGGTACCGGGCTCACCGATGGACTGGGCCGCGATGATACCGATCGCCTCACCGACGTCCACCGGCTTGCCGGTCGCCATGGAGCGGCCGTAGCAGGTGGTGCAGACACCGATCTTCGCCTCACAGGTCAGCGACGAACGGATGCGCACCCGGGTGATCCCGTGAGCGACGAGCTTGTCGATGTTCTGCTCGGAGGTGTCGGCCAGCGCCGGAAGCACGAGGTTGCCCTCGGCGTCCAGCGTGTCCTCGGAGATGGTGCGGCCGAAGCCGGTGTTCTCGACGTTGTGCTTGCGCACGACGACACCGGCCGCGTTCTCCTCGCCGACCTCGTGCCAGAGCGAACGGTCCGTGCCGCAGTCGACCTCGCGGACGATGACGTCCTGCGCGACATCCACCAGACGACGGGTCAGGTAACCCGAGTCGGCGGTACGCAGAGCCGTGTCCACCAGCCCCTTGCGCTGACCGTGAATGGAGATGAAGTACTCCAGCACGGACAGGCCCTCGCGGTAGGAGGACTTGATCGGACGCGGGATCGTCTCACCCTGGGTGTTGGAGACCAGACCACGGATACCGGCGATCTGGCGCACCTGCATCGGGTTACCGCGAGCACCGGACTGGACCATCATCCACACCGGGTTGTCGGTGCGGAAGCTGTCCTCCATGTTCTTGGCGATCTCACCGGTGGCCTGGGTCCAGACCTCGGTGAGCTCCTGGCGCCGCTCGTCGTCGGTGATGAGGCCGCGGTCGAACTCGCGCTGGATCTTGTCGGCCTTGCGCTCGTGGGTATCGAGGATCTCGGCCTTGCGCGGGGGCACGATGACGTCCTCGATACCGATGGTCAGGCCGGACTGGGTGGCCCAGCGGTAACCCGCGTCCTTCAGGGCGTCCAGGGTCGTGGCGACCTGGACCTTGGCATAGCTCTCGGCGAGGTCGTTGACCAGCGTCGAGATCTGCTTCTTGCCGACCTGGAAGTTGACGTAGGGGTAGTCCACCGGCGTGCTCTCGTTGAAGAGGTACCGGCCGAGCGTGGTCTCCAGGGTGTAGGGCTCCCCGGGCTCCCAGTCCTCCGGCGGAGTCCAGTCCTTCGGTGCCGGGGCACCGTCGGCGATCCGCAGGTTGATGCGGGCCCGGATGTCCAGCTCTCCCAGGTCGAAGGCCATCAGGGCCTCGGCCGGCGAGAGGAAGGACCGGCCCTCGCCCGCGACACCGTCCATCTGCGTCGTCAGGTAGTACAGGCCGATGACCATGTCCTGGGTGGGCATCGTCACGGGCTTGCCGTCGGACGGCTTGAGGATGTTGTTGGTGGCCAACATGAGCAGCCGCGCCTCGGCCTGGGCCTCGGCGGACAGCGGCAGGTGCACGGCCATCTGGTCACCGTCGAAGTCCGCGTTGAACGCGGTGCACACGAGCGGGTGGATCTGGATGGCCTTGCCCTCGACCAGCTGCGGTTCGAAGGCCTGGATGCCCAGGCGGTGCAGCGTGGGCGCACGGTTGAGCAGCACCGGGTGTTCGGTGATGACCTCTTCGAGAACGTCCCACACGACCGGACGGGACCGCTCCACCATCCGCTTGGCACTCTTGATGTTCTGCGCGTGGTTCAGGTCGACCAGGCGCTTCATCACGAACGGCTTGAACAGCTCCAGCGCCATCTGCTTGGGCAGCCCGCACTGGTGCAGCTTCAGCTGGGGACCGACCACGATGACCGAACGGCCGGAGTAGTCGACACGCTTGCCCAGCAGGTTCTGACGGAAACGGCCCTGCTTGCCCTTGAGCATGTCGGACAGCGACTTCAGCGGACGGTTGCCGGGCCCGGTGACCGGGCGACCGCGGCGGCCGTTGTCGAACAGCGCGTCGACGGCCTCCTGCAGCATCCGCTTCTCGTTGTTGACGATGATCTCGGGCGCGCCCAGGTCCAGAAGCCGCTTGAGGCGGTTGTTCCGGTTGATGACACGGCGGTACAGGTCGTTGAGGTCGGAGGTCGCGAAGCGGCCACCGTCGAGCTGCACCATCGGACGCAGGTCCGGCGGAATGACCGGGATGCAGTCCAGCACCATGCCCATGGGGCTGTTGGTGGTGTTGAGGAACGCCGAGACGACCTTGAGCCGCTTGAGGGCACGGGCCTTCTTCTGGCCCTTGCCGGTACGGATGGTCTCGCGGAGCTTCTCGGCCTCCTCGTTCAGCTCGAAGTTGGAGAGCCGGTCCTGGATGGCCTGAGCGCCCATACCGCCGCGGAAGTACTTGCCGAAGCGGTCCCGCATCTCGCGGTAGAGCATCTCGTCGCCCTCGAGGTCCTGGACCTTGAGGTTCTTGAACCGGTTCCAGACCTCGTCGAGGCGGTCGATCTCGCGCTGGGCACGGTCGCGCAGCTGGCGCATCTCACGCTCGGCACCCTCGCGGACCTTACGGCGCGCGTCGCCCTTGGCGCCCTGTTCCTCGAGCTCGGCGAGGTCGGTCTCGAGCTTGCGGTGGCGTTCCTCGAGAGTGGAGTCGCGGCGCTGCTCCAGGTGCTGCTTCTCGACCGCGACACGGGCCTCCAGGGACTGCAGGTCGCGCTCACGGCCCTCGTTGTCCACCCACGTGACCATGTAGGCCGCGAAGTAGATGATCTTCTCGAGGTCCTTCGGCGCCAGGTCCAGCAGGTAGCCCAGACGCGAGGGCACACCCTTGAAGTACCAGATGTGCGTGACGGGGGCGGCCAGCTCGATGTGGCCCATCCGCTCACGGCGCACCTTGGCACGGGTCACCTCGACGCCACAGCGCTCACAGATGATGCCCTTGAAACGGACGCGCTTGTATTTGCCGCAGTAGCACTCCCAGTCCCGGGTCGGACCGAAGATCTTCTCGCAGAAGAGGCCGTCCTTCTCGGGTTTGAGGGTGCGGTAGTTGATGGTTTCGGGCTTCTTGACCTCGCCGTGCGACCACTGGCGAATGTCGTCGGCCGTCGCGAGACCGATTCGCAGCTCGTCGAAGAAGTTGACGTCGAGCACTTAATTCGTCCTCTGCTCTCGAAGGATGCGGAAGTTAGACCTCTTCGACACTGCTCGGCTCACGCCGCCCCAGGTCGATACCCAGCTCTTCCGCCGCACGGAAGACGTCCTCGTCACTGTCCCGCATCTCGATGGACATACCGTCGCTGGACAGCACCTCCACGTTCAGACAGAGCGACTGCATCTCCTTGATGAGCACCTTGAAGGACTCAGGGATGCCCGGCTCGGGGATGTTCTCGCCCTTGACGATGGCCTCGTAGACCTTGACACGACCCACGACGTCGTCGGACTTGATGGTGAGGAGTTCCTGGAGCGCGTAAGCGGCTCCGTAGGCCTCCAGGGCCCAGACCTCCATCTCGCCGAAGCGCTGACCACCGAACTGCGCCTTACCGCCCAGCGGCTGCTGGGTGATCATCGAGTACGGACCGGTGGAGCGGGCGTGGATCTTGTCGTCCACCAGGTGGTGGAGCTTGAGCATGTACTTGTAACCGATGGAGATCGGCTCGGCGAAGGGCTCACCGGTACGGCCGTCGAACAGCACGGCCTTGCCGTCCTCGTTGATGAGGCGGTCGCCGTCCTGGTCCGGGTTGACCGACTGCATGAGGCCGCTGAGCTCTTCGCCGCGGAGTCCGTCGAAGACCGGGGTCGCCACACGGGAATCGGCCTCGACCTCGGAGGCCCCCATCTCGTTCAGGGACTTCTTCCAGTCGGCGTCGAGCCCCTCGACGGTCCACCCGTTCTTGGCCAACCACCCCAAGTGGACCTCGAGCACCTGGCCGACGTTCATTCGGCCGGGTACACCCAGCGGGTTGAGGATGATGTCGATCGGGGTGCCATCCTCCAGGAACGGCATGTCCTCCTGCGGGAGGATCTTCGCGATGACGCCCTTGTTGCCGTGGCGGCCGGCGATCTTGTCACCGTCGGTGATCTTGCGCTTCTGGGCCACGTAGACGCGGACCATCTCGTTCACCCCGGGCGCGAGCTCGTCGCCGTCCTCACGGCTGAACACGCGCACACCGATGACCTTGCCGGTCTCGCCGTGCGGCACCTTCAGGGAGGTGTCGCGGACCTCACGGGCCTTCTCGCCGAAGATGGCGCGCAGCAGGCGCTCCTCCGGGGTCAGCTCGGTCTCACCCTTGGGCGTGACCTTGCCGACGAGGATGTCGCCGTCGACGACCTCTGCACCGATGCGGATGATGCCCCGGTCGTCGAGGTCGGCCAGGACCTCATCGCTGACGTTGGGGATCTCCCGCGTGATCTCCTCCGGACCCAGCTTGGTGTCCCGGGCGTCGACCTCGTGCTCCTCGATGTGGATCGAGGACATGACGTCCTCCTGCACCAGGCGCTGGGAGAGGATGATGGCGTCCTCGTAGTTGTGGCCCTCCCAGGACATGTACGCCACGAGGAGGTTCTTGCCCAGCGACATCTCGCCCTGGTCCGTGGACGGACCGTCGGCCAGGACCTCGCGCTCCTCGACCCGGGCGCCCTCATGGACGATCGGGCGCTGGTTGAAGCACGTGCCCTGGTTGGAGCGCTCGAACTTGCCCATGCGGTAGGTCCTGCGCGTGCCGTCGTCGGCCATCACGGTGACGTAGTCGGCCGTGACGTCCTCGACGACACCGGCCTTCTCCGTCAGCACGACCTCGCCGGCGTCGGTGGCGGCACGGTACTCCATGCCGGTACCGACGAACGGGGACTCGGCCCGCAGCAGCGGCACGGCCTGGCGCTGCATGTTGGACCCCATGAGCGCACGGTTGGCGTCGTCGTGCTCCAGGAACGGGATCATGGCGGTGGCGACCGACACCATCTGGCGCGGCGACACGTCCATGTAGTCGACCTCGTCGGTACTGACCTGCTCGAAGTCGTCACCGCGCCGCCGCACGAGAATGCCGGCTTCGGCGAAGGTGCCGTCCTCGTTCATCGGCGTGTTCGCCTGCGCGATGATGTAACGGTCTTCCTCGTCCGCGGTGAGGTAGTCGACCTCGTCAGTGATGTGACCGTCGACGACCCTGCGGTACGGGGTCTCCACGAACCCGAAGGAGTTGACACGCCCATAGGCGGCCAGCGAACCGATGAGACCGATGTTGGGACCCTCAGGGGTCTCGATCGGGCACATGCGGCCGTAGTGCGAGGGGTGGACGTCACGGACCTCGAAACCCGCGCGCTCACGGGACAGACCGCCCGGGCCCAGCGCCGAGAGGCGGCGCTTGTGGGTCAAGCCGGCCAGAGGGTTGGTCTGGTCCATGAACTGGGACAGCTGCGAGGTACCGAAGAACTCCTTGATGGAGGCCACGACCGGGCGGATGTTGATCAGGGTCTGCGGCGTGATCGCCTCGACGTCCTGGGTGGTCATCCGCTCGCGGACCACACGCTCCATGCGGGCCAGACCCAGGCGGACCTGGTTCTGGATGAGCTCACCGACGGTACGGAGACGGCGGTTGCCGAAGTGGTCGATGTCGTCGGTCTCGATGACCCGCTCGCCGAGCGGGGTCTCCTTCTCGGTCTCACCGGCGTGCAGGCGGACGAGGTAGTCGATCGTGTTGACGATGTCGTCCTCGGTCAGCGTGCCCTGCGTGTAGTCGGTGTCGAGGCCGAGCTTCTTGTTGATCTTGTACCGGCCGACCTTGGCGAGGTCGTAACGCTTCGGGTTGAAGTAGAGGTTCTCCAGAAGCGTCTGGGCCGACTCCTTCGTCGGCGGCTCGCCGGGACGCAGCTTGCGGTAGATGTCCAGCAGGGCGTCGTCGGTGCCGGCGGTGGGGTCCTTCTCCAGGGTGTTGCGGATGGACTCGTACTGGCCGAACCGCTCCAGGATCTGGTCGGTGGTCCAGCCCAGCGCCTTGAGCAGGACCGTGACGCCCTGCTTGCGCTTACGGTCGATGCGCACACCCACGAAGTCGCGCTTGTCGACCTCGAACTCCAGCCATGCACCGCGGGACGGGATGACCTTGCAGCCGTAGAGGTCCTTGTCCGAGGTCTTGTCGACAGAAGTGTCGAAGTAAACGCCCGGGGAGCGAACCAGCTGGGACACGACGACGCGCTCGGTGCCGTTGATGATGAAGGTGCCCTTGCTGGTCATGAGCGGGAAGTCGCCCATGAACACCGTCTGGCTCTTGATCTCACCGGTGTCGTTGTTGATGAACTCCGCCGTGACGAACATCGGGGCGGAGTAGGTCATGTCCTTGTCCTTGCACTCCTCTTCGGAGTACTTGGGCGGCTCGAACCGATGGTCGCGGAACGACAGCGACATCGTGCCCGAGAAGTCCTCGATCGGACTGATCTCCTCGAAGATCTCTTCGAGACCGGACTGCTCCGTAACGTCCTTGCGGCCGGCGTTCCGGGCCGCCTCCAGTCGGGCCTGCCACTTCTCGTTGCCCAGGAGCCAGTCGAAGGACTCCGTCTGAAGGGCGAGAAGGTTCGGGACCTCGAGTGGTTCCGGAATGCGGGCGAAGGAAACGCGGTGCGGACCAAGTACGTTAGCGGAGGCGTTGCGCGAGGCTGCCAACAGGGGTCCTTCCGAAGGCTTGTGGCGGTTGAAGCGCGCACGCCAGACGATCCGTCACGAGAAGGACCGTCACAACGAGGTCGAGACGGTCGCATCGAGTGGGAACGGCCTACCGGGTTCCGGTTGTACTACGGATGGCGGCAAACGTTCACCAACACAGGGATCACCAAAGGGCAGCGCAAAAGAGCAGTGTAGCCGGAAACTACACCGCTGTCCACCCACGGTCCACAACACCACTCAAGACACCGGCAGGATCACCCGCCGAGGGCGATCCGTCAACCCCGAACACCCCGCCCGAGGTCGGTCTCTCGTCGCGTTCCGTACGGCTGGACGAGCGCGCCTGCCCCTGGCCCCAGGAGGGGGATGTTGAGCCAACAGACATCCCGAAGGGTTCCCCCACGGGCAACGGGTAAACACTCCTCCGCCCGGACCCCGTCAAGAATCCCGGGACGGGAGATTATCGCGCCCAAGGGACAGTTCGCACATGCGCTCCCCCGGTGCCCGCCCGATCGACCCGACCAAGCCTGGCACAGCATGGCCCCGGGGCGGCCGCGGACACGGCCGTTCACGGCATACGGGACGCGGGGCCCCTCCGAGGCACTGAGTGGACCGTGAAGACACGAACACGGCCGCCCCTCCGCAAGGGAAGGACGGCCGCGTGAAGCAGACCAGCGGGCTTCTGCGGCCCGCAGGAGACTACTTGAGGGTGACGGTGGCGCCGGCGCCCTCGAGGGACTCCTTGGCCTTGTCCGCGTTCTCCTTGTTGACGCCCTCGAGCAGAGCCTTCGGAGCGTTGTCGACCAGGTCCTTGGCCTCCTTGAGGCCCAGGCTCGTGAGGCCGCGGACCTCCTTGATGACCTGGATCTTCTTGTCGCCGGCCGACTCGAGGACGACGTCGAACTCGTCCTTCTCCTCCTCCTCGGCGGCCTCGCCACCGCCACCGGCGGGGGCGGCGACGACGGCGGCGGCCGGGGCGGCGGCCTCGACGTCGAACTTCTCCTCGAAGAGCTTCACGAACTCGGAGAGCTCGAGGAGGGTCATCTCCTCGAACGCAGCAAGCAGGTCCTCGTTGCTGAGCTTCGCCATGGTGCGATCTCTCTTTCTCTACAGGACACGCGCGCCGATCAGACGCCGCGTGCGAGCCTTTGGCGGGCGGCAGCCCGCCGTGGTTCAGGGGTTCTAGGCGGCTTCCTCGGAGCTCTTCTTCTCCTCGAGGGCCTTCGCGAGACGCGCGGCCTTGAGGGGGAGAGCCTGGAAGACGGCGGCGGCCTGGCCCTGCTTGGACTTGAGGGCACCGGCCATCTTCGAGAGAAGCACCTCGCGGGACTCCAGGTCGGCCAGCTTGGTGATCTGTTCGGCGTCCATCGTCTTGCCGTCGATGACGCCGCCCTTGATCACCAGGGCGGAGTTCTGCTTCGAGAAGTCGCGCAGACCCTTGGCCGCCTCGACCACGTCACCGTGGACGAAGGCGATCGCGGAGGGACCCTCGAGGAGGTCGGAGACCTCTTCGTCGATCTCTGCGTCCTTGACCGCGATCTTGGTCAGGGTGTTCTTCACGATGCGGAATCGCGCGGTCTGACCGAGGCCACGGCGGAGCTCGTTGAGCGCCGCCACGGAGAGCCCCCGGTATTCGGTCAGCACGGCACCGTTGGACTCACGGAACTCGCCCGCGAGCTCGGCGACCGCTGCTGCCTTGTCCGGCCTCGCCATGGGACTCCTTCCAACATTGTCGTCATCCCGCCCGACGGCGGGGATGCTCCACCCCGAAGGGGCGGACGTTTCCGCTCCCGGCCGACGGACCTTGCGGTCGTCCGGCCTTCGAGGGGCGTTCGGGCCATGGCCCCGGCTTCCGGTCACCACCGGATGCCGGCCGACGACAACACCGGCTGTCTCCCACGGACTCGTCGCGATCGGCGTCAGCACGAGAAAAGCCCCGAGCGCCAGGCGCACGGGGCACGACCACGTCCTGAAGGGCACACACATCGGTGCCCGGGACGGGAAAGCTCTGAGTGACACCTGCGCGGGCGCCCATCGTGGACGGGTCCTTAGGTCACCCTTGCGGGCGACGACCAGCGGTCTTCGGCAATATCCAACCTTACCCCACGTTCCGGTCTGCATCGAACCGAGTAGTGCGACCACGGCCGGCGCGGAACCGCTGCGGTACCCGCCACACCGCCGACGGGCCCCGCACACGAGCGCGGGCCCCGGCCCCTTCCGCGCGGAAGGGGCCGGGGCCCGCGGTGTCTACGGCCTCACCCGGGAGACTCAGATCTCGAGCGGGATGGAGGGGCCCATGGTCGTGGTCATGGAGCCCTTCTTGACGTAGCGGCCCTTGGCGGCGGACGGCTTGATGCGGTTCACCTCGTCCAGGGCGGCCTGGTAGTTCTCCACCAGCTTGGCGTCCTCGAAGGAGCTCTTGCCGATGATGAAGTGCAGGTTCCCGTGACGGTCGACGCGGAACTCGATCTTTCCGCCCTTGATGTCGTTGACGGCCTTGGTCACGTCGGGGGTGACGGTGCCGGTCTTCGGGTTCGGCATCAGGCCACGGGGACCGAGCACGCGGCCCAGGCGGCCGACCTTGCCCATGAGGTCCGGGGTGGCCACGACGGCGTCGAAGTCCAGGAAGCCGTTCTGGATCTCCTGGACGAGGTCGTCGTCACCGACGTAGTCGGCGCCAGCGGCGCGAGCCTGCTCGGCACGCTCACCGGTCGCGAAGACCAGGACCCGAGCGGTCTTACCGGTGCCGTGCGGCAGGTTCACGGTGCCACGGACCATCTGGTCGGCCTTGCGCGGGTCGACGCCCAGGCGCAGGGCGACCTCGACGGTCGGGTCGAACTTGACCTTGGCGGTGTCCTTGGCCAGCTTCACTGCCTCGGCGGGGCTGTAGAGCTGGTTACGGTCCACCAGCTCACTGGCTTTGCGGTGGTTCTTGCTGCGCTTCACGCTTGTCTCCTATGCGGACGTGTGGTCACCGGGCCAGCGCCTGGCCCTGCCACGGTCGGTCGCGGACGCGGTGCGTCCGCTCACCCCGGCGGGAATGCACCGGAGCCACCCGAGGGGGTGTTACTTGATCACGATGCCCATGGAACGGGCGGTGCCCTCGACGATCTTGGCGGCGACCTCGACGTCGTCGGTGTTGAGGTCGGGCAGCTTGGTCTGCGCGATCTCACGCACCTGGTCGGCGCTGATCGTGGCGGCAGTGGTACGCCCGGGGTCGGTCGCGGCCTTGTCGACGCCCGCAGCCTTGAGGATCATCTTCGGCGCCGGCGGCGTCTTCGTGACGAAGCTGAAGGAGCGGTCCTCGTAGATGGAGATCTCTACGGGGATGACGTTCCCGCGCTGGGCTTCCGTCGCAGCGTTGTACTGCTTGCAGAAGTCCATGATGTTGACGCCGTGCGGACCGAGAGCGGTACCGACGGGCGGGGCCGGAGTGGCCTGACCGGCGGGGAGCTGCACCTTGACGAGTGCTGCCAGTTTCTTCTTCTTCGGAGGCATATCGGGTCCTTTGCCTGATGTGCGGTGTGTGTCGGTCCCGTCCCCTCGACGACACCGGGAGCGGCGACGGAGGCCGCGGGGTGCCGCGCGCCGAACGGGTCACGAGCCCGGACACGGGGTCGCGGGTCTCGGTCCGCCGGGACCGGACGGACCAGGGCCGTGCGCCGCGGTGCGGGCACAAGCCGGTGGGCCCATCCGAGGAGGGACCCACCAAGGGCGTGCTCCGCGGACGCATACCCTGCTCGCGACGAGCAGCATCCACGGAACACGCCCCAGTCTATGCCGCCCGGGGAGTGGCCCGGGCCGGGTTCCGGCCGGAGCCGGCAGGGATCAGATCTTGGAGACCTGGTTGAACGACAACTCGACGGGGGTCTCGCGGCCGAAGATCGACACCAGGACCTTGAGCTTCTGGGTGTCGGCGTTGATCTCGCTGACCGTCGCGGGCAGGGTCGCGAACGGACCCTCCATGACGGTGACGGACTCGCCGACCTCGTAGGCCACGTCGGCACGGGCCTCGCCGCCACCGCCGGCAGCGGCCGCGGTACCGCCGGGCTGCTGGGCCTGCTCCGGCTCCTCCTCCGGTTCGGGGGCCAGGAGCTTGGCGACCTCGCCCAGGCTGAGCGGCGCGGGCTTGTTGGACAGACCCACGAAGCCGGTCACACCCGGGGTGTTGCGGATGGCCGACCAGGACTCGTCGGTGAGGTCCATGCGGACGAGTACGTAACCGGGCAGGACCTTCTCGGTGACCTGCTGGCGCTTGCCGCTCTTGACCTCGGTGACCTCGTGCTCGGGCACCTCGACCTGGAAGATGAACTCCTCCATGTTGAGGGACTGGGTGCGGCTCTCGACGTTGGTCTTGACCCGCTTCTCATAGCCCGCGTAGGTGTGCACGACGTACCAGTCGCCCGGGAGAAGGACGAGCTCGTTCTTGAATTCCTCGACGGGGTCGAGGCGCGGGAGCTCGGGCTCCTCGTCGGCCTCGGTCTCGCTGTCCTCGGCGGCACCGCTCAGTTCCGGGCTGTCGGCCTCGGTCGACTCGACCGCGTCCTCCGTCTGCTCGCCCGCCTGGCCGGTCGCTTCCGCCGACGACTCATCCGGCTCCTCTTCGGGGAGGTCGTCAGAGGTCAGTGGGGACTCGGACACGGCTGCTCTTTCTCTCGTCGGATCACTCTGCGGGGGCGACGCACGCAGAGCGCGCCTCGAACCCAGTCCTGACAGCTTAAGGTCTCCGCGAGCAGGAAGGGACCAGCACGCTCACGTGAGACGGGAAGGATCACCGGAGAGAGGGGGTCCGGTCAGGCCGAGGGGGTACCGAAAGTGCCGTAGAGCCAGGTGATGGCCTCGCCGAAGGCGAAGTCCAGCAGGGAGACGTAGGCCAGCACGATCACTACGAAGACGAGGACGACGATGGTGTAGGTGACCAGTTCCCGGCGCGTGGGCCAGCGGACCTTGCGGAGCTCACCGACGACCTGCTTGGTGAAGGTCACCGGACCGGTACGACGCGGCCGCTCATTGTTGGGCTTGGCGTCGGCGTCAGTCTGAGTCACCTGAGGGTCCTTAGGGTCGCGGGCCGCTGAAAATCCCGGTGAGGTCCCGGTCGGCCGGGCGACGCCGGAGACGCCACCCGACCGCACGAGCACTTGCAGGGCAGGAGGGACTCGAACCCCCAACCGCCGGTTTTGGAGACCGGTGCTCTGCCGATTGAGCCACTGCCCTTGGAAAGGAAACTGATCCCCACCATAGCCGCTCCGGACGACGGTCGTACACCATTGTGTACCTCACACCGTCGGGACCGTCCGACGGGCAAAAGTGTATGCCCTCGGCCCCCCTGTGGCCAAACCGCCTGCGCTCACGGGCCCACGCTCGGGGCACTCCGACCCCGGTCACCGGCCCTTCCCGCCCGCCCGGCCCCTCCCGGCCCATGACAAACTGGAGGGCATGACTGAACGACCGCGCATCTCCGCACGTATCAGCGCCATCTCCGAATCGGCGACCCTGGCCGTGGACGCCAAGGCCAAGGCCATGAAGGCCGAGGGCCGCCCCGTGATCGGCTTCGGTGCCGGGGAGCCGGATTTCCCGACCCCCGACTACATCGTCGAGGCCGCTGTCGAGGCTGCCCGTCAGCCGAAGAACCACCGTTACTCCCCGGCCGGCGGTCAGCCCGAGCTGAAGAAGGCCATCGCCGAGAAGACCCGCCGCGACTCCGGGTACGAGGTCGAGCCCACACAGATCCTCGTCACCAACGGCGGCAAGCAGGCCATCTACGAGGCCTTCGCCGCGATCCTGGACCCGGGCGACGAGGTCGTCGTCGTTGCGCCGTACTGGACCACCTACCCCGAGTCGATCAAGCTCGCCGGGGGCACCCCCGTCTTCGTCACCACGGACGAGAGCACCGGGTACCTGGCCTCCGTCGACCAGCTCGAAGCGGCCCGCACCGACAGGACCAAGGTTCTGGTCTTCGTCTCCCCCAACAACCCCACCGGCGCGGTCTACCCGCGCGACCAGGTCCGCGCCATCGGCGAATGGGCCGACCGGCACGGCCTGTGGGTCCTCACCGACGAGATCTACGAACACCTGGTCTACGGAGGCACCGAGTTCAGCTCGCTGCCCGTCGAGGTCCCGCAGATCGCCGACCGCACCCTCGTGGTCAACGGCGTCGCGAAGACCTACGC
This sequence comes from Nocardiopsis xinjiangensis YIM 90004, assembly GCF_000341145.1. Taxonomy (GTDB): domain Bacteria; phylum Actinomycetota; class Actinomycetes; order Streptosporangiales; family Streptosporangiaceae; genus Nocardiopsis; species Nocardiopsis xinjiangensis. The sequence continues at coordinate 117,920 of NZ_ANBE01000033.1, forward strand.
GATGACCGGCTGGCGCGTGGGCTGGATCATCGGCCCCGAGGACGTCATCAAGGCCGCGAGCAACCTGCAGTCGCACGCCACGTCCAACGTCGCCAACGTGTCGCAGGCGGCCGCGATCGCCGCCGTGGGCGGGGACCTCGCCGCCGTCGAGAAGATGCGGGAGTCCTTCGACCGCCGCCGCCGCACGATCGTGCGCATGCTCAACGAGATCGACGGCGTGGTCTGCCCCGAGCCGCAGGGCGCGTTCTACGCCTACCCGTCGGTCAAGGGCGTGCTGGGCAAGACGGTCCGCGGCCGCACCCCGCAGACCTCGACCGAGCTGGCCGAACTCATCCTGGAGGAGGCCGAGGTGGCGGTCGTCCCGGGCGAGGCCTTCGGCACCCCCGGCTACCTGCGCCTCTCCTACGCCTTGAGTGACGAGGACCTCACCGAAGGCGTGAGCCGGATCCAGAAGCTGCTGGCCGAGGCACAGTAACCCCGGTCACAGGCATCGGCCCAGCAGCACCGAGGAACGCGTCCCGGATCCTCCCGGGGCGCGTTCCTCTTTTTCGGTCCCTTCGGGCGCTCCACATACGGCAGGCTTGGTGCATGGAGACACCGACCACCGCCCGCCGATTGGAGCGGTTGCCCAAAGCCCATCTGCACCTGCACTTCACCGGCTCGATGCGCCACGACACGTTGGTCGAACTCGCCGACAAGAACGGCGTGCATCTACCGCACTCGTTGGCCGAGGAATGGCCGCCCAAGCTGCGCGCCACCGACGAGCGGGGCTGGTTCCGGTTCCAACGCCTGTACGACATCGCCCGTTCGGTGCTGCGTACCCCCGATGACCTGTACCGCCTCCTGCGCGAGGCCGCCGAGGACGAGCGTGCCGCGGGGTCGGGGTGGTTGGAGATCCAGGTCGACCCGGGGGGCTACTCCTCCCTGTTCGACGGTCTGACCTCCACCCTGGAGCTGATGTTGGACGCGGCCGCGGCGGCCCAGAGCGAAACAGGCGTGCACATCGGCCTCATGGTCGCCGCCAACCGCACCAAGCACCCCCTTGACGCCAAGGTCCTGGCCCGCCTGGCCCGCCAGTACGCGGACCGGGGCGTGGTCTCCTTCGGCCTCAACAACGACGAGCGCCGGGGGCGGGCCCGCGAGTTCGAGGGCGCCTTCCGTATCGCCAAGCGCGCCGGGCTCCTCTCCGCTCCGCACGGCGGGGAGCTCGGCGGACCGCGCAGTGTGCGCGAGTGCCTGGACGAGCTGGACGCCGACCGTGTGGGACACGGGGTGCGCGCAGTGGAGGACCCCTACCTGCTGGAACGCATCGCCACCCAGGGCATCACCCTCGAGGTGTGCCCGACCTCCAACGTGGGCCTCGGCGTGATCGACGACATCGACCGCCTGCCGTTGCGGCGCCTCTACGACGCGGGAGCACCGATCGCGCTGGGCACCGACGATCCCCTGCTGTTCGGCCCGCGCCTGGCGGAGCAGTACGAGATCGCCCGTTCGGTCTTCGGGTTCGGTGACACGGAGCTGGCCGAGCTCGCGCGGATGTCGATCCGCGGATCGGGGGCGCCGGATCCGCTGAAGAAGGAGCTGCTGGCGGGGGTGGACACCTGGCTCGCCTCCGAGCCGGGGTGAGGGCCGTCCTGGCCGCGGGGCCGGGACCCGTTCCGGCCTTGCAAGCGGTCAGCGGAGGAACATCAGGGCGCCCTGGGCGAGCATGGCGGCGCCGGCGGCGAAGAAGAGGACGGCGGCGCCGATACGGATCGCCTTCTCGGGGAGCTTCTTGCCGAGAAGGGCGCCCAGGGCGATGGCCACGGCGTCGGCGGCGACCATGCCGACGGTGGAGCCGATCCACACCGGGAACCAGTGGTGCTGGGTCCCGACGGTGATGGTGGCCAACATGGTCTTGTCACCGAGCTCGGCGACGAAGAAGACCAGGGCGACGGTCATGAACCCGGAGCGGATGCGGCGTGAGGCGGCGCGTTCCTCGTCCTTGTCGTTCATCTCGTCGCCGCGCAGGGTCCAGGTCCCGAAGAACAGGAATGCCAGGCCCGCGGCGAGGGTGAGCCAGTCGGTGGGGATCGCCGCGCCGATGACCTCGGCGACGAAGACGCTCGCCAGGTGCACCACGGCGGTCGCGGCGGTGATGCCGAGAATGACGGTGAGCGCCCGGTAACGCGTCGCGAGGGACATCGCGACCAATTGTGTCTTGTCGCCCATTTCCGCGAAGAAAATAGCGATCGTACTCACGACGAGTCCGGTCAGGAACCCTGTCATTTCCCCTCGATCAGTCCGGAACGGGGCGAGAGGCGGACACGCCTCTTCGACCCGGTCGCCGTTCATGCGCCGGGCCGAAGGTCTCGCCCGCCCTCGTTCATCCGATTGAGGGCTCATGCGGCCGGGCCCTCGGGCCGGTCTGTCGACCGCATGCATCGGGGACTACTCCCCTTCGGCGAACACGACTTTACGACAAAGGCGACGAGAAAGGCAATTCATGGCCCTGTCAAATTCACTCGGAAAGAAGCTCGAATAAAAAAGTTCGCCGCACCCAACTCAAGAATTGGGTACGGCGTGAAAAAGGTGTGGGCGAAAGCGCGTTACAGGTCCACGCCCACCATGACGGGTTCGTTGACCAGGCGGATCCCGAAGGCCGCCTCGACACCGGCGCGCACCTCACGTGCCAGATCGAGCAGGTCCTCCGTCGAGGCCCCTCCCGGGTTGGTCAGCGCCAGTGTGTGCTTTCCGGAGATGCGGGCCGGACCCTGGCCGTGCCCCTTGTCGAACCCGGCCTTGTCGATCAACCAGGCAGCGGAGAGTTTGACTCCGCCGCGGCCGTCGGGGTGGCCGGGGACCGGGAAGTCGGGGCCCAAGCGTTCGGCGGCGCGCTCGCGCACCGCGGCGAAGGTCTCCTCGGACACGATGGGGTTGGTGAAGAACGACCCTGCGCTGCGGGTGTCGGGGTCGCCTTCCTCCACCACCATGCCCTTGCCCCGGCGCAGGCCCAGGACGGTCTCGCGGGCGCGCTCCAGCGGCACCCGCTCCCCCGCCTCGACGCCCATCGTTCGGGCGACCTCGGCATAGGCGACGGGACGACTGAGGTCGGAACGGCGCAGCTCGAAGACGACCTCGCACACCAAGTAACGGGGCCGGCCCTTGAAGACGCTGTCGCGGTAGGTGAAACCGCATTCGTCGTTGGTCATGGTGCGCAGCTCGCCGGTGTCCCGGTCGTGGACCAGCACCTCCCGCACGGTCTGGCTGACGTCCTGGCCGTAGGCGCCCACGTTCTGGATCGGGGTCGAGCCGACGCGTCCGGGGATCCCGCTGAGGAACTCCAACCCGCTGAGGCCCTCGCCGACGACACGCTCGACCAGCGGGTCCCACTCCACGCCGGCCTGGGCGCGCAGAAGCACCACGGTCTCGCCGGTGTCCGGGTCGGTTCCTGCCTCCTCGAAGGAGACCCCCTGGGTGTCGACGTGCACCACCGTTCCGGAGAAACCGGAGTCGGCCACGACGAGGTTGCTGCCCCCGCCCAGGACCAGGACGGGTTCACCGGCCGTGTCGGCCCCGCGCACGGCGGCGACGAGCTCCTCGGTCGTGGTGGCCCGCACGAAGGTCTTGGCGGGCCCGCCCAGGCCGAGCGTGGTGTAGTCGGCCAGCACGGGCGGATCGTCGGAGAACGTGGACACCTCAACCACCTCTGTCGAAACTGTCAGGACGCGAGCCGGACCAGGGCCTTGGACTGCACCAGCACCTTGGCGCCGCCGGAGCGGGCGGTGAGCAGCACGTTGACGGTCCCGTCGTCGTTCTTGGACTTGACCTTGCCCCCCACGGTGATCTCGGTGCCCTCCTCGTTGTCGGGAACCGTCACCGGGGCGGAGAAACGCACGGAGTAGTCGAGGACACAGCCCGGGTCCCCGGTCCAGTCGGTGAGCACACGCGCGGCCTCGGCCATGGTGAACATGCCGTGCGCGATCACGTCGGGCAACCCGACGGACTTGGCGAAGCGTTCGTTCCAGTGGATGGGGTTGAAGTCACCCGAGGCGCCCGCGTAGCGGACGAGGTCCAAGCGGCGGACCGGGAAGGTCTGTTCGGGGATCTCGGCGCCGACCTCGACGTCGGCGTGGCGCAACCTGCTCACGCTGGTGTTCCTCACGTATCGCTGGGGACGGTGGTGCGGCCTGCTCATGCTCCGCGCACGACGAGCATCATCGTGGCGGTCACCACGTGCTCGCCGCCCGAGTCCGAGGCCTCGGTCTCCAGGGTCAGCAGGTCGTTGCTGCCCAAGGTCTTGATGCCGGTGATACGAGTGACGCTGGAGAGCACGTCCCCGGCGAGGAGGGGGCGCGAGTACTGGAAACGCTGGTCGCCATGGACCACACGGGAGAAGTCCACGCCCAGATCGGGATCGGCCACGGCCTGCGCCGAGCCGGCCATGCCGAGGATCACCGGGAAGGTCGGCGGTGCGACCACGTCGGCGTACCCCAGGGTGCGCGCCGATTCGCGGTCGACGTAGGCGGGGTTGGGGTCGTTGATCGCCTCGGCGAACTCACGGATCTTGCCCCGGGTGACCTCGTAGACCTCGGGGGCGGGGTACTCCCGGCCGAGGTGGTCAGGGTTGATCGCCACGGTCTCCCTCTTCTGGTTGGGGCCGATGAGTGCCCGACACACGAAACAGCCCGGTGAGCTGTTCGCTCACCGGGCTGAAAGTCCAGGCGAAGTCCGTTGCTCCCGGACGCCGCCTCCGTCCGCGCTCTGCGCGGCACGCGCACGACCTAGCGGGTCTCGCGGTGCTCGTTGTGCGTACGGCAGGTCGAGCAGAACTTCTTCATCGAGAGCCGGTCGGGGGTGTTCCGACGGTTCTTGCGCGTGATGTAGTTACGGTTCTTGCACTCCTGGCAGGCCAGGGTGATCTTCGGCCTCACATCTGTGGCAGCCACTTCGGAGTGCCTTTCTCGCTGGAAACATTACCTAACACGCAGTAGAACACTGCTGGGCACCCGCGAAGACCCCTGGCGTACTTCTGTCCCCAGGGGCCGGCGAGTTGGTAGCGGGGGCCGGACTTGAACCGACGACACAGCGATTATGAGCCGCTTGCTCTACCGACTGAGCTACCCCGCCCCGATCTGACGGGGACCGGATCCCGAATTCGGATCCTCCCCGGACCGGCCGACGGCTCGCGCCGACCACCCACCTGAGTGGATCGGACCGCATCAAGTGGTGGAGCCCCTTTACGGATTCGAACCGTAGACCTTCTCCTTACCATGGAGACGCTCTGCCGACTGAGCTAAAGGGGCGCGCTGTGCTGGGCTTCCTCTCGTCCGCCCCGAGGGCGTTGCCCCCGTGCGCTGATAAGAACTATACAGGTCTCAGGGGGTGCTCTGCCAAATCGGCGGCCGGACCCCCTCCCCCAGACATGCTCCGGGACTACCCCCGGAACGGCATAACCGCTGCTCATCGGCGGTTCTCGACCGTTTCCGGGTCTTCGCGCGGAGGCGGGAAAAAGCCGGGAATGTGACCCGGACCGCCCGATCCCGCAGGCCCTCAGCTCCCCTCGTCGAGCCACACGTTGGACATCGCGTCGCGGTTGATCGTGCGGATCGAGGCGGGCAGCCCCAACCGGAGCATCGCGTCCGGCAACCGGGTGTCGTGGGTGAAGACGATCAGCTGCCGGTACCGGCCCGCCTCCGCCAGGACCGAGGCCAGCCCTTCGACGGTCTCGGTGTCCATCGCCTGCACGGGATCGTCCAGGACGAGGAACCCGAACGGGTTGCCCTCCACCAGGGCGCGGGGCAGGCAGATCGACAATGCCAGAGCCTGGAACTCACCCTGGCTCAGCAGACCGGGTGCGCTCGTCTGGTCCTCGACCCCGTCCACCGCCACGTCCACCTCGACCCGGCGGCGGACCCCGCGGCCGATGAGGCGCATGCCCTGCAGGTCGATGTGGCGTTCCTGGCGCAGGCGGTACCAGACCTGCTCGGCCTGGGCGGCGACCGGACCGAGGCGTTCGGCCCGCAGTTCGCGGGCGCGCTCGGCCAGCCAGTCGAGGGCCTCCTCGGCCGAGGCCAGGGTCTCGCTCGCCCGGATCGCCTCCTGGGCGTCGTCGAGCCACGCGGAGAGGCGCTCGGCGAGGTCGGCCCAGCCCCCGGTGGGGTCCTCCAGGCGTTCGCCCGCGTCGCGGCGCGCACTGATCGCGGCGGTGCGCAGTTGTTTGCCGACCGTCTCGATGTGTTCGGCCAGTTCCCCGAGGTCGGTGATCGTGTTGCCCGACTCCCACAGCGCCCACACCTGGCCCAGCTCGCTGTCGGGCGGCAACCAGGTCGGCATCGGGGAGAGCAGGAACCGGGCCTGGTCGCGGGCGGCCTCGGCACGTCCGTACGCGGCCTCGGCGGTGGCGGCCTGGGGACGCAGAGCCCGCACCTGGGCCTTGGCCCGGCGGGCCCAGTCCGATCCGAGGGCGCCGGAAGCCGAACAGGTGGGGCAGGTCGTCTCGGAGGGGTGGCGCTGATGGTGTTCCAGGGCCTGTTCGAGCAGGTTGAGGACCCCGTGGGCGTGGTCGCCCTTGGTCCCTGCGGCCATCGCCAGTTCCATCGAGGCCCCGCGCAGTTCGTTGACCACGTCGGCGATGACGACCCGTTCGGGAACGCTCAGGCGGCGCAGCCGGCGCAGGACCACGTGCTGGGCCGGGTCGGCCGGACCGTCGTCGGCGGCGATACTGCGCAGTTCCCCGAAGTCGAGGTGCTGGGCGGTGAGCAAGGTCACGGCCCGGGCGGCCCGGGGATCGTCGGAGGCACGCAGGTCCTCCAGGAGCAGCCGGAGCTCGCGGGAAGGGCGGTCACGGCGTTTGACGAGCCCGTCGCAGACCCGGGCCAAGCGGCGTTCGGCCTCGGCCAGGTCGGTCAGGCCCAGGAGCGCGGTGAGGGTGTCGTAGAGCTCGGCGGAGCGGCCGGTGACGGTACGGCCCAGCTCGTCGTAGGAGAGGAAGGGACGGTAGCGGACCAGGTCCTCGCCCCAGCCGAGCGTGCGCAGGTGCGAGACCTCGCCGTCGGGCCGCACGACCTCCCCGCGCGCCGAGCGGACGCTCTCGCCGATCCAGTGGCGGGTGATGCGGGTCGGGGCATGGTCGCCGGCGAAGTGGATGTCGACGCTGGCCTCGGTGCGCTCGTCGTAGTGCAGGTTGCGCCATCCGTCGCGCCACCCGGTGGGCATCGCGTCCCAACGGGGATTGCGCCCGGTCAGGGCCGCCTCGGCCGCTTCGGCGAAGCTGGACTTGCCCGAGCCGTTGCGGCCGACGATGACGTGGAGGCCGGGCCCGGTGGGAAAGGTGAGTTCGGCGGGACGGCCGATCCCACGGAACCCCTGTACACGGATCCCGGTCAGTTGTGAGTGCGGGGCCCTGCCCGGACCGCTCTGGGAGGTGGATCCGGGTTCGGGTTCGGGCATCTCGCGCCCGTCGAGGACCGCGGACACGGCCTCGTCGCCCCACAGCGCCGCACGGACCCAGTCACGTGTCTGCCGGGCCAACCGCGACCGCTCCAGCGCCGCCAGCAGCACCTCCGCGGTGGGGTCGTCGGCCGGCGGGGTCCCATAGCCGTCCTGTTCGTCTCGGTCGAACGTCTCGGGGATCCGAGCCACCTTCGCCACCCGCCTCACTGATCGCTTCGCACCGGGGTCAGGGTGCGCCCGGCGGGCACTCGACCAGCTGTGTGAGGATCCGTCGGTGCGACGGACGGTGCCCACCGGACACAGCCTAGGACAGCCGGGGACGAACGGTACGGGATGCCGGGGAACTCGTCCTCATCCGGCCCGCGCCCCGGATCCCGGGCGGGGTGTCCGCACCCGCGCCCGGAACAGCCACCAAAGGTCAGACACCGACGAGTCTCCGCCGGCTCCCGTCCCAGGTGAAGTGGAGCGTTGCGATGCCCGGCACGTTCGGATCGCGCAGACACTCGTAGATGTTGAGACTGGGCACACTCGGGAAACAGCCCCAGACCCGCTCGGACGTGAGCACGAAGTCGAGGTCGAGCTCGACCAGCAGTCCGAGCAGGCGCCCGTGCGTGGGTTCGTCGACCTTGGCGAAGGCGTCGTCGAGCAGGATCAACCTCGGCGCCCACGGTGCACGGGCGGCGAGTGCGTCGAAATGGGCGGCGGCCGCAGCGAACAGCACCAGGTAGGCCACGACCCGCTGCTCGCCCTGGCTCAATGCTGTGCGGTGGCCCAGGCGGCGCTCGTCCCCGCTGCCGTCGGTGACGTGGACGGTGAAGGCGAACCAGGAACGGTAGTCCAGGGCCGCGCGCAGCTGGGCGCCCCCGGTGGCGGTCGGGTCGAGGCGGCGGATCGCCTCGATGCACCGGCGCAGGGCGTCGCGCAGACGTGTGGTCTGCACGCGGGTGCGCTCCTCCGGCGGGGTGGCCAGCAGCGGCACGACCGCCTCGATGTCGGCGCCCGCGTCGGGTGCCAGGCGCCAGTCCAGACGCACGCCGAGACCCGCGGAGGTCGTCACGTCCTTGAGGACGCCGTTCATGGTGCCGATGAGAGCGCGGGCCTCGTCGATCTGGCGTGCCAGGTGCCTGGCCAGTTCCCCGAGCAGGTGGCGTTCGAAGGCCTCCTCCTCGGCTATGGCGACGGTCTCCTCCGAGCGCGCGAAGGCGGCGGAGAGCCGTTCGGCGTAGGCGGTGACGTCGTGATCGCCGTCCTCGTCGTGCACGATGATGCGCTTGAGACCGCGGGGCTCGGTGAGCTCGGTGCGCGAATGGGCCCACGCCGCGGAGGCGAGGCGCTCCTGCAGCTCTTCGCGGCTTCTGAGAACGGAGCTGTCGTCGATCTCGGGGACCTCCTCCTGAGCCGCCAGGTCCTCCTCCAGCAGGGCAGTGAGGGCCTCCAGCAGCTCCAGGCGGGCCCCTGGGGCTGCGGCGGCGTCCTGACCGGTCCCGCCGTCGGCACGGGGCCGCAGGTAGGCGGGGAGCGGGGAATCCTCGGCGGCGAGGCGTTCGAGCCCGGCGGCGCCCAGCAGGACGGTGTCGGGGACCTCGGCCTCCTCCTCGCCCTCGGTGGCCAGGGAGGCGGCGAGGGCGTCGCCGGCGGCCAGGGCGCGGCTGATCTGTTCGTTGAGTTCGCGTCCGGCGATGTCCAGGCGGGCCTCGGCCTCGACGCGGGAGTCGCGGGCGCGTTGTGCGGCGCGTTCCAGTTCCGGCAGGCGGCGCTCGGCCTCGTCGGCGCGGCCCTGCACCTGGGAGCGGGCTGCGCCGAGCTGGTCACCGGCGACCGAACGGGCCCGGTCACCGAGTTCGATCTGGCGGCGCACGGTGATCATGTCGTCGATGGCGTTGCCGCGGGCGTCCTCGGCGGCCACCCGGGCCTCGCGGGTGCGGCGCCAGGCGGCGACGTTGCGGTCGTGTCCGGCCAGGTCTCGGGCGAGCACGTCCAGGGAGCGCAGGGCCGAGGTGAGCAGCACCCGCAGGTGGTCGAGAGCACGCAGGGTGCGGTCGAGTTCGGTGCGGCCCGTGGGCAGGGCGTGTTCGGCGGCGGCGATACGCAGGCGTTCGCGGGTGGCGAGGAGTTCGGTGCGGCCCTCCTCCTCGGCCGCGCGTGCGGCTTCGTGGCTCCCCCGGGCGGTGGCGACGTCGGCGCGGGCCATGTCGAGGGTGGTCCAGGCACGCACGAGCTCACTGGAGTCGGGCAGGTCCCGGGAGACCCGGAGGAGCTCGGCGTAGGACTGCTCGACCGCCCAGCGGCGTTCCCCGGCCTCGGAGAGCAGGGCCTCGGCTATGGCCATGCGGCGATCGGTGTTGGCGCGGACCCGGTCGCGGCCGCGTTTGCGGGCGGCCTCCCCGATGTATTCGGGGTCGCTCTTGAAGTGGGCTCCACCGAGCACTCCCAGGCGCCAGGAGCCCGTCAGGGAGACGGAGCTGACGGTGGCCACGGATGCGTCCCGGCGGTGCTTGGCCTCGTTGTCCTCCGCACCCTGGCCGGTCGAGTGCAGGGAAACCGACGCGAGCAGGGACCGGACCGTTTCGGTACTGACGCCCTGGTCGGGAGAGGGCACCGGCACGAGTACGTCGAGGAGGGTGCGCCCCTTGGCCTGGCGGGCCGGGCTGAGGACGAGGTCGCGGGTGGAGGGATCGTAGAGGTACCCGTCGGCGCGCAGCCATGCGGTGAGCAGCCCGCCGGCCTCCAGGGCCGCCTCGAGCCCGGCCTGTTCGCGAGTGCTGAGCCCGTCGGCGAAGTCCACGGCCAGGTGGAAGGGCAGGCCCTCGCCGTCGGGACGGGGCGCGGTGGACCAGCCCGGGCGCGGCGGCGCGGGGTCGGCCTCGCCGTCGCGGCGGTCGGTGAGCTCGGCCAGTTCGTCGGACAGGCGGCCCTCCTCGCCGACGGCGACGTCGCGGCGCGCACGCAGTTCCTCCAGGAGGGGGTCCACGGTGTCGTGTGCCAGGCGCGCGACGGTCTCGGGGACCCCGGGCTCCAGGACCCGCAACGCGTCGGACAGCGGCAGTTCGACGGAGGCCTCCAGCTCGTGGATGGCCTCCCCCAAGGCGTGGGCGTGGCTGTGGTCGCGCAGGCGTGCGGTCCAGGCCCGGACCCCGTCCGCGTAGGCGGCGCTCTCCTCACGGAGGGCTTTGAGGGCCGTCTGCTCGCGGGTGTGGGCGTGCTCGAGGACGGCCTCGGCACCCTCGGCCTCACTGGTCAGGGTCAGGACCCGGCGGTCGGTGGCGGCCTCCTCGGAGGTGAGGGCCATGAGCCGGTCGGCCTGTTCGGCGCGGCGGGCCGCGGCCGACATGGCGCTGGTGAGGTGGTCGTGGAGGACACCCAGCCGTTCGCGCAGGACCTCGGTGTCGAGCCCTTCCACCGGGGCGCGCTCGACGGCCTGCTCCAGGCCCTGGAGATCGACGCGGGTACTGCTCTCGCGGGGCGCGAGGGAGGTCGTGGCGGGCTCGGGGACCCGGCCCAGCGCTTCGGGGTCCAGCCCAGCGGCGCCGATGGCTCGCGCGGCCTCGGCGTGGGTGCGGTTCAGCGTCTCCAGGGCCCGGCCGGCGTTGCCCGCGTCGTCCACGAGGCGGTCCACGGAATGGCGTTCGGTGGTCTCCGCGTACTCGGCTGCGGCCGAAGCGGCCTCCGCGGCCCGGATGTAGGCGCTGACGGCGGCGTCGTAGGCGCGGCGCTGCTCGTCGGTGGCGGCCCCTCCCCCGCCGGCGCCGACCAGGGTGGCGTCGTCGGCGCGTGCGGTGTCGCGGGTGCGGCGGGCCTGATCGCGTTCCTCGGCGACCTGGCTCTCGGCGCTGACGAGTCCGTCGAGCTCGTTGCGCAGGCGCTCGGTCTCGTCGGCGCGGCGGGTGCAGGCCTCCAGCTGTTCGCGCACCCCGGCGGCGCGCTCGTGCAGGGCGGTGACGAGGTAGCCGTGGTAGTCGGCGAGGAAGGTCTCCACGGCGCCGCGGGTCTCGGTGAGCGCCGTTTTCTCCTCACGGGCCTGTTCGAGGTCGGCGATGTTGCGGGCGACCTCGTCCAGGACGGTCTCGTCCATGGGCGGCAGGGCCTCGGAGAGCACCCCGACGAGTTCGCCGGCCTCGAGACGGTCGCCGATGGTGGGGCGGCGCAGCCGGTACAGCAGGTGGATGAGGTTGCGGTAGCGCACCGGGTCGTCGATACCGAACAGGTCGTGCATGACCCGGTTGCGGTAGGCGATGGCGCTGGTGAAGCAGTTGTCGGCGCCCAGCTCCGAGCGGAGCCGGTCCACGGGTTTGGGACGGCCGTCCACGACCAGGTCGAGGCCGTGGCCGACTCGGTGTTCGGTGACGAAGAACACGCAGCGCGGGTCTGCCTCGCCCACTGCGGTGACGGCCGCGCCGAGGGTCAGGTGGGTGGGCGGGGCGCCCTCGCGGCCGGGTTCGCCCGGACCGGAGGTGTGCGGCTCGCTGCCCTCGGCCCCGTCCAGCCCCCGGTCGCCGCGCTCGGTCGTGAACTCCACCCACAGGTACCCCAGGCGGGTGGGCGGTCCGTTCTCCTCACCGCTGTTGCCGGGGGCCTCACCGGAACCGGGTCCTTCCTGCGCGGACTCCTCGGTGTCACCGAGCAGGTCGGAGCCGCCCTCGCCGCCCACAGAGCTGCCGGCGCGGGGGTCGTCGGCCATGAGCCAACGCAGGCTGGTGCGGTTGGTGCCGGTGGTGTCCAGGCGTCGGGGGTCGCCGTCCAGCAGGAACGGCAACAGCATCTCCAGCGCCTTGGACTTGCCGGCGCCGTTGCGGCCGCGCAGCAGCAGCCGCCCCTCGGCGAAATCCAATACGTGGTCGTCGTACTGCCAGATGTTGCGGATACCCGCTCGTTCGAGGCGGTAACGCGGGGTCCCGCGGGCTGGGTCAGCCGGAGACGCCGTCGGGGCCTCGCTGGTCTCCTGGGTCACCACTGGTCGCGCTCACCTTCTCGTTCGCCACCGTCTTCGTCATTGTCCAGGACCGGGGGGACACGCGTGTCCGTCTCGGCGCCGTAACGGGCGGCCACCGCGGCCAGGCGCCATTCTCCCGGACCGCCGTGCAGGAGCCCCCATCGGCGCAACAGCTCGGTCACGAGGGCGGGCATACGGGCCGGGTCGGGGACCTCGGGGCCGGCGGTGCGTTCCCACTCGGCCCGTTCCGGCGTATCGGCCCCAGTCAATGTCTCCAGGGCGGCCCGCAGTTCTTCCTCGGGCACGGGAACGGAGGTGGCCGGGTGTCCGGGGGCCAGGCGCCCGGACAGATGGATCAGGAGGGCGAGCGCAACACGGCCGACCGGGTCCTGCGCGGGAAACCCGGGTCCGCCCGCGGCCTCGTCCGGCATGACCAGCGCCACACCCTCGGCGCGGATCTCGGTGTCGCTGCCCAACAGGTTGCGCAGCGCCGAGGCGGCCCGCCACTGGTGGGCGACCAACCGTTCGCGCTGCCGGTCGGGCAGGTTCTCCCGCAGCACCACGGTGTCCTCCGCGAGCATGCGGCGCAGCGCGGTCTCCCCCGCCTGGTCGCCCTCGGGATCACTCTCGTCGGCCTCGGCCAGGAAGGACTCGGGGGTCTGCCCGGGGCGCGGAAGGTGCACCGCCACTGCTCGGGCCGCTTGGGTGCGCGGACGCAGAACCACCTCGGCCGCGGGGTCGGTCACGTGGTCGGCGACCGTGCCGGCGAGTTCGGTCAGCACGCCGAGCCCCACCAGGTGGCGCAGGGCGGCCCCGAAGGCGCGGCGTTCACCCGCGCCGCGAGCGGGATCGGCGTCCACACCGGCTTCCCGGGCGGCCTCACGCACCGCGGCGGCGAGTTCGTGGACTGCCGTGTCCTCGACGGCCTCGACCAGGACGGCCAGGGTCAGCGCCAGGTACGTGTGGGTCCGAGGGGTGAAGCGGGTCCCGCTCTCGCGCCGGACCGGTTCGGGGGCGAGCGCTCCGGTCCCGCGCTTGTGCAGACGGGCGTGGTCGTCGGTGATGGTGAGCCGGTACCCGAGCACCCGCTGGAACCGCTGGATCAGCCACTCGGCGTGCGTGCGCGCGAGCGCGAGATCGGACGGGTGGGTGGCTTCGGTGAGCAGGGGGCGAACCATCAGGGCACGCGCTGCGGCCTGGCGTTCGCCGATGAGGGCGGAGTCCTCGGTGTAGGCATCCATGGTGGTCACCCCCGTTCCTGGCGGTGGGCTCGGTGCGCAGAGATGTCGATCGGGCCGGTGCTCTCGATGTCCGGGGCCGGTCCGGGGAGGGTATCCGTGGCCGGGGCCCCGTCGGCAAGGGAAGTGGAAGCCTCCTGGTCCGGGTCATCCCCGGCGATGGACCCGGCGGAGGGGTCCGTGGCCCGGCCCGGGTCCTCGCTGGATCCGGACACCTGATCGGGGGCCTCGGGCACTTCGGACGGGACAGGCTCCGCGTCAGGAACGGAGGCCTCGTCGGCGGCCTCGGGCACTTCGGACGGGGCGGGCTCCTCCGCGGGGGCGATCCCGGGCAACGGTCCCGGGTCGGCCTGCTCGTAGGGCGTCACGTACAGGCGCAGGTCCTGGAGGGCGAGGTCGCCGCCCTCGCCGGAGACCGTCACCCGGGCTCCGGTGGAAGGCAGCACGTGCAGCCGCAGCCCGAACTCCAGATCCCCGGCGGAGGTACGGCGCCCGTCGGCGTCCCCCACGGCCAGGGCCGCGGTCAACAGTTCGGTCAGGACCTCCATACCGGCCCCGGTGAGGGCCAGCTGTGCGTCACGGCCCGTGGGTTCGGTCAGGAGCGAGCGGATCTGCTCGGCCCCGTCGCGGCGCCAGTGCGCGGAGGACTCGGCGGCATCGCGCAGACGTGCCTGCTGGGCCCGGTGATCACGGACCGGTTCCGGGCGGCGGTTCCCGGGGCGTTCCACGACCGTGCTGTGGTCCGGGTCAGCCTGCCACCAACTCGTGGTGGCCGTGACCGTCCCGTCCACCCGCCCGTGCAAGTGACGGGCGGGGTCGAGCGTGTAAGCGGCCGAGGCCAGCGCGTGCGCGCGGTCCGGTTCGGCCTCCTCGAACCAGGCGGCCAGGCGCAGCAGCGCGGCACGGCCGTGTCGGGGCGCCGGCGTGCTGCCGGGGCCCGTTCCGTCGTCGAGGTTGTCCGTCCACTGGTTGATGCCCACCTTCAGCAGACTAGAGACCCCGCACGGTCACCACGCCCGTTTCTGCCGGCCCCGACCCGGGAAATGCGGCCTGGAGACCACCGCTGAACAGGAGTTTCGTATTTTTTGGAAGTTTGGCGGTTTCCCCGGCCGACGAAGGAGTCCAAGGTCACCTCCGGCCGCGGGTTCAACGGGTTCAGTCGTCGCCGTCCTCGTCCGGACTGCTGTCACCGTCCGGGTCCTCGGAGCTGCCGTCGGGGTCGCCGTCCTCGCTCTCGGCGGTGGCTTCGGGGTCCCCCTCGCCGGTACCGCTCTCCGGCGGGAGGGTCAAGCGGCCCTCGTCGGCTGCCTCCATCCCCTGGCGGATGTCCTCGGGCATGTCCCCCGCGTCGGTGACCTCGTAGGTGGAGAAGTAGGAGACCCCGTCCACCTCGACCGGGTCACCGAGCTCCACGTCGACCTGATAGGGGTCCTCGTCGCAGTCCAGGTTCAGACACCAGCTCCCGGCCATGCTGCCGCTGCCCCGGGCGATCTCGTCCGACCACTCGTCCCAGGACATGCCGGAGAAGCTCGTGAACTCGGTCGCCACGTAGGTCTCGGGGCTCTCGTCGCGGTAGCCCTGCTCGTCCTGGTAGCGGTTGAAGACGAAGGTGCCGTCCGCGGTCTCCTCCGCGGTGGGGCTGGGGGCCGGCCCCTCTCCCGACTGCCACCCTTCGGGGTCGACCTCGTCCGTGCAAGAGCTCAGGCACAGGGCCAGGGCCACCAGCAGTACCGGAGCAATCGTGCGCTTCATCGCCGCCTCCCTCGCATGGTTGTGCCTATCATCCCCAGGAGCGACACGAAGGCCCCCCGGCACACGCCGGGGGGCCTCCCACCTACCCATGGAGGGTCACACCGGGGCCGTGGCCCCGGAAGGGTGAGGGCGATGCCCTCGGTCAGCTCCTACTGGGCGTTGGTGCTGACCGGACCGTTCACGCAGTCACCCGTCGTCTGCGGTGACAGGATCGGCACGTTCGCGCCGACCAGGCCCACCGCCAGCTCGGTGTTGCAGAGCTGGACCGGCACGAGCTGCACGTTCTGGTTGAACTGCTGGTCACCACCGTGCGACGCAGAAGCGGGGGTGGCGGCCAGCATCGCCCCGAGGGCGACGCCGGCGATCGCACCGGCCGCCGTGATCTTGCGCAACATACGGGGTCTCCTAGTCGATGTTGGTGCTCACGGGGCCGTTGGTGCAGTCACCGGTGCTGTCGGGCGACAGGATCGGGGCGTTGACGCCGGCCAGGAGACCCACGGCCAGGTCGGTGTTGCAGAGCTGGACCGGCACGGCCTGCAGGTTCTGGTTGTACTGCTGGTCGCCACCGTGCGAGCCGTGGCCGTGGCCGGCGGACGCGGGGGTGGCGGCGAGCATGGCACCGAGGGCGACACCGGCGATGGCACCGGCGGCAGTGATCTTGCGCAGCATGGCGATCTCTCCTGATCGAGTGAGTGTGGACGGGGCCGCGGCCCTGCGGCACAGCGGCCGGGACACACGGATCCCCGAGAAGGTTGTTCGGGTACTGGTCGACGTGGCCGGGAAGGTGGTCCGCCTCCCCGGCTCCGGGCCGGGCACGGGTGCGCCGTGCCCGGCCCGGACGCGTCGACGAGTGCGGGAGCGACTGCCGGTTCCGTTCCGGGGACGAGTTCACCGGCGGGTGGAGCGGCCGCGCTCGGCCGAGCGCGGTCCGGACCCGGCTCCTAGTCGATGTTGGTGCTCACGGGGCCGTTGGTGCAGTCACCGGTGCTGTCGGGCGACAGGATCGGCACGTTCACGCCGACCAGGCCGACAGCGGCGTCGAGGTTGCAGGACTGGACCGGCACAGCCTGCAGGTTCTGGTTGTACTGCTGGTCGCCACCGTGCGAGCCGTGGCCGTAGCCGGCGGACGCAGGGGTGGCGGCGAGGACAGCGCCGAGAGCGGCGCCAGCGACGAGACCGGCAACGCCGAACTTACGAAGCATTTGATGACCTTTCAAAACTTTGTGACGAGTTCTCTTGGCTGATTGCCGGAACTAGCTGATGTTGGTACCGACGGGGCCGTTCACGCAGTCGCCGGTGGTCTGCGGCGACAGGACGGGCACGGTCACGGCGACCAGGCCGACGCTGGCGTCCAGGTTGCAGGACTGGACGGGCACGAGCTGCAGGTTCTGGTTGAACTGCTGGTCGCCTCCGTGCGAGGCGTGAGCCGGAGCTCCCATGAGGAGCGCGCCCAACGCGGCACCGGCGACCAGGCCGGCAGCGGCCGTCTTCTTGATCATGATTCTCCCGATAATGGAAACGGGTCGACAGAAAAAGACTCAGGCGCTCTGCACCTGTGTCGCGGTGGACTGAAGCAATCATTGAACGGCCCCCGATTTTTGTCAACGCCGAAATCCGGAAACCGTTTTGCGCGTTTCGCCGATCCCACCCTTTTTGCCTCAGGGGCGAATGCATTCATCAACCCCCAATTCCCGCGTCCGCACCATAAGCCGCGAATCCGGACATCAGACTGCACGTCCACCCACAACGACCGCGATCTGTTACGCACACGAGATCCTGGTGTGGTGACACCATTACCGTCCGTATCCCCTCACGCCGCAGGCGACCTCTTCCCAACGGGGGCAGGTGCGCCCCGGGACCACCGAACCATCGGCTCCAGCCACACATCGGTGCGCATCGAACGAGGACGGCTCGGTACGAAGGTCGTGGCCGCATCCGGCCAGGCCACGGCCATCCACATGACATTCCGGACGGGCGGGCATAAAAATGCGACTGCACTCGCACGAGCGATTCCGCGAGGAGAGCGCTGCGTCTACCCCACGCAAGGCGTTCCGGGGGTCGGGGAAGGTGAAGACAGCCGTGGCCTCATCCAGTTCCAGAACCCTGGCGTGGCTGTGGGACCACCGGACCTACGGGACCGCGATCGCAGGTCTCCTGGTGGCCCTGGTCGGTCTTGGCAACCTGGCCGTGGGAGAGACCGGATGGGGATGGTTCTCCACCATCGGCGGCTCTGCCCTGGTGCTGGTGGTCCTGGTGCGTGTGCCGAAGCCGGGCCGAGCCGGCCCGTCGGTGGGGCGGGGTCGGAGGACGGCGACAGGGCCACCGGTCGAAGCCCGTCGAACCGGTTCTGGTGAGTGGTGCTCATCGGAGCGTCGAGCGCAGCCCGACCCCGACGACCCCAAGCACCGCAAGGAACCCTGCTCCCGCGAACGGCGGGACCGTCCCATCGGCCCCCGCTGACGCAAAACGCCCCGGTGACCAACGTTCGTGCTGGTCACCGGGGCGTTTCCCCAGTGTGGCGGGTCAAGGATTCGAACCTTGGAAGGCAAAGCCGACGGATTTACAGTCCGCTCCCATTGGCCACTCGGGCAACCCGCCTGGGCGGCGGCGACGTGTTCGTCGCGGCGCATGAACGACAATAACGGATGATCGGCCTGAGGGTGAAATCGAGAGCCGCGGGCGCGTCCACGGCCGGCGCTGCGAGCGGGTCCGCACCGGTCACGGCTAAGCTCGGATGCCGTGTGTCCGGGCCGCCCTCGGCCCGGCCCGAACAGAGCGCACGGGCGTCGCATGCGCCCGTGACCGACGAGAGAGCGAGCGGGGTGTAGCGAGCGTGGCCGCCGAATCCAGTTTCGACGTGGTGTCCAAGATCGACCACCAAGAGGTCGACAACGCCGTGAACCAGGCGGCCAAGGAGCTGTCCCAGCGGTTCGACTTCCGCGGCACCGGGACGACCGTCAGCCGCCAGGGCGAGACCGGCCTGGAGATCCGCAGCAGCGCCGAGGAGCGCGCCAACGCGGCGCTGGAGGTGCTCAAGGAGAAGCTGATCAAGCGGAAGCTGTCCCTGAAGATCCTGGACCTTCCGGAGGAGCCCAAGCCTTCCGGCAAGGAGTACCGCCTCCAGATCGGACTCAAGGAAGGCATCTCCACCGAGGACGCCAAGAAGATCTCCAAGTACATCCGCGACGAGGGCCCCAAGGGCATCAAGGCGCAGGTCCAGGGCGACGAGCTGCGGGTGAGCTCGAAGAAGAAGGACGACCTGCAGACCGTCCAGAACCTGGTCAAGGAGAAGGACTTCGACCTGGCTCTGCAGTTCGTGAACTACCGCTAGGCGCCGCCAGGCCCCGAAACGGCTCGGGCCCGCGGATCGCGATCGGCGGGCCCGACGCGCGCGGGCGGGCTCAGCCGAGGCCCCACTTGCGGCGCAGTCCCCGCAGACGCGCCACGCGCTCCTGTACCGGCGGGTGGGCGGCGAACAGACGCCCCAGGCCGTCCGGGAACGGGTTGGTGGTCATCAGGTGCGCTGCGGCCAGCAGGACCCGCCCCTTCGGCAGCGGGAAATCGCGTGAGCCCTTCTCCAGGCGGAGCAGGGCGTCTGCGAGGCCCTCGGGGTCGCCGGTGAGCTCCGCGGCCCTCTCGTCGGCCCTGAACTCGCGCTGCCGGCCGACCCCGAAGTACACGACCACCGCTGCGAGCGGGGCCAGGCACACCAGGATGAGCCCTCCGAGGAGATCGGGCACGTCGGTCTCCTCCGATTCCCCCAGCGGCAACAGCAGCGCCACCGCGGTCAACGCCGTGATGGTCGCGGTGAGTGTGGCCGCCACCGAACTGATGAGGGTGTCGTGGGCCCTGATGTGGGCGAGTTCGTGGGCGATGACCCCGCGCAGCCGGCGTTCGTCGAGAGAACGCAGCAGTCCGGTCGTGCAGCACAGCGCCGCCCGGCGCGGGCTCCCTCCGGTGGCGAATGCGTTGGGCGATCTGATGGGTGACAGGTACAGCCTGGGCATGGGTTGGCGGGCGGCCGTGGCCAGTTCCCGCACGATCCGGTACAGCTCCGGGCTCTCGATCTCCCCGACGGGGCGGGCCCTCATCGCACGCAGGGCGAGGGAGTCCCCGAACAGGTGGACCAGGACCGCCACGCACACCATCAGGGCTCCCGCGAACTGGAGGCCCTGCGTGCCCGCCAAGAACCATCCGAGGGTCACGGCGAACACACCGGCACCGACGAACAGGCCCACGGCACGGACCACGCTGACGTGCACGGCGTCCCCTCCCTGTCGCTCATGGCACCGTGGCCGGACTTGATTCGCGTACATGTGACGAACGTGCGGGTCGGCACTTTGCGTTCCCCATGTGGTGAGCTGTCCGCCGCTCGCCCCCTCGAACTCCCCCGGCAGCGGCCTGTGACAATGGCCACCCGGTCCGCCCCGACCACCGGGCCACCACCTATAGTGCGACCGTGGCCCTCATCACTGTGAGCATCAGGCGACCGGCGCGAGAGGTCGCTCCGGCGCACACACGGCCGTGTCGTTGAAGGCCGGCCCCTTCACGCCCCGGCCGAGGCGAAGAACGAGCCGTACCGCGCTTCGCCGGGTTGGCGCACCCGGTGGGTGCGGGGGCCACGAATGCTGTCCCGACGTCCCCGACCACGGCTCCCGGCCCGCGACGGAGCGGTCGGCCGGGGACTGACACCCGAGCGCCGCCGCCCGTCACGACCGGCGGACCACCAAGGAGGTCGTCGATCTCAGTGGCCAAACAGATCGAACAGTTGGATCGCGTCATCATCCGCTTCGCGGGTGACTCCGGCGACGGTATGCAGTTGACCGGCGACCGGTTCACCCAGGAGACCGCATCGTTCGGCAACGACCTGTCGACGCTGCCGAACTTCCCCGCGGAGATCCGCGCCCCCGCGGGCACTCTCCCCGGCGTGTCCAGCTTCCAGTTGCACTTCGCCGACCACGACATCATGACGCCGGGCGACTCCCCCGATGTCCTGGTCGCGATGAACCCCGCCGCCCTCAAGGCCAACATCGGTGACATTCCGAGGGGCGCCACGGTGATCGTCAACACCGACGAGTTCACCCGGCGCAACCTGGCCAAGGTCCACTACGAGGTCGATCCGACCACCGACGGGACCCTCGACGCCTTCAAGGTGAGCTCGGTCCCGCTGACGTCGATGACCGTGGAGGCGCTGTCCTCCTGCGACATCTCCAAGAAGGACGCCCAGCGCGCGAAGAACATGTTCGCCCTGGGACTGCTGTCGTGGATGTACAACCGGCCGACCGAGGGCACGACCTCTTTCCTGAAGTCGAAGTTCGCCGGGAAGCCCGACATCCTCGACGCCAACCTCAAGGCGTTCCAGGCGGGGTGGAACTTCGGTGAGACCACCGAGGACTTCGCGGTCTCCTACGAGATCAAGCCGGCCCGGCTGCCCTCGGGCACCTACCGCAACATCACCGGAAACCTGGCGACTGCCTACGGGCTCATCGCCGGGTCGACGCGGTCCGGGCTTCCGCTGTTCCTGGGCTCCTACCCGATCACCCCGGCCTCGGACGTTCTGCACGAGCTGTCCAAGCACAAGCGGTTCGGGGTGCGCACGTTCCAGGCCGAGGACGAGATCGCCGGTGTGGGCGCGGCCCTGGGCGCCTCCTTCGGCGGTTCTCTGGGGGTGACCACCACCTCCGGTCCCGGGATGGTGCTCAAGCAGGAGACCGTGGGCCTGGCGGTGATGACCGAGCTGCCGCTGCTCATCGTGGATGTGCAACGTGCCGGCCCCAGTACCGGGATGCCCACCAAGACCGAGCAGACCGACCTGCTCATGGCCATGTTCGGCCGCAACGGCGAGTCTCCCGTCCCGATCGTGGCACCGCAGTCCCCGGCCGACTGCTTCGACGCCGCGCTGGAGGCCACCCGGATCGCGGTGACCTACCGCACGCCGGTGGTGCTGATGTCGGACGGGTACCTGGCCAACGGGTCCGAGCCCTGGCGGCTGCCGGACGTGAACGACCTGCCGACCATCGACCCCGGGTTCGCGACCGGGCCCAACGGCGAGGACGAGCGGTACCTGCCCTACAAACGCGCCACCGGGACCATGGCGCGCCCGTGGGCGGTGCCGGGTACCCCCGGGCTGGAGCACCGGCTCGGCGGGATCGAGAAACATTCCGAGACCGGGGACATCTCCTACACCCCGGCCAACCACGACCTCATGGTGCGCACCCGCCAGGGCAAGATCGACGCGATCGCCCGGGACGTCGCGCCCGTGGAGGTCGACGACCCCACGGGCGACGCCGATGTGCTCGTCCTTGGCTGGGGCGGCACCTACGGGGCCATCACGGCCGGCGTGCGACGGGTGCGGCGTTCCGGGGAGAAGGTGGCCCAGGCCCACCTGCGCCACCTCAACCCGTTCCCGGAGAACCTGGGCGAGGTACTCGAGAGCTACGGCCGGGTCGTGGTTCCGGAGATCAACCTGGGACAGCTGTCGATGTTGCTGCGCTCACGGTTCCTGGTCGATGTCATCGGTTACAACAAGGTCCGCGGCCTGCCCTTCAAGGCCGAGGAGCTGGCGGACGTGCTGCGGGAGGTCATCGAGCGTGACTAGTGCAAACCTCAACGGGAACGACGAGGGCACCCTGGCCGGGCTGAAGCTCGTCCCCTCCACGGACACCCAGTACAAGACGAAGGACTTCAAGTCCGACCAGGACGTGCGCTGGTGCCCCGGCTGCGGGGACTACGCGGTCCTGGCGGCGTTCCAGTCCTTCCTGCCCCAGCTGGGGGTGCCGCGCGAGAACATCGTGATGGTCTCGGGTATCGGCTGCTCCTCGCGGTTCCCCTACTACCTGAACACCTACGGCATGCACTCCATCCACGGGCGTGCGCCGGCGATCGCGACGGGGCTGGCGACGAGCCGCCAGGACCTGTCGGTGTGGGTGATCACCGGGGACGGCGACGGGCTGTCCATCGGCGGCAACCACCTCATCCACGCGCTGCGCCGCAACGTCAACATCAACGTGCTGCTGTTCAACAACCGCATCTACGGTCTGACCAAGGGCCAGTACTCGCCCACCTCCGAGGCGGGCAAGGTCACCAAGTCCTCTCCGGTGGGCTCGCTGGACCACCCGTTCAACCCGGTGTCGCTGGCGTTGGGCGCGGAGGCCTCGTTCGTGGCGCGCACCGTCGACTCCGACCGCAAACACCTGACGTCGGTGCTGCGGGAGGCGGCCGACCACCCGGGTGCCTCGTTCGTGGAGATCTACCAGAACTGCCCGATCTTCAACGACGACGCGTTCACGCCGCTCAAGGACCCGGCCGCGCGCGAGGCCCGGCTGTTGCGCATGGAGCACGGCGAGCCGCTCATGCTCGGCGAGGACCGCGGTGTGTTCGCGGGCGAACTCGGGGGCCTGGAGGTCGCCGAGGTCACCGACACCAACCGCGACCGGGTGATCCGGCACGACACGCACCGTGAGGATCCGGGTTACGCGTTCGCGCTGTCGCGGCTGGACCTGCCGGCCTTCGAGCACGTGCCGGTGGGGGTCTTCCGGAAGGTGCGGCGCCCGGTCTACGACGAGCTGGTCAACGAACAGGTCTCCGACGCGCGCGAGGAGCGCGGGGAGGGCGAGCTGGCGTCGCTGCTCTCGAGCGGCGACACCTGGACCGTGGACTGATCGGTCATGAGGGCGGCGGGCGGGGCGCAGGGCGTCTCCGCCCGCCGTTCCCGCTTCGGTGGGCGCCGTGTGCGATGCCACCCCGGGGCGGAACGGGCGCGAGGCCCCCACAGGCAATACGCTGCCCCCATGCGTATCGTCATCGCCGGGGGGCACGGCAAGATCGCCCTGCGTCTGGCCCAACAGCTGTCCGACCGCGGGGACCAGCCGGTCGCCCTCATCCGTAACCCCGACCACGTCAGTGACATCGAGGAGGTCGGCGCCGAAGCCGCCCTCATCGACCTGGAGAAGGCCACGGTCACCGAGCTGGCCGAGAAGCTCATGAACGCCGACGCCCTGGTGTTCGCTGCGGGCGCCGGCCCGGGCAGCGGGACAGAGCGCAAGGAGACCGTGGACCACAAGTCCGCGGTGCTGTGCGCCGACGCCGCCTCCCTCGCGGGGGTACGCCGCTTCGTGCAGATCTCCGCGATCGGGGTCGACGAGCCGGTTCCGGAGGGCACCGAGGCGGTCTGGGCGGCCTACGTCGAGGCCAAGCGCGCCGCCGACGCCGACCTGCGTGAGCGCAACTTGGAGCTGGACTGGACGATCCTGCGTCCGGGCCGGCTCACCGACGATCCCGGAACCCGCGTGGTCGACCTGGGTGAGGGTGTGGACCGCGGCTCGGTGACCAGGGAGGACGTCGCTGCTGTGGTCGTCGCACTTCTGGACGAACCGGGCACCGCCAGGAAGGTTCTCAATCTGGTGAACGGCGCGACACCGGTCGTGGAGGCCGTCGGCGAGCAGAGCGACGGCTCCCGCTGACCGAGCCGGGCCCCGGGCTCCGCCCCGATGCCCCGGTTCCGTGTGGCCAGAGGGCCCGGCGAAGGGCATCATGGGTGGAGTCCGGCGAGTTCCGCATCCCTGGACGCGGCGGCCGGGCCGGCCGACCCGACAGGGACGTCGCGCTCCTACGAGAGCAGATGGGTAGTTTCAATGAGCGTCACACAGGTCGTGCGGGACAGCACGGTCGTCGAGCACGCCAAGGTCGCGGCGCAGCAGAAGCGGCGGATGTTCGTCGTTCAGCTCGACGTCAACGCCTACGACGAAGCGGGCAGCAAGCTGCGTCCGGGACTGACCCGCATCCTGGAGGGTATCGAGGAGGCTGGCTGGAAACTGGACGTCGTCTCCCCCAGTGAGTCGCCGGAGGGCGGCGCCGAGCGCCTGTTCCTCTTCCGCCCCGAGGCCTGGACCGGCTCCGGGCAGGAGCAGCAGGCACCGCAGCAGCAGACACCGCAGGACTTCTCGGGCCAGCAGCCCGCCTACCGGTACCCCACCGGCGCCCAGCAGCAGCCGGACCCCTACGCCGGATACCCGCAGCAGGGCTACGGCCAGCAGTACCCGCCCCATTACCCGGGCTACGACCCCAACCAGTACCCCGGTTACGACCCCAACCAGTACCCCGGCTACGACCCCAACCAGTACCCGGGGTACGGCCAGCAGCCCGGCTATGGGCAGCAGTACCCGGGGTATGGCCAACAGGGCTGGTGACCCGGACGGGCTTCTCGGGTGACCCAGGCTTCACGGGCCCTTCCGCACGGCGGAGGGGCCCTTTTTTGTCCGGAAACATGCGGGACACCCGCTTCCGATATATTCGCCCCGTTGGTACACCTGCCATTCTTTCGTCTGTGCGGCAAGGGACATCGCCAAGCTTCGACATGCCAGCCATTCCGGACACAAGACAGAGAGAAGGCCGAGAAAACTCGGTGTTCTCCCGGGAAAACACTCCAAGCGCGCGGCCAACTACGTTAAGTTAATTCCGGCGGCTACAGCCACCCTGTTTTGAACTTCCGAAAGGCAAGAAGAATGTCCCGAATTGCCAAGGTTTCCGGCTTCGTCCTGGCCACCGGCCTCGCCTTCGGTGCCCTCTCCGGCACCGCGTCGGCCGACAACAACGCCGACGTCCAGAACGTGACGATCCCCGTCTGCCTGGACGTCCTCAAGGCCTCCGGCGCCAGCGCCAGCGGCTGCAACGTCGTGGACATCAACGACAACGACGGCATCTCGGTCGAGGACTAGGACCACAGCCGCACAGTCTTCGGGGCCGCGTGCTCCGGAGGATCCCGCAACACATCCTGCGATCGACAAGGACCACACCATGAAGCGCATCATCACCGCGTCCGGATTCGTTCTCGCCACCGGCCTGGCTCTGGGCGCCATGGCCGGACCCGCGTCGGCCGACAACAACGCCGACGTCCAGAACATCACGGTCCCGATCTGCGCCGACGTCCTCAGCTTCTCGGGCTTCAGCGTCGAGGGCTGCAACGTCGTCGACTCCACCGACATCGACGGCATCAGCGTCGAGGACTAGGAGTCTCGTCCTGCTGTGAGCAGGATCTGTGCGGGAGCGACACGGGGCGCGGTCCGGGGCCGCGTCCCGTTCTCCGTGTCCGGGCCCTTCCCCTCCCTTCCTCCTGCCCCCTGCGAGGACCCGCGCGCCTGCCTCGTGACGACCGCGTCCCGGCCGGCAGTCCACCGGGCCCGCTGAAACCGGCTCCGAGCGGCCTGCCGGAGCCCCGTCCGGGCGGACCGCTCCCCCACGGCAGAGGAGGAGGGGCCGCGGCTCGAGCGTCCGGTTCGAAGGCCGGGCTCAGTCCCCCGAGTTGCTGTAGGTGCGTGCGCCCGGAGCGAGCGCGGCCAGCGCGGGCGCGGTGAAGCACAGTACGGCGCACACGGCCAGGACCGGTTCGGGCCCGAGGGCGTCGGCGGCCGGGGCGATGAGGGCGAGCCCCACGGGTGCGAGCCCGTAGGAGAACAGGAAGTCCAGAGAGGACACCCGCGCGAGCCGGTCCGGGGCGATCTCGCGCTGCGCGGCGGTGAACCAGGGAACGTTGAACAGCTCCACCCCCACTCCGGCGAGAACATAGGCGGCCACGACGACGGCCGGGTCGATGGGAAAGAGCAGGCTCAGCGGCGCGAACCCGTACAGGGACAGCCCGGCCAGGGACATCCATCCCCTGGACCGGGGCCGCCACCGTGCGACGACGACCGCGCCGGCCAGGGCTCCGGCGGTGTACGCGGTGAGGGCCCCGGCGAGGACGGCCTCGGTGCCGAAGGTGTCGCGACTGACCACCGGCAGCAGCACCCCCGTGGCCGAGTAGCCCGTGGCGATGACGGTGGTCAGGGCGCCGAGACCGGCCATGAACCAGGCGTG
Source organism: Nocardiopsis xinjiangensis YIM 90004 (assembly GCF_000341145.1). GTDB lineage: Bacteria > Actinomycetota > Actinomycetes > Streptosporangiales > Streptosporangiaceae > Nocardiopsis > Nocardiopsis xinjiangensis. Next base: position 144,125 of record NZ_ANBE01000033.1, read on the forward strand.
GCGGCGGGCCTCGCGCAGCCCGTCGGTGAAATCGGTGCCCAGGGAGGGCCGTTCGGCGGCCGGCCCCGGGGGCGGGGCCGCGGTCGACCACGGGGGCAGTAGCGCTGCCACGGCCCAGAGGGCAGCTGTCATCAGCAGCAGCGCGCCGACACCCAGGAACGACGCGGCCACGGCGGTCAGGGCCGGCGCGAAGAGGGTGGCCCCTCGGACGGAGAAGGTGATGGCAGCGTTGGCCTGCTGGCGCCGGGGCTCGTCCACGATCTCGGCGGTCAGGGCCTGGAACGCGGGCCTGCACGCGCCCTGGCCGGCCCCGACGACAGTCGCCGCCAGGGCGGCCAGGAGCATCGAGGTGTCCAGACCGAGTGCGACGACGGGGGTGGCCGATCCTGCGGCGAGGCCGGACCACAGTACGACGGAGCGGCGTGAGAACCGGTCGGCGAGCAGCCCTCCGAGTGGCACCGCGACCAGGAAACCGCCGGTCCGTGCGGCCAGGAGCGCGCCGAGGGCGACGGCCGTCAGAGTGCCGTCGAGCACCGCCAGACCGAGGATGAACGGCATGGCCCAGGTCGCCAGACCGGACGCGGTGGTCGCCGTCCAGAGCCGGAGGAAGGCCGGATCCAGCAGCACGCTCGTCCCGGGCGCGGTGGCGATCGGGCCTCGGCCCGTCGATGGTGGCACGGTCGTCCCTTTCTCTGGTCGTCTCTCAATACCTGCAATGAAAACAGTTATCGTTTTCATGGGCAAACCCGGGCGGCCCGACCGCCGGCCGAACGAGTCCGCGCGACCCGAGTCCGCATCCACTCCGATGAATGTGTCCTGAACCACACCGCTTGGCCATGGTTTGCGATAATGGTTTTCATTATCGTCTTGGGCGGGTTCCCACGGCCCCCGGCTCCGTGCCCCTCCCGGCCCTACTCCCTACGCCCTACGCCCTCCACCAGGAAAGGACACCCCCGTGAGCGACCCCACCGGGATCCGCCTCCCCGATCCCCTGTCGGCCGAACAGGTCATCGCCCTGAACCAGCCCAAGAAGGATCTGCACACCACCCGCACCTACACCTGGAACGACTGGGAGTTCGAGGTCCCGCCCGGCGTGTTCATGCCCGGGGCCACCAGCCGGATGATCCATGAGCGGGTCCTCAGCGGCGACATCGACGTGCACAACCGTCGCTACGCCGCCATGGGCGTCGGTCTCGGGGTGGAAGCCGTCGCCGCCGGTGTGCGCGGCGCCCACACGATCCACGCCGCCGACGTCCACCCCGAGAGCGTCGAGGCCACCGAACGCAACTACCGCAGGCTGGTCGGGGAGCGTCCCCAGCAGGGGTTGGTCCCGCTCGTCTCCGACCTCTTCGAGGCCTTCCCCGACGGCACACAGCTCGATGTGGTCACGTTCAACCCGCCCGCCGTCAGCCAACCCGTGAGCCAGGACCCCGACATCGTCCGCAACACCTGCGTGGGCGCCTCGATCGTCACCGAGTTCTTCGCACAGTTGCGTCGGCGTCGCCTCCTGGCACCCGGCGGACAGGTCCACGTGGTCGCCTCCAACACGGCCGACCTGCCGCAGATCGTCGACCACGCGGAGGAGAACGGGCTGATCACCGAGATCCACCACAGCCACGACTGGGGTGACGGGGTCCAGACCCTCCTGTTCCGGTTCCGTGAACGAGGTGCAGTATGAGCGACCTGCAGACCCTCTTCGACCGCGCCCGTACCGAGGCCGGGGACACCGTCGCCACCAGTGTCTTCTGGCTCCAACACGGCACCCGGCTCGCCGGCGGTACCAGTACCTCCCTCACCCGCTACGTCGCTGTCCGGGTCGGCACGGCCTTCGGCGCGTGCGCCTTCGAGGACGGGCAGATCGACCCCGATGTCTGCCGGAGCTCCTCCGGGACACGCGTCGCGGATCTGCTCGACGAGGGCCCCCTGCCTCTGCGGGTGGCCGCGCTCGACGCCCACCTGGCTTCCGTGGCCCCACACGACCGCGATCCGCGGGCCGAACCCGTCGAACTGCCCGCCGGGTCCCCGGAGGTGCGCGCCGGCGCCCGCGACGCGGCGGTGGCCGACCTGCTCGAGGTGGACGAGGGCGAGACCGTGGCCCTCATCGGTACCGTCGACCCCCTCGTCGCCGCGATCCGGGAACGGGGCGGGTTCTGCCTCCCGTGCGACCACAACGTGACCACCACACGGTGGGGCGACCCGGTCGCCGACGACGCCGCCCAAGTACTCGAGACCGCCGACACCGTCGTGGCAACCGGCATGACTCTGGGCAACGGCACCTTCGAAGGCATCCGGACGCGTTGCACCGAACGGGGTGTGCCGCTCTACGTCTACGCCCAGAGCGGCGCCGCCGTCGCCCGCGAACTCCTCGGTTCCGGGGTCACCGGGCTCTCGGCCGAACCGTTCCCGTTCTCCCAGTTCAGCGCCGAACCCACACGCCTGTTCCGTTATCGGGACCGGGTGGCGCGGACATGAGGGCCGGGCACGGGCGCGCCGGCTGTCACCACGGCGAACTCCTGCAGGGGGTCTTCCTCGACGGCGACGGAGAACCCTGCCGGGGCCTGGTCACTCTGCCGCTGCCCGGGCCCACGACCCGGGCGCGGTTCCTCCCGGTACCAGGTCTGTCGGCCGACCGTGTCCTGCCTGCGGGGCGGGCACGGCCCAAGGCGCTCCGGGCCGCACGACACACACTCTCCGAATGCGCGCGGACCGCGGACCGACCCGTCTCGGGCGGACTTCTGTGGCTGTGCTCGAACGTCCCGGTCGGACTCGGGCTGGGATCCTCCACCAGCGACGTGGTCGCGGCCGTCCACGCCGTCGCCTCGGCTCACGGAACACCCCTGGACCCGGCCCGTGTCGCACGTCTGGCCGTGCGTGCCGAGCGTGCGTGCGACCCGCTCATGCTCGACGGGCCGCCGGTGCTCTTCGCCCAGCGCCGGGGCGAGGTCCTGGAGGAGCTCGCCCCGCTCCCACCCATGACCGTCCTGGGGTGTCTGACCGGGTACGGCGCCCCGGTCGACACCCTCGCCCTGAACGGTCCCGCACCGGGCGCGGACGACATCGCCGGATACGAGGAACTACGGGTCCGTCTGCGCCGTGCCCTGGCGGAGCGCGACACCGCCGCCCTCGGCGCGGTCGCCACCGAGAGTGCCCGACGCAACCAGTACCTGCTCCCCTGCCCCGAGCTCGGCCCCCTCGAGGAGGCGGCCACGGCTTGCGGAGCCCTGGGCGTGCAGGTCTCGCACAGCGGCAACGTCGCCGGTGTGCTCTTCGATCGGGGTCAGGACGAGCTGACCGACCGCCTCGCCGAGTGCCGCGAACGCCTGCGCCGCAGCGGCCCGGCCTCTGTACGGACCTTCCGGACCCCTGCCCCGTCACAAGGAGAGTCATGGACACCCACGTATCCGCCGCGATCGGCCGGCCCGACCTGATCGACCTCGGCGAGGGCCTGATCTGTCTGCGTTTCGAGACGATGAAGGTGGTCTCGGCACTTGCTGCGGTCCGAACCCTGGTGGAGGAGGGGACCGTGCGCCCCGGGGACACACTGATGGACAGCTCCAGCGGGATCTACGCCTACGCGCTCGCACTGGCCTGCCATCGGTACGGGCTGGGATGCCACATCGTGGGTTCCACCACGGTCGACCGCACCCTGCAGCTCCAGTTGGAGGTCCTCGGGGCCTCCCTGGACCTCATGGAACCCGGTGAGGACCTGAAGCTCGATCAGGACCGCCGGGTGCGCCGCGTGCACGAGCTGTTGGAAGCAGAGCCCCGGTACCACTGGATGCGTCAGTACCACGATCCCGTGCACTACGAGGGCTACCGGGAGATCGCCGACCTGGTCCACAGGAGTGTGGGCGAGTGCCCGCTGACGGTGGTCGGCGGGGTCGGTTCGGGCTCCTCCACAGGTGCGCTGGCGACCTACCTGCGCCGTGAACGCCCCGACACCCGACTGGTGGGGGTGCAGCCGTTCGGGAGCCTGACCTTCGGTTCGGAGGAGGTCTCCGACCCCGACATCATCATCGCGGGCATCGGGAGTGCGATCCCCCTGGCCAACGTCGACCACTCCCTCTACGACACCGTGCACTGGACCGGGTTCGGGGCAGCGCTGTCGGGGAGCGTGGACGTACTGCGCCGACACGCGCTCTTCGCGGGGCTGTCCACGGGAGCGGCCTACCTCGCGGCGCGCTGGGAGCGGGAGGTGGAACCGCGCGGGACGGTGCTCTTCGTGGCGCCCGACACCGGCCACCGCTACACCGAGTCGGTCTTCGCCCGGCACGGCGAGGCCCGTCCGTTGTCGGAGATGAAGCCGGTCCAGGTGAACGGACCGGAAGAGCTGGCGCTCCCCTGGTCCCGCATGGAGTGGGACCGTGCAGGTGCTCCGCCACGTACGCACGCCGGGGTCGGGCGGGGGCACGGTGCCGGGGGTGAGGACGGCTGAGAACGGTGCGCCCCGGTCGGAACCCGCTCCGGCCGGGGCGCGTGCTCTGTACCGGGGCGGTCCGCGGGCGCGGACCGCCCCGCCACGGCCATCCGGGGATCAGTCCTCCCCGTGCTCGCGCAGGTATTCGGCGAAGGACTCCAGGCCGTCGATGTTGCGGGGGCTGGAGATCCCTTCGTTGTAGTCGAGGACGAAGAAGTTCTCCTCCTGCACCGCAGGCAGGTCGGCCGTGGCCGGGGAGGAGGTGAGGAAGTCGATCTTGTCCTCGGCGGACTGGTCGCCGTAGTCGAGCACGATGATCACCTCGGGTTCGGACTCCACGACCGGTTCCCACCCGACCTGGGTCCAGCGGTCCTCGACGTCGCCGAAGACGTTCTCGCCGCCGGCGAAGCGGATGATGTCGGTCGGGGGCACCTGGCCTGCGGCGGTGAAGGCCTGGTCGGTCCCCGAGTCGTAGAGGAAGACCGGGACCGGGTCGCCGCCGGGGGCGTTCTCCCGGACCTCGGCCACACGTGTGCGGTACTCGTCGACGAGCTCCTCGGCGCGGTCCTCCGCCCCGAAGATCTGCCCGAGGCGTTCCAGGTCGGTGTAGAGGCCCTCGAAGGGTTCGTGCTGCTCGGGGGCCTGGGGATAGTTGTAGCAGGACTCGGCGTGCATGAAGCTCTGGATGCCCAGCTCGTCGAGGACCTCCGGCGTGATGCCCCGTTCGTCGCTGAACCCCGAGTTCCACCCGGCGACGACGAAGTCCGCCCCGGCGTCGACGACGAGTTCGCGGTTCAGCAGGTCGTCGCCGAGGTACTCCACCTGTTCGTAGTCCTCGGCCCAGGGGGATTCGGAGACCGGTGGGTTGGCCGGCGGCATGACGTAACCGTGCACGTGGTCGGTGAGACCGAGTGCGAACATCTTGTCGGCGCTACCGCCCTCGTAGACGACGGCGCGTTCCGGGACGGTGTACTCGACCTCCTCCCCGCAGCGCTGCACGGGCACGGTCTCGGCCTGTGCGCCCCCGTTCTCGATCTGGGCGCCGCAGCCGGCCGCCAGCACCGTGAGGGAGCCCAGGATCGCGGATCCGGCGATCGGACGTCGGAGACGGTTCATGTCGGTCCTTTCGAGGGGGCGAGGCTGTAGAGCAGTTGGGGGTCGCCCGTGTGCGGATGCGGCACGACGGTGGCCTCCACACCGAAGACCTCCCGGACGAGACCGGGTTCGAGGATCTCGCCCGGCGTGCCGACGGTCACGAGGGAGCCTTCGTGCAGCACCCCGATGCGGTCGCACGCGGCAGCGGCGAGGTTGAGGTCGTGCAGGACGAGCAGGACGGTGACGCCGGCCTCGCGGATCAGGGACAGCAGGCCGATCTGGTGGCGGACGTCGAGGTGGTTGGTGGGTTCGTCCAGGACCAGCACGCGGGGCTCCTGGACGAGGCAGCGGGCCATGAGCACCCGTTGGCGTTCACCGCCGGACAGGGAAAGCACCCCCCGGTCGGCGAGGTGGGCCACGTCCATGCGCTCCATCGCGTTCCGGCACAGGTCGCGTTCCCGGGGGCCGAGCGCCCGGTCCCCCTTCTGGTGCGGGGTGCGGCCGAGCGCGACGATCTCCTCGACGGTGAAGTCGAGATCGGTGGTGCTCTCCTGGGTGAGGGCGGCGACGGAGCGTGCCCCCGTGCGCAGGCCGAGGGTGGACAGATCGGTCCCGTCGAGCCGTACCGTGCCGCCACTGGGGCGCAGGGCACGGTAGACGCAGCGCAGCGCGGTGGACTTGCCCGAACCGTTGGGACCCACGAGGCCGACGATGCCGCCGCTCGGCACGTCCAGGGACAGCTCGCGCACGAGGTCGCGGCCCTGGACGGTGACGGTGAGGCGGTCCAGGCCGAGCTCCATCAGCGGCCTCCGAACAGGTAGCCCCTGCGGTGCAGGAGGAGAACGAACACGGGAACGCCGACGAGGGCGGTGATGAAACCGAGGGGGAGCTCGCGGGGGGCGACCACGGCACGGGAGGCCAGGTCGACCCAGACCATGAAGACCGCCCCCGCCAGAGGGGCGACGAGCAGGACCCGTTGATGGGCGGCGCCGACGAGGATGCGCACGACGTGGGGAACGACGAGGCCGACGAAACCGATGGCGCCGCTGACCGCGACCATGGCACCGGTCATCGCGGCGGTGAGGAAGAACAGGCCGCGGCGCAGGCGCGCGGTGTCGACACCGAGGGAAGCGGCGGTCTCGTCACCCATGGTGAGTACGTCGAGGGGCCGGCTCAGGGCGCGCAGCACGAGGACCCCGGTCAGCACCACGATCACGACGAGCGGGAGGGAGCCCCAGGTGGCGGCGCCGAACCCGCCCATACTCCAGAACAGGACGGTACTGGTTGCCTCACCGCTGGGGGCGAAGTAGACGACCACGCCCATGACGGCCTGGAACGCGAAGGAGAGCGCCACCCCCGTGAGCACGAGCCTCAGGGGGGTCACACCCCCGCGCCCTGCGGAGGCAGCGTAGACCAGGAGCGTCGCGCCGAGGGCCCCGAGGAAGGCACCGGCGGAGACGGCGTACACGCCCAGGACGGAGAAGGCCCCCAGGACACCGACCATGACCGCACCGACGGAGGCTCCTGAGGAGACGCCGAGGACGAAGGGATCGGCGAGCGGGTTGCGGACCATCGCCTGGATCGCCGTGCCGACCGCGCCGAGGCCCGCGCCGACGGTGCCGGCGAGCAGCACGCGCGGGGTGCGCAGGTTCCACACGATCTGGTGCTCCGTGGCCTCGTCGGCACCGATGGTGCCCCCGGCGACGGCGGCCCACAGGTGCCGCAGGGTGTCGGCGGGGTGGACCGTGGCCGTACCGAGCCCGATGGCCAGGACGACCGAGAGCAGGAGCAGGGGCACCAGGACGAGGACGGCGATGCGCCCGACCCACGCTCCGTGCCTGGCAGGTGCCGTGTCCGGTGCCGCGGGGTGCGGCCCGTGGGCGGGCGCGCGGGTGTCCTGCGCGCCCTCGGATGGGGCTGTGATGCGTGACACGTGCAACCTTTCGGGTCGGCCGCCGGCGGGGTGGTCGACCGGCCGGGCGGCGTGCGCGGCCCGAGGAGGGAGAGGCCGCGCACGCGAGGGAGGCCGTGGATCGCAGTCACGGCTCCCTCTCCCGGCAGGGCCGAGCAATGAAAATGATAACCATTATTCGCACCAACTGCCACCCACTCACCGAAAACCTACACAGCGGACACATACAAACACTCTGTGCGATGGCACCGGACATGAGGGGGCACGGTCCCGCTGTACGCGCGGAACGGTCGGGGGACCCCGGAGGCCCGGTCGAAAACGGGTCAGGGGACCCAGCGGTAGAGGTGCTCCGGGCGGCCGGCGCTGCCGTAGCGCAACCGCAGCTCGGCACGGCCGTCCGCGCACAGGTGCTCCAGGTACCGCCGGGCCGTCACCCGTGAGACACCGCCACGGTCGGCGACCTCCGAGGCCGACACCTCGCCCTCCGCAGCACGCAGGACCCCCGAGACCAGGTCGACAGTGGCCTTGGTGAGCCCCTTGGGCAAGGACTTGGCAGCGGGCGGGCGCAGCAGGCCGAAGAGACGGTCCACGTCCTGCTGGGTGGCCTCCCCCCGTGCCGACATCCGGTCGCGTGCGACGGCGTAACGCTCCAACTGGTCGCGCAGCGCACTGAGCGGGAACGGTTTGAGCAGGTAATGCACCGCCCCGCCGTGCAGGGCCGAGCGCACCTGGGCGATCTCGCGCACCGCCGTGATCATGAGGAAGTCCGTCCGGTGGTCCGGGTCCTCCTCCGACGAACGCAGCGCACGCACGACCGACAGCCCCGAGGCGTCCGGCAGATGCAGGTCGAGCAGGACCAGGTCCGGGTGGTGCCCGCGGATCTGGGTCAACGCCTCGGCGGCGGTGTGCGCCACCCCCACCACCGCGAAGGACGGCAAGCTCTCCACGAGCTCCTGGTGGTTGCGGGCGACCCGCACGTCGTCGTCGACGACCAGCACACGGATCACGGGGCGACCGCCGAAGGGCTCAGGGGCAGACAGGCGGTGAACACCGCACCCTCCTCCGCGTCGGGGACCTCCATCTCCACACTTCCGCCCCTGTTCTCGCACACCTGTTTCACCAGCGCCAACCCCAGGCCACGGGTACCGCCGTCCCGGGAAGCCTTCGTGGTGAACCCGAACCGGAAGATCTCCTCGGCGACGTCGTCGGCGATCCCGTGCCCGGAGTCGATCACCCGGATCTCCAACAGGTCGTGCGGCAGCCCCTCCCCGTCCTCGGTGTGCAGGCGCACCAGCAGTTCCACCCACTCGTCGGTACCGACGGCGTCCAGGGCGTTGTCGACCAGGTTGCCGAGGACGAGCAGGGCGTCCGATCGGGACTCGGGGGCGAGTGGACGGGGCACGTCGGTCAGCGGGGACAACCGCAGCTCGGCGCCCTGTTCGGAGGCCTGAGCGGATTTGGCCAGGGCGAGCGCCGCCAGGGCCGGGTCGTGCACGTGCTCGGCCACACCGGTGCTGGCCCGGGTGTGTGAGGCGGTCAGGTCGGCGAGGTAGTCCCGCGCTTCCCCGTGCTCGCCGAGTTCGAGCAGCCCGGCGACGGTGTGCACCCGGTTGGCGAACTCGTGGGTCTGGGCGCGCAGCCCGCGGGTCACGGTGCGGGCCCCGTCGAGCTCACCGGTCAGACGGTCGACCTCGGTACGGTCGCGCAGGGTCACGACCGCGCCCGCGTCGCGACCCCGGATCCGCACCGGCATGCGGTTGGCGACCAGGATCCGTCCGCCCACGAGGAGGATCCGGTCCTCGCCCGGGTCGGCGCCGGTGACCACGTCGTGCACCCGCTCCGACAGGTCCAGGGTGTTCAGGTGGCGTCCCTCGGTGTCCTCGGGCAGGCCCAGCAGGTCGCGCACGGGCGGGTTGGCGAGCACGACACGGCCGCCCCCGTCGACCCCGATCACCCCCTCACGGACCGCGTAGAGCAGGGCCTCGCGCCCCTCCAGCAACGCGGTGATCTGCGCCGGTTCCAGGCCGTGGGTCTTGGTCCGCACCTGGCGGGAGAGCACCCAGGCCCCGATCACTCCCAGGAGCAGGACCAGGGCGCTGGTGGCCAGGATCGCGGGCACGGCCTCCCGCACCTCGGAGTTCGCGTCGTCGGCGAGGATGCCCAGGGACACGTAACCGACGACCGGGCCCTGGGCGTCGCCCCCGTGGCGCGAACCGCCCTCGGCGAAGACGGGGATCTTGGCGCGCACCGTGCGCCCCTGGGTCCCGTTCTGCACCCCGGTCCACTCCTGCCCCTCGGCCGCGGGACCGGGCGGGGTCGAGACCTTCCGCCCGATGCGGTCCTTGTCCGGATGGGTGTGCCGGGTGCCGTCGGGTGAGGCGATGACGATGAAGTCCGCGCCGGTCGAGGCGGAGATTCTGTCGGTCAGCGGGTCCAGGGCCTGCGGCGGGTCCGGGGCCTGGAGCCCTTCCACGACCTCGGGCAGCACGGCGACGGACCTGGCCACGGTCAGCACCCGCTCGGTGTACTGGCGGTCGGTCTCCCTGTCGTAATGGAGCGCCCACAGCGTGCCCACGACGGCCAGGGCCACGACCAGGAGGAGAACGTAACCGATGAACAGGGATCCGGTGAGCGAGAGGCGGCCACGGTGGGCGAACGCGGTCATGCGGTCTCCCTGGGGCGACGGTGGGGGCGTGCGCCGAGCAGGACCCATGCCGAGTCCGGGACGTACACGAACAATACGAACAATACGACTCCAGTTTTAACAACCTCTTCATCTCGCTGTGCCGATGACCACACTGTGGTGTGTGTCTCCCGGCCGTGTGGCCGGGACTGCGTTGCGAGGGCCCGCACGTGTGGGGCCGAGATGAAGGAGACGACATGCGCGACCGCGGCGTGCTGCTCCCGGTGCTCGGGGGCGTCTGCGCCCTCGCGCTCGTGGGGACGGCGCTGTTCGACGTACGCCAGAGCGCGGCCTCCGGCAGCGACCAACAGGAGAAACTCCTGCTCATCGCACCGGCGGCACCCGGCGGCGGCTGGGACGCGCAGGCCCGGGAGATGCAGAACGGGCTGCGCGAGGAAGAGATGAGGTACAACATCGAGGTCCGCAACGCCGACGGCGCGGGCGGCACCATCGGCCTGGCCCAGACCGCCAACCGCGAGGGCCAGGACAACGTGCTCACCATGACCGGGCTGGGCATGGTCGGTGCGGTGGAGACCACCGGTTCCCCGTACACGATGGAGGACTCCACCCCCATCGCCCAGGTCGCCTCGGAGTACCTGGCCGTGGTCGTGCCCGCCGACTCCCCCCACGAGAACCTCGACGACCTCGCCGAGGACTGGAGCGAGCGCGCGGCCACCCTCCCGGTCGCCGGCGGCTCCATGGGCGGGGTCGACCAGATCTTCGCCGCACGTGTGGCCCGGTCCATGGGCCTCGAACCCGACGGGATCAACTACCTGCCGTACGCGGGCGGCGGTGAGGTGCTGACCTCGCTGCTGTCGGGCACCTCCGAGGTCGGGTTCGGGGCCCTCGGCGACTTCTCCGACCAGATCGAGGACGACGGCCCCCTGCGGGCGATCGCGATCTCCTCCCCCGAGCGGCTCGAGGGCGTGGACGTGCCCACGATCAGCGAGCAGGGGTACGGCCTGGAGATGTCCAACTGGCGCGGTGTCGTCGCCCCGCCCGGCCTCAGCGAGGAGGAGAGCGCCCGGCTGGAGGACCTGGTGGCCGAGCTGGTCACCACCGACACCTGGGCCGACGCCCTCGAACGCAACCGGTGGACCGACACCCACCAGGACCGCGAGGAGTTCGAGGCCTTCCTCGACGAAGAGATCGCCATGACCCGGGAAACCGTAGAGGAGTTGGGACTGTGACGGCCCACGACGACACGGCCTCCCCGCGCGAGGGGGCCACCGGCGAAGGCGCGACGGCCGGCGGCACGACAACAGCGTCCGCCGAGGGGTCCCGGCCCTCCGAGCAGGAACAGGACGGCGCCCAGGGGGCCGCGGCCGCAGCCGCCCCCGAGACGGTGCTGTGGACCGGACCGACCGCCTGGATCGTGCCCGGCCTCGTCGCCGCACTCGGCCTCGTCGGTGTCTGGGGCGGCCTCACCCTGGAGACCCCGCCCAACGCCGCCCGCCCCGGCCCCGGAGCCTTCCCCCTGGCCATCGGGGTCCTGTTGTTGATCGCGGCCGCCTGCATGGCCGTGGTCAACGTGCGCAACCGCGGACGTGCGGGTTCGGGCCCGGCGTGGTTCGAGGCGCGTCCGGTCCTGCTGGTGCTCGCCGGTGTGGCCGTGCACACGGCGCTGCTGGAGATCCTCGGCTGGCTGATCGCGGGCGCCCTGTTGTTCTGGGTGGTGGCCTACGCGTTCGGCGCCCGGGCGTATCTGCGTGACGCGGTCGTGGCGTTGTCGATGTCGGCGGCCGTGCAGGTCGGCTTCTCACTCGGGCTCGGCCTCGCCCTGCCCGGCGGTTTCCTGGGGACGGTGCTCTGATGGACGCTCTGTACCAGCTCATGGACGGGTTGGCGGCCGCGCTGACCCCGCAGAACCTGCTGTGGGCCTTCCTCGGCGTGCTCCTGGGCACCGCCGTGGGTGTGCTGCCCGGTATGGGTTCGGCGATGGCGGTGGCACTGCTGCTGCCCGTGACCTTCCGGATGGACCCGACCGGGGCCCTGATCCTCTTCGCCGGCGTGTACTACGGCGGCATGTTCGGCGGTGCGACCACTTCGATCCTGCTCAACACCCCCGGGCAGGCCTCCTCCATCGCCACCACGTACGAAGGCCACAAGATGGCGCTGGGAGGCCGGGCCGCGCAAGCGCTGGGCACCGCCGTCATCGGCTCCTTCGCGGCCAGCATCATCGGAACCCTGGCGGTGGCGCTGTTCGCACCGGCCATGGTCTCGTTCGCGCTGAACTTCGGCCCCGGCGAGTACTTCGCGCTGACCGTGTTCTCGTTCGTGGCCGTGGCCGCCGTGGTGTCCGGTTCGGTGCTGCGCGGACTGACGTCCCTGCTCATCGGACTGGCGATCGGGCTCATCGGCATCGACGCGCAGAGCGGGACCGCCCGCTTCGACTTCGGGTCGGCCACCCTCCTGGACGGCGTCGACATCGTCATCGTCACCGTCGGCCTGCTCGCGCTGGGCGAGGTGCTGTACGTGGCCGCTCGGGGCAAGTCCGCCGCGGACTTCTCCGCGATCCGCACCGGCCGCCCCTGGCTGAACCTTCGGGAGTTCCGCCGGTCCTGGAAACCCTGGCTGCGCGGCACCGCCCTGGGAACCTCCTTCGGCATGATCCCCGGCAGCGGCGCGGAGATCCCCACGTTCCTGTCACTGGGAGCAGAACGCCGGCTCGCCGCCNCCATCGAGGGTGTGGCCGGGCCCGAGGCCGCCAACAACTCCAGCGCCGCGGGCACGATGGTGCCGCTGCTGGGGCTGGGTCTGCCGACCTCGGCCACGGCCGCGATCATGCTGGCGGCGTTCCAGCAGTACGGGATGCAGCCGGGCCCGGTGCTCTTCGAACGCGACGCCGACCTGGTGTGGACCCTGCTGGCCAGCCTGCTCATCGGCAGCGTGCTGCTGCTGGTGGTCAACCTGCCGTTCGCGCCGCTGTGGGCCAAGCTCCTGAAGCTGCCCAAGCCGTACCTGTACGCGGGCATCACCCTGTTCTCGGTGCTGGCGGTCTACGCCATCAACACCTCGGTGCTGCACCTGGTGATCCTGACCGTGATCGCGGTGCTGGGGCTGCTCATGCGCAGCTTCGGGCTGCCCGTCGCCCCCGCGCTCATCGGTGTGGTTCTGGGGCCGATCGCGGAGTCGGAGTTCCGGCGGGCACTCGCCGCCTCCTCCGGTGACCCGGCCATCCTGTTCGACAGCGGGATCTCGCTGGCGCTGTACGGGTTGGTGCTGGTCGCCGCGGCCGTGCCGGTGCTGGCACGCCTGCGCCGGCGGCGCGCGGCGCGCCGCGCCGTGGACGGCGGGAGCGGCGGGGACCGTGAGCCCGTCGCCTGACACCCCTGCC
>NZ_ANBE01000034.1 GCF_000341145.1 Nocardiopsis xinjiangensis YIM 90004
TACTGACGACCACGTAGACCGTCAGGTGTTGCGAGGACCCCAAGAATCCGCCACGCTCGGCGTCCGGCCGGGTCCTCGTGTGTGCTGTGCCACTTCTGTGGGCTTCGGCAGGTGGATGCACCGATGCGCCCGGGACGGCCCGAGCTAGGCTGATTCGTGGTGCTGCCAGGAGCGGGTCCGCTTCGCGGAGGCCGGGCGGCCGAGCTGCCGCGGCCCTCTGGCGTCCTGTGGCCCCGCTCTGGTTAGGGTTTCCTAAGTAACAGTGGAGGCCATGGCTTGGTCTCTTGGCTACTAGCCAGTAACATACGTGTAGAGCACACCGCGGGACCGGCCTTGACGTGAATACCGGCCCCGCCGTCGGATGACCGAACGGCATTCGGCATTGTTGGCAGTACGGGGCGCGCCAGCGTCCGTCCGCCGGACGGCGGATCATGGGAGTGCAGGGAGGTCGGCCACCGGCCATGAATATTGTCGTATTGGTCAAGCAGGTCCCGGACACGGCGACCGAGCGGAAGCTGAACGAAGAAGACAACACGCTCGACCGCGCAGCGTCCGACGGTGTCATCAACGAGCTGGACGAGTACGCCGTCGAAGAGGCGCTCCAGCTCAAGGAGAAGCACGGCGGCGAGGTCACCGTCCTGACGATGGGCCCGGACAAGGCCAAGGACACCATCCGCAAGGCCCTGTCCATGGGTGCGGACAAGGCCCTCTGGGTCAAGGACGAAGCGCTGCACGGCTCCGACGCCCTGCAGACCGCCTACACCCTCTCCAAGGCCCTGGGCAGCATCGAGTACGACGTCGTCGTCCTCGGCTCGGAGTCCACCGACGCCCGTACCGGTGTCCTCGGTGCCGCACTCGCCGAGTACCTCGGTGCCCCGCAGCTCACCCTCGCGGGCAAGGTCGACGTCGACGGCAGCGCCATCAAGGTGCAGCGCCAGACCGACTACGGCCACGACGTCGTCGAAGCGCAGCTGCCGGCCGTCGTCTCCGTCGTGGAGAAGATCAACGAGCCGCGCTACCCCTCCTTCAAGCTCATCATGCAGGCGAAGAAGAAGCCCATGGAGGAGAAGACCGCAGCGGACCTCGGTATCGAGGCCGACAAGATCGGGCTGGCCAACGCCACCACCGAGACCGTGGACTTCGCCGCTGCGCCGCCGCGCGCCGCGGGCACCATCGTCAAGGACGAGGGGGACGGCGGCAGCAAGGCCGCCGACTTCCTCGCCGAGAAGAAGTTCGTGTAGGTCCGGCGAGAGACGCAAGGAAGGGTTCAAGGATTATGGCTGAGGTCCTCGTCCTCGTCGACCATGTCGACGGAGAGGTCAAGAAGGTCACGACCGAGCTGCTCACCGCTGCCCGCCGCATCGGCGAGCCCGCCGCGGTGTGGGTCGGTGACGGCGCAGAGAAGGGCAAGGCCGCTCTGGCCGAGTTCGGTGCCGAGAAGGTCTACGTGGCTCCGGCCGAGCTGAACGACTACGTCGTCGCTCCCACCGCCGAGCTGCTCGCGAAGCTCGCCCAGGACCAGGGCGCCGCCGCGGTCCTGGTCTCGGCCACCAACAGCAACAAGGAGATCGCCGGCCGCGCCGCCGTGAAGCTGGGCTCCGGCGTGCTGACCGACGTCGTCGACGTCACCGCCGACGTCGTCACCGAGCACAGCATCTTCGGTGGCGCCACCGTCACGCACGGCCGCGTCAAGGCCGGTGTCCCGGTCGTCGCGATCCGCCCGAACTCGGTGGTCCCGGAGGCCGTCTCCGGCGCCGCCGCCGAGGAGTCGGTCTCCCTCGACATCTCCGACGCCGCCAAGGGCGCCAAGGTCGTCGAGCGTGTCGTCGTCGAGCAGGGCGAGCGCCCCGAGCTCACCGAGGCCGCGGTCGTCGTCTCCGGTGGCCGCGGTGTCGGCGAGGGCAGGTTCGGCGTCGTGGAGGAGCTGGCGGACAGCCTCGGCGCCGCCGTCGGCGCTTCCCGCGCCGTCGTCGACTCGGGCTGGTACCCGAACCAGTTCCAGGTCGGCCAGACCGGTAAGACGGTCAGCCCGAACCTGTACGTCGCGCTCGGCATCTCCGGTGCGATCCAGCACCGCGCCGGCATGCAGACCGCGAAGAACATCATCGCGGTCAACAAGGACCCCGAGGCGCCGATCTTCGAGCTGGCCGACTTCGGTGTCGTGGGTGACCTGCACTCGGTCACCCCGCAGCTCACCGAGGAGATCAACAAGCGCAAGTGAGGCGCATCGCCCGCTCCTCGCAGCGACGCCCGGCCGGGTACGCCCGGCCGGGCGTCGACGTGTTCGGGGCGGGTGCTGCCGCGGGTGAGGGTTCCGTTTTGTGGTGATCCGAAGCTAGTTGTCGTTTTTGTGGCGCAGGGTTCGGGCACGGTGGTCCTCGCGGACCCTCGTCCTCGGGAGGAACGATGAGCGACGCACGGACACCGGAGCCCTACGGCGGTTTCGACACGATGGTCGTCGGAGGGCGGGCCTGGACCGGCTCCTCCGGCACCGAGCACCAGAACGTCAACCCCTACGACGACACTCCGCTCGGCCGGATCCGCTTCGCCGACGCCGACGACGTCGAGAACGCCTACCGGGTCGCGGCCGACGCACAACCCGAGTGGGCAGCGACCCCGGCCACCGAACGCTCCGCCCTGTTCCTGCGGGCCCTGGACCTCATGGACCGGCGCCGGGACGAGATCCTCACGTGGCTCGTCCGTGAGGTCGGGGCGGTCCGTCAGCGCGCCGAGCTCGAGTGGTCGCTCGTGCGCGCCGGCATGGTCGAGGTGATCAACCACCCCACACGGGTCTCCGGACGGATCCTGCCCGGAATCACCCCCGGCAAGGAGAACCGGGTCTACCGCGAACCCGTCGGGGTGGTCGGGACCATCACCCCGTGGAACTTCCCCATGCAGCTGTCCCACCGCTCCATCGCGCCCGCGATCGCCCTCGGCAACACGGTCGTGCTCAAACCGGCCGAGGACTCACCGGTCACCGGCGGACTGCTGCTCTCCCGCATCTACGAGGAGGCCGGGCTCCCGCCCGGGGTGCTCAACGTCGTCATCGGCAAGGGCAGCAAGATCGGCGACGCACTCGTCACCAGCCGTGTGCCCTCGCTGATCTCCTTCACCGGATCGACCTCCGTGGGCAGCCACATCGCCGCGCAGTCACCGTTGAAGAACCACGCCCTGGAGCTGGGCGGGAACGGGCCCCTGGTGATCCTCGACGACGCCGACGTGGACCGCGCGGCCGACGCCGCCGTCTTCGGCTCCTTCTACCACCAGGGCCAGATCTGCATGGCCACGAACCGGATCGTCGCCCAGTCGGGGGTGTACGAGGAGATCGTCGACCGGGTCCGCGAACGCGCCCAAGGCCTGCGGACCGGCGACCCCGCGGGCAGCGACACCCAGATCGGGCCGATCATCAACGACAGCCAGCTCACCAACATCCGGGACGTCATCAGCCGCTCGGTGGACGGCGGTGCCGAGCTGCTGGTCTCCGGGGACCCCACGGGGCCCGCGGGGCGGGTCCTGCCGCCGCATGTGCTGGTGGGCGGCAACAGCGTGGCCACCGCCGCCGAGGAGGTCTTCGGCCCCGTCGCCACCATCGTGCGCGCCGAGAGCGAGGAAGAGGCCCTCCACATCGCCAACGACACCGACTACGGGCTCTCCAGCGCGGTGTTCACCGAGGACATGGAACGCGGCGTGCGCTTCGCCCGGCGGGTGCGGGCCGGCATGACCCACGTCAACGACACCACCGTCAACGACGAACCCAACACGGCCTTCGGCGGCGAGAAGAACTCCGGGATCGGGCGGTTCGGCGGTGTGTGGGCCATCGACGACTTCACCACCGACCACTGGGTCAGCGTGCAGCACACCGCACGCGAACTGCCCTTCGGGGTGGAGGAATGACCCCAGCGACGCAGGTACGCGCGGGACGGCGCGTGGTGCGGGTCAAGCGCCCGGACAAGTCGCTCTTCGGCGAGGGCGGGGCGACCAAGTTCGATCTGGCCCGGTACTACACACGTGTCGCCCCGCTCATGCTCCCGCAGGTGCGCGGGCGTCCCGTGGCCCTGGAGCGCCTGCCCGACGGCATCGACGGCGAACGGTTCTACGTCAAGCACCCCCCGGCGCCGGACTGGGTGCGGCACGTGCGGACCAGCGGCGGGCGCATGATCATGTGCCAGGACACCGCCGCGCTGGTCTGGTGCGCCGACCAGGCCGCTCTCACCCAGCACGTGTGGCTCTCGCGCGAACCGCGCCTGGGCCGTCCCGACCGGATGGTCCTGGACCTCGACCCGCCCGGCGGCGGCGCGGAGGCCTTCGACGCCTGCCGTGCCGCCGCGCACGAGGCCCGGGAGGTGCTGGAAGGCCTGGGGTTGGCGGCCTACGTCATGACCACGGGCTCGCGCGGACTGCACGTCCACTCGCCGCTGCGCCCCGAGCTGGAGGACCAGGAGGTGCGCGACATGGCACGGGCCATCGCCGAACGCGTCGCGGCGGGACGGCCCGACGACCTCACCACCGAGGTGCGCAAGGACGCCCGGCGCGGCCGACTGTTCGTGGACTACCTGCGCAACGGGCGCGAGCAGTTGGCCGTGGCGCCCTACGCGGTACGGGCGCGTCCCGGCGCACCGGTCGCCACGCCTGTCACGTGGGTGGAGCTGGACCGGTTGGAGTCCGCCGGGGACTTCACCATCGACCACGAACGCACCGACTGCCCCTTCCGGGGCATGGGCACCCACGCACGTTCGCCCCGCAAGGCCCTGCGCCGCCTCGGATGAGACCTCTGCGTGTGCGGCGGGCGCCGGACGCGGGGAGGGCGACAGGGCCGCCGTCAGCGGGCCGGCGGTGGCGCGGGGCCGCTGACGGTGGCCGAGGCCGGTTCTGGCGGCAAGAGCCGGAACCGGGGCGTGCGGGGGTCAAGCGGAACGCTTGCGCAGTACCAGCAACAGGTTCCAGGTGATGACCTCGCGCAGGAACGGCACGTGCACGATCGGCTTCAGCCAGGTGGGCAGGTACCGCGGCCGGAGGTCGACCGGTTCCACGTCCGGGTGCGAGCGCGCCCACCGCAGCATCTCCTTGGCGTGCGCGGCGTACATGCTCCGTCCGAAGTCGTTCTTCGGGCGGTGGCCGTGCTTGCGCGCGAAACGTTCTGCTGCGTAGGAACCGCCCAGGTAGTGCCAGGGCGAGGTCTCGTGCCCGCCCCACGGCGACAGCCACAGCGTGTACGACAGGTACACCAGGCCGCCGGGCCGGGTCACCCGCACCATCTCGTCGGCCATACGGGTGCGGTCGGGCACGTGTTCCAGCACGTTCGAGGACAGGCACACGTCCACCGAACCGCCGCGCAGGGGCAGGTCCAGCGCGCTGCCCTGGACACCGTGGACATCGGCGGAACGCCCGTGCAGGCGCATCTCGTGCGCGTCGGCGTCCACGCACACACAGAGTGCGCCCTCCCCGCGCAGCGCGTCGGCGAAGTACCCGGGACCGCCGCCCACGTCCACGACCGTGCGACCGTCCAGCGGGGTGTAGGAACGCAGCTGGTCGACGGTGTCGCGGGCCAGCTTCCCGTAGAAGAAGGCGGGGTCGGTCTGCTCCTTGCGGAAGGCCGAGAACAGCCCCACCGAACGCCCCAGCGTCGCCCGGAACGGCAGGAGCTCCTCCGTGCGTGTACCGGTGGTCATGCCTGGCTCTCCGCTCCCACGACGACGTAGTGGCGCCGGTGCTCCCAGTGGTCGCCGCCCCAGTACCGGTCCGAGGCCGCGATCCGCGAGTGCGGCAGCAGTTCGGCCAGGCGCGCGGCGGGCAGCGTGTGCATGCGCATCGGCGCCGGGTACCGCAGGATCACCTTCTGGGCCAGAGCAACCAGCGGCCAGGGCAGGAAGCGGAAGACCAACCCCTTGAAGGTCGCCCGGACCCGCTCGGGCACACCCAGCACCAGCACCCCGCCGGGACGGGTCACGCGCGCGAACTCGCGCACGTACCCTTCGGCCAGGCCCGGGGGCAGGTGCTGCAGGACCAGGTCGGTGTAGACCAGGTCGAAGCTGTCGTCCCCGAACCGCGACAGGTCCGGGCGCTCGTTCAGCTCGAAGGTGAGGCGCCCGCCGGAGCGGTCCAGGCGCCGCGCCTCGTCCAGCATCGGTTCCGAGATGTCCACGCCCACGACCTCGTCGAAGTACGAGGCCAGGGCGTTGGAGAGCCGTCCTGCCCCGCACCCGAAGTCCAGGACCCGGCCCCCGCCCGGGGACACGCCGAGGTCGCGCATGCGCGAGACGGCGGGGTCGATCTCCGCGCGACCGGAGGCGAGGAACTCGTCGTCGTCCCAGCCGCCGTCCCGCTTCCCGGGATCCACACACACCGCCCACAACGGTTCGGTGGCCCCCAGACGGGTCCAGTCGCGCCGGACCTGTTCGAGCCCCACGGGCCTCACCCCCACGGTTGCACGACCCCAGCCGGACACGCGGAAATGGAGCGTGTTCCTGTTCTGCACGCACGGTCAGCGTGGACCTGCGATAACGGTCGAGGAAAAAAGTGGAACATGTTGTATTCTGGCACCCCTTTTCCGGGATGGCCAATAAGTGCTGGGAGAGAACTCCATGGAGCCCGACTCCGAGGGCAGGCAGGTAGAGGGCGACCCGTCCGGGGAGGGCGCCAACAGGGTACGCCGCCCGGCCGAGGAGCCCGACGGGGAGGGCCCCTCCTTCGGTGAAGTCCTGCGCGGCGCCGCCGCCGGACTCCGCGGGCTGCTCCGCGACCGTGTGTTCCTGGCAGGACTGGCGATCGCGGCGCTGGCGGTGCTCCTCCGCGCCTACGTGCTCACCCAGTCGAACTTCGTCGAGGACGATTACCTCTTCTTCGCGGCCGCCGACGCCGGAGAACTCAGCCCCGACTACCTCTTCGACCTGCACAAGGGCCACCTCATGCCGGGGGCGCTCTTCCTGGTCTACTTCCAGACCGTGTTCTGGCCCTACCAGTGGTGGCTCAGCGCCGGCGTGATGCTGGTGGTGCAGGCCGCCGCCCTCCTCGCCTTCCTGCGCCTGCTGTGGGAACTCTTCGGCCGCCGCTGGGCCCTGCTGGTGCCCCTGACGGTCTTCGCGTTCGCCCCGCTGACCGTGCCGGTCCTGGGCTGGTGGTCTGCGGCGCTCAACGCGGTGCCCCTCCAACTCGCCCTCGCCCTGGCACTGCTGTGGACCGTGCGCCACCTGCGCACGGGGGAGCCCCGCACCGCCTGGCTCGCCGCCGGCGCGATCGTGTTCGGGATGTTCTTCACCGTCAAGGCCGTGTTCCTGCCGGTGCTCGCCCTCGCCGTCGCGGTGGCCTACCTCTACCCGGGCGGGCTGCTGGTGTCGCTGCGCCGGGCCTGGGAACTGCACCGCCCCTACTGGGCGACCATGGCCGGGCTCTTCGCCGCCTATACCGCGTTGTACCTGGGACGCATGGCCTCGGCCGAGAGCTCCGACGGGGCCGGGGTCCCCGAGAGCGAGTCCGCGTGGGGCATCGCGCGCGGGCTGATCACCGAGGTCTTCCCCGTGGGTGCTCTGGGAGGCCCGCTGGAATGGGGACCGGTCACCCCCACCGGCGGACTCATCGACCCGCGCGGCTGGGTGGTCCTGGCGGCCTGGGCCGTGTTGGGCGTGATCGTGCTGGCCGGCGTGTGGATGCGCAGGCGTGCGTGGCGGGCCTGGGCGCTGCTCCTGGGGTACCTGGTGGTCGTGGACGTCCTGCCCACGATCATCGCCCGCGCCCGGTTCCAGGACGTGGTCGGCGCCGACCCGCGCTACGTCGCCGACGCCGCCATGGTCTTCGCGCTGTGCCTGGCGCTGGCCTTCCTGCCCACCCGTGAGGAACGGGCCCGCGCCCATGTGGGCTCGGCGGGGGAAGGACGTTCCGACCTGCGTCCCTACCGGGTTCGTGTGCGCCGCACCACCCGGGTGGCGGCCGTCGCGGCGACCGTCGCGTACGCGGCCGCGGCGGTGTGGTCCACCCACACCTACGCGCGCACCCTCGAGGGCGATTACCTCGGGTCCTACCTCGGCTCGGTGCGTGCCTCGTTGTCGGACGTACCGGAGGAGGGCGGGCTGTACTCCACCCCGGTGCCCGAAGACATCATCGTGGAGTGGAACGGCCAGTACCGGCTCAGCTCCTGGGCGCTCTCCCCACTGGCCGACGACGAGACCGCCGAACGCATGCGGGTACCGGAACAGGCCGACACCGCCCACGTCTTCGACGGCGGCGGCGACCTCGTACACGCTGCTCCCGGGGAGGACTCCGCGGTCTTCGTGCCCGAGGAGGGCGAGAAATGCCTGGAGACGTGGGACGGCGTCATGTCCTGGCCGGTGGAGGCCGACGGCGGCCCCTCGCAGGTCGTCACGATCGGCTACGAGTCCGAGGAGGAGACCGATTCGGTGCTGTTCCTGGGCGAGGACTTCGTGGAACTGGAACTGCCCGGGGCCGAGGAGGACGGTGTCCGGTTCGTGCCCTCGGGTGCGCCCGCGCAGCAGTTGGCCCTGCACACCGAGGAGGACGCGGTGTGCGTGAACTGGGTCTCGGTGGGCGTGATGGGCCCGGCCGAGGACGATGAGCGGTGGTTGCCGGCCGGGGACGAGCGTTCCGATCCCGACGAGGACACCGGCGGCGGGGATGCCTAGGTCGGAGGCGGAGGAGGATGCCCGGATGTGAGGGCGGACCGGAGACCGCGACCCTGGCGCCGGAACCCGGTGGCCCCGGCGCCGTAGGGCATGTCGAACCCGTCTCCCGGCGGGCCCGTGCCACCATCGGGATGGTTCGATCGCCCCCTCTTTCCGAAGGAGCACGATGAGCACGGAGCAGATCATCGAAGGCGAGTACGAGCCGAGTTCGGCCCGATGGGTCCGTGAACAGGTGGACCTGTACGAGCGGACCGGCGGCCGTGAGGGCGACACCCTCATGGACACCGGGATGCCGGTCGTCATCCTGACCACCCGCGGCCGCAAGAGCGGCAAGGTCCGCAAGTCCGCGGTCATGCGGGTCGAGCACGACGGGGAGTACGCGGTCGTCGGTTCCCTGGGCGGAGCGTCCGAGCACCCGTCGTGGGTGCACAACCTGCGTGCCGCCCCGGACGAGGTCGTCCTTCAGGACGGGCCCGAGCCCTTCGCCGCCCGTGCCCGTGAGGTGGAGGGCGACGAACGTGCCCGCTGGTGGGACCGGGCCGTGGAGGCCTTCCCGCCCTACGCCGAATACCGCGAGAAGACCGACCGCCACATCCCGGTCTTCGTCATCGGCCCGGCCTGAACCGGTCCGGGCCTCCGACCGGTAGGGGCCTCCGCCGAGTCCGCCTCAGGGGCGGTCGGTGGAGGCCTTCGCGGGCGGGGGTTCACGGAAGAACTTGCGGGACCACCGTCGGCTGGGTTCCTCCACCCACCGGAAGGTCGCCATGGCGAGCAGGACCGTCGCGATGGTCACCGGTACCACATCGAGCCAGAACGAGCCGGTGAAGATCTCCTGGCCGGTGAAGTCGCGCCACAGGTACAGCACCAGGAACTGCCACAGGAACACCCCGTAGGAGACCTTGGCCAGGAACTGCCACACGCGGTGGCGCAGCAGTGAGTCCATCCAGCGCCCCTCCCGCCAGGCGTCGGCGGTGCGCAGACGGTACGGGCCGTGGGTGGGGCGCGGGGCCAGCGCCGCGGGGGCGATGATGAAGAACGCGAATCCGATCCCGGCCAGCGATGCCACCGCAGAGGTCCAGATGTCGCCGGAACCGATGAACCGGCTGCCCGTCGCCTCGGTCGCGGTGAGGACGAAGAACCCGCCGGCGAGGAGCCAGCACACCCCGGGGGAGGCAGCGACAGTGCGGCAGAACCGGCGTACAGGGCCGTCCGGTCCCGGTTCCCGCCAGGCCCACTCGGACAGCACCGCCAGCGACATCCCGGTCGCGAACAGGCCCATCGAGCGCGGAAGCCAGGCGTGCATGTATTCACGCGGCTCCGGATAGAACTGCGGGATCAGCGCGAGCAACGCCAGGACCCCCACGGCGGCCAACCCCAGGAGCAGGCGCCGCCCGCGTGTGTCCACCGAGCGGCCCCGGCGCGCCCAAAGCGCCAGGAGCAGGGCGAAGGCCGGCAGCAGCAGATAGAAGCTGACCTCCACCGACAGGCTCCACATCTGCCCCAGGCCGTAGGGGCCGGTGCCCACCCAGTCGGGATCGGTGTTGAAGGTGAAGGTCAGGGTCATGNGCCGCCAGCGCGACGATCCAGTACGCGGGGAAGACCCGCACGACCCGCCGCCACAGGTAGGTGCGGGCGCGGGGTCCCTCGGTCCCGTCCAGGACGGCGCGGGCCCAGGGGCGGTACAACAGCACCCCGGAGAGTGCGAAGAAGAGCGGGACGGCCAGGTCGAGGGCGGACAGCAGCCCGCCCACGGGGCCGGGGCTCAGGGTGTCGCCGGTCTCCGTGGCCACGTGGAAGGCCAGAACCATGAGGGCGGCCATGGCGCGGATGCCGTCGAGCGTGTCGTGCCGGCCGCTGACCTGCGGAAGGACGAGATCGGGGTCGCCGGTGCTGCGCGTGCCGCCGTGCGGGGGCGCTGAGGGTGTGGGCGCCATGGGGCCTTCCGGGACGGTTGGGAGACGGAGCACGGGCGTCGGTGCGGCGCGGAGGCGGGAGCCATCAGGCACTCGGGCCCCACGTGTCAAGTAGAACCTGTTATAAAAATTAGGGCACGCCAGGGTGACGCCGTTCACTACTGGGGAGTAGTCTACTGGAACTGAAGCCAGTTTCACGGGGTCGATCGCTTCCCGGGCGTCCCCCCGGCCCCCTCCAACCCCAGCGAAGCCGTTCCAGAACCGGACTCTCATCACGCCCAGGAGGGCACATGCGCCGTACCGTCGCGGTCGTTCTCATTGCGTTGGGGGTCTTCTGCCTCGCCATGGCACCCCTCATGCGCACGTGGGTGGCCAGCTCCCTGATGAAGACCCCGCTGGACTACTACTCCGAATTGGTCAACACAGGGCAGGCAGACTACTTCAACATCGAGGACGTCGAACAGGTCGAGGACGCCGAGGTCGAAGCGCACACGACCGTGCGTGCCGACGTGGCCTCCAGCAGCGACGAGACCGTCGTCTGGGACCAGTTCACCTGGATCAAGGACGGCGAGACCGACTTCGGTATCTCCTCCACCAGCCGCCGCGCCGGCCACGACCGTGTGACCGGTGAGGGCGTCGACTGCTGCGATCCGATGGTCGACGACGCCTCCGTCACCCAGGACGGCCAGCTCTGGAAGTTCCCGTTCTTCACCGAGCAACGGGACTACGAGTTCTACGAGACCACCGTCCAGGAGACCCTCCCGATCGAGTTCGACGGGGTCGAGACCATCGACGGGGTGGAGGCCTACCGGTTCGTCCAGACCGTCGAGCCCACCGTCATCGACGAACAGACCGTTCCGCGCGACGTCGCCGGCCTCGGAGGGGACGGCGACGTCACCGGCGACGTCGAGTACTCGGTCACCCGCACCTACTGGATCGAACCGACCTCCGGTGCACCCATCAACCTCAGCGAGGACCAGAAGCGCGTCGTCGTCGTCGACGACGAGGAGGTCCTGACCATGCTCGAGGGCGAACTGAGCTACGACGACGCGACCATCGACAGCGCCATCGAGAACACCGAGCAGGCCCGCCAGTTCCTGCCGTTGCTCCACACCGCGCTGCCCATCGCCTCCCTCATCGTGGGTGTGGGCCTCATCGGCGTGGCCGTCGTGCTCCTGGTGACCGGCCGTCGCGGTGAACGGCAGGAGTGATCCCCGCCCGCCGGCACCCGGGCCCCCGGTGCCCGGCCGGGCCTCTTCTTCCACGGCCGCGCAGGGTGCGCTCGCCCCGGCTCTGCTGAGGGCCTGCCGCCCCCGTCAGTGGCCGAAGAACCTCCTGGTCCTGGCCGCGCCCGCCGCGGCCGGGGCCCTCTCCGAGCCCTCCGCGTGGCTCCTGTGCGGTGCCGTGGTCGCCCTGTTCTGCCTGGCGGCGAGCGGCACCTACCTGCTCAACGACGTGCGCGACGTCGAGAGCGACCGCGTGCACGAACGCAAACGCCACCGTCCCGTCGCCTCGGGCGCCCTGCCGCTGCCGACGGCGCTCGTGGCCGGGCCGGTGATGACCGCCGCGGCACCGTTGCTGTCCCTGCTGCTGGACGCCCCCGTCCTCACCGTGGTCATCACCGGCTACGTGCTGCTGACGGCCGCCTACACGCTCCTGCTCAAGAACGTCGTGTTCGTGGACCTGCTCTCCGTGGCCGGATGCCATGTGCTCCGCGCCGCCGCCGGGGCCGCCGCCGTGGGTGTGTCCATGTCCGGATGGTTCGTGCTCGTGGTCGCGATGGGTGCGCTTCTCCTGGTCAGCGGAAAACGGGAAGCCGAACGCCGCGGGTCCACACCAGCGCGACGCATCCTCGGGGCGTACACCGCCCCGTTCCTGACCGGGCTGAGGATCGCCGTCTCGGCCGTGCTCGTGGTCACCTACTGCCTCTGGGCGCTCTCCCAAGGGCCCTGGCACGCGGCGAGTGTCGTGGCCCTGTTCGCCTGTACGCTTCGCTACAACATGCTCGTGGACCGCGGGGCCGGAGAGGAACCCGAGGAGATCGCCCTGCGCGACCGGCCTCTCCAGAGCGCCCTCGTGGTCCTCATGGCCCTGGTGGGAATGGGGATCTACCCGTGACCGTGCTCCTGAGCGGATGGGGCGGGACCGCACCCTCCGCAGCCCGTGTGGTGCGCCCGCGCGACACCGGCCAGGTCGCCCGCGCGCTGGCCGCGGCCGGCCCCCGGGGCGCGCTGCCCCGCGGCCTGGGGCGTTCCTACGGCGACGCCGCGCAGGACGCCGGCGGGACCGTACTGGACTGCACCGAACTCACCGGCCCCGTGCGCCTGGATCCCGAACGGGGCGAGGCCACCGTGGCCGCGGGGACCCCGCTCGGACGGATCTCCGCGGGACTGCTGCCACGTGGACACGCCCTCCCGGTGGTGCCGGGAACCCGCCACGTCACCCTCGGCGGGGCGATCGCCGCGGACGTGCACGGCAAGAACCACCACGCCGACTCCTCCCTGGGCGCACACGTACGGTCGCTGACCCTGGTCACCCCGGACGGCACGGTGCGGCGGCTGCGCCCCGACGAGGGCGAGACCGAACTGTTCTGGGCCACCGTCGGCGGCATGGGACTGACCGGGGTCGTCACCGAGGCCACCTTCGCCACCCTGCCCGTGACCACGGCCCACGCACGGGTGGACACCGACCGGACCGCGGACCTGGACACGACCTTGGAGCTGCTCTCGCGCGACAGCGGCCACCGGTACTCGGTGGCCTGGGTGGACCTGCTCGGGGGAGGGCGTTCGATCGTCTCCCGCGCCGACCACGCCGGGGTGCAGGACCTGCCCGCGCGGTCGCGGCGTGCGCCGTTGTCCGGCGGCGGTCCGGGAGCGGCGCCGACCGTACCGGTGACGGCGCCGCGCGGGCTCTTCAACCGCTGGACCGTCGCCGCCTTCAACCACGCCTACTACCACCGGGCACCGCTGCGGCGACGGGGCCGGGTGCAGCCCCTGGCGGAGTTCTTCCATCCCCTGGACGGGCTCCGTGCCTGGAACCGCGCGTACGGGCCCGCGGGCGCGGTGCAGTACCAGTGCGTGGTCCCGCTGGGGGAGGAGGACACCCTGCGTGCGGTGGCCGCGGACCTGGCGCGCGTACCCACGTTCCTGGGTGTGCTCAAGAGGACGGGGCGGGCCGTCCCCGCGCCGTTGTCCTTTCCCCGGCCCGGATGGACACTGGCCGTGGACCTGCCCGCCGACCTGCCCGGGCTGCGCGTACTCCTCGACCGCCTCGACGAGCGTGTGCTGGCGGCCGGTGGGCGTCTGTACCTGGCCAAGGACGCCCGGGCCCGTCCGGAGACCGTCCGTGCCATGTATCCCGGCCTGCCCGACTGGCGGCGTACGTGCGCGCGCGCCGACCCGGACGGGGTCATGGTCTCCGACCTGGCCCGACGCCTCGACCTGAGAGCCCGACCCGAGAAGGAGTGACCCATGCGCGACGCCGTCGGATCGGTGAGGTCCGTGCTGTTGTTGGGAGGGCGCAGCGAGATCGGCCTGGCCGTCGTCGAGCGCCTGGTGCGCGAGGGCGCTCGCGAGGTGGTGCTGGCCGCCCGCGGCGGGGCCGAGGTGCCGCACACACTCGCCGCGCTGGAACCGGAGGTGCACTCGCTGGACTTCGACGCCGCACTGTACGGGACCCACGCCGGCACCGTGGACGCGGCCGTGGAACTCGTCGGCGACCTGGACGTGGTCGTGGACGCCTTCGGTGTGCTCGGCGACCAGGCCGCCTACGAGGCCGACCCGGTCTCCGCCGCGCGGGACAGCGCCGTCAACTACACCGGGCACGTGTCCGTGGACCTGGCGGTGGCCACGCGCCTGCGCGAGCAGGGGCACGGGACGCTCGTGGTGCTGTCCTCGGTCGCCGGTGTGCGCACGCGCCGGTTCAACTACGTCTACGGCTCGGCCAAGGCCGGCCTCGACGGGTTCGCCCAAGGGCTGGGCGACGCGCTCCACGGCACCGGGGCGCGGGTCCTGGTGGTGCGTCCCGGTCACGTGCCGACACAGATGTCGCGCCACGTGGACCCCGCGCCGTTCCCCGCCACCCCGGGCCAGGTCGCCGCGGCCGTCGCCCGCGGACTGCGCACCGGGGCCCACACGGTCTGGGCCCCGCCGGTCCTGTGGCCGCTGTTCACGGTGCTGCGCACGCTCCCGCGCCCTCTGTGGCGCCGGCTCGGCCGCTGATCCGCCCCCGCGCGGGCGACCCCGCCCCACCGGGGACGGTGTCCGGAGCGGCCGCGCTCACGCGTGCCCGTCAGCGGCGGACCCCGCCTCGCTCGGCTGCTCCCGTGTCGAGGGACCGGGGTCGCCGCCGGGCCCGTACAGATCCTGGTGCGCGACCGGGTCGACGTCGTGCGCCACGGGGCAGCTCGCCGGGAAGGTCCCGATCCTGGACGGGTGGTAACCGTCCGGGTAGCTGCGGATGTTGGGGTTGTCCGACGCCCAGAGCGGTTCCTCGCGCGGCTTCATCCGCCGCACGACCTTCGCGCGCAGCTTCAGCGCGATGTCGGCGCCCTTGCGCCAGCCCCTGGACGGTTTCTCGTAGCGGAACGTCTCGATGAGCGAGTCGTCCAGGATCGCCATCGAGAACTTGCGTGCGGGGGCCGAGAGGCGCTCGGGGTAGAAGGACACCATCAGGTCGAGGGTGGAGTCGGAGACCGCACGCCCGCCGTCGGTGTAGGCGAAGTTCTCCGCCTCGTAGGTGTCCATGAGCTCTCGGAACCCCTCGTAGGTCTCGGGGACGTGCTTGATCCCCATGTACGTGCCGAGGGTCCGGTAGTAGTGCGTGATGCCGGAGATCTCGTGCTCGGACAGGCGGCGCCAGCCGTACCCGTAGTCGTTGAGCCAGCGCACCGGCATGACCACGAAGGTGCTCAGCACGTAGCGGTAGTCGTCGTTGCTGATGTCGTAGGAACGGTGCATCTGGTTCATGCGGCGCAGCGCGTCCCGGCCTCTACCGGGCTCGAACCCGTGCTGGACCATGTCGCCCAGGATCAGCGCGGTGTCGTCGTAGCGCTTCCGGGTGTTGCCGGTGAACTCGTCGGTCCTGCCCAACAGCGCCCCGATGGACGGTACGGCATAGGTGCGGTACAGGGCGATCCCGAGGGCCCTGGCCATGTCCCAGGGGAACTCGTGGGACTGCAGGATCTGCATGATCCGCACACAGTCCTTCTCGGGATCCAGGCGGTGGATCTCGTCGCGGAGGTCGAAGCGCTTGAGGCGCGTCATTCAGGGGTTCCTCGGGGTTTCGTGTGGGGGTTGCCGGAGGCGGGCCCGTCAGGGACGCTGCGGGTCGTTCTCACCGGTGGGCTCGGCCGGGACCTGCGGGGGCAGGGCCTGGCCGGGGGCGGGCACCCGTGTGCCGGTGGTGCCGAGCTCCTGGGTGCGCATGCCGTGCGGGACCGGGCAACCCTGAGGGAAGGTACCGATCCGGGAGGGGTCGTAACCGTCGGGGTACATCTTGACGTTCGGGCTCATCCGGGCCCAGCGCGGCTCCTTGCGCGGAGGCATGCGGCGCACGACCTTCGCGCGCAGCTTCAGGGCCCCGTTGGCTGAGGCGCGCCAGAACCCGGAGGGCTGCGGGTAGCCGAAGGCCTCGAGGAGCGAGTCCTCCAACAGCGCCTTGGTGAAGGGGCGCACCAGGGGACGCTGCCAGGCCGGGTAGAAGTCCACCATGAGTCCGAGCGTGGCGTCGGAGACCGCCCGCCCGCCGTCGGTATAGGCGAAGTACTCGCGCTCGTAGTCCTCGAGGAGCTGGTGGAAGGCCGCGTAGGTCTCGGGGATGTGCTTGATCCCCATGTGCTTGCCGAGCTTGCGGTAGTAGTTCGTGCTCGCCGCGATCTCGTGGTCGCTCACACGGCGCCAGCCGTACCCGTAGTCGTTGAGCCAGCGCACCGGCATGACCACGAAGGTGCTCAGCACGTACAGGTAGTCGTCGTTGCTGATGTCGTAGGAACGGTGCATCTGGTTCATGCGGCGTAGTGCGTCACGCCCGCGCCCCGGACCGAAACCGTGTTCCAGGATGTCGTTGAGGATCAGAGCCGTGTCGTCGTACCGGTGCTGTGTGCGCTCGGTGAACTCCTGGGTGCGGGCCAGGAGCTCGCCGACGCTCGGCACGGCGTAGGTGCGGTACAGCGCAAGCCCCAGTGCCTGCTCGATGTCCCACGGGAATTCGTGCGTGCTCAGGATCCGTACGATCTGTTCGCAGTCGGACTCGGCATCCATCTCGTGGATACGGTCGCGCCAATCGAACCGCTTCATATGGACAAACCCCACTCGCCTTCGTGCGCCCCGCCATGACGGGATCGTGGTCACCGGGTTGCTCGGAACCCCTGTCGAAACGGAGGTTCCTGCGGGGCGTACTTTACCCGGAAGGCGCGCGTGTCCAAGGGATGGAGGGTGTCCCGGGCCCCGTGTGCAGGGCCCGGGCGGTGTCGCGTCTCAGGCAGCCATCTGCTCGGCGACCCGGTTGACCAGTGTCAACAGCACTTCTTTGGAGGATTCGCGTTGGCGGGCGTCGGTCAGGATCACCGGGATCGACGCGTCGAGGCTCAGCGCATCGCGTACCTCGTCGGATTGATACAGGTGAGCGCCCTCGAAACAGTTGACCGCGACCACGAACGGCACACCGCGCCGCTCGAAGTAGTCCACGGAGGCGAAGCAGGTCTCCAGCCGGCGGGTGTCGGCGAGCACGATCGCACCGAGCGCCCCCTCCGACAACTCTTCCCACATGAACCAGAACCGCTCCTGGCCGGGGGTACCGAACAGGTACAGCACGAGGGAGTCGGTGATGGTGATACGGCCGAAGTCCAACGCGACCGTGGTGGTGGACTTGGCCTCCACCCCGGACAGGTCGTCGACCCCGTAGCTGGCCTCGGTCATCACCTCCTCGGTGCTCAGCGGGGCGATCTCGCTGACCGCTCCCACCAAGGTGGTCTTGCCGGCCCCGAAACCGCCCGCGACGAGGATCTTCAACGCGGAGGGGACAGGAGCCTGCGGGTCAGAGTCTCTGGATGCCATCGAGAACCGCCTGGAGTACGTCCCGGCTGACCGGGCTCTTCGCTGTGTAGGGGGCGCGGGCCAGGGCCAGCCCGCGGTTGAGGAGATCGCTGAGCAGTACCTTGACGACCGCGACCGGGATTTCCAGATGGGCGGAGACCTCGGCCACCGACTGGGGGCGCCGGCACAGCTCCAGGATGCGCAGCTGTTCGGGCTCCAGTTCCATCTCGTCGACCTCGGCGCGCTTGGCCGCGATGACGACGCTGATCATGTCCAGCTTGACGGTGTCGGCGTGGTTGCGCCCCTGGGCGATCACGTACGGCCGCACCAGAGGGCCTGCGTCGGGCCCGGGCGGGGGTTCGGATGAGGCCTTCTCCTCCGGTTGTGGAGCCGGCCGGGGGCGCCCGCCGCCCGCCTCCCGCATGGGGAGGTGGTGCGGCAGGGCCTCATGACCGTAGTCGTCGTGTGCTTGCATGCTGTCCCCTATCGCGTGGCTTCCCCGGACGCGTTCGCGCTTCGGGGGGCGGCGTCGAGGTAGCGGCCGACCTGTTCGACCAGCACGTTCATCTCGTAGGCGATCATGCCCACGTCGGAGCTCTCCTCCGCGATGACCGCGAGGCAGGCCCCGCGGCCGGCACCGGTGACGAAGAGGTAGGCGCTCTCCATCTCCACGACGGTCTGGAGGACCTCGCCCCCGCCGAAGTGGCGGCCGGTGCCCCGGGCCAGGCTCTGGAACGCCGAGGCCACGGCGGACAGGTGCTCGGCGTCTTCTTTGATCAGGTCATGGGAGCGTCCGATCAGCAGTCCGTCGGCGGACAGGACGATGGCGTGTCGAGAGCCGACCGCACGGTCGAGCAGCTCGTCCAGCAACCAATTGATGTCCTTCTTGCCCGCGGCGTTTCCGTTTCCGCGCTCTGCGCTCTCGGGGGTACTCGTCACGGTCACTCGTCCTTGTCGGTCTCGTGGGTCTGCTTGCCGTCGCGCCGTCCGCGGTCAGTGCCCTTCTGGAACGCGGACATGTTCTTGCGCAGGCGCGCCAGCCGTTCGGCGCTGTTCATCTCACCGCCGGACGGGGCACCGGAGGGAGACTCCCCGGCGCCGGACGGAGCGGGGTCGGCGGCCAGCTGGGGGGCCAGATTCTCCTGGGGACGCCGTTTGGGCAGAGAGGGGCGCCCTCGGGCCTCACCGTCGGCCCCGGAGCTCTCGTTCGAATTCTCCTCTTCAGCGGGTACCGCGGCGATCTTGGAGGTACGGGTGGGCAGCGTGGGCCGCGAGGGGGCGGACCCGTTCGCGGTGCCCGGCTCCTGCGCGCCGGGACGGTCGGGGGCGTCGGCGAGGACGTCGGTACCGGCGGGAGGAGCGTCGGTACCGGCCACGCCATGGTCGTCTTCGGCCTGGGGGACCGGGGCGTCGGGAGCCTCGTTCTGTTCACCGGAACCGCCGGGGTGGGACGGCACCGAGGTCAGCACGGGCTTGGCCTGCTCGGTCTGCTGCTCCGTCGGCTCGGAGGGCTCGGAGGAAGCCCCTCCGCGCCCGGTGACCTGGCGGACCTCCCAGATGTCCTCGCCGGTGTCGGGGGAAGCGGGGAGCGAGGCGCGGTCCCCGGAGATGAGCTCCTGGGGCAGCAGCACGATGGCCTGCACACCGCCGTAGGGCGAAGCCCGCAAATGCACCTTGATGCCGTGGCGGTGGGCCAGGTGCGAGACCACGAACAGGCCCAGGCGCATCTTCTCGTTGAGCCGCATCACGTCGAACTCGGGGGGTTCGGCCAGAAGGCTGTTGGCCGAGGCGAGTTCGCCGTCGGACATGCCCAGGCCGCGGTCCTCGATCTCGACGGTGACACCGTTGGGGACGTCGTCGCTGCTCAGGCGCACGCTGGTGTGCGGGGGCGAGAACATGGTCGCGTTGTCGACGAGCTCGGCGACCAAGTGGATGACGTCGGCGACCGCGGGGCCGTTGAGGTTCACCCGGGCGAGGCGCTCGCGCTTGACGCGGGTGTAGTCGCCGGACTCGGAGATGGCGCCGCGCAGCACGTCGATGAGCGGCATGGGGCGGTGCCAGGTGCGGCCGGGGGCCTCCCCGCCCAGGATCAGCAGGTTCTCGGCGTTGCGGCGCGAACGGGTCGCCAGGTGGTCGAGCTTGAACAGCTGGGAGAGCTGATCGGGGTCCTCCTGCTCGCGTTCCATCCTGTCCAGCAGACGCAACTGGCGGTGGACCAGGGTCTGGCTGCGGTGGGCGATGTTGAGGAAGACACGGTTGACGCCGTGGCGCAGCTCGGTCTGTTGCACGGCCTCCTCGATGGCGGCGCGCTGGGCGGTGTTGAAGGCCTCGGCGACGTCACCGATCTCGTCGTCGGA
This sequence comes from Nocardiopsis xinjiangensis YIM 90004, assembly GCF_000341145.1. Classification (GTDB taxonomy): domain Bacteria; phylum Actinomycetota; class Actinomycetes; order Streptosporangiales; family Streptosporangiaceae; genus Nocardiopsis; species Nocardiopsis xinjiangensis. The sequence goes on from NZ_ANBE01000034.1 coordinate 19,938, forward strand.
GCGCTCCAGCTCGGGAATCGAGGTCCTGGTGTCCACACGCTCGCCGCGGTGGAGCCGGGCCATGAGGTCGGGCAGCTGCTTGCGGGACAGGTCGTCGGCGTCGTCGCGCAGTTTGAGGAGCTGGAAGGTGAGCTCTCGGGAGGAGCGGCGGGCCAGCAGCGTGGCACCGGTGATGACGGCGGCCACACCGAGGCTCCCGGCGATGGCGGTGCTGACCCAGGTGTTGGCGCCCGAGCGGGTCATGGCGGCGGCGTACTCGGCCTCGGCGGCGCCGATCGCGGTGAATTCGGCCAGGACCGGCTCGTATGCCTCGCGCCAGTCGCCGGCGTCCACGGGCATGGTCAGGTCGTCGACGCTCTCGGGTTCGAGGGTGATCGGGTCGGTGACGGTGCCGCTCTCGACCCGGCGGTCGATGATCTCCTGCTCGTACCCCTTGAGGCGCTCCCATTCGGGGCTGTCGAGAACGGCCTCGTGCCGCTCGAGCTGCTCCTCGGACAGGTAGCGGGCGTTGGCCTGGAGGAAGCCCTCGTAGGAGCCTACGAGGCGGGTGAACTCGCGCTGGTCCTCGACGGTGAGTTCGCCGGTGCTGAGGGCGCGGGCGAGCTGCGCGTCGGCCTTGGAGAGGGTGTCGATCGTGCGGAACGTGTAGATGGCGCTGAAACCGGGGCTGATGGCGTCGCCGGTGTTGCCCTCGCGGCCCTGGGAGTCGAAGCTGTCGGCGCCGTGCAGGACGAGCTCGTTGTAGTAGTCCAGGACCTCGGCGCGGTCGGCTTCACCGGAGTCGACGGCGTTGCGGATCTGGTCGATGTCGACGTACATGTCGTGCAGCATCTCGATGTGCATGCCGCCCTCACCGGGGGCCATGTCGGCGAAGCCGATGAGGTCCTCGACGGTGGTGCCCAGGGTCTCGTCCGTGGACGCACGCGACTCGGCCAGTTCCTGCGAGAGCTGGGCGTCATCGGGGTTCTCGATGTGGGCGACGGTGACCGAGCGTTCCTCCATGGCGTCGACGAGGCCGACGGCCGCGGGGGTGACGAGGTCCTCGGTGGCGTTGGCGAGGACGAGCTGGAACACGGCCCAGGTGCCGAGGACGCCGGTGAGGACCAGCCACAGCGCGAGCAGTGCGCTGGTGGGAATCATGACCATCGCGCGGATACGGGCGGTGATGCTGCGCCCGCGTCGCTTGGGTACTGCCTGCACGGTTCTCCTGTCGATCCGCGTCGAAGTTCATCGGGTGCGGTGTGTCGCCGGGTGCTGAGGGGCACCTGGGGGACCCGCTCGGGGTGCGGGCTCGAGGGATGATCCCTGGGGCGCGGCGGCCCGGCCTGGGGTGTGACGCGGGACTACCGTAGGGTAACCACTCACGCGGCTTAGGGCGTTGGGGATCGTATCTCGCCCCGGAATCAGCGGATGATGCGGGGGATGTCGGCAGTCTGCCATGACGGGCGCGTATGTCCAGTCGAAGGCACATAACGTCTCGGAATACAACTGACTACCCAATGCTATATTGGGACAAAGGTCACATATGGTCGACGCAGGTCTTCCGAGGAGGCCTGTTGTGCGGGGAATCCTGTGCCGCGGGGATCCTGAGGCCGGGAAGAATATCCGAACGTTCCGGTGGAATACCCGGGCGCTCCGGCGAAGATTTTCCCGATCCACCGTCGCCCGCCCTCCCGGCCCGCTAGCGTGGCCCACCGGAACGCGCCCGCCGGGGTGCTCAACGACGACGGGTGGAGGCGGGCGAAGCATGGGGCGACCTTTCGACACCGGGGGACCGGCCGCCGTCGAGGCGGCCGTGGCACTGGTGCCGCTGCTGGTGGTGGTCGGGGCCGCGCTCCACCTGCGTGCACAGCACGCACGTTACGGGCCGATGTCGGGGACGCCCGGCCAACTCACGCTCCTGGCGCTCTACTCGGGCGCCGCACTGGTCGCCTACGCCGTCTGGCCGCTGCCCACCCACACCGACGGGCTCTGCGCCCACACCGCTGCCTCCACCGCACCGCCCGCCACCGGACACGGCCTGCCCGAACTCGCCCTGGCCGCCGCGGTCTTCCTGCCCGTGGGCCTGCTCGCCCGGTACCGGTTCCGCCGGGGACCGTGGGCCACCCTGGCCCTGGGAACGGCGCTCTCCCTCACGGTGGGCGCCGTCCGTGCCACCGGGCTCCTGGGTGTCTACCCCTGCGCCTACGCCGAGACCTCGTGGACCCTCGTGGCCATGGGTGTACTCGGCACCCTCCTGGGTTGGTTCGCCGCACGCCTGGCCCTGGGGACCGGGCCCGGGCGTCTGGCCCGCGGCTGGCCCGGGGCCGTGCCCGACCGTGCCGTCCCGGCCCTGACCCGGCGGCTCCTGTCCGGTCTCGTGGACCTGGGCCTGTGGTGGTTCGGCACCGCTTCCGCCCTCGCCCTGGCCCGCCTGTGGACGGATCGGGACCCCGCGCCCGAGACCGCCGGTACCGCGCTCCTGACCGCCGCCGTCGTGGGCGCCGCGGTACTCCCGCAGCTGCGCCGCGACCGCGCCACTCCCGGAGGGTCGGCCCTCCACTTGGGACTGGCCGGGGCACGTTCCGCGCACCCGGCCGCCCGGTGGCGGGTCCTGGTGCGCGCGCTCCTGCTGCCGTTGCCGGTCGCCCTGTCCCTCGTGCTCGCACCGCTCTGGCTCGCCCCGGTCCTGGTCGCCGTGCACACCGGCACCGCACTCCTGCGTCCCGACCGGGCCGGGCTCGCCGACCTGGCCACCGGCACCAGGGTCACCACCCGGGCGGCCCTCACCGGGGAGCTGCCCACTCGTCTCGTACGCCACCGCGAACCGGAGCCCGCGCTCGCCGGGACCGGCCCCGTGCCGGGGCCCTGAACCGTACCGGCAGGCCCCAGCCGCGCCGGTTCAGCTCCAGGCGAGGTACCCCAGAAGCAGACCGATGGCGGTCAGGCACAGGCCCAACCCGCCGAAGAGCACCCGCACGTAGTGCGTCATCCAGGGCCCCGACACGATCCGAGCACGCTCGGGGACGTCCGGGTCGTAGGAGACCGTGACGATCTCGCCCGAACGCGAGGCCGTCCACCCGGTGCTCTCGTGCTCGGCGTGCACCTCCACCCCGTCCTCGGTCCGGAACTGCACGATCATGCGCGCCGATGTCGAGGTCTCGTTGTAGCCGATGACCCGGCCCTTGGCGCGCACACCGTGGCGGAGCAACCGGAGTTCCGACCGGGTGTCCCGGGTGACGAACCACAACAGGACGACACCGCACGACAGGGGGAACAGGGGGTACAGCGCGGCCATGGAAGGGATCCTCTCGGGGACGGCGGTGAGGGGCGCGTCGGGCACGCACCGGCGCCGGTCAGACCGCTCCCTCCGAGGGACCGATCAGACCTTCGGCCATGTGGGCGAGGGTGGCGTGGATGTCCTCGACGGGCCGTTCCGGTTGGAGGTTACGCCAGTTCAACGCCACCGTCACAACCATGCCGAACAGAGCCGAGCCCGCCAGGTCCGTGTCCAGGTTCGGCCGCAGGCGGCCCCGTTCGGCCAATCGCTCCAGCCGGCCGGTGATGACCCCGATCGCCTCGGTGCGCAGCTGGTGCACGGTCGCGTACCAGGAGCGGTTGGTGCGCCAGGACTCCGCCATGAGCATCCGCGCCAGTTCCTCGTGCGTGCCGATGAAGACCACCCCCGCACGCAGCACCCGGACCAACGAGTCGCGCTCGTCCACACCCTCCTCCGGAGGCGGGACCGCTTCGCGCAGGGTGTCGGCCAAACGCGTGACCCCCCACTCCAACAGCGCGGTGTAGAGTTCCTCCTTGCCGCCGAAGTTGTAGTAGACGGTGCCCTTGGCCACTCCGGCCCGTTCGGCGATCTCGTCGACGGTGGTCACGTCGTAGCCGTGTTCGGCGATCAACGACAACGCGGCGTCGAAGAGGCGTTGCCGGGTGGCCTCGCGTCGTCCGGAGGCGCGCCCGCGGCGCGGGGTACTCGTGCTCATCCTGGTCCGGGGCACGCCCCGCGAGGGAACGCGCCCACTCCTTCCTGGTGACAGCGCACGGGGTGCGGGGCCGCGGACGGCCCGGGGCGGGTCGACCGCCCATTGTGCACCCTGCGGGTGTGTCCACGGGGGCCACACCCGCAGGGCC
>NZ_ANBE01000035.1 GCF_000341145.1 Nocardiopsis xinjiangensis YIM 90004
CCCCCGACCGCCTGCAGGACCAGGAACGTCTCACCCCCGGCCAGCAGCTGACGCACGGCCGTCACCGCCCAGTACAGCGGCAGGTACGGTCCGATCTCCTGGAAGAACGCCGGACTCGTCTCGGTCGGATACGTGCCCCCGGCAGAGGTCAGCTGCAGGACCAGCAGAACCAGCGCCACCACACGCCCGGCAGAACCGAACTTCACGTTCAGGTACTGCACCGTGGCCGTGAACGCCGCCGAGGTCAGCAGCAGGAACCCGATCAGAGCGGGCCAGTTCGGCGCCGAGAGCCCCAGCCCCCCGCTGAGCACCGCCATCATGACCAGGACCTGGCCGGAACCCAGCATCAGCGGTACGATCCGGCCGGCCAACGCCACTCGCCAGGACGGGGCGGCCGACGACAACGCTCGCGACGACAGCGCCGGCAGCACCATGAACACCATCATCGCGCCCACCCACAGCGACAGGGGCACGAAGAACGGGGCGAAGCCGGTCCCGTAGTCGGGGGCCTCGTTGTCGATCTCGCTGTCCAAGGAGACCGGTTCACTCATCATGTCCGCTGCGTCGGCCCGGCCCCGCTCGGAGTAGGTCGGGACCTCCTCGGCCCCCTCGTCGAGGCCCTCGGCGAGCTCGTCAGCACCGCCCGCCAACTCTCCCAGGCCCTCGTGCAGCTCGAAGGCTCCGCCGCTGAGTGAGCCCAGCCCCTCGTCGAGATCGCTCGCGCCCGAGGAGGCCTCGTCCAGACCCTCGCGCAGATCGCCCGCTCCGGTGGAGATCTCGTCCAGGACCTCGGAGAGTTCTTCGGCGCGTTCGCGGGCCGTGCCGGCATCCTCCACCAGGCCCGGCAGGTCCTCGGCCAGGGCCGAGGCGGTCGAGCTGACCGTCGCCGCGGTCTCGGCGGCGTCGTCGATGTCGGAACGGTGGTCCTCCACGAAGCCCGCCAGCGACAGGGCGGTGCCGAGGCCGTCCTGCACGTCGACGAGGATCCCGTGCGCCTCCGGGTACTCGTCGGCCAGTTCCGGGTTCTCCTCCAGGAACTCGCTCAGGCGCCGGTCGAGGTCGGCCAGTTCCTCGGTCTCGGTCTCCTCCGGCAGCGATTCCAGAGCGGTGGACAGCTCCCCGGAGACCTCGGCGACCGACTCGGCCCGTTCCTGAAGGGCGGGAACGTCCTCCTCCAGGCGCGGCTGCCACTCGTCGGCGAACTCGTCGAGGCGCTCGACCTGGCCGCCGATCTCCTCCGATACGGTCTCGGTGCCCGTGGCCAGGGTGCGTGAGCCCTCCAGGAGCTCGGTCAGGCCCTCGTCCAGATCTCCGGCCCCCTCATGGGCCTCTCCTGCGCCCTCGGACAGCTCACCGGAGCCCTCCTCGGCGTCGCCGGCGCCGGTGGAGAGCTCCCCCGCCCCCTCGGCCGCCTCCTCGGTCTTGCCCTGGACGTCGTTGAACCCCACGAAGATCTCGTCGAAGTAGCCGCTGATGGCCTCCTGCGCGGCCGCCTCGCGGATCTCCTTGAACGCGCTGCTCGTGATCTGGCGCACGACGTAGCCGTTGGCGTCGTTGTAGTTGGCCACCAGCAGGGAGCGGGTGGGGTCCTCGTGGTCGCGGGAGGGCGAGGTGAGGTCCTCGCTGAAGTGCGGGGGGATGGTGAGGGAGACGTAGTACTCGCCCTCCTGCACCCCCGAGGCGGCCTCGTCGGCGTCCACCGGGCGCCAGTCGAGGTCGCCGCGGTCCAGGAGCTCCTCGGTCAGCTCGCCGCCGATGTCGACCTGCTCCCCGCCGGCCTCGACCGGCTCGTCCTCGTTGACCAGGGCCACCGGCAGGTGCTCGGCCCGGTCGAAGGGGTCCCAGAACGACCACAGGTACATCCCGGAGTAGAGCAGGGGGATGAGCACGAGCGCGGCCAGCGCCGCCACGGTGAGCGGGGACCGCAGGAACGACCACATCGTGAGCAGCCCCAGCCGGGGGACGGCGAACCATCGCACGCGGGGTGCGTCACGCCTGCGCATCGTCGACACGGTCACCTCCCGGGCGCTCGCCGCGGCGCAGCAGGCTGCGCTGCCGCAGCCGTTCGATCCGGTCCGGCTTCCCGCCCTTCTCCACGGGCTCGGAGCGGCCGGCCTTCCCGGTCCGCCCGGTCCTCTCGCGCCGGGCGGCTCTCTCCGGCCGGGCGGACTTCTCGGTCTTCTCCGGTCGCTCCGGTCCGGAAGCGGGTTCCTGACGGATCGTGATCGGTCCCTCCACGAGTGGTCCGCTCACCGGATCCAGTGCGCGGGGATCGGCACAGGTGGCCACGACGGTGAGGCCTTCCTCCGCCAGGCGGGCCAGGGTGCGCCACAAGTGGGCCTGGTGGCCGCTGCCGAGCCCGCCGTCGACGTCGTCCACCGCGAGCAGGCGGGGCTCGGCGATCAGTGCCAGTGCCAGCCCCAGCCGGCGGCGTTCGAGCGTGGTCAGGTCCTTGGTGAAGCTGCCCCGGTCGAGGTCGGGGACGTCGGCGGCCTCGACGGCCCGGTCGACCAGGCCGCGGCCCGCCGGGCGGTTGCGCAGCATGACCGCCTCGGTGAGGTGTTCGCGTACGCGCAACCGTTCGTCCAGCGCGTTGACGTCCTCCATGAGACCGAGCGAGCTGATGCGCCGCACCTTGCGTGCCTGCTTCGGCAGCGCGAACCCGTCCACGTGCAGGCTCCCGGCGGTGGGGCGCATCCGACCGGTCAGGGACAGCAGCAGAGCGCTGCGTCCCCCACCGGAGTCGGCCTGGAAGACGGTCAGGGTGCCCGGCCGGGCGGTGAGGCCGACGTCGGTGTAGACGGGACCCTCGCGTGTGGTGAGCGTGAGGCCCTCCGCCCGGACCCGGGCCCCGGTGGCCCATCGCATGACTGCCCTCCTTTTTGAACTGACCAGTCAGTACAAAACCAGCGGGTTCACGTTACTCCTGTCGCGGTGCGCCTCGCGCGTTCGGTGGTGTGTGGTGGGGCACAGCGCGAGGGCGATCGGCGGGGCGGCCTGCGCAGGGTGCCTGTGCGGCCCTTGCGCCTCGGATGGCACGGAACTACGCTCTTACGTAGATATTGGAAAAACTGAGGGGTGGCAGACGTGGCACGGGAGCAAGAGCGAGGGCGCGCGGGAAGACGGCTGCGGTGGTGCCTGATCAGGGCCCACGGCTGGACCGTCCCCGTGCTGCTCGCGGTGATCGCCGTCGACATCGTCCTCGGCGGCGCCATGGGACCCTGGTTCCTGCTCCTGGTCGCCCTCGCCGTGCCCTTCTACGCCGGCGTTCCGCTCTGGCTGCGCTCCGGGCGCCGGCAGGCCGCACACGAGCCGGTCGAGGTGGAGGCTCCGGTCACGGGGGAATGGCTCGCGCTCAACGGCCCTGCCGACAAGGTTCCGAGCCACGGCGTGCGTTTCCTGGGGCAGGAGTACGCCATCGACCTGATCGTCGACTCCGAGGAACGTCCCGCGTCCACGTGGTGGCCGCCCATGCGCCGCAACGAGGCCTTCCCCGCTTTCGGTCGGCCCCTGCTCGCCGTCGCCGGAGCCGAGGTCGTGCACGTGGAGGACGGCGCACGCGACCACCTGAGCCGCGGCACCTACCCGGCGCTGCTCTACATGCTCGTCGAGGGCCTGCTCCGCCAGGCCCTCGGCGCCCACCGGCTCCTCGGCAACCACGTGGTCCTGGACCTCGGCGGTGGTGTGTACGCCCTCTACGCCCACCTGCGGCAGGGATCGGTGCGGGTGCGCCCCGGCGACAGGGTCGGTACCGGCCAGGTGTTGGGCGGCTGCGGCAACAGCGGAAACTCCAGCGAACCCCACCTGCACTTCCAGCTCATGGACGCCGCCGATCCCCGCCTGGCCGTCGGTGTGCCCTTCACCTGGCGCGGTGTCGGCGTCCCGGCCGACGGCACCGTCTTCTCGGTGTCCGAACGCCGGTAGGGCCTGCGGTGCGGTTGGATGGGAAGAGACGGTCCCACACGCATCCGGGAGGCACGAGATGGCACAGATCGCGGAGCTCGCGGCACGGGTCCTGGACGACCCCGAACGCTGGCCCGAGGACCCCAAGGAAGCAGCCGCGCTCCAGCGCCGCATGGCCGACCGGGTGCACGAGGAACCCCTGGACGTGGACGGCGTGCGCCTGGTCGCCGGGCTCGACGTCAGCTACGCCAAGGACGATCCCGCCCTCGCGGCCGCCGCCGTCGTCATGGACGCCCGGACCCTGGAGGTCGTCGAGCGGGTCACCGTCACCGCCGAAGTGGCCTTCCCCTACATCTCCGGGCTCTTCGCCTTCCGTGAACTGCCCCCGGTACTGACCGCCCTGGCCGAGCTCACCATCACCCCCGACGTGCTCATCTGCGACGGGTTCGGCCTGGCCCACCCGCGCCGGTTCGGGGTCGCCAGCCACCTGGGCGTGCTCCTGGACCGTCCCGTCGTCGGCTCCGCCAAGTCGGTGCTCCACGGCCGTCACAGTGTCCCCGGAGAGGAACGCGGATCGTGGACGCCCATGGTCGCCGGCCGTTCCGAGGTCGTCGGGGACTCCGCCCGCCTGGCCGAGGAGGGCGCCGAAGTCATCGGCCGGGTCCTGCGCACCCGTGAGCGCGTCAAACCGGTCTACGTCTCCGTCGGGCACCGCGTCGACCTGGCCGGCTCGGCCGACCTCGTCCTGCGGCTCTCCCCGAAGTACCGGGTGCCCGAACCGATCCGCCACGCCGACCGGCTCTGCGGCGAACGCCGCAAGGACTACGAGCAGGAACGGGCGCAGGACCGGTCGGCCGGCTGACACGGACCCTCGGCCACCGGGCCACGGGCTCCCCCGGCCGGACACGACGAAGGGGGCCGACCCGCCGGGTCGGCCCCCTCATGGGAATCCAGGAACGCGCGTCACCAGCTCGTGTGCACCGGGCGCCCCTCGTTGTAGCCGGCCGAGCTCTGTACGCCCACCACGGCCCGCTCGGCGAACTCCGGCAGCGACGTGGCGCCCGCGTACGTCAAGGAACTGCGCACACCCGCCACGATCTGGTCGATCAGGTCCTCCACGCTCGGGCGCTCCGGGTCCAGGTACATCCGGCCCGTGGAGATGCCCTCCTCGAAAAGGGCCTTGCGCGCCCGGTCGAAGGGGGAGTCGTCGGAGGTGCGCAGCCGCACCGCACGCGCCGAGGCCATCCCGAAGCTCTCCTTGTACTGGCGGCCCTCGGCGTCGCGCATGACATCGCCCGGCGACTCGTAGGTGCCGGCGAACCACGACCCCACCATGACGTTGGAGGCGCCCGCGGCCAGCGCGAGTGCGACATCGCGCGGGTGGCGTACCCCGCCGTCGGCCCACACGTGCCCGCCCAGTTCACGGGCGGCCTCGGCGCACTCCAGGACGGCGGAGAACTGCGGGCGCCCCACCGCCGTCATCATGCGTGTGGTGCACATCGCGCCCGGGCCCACCCCGACCTTGACGATGTCGGCGCCGGCCTCGATGAGGTCGCGGGTGCCCTGCGGAGTGACGATGTTGCCCGCCACGATCGGCACACCCGGCGAGAGCGACCGCACCTTGGCGACCGCGGACAGCATCTTCTCCTGGTGCCCGTGCGCCGTGTCGATGACCAGGGCGTCCACCCCGGCCGCGAGCAGCTCGGCGGCCCTGCCCTCCACGTCACCGTTGATGCCCACGGCCGCGGCCGCACGCAGGCTGCCCCCGGCGTCCACCGCCGGGGTGTACAGGGTCGAACGCAGCGCGCCTGTGCGGGTGAGCACGCCCTGCAGGGCGCCGTCGCCGTTGACCACCGGGGCGAGCCGGTGCCGGAAGTCGTGCAGGATCCCGAAGGCCTCACGGGGCTCGGTGCCGGCCGGGACGGTGAGCAGCTCGGTGGACATCACGTCCCGGAGCTGGGAGAAGCGGTCCACACCCGCACAGTCGGCCTCGGTGACCACACCGACGGGGCGACTGGCCTCGTCGATGACGATCACGGCGTTGTGCGCGCGCTTGGGCAACAGGTTGAGCGCCTCACCGACCGTGCTCGTCGGGTTCAGCGTGATGGCGGTGTCGTGGACCAGGTGGCGCTGCTTGGTCCACGCGACGACCTCGGAGACCACGTCGATCGGGATGTCCTGCGGGATGACGGTGATGCCGCCGCGCCTGGCGACCGTCTCGGCCATCCTGCGGCCCGCCACCGCAGTCATGTTGGCGACCACGAGCGGGATCGTGGTGCCCGTTCCGTCGGTGGACGACAGGTCCACGCTCAGCCGGGAGCCGACAGCGCTGCGGCCCGGGACCATGAACACGTCGCTGTAGGTCAGGTCGTGTTGCGGGACCTGGTCGTTGAGAAAACGCAATGCCTCATACCTTGGTCGGGACCGAAGGGGGTGGACCATCCGCCGTCTGACGCGAGCGGCCGCCTGTTGATCCCCCGCTTACCTGTCGATTATGCCGTGCATTGATTAGGTCGGTCGACACCTCGTCTGCAATGATGTCTCGGACCCCGCTCGTTGATGCCCCTTGGCCGCCCTGGATCCGGTGCCATGTCCTTTCGTGCCGTGGCGGTGGGGCGCTCTGGAGAACCCACATCTATGACGCGTTTCACTCTGAGGCAGGTCAAGGACGAGACTTACAAGGTGAAGGACGCCTGGTGGACGGTCTATCTCGTGGACCCGCTCGCCGGACGCCTGGTGGTGTGGACCGCCAACCGGACCGCCATCACCCCGAACCAGTTGACGGCCGGGGCGGGCGTGTTCGGCCTGCTGTCCGCCCTCGCCTTCCTCGTGCCCGTGTTCACGGTCGGCAGCGGCTGGCCGTGGCTGCTCGTGGGCGCCCTGCTGTTCCACCTGAGCTTCGTCCTGGACTGCATGGACGGCAAGATCGCCCGGCTCAAGGGCACCGGTTCGCTGTTCGGCAGTTGGGTCGATTTCGTCTTCGACCGGATCCGTTTCTTCGGCTGTGTCATGGCCCTGCTGATCGGTCAGTGGCTGGCCGCGGGGGAGGTCGCGTACTTGATCGTGGCGCCCGTGGTGGTCTTCTTCGACCTGCTGCGCTACCTCAACGGCCCGCAGGTCGCCAAGACCCGCCGCACCATGAACCAGAAGCTGGCCGAGGCCGAGGGCCGGCCCGACCCCGCCGTACAGGACTCCGACGGGGATCCCGAGAACGCGGACCCCGGAAGCTCCGAGCCGGCAGGAAGCGGCGCCGCCGCGCGACCGACCGGGCTCTACCCGCGGGTGCGCACCGCCCTGGCGCGGCACCGGGTGCGCCCGCACCTGTTCAGCGGGATCGAGTTCGAGATGTTCCTGTGCGTGGTTGCGCCGGCCACGGTCCTGGTGTCGCTGTTCACGCCGCTCAACAGCCTCATCATCCCGGTGGCGGTGCTGTCGGTCCTGGCGCTGTCCTTCTTCGAGGCCGTGCTCGTACTGCGCTTGTGGAAGGACACCCGCCGCTTCGAATCGCGCATGCAGGCCCTGGCCGTTTCCGGCGGGCCGGTCCCCGACGGCGGCAGCTGAGCCCGCACCGGACCCGCTCCACGGTCCGCTGACACACGCCCCTGACACACGAGTGCCGTGCCGGATCCCCTCGGGGAACCGGCACGGCACTCGTCGTATGCGGGGCACGCCGCGGGGCGAGCCCGGACGGGTCAGGAGGAGCCGGGGCGCGGATCCGAGCCGTTGCCGTCACCGGCGGCCGGANGTCCTCCGGTCTGTTCGACTCGTCCGAGGGGCCCGAGCCGGACATCGCGGCGGAGCGGACAGGGGGCTGCTGGTCGTCCCCGCGCAGGAACCATGTGGGCTGGGGCTCCACGGCCCACTTCATGGCCTTGCGCACCCAGGGGGCGCACAGCAGCAGTGTCAGGGCCGCGGCGAGCGTGGTGGTCAGAACCAGGCCGATCGGGCCGGTGCCTTCGAAGAAGTCGTAGTACGGCGAGGTCTTGAGGAGGAGCAGCGCCACGGAGTGGCCCAGGTACACGAACAGCGTGTAGGCGCCGAGCTTGGTGAACCAGGTGCGCTTCTTGGGCGTGAGCGCCAGCATCGCGAAGGACATCGCCAGGGCGATCCCCATGAAGATCAGACGGATCGCCATGCTCGGCAGCAGCGGGTCGATGTCGCGGTCGGTGAGGCTCTCACGCCAGAACAACCACTCGCGGCTGAGCTCTTCGTTGGCGATGAACAGGGCGAAGGCGAAGGTGACGGCGAAGACGGCCACCGCACCGACACGCGCCCAGACGCGGTCGAGGAGGGCGAAGTGCTCCTTGCGCAGGGCCAGACCCAGCACGAAGAAGGGCAGGAAACTGAGCACGCGGCCCAGGGAGAGGGTGGCGCCCAGGTCGGCGGTGGCGGCGAAGGCCGAGATGACCACCGCGATCGTCACGGGCCAGCGCAGCCGCTTCCAGACCGGCACGCTCAGGCGCCACAGGAAGAGGGCGATCAGGAACCACAGGGACCAGGTCGGCGTGAGCACCGACATGGAGTCCGGGAGCCCTTCGTCGACCGCGTAGATGCTCTGGTGGACGGCCCAGAAGATGAGGTAGGGGACCGCCAGGGTCAGGACCGCTTTCTCGACGCGGTTGGAGGAGGCGTCGAAGTTCCTCGACAAGTACCCGCTGATCATGATGAACGCGGGCATGTGGAAGAGGTAGATCCAGTAGTAGAGGACCTGGGTGGGCGCGTAGTCCCGGAGCGGTTCGATCGCGTGGCCGAACACGACCAGGGCGATGAGGATGAATTTGGCGTTGTCCAGGCGGGAATCGCGGGCCGGGGCCTTGGTGGCCCGCTCGGGCCTGTCGGCGGAGCCCGGGGCGCGACTCACGCCGTGCCCTGGATCAGGCTGCGGGGACGCCGGACTGGTCGTGGATGAGGCCACAGAAGGACTCCGAGGTTCGGGATGTCTTGGGCAGGGACGTTCGCGATGCGTCGGCTGCGGTACGGGGCCGGGACCGTCGAGGGGCGAACGCTGTCGGTGCCGCGTGGTGCGCGAGGGGGACACCAGCCGATTCACGGGATCTGTCCACATCGTGCCCCGTTACCATACGGTGATGTGGTGGAGGCTTCCAGTGGTGAACCCGAATCGGTGGAAAGTTCCAGAAAAATCACATGTCGATCATCCGCGGTGGCGGGGCGAGTGTGATCGGCCGAAGCACGGCACGGGGTCGCTTTCCGTGTGCAGACCCTAACCCATGGGAGTAAGGGCCCGTGCAGCCCCGTGGTGGCCATGCCGCTGTGGGCCGGTGCCCCGGCGCGGCTAAGCTGCGGAGGAGTACAGGTGCCCCCGAACAGGCGACTGCCCCAGTCGAGAACGAAGAAGGCGGTGGAAACCGTGCCGCACGCGGTGGACCCCAACCGTGCAGCTCAGCACGGGAGTGTGGTCATGCGACTCCTCGATGAGATCTTCCCGCTCGTCGAGGGGTTCTACGTCGACCTCCACAAGAACCCCGAGCTCTCCCACGCCGAACACCGCACCGCCAGCGGGGTCGCCGAGTGGCTCACCCGCACCGGCTACGAGGTGCACAAAGGCATCGGAGGCACCGGCGTCGTCGGCGTCCTGCGCAACGGAGCCGGACCCACGGTCATGCTGCGCGCCGACATGGACGCACTCCCGCTGGAGGAGAAGACCGGTCTGCCCTACGCCAGCACGGCCCGCGGCGACGACGCCGAGGGCGCCGACGTGCCCGTCATGCACGCCTGCGGGCACGACGCACACACCGCCTGCCTCGTGGGCGCCGCCGACCTGCTCTCGGAGACCCGCGACCAGTGGGCCGGCACCGTCATGATCGTGGCCCAGCCGGGCGAGGAGACCCTCGACGGCGCCCAGGGCATGATCGACGACGGTCTCTACGACCGCTTCGGCCGCCCCGACGTGGTCCTGGGCCAGCACCTGGGGCCCCAGCCCGCCGGGCTCATCTCACACCGGGCCGGCATCATCCTCGGCGCCGCCAATGCCTACCGGGTCCGGATCTTCGGCGAGGGCGGGCACGCCTCCCAGCCGCACACGACCGTCGACCCGGTGCTCATCGCCGCCAACGTCGTCTCCCGGCTGCAGGGTGTGGTCTCCCGCGAGGTCAGCCCCAGCGAGATGGCGGTGCTCACCGTCGGCCGTGTCCAGGCCGGCACCAAGGCCAACATCATCCCCGACGAGGCCTACCTGGAGATCAGCACCCGGGCGCTCAACGACAACGTGTCCCTCCAACTGGAGGAGGCCATCGAACGTATCGTGCGCGCCGAGGCCGCCGCCTCCGGTGCCGGACGCGAGCCCGAGGTGGAGCGGTTCCAGGGCAGCGGGGCCACCTTCAACGACCCCGCCAGCACCAACGAGGTCGCCTCCGCCCACCACGCCTACTTCGGCGACGAGTACGTCATCCACCTGCCCGACCCCTCACCCGCCACCGAGGACTTCTGCGCCTTCGGGCTCCCGGGCGACACGCAGCCCATCCCGTACGTGTTCTGGTTCGTGGGAGCCACCCCGCACGACGTGTGGGAGTCCGCTCCCGGCAGCACGCCCTACGAGAAGATGGGCAACGTCCCCAGCAACCACTCGCCCTATTTCGCCCCTGCGCGCGAACCCACGCTGCGTGCCGGGCTCGCCGCCATCACCGTGGCGGCCCTGGCCTACCTCGGTCAGGAGAACCCCGACTCCGTGCCCGTGGCCGTGGCGGACGAGGAACCCTCGGGGGCCGCCGTGCCCGGGCCCGCACCGGTCGACGTCCCGGCCGAGCCCACCCCGCCGGACGCCCTGCCCCCCGAGCCCGAATTTCTGACCGACCACCCGCCGATGCCCGAGCCGGTCCAGGCCGGGCCGGTGCCGGGCGCCCCGCCGATGGGTGAGCCCGTGCCGGACGGACCGCGGCCCGGGGGAGCGGAACCGGGTGAGCCCGCGCCGCCCGCGTCCGAGGAGTCCTACGAGAACCCGTTCCTCGCCGCGTCCTCCTCCTGGAGCGAGGTTCCCGGCGGGGAGGCCCCGGACCCGGGCGGCACCGCGGTCGACCCGCCGCACGCCGAGTCCACGTACCCGGCCGACATGGACCGGTACCTGCAGGAGGGGGAAGAGCTCGGCCAGGAGCCGCCGCCGGCCCCGCCGTCGGGGCCGGCCTACTCGGGCCCGCCGCCCGAGGGCAGTGCACAGCAAGGGCCCCCGCCTCCGCCGGAGGAGGACGAGGGCCGGCCCGACCACGGCCACCGGTTCTGAACGCACACGGGGACCGTTCTGCCCGCTGGGGTTGGGGCGACCCCCGCTTGCGTCGGCGGCTGCGCCACCCGCGGGAGAACATCGCGCTCGCGGTGTGCGTGGCCGCCACCGGTCTGGCCGTCCTCGGGGCGGTCAGCCGTTTTCTGTCCGGGGCCCCCGACCAGCCGCTGCTGCTGCTCAGCGTCCCGCTGCTGGTCTTCTTCGTGCGCGGATACCTGTACGCCCTCCAACGCGTCAACGGCGTGCGCATCACCGAGGAACAGTTCCCCGATGCCCACCGGATGGTGCGGGAGGCCGCCGAACACTTCGGTATGCCCCGCGTCCCCGAGGCCTACGTCGTACTCGGCAACGGTGTCGTCAACGCGTTCGCGTCCGGACACGGGCAGCGCCGCTACGTCGCAGTCAACAGTGACCTGTTCGAGGTCGGCGGCCGCCTGCAGGACCCCGATGCCCTGCGGTTCGTCATCGGCCACGAGGTCGGCCACATCGCCGCCGGCCACACCTCCTTCTGGCGCCAGTTCGGCATCTCCGTGGCCAACGTGATCCCCGGGCTCGGCAGCACCCTGGGGCGTGCCCAGGAGTACACCGCCGACAACCACGCCTACGCCTTCTGCCCCGAGGGCCGCCACATGCTCCAGGTCCTGGCCGCCGGCAAATACCTCTACCCCGACGTGGACTTCGACGACATCGCCGCCCGCGCCCACACGGACGCCGGATTCTTCGTGCTGCTGGTCAACCTCTTGTCCAGCCACCCGGTCAACACCTTCCGGTTCGCCGCGCTGGCCGACCGCAGCCGGCCCGGCCGGCTCCTGTGACCAGGGGCCGGGCCGTCCGGACCGGGTGTTGACGTGGGCCCGGCTCGTTCGGTTCGGCCCGGTGGTCGGCCCATGCCCGGATGTGCCATGCGCGACTCCCGGCGTTCGCGCTCTCCGCAGCGCGTCCCGACAGGCGTGGACGCCGGCATGTGATCCAGCCGGTACGAAAAGGTGCGGATCGCCCCTACCATTGCCCCGTGCCATGGTCCGAGACATTCCCTCAAGTCAGCCTCGTGGGGACTCTTCTGACGGTCCTGCTGCTCTTCTTCGCGGCGGTCGGGGAACCCCTGCTCGGGCGCCGGGCCTACGCCTGGCTGTCCCGTAGCCGCTTCGACGACGAACGATCCCTGAAGCTGCTCCACGCCGTCACCATGGGCGTGCACGTCCTGTGGGGGCTGCTCGTACTGCTCGTGGTCGTGCTCTCGCCCGGGCTCGCCGCCAACGACCTCGGGCTGCGGCTGCCCCATGCGGTCGGTCCCGTCGTGGGCGGTGCGATCGGCGGCCTGGTCGCGCTCGCGCTGTTCTGGGTGCTGGTCAACGGCATGCCCAGCAGGGAACGGCTGCTGCCCGCGAAACTCGCCGAACGCGTGCCCGGGGGGAAGAAGCGCGGGACCCACAAGGGACGCCGCGCGGCCGACCGCCCCATGACCCTGCCCGAGCCCGGCCGCAGGGTCGAGGAGCTGCTCTACCCGCGCACCCGCGCCGAGCAGGCGAGCGCCGCGGGCACCGCCGTCACGGGCGGTTTCTTCGCCGAGCTGCTGTACCGGGGCCTGTTCATCACGCTCGTCGCGAGCATGGGGCTGCCCCTGTTCGCGGCCGCGCTGCTGTCGATCCTGCTGTTCTCGCTCGCGCACGTCTACCAGGGATGGTGGGGCGCGGCCCACGGGGCGCTGACCGGGACCCTGTTCACCGTGCTGTACCTGGGAACCGGGAGCCTGTGGGTGCCGATCGCCGTGCACGTGGCGCTCAACATCCGGTCGATGGTCTTCCCGCCCGTCTCGGCGGCGCCCGACGACGTCTGGTACGACGACTACTACGAGGACGAGTACTACTACGAGGACCATCCCGACACGGGGGAGGAGGCCGTCGTCGACGCCGAGGGGGCTGCCCCCCGGGCGGCTGGGAGAACCGGCGCGTCAGGGACGCCTGGGGGCGGTCCCGGCAGCCGGGACCGGCTGAACGGGGACCACCCCCAGGCGTACTGGGACATGCTCGACGATCCACGGGACGACCGCCGCAACACGTGAACCGCTGGAACCCCGCTCGACCGGGGGGAAGGGCCGGGCCCCAGCGCAGGTGCACGGTGCTGGGTATCCCGGTCCACAAGAAACAGGCCTGCTCAACCACACAAAGGGCCGAGCCCCCAGAGCAGGTGCACGGTGCAGTCTCTCCCCTCCCCCCAGGTGACAGGTTTGCTCAGCCACAGTCGACGCGGGGTGCGCGCCCCCGGTGCCACGGAAACCCCGGAGCCTCCGCGCGTACCACGCGGTGGCCTCCCCAGCCCTCTGTACGCGGTCTCTGGACGCCCGGAGCCCCTCAGCCGTCCGGGCACAGAAGCGCGTGAGCCCGCACCGTGTCTTTGGGCTCGACCGGGGCAAGGCCCCTCCCCGCAGAAGAGGGAAGAGCTAGACACGGACCCCCGCCCCAGGGGGTGTCTCTGCTCAACCACACGAGGGGCCCAGCCCCAAGGCAGGTGCACGGTGCCAGGCCTCCCTCGCTCCGGACTCTCTCTTCTCTTCGGGCTCTTCCTCTTCTCTTCTTTTCAGGGCGTGTTCGTGGTTCCCGTCAGTGTCCCTGTGCCCCCGTTCCTGGGGTCGGGCTTTGTCTGTGGCTGGGGTTCACCCCCCTGGCGTGCGGCTCTGCGCATGCCTTCTCCCATTCCTGTGGGGAGGGGTCTTCCCCCGGTTGAGCTCAAGGGCAAGGCGCGGGCTCACGCGTCCCCCGTGCATGAGTGGTTGAGGGGCTCCGGGCGTCCAGATACCGCGTAAGGAGGGCTGGGGAGGCCACCGCGCGGAACGCGCAAGGGGGGCCTTCGGCCCAAGGGGCGACGCACCGCGCGAGGGCTGTGGCTGAGCAAACCTGTCACCTGTGGGGGAGGGGAGAACCTGCACCGTGCACCTGCACTGAGGGCTGAGCCCCTCACGTGGCTGAGCATCCAGGTTTCTTGTGGCTGGGGAGACCTGGCGCCGTGCACCTGCGCTGGGGCTGAACCCTTTGTGTGACTGAGCGGGCCTAGCCGTGGGCGAGTTCCATGACCGTGTCGAATTCCTTGCTCTGCTGCCGGCCCCGGTTGGCCATGGCCACCGCGAGGCACGGTGCGAAGGCACGCGCCCAGTCGAGCATCCGCCCCGCGTCCACACCCATGGTGTCGGAGAGTTCCTCGGCGCGCTGCTGCGCCTGGGCGGGGTCGGTGATCCGCCACATGATCCAGTCCACCGCGTCGACGGCACCGTCGCCGGCGCACGCGCGCGGGTCGAGCGCCACGAGGCCGCGCGCCCCGCCGTCGATGACGTTGCCGGGATGCAGGTCGCCGTGCAGGGGCACCGCGTGGACGTCGTCGTTGGCGAGCTCGCGCGCTCGGTTGAACCCCTGATGCACGACCGTGGGCGGTACGACGCCGGCGGCCGGACCCTCGGTGCGTTCACGCCCCCACATGTCGAAGATGAACTGCACACGTGCCGTGAGCGGCCGCAACTCCGCGAGGTGCTCCGGTTCGCCGTCCACGGAGTGCAGTTCCCGGATGAGCGTGCCGATCGTGGCCATCGGGGGCAGCACGTCCCCGGCGGCCAGAGAACGGCCCTGGACCCGTTCCATGAGGATCGCACCGTGGCCGCGGTCCATCCCCCACACCTCGGGCACCCGGCCGCACTCGGCCCACATCCGCAGCATCTGTGCTTCGGAGTGGGCCAAGCCGTGGTCGGGGGAGAGCTTCAGGACACCCTGGCGGCCGTCGGCGAGTGTCACGTACACGACCACGGAGGTGCGTCCGCCAGGGGTCGCCGGGTCCTGCAGGGCCAGGTCCCACACCGTGGCGAGTTTCCGGAGCGTGGCGGGGAGCTCGGCCAACCAGTCGCCGACGTGGGCACCGAAGCGCCGTTCCAGCCGGCGGCGCTGTGCCTCGCCGACCCACCGCTCTGTGACGTCACTCATGCATTCACCTCAGGTTCGCCCACACCGCCTTTCCGGCCGCGCATCGCGGGCCCGGGCGGTGAGCCCCGTCCGGCCGCGGAGGGGCCGCGACCGGGGTGCCCCGTTCACGGGACGGTGCTGTTGTGCGGGAGGTTCCCGCCATCCACGGCCCTACCCGCGCCCGGTCCGGCGATAACGGTGCCCGTGGATCAGGCGAGCCGGCCCTTGGCCGTCCGGTGTTGGGCGAGCAGGGTGTCGACGACCAGTTCGGAGGGCCACAGCGGTGAGGTGATCGCGGTGACGTCCAGGGAACGCAGCAGGTCGAAATCGGGCCCGTCGACCATGCGCCAGGCGGCCACGGCGACGTTGCCGCGCCCGCCACGCCGCAGGCGGTCCACGGCGTCGGAGACCGAGGGCGCCCAGGTGCGCAGATAACCGACCTGGACGGGGGAACCGAGGCGCCGGCTGAGCATGCGCGCCACGTCCGCGACCACGGTGCGTTCATCGGTACCGGTGGCGCCGTCGGCGGCCAGCACGACCCCGTCCTGGCGGTTCCATCCGGATCCGGCCAGGCGCGTGGCCATGTCCGCGACGATGGAGGGCACGGCGCCCAGGGGAGGGGTGTGGCAGGAGTCGCGCAGCTCCGGCAGCCCGATGCGGGAGAGCATGTGGGCACTGGCGACGTCACCGCCCGCCACGAACGCCGGTACGACCACCTTGGGACCCTGTACCCCGTGGACGGTGGCGGCCACCTCGTCGGGGGCGCCGAAGGCGGGGGTCACGGGAACCTCTCCCCGTTCGGCGACCGCGTCGGCCAGACCGCGGAGGGCTTCCAGGCGTTGGGTGTCGCGGGAGTCGTCGGCTACGAGGACCATCGTGGGGACCATGCACGGCTCCTTGGGATCGCTGCGTACTCTCTGCGGTCGCACACCGAGCGTAAACAGGTGCGGTTTTGTCCGAGTTCCCCCGCGTTTCATGGAGGGGAACAGCAGAGAATGGTTGGTTTGGTTATCTCCTGGGGAGGGCTTGGTGAACCATAACGATCGTCGAAATGCAGAGGGTCGTCCGGGGCGGCGACGGCGGTTCACGCTTCATGGGCCTTCGGCGGAAAACGGGATGATCCCTCTCACCTGTGTTGATGTTACGCGGCCCCGTGTGGAAGTCCACAAAATGAGCCCGAGAACTCATTACTCGTTGGTAGAACGTGACTCGTGTGGGGGGAGTGGCGTTTTCCGGTCTCTCCAGAGAGATATCCACAAGGAATTCCTGTGCATTCGCATGAGGCATGTGCACATGCCGAAAGCCTCCCCGTCGGCACGGAGGGTGGTCCGGACAGGGGCGCGCCCACCCGAAGTCGTCGCGCCGGGGAAGCGAATACCACAATCGACCTTCCCGCGACAAGGGTGTGGGCTCCCCTTCCTCGCTGCGGCCACACACCACTTGACGTGGGGAGACAGGGTGTGAGTGCGGCGCGATCACTTGCGAACTCACTCGAGCGCACTCAAACTTGGAGATGAGCGGACACCGCGCACCGGTCGGACACAACACGCCACCGTCGGTGCCACGAGCCACACGGGTCACATCCGTGCGGCACGGCGCCCCGGGTCCCCGCCACCTCGGCTCTCGCCGGAGCCCGCACGACCTACGACGAACCATCCAGACTGGAGTGAGTATGGCCGTCCACCCTCGGGTGCAGACGCTGGCCCAGACCTTCCTCTTCCACGCCGACCAGGAGGCACCCGGCCTCGTGCGCGGCCTGTACCTGACCGGTTCGGTCGCGCTCGGCGATTTCCGTCTCCACACCAGCGACGTCGACTTCGTGGTGGTCACCGACCGCCGCCCCGGTGCCGACGAGGCCGATCGCCTGCGCCGCGCCCACGTGCGCACGCGCAGCGAGATGCCCCGCCCCCAGTTCAACGGGGTCCACGTCACCTGGGGCGACCTCATCCGCGACCCGGCCGCCTGCGGCCCCGTCGCCTCGGTGGTCGGGGGGCGTTTCCGGTCCCGCGCCCAGCAGGACGTCAACCCCGTGACCTGGCACGTCCTCGCCGAGCGCGGTGTGACCGTGCGCGGGCCCCATCCCCTGGAACTCGACGTGTGGGACGAGCCGGAGAGCCTGCGCGCCTGGTCGCTGGGCTCGCTCGACGAGCAGTGGCGGCGCTGGCGTGAGAAGGCCGGCCGCCTGATCACCCCGCGCGGGCTCGCTGCGCTGGGTTCCCTCGCCCCGTCCTGGAGCGTGCTCAGCGTCAGCCGCCTGCACTTCACGCTCAGGACCGGCGAGATCACCTCCAAGTCCGGTGCGGGCGCCTACGCTCTGCACGCCTTTCCGCAGAAATGGCAGCGCATCGTCAACGAGTGCCTGCGCGTGCGCCGCGCCTCCCAGGGGCCGTCCCTGTACGAGAGCGCCCTGGCCCGCCGCAGGGCCGCGCTGGACTACATCGAGATGGTCCTGGACGAGTCCCTGCGCGGGAAGCTCGCCACCTGAGCCGGTCCGGTCGGCGGGGCAGGGACGCGGATCGCCTGTCTGTGGGGCCGCTTAACCTGTTCTCATGAGCATGCGTCCCATCGTCCGTTTCGGCGACCCCGTACTCACCAGCCCGACCGCGCCCGTCACCTCGTTCGACCGGCACACCGAGAATCTGGTCCGCGACCTCCTCGACACCGTCGATGCCCCGGGGCGTGCCGGTGTGGCCGCCACTCAGATCGGTGTGGGTCTCAGCGCCTTCAGCTACGACGTCGACGGCCGTGTCGGTTACATCATCAACCCGCGCATCGTGGAGCTCTCCGACGAGCTCCAGGACTGCGACGAGGGCTGCCTGTCCATCCCCAAACTCTGGTACCGCACCAAGCGTGCGCGCCGGGCGGTCGTCACTGGTGTCGACGTGCGCAACGAGCCCGTCACGGTGGAGGGCACCGACCTCATGGCCCAGTGCCTGCAGCACGAGACCGACCACCTCGACGGCATGCTCTACATCGACCGGCTGCCGAAGGAGGACCGCAAGCGGGCGCTGCGTGACATCCGCCGTTCCGACTGGTTCCTCTCCGGTGTCCAGGGCACCGAGCCGCAGCCGGGAACCGCCCTGCCGAGCGCGTTCGGTGGCGCCTGACCAGGGTGAACCTGTTCACGGTCCTGCCGGTGGGCCGGCCCCGGTGGGCACGGACGGTCCTCGGCAAAGGGTATGTTCTGGACACATCCCCGCGCAGTCCACAAGCCCGGTGTTCGACGCACCAGGTATGTAACGCCCAGATCTCGTATGGTCTCTTGAGCACCTCCCGGCTCCGCGGCTCCACCCCTCTTCTGACCCTCCACGGCCGCGGGCGACCGGATGTGTCCAGACCATCCACGGAGCCGACATGACATCCTCTCCCCGAAGCTTCGCCCTGCGCACCAAGCGGGGTCTCCTCGTCCTCACCACCCTCAGCGCCGCCCTCCTCGTCGGGCCGGTCGCGGGTGTCGCACACGCCGACCCCGACGACGTCGACATCGACGAACTCACCGAGCGCGCAGAGGAACTGGAGGAGTCCTACAACGGCGAACTCCTCCAGTTCAGTGAGATCAAGGACCGTGTCGAGGAGGCCGAGACCGACCTGGAGGAGATCGAGGAACGCCTCGACTCCTCCCGCGGAACCGTCTCCGAGATCGCGCACGCCCGTTACGTCGACGGGGCCGTCGACCCGGCGCTGCGTGTGGTCTTCGACAGCGCCCCCGACCGGATGTTCACCGACGCGGCCAACGCCACCTACCTGGGCGAGTCACAGGCCGAGCAGATCGCCGATCTCATCGACACCCGTGACGAGGCCGAAGAGGTCACCGAGGAGCTCAACACCGAGCTCCAGGACGCCGCCGAACTCGTCGAGGAGCTCGAGGAACAGAAGGACGACGTCGAGGAGCGCATCGCGGAGCTGGAGGCCGAGGAGGCGGCACAGAACCCCGGCGACGGTGACGGCAGTGTCCCCGACGACGCCCGCGGTCCCGGCTTCGACGACGTCACCCCGACGATGGCCGGGATCCGCGACGACATCATCGGCCAGTTCAACCAGCCCTACCCCACGGGCTGCTACCGGCCCAGCGCCGACGACCACGGCGATGGCCGCGCCTGCGACTTCATGATGAGCGCCAACGGTGCCATGCCCTCGGAGGAGAACCGTCAGCTCGGCTCACAGATCGCCCAGTACGCGATCGACAACGCGGACCGGTTGGGCATCGACTACATCATCTGGGAACAGCAGATCTGGCACACCGGTAGCCGGCAGTGGAGTGGTATGGAGGACCGCGGCGGCCTGACGCAGAACCACTTCGACCACGTGCACGTGTCGTCGCTGACCTGAGGCCCGCGCGGGGACCGGCGGAACCCCCGGAGGTCCGCCCCGTCGGTCCGAGGCCCGCGGGAGCAGTCAGCGGTGCACGGTCCCGGGCGGCCTCCGTGTCCCCGTGCGCAGGGTCAGGGGTACCAGGGCGAGCAGAGCGACGGCGGTGAAGGCGAACGCGGGCCCGTAGCCGAGCAGTTGGATGAGCAGGCCCAGACCCATGGCGCCCGCCCCGGTGCCGGCGTCGTAACCGATGTTCCACACCGCGCTGGCCCGCCCCTGCCCGGAGGGACCGGCGCGGTCGAGCATGATCGTCACGGTGTCGTTCTGCACCGAGCCGAAGCCGAGCCCGAACAATGCGGCCCCGCCCAGGATCAACGCCGCCGTGGCGGGGCCGGGCTGTCCGGTACCCACGTCGGACCACATGGCGGCGGTCACCAACCCCATGCCGAGCGCGCCCGACACCATCGCGGGCATGAGCAGGACCGTGCGTCCGTACTGGTCGTACAGGGCGCCGGCGGTCCAGCGGCCCACGACCACACACAGCGCGTACACCGCCAGCGCGGCGCTCACGAGCCAGGCGGCCTGCTCGAAGGGGATCGCGAGGAAGGTCACGATGCTGCTCGCGGAGATCGCGACCAGCAGCATCATGAGCAAGGGGGAGGCCAGCGCCGCCCACAGTCTCAGGCCCCGGGGATCATCGGCGCGGGAGGCGGGGGTCCCGGTCGTGGGGGCCGAACGCAGCGCCGGACGGTTGCGCCCGCCGTCGGCGAACCAGATCCCCGAGGCCAGGACCGCGGCGACCGCGCCGGTCACGCCGGTCACCCAGAAGACGGGACCGAACCCGACCGCGAGCGCCACGGCCACGCCTCCGGGCAGGATCACCACCTGCGGCAGCCCGACCGCGAGCCCGTAGAGGCCGGTGGCCCGACCGACCTGGGCGCGCGGGACCAGTCGCGCCGCCAGCGCCGTACCCGCGACCGTGACCATGCCGAAGCCGATGCCGCGCACCGCGGAGACGGTGATGAGCGGGCCGAGTTCGGTGGTGGCGGCGAACAGGGGTGTGGGCAGCCCCAGGATGAGCGATCCGACGGGGAAGGCCCAGCGGTAGGCGCCGCGGTCCAGGAGCCAGGGCATGCCGAGCTGGGTGAGGACCGTGGTGAGCATGAACACAGCGGTGGTGGTGCCGGCCCCGAACTCACCGGCCCCGCCCCGGGTGGCCCACAACGGCACCAGCGGCAGGACGGCGGCGAACCCGCACAGTCCGATGGCGGTGGCGGCGATGAGCAGGGCGAACCCGCGCCCGCGCAGTCCGGGGAGCTGGGTGGGCCCGGGGACGAATCCGGTGGAGCCGGACGAAGAAGGGCGGGGTCGGATCATCCTTCCTTTCTAGTCGAGCCCTTCAGAGCTGTCCATGCGGGCCCTGATGGGGGTCCCGACCGGTCCGGTACGTGTGTGCGGATACTCGCCGGGATCGGCGGTCCCGCTCCGCGCGGACCCGCTCGGCCCTTCCCGGCTCAGCCCTCCGAGATCCTCCGCAGCCGTTCGGTGATCCAGTCCCGCATGCGCTCGGCGAGCCGGGCCTCGACCGCACGCTCGGCGTGGCCCATGCCCGGAATGATCCACAGGTCCTTGGGGTCCCGTGCCGCAGCGTGGATGGCGGTGGCGTGTGAGGTGGGGAAGTACGTGTCGGCGTCGCCGTGCACCACCAGCAGCGGCGTGGGGGAGATCTCCCCGGCGATCTCGCGCGGCTCGGCCGGGCGGGGACTCCACTTGCGGTCGATGACACGCACCTTGCGGAAGGTACGCAGGAAGAAACGCCCCGCGCGCTTACCGATACCCACGTGCAGAAGGCGCATCGAGCGGGTCCCTCGGTAGAACCAACGGCTCGGGCCGCTGACCGCCACGACCGCGTCCACGCCGCCGAAGATCGCCGCGTGCCGGATCGCGACCGCCGCGCCCATGGAGAAGCCGACCGTGACCACACGTTCGTAGCCCAGCTCCCGGAGGCGCACCAGCACCGCCTCCATGTCGTGGATCTCGGAGTTGCCCACGGTGCTTCGTCCCTCGGAGCCGTGATGGCCACGGAAATCGAAGGTCATGACGTCGCCGATCGCGTACATCGTCTCGGCGATCGTGCGCGTGTGCGGGTTGCGGTGGGTACCGGTGAAACCGTTGGCGAGGACCACGGCCGTCGTCCGGGCCTCGGCACCGCGCAGAAGGACTGCGTCGATCCCGACCCCGTCGGAGGTGGTCAGCCAGTAGCGGTGTTCGCCGTCCCGTAGTGATTGCTCAAGCGCATCGGACACGCTCTCCATCCTGCCCCACGAGCCGGACCGGAGCACTCTTCGACCCCACGGGAGTGCGGGATGCCACTGTCAGATCTCGGTCCCGACCGGCCACGGATCCTTCACCCCGGAGTTCGCACCCGGGCCAGGGCCGATGGCGCAGGTTCCCTGTGGTGCCTGCGCCCCGTCAGAGGTCGGTCTCGAACCGGTACCCGCGGCCCGCCTCGGTGATGAGGAATCGCGGATGGGCGGGATCGGGCTCCAGCTTCCGCCGCAACTGCGCCATGTACACCCGCAGGTAATTGGTCTCACTCCGGTACGCCGGGCCCCACACCTCCTGCAACAACCGGCGCTGGCTCACCAGATGCCCCGGGTGCTGCGTCAGGATCTCCAGGATGTGCCACTCGGTCGGTGTCAGCCGCACCTCTTCGCCACCGATCGACACACACTTGGCGCTCAGGTCCACCGTGAACGCCGACGTCGACACCTCCGGTGCGGCCTCCTCCGACGCCGACCGCCGCTCGGCCGCCCGCATCCGCGCGAGCAGCTCATCCATCCCGAACGGTTTGGTGACGTAGTCGTCCGCACCCGAGTCCAGGCACCGAACCTTCTCCCCGGCCGAATGCCGCGCCGACAGCACGATGATCGGGACCCGGGTCCACCCGCGCAGGCGCCGGATCACTTCCAGCCCCTCCATGTCCGGCAGCCCCAGGTCCAACAGGACCAGGTCCGGGCGGTTCTGCGTCGCCAGGCGCAGTGCGACAGCACCACCCTCGGCAGTGTCGACCTCGTGCCCGCGCGCCCGCAGGTTGATCCGCATCGCCCGGATGATCTGCACGTCGTCGTCAACGACCAGGACCCGCACCGGTTCCCCCTTCGTCCTCCGGTTCCACCGCACGCAGCGTGAACACCATGGTCAGTCCGCCACCCGGGGTGTCCTCCGGGGTGAGCCCGCCCTGCATCGTCTCCACGAAACCGCGTGCGACCGCCAGGCCCAACCCGACGCCCGTTCCCTGCGGGGCGTCACCGAGGCGTTGGAAGGCCTCGAACATACGTTGTTTGCCCTCGTCCGACACACCGGGACCGCGGTCGACCACGCGCAGTTGTACCTCGTTGCCGTGCGCACTGGCGTTGACCAGGACCGGGATCGACGGATCCGGGTTGTGCCGCGCCGCGTTGCTCACGACGTTGGCCACCGCGCGTTCCAGCAGACCCGCGTCGGCGTGCACACGCGGTAGGTCGTCGGGCACGTCCACCCGTACTGCCCCGCGGGGGAGCCCCGAGAGTGTGGCGGGCACGACTTCCTCCAGCCCCACCGCGCGCAGTTTCGGACGCACGCTGTCGGTGTGCACCCGGCTCATGTCCAGCAGGTTGTCGATGAGCTGGTTGAGGCGGTCCGTGGACTCCTCCGCGGTCTCCAACAGGTCGTCGCGGTCCTGGGGCGTGAGCTCGATGTCGGTGGCGCGCAGACTCGACAGGCTCGCCTTGATGGAGGTCAGCGGGGTCCGCAGGTCGTGCGAGACCGCCGCCAGCAGCGCAGTGCGGATCCGGTTGCCGGCCGCTTGCCCACGCGCCTCGGCCGCGTCCCACTCCAACCGCTGCTGCTCCAGAGCGATGGCGATGTGCGCGGCGAAGGCCCACAGCACACCCCGGTCCGCAGCCGGCAGCACGCGCCCCCTCAGAGCCAGGCTCAACCCGTCGTTGATCGTGACCAGGACGTCGGCGTCCTCCTCGGACTCGCACACCGGCGCCCCGACACTGTTGGCCACACGCCAGCCGCCACCGTCCACACGTTCCAACAACGCCGCCGACCGTTGCCCGAAGGTCTCGGTGATACGCCGCAGCAGCGCAGGCAGGGGCTCGTTGCCCGCCAGCACACTCCCGGCCAGCAGGGAGACGGCGTCGGCCTCCGCGCGTCCCCGGGCGGCCTGCGCAGCCCGGCGCGCCGCGACTTCCACCACGAGCGCCACCAACGTGCCCACCAGAGTGAAGGCCGCCAACGCCAACAGGTTGTCCACCGAGATCGAGGGACGCCCGTGCAGGGGTGAGAGCAGCACCGTCAGCAGGAGCGCGCTCCACAGCGCGGACACCAGGGCCGGACGCAGGCCGCCCACCGCGGCCGTGGCCACCGTGATGAACAACAGCAGCAGCGACTCCGAGGCCGGACCGATGTTGTCGAATGCCGGCAGCGCAAGCGTCAACGACAGCAGGGGCGGTGCCAACAGAGCCAGGCTCCACCCGACGACCCGGCGGTGTTCACCCAGGCCGCGCCCGGGCTGCGACAAGGGCCAGCGCCCGCTGCCGACCTCCTCGTGGGTGACGATGTGCACGTCGATGTCGCCGGAGTCGCGGGCCACCATCGCGCCCACCCCCGGACCCAGCACGTACTGCCAGGTCGGGCGGCGTGAGGAGCCCAGCACGATCTGGGTGGCGTGCACCCCGCGGGCGAACTCCAACAACGCCGTGGGCACGTCGCTCCCCACGACCTGGTGGTAGGTGCCACCGAGTTCGGCCAGCAGACGCCGCTGCCGCAACATGTCGTCGGTGGGTGTCCCCGTCAGCCCGTTGGGTGGAACCACGTGCACAGCCAACAGGTGGCTGGGGTGGGGGCCGCCGCCGCGCGAGCGTGCCGCGACCCGGGCCGCACGGCGGATCAGCGTCTCACCCTCCGGGCCCCCGGTCAGCGCCACCACCACACGCTCGCGGGCCTCCCACGTCACACTGATCTCGTGTTCGCCCCTGTACCGGGCCAGGCCCTCCTCGACCCGGTCGGCGGTCCACAGCAGGGCCAGCTCGCGCAGCGCCGCCAGGTTGCCCTCCCGGTAGTAGTCGGACAACGCGGCGTCCAGGCGCTCGGGCGGGAGCAGGTCCCCCTGGGCGATGCGCCTGCGCAGCTCCTGCGGGGAGGCGTCGACCAGTTCGACCTCGCTGGCGCCGCGCACCAACTGGTCGGGGACGGTCTGTTCGGGGCGGGACCCGGTGATCTCCTCCACCACGTCGTTGAGGGATTCCAAGTGCTCGATACCGACCGTGGTGACCACGTCGATGCCGGCTGACCGGATGTCCTCCACGTCCTGCCAACGGGTGCTGTTGCGCGCTCCGGGCGGGTTGGTGCGGTGCAGCTCGTCCACGACGACCAGGTCCGGGACGCGCGCGATCACCGCGATCACGTCCATCGACCCGGACTCGTGCAGGGGCATCGTGCTCAGCCCCTCCAGGAGCGCACCGGTGTGCCGCCGTCCGTGTGTGACCGCGGCGCCGACGAGTACCTCGGCGCCGTACGCGGCCCTTCGGTGTGCCTCGGTGAGTGCGCTGTAGGTGGTGCCGACGCCGGGCGCGTATCCCAGGTAGATGCGGAGTTTTCCTCGTGCCACGGCATCCATTGTCAGGGCGGTGGGAAGCGCGCGGAACGTTCTCCGATACGATCCGCCCGGTCCCTCGGAACCGGTCGGCCGCCCCTCCGGGCCTCGCTGTCCGTGTGCAGCACCACGCGTCTTCCTCGGCAACTTCGGCCGATTTCGGCCATCCCACGTGAGGCGGCGGTTCCCCGGGCTCCGCCGTGAGAAGCTCTCGGTCCCGGCCCGCCCGGTCGAGGCAGCAGCACTGTAACGCCCCCCACGATGTGTATCGGGAGTACCCCACCCATGTCGGCTCCGCCCCCTCAGGGCCCCTACGGTCCGAACCAGGGTCCCCACGGTCCCCAACAGCCCGGCCCCTACCCCGGCCGGCCCCAGGGTGGGCCGCCGCAAGGCCCCCCTCCCGGGTACGGGCAACAGCCCCCGCAGGGCCCACCTCCCGGTTACGGGCAACAGGGTCCGCCCCCGGGATACGGACAGCAGCCCCCGCAGGGACCCCCACCCGGTGGCCCCTACGGTGGTGCCCCGCAGGGCCCGCCCCCGCCCGGGTACGGGCAACAGCCGCCGCCTCCGGGCGGTACCGGCGGTTCCGGCGGCCGCAAGGGCCTGATCATCGGCGGCGCGGTCGGCGGTGTCGTGATCCTGATCGGCGCGCTCGTCGGTGTCGCCGTGTTCTTCGGGTCGACGACCTACGGGACCTTGGCCGAGGACCAGTGCGACTCGATCCTGTCCCAGGAGGATTTCGAGTCCTTCGGTGACGGCGAGAGCGTCCAGATCGACGGTGAGTACGAGGAGGGCGGCGGTACCGACGGCTCGCACACGCTGGAGTGCTCGGTCGGTTACGGTTCGGTGGAGAACTACGAGCACGCTGTGCAGGTCTTCGTCGAGATCTACGAACCCGGTTCCACGGGTTTCGATGACTCGATCGAGGACATGTCCGAAGAGCTGCAGGATCTGGAGTCGGAACTGGAGCCCGGTGAGCTGGGCCGGCCGTCCGGCGACAGCGACATGATCGACACCCCGGGCGAGGCCATGTGGGAGTACAGCTCCCTGGGTGACGAAGGTGCGGTCATGGCGATGCCCAGCTCGGAGGAGTACATGCCGGACATGTCCACTGTCTTTTTCCGTGAGGAGAACGCTTTCTTCGTGATTTTCGCAGGGCGGCCGGCTTCCGGTTCCTTCGAGCCGGATACGGGGATCGCTGACCTCGAGGCCCTCGGGGGCCAGGTCCGCAGCTCTGTCCAGGACGTCAACGAGGCGCCGTAGGAGCTCGGACGGGGGTGCGCTCGAGGACGGCTCATGCGCACCCCCGCCACGCGCCGGGCCCCTGTGCGGCGCCCCTTCTCCGTGTGCCTTCTTCTGCGCGTGCTTTGCGAACGCGTCCCTCAAGAGGGGTCGGGCACCAGTTTGCCCGGGTTGAGCACACCCTCCGGGTCCAGCGCCGACTTCACCGAACGCAGGATCTGCGCGCCCAACGGCCCGATCTCGGAAGCCATCCACGGGCGGTGGTCGGCGCCCACCGCGTGGTGGTGGGAGATGGTGCCCCCGGCCTCGGCGATCGCGTCCGAGGCAGCCCGCTTCGCGCGGTCCCAGCGGGAGATCGGGTCGGAACCGGCGGCGGTGGCGACCGTGAAGTACAGCGAGGCGCCGGTCGGGTAGGTGTGCGAGACGTGGCACATGAGGACCGCGCCGCCCTCCTCACCCTCGAGGGAGCCTTTCAGCGCCTCGGTGACCGCCTCGTACAGCGGGAGCAGGCCGGTCCAGGTGGTGGCGGTCTCCAGAGTCTCGGCGAGGATGCCCGCACCGAGCAGGGTGTCGCGCAAGTAGGGGGAGGAGAACCGGTTCTGCCGCCAGTGCGCGACCGCTTCCGGACCCAGACGGGTACCGCCGGCCTCGGTCATGAGACGGCGCACGAGACCGGCCCGGGTCTCGACCTCCTCCTCGGTTCCCTCGAAACCGAGGACCGCCTGGCAGCCGGGCATGGCCTCGCGTCCGCCCATGGCCGCGCCCACGAAGGTCTCGGACTCGTCCAGGACCCGGGCCATGGTCGGTCGGGCGTCGGACTGGGCCAGGACGCGCAGGGCCTCGGTGCCGGTCGCGAAATCGGGGAAGGTCCACGCCTCGTCGAGCACGGTCTCGGGCACCGGGCGCACCCGTACACCGACCTCGGTGATGACACCCAGGGTGCCTTCCGAACCCAGCATGAGGCGCTTGAGGTCGGGGCCCGCGGCGGAGGCGGGGGCCCCGCCCAGCTCCAGGGTCCCGCGCGGGGTGGCCACGCGCAGGGACACGACCATGTCCTCGAACCGTCCGTAGCCGGCGGAGGCCTGGCCTGCCGAACGTGTGGCGGCGAACCCGCCGATGGTGGCGTACTCGAAGCTCTGCGGCAGGTGGCCGAGGGTGCAGCCGTGCTCGCCCAGGAGCTCCTCGGCACGCGGGGCGCGCAGCCCGGCGCCCAGGACCGCGGTCGCGGAGGTGCGGTCGAAGGAGACGAGGGTGTCCAGACGGCACAGGTCGAGGGCGATGACCGTGTCGAAGGGGCCGCGCAGGGGGTCGACACCGCCGACGACGCTCGTCCCGCCGCCGAAGGGCACGACAGCCGTGCCTTCCGCGGTGCAGAGTTCCAGCAGGCGCCGGACCTGTTCGTGGTCGGCGGGCCGGACCACCGCGTCGGACGCGGGGTCGGCCTGACCGGAACGGCGCCGCAGCAGGTCGGGGGTGCTCTTGCCGCCCGACCGGCGCAGGCGCAGGGCGTCGTCGGTGACCACGTGGTCGGAGCCGACGATCTCCGCGACGGCCTCGCGCAACCGGTCGGTCAGGCGTGAGGGCGGGAGCTCGACGTCGGCCTCTTCGACCGGGGGGATCGGGCGGACGTCGGCGTGGAGGACCTGCGCGATGAGGTCGCGCAGTCCGGGGGCGAGCGCCTCGGCGCGTTCGGGGGCGCCCCAGGCGAACCAGCTCATCTCGGGGGCGGAGGGTGTGGTTTCGTCGCGAGCCATGCCCTACAGTTTTACATATGGCGTCAAAGCGTAATGTAGAAGACGACATCCTCGACGCGACCCGGACCTGTGTGGAGGCCTTCGGGGTGCGCCGGACCACCCTCACCGACGTCGCCCGGCGCGCCGGGGTCAGCCGTCCCACCGTCTACCGGCGCTGGCCCGACGTGACCGCGCTCGTGGCCGACCTGCTCACCCGCGAGCTGCGCACGATCCTCCTGGACGAGGAGGGACGCGCGCAGGACGACCGGCCGGGGGAAACGACCCGCACCCGCCTGGTCCGCCACGCCGGCGGTGTCGCCCGCGCCCTGGCCACCCACCCCTTGTTCACCCGTGTGGTCGACAGCGAGCCCGAGCTCCTGGCGACCTACACCTTCCACCGGCTCGGGACCAGCCACCGGGCGGCGCTCGAGGTCATCGAACCCACGGTCGCGGAGGGACAGGACGACGGGTCGGTCCGTTCCGGGGACCCGGCGGTCCTGGCCCGGATGGTGTTGGTGACGGTGCAGAACACCGTGACCGGGCAGCGCCTCTTCGAGGACCTGCTCGAGGAGGAAGCGCTCGTGGACGAGCTCGTCACCCTCCTGGACGGCTACCTCGCCCCGCCGGGCCACCGGCCGGACGGGCACTCGCCCTGAGGGCGCCGACCGCGCTGTCCCCCGGCTCCACCCTCCGTGTTCCAGGAAGGACCGCACCATGCACACCACCGTCCCCGAGTCCTCCTCCCTCAACGCCGCCCGCAGGGACGCCGACCTCGCGCACCTGGAGACCTCACCCGAGGTCGACGTCCTGGTCGTGGGCGGTGGCGTCACCGGAACGGGTGTCGCGCTCGACGCGGCCGCGCGGGGGCTCAGCACCGTCCTCGTCGAACGCGACGACCTCGCTTTCGGTACCAGCCGCTGGAGCTCCAAACTCGTGCACGGCGGTCTGCGCTACCTCGCCAAGGGCCAGTTCGGGATCGCCTACGAGAGCGCACGCGAGCGCGACGTCCTCATGCGCGTGACCGCACCGCATCTGGTGCGGCCGTTGCCCATGGTGATACCGGTGCACCGGCACACCGGCGTGGGAAGAGCGCTCCTCTCCCTCGGCGGCACGAGCCTGGGCGACCTCCTGCGCCGCGCGGTCGGAACCCCGCGGGACCTCCTCCCGCCCCCGCGCACCCTCAACGCCCGCCAGACCCTGCGCCTGCTGCCGGCCGTGGACCCCCGCGGCCTGGTCGGCGGGGTGCTCTCCTTCGACGGCCAACTCGTCGACGACGCCCGTCTCGTGGTGGCCCTGGCCCGCACAGCCGCACGTGAGGGCGCGCGTGTCGTCACCCGGTGCTCGGCCGAGAACCTCACCCGCGACGGGGCGACCCTGCGCGACGAGAACACCGGGCGGCCGATCCCCCTGCGCCCGCGCGCGGTCGTCAACGCCACGGGTGTGCACGCCGACACCCTCGACCAGCAGATCCGGCTCAGCCCCAGCCGCGGCACCCACCTGGTCCTGGACGGCGCCGCCCTCGGCCGGCCGCACGCCGCGCTCACCGTGCCGGTGCCCGGGAGCCTGTCGCGTTTCGTCTTCGCCCTCCCACAGCCCGACGGGCGCGTGTTGGCCGGACTCACCGACGAGCCCCTCGAGGGGCGCGTGCCGAGGGTTCCGCACGCGCCGGAGGAGGACGTGGACACGTTGCTGTCCCAGTTCAACAGGGTCCTGGGAACACACCTCACACGCGCAGACGTCCTGGGTGCTTTCGCGGGCCTGCGTCCCCTGCTGCACGGGGAAGGCGCCAGCTCCGACCTCTCGCGCGAGCACGCCGTCGCGGTCGCGCCCAACGGGACGACGACCGTGGTCGGCGGCAAACTCACCACGTACCGGGCCATGGCCGAGGAGGCCGTCGACGCCGCGGTCGCAGCGCACCGGCTTCCGGCCCGGCCGTGCCGTACCCGCGACCTGCCTCTGGTCGGCGCGGCCTCCGCCGAGGAACTCGCCGGACTCGACGCCCCCGCCGGGCTCGTGGCCCGCTACGGTGCCGAGGCGCCCGCAGTGGCCGCCGAGGCGGACGAGGATCCCTCGCTCCTGCGTCCCGTCGTACGCGGGCTCACCGGGGCGGAACTGCGCTTCGGCGTGCGCCACGAGGGGGCCCTCGACGTGGACGACCTCCTCGACCGCCGCAGCCGTGTGGGGTTGGTGCCCGACGAGCGTGCCAAGGCCGAGGCTGCCGCGGCCGAGGCTCTCGAGGCCTGCCGGTGAAGCCGGAGGCCCGTGCGCACAGGACGTCTCGCGCACGGGTCCGAGCGGACACGCCGGTAGGGACACCCTGTACCAAAGGGACGAACGGGGAATGCACCACACCGGCATCCCCTGTCCCACTGGCAGATCTTGGCGTAGGGTCGTAGCCGATCCGTGCCGTCCTCCCCTGCGGCCGGACACTCCCGCAGCCGCCCCCGCGGAGACGTGCCCCGGGCCGTCCCCGAGGCTCTGGTCACACGAGTCGCCCCGCCGAAGGAGTCGTCCATGCCCACGCTCGTCTCAGTGCCCACCCTGACTCAGGCCGAGGACACCGTTCTCTCGGGGGTACCGGACGAGTACCGGCACTACTTCAACGGCCGCACGCCGGTACCGTTCACCAAACGCCACTGGGAGTTCTCCGGAACGTCGGTGAGCATCCCGCTCGCCCGGGCCTTCCTCGACACCTGCGCCGCCGGCCGGGACTCCGACTTCCGCTACGTCTTCTCCCTCCTGGGGACCGAACTGGCCACCAACGCCATCCGGCACAGCCGCTCGGGGGAGGAGGGCCAGACCTTCGTTCTGCGTGTGACCCGCAGCGGCAACGGCCTCACCCTGGTCTGCCGCGACAACGGGTACCCGGTGCGCGCCGAGCCGGGGGACACGGAAGAAGGCAGACAGCTGATCCCGGCGCCGCTCGAGGGGGAACACCTGACCGCGGAGAACGGCCGGGGCCTGGCGCTCGTGGACAGCTTCGCCACCACATGGGGCGACAACGGCCACCCGAGTATCCGCAAGGTGTGGTTCCACCTGGCCTTCGACCTGACCGGAAGCTCCTGGCCCGCGGCCTGAGACCGATCCCGGGGCCTGTCTCCGGGACTTGTGCTTCGGGGCGCATCCCGTATCCCGGGTACAGGGCCAGAGCCCACCCATGTGAATTGTCTGTAGGGGGGCGGGGGCAGGTGATCTCGGATGCCTGGGACTGTTTGGGGCCGAGGTCGTGGGGTTTCTCGTGGTGCCTGGGTTCGGTGGTTCGTCGGGGCCGGGATTTTAGCCCGGCCGGGTCTATGCGCAACCCGCTTCGGCGCCACCCCCACACACCTTTCCCTGCGGAGATAGTGGCGGCGTTCTGCCGGGTTGTTCCCAGCGCCTCGGGGTATGCGCTGCGACCCTTGACGCCGGGCTTTCCCGACCCACCTCGACGAACCCCCTCGCCCCAGGCGCCCGGCTGCCAAAGAAATGGTGGGCGCACACTTCCCCAACCCCCTGTGGTGACCACATTGCGACCAACGCTTACGGCGTGTGCGCGGCCGCTCACTCCTGCGGAAGCACAAGCATGGCCCCGGCACTCCCGGTGGCGCATTGAGGCCAGGGCAGACCGGCGTGTGCACCGCCGCTGATCCCAGCAAGCCCGGCGGGCAAGGCTCCGGCGGAGCCTTGCCCGGTGGCCTCGGCCGGGCGTGTTCGGCGGTGTAGACGGACGAGCCCCCGCACCGCGGCCATCCTCGCTCTCGAAAATGGCCCTGGTTGGGGGGAGCGGTCCACTGAAGCCCGTTGGCAGTGCTCTTACGAGCACCAACACCGGCCTGTAGTGCTATCAGGAGCACTGTCAATGCTCGGGCGGGGCCCGAAGCCTTTCCGGAGGTCGCACACGCCACTCGCCCCCGGCCTCAATGCGCCACCGGGAGCAGGCGGGGCCAGTAGTTGGCCGTTGCTTACGCAGGAGCGAGCGGCCGCGCACACGCCGCAAGCGGTGGTCGCAATGCCGCCACCCGAGGGGGTTTGTCTTTGGGACCCCACTTCTTCGGCGGATGAGGGGGCCGGCCGGTAGGTGTTCGGCGGCGAGAGCGGACCAGCCCGGCGTCAAGGGGTGGACCGCACACCCCGAGGCGCCCCACACCAACCCACCACAACACCGCACCTTTGAGCAGGTCCCGAGCATGTGGGGGTTGCGCCGAAGCGGGTTGCGGGAAGCCCCGGCCGGGCTAAGCTCTTCGCTCCGACGAACACCACCCACACCAACCTGTAAGTCTGTTCGTGGCTGGCCTGGGGCCGGCTGGCAGGGTGGTACCTGTTCTTCTGACCGGACGTGACCCAACATCAACCTGACCCCCACCCGAGGATCAGCCTCCACCCGAGGATCAGGGCTCGCCCCG
The DNA here is from genome assembly GCF_000341145.1 of Nocardiopsis xinjiangensis YIM 90004. Taxonomy (GTDB): domain Bacteria; phylum Actinomycetota; class Actinomycetes; order Streptosporangiales; family Streptosporangiaceae; genus Nocardiopsis; species Nocardiopsis xinjiangensis. Next base: position 32,394 of record NZ_ANBE01000035.1, read on the forward strand.
TCCGGCCCGAGCCTGCTCCACCCGAGTCCGTCTCGGGGCACGGGAAGACGTGGAGGAAGACGTGGAGGGAAACGGCATGGGGAAGAAGGTCAGTCGTCGTCGCCCTCGTCGTCGCTGGTCAGCGCGTCCACGGCCACGGCCACGCTGATGACCAGGGCAGGGTCGCCGCCGATGTCGTGCCGGTGGGTGTTGACGTCCACGGCGTAGGTGTCGCGCAGGCGGAACCACTTGCGTGAGACGTGTGCGACGGTCCCTTCTTCGTCGCTGATGACGTACTCCTTGTCCAGGAAGTCACCGGTGACCTCCCAGTCCGGGCCGTCCTCGATCTCGACGTTGAGTTTGTCGCGCACCGGGTTGAACAACCGCGTGCGTACCGTGGCGACCTTGGAACCGTCGCGCTCGATCGCCATCTGGTCGCGGACCTTGAACAGCTTCTTGCGGATCTGGGTGAGAACGTCCCCGTCCGGGGTCCTCAGCTCGAAGGTGGTGCGCAGGCGCAGAGCCTTGCCGTCGACCCAGAAGACCCGCTGATCGTGCTCGTCGGTCACCCAGAAGTCGTCGCCGATGTCGAAGACGCGTGCGCGTACGAGGAACTTCATTCTCCGAGCCTAGAGCACGCATCTCGGGCTCGAGCCCGCCGTACCGCCCGCCACACTGCGGGGTCAGTCGGCCCGGACGGTGGCGGCCCGGACGGTGTCGTCCAGATGACCGCCCGCCGTGGCCGACTGACCCACCCCCAGGCCGAGGGAGCCGGCCTTCATGAATGAGCCGGCGTTGGCCGCGCTGATCCCGCCGGTGGCCACCACACGCAGATCCGGGTAGGGGCCGGCGAGCGCCGAGACCCACGGGGCACCGAGGGAGGAGGCGGGGAACGCCTTGACGGTGGTCACGCCGAGCCGCAGCGCCTGCCCGGCCTCGGTCGGGGTGGCCACACCGGGCAGGAACGGGATCCCCGCGTGTTCGGCCGCGCGGACGGTTTCTGTGGCCAGGTCCGGTGCCACGCCGAACCGCGCGCCGGCGGCGATCGCCGCTTCCAGTCTCTGCGGTGTGGTCACCGTCCCGGCACCCACGGTGTGTTGTCCCGCGGCGGCCCGGACGACCGCTTCCAGCGCGTGCAGGCCGTTCTCGCTCTCCATGGTCACCTCGACGAGACGGATCCCGCAGGCCCACGCCTTCTTGGCGTTGGCCACCGCGTCGTCGGGGGAGAGCCCGCGGATGATCACCATCACGGGAGAGCCGGAGAACCCGGATGTGAAGAAGTCCGCCCAGCCCCGGGTGCCGGGACGGCCGGTGGTGTCTGTGGTGGGTGGGACGGTCATGTTCGGCTCCAACCGAGTTCGTCGCTGATGGCGTTTGCCGTGGCTGTGAGGTCGTCGACCAGACCGAGCAGGTCCTTGCGGTCCAGGGTGACCTCGGGGGCCGAGACGGAGATCGCCGCCTCCACCCGGCCGGTCGCGTCTCGGACGGGTGCGGCGACGCAGTGGATGAACTCCTCGTGTTCGAAGTCGTCCAGGGCCCAGCCCCGGTCGGCCACCCGGGCCAGGTCCTGGGCCAGTTCGTCCGGGTCGGTCCGGGTGTTCGGGGTGTGGCTCGGATACGGGGGAGGCCCCAGCAGGGCCTCGCGTTCCTGCGGGTCGATGTGGGCCAGGATCGCCTTGCCGACCCCGGTCGCGTGCAGTGGCGCCCTTGCCCCGACGTAGGAGTACATCCGGATGCTCTGGCGGGACTCGACCTTGTCGAGGTAGACGATGCTGTCGCCGTCCAGCGCCGCCAGGTGCACGGTGTGCCCGGACGCGGCGCCCAGGGCGTGCAGGTGTTCGTGGGCCGCGGAACGCAGGTCGAGGCCTTCCAGGGCCTCGTGGGCGAGCGCTGCCATGAGGGGGCCGATCCGGTAGCGGCCGTCCTCCGAGCGGCGGACGAAACGCTCCTCCTCCAGCGTGCGTAGCAGCCGCAACGAGGTGGTGCGGTGTACGTCGAGGCGTCGACCGAGTTCGCTGATGGTCAGGGGACCGGAGGAGAGCTCGACGAGGATGCGGAGGGCACGCTGGACACTGCTCGACAACTGGGGGTCTCCTTCTGGTCGGTCCGTTCGGTCGGGTGCCCCTCACCCGGCGCCGTGGGCCTGCGGAACGGCCACGGCGGTACCGCTCGGACGGGTGCGGGGAGGGATGTCGTCGTGTACCTGCAGGACCTGGCCGGCCAGTCGTGTGCCTTCGTCCAAGCAATCGTCCATGGGGGCACCGGAAAGCAGTGTATGCAGCACACCGGCGGCGAAGGCGTCACCTGCCCCGACGGGCTCGACCACTTCGACGTCGGGGGCCTCGCGGCTCCAGGAACGGCCTTCCGAGTAGGCGGTGGCCCCGTGTGCTCCCTGTTTGACGACCAGGAGCCACGGTTCGGGCAGCAGGGCGCGGACCTCGTCGGTGCTGTGTGAGCCCCACAGTGCCGCGGCTTCGTCCAGACCGCAGAAGACGACGTCGGAGCTGCGGGCCGCCTCGAGCAGCAGTTCTGTGTGGTGGGGGCCGTGCAGGGCAGGCCGGTGGTTCACGTCGAAGCTGCGGAGTGTGCCGGGACGGTCGGCGGTGAGCAGACGCGTGACCAGTGCGGCGGCCGAGTCGGACAGCGCTGCGGTGATGCCCGTGGTGTGGACCAGGCCGGGTGCGTGTTCCAGGATCTTGTCGGCGTCCTCCGGGCCGAGCGTCGTGGCCGCCGAACCCTGGCGGTAGTAGCGCACGCGGGTGCCTTCCGCGCCGAGCTCCTTCAGGTAGAGGCCGGTGGGGCGTTCGGGGTGGACACGGGCCTCGCACGCCACGTCCTCGGCCGTGAGGGTCCGGTGGATCTGTCTGCCGAGCCCGTCGTCCCCGAGGGCGCTGTGCCAGGTCACGCGGTGTCCGGCACGGGCCAGGTGCACGGCGACGTTGGATTCCGCGCCGCCGGCCAGCAAGCGGAAGGAACCGGCGTCCTCGGGTGCCTCGGGGGGATCGGGCACCAGGAGCGCCATCGTCTCGCCCACACACACCGCGTCGATACCGAACCCGCCCTGTGCTGACTGCTTCACGCGTGTCCTCCCATGTGCGGCCCCGGTCCCCGGGGGTGTTGACCTCCGACTGAACAGGATGCTAATTCTTTTGATGAGTTATACGCAACACTGCTGCACATAGCGCAACACCGGGGGTTTGTATGTGGGACCTACTGCTGCGCGGCGGCCGGGTCGTCGACCCCGCCTCCGGCCACGACCGCGCAGCCGACGTGGCCGTGCGGGACGGCAGGATCGCCGAGGTGCTCCCCACCGGTCCGTCCGAGGCCGAAGCGCAGGAGACGGGAACGGCGGCCGAGGTCGTCGACGTCCGGGGAAAGCTGGTGACCCCGGGACTGGTCGACGCCCACACCCACGTGTGGCACGGCGCCGGCTACTGGGGACTGGATCCCACACCCGTCGCGTGGCGCACGGGCGTGACCACGTGGATCGACGCGGGCTCGGCCGGCGCCTACGCCATGGACGGGCTCCGCCGCCACGTCGCCGAACCCGCGGATGTGCGGGTGCACGCGCTGATCAACGTCTCCGGGCTCGGGCTCGTCGCCGAGACCGGTGAGCACCGCGTACTCGACCACCTCGACGTCGATGCCGCGGCCTCGGTGGCGGCACGCCAGGGCGGGTTCGTGCGCGGGGTCAAGGCCCGCATCGACGCTCGTACCGTCGGCGAGAACGGTCTCGAACCCCTCCACAGGGCCGTGCGCCTGGCCCGCGTCCTGGAACGCCCGCTCATGGTTCACGTGGGGTACGGACCTCCCACCATCGCCGAGATCGCGCCCCTGCTCTCCGAGGGCGACGTCCTCACCCACTGCGCCTCCGGGGCACCCGCCGACCTCGTCACCGGAGACGGCCTCACCGACGCCGCCGAGCGCGCCCTCGACGCCGGTGTGGTCTTCGACCTGGGCCACGGATCGGGGGCCTTCGCCTACGACGTCCTCGAGACCGAACTGGCGGCGGGTGTGCGCCCTCTGGTCTCCTCCGACCTGCACATCCGTTCCGTGTACGGTCCCGCGTTCGACCTGCCCACGGTGATGGCCAAGATGATGGCCGCGGGACTCGGTCTGTACGAGGTCGTCGAGGCCGCCACCGTCCGGCCCGCCCGGACGTTCGGGCTCGAGGCCGGCACGCTCGCCCCCGGCGCCCCGGCCGACATCGCCGTCTTCGACGTCCAGGAGGGCCCGTTCCCGCTCCCCGACGTGCACGGCGGTCTGCGGCAGGCACCCGTGCAGCTGCGGAACACGGCCACCTACGTCGCGGGTCGTCTCCTCCCGCCCAGCGCGTCCGACGCCCCGCCCCCCTGGGTCCCGCTCAGCCCCGCACAGCAACACGCAGAGACCGGGCGGCAGCAGCGCACCCGGGAATCGGTGCAGCACCTGACCTCACCCGACGACTTCGACGAGCCCTTCCCACGCCACGGAGCCTGACCATGAACCGAGCACAGAACGGAACGGAAGCAGGGCCTGCCGCCGGCCCGCAACCGCATCAGCTCGCCCGCCTGGAGAACCGGCAGGGCGAGGCACGTTCCCTGCCCCAGAGCCCGATCAGTCCCGCCGAGGTCCGGACCGCCGGTCTGCGGCTGGAGGATCTGTGGTTGCCCGCGGTCACCCTCCACAGGGAGGCCCTCCACCACAACCTCGACCGTTTCGCCCGCTGGTGCGCCGAACGCGGCCTCGAACTGGCACCGCACGCCAAGACGACCATGGCCCCGCAGCTCTGGGCCGCCCAGGCCGAACGCGGTGCCTGGGGACTCACCGCGGCCACCGTCGCGCAGGCCCGTGTGATGCATGGGGTCGGCGTCTCCAGGGTCGTCATCGCCAACGAGGTCACGGAACCGGCGCAACTGGCCTGGATCGCCGAGTCCTTGGCCGACCCGGACTTCGAACCGATGTGCCTGGTCGACTCCTCCGCCGGCCTGGAACTGATGGAACACGCCCTGCGCTCGGCACCGCGACGGCTCCCGGTTCTCGTGGAACTGGGCGTGCCCGGACGCCGTACCGGCGTGCGCACCGTCGGCGACGCCCTGGTCCTGGCCGAACGGGTCGCACAGAGCACGACCCTGCGCCTGGCCGGGGTCGAGGGTTTCGAAGGGGTCTTCCCGCAGCGCAGGGACGACGACTCGCCCGACCGCACCCGCACCTGGTTGGGCCGGCTCCCCGAGTTCGTCCGGCGCGCCGACGCCCAGGGCCTGTTCGCAGGAGCCGGCGAGATCGTCGTGACCGCCGGCGGTAGCAGCTACCCCGACCTGGTCGCCGAGGCCTTCTCCGACCTCGGCGGCCTGTCCCTGCCCCTCCGGCCGGTCGTGCGGTCGGGGTGCTACCTCACCCATGACGACCTGTTCATGGAGCGGGCCTCGCCCCTGCGTTCGGAGGCCGACCCCGATCCCCTGCGCCCCGCGCTCTCGTGCTTCGCGCGCGTGCTCTCCTGCCCCGAACCCGGGCGCGTGCTCTTCGGGGCGGGCAAGCGTGACCTCTCCTTCGACATCGACCTGCCCGTGCCCCGCGCGGTCCTGCGGGAGGGCCGGCGTGCGCCCGTCGGGGCAGGAGCACGGGTGGTCGAGCTCAACGACCACCACGGGTTCCTCGACCTGGCCGGAGGGGCGCCCGAGCTCCAGGTGGGGGACGTGCTCGAGTTCGGGCTCTCCCACCCCTGCACCGTCTTCGACAAGTGGTCCCTGATCCCGGTCCTGGACGGCGACGACCACGTCGTCGACGCGGTCCGGACCGTGTTCTGACCCGCACCTCGGGCCCGCGAGGACAGACCGACCCAGAAGAAACACACAGAACAAGGAGGGTTCCCATGGCCAAGAAGACCATCCACGCACCCGAGGCCGCCCCGCCCGGCGGCCCCTACTCCCAGGCCGTCGTCGCCGGCGACTTCGTCTACCTCGCCGGGGCCACGCCCCACCGCACCGACCGGTCGCTGGTGGAGGGCTCCTTCGCGGAGCAGGCACACGCCACCTTCACCAACCTCGCCAAGACCGCCGAGGCGGCCGGGTCGAGCCTCGCCGATGCCGTACGGGTCGGGGTCTACCTCCGCGACCTCGACGACTTCGCCGAGATGAACACGCTCTTCGGGGAGTACTTCGGGACCGAACCGCCGGTCCGCACCACTCTGCAGGCCGACCTGCCGGGCTTCGCCATCGAGGTGGACGCGGTCCTCTACGACCCGGCCGAGTGAGACACGGGCCCCGGAACCACACCGGGGCCCTTCCCCCGTCCCCCGGGCGCGCCCCTCACCGGGCCGGGCCGGGCGAAGGAGATCCAACATGAATGACGCAACAAATCTGATCTACCTGCTGACCCTGGCCGGCACCGTCGTGCTCATGCTCGGGATCGGATTGTGGGTGGCCCGGCGCAACCGCAGCGGCGAGGACTTCCTGTTGGCCGGGCGCAGCCTCTCCACACCCCTGCTCCTGGGAACCACTCTGGCCACGCTGGTGGGTACCGGATCCAGCCTCGGGGCCGTCGGGTTCGCCTACGAGAACGGCTGGGCCGGAGGGCTGTACGGGATCGGCGGTGCCGTCGGCGTCCTGCTCCTGCTCTGGCTCTTCTCCGGTGTGCGCAAGCACGGGTTCATGACCTTCTCCGAGGAGATGAGTTACTACTACGGCGCCAGCCGGGCCGTGAAGGGCGTCGTCTCGATCGTGATGCTCCTGGCCTCCGTGGGGTGGCTGGGGGCCCACATCATGGGTGGGGCGCTCTACCTCTCCTACCTCACCGGGTTGGACCCGACCACGTCCAAGATCGTGATCGCCGTGAGCTTCGGGCTCTACACCGTGGTGGGCGGATACCTCGCCGTCGTCATCACCGACGCCATCCAGGGCACGGTCCTGTTCATCGGCTTCAGCGTCCTCGCGGTGCTCGCCCTCGTCCATGTGGGTGGCTTCGAGGGCATCGGCGAGGACGTGCCCGAGGAAGCGACCTCGATGCTCGGACTGGAAGCGGTCGGCCCGTTGCCGGGGATCTCCCTGGCGTTGGTCATCGCTGTGGGTGTGTTGGCCACCCCCTCGTACCGGCAGCGCATCTACTCCGCGGCCAACGTCCGCACCGTGCGCAAGAGTTTCGGATGGGTCGCCGGTCTGTTCGCGGCGTTCGCAATGCTGCCCGCCGTCGCCGGGATGGCTGCCCACAGCATGGAGCCCGGGCTGGACAACCCCGACATGGCCTTCCCCTACCTGGCCACCACGCTCTTCCCGCTCTGGCTCGGGGCCTTCCTCCTGATCGCCGGGCTGTCGGCCACCATGTCCTCGGGCGACTCCGACGCCATCGCCGGTGTGACGATCCTGCTGCGCGACGTCACCCACTTGGTCACCGGCCGACTCCCCGAGGCCGAGAAGATGGTCTCCTACTCCCGGGTCGCCCTGACGGCCGTCCTCGGACTGGCTCTGGCCTTCTCCCTGATGGCCACCACCATCATCGCCTACATCGAGTTGATGATCTCGACGATCCTCACCGGGGTGCTCGTGGCTTCGCTGCTGGGCAAGTTCTGGCCCCGGGCGACCTGGCAGGGGGGTCTGGCCTCCCTGGCCGGGGGATCGGCCATGGCTCTGCTCGTGCACAACGTGCCCGCATGGACCGAGTTCTGGGGCAACCCCGTGATCCCGTCGATGCTCGCGGCCTTGGTCGCCGGTGTCGTGGTCAGCCTGGCCACCCCGCGCCGGAGCCTCTCCCACGAGGAGGCGCTGCGGTTGCTGGCAGAGGAACGGGCCGAACTGGACGTCGGCACCCAGGCGCGGAACGGGTCCCCGGACCAGAAGGCGGGCACCGACGAAGAGCGCCCGGCCTCGGACGAGCAGATGAACTGAGCACGCACGCGCTCGGGGCCGCCGGGGAGGCCGGTCCCTCCCCGGCGGCCTCAGAGGGCGTCCGCGTCCCCGTCGGCGGTGACCGTGAGCCGGGTTCCGTCCGACAGCGACAGCACGAGCTCCACCGTCTCGTCGGATGCCAAAGGACGGGTAGGGGCGTCGAGCTGCACTCGGCGGTCCCCGGGCCGGAGGACGGTCTCCTCGCGGACGGTGATGCCGTCCAGGCCCGCTTTGACCTGCTCGCCCTCCTCGTCGGTGGTGGTGACCAGGTTCGCGAAAGTGAAGTCGGGACTGGACGCCGAGACCAACGAGACCGTCCGTTCCCCGGTGTTGCGCAGTTCCATGTAGACGCAGGCGGTCGCGCCCGCCTTCTCCCAACCCCATCGGGCGTTCTGGGCCTCGATGCTCATGACTACCCCCGTGATCACTGAGTGTGACGATTTTAGTGGTCGGGTCGTGCTTTCCCCCACCCGACAGGCGGAAGCAGGAAGGGCCGCCACCCGGTGCGGGTGGCGGCCCTGGTGCGGGGACGGGGTTACTTGCGCGCCTCCACGACCTCGAACTCGAGGGTGTCGGTGAACTCGCGGCCGTGCGCGTCGGTCGCGGTCACCTCGGCGGTGTGCGCACCGCTGTCGAGGTCCTCGGGCAGTCGGAACCGCCACAGGTGCATCGCCCGGTCGGCGATGCTGCCGCCGTGGACCAGCTGTTGCGAGACCGCGTACGGGTCGGAGTACTCCGCACCGACGTTCTGCGCCTCGCCCTGCATCTGCTGGGTCCGCTCGGCCGCCTCGGCCGACGCGCCGTCGACGCTGACCTCGACCTCGGACCCGGTGGAGCCGAAGAAGAAGTTGGTCGTCAGCCAGGTGTTCCCGGTCAGGTCCTCACGGTCGACGACCAGAGGATCGGCCGGTTCGGGGGCCTCGCCGGGCTGCTCGCTCCACTCCTCGTACCACTCGCGGTAGGTCGGGCTGTTGACGCCCAGCTGCGTCTGCACGTCGTCGGACTCGCCGGTGACGGTGAAGCGCTCCTGGAACCGGTTGCCCTGCACGTCCAGCGTCACCACGCCGGGGCGCCCGCCGTCGCGGCCGATCGCCGTCGGATAACCGTTCTCACCGACCTCGCCGGAGTACCAGTCACCCGAGATCGCGCCCGCGGTGATGTGCTGGAACGGCAGACCCTCGACACCGAGGACCTCACGCCAGCCCTCGGTGTCGTCGCCGGCCTCCATGTTCTCGATGCTGTGGCTGTGGCCGGACACGGCAACGGCCTCGCGGCCCTCCAGGAGCGCGTGCACCTGGGCGGTCTGGTCGACCTGGTGCTGGAAGTCGCCCTCGTCGGCGTAGTTGACCAGGCCGATGTGGCCGGCGACGACGATCAGCTTGTCGTCGGGGACGTTGGCCAGGTCCTGCTCGAGCCACTCCATCTGCTCGTCGCTGATACGGCCGTTGTACTGCGGGTTGCCCTCGGGGTCGGCGCAGTGCTCCTGGACACCTTCGGGGCTGTCGTGGCCCGGGGTGCACGGGTAGTCGACGTTGTTCAACGCGACGAAGTGCATGTCGCCGACGTCGTAGGAGTAGTACTCCGGGGCCAGGTGCTCGCGGAAGGTGTCGAAGGCGTGCTCGGGGCTCGGGGAGTCGAAATCGATGTCGTGGTTGCCGGGCAGGAACCGGACCGGGCCGTTGGTCTCGGCGACCAGGTCCTTGATGTCCGGGTACAGCGACAGGTCGTTGTTGGCCACGTCGCCGACGAACAAGGAGCCGCAGCCGGCGTAGTCGTCGCGCTCGGACAGGTCGTTGATGGCGCCGGCCCGCGCGTACTCGATCTCTTCCTTGTCGGTGACCTGCAGGTCCCCCGCGATCACACAATTCTGTGCGTCGTCGGCGGTCTCCTTGCTCTCGGCCACCGGGAAGTTGATCTCCTCCGGCAGAGGCCCGGTCGGCTCGATGCCGCCGTACTTCAGGTCCGGGGACCCTTCGGGCAGGTGGTTGTAGTGGAACTGCGGGACGTTGTGCTCGTCCATCGGGACCTGGTAGCCCGACGGCTGGGTGATCGACACCGTCATGTTGTCGAACGCGGGGAGCTCGTACCGGCCTTCGCTGTCGGTCCGGACCACGTCACGGCCGTTGGTGACCATGACGTCGGCCAGGCCCTCCTCGCCACCGTTCTTGGCGCTGTTCCGGTTGTTGTCGACGAAGACCGTTCCGGTGACCGAATCACCGGCGGATCCCTCCTCGCCCGATACGACCTCGATCCCACCGCGGTAGGAGTCACCCGCCGACGGTGCTGCCGCCACGGTCGCGGGCACCAGGGTCAGGGAACCGGCGACGGCGGTGGCCACCGAGATGGACAGGGCGTTGCGGAAGGAGCGGCATGCCCGGGCGGCACGCGGCGTCGGTGCGTGTGTCGTAGTCATGGGGTCGCTCTCCGATGTGTGAGAGGGGATGCGCCGGCCAGGGGGGACCGACGGGCAGCAACCCTCGCCGACGGGACTGAACACGGACCGATGTGTCGGCCAACTCACGACCACCGGTCGATGACGTCTGGCGCGGCTCACCGCTGAGCACCACGGACTCGGGCCGTTTCAGGCACGACCACCACGAAGCGGGCGCGGGCGGCCGTGTCCGCTTGCGCCTCACCCTGTCGAAGACCCCGAAAGTAGCTACACATAGTCACTCCTTAATTGCGGGGAGTGATGAGTTTAGTGTTTCGGGTCTCCCCAGTCACTCGACAGGGCGGCCCGGTCGTGTCCGATCTCGGCCCGGAAACGTTCCACCTCCCGGTCGGCCCGATCGGCCGACCAGCCCAGGAGCGGGGCGAGCATCCCCGCGATCTCCGGGGCCGCCTCCGTTCCGCCGCTCTCGGCCGTCAAGGACACGCGTGTACGGCGCACCAGCACGTCGGACAGCGTCATCGCCCCTTCGTGCGTGACCGCCCTGCGCAACTCCGAGTCCAGGTGGCCCGCCATCTCCCTCTCGCCCCCGCGCAACAACTCCGGCAGTTCCCCTCCGTACCGGTGCAACATGCGCTCGGCCGCGGCCCTGGAGGTTCCCGCCTCGGCGGCCAGGCGGTCGAGTCCGGAGGCCGCCTCCGCGCGGCCGTCCGCACCCACCAGGGGCAGGTCCGCCGTCCGGCTCGGGCCCGGATCGCGCCCCATCGACCGGGCGGCCGCGTCCACGGCCTCGCGCGCCATCACCCGGTAGGTGGTGTACTTGCCGCCCACGACCGTCACCATCCCCGCGGGCCCGGTGATCACCGTGTGGTCGCGGGAGAGCGCCGAGGTCGCCCCCGGACCGCCCGCGGCCGACAACAGCGGGCGCAGCCCCGCGTAGGCGCCCAGCACGTCGGCGCGCGTCAAGGGACGGGACAGGTACCGGTTGACGTTGCGCAGCAGGTAGCCGACGTCGCTCGCCTCCACCGAGGGCGTGGCCCGGTCCCCGTCGTAGGCCGTGTCGGTGGTGCCCAACAGCCAGTTGCCGTACCACCGGCGCAGGACGATGACCGAGTCCTCCGCGCGTGCGATGAGCCCGGAGTCGGAATCGAACGCGTCCCCGTCCACGAGCAGATGCACCCCCTTGGCCGGGCGCACCGAGAAACTCGCCGGCCCCGCGAGCCGCTGCACGTCCGCGGCCCACACCCCCGCCGCGTTGATCACCGACCCGGCGCGGACCTCCACCTCGCGGCCGGAGAGCTCATCGGCCAACCGGAGCCCGCACACCCGCTCCCCCTCGAGCAGTGCCCCGGTCACCCGGGTGTGGGTGAGCACCGCCGCATCCTCACGCGCGGCGGTGCGGGCCACCGCGAGTGTGTGGCGGGCGTCGTCCATGCGCCCGTCGTAGAACCGGATCGCTCCCGTCACCGACGGGGCCAGTCCCGGGGCCCGCCGGTGCGTGGAGGCCCGGCCCAGGTGGCGGTGGCGCGGCACCCCCAGACGCCCGCGGGACCGCGCCATCGTGTCGTAGGCCAACACGCCCGCGCCGAAGTAGGGGCGTTCCCACCACCGGGTCGTGGGCAACAGGAACGGTTCGGCGCCCACCAGGTGCGGTGCGGTGACCCCGATCATCCGGTCGCGTTCGCGCAGCGCCTCGGCCACCAGCGAGAAGTTGAGCTGTTCCAGGTAGCGCAGTCCTCCGTGCGCGGTCTTGCCCGAGCGCGAGGAGGTGCCGGCGGCCAGGTCGCCGGCCTCCACCAACAGCACAGAGAGGCCGCGGGTCGCGGCGTCCAGGGCACACCCGGCACCGGTGATCCCGCCGCCCACGACCACGACGTCGAACGTGCCGCCGTCGGCCGCGGAGAGCGCACTCTCCCGGGAGGCGGGTGACAGCTGTCCGGGTGCGGTACTCATGCGGGGGGTGCTCCTTCGTGTCTCGTGCTCGTCCCGCCACAGGCCGCGTGCGGCCGACAGGTGGTCCAGGTACCGGGCGTAACCGTCCTCCTGCCGGGCAGCGTAGGCCAGGCCTTCGCACACCCCGCGCACCAGGTCGTGCCGGGACGTGGTCAGCCGCACCCCCGAGAACTACGCGACCGTCCTCAGCATCGAAGGCGAGCGCGTCACCGGCGTCGACTTCACCGGGGCCTTGTTCACCCGAACCTCCCGGAGGATGCCCCGGACTTCAGGTCGGGGAGGAATCCGGATAGTGGCTTAGACCTCGTGTTCATGGTCCTGTCGTTCCGGTTCGCCCCGGATTCTCCCTGGTCATGCTCGGTGCGCCGACGCTCTGTCTGATCCGTCCGGGCGATCTCCTCCCCTCACGCACTGTTTCTGGGAAGGCTGCAGAGAATGCGGATGCCGACCGGACCGACACGGGTAGATCGACCGCACCCTGAACGCGGGACCGGAAATGCCGCCGACCGACTCTTGGAGGATCAAGCCCCGCATGTCTGAAGTTGCTATGTCCGATCTGCCGCCCCTCGGGGGAGGGCCGTTGGCCGCGGTCGCGATCGCCCTGGGCGCCACCGCGGTGCTGACCTTCCTGCTCGGTTACCGGGCAGGCAAGGAGCGGATCGCACCGAACGCGGCGTTCGGGATCAGGACCAAGCGCACCCTGGAGAACGAACGGGCCTGGTACCACGTGCACCGCAGCGCGGCCCCATGGCTCACCGTCAGCGCGGGACTCCTGCTCGCCGGCGCCGTGGCCCCCTTCTTCCTCGGGACCGGGGCCGCCCAGTTCACGGCGATCATGGTCGGCTGTGTGCTCTATGCCGGGGTGCTCTGCACCGGTGCGATCCGGGCACACCGCACCATTTCCTCCACCGCACCGGAGTGAGCGCACCCGGAACGAAGGCCCGGCCGGCGCGAGTCGACCTCCCGGTCGGCTCGTCCCCGGCCCAGCCACCCCGGTTCAGCCCCCGGGCAGGTGCACCTCGAGCGCGATCTCCAGGGCGAGCCGCCGGTCCGGGTCCCCCAGATCGAGGGTGGTGACACCGGCCATCCGGCGCATGCGGTTGCGCACGGTGTTGGAGTGGACCTCCAACATCCGCGCCGCCTCGGCCGGATCCCCTTGCGCACGGAGCCAGGCCCGCAGGGTCGGTACGAAGCGGGTCCCGTGCTCGGTGTCGTGCCGCTCCAGGTCCGCGACCGGCCCGTCGGCGGGACGGCGCCCCGAGGACGAGGACGTACGCAACCGGTGCAGGAGCACCTCGTCCCACGACTCGTCGTAGGCCACCACCTCCCGGTCCGGCCGGGCCGACTGCAGCGCCAGGCTCTCGTCGGCCTCCCGCCGGCTCTCGGCCAGGCGCGCCGGATCGGCCGGGCCCCCGATGCCCGCGTGCACCATCACGTGCTCGGGCAGTCCGCGGACGGTCTCGGCCAACCAGTCGCGGGCCCGGGAACTGTCGGGCCCGCACGGCAGGACCGTGTAGACTGTGCTCCCGAAGACGGTGCTGCGCCCGGGGCGTGACCATCCGAAGCCGGTCGTGGCCCGCTCGAACGCCAGCAGCGCCGCCGCGTGCCGTTCCTCGGGTGTGTGCGCTTGCAATGCCACCACCCTGTGCGGGGACGTGGTCAGGCCGAGTCGGACCGCCGCCTCGGTGGGGTCGGTGCCGCCCTCCAGCAGCCGGCCGACCTGCTCCGACTCCACTTGCCGCTCCAGGTCGGCACTGACCCGGCTGCGCAGCAGGTGCAGCGCGACGGCACGGGTGCCCTCGGCCAGGATCCGGGCGCGCTCGGGCGAGAGCGGGCCCGCGCAGGACAGCCATACCGAGCCGAGGAACTCCCGGCCCACACGCGCCGCCACCGCTGTGCGTGCCCCCATCCCGTACTCCTCCGCGGGCGGCACGTACACCGGTTCGTCGGAGGAGGCCAGCCGGTCGAACACCCCGGACCGCGACAGGTGCTCGCGCAACGCTTCCGGCACTCGGCGGCCGAGGATCGTGTCCAAACGGGCCCGGTCGGTCGAACCCTGGCGCGCCGAGTAGGCCAGAACACGGGAGAGCGGGTCCTCGATCGTCACCGGGCCGGCCAACTGCGCCGCGAGGGTGTCGGCCAGCGTCGGCATGTCACTCGGGCCGCGCCCGGACTCGGTCTCCCCGCCCTCCAGGACCAACCCGAAGACGATGCCTGCGACCTGGCTCCAGGAGACCTCGGGCGGTACCCACAACAGGACGACACCCCGTTGCCGCGCGGCACGGAGCGCCTCGTCGTCCGGGTCCGCCCCGCCGGTGCGTACCACGACCGCCGACGCGTCCGCGGCCTCGGCGAGTTCCACGGCACGTACGGGATCCCGCTCGCCCAACGCCAACAGGAGATCGCCGGACTCGAGGCGCCCCCCGCCCGGGTCGTGCACCGCCACGCTGCGCACGATCGCGTTCACGGGGATGCGCGGGCCGGCCGGGCGCGTTCCGTAGACACCGAGGATCGTCGACAAGCGTTCCAACAGGACCACAGCGCACTCCCCGTGTTCGAGCCTCGTTCAGACCCATATTGTGCTGGTGCCACACGATGCTAGCCAAAAATTGTGCGACACGGACAATGGGTAGTGCGGTTTTTTGAGCAGACTTGTATCGTCCCCCTCGGTATCCACTTGTTCGTCGTCCGTCCTAAGGAGAACGTGCATGGCCGCATCGGCTGTGGACGCACCCCGCGCCGTCACCGTCGTCGGCGCAGGTGTCGTCGGTCTCTCGACCGCCTGGTACCTCCAGGAGCACGGGATCGAAGTGACCGTACTCGAGCGCGACCGCGTCGCCGCCGGTGCTTCCTGGGGCAACGCCGGGTGGCTCTCTCCCGCGCTCGCGGTACCGCTCAACACCCCGAGCGCGCTCCTGGACGGCGCGCGGTCACTGATCGACCCGCACCACCCCTTGTCCGTGCCCCGGTTCCCGAAGCCGGAGCTCGCACGCTTCCTCGCGATGTTCGCCCTCAACTCCACGCCCAAGGGGCATCAGCGGGCCCTTCTCAGCAACGCTCCCCTCAGCCGTGCCTGTCACGAGGCCTTCGACGAACTCCTGGACGGCGGGGTCGGCGCGGTGATCGAGGAAGCCCCCATCACCGCCCTGTTCTCCTCCGAGAGGAAGGCGTTGGGCCTGGTGCACGAGCTGCAGGAGGTGGAGGAAGCCGGTATCCCCGCCTCCCACACCGCGCTCGACGCCGGGGACGTACGCGACCTCGTCCCCGTGGCCTCCGACCAGGTCCGTGCGGGTGTCCGTATCCACGGTCAGCGCTATCTCCGGCCGGCGCTGTTCACCCACGCCCTCGCCGACGCCGTCCGGTCCCGCGGGGGCCGCATCGTCGAAGGGTTCCCGGTCGACGAGGTGCGGTACCCGTCGCGTGCGGGGGACGCCTTCACGTTGACCTCCGAGAAGGGCGAGGTGGAGAAGGCCGAGAACCTCGTCGTCGCTTCCGGGTCGTGGCTGAACCGGAGCGCCCGGCCCTGGGGCGTGCGTACACCCGTTGCGGCCGGCCGCGGCTACAGCTTCACCGCGGGTACCGACCGCCCCGTTCCCGGGCCGGTGTACCTGCCCGAGGCGCGGGTGGCCTGCACCCCGGACAAGGACGGGATACGGGTGGCCGGAACCATGGAGTTCGCCGCGCCGGACGCGCCCGCCGACTCAGCACGTGTGGAGGCCATCGTCCGCTCGGCCGCGCCCTACATGGACGGGGTCGACCTCGAGGACCGTGCCGACACCTGGGTCGGGCCCCGGCCGGTCTCGGCCGACGGACTCCCACTCGTCGGGCCCACCGGTGTGCGCGGCCTGTACGTCGCCGGGGGCCACGGGATGTGGGGGCTCACCCACGGTCCCGCCACGGGACGGCTGCTCGCACGTGCGGTGGCCACCCAGAAGCTGCCCCAGGAGCTGGAGCCCTTCGACCCCACGCGTTGACCCGTACTCCGCGTACCCGAACCCCGCGCCCCGCCGGTGATCCCGGCGGGGCGCAGTATATGAGGAGGCCCCGTGCAACACATGAACACCTGGTTGTCCCGAGCCACACACGAACGACTCGTCCGCGAGCTCGCGGTCCTCACGGGGGGACCGGTCCCGGACGAGGTCGCCGCGGAGTTCGAGGTCCCCGCCGACAAGGACTGGAGGGAGAGCCGCATCGCCCGCATCCAGGAACTGCTGCGCGACGCCGTCGTGGGTGAGACCCCGCCGGACGACGGCATCGCCGAACCCGGCATGGTGCTGACCGTGCGCCACGGTTCCGAGGACGAGACCGAGACCTTCCTGCTCGGTGTGCGCGACGGATCCGACTCCGAGGGGATCACGATCTATTCGCCCGAGTCCCCGCTCGGCCGGGCGCTGATCGGGGCACGCGCGGGTGAGCAGCGCAGCTACACCACCCCGCGCGGTAAGGAGCTCACCGTCACCCTGGAAGGGGCGGTTCCCTACGGGCCTGCCTGAGCCCGAGGCCACGAACCCGTGTGGCGGGCCCGTCGAGGACGGCCCGTCCCAACACCCCGTCCTCAACGGCCGGGCGGCGGTGCTGTACTGCTCCGCAGCGTGAGGGCGGGCTCGAGGACGTCCACCCGGTCCTCCGTGCGTCCCCCGTCCAACCGTTCGACCGCCGCGCGCACGGCGATCTCGGCCATCCGACCGGTGTCCTGCCGCACCGTCGTCAGGTCCAGGTAGGGGAGCGAGGCCGTACGGCTGTCGTCGTAGCCCACCACCGACAGGTCCTCGGGGGCGTGCACGCCCTTGCGCACGAAGGCCTCCACGAGCCCGCAGGCGCACAGGTCGTTGCCGGCCACCACCGCGGTCGGGAGCCGGTCCCGTTCGGCCAGGTACCGGGCGGCGGCCACACCGGATTCCACGGTGTAGTCCCCGGCCAGGACCTCGATGCGGTCGGCGAGCCCGTGGGCGCGCATGCTCTCCAGGTACCCTTCGCGCCGCTGGGCCGCCCCGGGGCGGTCGCCGCCGTCCACGTGGACCACGTCGGTGTGGCCCAGCGCTACCAGGTGGCCGACCGCCTCACGCACCCCTGCGGCGTCGTCGGTGCGCACGCTGTCGGTTCCGGGGGCGCCGGTGTACTGGGCGATCTCGACGACGGGTACCTGCTCGGCGACCTTGGCCAGGTGGGCGGGGGCCTGTTCGGCGAGTCCGATCAGGATGAGCGCCTCGCACCTCAACCCGACCAGGTCGTCGATGGCGCGGCGCTCACTGCGGGTCGGCAGCAGGGCGCCGAGGACGAGTTCGTATCCGGCGTCCGCGGCGGCGGGGTAGAGGGCCTCGACGATGTGGGTCTCGAGCTGGTGCTCCATGGTGAAGAGGACGCCGAGTTGGCGGCTGCGTGCGCGGCGCAGCAGCTGGGCGGCGGTGTCGGCGTGGTATCCGAGGTCCTCGGCGGCGCGCAGGATCCGTTCGCGGGTGCGCGGGTTGGGGCCGGGCTTGTCGGCCAGGACCAGGGAGACCAACTGGCGGGAGACGCCCACGTGCGCGGCGACGTCGGCCATCGTGGGCCGGCGGGAACGGGGCGCGGGGGAGGCTTGCGGCTTCGGCGGCCCCTCCGGGCGGTCCGTGGCGGACCCGGGAGGGGCGGCGGGGGAGACCGGACGCTCGCGGGGGTCGTCCGCACCGCTGCTCGGCATCTGCTCCTCGGCCTCCCTGGTTCTCTCGTCGGCCTCGTCCGGTCACCGCCCACGGTAACCGCAGCCCGTGGACGTGCCGTCCCGGGCAGCGCGAGCGAGTTCACACCCCGCCCCCTTTGAGCGGTCGTGCCGTTTCTGCCAACCTGGAATTAGCACGTGCCAAATCCGTGTTCTCCTCCGGGACCTCCGGGGCAGCGCCGCCCCCGTCACCCGTATCCGCACACACCACCCCTGTCAGTACCAGGAGAGGTACGCCCATGCCCTTCGCTCTGCTCGCGTTGGCTCTCGGCGCCTTCGCCATCGGAACGACCGAGTTCGTCATCATGGGTCTGCTGCCCGAGGTGGCCGCCGATCTCGACGTCTCCCTGTCCACCGCAGGCCACCTCATCGCCGCCTACGCCCTCGGTGTGGTCGTGGGCGCCCCGTTGCTGACCGCTGCGGCCACCCGGTTGCCCCGGCGCACCGCACTGCTGTTGTTCCTCGGGCTCTTCGCGCTCGGCAACCTGGCCACCGTCGCCGCGCCCACCTACGAGACGGTCCTGGCCAGCCGGGTCCTGGCCGGACTCCCGCACGGGGCCTTCCTCGGTATCGGTGCCCTGGTCGCCGCGCACATGGCCGGCCCCGCACGCAGGGCCACCGCCGTGGCACGCATGCTCCTGGGGCTGACCGTCGCCAACATCGTGGGTGTGCCCGCCGGCACGTTCGTCGGCCAGCTGATGGGCTGGCGGGCCGCGTTCCTCGTGGTCGCCGCCATCGCACTGGTGAGCCTGGTGTCCGTACTGATCTTCGTGCCCGAGGTGCCCTCCTCGAAGGGTGTGCGCCTGCGCGGGGAAATCGCGGCGATGGGCCGACCCCAGGTGCTGTTCGGGCTGCTGACCGCCGTCTTCGGTTTCGCCGGGGTCTTCGCGGTCTTCAGTTACATCTCCCCGATGATGACCGAGATCGCCGGGATGTCCCCGTCCGGGGTGCCCGTCGTCCTGGCCCTGTTCGGGACCGGGATGACGCTCGGATCGCTCGTCACGGGGCCGCTCGCCGACCGGTGGCTGCGTCCGACGATCTACGGATCCCTGGCATCGCTGGCCGTGGTGCTCCTGCTGTTCTCCGTGGCCGTCCAGCACCCGGTGAGCGCGATGATCGCCGTCGTCGTGCTGGGCGCCGTCGGGTTCGGTGTCACCGCGCCACTGCAGGTGCTCATCATGAACAAGGCCGCCGGCGCGCCGACCATCGCAGCCGCCAGCAACCACTCGGCGTTCAACCTCGCCAACGCGGGCGGTGCCTGGCTCGGCGGACTGGGGATCGGTGCCGGGCTCGGTTACACCTCGCCGGCCCTGCTCGGCGCGGTGACCGCGGTGCTGGGCCTGGCCGTGGCCTTGACCGCCGGCGCGCTCGACCGCGGTAACTCGGATTCAGCGGGCGATACGGGCACCGACGCCGACGGCGGGACCGGTGCCGGGACCCGGCCCGAGCCCGCCACCGACACGGCCGGTCGCCGCTGACCCACGCGTGAGCGGGGTCGGGCCCGCGGCTCGTCCGGCGGCCGTGCGGGCATGTGCCGTGTCCATGGGTGCCACCTCTGCGTGGCCGGGGCCGGGCCCATTCCCGGATGCCCGGTCCGGTTCCGGCCGCGCGTATCCGTGACGCCCGCACCCCGCCCCCGGTACAACGGTGGGTGAGCGGCGGGCCATGGCCCGGACCGGCGGACCACACCGGCACCGCCCGCACCACGGGCGCCGCTCGGACCGACCGCCCCGAGAGAGGACAGCCGTGACTTCCACCTCCTACGACCCGCACGTGCTCCTGGCAGAGAGCCGCCTGGGGATCCTGGCCACCCTGAAGTCCGACGGCCGTCCCCAACTCTCGCCCGTCCGGCCCCATTACGACCGTTCGGACAGCATCATCCAGGTCTCCACACGCGAGGGGCTCGCCAAGACCGCGAACCTGCGCCGGGATCCCCGTGCCGCGCTCGAGGTCACCCGCTCCGACGGTTGGGCGTGGGCCACCGCCGAGGGCACCGCCACTCTGATCGGGCCCGGCGACGATCCGCACGGCCCCGAGGTCCAGGCGTTGGTCGACCACTACCGAGCCGCCGCAGGTGAACACCCCGACTGGGACGAGTACCGACAGGCCATGGTGGACGAGCGCCGGATCCTCCTCACCCTCGCCGTCGAGCACGTCTACGGTGACCAGCTCCGCTGACCCGTCCTGCTGTGCCCGTGCGGCGCGGTTCTCAGGTGGCCAGAATCTGCGGGGAGAGTGCCTTGAGCATGCCGCGGGCCCAGCGCATCTGTCGTTCCGCCCGTGCGCGGCACCGCTCCGTGGCCGCCAGCAGATCGGCGTCCGCGACGACGTGGGCACCCTGGCCGAGCAGGTCCCAGTCCAGCGCCACCCCCGCCGACATCCGGTACACCCGCCGCAGATCGGCCAGGAGCGCCAGGTCCGCGTCGCCCTCTTCCCCGGGGAGTTCGGGCTGGTCCTCCTCGGCCGGTTCGGGGTGTGCCAGTCCGGCCGGGTCGGACCTGTAGCGAGGCATGACCTCGGTGATCTCGTGTGCGTGCTCACGGGACCAGTACGCCAGGTCCTCGGCCACGTGGCGGACCTCGGGCTCCTCCGAGTGCCGGTCGGCCACCCGCAGCAGTTCGTCGGCCAACGCGCTCTCCGAGCGGTGCAGCTCGCGCAGGGCCGCTACGATCCTCACGGTGCTCCCCCTCCGGTCGTCTCCTCCGAGGTGTCGGGCGTGCCCCGCGTGGCCGCCACACGGTGGTCGAGAGACGCCGAGGCCGTCGTGGTGGGCGCCGGTGCCGGCCGCCCGTCGCCCTCACCCAAGGGACGCAGCCGTGCGACGGCGGTCTTGAACAGGGGCTGCTTGGAGACCGGGTCCCAATCACTGACGGTCATCTCGTTGGCCGCCCGGTCCCGCGCCCCGTCGCCCTCCGAGACCTCGGTGTCCCAGTAGCCGTAGTGGAAGGGCACGAACAGGACACCGGCGCGGATACCGCTGACCCTGGTACGGGCCCGGATCGTCCCGCGCGGTGAGGACACCTCCACCGGGTCACCCTCGGAGAGGCCCGCCTCCTGCGCGTCCGAGGGGGAGACCTCCACCCACACCTCGGGGGCCGCACGCTGCAGCTCGGGAGAACGCCCGGTCTTGGTTCGCGTATGGAAGTGGTAGAGCGTGCGGCCGGTGATCAGGACGAAGGGGTGGTCCCGGTCCGGTTCCTCGTGAGGAGGCACGTACTCCACGGCCTTGAGCATCGCCCGCCCCTCGGGGTTCATCGCCCGGTACTCCATCTCCTCCAACGGGGCTCCGGTGACCAGGTCCCTGCCGTAGCTCTCGCACTGTTCGGGCAGGGCCCAGAACCGGCCGTCCGCGTAGAGGCGCTCGGTACCGTCAGGGCGCTCCTCGTCGCAGGGCCATTGGACACCACTGGCGCCGCGCAGCCGTTCGTAGGTGAGCCCGGAGTAGTCGCAGGGCCGCCCCGCACTGGCTCGCTTCCATGCCTCGAACGCCGACTCCGGATCGTGCCACTGGGGGAAGGGATGGCCGTCGGCGTCGCGGAAGTCCATGCGACGCGCGTAGTCCAGGAAGATGTCCAGGTCCGGCCGAGCCTCGCCGGGCGCTTCCACGGCCTTCTCGGACAGGTGCACCGTGCGGTCGCTGTTGGTGAGGGTGCCCGTCTTCTCCCCCCAGATGGCCGCGGGCAGCACCACGTCGGCGAGCTCGGCGGTCTCGGTCATGAAACAGTCCTGCACCACCAGGAACAGTGACTGTTGTGACAAGAGCGCACGGACCCGTCGTAGCTCGGGCAACGACACCGCCGGGTTGGTCGCGCTGACCCACAGGAAGCGGATCGAGCCCTTCTCCACGTTGCGCATGATCTGCATGGCGTGTGTGGGTGGCGCGTAGTGCGGGATCCGCATCGGGTCCAGGTTCCAGACCCGGGCGAGATCGGCCACGTGCCCGTCGTTGTTCCAGTTCCTGAAGCCCGTCATGTCGCCGTCGGCGCCGCACTCCCGCGTGTTCTCCGCCGTGGGTTGGCCGTTCATCTGCAGAACCCCCGCGCCGGGCCGTCCCAGCATGCCCCGCAGCAGGTGCACGTTGTTGACCTGTACAGCGGCGGCGGTGGCCTGGTTCGCCTGGTAGAAGCCCTGGAGCACGGTCGACAGGAGCCTCTCGGCACCCCCCAGCAGTTCCGCGGCCCCACGGATGGCCGGCGCCGATACACCGCAGATCTCGGCGGCGCGCTCGGGCGGGTACTCGGCGGTCCTCCGGACCAATTCCTCGTAGCCGACGGTGTGGTTCTCGACGTAGGTGTGGTCGACCCGGTCGTTCCTGATCAGTTCGTGCAGGAGAGCGTTCATCAGCGCCACGTTGGTGCCCGGACGGGGCGCCAGGTGCACCGTCGCCTTCCGGGCCACCGGGGTCGGCCTGGGGTCCACGCACACGAGCCGGGGCGGGTTCGGCCCCGCCAACCGGTCGAGGACACGGGCCCACAACACCGTCTGCGTCTCGGCCATGTTGTGGCCGTACAGCGCGATGACGTCGGCATGGTCGATGTCGCTGTAGGAGCCCGGCTGTCCGTCACAACCGAACGACTCCTTCAGGGACGCCGCGGCGGTCGCCGTGCACAACCTGGTGTTGCCGTCCATGTGGTTGGTGCCGATCGCTCCGTGGCCGACGGCAGCGAGGGTGTAGTACTCCTCGAGAAAGAGCTGGCCGCTCGTGTAGAAACCCAGCGCCGTGGACCCCTGCTCGTCGAGCAACTCCCTGCTGCGGCTCGCCACGAGACCCAAAGCGGTGTCCCAGTCGGTCTCGGTCAGCACCCCGTCCCGGCGTACCAGGGGGTGGGTGAGCCGGTCGGGGGAGTGGTTGGCCTGCCAGCCATAGAGGTCCTTGGGCCCCAGGCGGCCGCGGTTGACCCGGTCCTTTCCCCGGCCCCGCACCCCGACGACCCGGCCGTCCTTGACCGCGATGTCGAGCGCGTCGCCGTTGGAATGCAGGATCGTCGCGGACCTCACCCAACGGTCCACCTCTTCCGGGGCCAGCCCCTCCGCCAAGTGGTGGTCGACCCTTGCCGGCCACTGCCGGCCCTGACCGTAGGGGAGCCGTGACCCCCACGGTTGACTTATCGGATCCCTCGAAGGCACGGTCACTCCTCGGCGTCGTCAGTTGTCCGCCAGTACGATTGCGCTGCCCTGGAGAGACGGTCGGCACACGCGGTCCGCTCCGGAGAATCCCTCGTGCCGGACCGAACTCCATCTCGGGGAGCATCTTCTGACATGCTGGGCGGATCGTCCCCCACCGCCGTATCCATTGCCCCTGGGCGGGGACGGTCGGACGACACATTCCCCTCCCTTTGTCTGTAGTCCCGAAGAGAGCTGTCATGAGCAACCCTCCACCGCAAGGCCCGTACGGCGACCCCCAGGGATACGGGCCCGGCCAACCCGGCCAACCCGGTCCGCCCGGTCCTCCGCCCGGTCCTCCGCCCGGGTACGGCCAGCCCGGTCCTCCGCCCGGGTACGGCCCGTCCGGTCCGCAGCCCGGCCAGCCTTACGGCCACGGTGCCCCGCAGTACGGTCCGCCCGGAGGCGGCGCGCCCCCGTACGGACAGCCGGGGCCGCCCGGCTCGCCCTACGGCCCGCCTCGACCGCCGAAGAAGAAGGGCGGGCCGGTCCTGGTCATCGTGCTCGTCGCCGTCTTCCTGGTGCTCGCTCTCATCGCGGGCGGAATCTTCTTCCTCATCGGCGGGGGCGATTCCTCCGGTGAGGGCACTGGTGGGGGCTCCGGTGGCGGTGGCGGCGCTGAGACCAGTGCCCACGATCCGCTCGTCGTCCAGCCGGGCGGTGACGATGAGAGCATCGCTCTGACCTCCAACGGCACGGTGATCGCGCAGGGTACCGACACCGGCGAGGTGTCGTTGTGGAACATCGAGGACGATGCCGCCGAGGGCTCGCTGACCGGTCTCGACTACTCCTCGGTCCTGTCGGTCGATTTCAGTGAGGACCGTTCCCTGTTGGCAGGCGGTGCCAGCGACGGCAGTGTCACCGTCTGGGAGGCCGAGGGCAGCGAGGTGGCCTCCTTCGAGGGCCACACCGACTGGGTGCGCGGCGTGGCCTTCAGCCCGGACGGCAGCATGGTCGCCAGCGGCTCCGACGACGGCGACGTCAAGGTGTGGGACGTGGAGTCCGAGACCGAGGTGGGCTCCTTCGAGGGCCACACCGACTGGGTGCGCGATGTGGCCTTCAGCCCGGACGGCAGCATGGTCGCCAGCGGCTCCGACGACAACTCGGTCATCCTGTGGGACGTGGAGTCCGAGAGCGAGGAGGCGACCCTCGAGGGCCACACCGACTGGGTTCGGGGCGTCGACTTCGGGGCCGACGGCACCGTCGTCAGTGCCTCCGACGACGGAAGCGTCATCGTGTGGGACACCGACCTGGGCGAACAGCTCGGCGCTCTGGAAGGACACAGCGGCTACGTGCGGGACGTGGAGGTGAGCGGCGACGGGCAGACGGCCGCGAGCGCCTCCCACGACGGTTCCGTGCGTGTCTGGGACCTGCAGAACATGGAGGAGTCCGTGGTCATGGAGGAGCCCGGATCCGAATTCGGGGCCGTCTCGATCAGCGAGGACGGCAGCCGTGTCGTGGCCTCCGACCAGACCGGGGACGTCTACGTCTGGGACCTCTGAGGTACCGGCGGTGGGCCGGGGCCGGCCCCGGCCCGCCCGTCGGGCGTCCTCGGAACCGCTGCGGAGAACTGACCGTGTCCCTGCCAGAACGCCTCCAGAGCCTGTTCGTCGCCCTGTCCGCCCTCGCCGGCCTGGGTGCCGGGCTGCTGCTGCCCATCGGCCCGGCGGCCGAACACGTGGTGCTGCCCGCGCTGCTCGTGATGCTCACCGCCGTCTTCGTGCAGATGGACGCGGCTCACGTCGGGGAGGTCCGCCGGGCCAGGACCCTCGTGGTGGTCGGCCTGGTGCTCAACTTCGTCCTCACCCCGGCTCTGGCCTGGGCGCTGGGCACCGGGTTGCTGGGCGGGGATCCCGACCTGCGGATCGGGTTGTTGCTGCTCCTGGTGACCCCGTGCACCGACTGGTACCTGGTCTTCACCGCCATGGCGCGCGGCCACACCGGGATCGCCGCCGCCCTGCTGCCGGTCAACCTCGTCCTGCAGCTGGTCCTGTTGCCGGTGTACGTGCTGCTGCTGGGCGGCGAGGCCGCGATGGTCGACGCCGCGACACTGGCCGAATCGGTCCTGCTGGTGCTCGTGGTACCTCTGGTGCTCGCGCTGGTCTTGCGCTGGGCCTCGGCGCGCTTCAGGAGCGAAGGCCGGCGCGAACGGTTCGTCATTGCTCCTGCGGCGCACATCGTGCTGCCGCTGTTGTGCGCGGCGGTGTTCGCGATGTTCGCCTGGCAGGCCCGCACGGTCCTTGAACACGCCGCGGACCTGTTGGCCCTGCTGCCGCCGCTCGCGGTCTTCTTCGTCGTGCTGCCGTCGCTGTCGGTGATCCTGTCCCGGCTCCTGCGTCTGCCCGCAGCACAGAGAGTCACGCTCACGATGACCGCCACGGCCCGGAACTCGCCCATCGCGCTGGCCATCGCGGTCGCGGCCTTCCCCGACCGCCCGCTCATCGCGGTCGCCCTCGTCGTGGGGCCGCTCCTGGAACTGCCGGTCCTGGCGTTGCTCGCCCAGCTGGTGCGGGTACGTCCCTCCCACGACGACGACCACGACGCGCCGTCCGTGTCCCCGGCAGACACACGCAGGAATCGCACGTGCGAGTAGCTCCGCCACGCGTGCCGTTCGCCCTTGTGGACCCATCGTGTCGTGTAGAGAAGACGCATCTACTACATGGAGGTGCCCGATGGCGTTCCAGCAGTCCCACCCCGAGCTCACCGGCCGTTACACCCTGGACCCCGCGCACACCCGGATCGGGTTCGTGTCCCGGCACGCGATGGTGACCAAGGTTCGCGGCTCTTTCGACGAATTCACCGGCACCGCCGTCCTCGACGGTGAGGACCCGTCCCGCTCCTCGGTGGAGATCGTGATCCAGGCGGCCAGTATCGACACCCGCAACGCCGACCGTGACGCCCACCTGCGCAGCAACGATTTCCTTCAGATGGAGGACCACCCGGAGATCACCTTCCGATCGACCGAGGTCACCCGGACCGGGGAGGAGACGCTCGACGTGACCGGCGACCTCACGATCAAGGGCACCACGCAGCAGGTCACCGTGCCGTTCACCTTCGAAGGCCAGGCCACTGACCCGTTCGGTAACGTCCGCGTCGGCTTCGAGGGTTCCACGACGATCAACCGCAAGGACTTCGGGGTCACCTGGAACGCCACGCTCGAGACCGGCGGGGTGCTCGTCGGGGACAAGGTCGGACTCGAGTTCGAGATTTCGGCCATCAAGCAGGACTGACCCCGATTCGGTGGTGTCAGTGGCGCGGATCACACGGCATCGAATGGTTTCGGGCGGGCTCCGAACGGTTTCGGAGTTCCCGCCCTTTTTGTGTTTTATGTCCGGCCCGTCAGTGGTCCACAGAGGTTCGGCAAACGTGACGCAGGATGAGGAGGCCTGAAACAGGAAAGGCACCCCGAAGGGTGCCGTATCTGCTGTTCAGCGGGGTTTTCCCGCCGGTCGTTCTTGTGTGCCCCCTGGAGGATTCGAACCTCCGCACACGGCTCCGGAGGCCGTTGCTCTATCCCCTGAGCTAAGGGGGCGCGGTTGCGTGCACAACTGTAGCAGGGGCTGTGGGGTCCTCGTCCACTCGAGGCCGGGGCCTGCCCCGTCACACCCCGGATCCCGCATCGCCGCCCACCGCTCGGCCGTTCCAGTGGTGCGCGTTCACCCGCCGACGGTAGGGTCACGCCCGTGAACGCCCTACCCGCACGGGTTCTCGTCGTCGAGGACGACGAAATGATCCGGGAACTCATCCGCCTCAACCTCGAGCTCGAGGGGTTCGAGGTGTTCACTGCCGTCGACGGACAGGACTGCATCGATCGGGTCGACCACATCGCCCCGCACGTGGTCGTGCTGGACGTGATGATGCCGCGCCTGGACGGCTGGACGGTCGCCGAACACCTGCTCGCGCGCCGGAACGAGCTCGCCTGCCGGATCGTGCTGGTGACGGCGCGCGCACAAGAAGAGGACCGCAGGCATGGGGAACGCATCGGGGTGGACGCCTACATGACCAAACCCTTCGACCCCGACGCACTCGTGGAGATCGTCCGCGAGCTGCTGGAGGGGGAGCAGGAGTGACCCCCTGGTCCCTGGAGGCGGAGGTCCGGGGCGCCGCGGTGCGCGCCTTCGACCTCGACCCGGAGCGGGTCCCCTTCGCCTGGCCGCGTGCCGAACAGGCTCAGCAGGGCCACGACGCCGCCTCCCCGCTCGCGCCCCGCATCGTGCGCCTCGTGGGGACCTCTCGGGGCAAGGACGCGCCCGCGCTCGTGGGCGGACGCCTGGCCGAGGAGCTGCGCCCGGGGTACGCCGATGTCCGCGGTGACTCGAGAGGGTTCGTCAACGTCACCTTCACCGCCGAACAGCGCGCCCGCATGACCCGCGCGGCCGCCGACGGCCCCCGCTGGCTCACCGGTCGTGCCTGGAACGGGGAGGGCCTCTGGCCGCGCACCGCCCTGCACGGGGCCGGCCCGCTCGCCCAGGCCCGCAGGCACGCACGCGCCGACGCACGCGCCCGCATCGCCCTGGCCCTCGAGGACCAGGCCCCGCCCGCCGGACCGGGGGAGAGGGAAGCCGGATGGCGCGACCCCTATCGCGACGGCGACACTCCCGAGCTGCTCTCCGAGGCCGCCCGGGCCCTGGGTGCCATCGGCGAGGACAGCGCCCGTGTGGCCTTCTGCCGTTCCATCCCCGAACGCCCCCGCGAACGCGAGACCACCGGGAACGATCTTCCGGTGCTCCCCTCCGCCGACCGTCCGGGCGCCTGGTCCCGCCTGACCGACGCCAACCCGGCCTTCCGCCTGCGCTACGCCCATGCCCACGCCACCAGCCAGGGGCGGTGGAGCGCCGACGGGGCCCTGCCCCCCGCGACCTGTCCCGCACACACGGCGTCGGTGCGCGGGTTCCTGTTCGACGGCCCCAGTGCCCTGGACTCGGCCGCACGCAGAGAGGAACCCCATATCCTGGTCAGATACCTGGAGGGGCTGGCCAGTGCCTACGATGAGTGGCGGACGTGTCCCCGTGCCGCCGCGCGGGCGGAGGGGGCCGTCGCGGACCCGGCGCTACCCGCCGCCGTCGCCGGGGTCCTGCGCACGGGGCTCTTCCTCCTCGGCGTGTCCGCGCCCACAAGGCTGTAGGACTCGCCGGAGACGCCGTCGCGCGCCCTGCCCCGACCTCCTCGTCCCGACCGGACCGGTGGACAATGACCGGGGCGTCCTCCGCCACAGCACAGACGAAAGTCCAGTCGAAAGCCCATCATGAGCCGCTACGCGCACCCCGCCGGATCCCGTCACGCGGAGGTCCTGCCGGAGGAGAACCCGCCACTGCCGCCCGAGGACCTCAACGCCCTCGACCCCAAGGTCTGGCCCGCCACGTCCCGCCGTGTGGAGGGCGAGCTGACCGTCGGCGGCCTCGGCGTCGGTGACCTCGCCCGTACCCACGGCACGCCGCTCTTCGTCATGGACGAGGAGGACTTCCGTGCCCGGGCCCGCGACTACAGCACCGCCTTCGCCGGTTCGGACGTCTACTACGCCGGCAAGGCCCTGCTCACCAAGGCCGTCGCCCGCTGGGTCACCGAGGAAGGCATGAAGCTCGACGTGTGCTCGGGCGGTGAACTGGCCGTCGCCCTGGCCGCCGGGGTCCAGCCGGAGCGCATCGGCATGCACGGCAACAACAAGTCCGTCGCCGAACTGCGCCGAGCCGTCGAGGCCGGTGTCGGCCGCATCATCGTCGACTCCCTCGACGAGATCGACCGCCTGGAGTCGGTGGCCGCCGGGGCCGGCGCCCGCCCCAAGGTCCTCATCCGCGTCACCACGGGCGTGGAGGCGCACACACACGAATTCGTCGCCACCGCGCACGACGACCAGAAGTTCGGTTTCGCGATGAGTACGGGAGCGGCCGCGGAGGCTGTCCGCCGCACCCTGGCCGCAGAACACATCGACCTCGTCGGACTGCACTCGCACATCGGCTCGCAGATCTTCGACACCTCCGGGTTCGAGGTCGCCGCACGCCGGGTCGCGCGCTTCCTCACGCGGATCCACGAGGAACTCGACATCACCCTGGCCGAGCTCGACCTCGGCGGCGGACTGGGCATCGCCTACACCTCCGACGACGATCCCCTCGACCCCAAGACCATCGCGGCCGGTCTGAGCACCATCGTGCACCGCGAGTGCGAGGAAGCCGGGCTGCCGGTGCCCCGCATCGCCGTGGAACCGGGCCGGGCCATCGCGGGCCCCGCAGGCATCACCGTCTACGAGGTCGGCACCGTCAAGGACGTCGAGGGCATCCGCACCTACGTCAGCGTCGACGGCGGCATGAGCGACAACATCCGCACCGCCCTGTACGGGGCGGAGTACACAGGGCGCCTGGTGTCCCGGGTCAGCGAGGCCGGGCCGATGCTCTCGCGCCTGGTCGGCAAGCACTGCGAGAGCGGTGACATCATCGTGCACGACCTGTACCTGCCCGAGGACCTGCGTCCCGGGGACCTGGTCGCGGTCGCGGCCACAGGTGCCTACTGCTACTCCATGGCGAGCAACTACAACCATCTGCCGCGCCCGGCCATGGTCGCGGTACGGGACGGGGACGCGCGGGTCATCGTGCGCAGGGAGACCGAGGAGGACCTGCTCCGGCTCGACGTCGGCTGAAAAGTCCCGGAGCGGCCCCGGCCGCGCGAGGTCACGGACACGAGAGAAGTGGGAGTCACGCCCAAATGGCGATGAAGGTGGCGCTGCTCGGATGCGGCGTAGTGGGTTCGGAAGTCGTCCGACTGGTCGACGAGCAGCCCGAGGAACTGGCCGCACGCGTGGGCACACCGTTGGAGATCGGCGGTATCGCGGTGCGCCGCCTCGACCGCGACCGCGGTGTCGACCCGGCACTACTGACCACCGACGCCACGGAACTGGCCACCCGGCCCGACATCGACGTGGTCATCGAGGTCATCGGCGGTATCGAACCGGCCCGGTCGCTGATCCTGTCCGCGCTCAAGGCCGGCAAATCCGTGGTCACAGCGAACAAGGCGCTGCTGGCCGAGGACGGACAGACCCTGCACGCCGCCGCGCGTGAAGCCGGCGTCGACCTGTTCTACGAGGCCTCGGTGGCCGGGGCGATCCCGCTCCTGCGCCCACTGCGGGACTCCCTGGCCGGGGACCGTGTCAACCGCGTACTGGGCATCGTCAACGGCACGACCAACTACGTCCTGGACCGCATGGACTCGGTCGGTACCGGCTTCACCGAGGCCCTGGAAGAGGCCCAGACCCTCGGATACGCCGAGGCCGACCCCACCGCCGACGTGGAAGGCTTCGACGCCGCAGCCAAGGCAGCGATCCTGGCCCGCCTGGCCTTCCACACCCAGCAGGTCACCGCCGCCGACGTGCACCGCGAGGGCATCACCGGTGTCTCCGCCGCCGACATGGCCGGCGCCCGCGCCATGGGCTGTGTGGTCAAACTCCTGGCGATCTGCCAGCGCTCCGAGGACGGAGAGTCCGTGGGCGTGCGGGTCCACCCGGTGATGCTCCCCGTCGAGCATCCCCTCGCCAGCGTCAAGGAGGCCTACAACGCGGTCTTCGTCGAGGCCGAGTCCGCCGGCAGCCTGATGTTCTACGGTGCCGGGGCCGGAGGCACCCCCACCGCCAGCGCCGTCCTCGGCGACATGGTGGCCGTGGCCCGTAACCGCCTCGCCGGGACCCACGTGGGCGAGGGCGGACACGACACCGGCCTGCCCGTCCACGACATGGGCGAGACCGTCACCAGCTACCACGTCTCCCTGGACGTGGCCGACCGTCCCGGCGTGCTCGCCAAGGTCGCCGAGATCTTCGCCGAACACGGGGTCTCCATCAAGAACGTGCGCCAGGAAGGCAGCGGTGACGACGCCCAACTCGTCCTCGTCAGCCACCGAGCGCCCGACGCCGCACTGCGCAACACCGTCGAGCGCTTGCAGGAGGACGACTCCGTGCGGGAGGTCGCCAGCGTGATGCGGGTGGAGAACTTCGACTAGCTGTGTTCGTCGCGGGCCCCGCTCCACTTCGGCCCGGCCCGGAAGAGGCTCTACGGGGCCGTCCGGCCGTGTGTGCCGGGCGGCCGCCCATACAACCGAAAATTGACCGAATAACGAGACGAGCGACCGCGATACGAGATGGTCTCCTGGTGGCCATAGACTCGTGGGCAGGTGGGAGCCCCCGCACGCGTGCCGGGCGGCCCATCGGACAGATCGCGCGTGGAGCGTCATCCAACACCCGAAAGGGACACCGTCGTGAGCATGGCACGGGCGTGGCGAGGCGTCGTCGAGGAATACCGCGACCGCCTCCCCGCCAACGAGAAGACCCCGGTCGTCACACTCCAGGAGGGTGGGACTCCGCTCCTTCCCGCCACGCGCGTGTCCGAGCTGACCGGCTGCGACGTCCATCTCAAGGTGGAGGGCCTCAACCCGACCGGTTCCTTCAAGGACCGCGGCATGACCATGGCCATCAGCAAGGCGGCCGAGGAAGGCGCCCAGGCGGTCATCTGCGCCTCCACCGGAAACACGAGCGCGAGCGCCGCCGCCTACGCCATCCGTGCGGGTATGACCTGCGCAGTCCTGGTGCCCCAGGGCAAGATCGCCATGGGCAAGCTCGCCCAGGCCCTCGTGCACGGCGCCCGCCTGCTCCAGGTCGAGGGCAACTTCGACGACTGTCTGGAACTGGCCCGCAAGCTCAGCATCGACTACCCGGTCGCGCTGGTGAACTCGGTCAACCCCTACCGCCTCCAGGGACAGAAGACCGCCGCGTTCGAGGTCGTCGACGCGCTCGGCGATGCCCCCGACATCCACTGCATTCCCGTGGGCAACGCCGGCAACATCTCCGCCTACTGGATGGGCTACTCCGAGTACGCCGACGACGGTGTCTCCAGCCGTAAGCCCCGCATGTTCGGGTTCCAGGCCAGCGGATCCGCGCCGCTGGTCGACGGTGAGCCGGTCACCACTCCCAACACCATCGCCACCGCCATCCGCATCGGCAACCCGGCCTCCTGGAGCCTCGCCGAGAGTGCACGGGAGGAGTCCGGCGGGCTCATCGACAAGGTCACCGACCGCCAGATCATGGCCGCCTACAAGCTCCTGGCCGCTGAAGAGGGCGTCTTCGTCGAGCTCGCCTCCGCCGCGAGCGTGGCCGGGCTGATCCAGGCTGCCGAGCGGGGTCTGGTGCCCCGGGGCAGCCGTGTGGTCTGCACCGTCACCGGCAACGGCCTCAAGGACCCGGACTGGGCCCTGGCCGGTGCCGGCGCGGCGACCACCGTCCCGGTCGATGCCCAGACCGCCGCCCAGGCCCTCGACCTCGCCTGACCCCGGGGCGGACTCCCCCGCTCGCACACGCAGCTCCCGGACACGCCCCGGGACGCCCCATCGAGGAGCCACGATGACCCGACCCACGCGGGTGACGGTCCACGCGCCCGCAACGAGCGCCAACCTCGGTCCCGGGTACGACGCCCTGGGCCTGGCGCTGAACCTTTACAACGAGTTCGAGGTCCGCGTCCGCGACGACGCCCGGACGACGGTCCACGTCGAGGGCGAGGGCGCCGGTGAGGTCCCGCTCGACGAGCGCCACCTGGTGATCCGTGCGCTGCGCGAGGCCTTCGACCGGGCGGGTGAGAAGGCCCCCGGCCTCGACCTGGTCTGTGTGAACCGCGTGCCGCACTCACGCGGGTTGGGTTCGTCCTCCACCGCGATCGTCGGCGGGGTCACCGTGGCGGCGGCGCTGCTGGGCCGTACCGGTCCCGACGGTGGTCCCGACCGCGACTGGATCTACCGGGTCGCAGCCGATCTCGAGGGCCACCCCGACAACGTGGCGCCCTGCGTGTACGGCGGTTACACGGTCGCCTACCGGGAGGGGCAGGAGTGGGGCGCGGTCTCCGGGGCCGTGGACCCGCGCATCCTCCCGGTGGTGTGCGTGCCGGGCTGGCGGCTCTCCACCGAACGGGCCCGCAGCCTGCTCCCGGAGACCGTCCCGCACACCGACGCGGCCTTCAACGCAGGCCGTGCCGCACTCATGACGGCGGCCGTTTGCGGCCACCCCCGAGGTCTGTACGCGGCCACCCGGGATCGGCTACACGAGTCCTACCGGGCCCCGGCCATGCCACTGACCCTCGGTCTCGTCTCCGACCTCAGGGAACACGAGAATCTACCGGCCGTGGTATCGGGTGCGGGCCCCACCGTGCTCGTGCTGTGTTCGGTGACGGAGGGTGACGCGGACACGGAATCGCCGGAAATCGCCCGGCAGCTTGATTCGATCCGGGGGAGAGCGGGTAAAGATTGGGACGTACGCCCCCTGCACGTCGAGCCGGCGGGGGTGTGGACCCCATCTCCCCATCCGTAGCTTCCGTGTCGAGGAATAGCCGTGGCCGCTGGTGATGTTAGGCTTGGTGAAGCACCAGATGCCCCGTTGCGGGGCGTGTGCTCATCCGCCATGACGGCACCCGCATCCCATACTCCGGCGGTCCGGTCCTACGATCGCGCGGAGGCGGTGGCCCGAGTGGCGAGTCAGCGGTTCACCGCGGCCTTGCCCTTCATTTCCCGCAGTCACCTTTTCCTCGGATGAGTGTGACCACGGTTGACGGGCATCATCACCGAGCCATCCGCCCCGACGTCTGGCCTCACCCAGAGCTCGCCGCGATTGGGTAGGGGACCGTCTTCTCGCCGGTTTCCGACATCGACGTGGGGCAAGCCCTACCCGGCCCCTGCCGGTTCGCAACACACGGGCCGGCCGATCCAGCGACTTGCTGACGGCCGAAGCCCGCTCCTTGGGAAGGACCCTTAGTGAGCGACACTACCGAGCTCCACACGGACGCGGCGGTCGACAGCAAAGCCACCACCGACGCTTCCGGTGCCGAGAGCGGTGAGTCGGCGTCGAAGAACGCCTCCTCCTCGTCTCGGCCCCGCGCCGGCGCGCGGGGTACCGGGCTCGCGGCTCTGAAGCTTCCCGAGCTGCAAAAGCTCGCGTCGAGTCTGGGCATCACCGGTACGGGGCGCATGCGCAAGAGCGACGTCATCGCCGCGATCGAAGCCAAGCAGGGGGGACCCGTCGAGGCCCCCGCGAAGGCCAGAACAGCAAAGCAAACCGAGCCGGCGCCCAAGGCCGGTAGGGTCGGGGACACCGGCGAACCGGCCGAGGCCCCGGCCTCCGAGAAGACGGCCTCGGACAGCACTCGAGACAACAAGAAGCCCTCGGGTGAGCAGCCGTCTGACCAGGCCGTGGCCGACTCCCAGGGTGGGAAGGGCGACAAGCCCTCCCGGAACCGTGGTTCGTCCCGCAATCGCGGTGGCGACTCCGGTGAGCAGCCCCGAGCGGTGGACGGCGCCGACTCCTCTACCTCCGCGAGCAGCGTGACCAAGACATCCAGCACCCCCCGGAAGAACGGCCCCGACCCCTCTGAGGACCGGGACAACAACCGGTCCGGCCAGGGACGAGAGCGTCAGCGCAACCGCCGCAACCGCAACCGCGGTGGCGGGGGCGGCAACGACGACCAGAACAACAACGCCCAGCAGGGCGGCGGTGGTCAGAACCAGGGCCGTGACAACAACAACGACGACGACTTCGGCAACGGCCGTCGGCGCGGGCGGCGGCGCGACCGCCGCGACCGGCGCCGGGGCGGCGGCCAGGACCCCGAGCCGGTGGTCGGCGAGGACGACGTCCTGCTGCCGGTCGCGGGGATCCTCGACATCCTCGACAACTACGCCTTCGTGCGTACGACCGGCTACCTGCCCGGGCAGAGCGATGTCTACGTCTCCCTCGCCCAGGTGCGCAAGCACGGCCTGCGCAAGGGCGATCAGATCGTCGGTGCGGTCCGCCAGCCCCGCGAGGGCGAGCGCCGGGAGAAGTTCAACGCCCTGGTCCGCCTGGACTCGGTCAACGGCATGTCGGCCGATCAGGCCAAGGGCCGCCAGGAGTTCTCGAAGCTGGTTCCGCTCTACCCGCAGGAGCGCCTGCGGCTGGAGACCGAACCCAACATCATGACCACGCGCATCATCGATCTGGTCGCACCGATCGGCAAGGGTCAGCGCGGTCTCATCGTCTCCCCGCCCAAGGCCGGTAAGACGATGGTCATGCAGTCGGTGGCCAACGCGATCACCGAGAACAACCCCGAGTGCTACCTGATGGTCATCCTCGTGGACGAGCGTCCCGAGGAAGTCACGGACATGCAGCGCACCGTCAAGGGCGAGGTCATCCACTCGACCTTCGACCGTCCGGCGGAGGACCACACCACCGTCGCCGACCTGGCCATCGAGCGTGCCAAGCGCCTGGTGGAGATGGGCACCGACGTCGTGGTCCTGCTGGACTCCATCACCCGTCTGGGCCGCGCCTACAACCTGGCCGCTCCGGCCAGCGGGCGCATCATGTCCGGCGGTGTGGACTCCACGGCGCTGTACCCGCCCAAGAAGTTCTTCGGCGCGGCCCGCAACATCGAGGGCGGCGGCTCGCTGACCATCCTGGCGACGGCGCTGGTGGAGACCGGCTCGCGTGCCGACGAGGTGATCTTCGAGGAGTTCAAGGGCACCGGCAACATGGAGCTCAAGCTCAACCGGTCCCTGTCCGACAAGCGGATCTTCCCCGCGGTCGACGTGGACGCCTCCAGCACCCGTAAGGAAGAGATCCTCATGTCCAACGAGGAGCTCCAGGTGGTCTGGAAGCTGCGCCGGGTGCTGCACGCGCTCGACACGCAGCAGGCCATCGAGCTGCTCCTGGACAAGATGAAGGAGTCCAAGAGCAACGCCGAGTTCCTGCTGCAGGTGCAGAAGACGACCTGACGCAGGTGACGACGCGTCGAGGGGCCCTCTCCGGTTGCCGGGGAGGGCCCCTCTTCCGTGTTCTGGCAGCCCGCCCGGCACGTGGCAGGCGGGAGGCCTGGGGCCAGGTCGGGGACGCCCCCCATGCCATTTCACATGGTGAGACCCTGCCACCGAGGCTCGGAAAAGATCACTTGTGTGTCTCGGATCACAACAGGGGTGTATCGCAACACGGAAGCGCGACTTAGGGTCGCGGCGTCGAGAACCCCCCATGCCAGGGAGCCGTCTGGATGGACAACCTCGCCGTACTCAGCCTTCTGGCCCTCACCCCGATCGTCATCATCGGAATCCTGCTCGTGGGTTTCCGACTGCCCGCCATGTACGCGATGCCGGTCGGCTACGTGGTCGTGGTCGGCATCGCCGTCCACTTCTGGCAGACCGAATGGGTCGCCGTCCTCGCCTCCAGCATCCAAGGCCTGATCCTCGCGATCGGCCTGCTCTACATCATCTTCGGTGCCCTGCTCCTGCTCGCGACCCTCACCAAGAGCGGGGCCATCGCCACGATCAGGCGCACCTTCACCGACATCAGCCCCGACCGCCGGGTGCAGGCCATCATCATCGGCTGGCTCTTCGGCAGTTTCATCGAGGGCGCGTCCGGGTTCGGTACCCCCGCCGCAGTGGTCGCCCCGCTCATGCTCGCCCTCGGTTTCCCCGCCATGGCCGCCGTCATGGTCGGCATGGTCATCCAGAGCACCCCGGTCAGCTTCGGCGCCGTCGGAACGCCCATCCTGGTGGGCGTCTCCGGCGGGCTCGAGGGCGGCGGGGGAGTGGAGGCACGCGCCGCGGAACTGGGTATGAGCTTCCCGGAGTACGTCTCCGAGATCGGTTTCCAGACCGTGCTCCTGCATGCCGCCGCCGGCACCTTCGTCCCGCTGCTCATCTGCTGCATGCTCTGCGGGTTCTACGGCAAGGAACGCCGCTTCTCCGACGGCCTCGGCGCCTGGAGGTTCGCGCTCTTCGCGGCCTTCGCCCTCACGGTCCCGTCCGTGCTGTACAACTACTTCCTCGGGGTGGAGTTCACCAGCCTCCTCGGCGGCCTGACCGGCCTGGTCATCGTCGTCCTGGCGGCCCGCAAGGGGTTCCTGCTCCCCAGGACCGTCTGGGACTTCCCGCCCCGCGAGGACTGGCTCGCCCGCTGGAGCGGCAGGATCGAGCCCGGCAACGGCAGCTCCGGAGCCCTCGGAAGTGAACGCCGCATCGGTCTGCTGCGCTCCTGGGCGCCCTACCTCATGGTCGCGGCGGTCCTCGTCCTCTCGCGCACCATCGCTCCCTTCAAGGCCTGGCTCGAGGGCATCACGCTCGGATGGGACGACATCCTGGGCACCGGGATCGGCGAGGCGGTCCAGCCCCTCTTCTCGCCCGGCGCCACTTTCGTCCTCGTGTGTGCGGTGACCTACGGGCTGCACCGCATGAGCCGGCGCCAGATCCTCGATTCCTGGAAGATGGCCGGTTCCCAACTGGCCGGGGCCGCCGTCGCCCTGCTCTTCGCCGTGCCTCTGGTACGGGTCTTCATCAACACGGGGGCCGACTTCGGGCAGACAGGCCTGGAGAGCATGCCCCTGACCCTGGCCGCAGGTGCCGCCGAACTCGGGGGCGCGAACTGGCCTCTGATCGGCCCCTGGATCGGTGCGCTCGGCGCGTTCGTGGCCGGGTCCAACACCATCTCCAACCTCATGTTCTCCTTGTTCCAGCACGCCACCGCCGACCGCATCGCGGTACCCCCGGAGTCGGTCGTGGCCGCACAGGCCGCAGGCGGTGCCGCGGGCAACATGATCACCGTGCACAACGTCGTCGCCGCCTCCGCGGTGGTCGGCCTCGTGGGCCGGGAGGGCGACGTACTGCGCCAGACCGTGCTGCCGCTGGTCTACTACCTGCTCGTCAGCGGGTCGTTGGCCTACATCCTGGTCAACGGTGTCGCGCTGCACGCGGGGACGGTCCTGCTCACCGTGACGCTGACCGCACTGGCGGCACTGCTGGCCTGGTTCGCACGCAGGGACGCCCGCCTGCCAGTGCCCGAGCACGCACGGTTGCCGCGGCCGGGCCGTGAAGGCAACCGCGTGGAATAGGGACTGGTCCCGGCATCGTTGTGCATCTGGCAAACTGGTAGTGAGGACAGGTCCGCCCCCGCTCAGGGGCGCCGTCCTCGCTACCCAGATCGCCGCGGCACCGGTTCGCGCATGGCCCGATTTCATCCGCCCACCCCTGGGTGGCGCTCGGCATGCGTCCGGCGGCTGCGCCCCTGAAGAGGAGACACACCATGCAGTCCGACATCCACCCCGAGTACGTTCCGACCGAGGTGACCTGCACTTGCGGCGCCCACTTCATTACGCGGAGCACGCTGGCTGCGGGCGAACTGCGTACCGACGTGTGCTCCGAGTGCCACCCGTTCTACACCGGCAAGCAGAAGATCCTCGACACCGGTGGTCGGGTCGCCCGCTTCGAGAAGCGCTTCGGCAAGCGCGCCGCCAAGTAGCGCTGCCCGCTGTCCGGCGGCGCCGAGCCGGCGCCGCCGGTGCACAGTGTCCTCCCTGCATGGGACGACACGTACGCAGGCGAGGCAAGCGAGACAAGACGGGAACGTGGCACAGTGAAGCTGGACGACCTTCTGGGGGAGTACTACGAGCTGGAGCAGCAGCTCGCCGACCCGGAGGTGCACGCCGAACCGAACAAGGCGCGCACACTCGGCAAGCGGTATTCGCACCTCACCCCGATCATCGAGACCTACCGCCAGCTCAACGAGGTCGAGAACGACATCGAGGCCGCGCGTGAACTCGCGTCGGAGGACTCCGCCTTCGCCGAAGAGGCCGACCGTCTGTCCCAGCAGGCCGATGACCTCACCGAGCGCCTCCGTGTGCTGCTGGTTCCGCGCGACCCCGCCGACGAGAAGAACCTCATCATGGAGGTCAAGGCGGGCGAGGGCGGCGAGGAGTCCGCACTGTTCGCCGGTGACCTGGTCCGCATGTACCTGCGCTACGCCGAACGCCTGGGCTTCAAGACCGAGGTCATCAACGCCACCCACTCCGACCTCGGCGGCTACAAGGACGTCACCATCGCCTTCAAGAACAAGGGCAACCCCGAACCCGGTACCGGGGTCTGGCCGGTGCTCAAGTTCGAGGGCGGTGTGCACCGCGTGCAGCGTGTGCCCGTGACCGAGTCCCAGGGACGTATCCACACCTCCGCCGCAGGTGTGCTCGTGGTGCCCGAGGCCGAGGAGATCGAGGTCCAGCTCCACGACAACGATCTGCGCATCGACGTCTACCGCTCCTCCGGCCCCGGCGGCCAGAGCGTCAACACCACCGACTCGGCCGTGCGGATCACCCACTTGCCCACCGGCATCGTGGCCTCCTGCCAGAACGAGAAGAGCCAGCTCCAGAACAAGGAGCAGGCCATGCGTATCCTGCGGTCCCGCATCTACGCCGAGGCTCAGGCCAGCGTCGACGCCGAGGCCGCCGCCGAACGCAAGAGCCAGGTCCGCACCGTCGACCGCTCCGAGCGGGTGCGTACCTACAATTTCCCGGAGAACCGCATCTCCGACCACCGGGTCGGTTACAAGGCCTACAATCTCGACCAGGTCCTCGACGGCGATCTGGGCGGGGTCATCCACGCATTGATGGAGGCCGACACCAAGGAGAGGCTCGAAGCGGCAAACTCATGAACTTCCTGCTCGACGAGGTCGCCCGCGCGACACTGAGGCTCGCGGAGGCGGGCGTCGCATCGCCACGCACGGACGCCGAGGAACTCGCGGCGTCCGTGCACGGTGTTCGTCGAGGAGAACTGCACTCGGTCGCCGACTCCGACTTCGACGCCCGGTACTGGGAGTGTGTGGCCCGTCGTGAGGCCCGCGAACCCCTGCAGCACATCACCGGTCACGCCTACTTCCGCTATCTGGAGCTGCGGGTGGGGCCGGGGGTGTTCGTGCCTCGCCCCGAGACCGAGATCATGGTCGACTGGGCGATCGAGACCCTGCGTTCCATGGACGTGGCCGACCCGCTCGTGGTCGACCTGGGTGCCGGGTCGGGGGCCATCGCCATCTCCATCGCCCAGGAAGTGCCGCGTTCACGCGTGCACACCGTCGAGATCGAGCCCCAGGCCCTGAAATGGGCGGAGCTCAACATCCAGGAGAGCGGCCACGCCGACCGGGTCACCGCGCACGCCGGCGACATGCGCACCGCCCTCTCGGAGCTGGACGGCCGCGTCGACCTGCTCATCAGCAATCCCCCCTACGTTCCCACCCGTGACGGTGAGGCCATCCCGCCCGAGGTCCGCGACTACGACCCCTCCCTGTCCTTGTGGTCGGGCGAGGACGGTCTCGACATGATCCGCGATCTGGAGAAGGTCGGACGGCGGCTGCTGCGGCCGGGCGGAGCGATGGCGGTCGAACACCACGACGGCCAAGGGATCGAGATCCCGTGGTTCTTCCCCGAGGACCGGGGCTGGCGCGACGTGCTCAACCGCAAGGACATGGCCAGACGCGACCGATTTGTGGTCATGCGCCGGGCCGACGAGGACACCTGAGTCTTGAAGAGGTGAACGACAGGTGAGCCGCATCTACGACTGTGCGGACGACACCGCCCGCAAGGACGGGGTCACCGATGCCGCTTCGGCGGTACGCCGTGGTGATCTGGTGGTGATGCCGACCGACACCGTGTACGGCATCGGCACCGACGCCTTCAACCCCACCGCCGTGGCCCGGCTGTTGGAGACCAAGGGACGCGGGCGGGACATGCCGCCGCCGGTCCTGGTGGGTTCCATGCGTGCGGCCACCGCGCTCGTCGACGACCTGGGCAACCACGGCCGCGACCTCATGGAGGAGTTCTGGCCGGGCCCGCTCACCCTGGTGTGCAACGCGACCCCGAGCCTGTCCTGGGACCTGGGTGACACCAAGGGCACCGTCGGGGTGCGCATGCCGATGGACCCGGTCGCGCTGGAGCTGCTCAAGGAGACCGGCCCGATGGCGGTCAGCAGCGCCAACAAGTCGGGGCAGTCTTCCGCAGTGCGGGTGGAGGAAGCCGTCGAGCAGCTCGGCGAGGAGGACGTCGCCGTCTACCTCGACGGCGGTGAGACCGACTCCGAGGTGCCCTCGACGATCGTGGACCTGACCTACGCGGTGCCGCGGGTGTTGCGCCAGGGGGCGGTCTCCATCGAACAGCTGCGCTCCGTGTGCGGCACGGTCATCGGTGAACTGCGCAAGCCCAAGAAACGCACCGGGGACGAGGCCGACGGGACGGCCGAGCCCGCAGCGGACGGGACGGCTGAGCCCGCAGCGGACGGGACGGCCGAGTCCGCGGCCGGCGGAAAGACAGAGGCCGAGACCGCCGAGAAGGCCTCCGAGGGCCGTTCCTCCGGCGGCGACCGTTCGGACGACTAGAGGGGACGGACGGTGCGCGAGTACGCACTCACGTTCGTCATCGCTGCCGCGGTGACCTACCTGTTGGTTCCGTTGG
Source organism: Nocardiopsis xinjiangensis YIM 90004 (assembly GCF_000341145.1). Classification (GTDB taxonomy): domain Bacteria; phylum Actinomycetota; class Actinomycetes; order Streptosporangiales; family Streptosporangiaceae; genus Nocardiopsis; species Nocardiopsis xinjiangensis. The sequence continues at coordinate 73,674 of NZ_ANBE01000035.1, forward strand.
TGCGCAAGTTCGCGATCGCGATCGGGGCCACACCCCCGGTCCGCGATCGCGACGTGCACAAGGAGCCGATCCCCCGCATGGGTGGGATCGCCATCTACGGCGGTTTCGCGGCGGCGTTGTTGATCTCCGCGCAACTCCCGCACCTGCAGAACGTCTTCGTCACCGACACCTGGTGGGGCCTGCTGCTGGCGGGCGGCCTCATCACCCTCATCGGCATCATCGACGACCGGTGGGGGATGGATGCCATCAGCAAGCTCGCCGGGCAGACCGCCGCGGCGGGCATCCTCGTGGCGCACGGTGTGCAGCTGCTGTGGCTGCCGTTGCCGGGCACGCAGCTGTCCCTGGGCCCCTGGCTCGGGGCGATGATCTCGGTGCTGCTGATCGTGGTGACCATCAACGCGGTCAACTTCGCCGACGGTCTGGACGGCCTGGCCGCGGGCATCGTCGGTATCTCGTCGCTGGCCTTCTTCGCCTACTACTACGTGGTCGCGGTGGAGCAGGGGTTCGAGCGCCAGTCCTATCCGGCGATGGTCGCGATCATCCTGGCCGGCACGTGTCTGGGTTTCCTCTTCCACAACTTCCACCCGGCCAAGATCTTCATGGGTGACACCGGGTCGATGCTGCTCGGCCTGTTGCTGACCTCCATCACCATCAACGTCACCGGTCAGTTCGACGCCAACACCGCCCGGGAGGAGTTCAACTCCGGCCTGGTGGTCTTCCTGCCGATCCTGTTGCCGTTGTTGGTGATCGCCCTGCCCCTGGCCGACCTCGTGCTGGCCGTCCTGCGCCGCACGCTGGCCGGGAAGTCGCCGTTCGCACCCGACCGCGGGCACTTGCACCACAGGCTCCTGGACATGGGCCACAGCCACGTACGCGCTGTACTCCTCATGTACCTGTGGGCGGGGATCGTGGCCTTCGCGGCGGTGTCGCTGTCGGTCTTCGACAGTCCCTTGCTCGTCCTGACCGTCACGGGCCTGGTCGCGCTCTGTGCGGTCGGCCTCATCGTGCTGCCCCGGTTGCAGCGCCGCGGCCTGCTCTCGTGGGAGCGTATAGGACGCGTTAAGACTCGTTCCGGTCACGATTGACGGTCCTGAGGGCTCCGCTGGAGATCGAAGGCCCCTGACATACCCCTTCTGACCTGCGGTGCTGTGATGGGCCCGGATGTGGCAAAGGCGACATCGACCCCGAAACCCCCTGCGCAGAGAGCTTTCGGGGCGCGTTAAGGTTGCGTTAAGGGGTCCCCGGATTCGAGACCGAATGCCTTGTGATAGCTTTCACGAGCAGGTACCCACAGAACCCCCACGGAGCTTTGTCATGCAGGAACACGACGTCGCGATCTTCCGTGGCGCCGCACTTCCCAGCGTGGTGTGCGGGGTTCTGGCCATCGGTGTGGCAGCACTGCTCGGCGGTGCTCCCGGAGCGCTCAGCGCGCTCTTGGGGGCCGTGGTCGTGCTGGGCTGCTTCGGACTCGGGCAGTGGGCCGTGATCGCGCTGTCCCGCCGGAACAAGGACCTGTTCATGGCGGCCAACCTGCTCGGTTTCGTCGTCAAGATGGCGGTCCTGGGCATCCTGTTGGTCATCCTCGGCCGAAGCCCTCTCATGGCTGACCTGGACGAACAAGCCTTCGTCTACACGGCGCTGGCTTGTGTGCTGGTCTGGCTGGGCGGGCAGATCCGAGCGATCTCCAAGGCCAAGATCCCGCACGTGGATCCCGACGAGACGTCGGGGAACACGTGATGGGCGGACCCGCCGGGGCCCGAGACGAAGGGCGTAATACCCTGGTCGACGGCAGGCGGGCGGCCCCGTTCCAGCCCGGCACCACATGCTATATTCCGGAGCGAGATGAGCAGCGAAGCAGCCGAGAACGCGGAGAACCGCGACGCGCGAGCGCCGCGCGAATCCGACGGCTGGGCCATGTTCTCCACTCTCCTCGCGGGTGTGCTCGTGTGGACCGGCATCGGCTGGATCGCGGACTGGCTCTTGGGCTTCGATGCACTCTTTCTGCCCATCGGGGCGGTGCTCGGCCTGGTCGGTTCGGTCTATCTGATCGTCGTCAAGTCCCGCCAGGCCTGAACTCTCCCGCTGGAGTGAGTCCGACATCCTCACGGGTGTGGGCGAACTCCTCCACAACCATCCAAGAGGCTTTCTTGCGTCACGACGAAAGGATTCGCCGTGAGTGCTGACGCGCGCTTTCTCGCGGCCGAACCGGGTTGCCACCTCTTCCCTGGCGAAGGCGAGGCGGGTTGCGGGTTCGAGGCTCCCAGCGTTGGGATGTTCTCCCCCGAACCGTGGCTCGGCGGTATCCCCGGCAGCGACGGCATCGACCTGTACCTGGTTCTGCTGCTCGTCGCCCTCGGCGCATCCCTGCTCCTGTGGTCGTGGTTCAGCAAGAAGCTGAACCTGGTCCCCGGGCGCAGGCAGGGTGTGGGCGAGATGTTCGTCCTGTTCATCCGGGACCAGATCACCCGGCCCACCATGGGCGCCAAGGGTGACAAGTTCATCCCGCTGATGACGGCGATCTTCACGCTCATCCTCTTCATGAACGTCTCGGGTCTGATCCCGGGCATGTTGCCGGTCAACAGCGACCTCTCCTTCCCGGCGATGTTCGCCCTGTTCATCTTCGTCCTCACGCTGGTCGTCGGTATGCGCCAGCAGGGGGGCTGGGGCTACATCAGGAACCAGATCTTCCCGCCCGGGATGCCCAAGCCGATCTACATTCTGGTCACCCCGATCGAGGCCCTCTCGGTCTTCTTGATCCGCCCGCTGACGCACGCCCTGCGTCTGTTCGCGACCATGTTCGCGGGCAGCCTGCTGCTGGCGGTCTTCGCCTACGGCGGCTGGTACATGCTGAGTCTCGGTGCCGAACCGGCCCTGGCCGGACTCTCGGTGCTGTTCTCCGGTGCCGCGCTGATCGGCTACCTCCTCTTCTTCCTCTTCGAGATCCTGATCATGCTCGTCCAGGCGTTCATCTTCACGCTGCTGGCGAGCCTGTACCTCAACGGGTCTCTCGAGTCCGCCCACTAGAACCCCTGAGTGCCGGCCACCCCGGCCGGCCCGAAGGTGTAATGACCCGTCCACACCCGGCGCACTGACCAATCGCGAAGCGCGACGCCGGACGTCGAGTAAAGGGAAACATTTATGGACATCGCCGCCATCGAGGGCAGCATCAACTCCGTCGGCTACGGCATCAGCGTCATCGGCGCCGGTATCGGTGTCGGTCTCGTCTTCGGTATGGGTATGCAGGCCATCGCCCGCCAGCCCGAGGCCCGTGGCCCGCTGCAGACCAACATCTTCCTGGGCTTCGCGCTCATCGAGGCCCTCGCCATTCTGGGCTTCGTCCTCGCGTTCGCCATCTAGAACCGTTCCTGCCAACCGTTTTTGATGGCATCTGACGCGAAGGAGGGCTGACCATGTTGGTGGAGTTGGCAGCCGAAACAAACATTCTGCGGATCGACTGGGTGAAGTTCACCTTCGGTCTGATCGCACTCGCCGTGGTCTACTTCTTTGTGGCCCGCAAGGCAGTGCCCAAGGTCATGAAGGTCCTCGACGAGCGCCACGACGCCATTGAGGGCGGTATCGAGCGGGCCCAGCGCGCCGAGACCGAGGCCGAGGAGATCCGCCAGCAGTACCGCGAGAAGCTCGAAGAGGCCCACCGCGAGTACGCACAGGAGCTCGAGAAGGCCAAGGAGCAGCGCGCGGCGATCATCGCCGAGGCCCGCGAGGAGGCCCAGGTGGAGGCCCGCCGGATCGTCGAGGCCGCACAGGCCCAGATCGAGGCGGACCGCCAGCAGGCCTTCGTCCAGCTCCGCAACGAGATCGGTTCGCTGTCCACGGACCTCGCCGGCCGCATCGTCGGTGAGACCCTCGAGGACAGCGCCGCGCAGAACCGCGTGGTCGACCGGTTCCTCGAGGAGCTGGAGCAGAACGAGAGCACCGAGCAAGCCGAGGTGCGCTGATGCGTGGAATCAGCCGAAACTCCCTGGCTGAGGCGACCCGGCGCCTGGACGACAACGTCCTGGCGCCGGCGGACGCCGCCCAGCACGCCGTCTCCCTCGGGGGCGAGCTCTTCGAGGTCGTGGCCCTGCTCGACCGCGAGCACTCGCTCCGTCGCTGGCTCGCGGACCAGGCCAACCCGGTCGAGGCCAAGACCGGCCTGATCGGTCAGGTCCTCGAGGGCAAGGTGTCGCCGTCCACGGTCATCGTGGTCAACGACGTCGTCTCCCAGCCCTGGTCCGGCTCGCGCGACATGACCAGCGCCCTGGAGCGCCTGGCGGTCTACGCGACCGTCGCCTCGGTCGAGGGCACGCGCCTGGACGAGCTGGAGGACGACCTGTTCCGTTTCGAGCGGATCGTCGTCTCCGAGCCCGAGCTGCGTGCTGCCCTGACCCAGGAGGGCGTGGGCGAATCACACCTGCACTCCCTGGTCGAGAACCTGCTCTCGGGCAAGGTGAGCTCCGCGACGCTGGCCCTGGTCGCCGAAGCGGTCACCCGTCCGCGGGGACGTACCCTGGAACAGGCGCTCGGCTACCTCGGGAAGGTGGTCGCCGACCGCGCCCAGCGCTACATCGCCGTGGTGCGCAGCGCCCACCCGCTGAGCGAGGCCCAGTTGGAGCGGCTCAAGTCCCTCCTGACCCGCAAGTACGACCGCGCCATCCACCTGAACACCGAGGTCGACCCCTCGATCGTGGGCGGCCTGTCCGTCCGGGTGGGTGACGAGGTCATCGACGGCACCATCGCCGGGCGCATCGCTGAGGTCCAGCGCCGTCTGGCCGGCTGACACACGCGAACAACGCAAGGCAAGCACGCACGGCGCCGGCCCGGCGCCATTTGAGAGCAAGGACAACGTAGAGATGGCGGAGCTGACGATCCGACCGGACGAGATCCGGGACGCGCTACAGCGCTTCGTCCAGTCGTACGAGCCTGACGCCACCCGCGCGGAAGAGGTCGGGACCGTCGCCTACTCCGGTGACGGCATCGCCCGCGTCAGTGGCCTTCCCTCGGCGATGGCGAACGAGCTGCTTCAGTTCGAGGACGGCACCCTGGGCATGGCCCAGAACCTCGAGGTCGGGGAGATCGGTGTCGTGGTGCTGGGTGACTTCACCGGCATCGAAGAGGGCCAGCCGGTGCGCCGCACCGGCCAGGTCCTCTCGGTCCCGGTCGGCGACAACTTCCTCGGCCGTGTGGTCGACCCGCTGGGTCAGCCCATCGACGGCAAGGGCGAGATCGAGTCCACCGAGCGGCGCGACCTGGAGGTCCAGGCCGCCTCGGTGATGGAGCGCCAGCCGGTGGAGGAGCCCCTCCAGACCGGTATCAAGGCGATCGACACCATGACCCCCATCGGTCGCGGCCAGCGCCAACTGGTCATCGGTGACCGCCAGACCGGTAAGACGGCTGTCGGCATCGACGCGATCATCAACCAGAAGGCGAACTGGGAGTCGGGCGACCCCGACAAGCAGGTGCACTGCATCTACGTCGCCGTCGGCCAGAAGGGTACGACCATCGCCTCCGTGCGTGGCGCCCTGGAGGAGGCCGGCGCGATGGACTACACCACCATCGTGGCTTCCCCGGCCTCCGACCCGGCGGGCTTCAAGTACCTGTCGCCCTTCACCGGTTCGGCCCTGGGCCAGCACTGGATGTATGAGGGCAAGCACGTCCTCATCGTCTTCGACGACCTGAGCAAGCAGGCCGAGGCCTACCGTGCGGTGTCGCTGCTGCTGCGCCGTCCGCCGGGCCGTGAGGCCTACCCCGGTGACGTCTTCTACCTGCACTCCCGTCTCCTGGAGCGCTGCGCCAAGCTCTCCGACGAGATGGGCGCCGGTTCGATGACGGCCCTGCCGCTCATCGAGACGAAGGCGGGTGACGTGTCGGCCTACATCCCGACCAACGTCATCTCCATCACCGACGGCCAGGTCTTCCTGGACTCGGACATGTTCAACCAGGGCCAGCGCCCGGCTATCGACGTCGGTATCTCGGTCTCCCGTGTGGGTGGTTCCGCGCAGACCAAGGCGACCAAGAAGGTCTCCGGTACCCTGCGTCTGAGCCTGGCCCAGTACCGCGAGCTCGAGGCCTTCTCGGCCTTCGGTTCGGACCTGGACGCGGTCTCCAAGCAGCAGCTCTCCCGCGGTGAGCGCATGATGGAGCTCCTCAAGCAGGGGCAGTACTCGCCCTTCGCGATGGAGCAGACCGTCGTCTCCATCTGGGCCGGAACCTCCGGCAACGTGGACGACGTCCCGGTCGAGGACGTGCGCCGCTTCGAGGCCGACTTCCTGTCCTACCTCGAGCGCGAGCACAACGGCATCCTCGAGAACATCCGCGAGAGCGGCAAGTTCGAGGACGAGACCCGGCAGGCCCTCGAGAGCGCGATCGAGAAGTTCAAGCAGGGTTTCCAGACCTCGGACGGCTCGCTGCTCGGCCAGGAGGCCGAGCCCGAGGCCCTCGACGAGCAGAAGGTCGGCCAGGAGACCATCAAGGTCGCCAAGGGCGGGAAGTAACCCATGGGTGCACAGCTTCGTGTCTATCGCCGGAGGATCAAGTCGACCAAGTCGACCGCGAAGATCACCCGCGCGATGGAACTCATCGCCGCGACGCGTATCACCAAGGCGCAGCGCGCGGCCGAGGCTGCCGGCCCGTACGCACGGGAGATCACGCGTGCGGTCTCGGCCCTGGCCAGCCGGGTGGAGGACCACCCGCTGCTGACCGAGGCGGAGAACCCCAAGCGTGCCGCCGTGCTGGTCGTCTCCAGCGACAAGGGTCTGGCCGGAGCCTTCTCGGCCAACATCATGAAGGAGGCCGAGTCCTTGACCCAGCTCCTCCAGGAGCAGGGCAAGGAGGTCCTCACCTACATGGTGGGCCGCAAGGGTGTGGCCTTCTACCAGTTCCGCGAGCGCCCGCTCGAGGAGCAGTGGGAGGGCATCACCGAGAGGCCGACCTACGCGCACGCCCAGGAGATCGGCTCCACTCTCATGGAGAAGTTCTCCCAGGACAGCGAAGAGGGCGGCGTGGACGAGATCCACGTGGTCTCCACCGAGTTCGTCTCGATGCTGACGCAGACGGCGCGTTCGGTGCGTGCGCTTCCGCTGGAGGTCGAAGAGGTCGACCAGGAGGAGCTGCAGGAGGAGCACGGCGGAGATGCTCTGCCGCTGTACGAGTTCGAGCCCTCCGCGGAGGAGGTCCTGGACCAGCTGCTCCCGCAGTACGTGACCAACCGGATCTACTTCTCCCTCCTGGAGTCGGCCGCCTCCCAGCAGGCGTCCCGGCGTGCGGCCATGAAGGCTGCTACCGACAATGCCGAGGAACTCGCCAAGAACCTGACCCGTCTGGCCAACCAGGCACGTCAGGCCGAGATCACCAACGAGCTCAGTGAGATTGTCGGCGGAGCCGACGCCCTCTCTGGTGCCAGCGCGGGAAGTGAGTAACAGAAGTGACTGCGACTGCTGAAGGGACGGCCGGAGCCACCGCCACCGGTACCGGCCGCATTGCCCGGGTCACCGGCCCGGTGCTCGATGTGGAGTTCCCGGTGGGCTCCATTCCCGAGATCTACAACGCCTTGCACGTCGACGTGACGCTCGGCGGCGAGACCAAGACCATCACCCTCGAGGTCGCCCAGCACCTGGGTGACAACCTCGTGCGGGTCATCTCCATGGCCCCGCAGGACGGTCTGGTCCGTGGCGCCGAGGTGCGCGACACCGGTGCGCCCATCAGCGTGCCCGTCGGCGAAGGCGTCAAGGGCCACGTGTTCAACACCCTGGGCGAGTCCATGGACGTGGCCTCCTCCGAGCTGGAGGTCACCGAGCGCTGGCCCATCCACCGCAAGGCCCCCTCCTTCGACCAGCTCGAGTCCAAGACCGAGATGCTGGTCACCGGGATCAAGGTCATCGACCTGCTCACGCCGTACGTGCGTGGCGGGAAGATCGGCCTGTTCGGCGGGGCCGGTGTGGGCAAGACGGTGCTCATCCAGGAGATGATCACCCGTATCGCCCGCAACTTCGGTGGTGTGTCCGTGTTCGCCGGTGTCGGTGAGCGCACCCGTGAGGGTACGGACCTCTACCTGGAGATGGACGAGATGGGCGTCCTCCCGGACACCGCGCTCGTCTTCGGCCAGATGGACGAGCCCCCGGGCACCCGTCTGCGCGTCGCGCTCTCGGCCCTGACGATGGCGGAGTACTTCCGTGACGTCCAGAACCAGGACGTGCTCCTGTTCATCGACAACATCTTCCGTTTCACCCAGGCGGGTATGGAGGTCTCCACGCTGCTGGGCCGTATGCCCTCGGCCGTGGGCTACCAGCCCAACCTGGCGGACGAGATGGGTCAGCTCCAGGAGCGCATCACCTCGACGCGCGGTAACTCGATCACCTCCATGCAGGCGATCTACGTGCCCGCGGACGACTACACCGACCCGGCGCCGGCGACCACGTTCGCCCACCTGGACGCGACGACGGCGCTCTCCCGCCCGATCTCGCAGAAGGGGATCTACCCGGCGGTGGACCCGCTGGCCTCCTCCTCCCGCATCCTCGACCCGCAGTACGTGGGCCAGGAGCACTACGACGTGGCCCAGCGCGTGAAGGAGATCCTGCAGCGCAACAACGACCTGCAGGACCAGATCGCGATCCTCGGTATGGACGAGCTCTCCGAGGAGGACAAGGTCGTCGTCAACCGGGCCCGCCGCCTGGAGCGCTTCCTGTCGCAGAACATGTTCGTCGCCGAGAAGTTCACCGGTAACCCGGGCGTGTTCGTGCCGCTGGAGGAGACCATCTCCTCCTTCCAGGCGGTCTGCGACGGAGAGTACGACCACCTGCCCGAGCAGGCCTTCCTCGACGCCGGCAACATCGAGATGGTCGTCGAGAAGGCCGAGAAGCTGCAGGAAGGCTAGGGCGCGTCAGGTGGGCGCCATGACGGCGGGCGCCCACCGAACACACCCTTACCGCGCCATGCGCCC
>NZ_ANBE01000036.1 GCF_000341145.1 Nocardiopsis xinjiangensis YIM 90004
GCTAGCCGAGGAGTTTGTGGCAGTGTCGAAGAAGCTTTTCGTCGAGATCGTCTCGCCCGAACACGAGGTTTGGGCCGGCGAGGGCGACATGGTCATCGCGAAGACCGTCGAGGGTGAGATCGGCGTTCAGCCCGGGCACGTCCCGGTGCTCTCGCTCCTCGCCCACGACGCCGTCGTTCGCGTGCTGGGTGCGCGCGAGACCGGAGAGGTCCGGGTCGCCGCGCACAGCGGGTTCGTCTCGGTCTCGGGTGAGGGGCGTGTTTCCGTCCTCGCCGAGACCGCCGAGCTCGCCGAGGACATCGATGTTGACCGTGCACGCACGGCAGTGACGAGCGCGACCGAGGAGGGCGACAACGTCGCTCTCGGACGCGCCCGCAGCCGCCTGCGTGCCGTCGGCGAGGACGTCGCCTAGAACGGACTGGGTGGTCATGGAGCGGCTGCTGCAGGGGATCGGGTTCGAGACCGCGCAGTGGACGCTGCTGACCGTGTTCCTGGTCGGTGCGGTGGTCCTCCTGGCCGGCGCGTTGCGCCGCTCGGTGATCGAGCGGCGCGGCGGCGCGGTCGAGTGTTATCTGCGTGCGCCTGGAGCCCGGGGCCGCCGAGGTACGTGGCGTATCGGTTTCGGCCGGTACGGCTCGGAGAGCCTGGGCTGGTTCCCGATCTTCTCGCTCAGACCGCGGCCGACAGCTACGCTGTCGCGCCGCGGTCTTGTCATTGTGGGGAGGCGTTCCCCCACGGCCGAGGACCGCAGCCGTCTGCCCGGGGACATGAGCGTGGTCGGCCTGGGGTGGCTGACCGGTGGGGGCGAGGAGCCCGAGGAGGCCGCCTTCGAGCTCGCGATGGGGGAGATGGCCATGACCGGGTTCCTGTCGTGGTTGGAGTCCATGCCGCCGGGAACCCGCTGGGAGACCTGAGGCCGGAGGAAAGATCACGTGGGGCCGCCGAGCACAGCTCGGCGGCCTTCTTGTCGTGTGTCGGCGGTCGTGAACCCGGTGTCCGCGGGTCGCGGATCGGAGTCCGGAATGCCTGTGGAGGGCCCGCCACGGCACCTACACTCGTAACCTCGGTGAGTTCGTCGACGACTACTGGAGGTCACGTGCCCCGGGCGCCGTGGAGGCGCTCCGAACTGCGGTGTTCTCCCCCAGGGTGCCCTCGCCCGGCCCGCAGAGCCGCCGAAGGGGCTCGACGGCCCCCACAAGAGCGCCGACCTGTACTCCCGATCCCCTCATCGACCCCTCTTCTCCGTGTTGGAGGAACCCTCATGTCTGCCCCCGAGGACGAACAGCCCTCCCCGGCCGGGTCGCCGGTCCCGGACTCGCGCCCCAACCCTTCGGTGTACAGCAGCCGTGTCCTGAAATACCTGTACACACCGCTGATCATCGGGTTCTCCCACCGTTGGGTGTGGGGCGTGCCCAACAGCGAGCTCCGTTCGCTCTACCGCACCAACATCGGCGCTCCCCATGTGGAGGTCGGACCGGGCAACGCCCACTGGCTCCGGAAGCAGAGCCCGCGCCAGGTGCACCTGATCGACATCACCCGCGATCCTCTGCGTGTGAGCAACGCGCGCCTGGAGAAACGGGACTGGCAGGTGTTCACCCACCAACAGTCGGCCACCGACCCCTGGCCGTTGGAGGACGCCAGCGTGCAATCGGTCGGGGCCGGCATGGTCCTGCACTGCCTGCCCGGCGAGAACCTCTTCGACAAGCGCCCGCTCATCACCCAGGCCCACCGGGTGCTGAAGGAGGACGGACGCCTGTTCGGCGCCACCGTCCTGGGCGAGGCCGATCCGGCCCCCATCTCCCGGCTGGGCAAGCGTGTGCGCGACACCTACAACAACAGCGACAACGTCTTCTCCAACCGCGGGGACACCGCTGAAGAGCTGCACCAGGTCCTGGAGAGCGTCTTCGGTACCGGTCGGGTCACGGTGCGCGTTCTCGGTGCCACCGCGTTGTTCCAGGCCCTCCGATGAGGACGACGGATCGCGGGATCTGACGCCGGAGGCCGCCGGGCGAGGCTCGGCGGCCTCCGGTCATTGAGGGTCAGGCATCAGAGGTCCCGGTCTCTTCCTCGGCCGCGGCCCTGCGGGTGCGGGCCATCAACAGCGCCGCACTGCCGGAGCCCACGGCGACCATCGCGGCGGTGACCAATCCGGCCAGGGAGCCACCGGTGACCGGCAAGGGCCGGTCGGAGGCCTCGCCCCTGGCAGGGAGGTCCTTCCCGTTGTCCTGCTGCGTGTCGGCGCCGACGCCCTCATCGGGGTCGGAGGGCGCCACCTCGGGGTCGAGGACCAGGTCGTCGTGGGAATCGATCTCCACCCAGTGATGGCGCTCGGAGTCCCCGTTGTACAGGCACTGGATGACCGTGGTCTCGGTGTAGGCGAGGATCACACCGGCCTCGTCGTCCTTGCAGAACTGCCCTGGGTGGGTGCCCTCCGGTACCGGGTCGTGCAGGCCTACGTACTCTTTCCACCAGTCGTCCTGCCCGCCACCGGGGTCCTGGGTGGGGTCGGCGGTGGGCTCCGGAGCGGGGCGTTCCGTGGGTTCCGGAGCGGGTGTCTCGACCGGTTCCGGGGAGGGGGATTCGGTCGGTGCTTCTTCGGGGCGGTCCTGGCAAGCCTCGACGGTGACGGTTTCCACCCCGACGTAGGAGTCGTCCTCGGGGCCGCGGTTGATCCAGTAGGAGACCTCTGTGTCCTCGGTGAACTCCAGGACGATCTCTGCATCGCCGTGGGCGGGCACCGGGGTGGAGTTGTACACCGGCCCCAGCGCGGTGCCCTCCCAGGCACCGCTGGAAGGGACGTGGCCGGAGTGTTCGTCCTCGGCGCCTTCCTCGCCGGTGACCCGGTAATCGGCGAAGTAGACGTGGTCGGTGCTGTTGACGAAGGTCAGCAGCACCTGACCGCAGGCCTCCTCCATTTCGCTGAAGGTGTCCAACTCGCCGTGATCGGCGTGGGCGGGTGAGGCGAGGCCGAGAGCGAGGGCGGCGGCACCGGCCGCGCTGACCAGAGTTGCTCGGGGGAACACGGGGGATCTCCTGGGACTCGGAGTTCGACAGGAAGGACCGCCACCCGGGGACGGGTGCGCGGGAACGCGGTCGATGTATAGGACGCCGGAGGAGGGACGGCGGAGTACACGGGCGCTCCGTTTTCCCGGCGGGTCGGCACTTCGGACTTCACCCACCGGTCGCGGGTAGGCCGGCCCGGGCGCCCCGGACCAGTGCGTATCCCGTTGCCGTCGTTCATGCCCGTCCCCGGTGTGCGCGGGTCGCCGTATGGAGGACTCAGTTGCTGTGGGGTGCCTTGAGGGAGGAGAGGAAGGTGTTCCAGCCGGTGGAGGGGAAGGTGAGGTGGCCGAGCTCTGGCTGCTCGGAATCCCGCACGAGGGTTCCAGCGGCGGTGCCGGACACCTCGACGCACTCCCCGCTCGCCTTGGAGTAGCTGCTCTTGTACCACTGCTCGTTCACGTTTCACCTCAGTGCACTGCGCAGACCGGCCTTGGTCTTAGCGTCTCCGTGGGCTTCCATGCGAAGCCTATCGAGCACCTGAAGGTGCGCTTCCACGTCCTCGGGGTCATCACGAAACAGGGCGCTCGTGTGCTGTTCCACGTGCACGACGTTGAGTGACCCCACATCGATCACCGTGAATGGACCAGTTTCCATGGCTGCGTGTGCGCCCACTTCGTAGGGGAGCAGCTGCACGGTCACGTGTGGCTCGTCCATCAACCGGACGACGTGCTCCAACTGCTCGCGCATGACCTCAGGACCGCCCACCATGCGATGGACTGCCGCTTCGTCGATGATCGCCCAGGTCAGTGGGCGGCGCTCCATCCAAACCCGCTGTCGCTCCTTGCGGACCCCTATGCGCTGCTCGGCTTCGTCGCGGCTGACATCAGCCATGCTTCCTGCGGTGAGCGCGCGCTGGTAGTCCTCTGTTTGGAACAAGCCTGGGATGTGTATGGCGTCGTAGCGCTGGATCTTCCGAGCATCGCTCTCGAGCCCGATGTAGGTCCCGTAGCCGCCTTTGATGCCGTAGCGCTGCCACCATCCCGATTCACGGGCTCGCTCCCGCAGTTCCAAGTAGACACGGGACGTTTCCTGATCCACCTCGTAGTAACCCAAGAGGGCATGAAGGTCCCGACGCCTGGGAATCGCGCCGCTCGGGTCCTCCCACCTCGTGATGCTGCTCGGGGCCACGTCGATGGCCTTGGCGACCTGATCGCGTGGTCGGCCGGCGCGCAGTTTCGTCAGTTCCTGGGCCAGTTGCCACCGTCCCACGGTCGGACTCTTCATGGCTTGAGCGTAGCCGATCACCATGCGCCTGCCACTGGCATTTTTCCAAATGCACCTTGCATATGGACTATCCGTGATTGACTATGGCGCTATCGGCGGGGTGTGTCCATGCGGTACCTCGGCGAGACGAGAACGGCCCTGGCCGGTGCCAACACCACCGACCAGGGCCTTGGCCCACAACCTGACAAGAACAGGTGCGGACGTATGAAACAGCGTAGTGCCCACAAGCCCCCCGGCCGGAACTGGGCCGAGCCCCATCGACACCTCGGCCGGTTCGCCAGGGACGCCCATGCCGTCGGAGAAGTGCGCGACTGGTTGCGGAGGAGGATGTCCCTGCGACCCGCCGGAGCGCGGATACCCGGCTCGGCCGCTGAGGACACACTGCTCATGACGAGCGAGATCACCACGAACGCCCTGCTGCACACGCCCGAACCGGGCGGGCACGGGGCGTTCGTCGTTTCGGCGTTCTTCTACGCCCGCTGCCTGCGCATCTCGGTCCGGTGCAGCACCGGAGGCGCAGGCAGCGGTTCTCCTCCCCGTGCGGTGCCGTTGCGCCCGCAGTCCGCTCACGCCCTCGCCGAACACGGACGAGGGCTTGCCTTGGTCGATGCCCTCGCCACCGCGTGGGGGAGTGAACCGGCCCGACGAGGACAGGCCGTCTACTTCACCGTCGACTGGGCCCCGGCCGACAGTGCCTCGACCGAACGGTCACCGGCCCCTCGGGCCGGGTTCTCCTCCCACGCTGCCGGGCGGTGAACATGGACGGTTACCGCGTCTTTCCCAGCGCCGAGGTGCGCAGGCTGCGGTCCGAGTTCCCGCACCACCTGATCTGCGAGTTGCACGACCACCGTGGCCGACCGGTGTTCGTCGCGATCCTGGCGCAGCGGAGTTGTCCCTGCCCCGCAGACCTCGTCACCGCGAGCACGCTCGGTGCCCTGCGGCAGGCCCTCGTCCGGGCCCGGTGACGGTCCGGGCAAGGCCTCTGGGGCACCGTCCTGCCGGTGGTGGAGGACCGTACCCAGGGAGAGGTCCCCGGGGTGCGGACCCACCCCGGGCCCCTCCCGGGCCCCACGCGCCGCGCCCTCGTGCGAGGGCTCGCCCGCCTCCAGGTGCCCGGAAGGCGGGTGCAGCATGCCGTCCGCGTGGCCGGTGCCCCGGCGCTAGGCGAGCGGGGAACCCATGGCGTGGTACCCGCCGTCCACGTGCAGGGTCGTCCCGGTGATCCCGCGGGCGCCCGGGGACATCAGGAACAGCGCGGGGTCGGCGACCACCGAGGCGTCCTTGGTGTCCCAGCCCGTCGGCGCCGACTCGCCCCAGCGGTCCGCGATCTGGTCGAAGCCCGGGATCGATCCCCCGGCCAGGGACTTGATCGGTCCCGCGCTGATGGTGTTGACCCGGATGCCCTCCGGACCGAGGTCGCGCGCCAGGTACCTGGTCGAGTTCTCCAACACCGCCTTGGCCGAGCCCATCCAGTCGTAGACCGGCCACGCCACCGACGCGTCGAAGGTCAGCCCGACGACCCCCGCGCCGTTCGGCGCGGCGGCCATCAGCCCCCGGAAACCCACGGCCAGGGCCTTGAGGGAGTAGCCGGAGACGTGGATGGCCTGTGCGACGTCCTCCCACGCGGTGTTCAGGAAGTTCCCGCCCAGCGCATCACCGGGTGCGTAGGCGATCGAGTGCAGGAGCCCGTCCACGTGGTCCCAGTGCGCGGCGACCTTCCCGGCCGTCTCGGTGATCTGCTCGGGGTCGGTCACGTCCATGGGCAGGATGTCGACCGGTTCCTTCGGCAGGCGCTTGGCCACACGCTCCAGGATGGAGAACTGCCGCCCCGGAGGGTTGGTCAGGACGACATCGTGCCCCTGCTCCATCGCGTGCTCGGCGACGGCGTAGGCGATGGAGGACTGCGTGGTGATGCCGGTGATCAACAGGTTCACGTGGGCTCCTTGCTGGGTCGGGTATCGGGTCGGGGGGACTGGGGCTGTCGGGATCGGGTTTCCGGGGCCGGGCCCGTCGGGCACAGGAAGCGGGGCGCCTCCGTCAGCGCTGCAGGCCGCGTTCGATCGCCTCGGCGATCCGGGGCCGCATCTGCGCCGCGCTGATGATCGCGTCCACCGAACCCACGTCGACCGCACGCTGGATGCTGTGCACCCGGTCGAACTCCGCGGCGACCTCGCCGAGCTTCTCCGCGCGCACCGAGGCCCGTACATCGGTGAGTTCGGCGTTGAGTCCGGCGCGCTCGGTACCGCCGGCCTCCGACACCCGCGCCTGCAGCTCACTGACGCGCGGATCGGCCGCGGTCCGCTTCTTCACCTCGCCGGCGAAGACCACGGCCGCTGCGGGGGCACCGCCGAGCACGGAGGCGAAGGAACCTTCCACGGCCAGCACCGTCATGTTCGGGTTGAGGGCCTTCGAGAACACCACGAACGCGCCTCCGTGGTAACGCCCCACGACGCAGAACACGATCGGGCCCTCGAAGTTCACGATCGCCCGGCCGATCTCCGCGCCGTACTCCAACTGCAGCTTGCGCATCGACTCCGGTGACCCGTCGAACCCGGACAGGTTCGCCAGCACCACCAGCGGCCGGTTGCCCGAAGCGGCGTTGATCGCCCGCGCGGTCTTCTTCGACGAGCGCGGGAACAGCGTGCCCGCGGTGTAGGCGTCGGGCCCGTCCGTGGGCGGGAACCCGGTCCGCTGCACCGACTTCGACTCGATCCCCACCAGGCACACCGGCCACCCGTCGATGTGGGCGTCCTGCACCACCGAGGTCTCCGCATCGGCCATGTTCGCCCACCGCTCCAGCACCGGGTGGTCCTGGTCGGACAGCGACCGCATGACGGTACGGATGTCGAACGGCTTCTTGCGGTCCGGGTTGTGCTCGGCCGAGAAGATCTCCCCGACGGTGGAGAAGTCGCTGCCCTCCACCTTGTGCGGGAACTCCGAGACGTCGCGCTCCACCGGGTCGCCGGTCCCGGCCCGGCGCGGTGCCCCCTCACCGGGTGCCACGTACGTGTGGTCGTAGTGCGCCATGAGAACGTCGCTCGCGGCCGCCAGGTTCGGGGCCCAGTACTGAGCCTGACCGTTGGGGCCCATGACCCGGTCGTGGCCGCCGATGCCGTGGTTGTCCTCGGCCGAGACACCGCCGGAGAAGTCCAGCGACTGCTTGCCCGTCAGCACCATCGCCGACTCCGGGGTCATGACCAGCACGCCCTTGGTGTGCATGAGCATGGTCGCCTCGGCGTTCCAGTACGGTTGGGCGCCCACGTTGATCCCGGCGACGACGATGTTGATCTCCCCGCCGTCCTGGGTGAAGGTCACGATCCGCTTCAGGGCGGCCGCGACCCAGTCCATGTTCTCCGAACCCGAGTCCATGGAGATGCGTGCGCCGGCCGACAGCGCGAACCACTCGACGGGCACCTGCATCCGGTCGGCGAGGTCGATCGCCGCGACGATCCGGGAGCACTCCGGTTCGGACAGCGCCCCCAGCGCCTTGGTGGGATCGCCCAGCAGGACCACACGCGTGACGCCCTGCGGGTGGCGCTCGGTCGGGGCCGTCACCACACCGGTCACCAGAGCAGCGGAGTTCTGCCCGGCGGGACGGTCGACCGCGACCAGGGCCCCGCTCTCGTCGAGGTCGTACTCGGTGAACTCACCCCCGGTGCCGGTGAGCAGCCCGGTCAGTTCGTACGGGTAGGTGGTCCCGCGCGCGGCCGCGCGCCGCACCTTCTGGCCGTAGTCGTCCAGAGGCAGGACCGGCTCCTGAGAGGGCCTCTCCACGTGCAGCTGCGGGCCGCGCGCCGGATCGAGGGCGATGCGCACCGCGACCTCGGACAGCTCGCCGGCGGCGTTGCGCTGCCGGGCCACGAACTGGATCTCCTCCAGGCCCGCGCCCTCGGTCGTGGGCAGGATCCGCTGCACCAGCGTGTCCAGGTCCTGCCGGGACATCTCCGTGGAGGGCCACACGTAGATCAGGATCCGGTTGGTGCCGTAGCGCTTGTTCTTCGGCAGCTGCGCCTGGACGTTGCGGATCGCGTCCAGGCAGCCGGCGAGGGTGTCCTCCACCGCGGGCAGTGCGACCAGGCGGCCGTCCGACTCGCGCAGCGGCGTCAGGTCCCGCACCTGGCCCAGGGCGACGAGCCGCTCATCGGCGGGGGGGGGGGGGGGGGNGCGGCCTCGAACAGGTAGATCTCCTCGTCGGCCGACGGGAGCCGTGTGAGGTCGAACCCGCGCAGCCGCTGCAGTTGCAGGCGCTGGGCGATCTGCGGGTGCAGACCACGGATCAGCCGGTCCTCGGCGAAACCCTCACCCTCGGGCCGGAAGGTCACGTGGTGGTGCATGACCGCGTTCCCGGTCCCGGCGACGGTGACGGTGACGCGGTGCACGCCCGCGGGCCGCCCGATCCGGGACAGGTACTGACCGAGCTGCTCGGCCATCGCGTCCGCGCCGGGCTGGGCCTCCCACGTCAGGTACAGGTCGGCGACCAGTTCACCGTCGGCGCAGGCCTCGGCGTGGGCGCCCACGGCCTCGACCGCCTCCGGCAGGGACGTGATGTCGACGGCGGTGGTGACCACCCGGGTCTCCGCGTCCTTGTCGCTGTGGCGTGCGGTGACGAAACTGCAGCCCCGGACGACCTCTGCGGTGACCTCGGACAGCCCGCGGTTGCCGTAGTAGCGGCGGGTCAGCACCTCCAGGAGCGGGGCCTGGTCGCGGCCCGGGCGCCCGATGCGCTGGCCCAACAGCCGCACCAGCGGCTCCGAGCAGGCCACCATGGACTGGATGCGCTCGGCACGGTCGGCCGCGTCGGGGTTGCGGTCCAGATGGCGCAGTTCCTCGCGGACCCTCGCGTACACCTGGGCGCGGTTGCGGCGCAGCATCGGCTGGGCGTACCAGCGGAACACCACGCCCCGGGCCAGGTCGGAAACGGCCGGGAACCGCACCTGTGTGGCCTCGACCAGCCGTTCCAGCACCAGGCCGGCACGCTCACCGAGGGCCTCGGCGGGCGGGGTGTCGGTGGTCCACCGGCGCAGCAGTTCCGTGACGACCGAGACGTGGGTGCTCATCCGCCGCTGGGCCAGGAAGATCCGGAAGAGGGCCCGTTCGAGTTCGGGCGAGTGGTCCAGGTCGGTGACCCCGTGGTGGGCCAGCGCCGTGGCGAGCTTGCCGCGGAAGGCACTGGACACACCGGCACGGTCCACGTCCAGGCTCTGCAGGTAAGCGTGGAAGTGCTCGCGGGAACTGTGCACCGCCTGGTCGGCCCCGGCCCCGGCCTCGTCGGCGGGCTCGTTGCGGGTGAGCTCGGCCAGGTCGGCGAAGGCGGTGAGCAGGTCCAGCTCGCCCTCCGGGGGACGCGGCTCCAACCCCTCGCGGGCCGCCAGGTAGGCCGGGAGCACCTTCGTGGGCTCGTCCGGGTCACCGTCGAAGCCGAGCATGACCCCGCGCAGGTCGCGCAGGTGCTGCTGCGCGCGGTCGGTGGCCGAACCGGCACCGGGCGCGGAGGGAAGGTCCAGAGCGACCTCCCCGGAGTCCTCCTCGGCGCCTTCGGACCCCGCCTCCGCCAAGGGCTCCAGGCGCATGAGAGGGGCGCCGGTCTCGACCTGGCTGCCCACCGTGACGGGGCACTCCTTGACGCGGGCGCGGAAGGGGGCGCGCAGCACCGACTCCATCTTCATGCTCTCCAGCACCAGGACCGGAGCGTCGGCCTCGACCTCGTCGCCCACCGACAGCGGAACCGACACCACCAGAGCCGGGGCGGGGGAGCGGACCACACCGCCCTCGTCACGGCTGACGCGGTGCGTGACACCCTCCACCTCGACCAGGTGGGTGGGCCCGTGGGTGGCCGAGACCAGACGGAATTGGTGGTCGTTGACGACGATCCGTCCACTGTGGGTGTCGAAACGCTCCAGGGTGACCTCGGCGGTGTGCACGTCGCCGCCGCCGGAGATGCCGACCCGGAACCGGTCGTGCCCCAGACGGGCCACACGCACCTTGTAGGTCACACCGCGCAGCTTGAGGTCGAGCGGGCGGCCCGGATCGTGGCGCACCTGAGGGCGGCCGCCGTGCGCGGTGGACAACAACCGGCCGCGGCTGACCTCCTCGTCGTCCTGGTAGGCCTCGATCGCGGCCACGGCCAGGGCGGTGGCCGAGTGCTGGTGGGCGACCAGGCCGCCGTCGGCGCGCACCCGGTCGATCCAGCCGGTGTCGGCGCTCGCGTCGATGACCTCGGGGCGTTCGAGCAGGTCCAGTACGAAGCTCTTGTTGGTGGCCCCGCCCTCGATGATCACGGTGGTCTCGGCCATCGCGCGGCGCAGGCGGGCCAGGGCCTGCGTGCGGTCGCTGCCGTAGGCGATGATCTTGGCGATCATGGAGTCGAAGTCGGCGGGGATGGTGTCGCCCTCGCGCACACCGGTGTCCACGCGTACACCGGGGCCGGCGGGAAGGGAGAGGCGCGCGATGCGGCCGGGAGCGGGGGCGAAGTCGCGGTCGGGGTCCTCGGCGTTGAGACGGGCCTCGACGGCGTGGCCGTTCTCGGCGGGCTGGGGACCCTCGAGCCTTCCGCCGGAAGCGACGTGGAGCTGGAGCCGGACCAGGTCGGTGCCGGTGGTGGCCTCGGTGATGGGGTGCTCCACCTGGAGGCGGGTGTTGACCTCGAGGAACGCGAAGAGTTCCTCACCGGGGTGGTAGAGGAACTCGACGGTGCCCGCGCCCCGGTAGTCCACGGCCAGGGCCAGGCGTTCGGCGGAGGCCTTGAGCTCCTCGGCCTGCTCCTGCGACAGGACGGGGGAGGCGGACTCCTCGATGATCTTCTGGTTGCGGCGCTGCACCGAGCAGTCGCGCACGCCCAGCGCCCACGCGTTGCCCTGGCCGTCCGCGATGACCTGTACCTCGACGTGGCGGGCGCCGGTGACCAGACGCTCCAGGAAGACCGTGCCGGAACCGAACGCGCGCAGGGCCTCCTGGGTGGTGCGTTCGTAGGCGTCGGTGAGCTCCTCGGCGGAGGAGACCTTGCGGATACCGCGGCCGCCGCCGCCCGCGGTGGCCTTGAGCATGAGGGGGTAGCCGATCTTGTCGCCCGCGCTCAGGGCGTCCTCGAGGGTGGCGACCTCGCCGCCGCTCCAGGGGGCGACGGGGACACCGACCTCCTCGGCGAGCTGCTTGGCGCCGATCTTGTCGCCGAGCCGGCGCATGGCCTCCGGGCCGGGGCCGACGAAGGCCACGCCGATCTTCTCGCACAGTTCGGCGAACGCCGGGTCCTCTGCGACAAAACCCCAGCCCACCCACGCGGCCTCCGCGCCGGTCTCGAGCAGGGCCTGTTCCAGGACGGCGTGGTCGAGGTAGGGGCGGGCCGAGGCCGGGCCCAGGGGATGGGCGATGTCGGCCTCACGGACGAAGGTCGCGTCCCGGTCGGAGTCGGTGTAGAAGGCGATCGTGCTGATCTGCCTCCCGGTCTCCGCGGCCAGGTCCCGGACGGCGTGGATGAGCCGCATGGCGGCCTCACCACGATTGACGATGGCGACACGACTGAACACCGGTTGAGCCTCCCAAGAACACAGACAGAAGGCGGTGTCCGGGGACCGGCCACCGCCTTCACGTGTCTCCCACAATGACGCAAGAAAAGCCGGAGTACCAATCGTTCGAAGTGCCCATGTCAGCTCGGCTGTGTTGTGGGGATTCCACAAAGACCTGCCCCTGGGAGCCACTCACCCCCGCGAGATCGCGAGGTTTGCCACAAACGTGCGAGCCGAGGGCCGGGCCCGTCAGCGAGCGGATCGCGGGTCCGGGGCGGTGGGCGGGCCCGGCTCACGCGCTCTCGGGCACGTTGGCCTCCTCGGCGCCGATCGTCGTGGCAGGCCCGTGCCCGGTGTTGACGACGGTCTCCGCCGGCAGGGTCAGCAACCGGCTCCGGATCGACTCGACGATCGTCGGGAAGTCCGAGTACGACCGTCCCGTCGCCCCCGGCCCGCCCTGGAAGAGGGTGTCACCGCTGAACAGCACCCCCAGCCCCGGCGCGTACAGGCACACGGCGCCGGGCGCGTGACCAGGGGTGTGGATCACGGTCAGCTCCGTGCCCGCGACCTCGAAGGTCTCTCCGTCGGTCAGTTCCCCGTCGGGTTCGCGGTCGGGGTGGGTCATGTCCCACAGCACCCGGTCCTCCGGATGCAGCAGGATCGGCGCGTCCATGGCGTCGCCCAATTTCACTGCGGCGTTGACGTGGTCGTTGTGCCCGTGTGTGCACAGGATCGCGAGGATGTCCCGGCTGCCGACCGCACTGATGATCGCATCGGCGTCGTGCGGTGCGTCGATGACCATGACCTCCTCGTCGTCACCCACCAACCACACGTTGTTTTCCACATCCCATGAACCACCGTCCAGGGCGAAGACCCCGGAAGTCGTCAGGTGTTCCACTCGGGCGTCGCTCACAGTCGCACCACCGATCGCAGTACATCGCCACGCTCCATGCGGGCGAAGGCTTCCTCCACGTCACCGATACCGATCTCCTCGGTGACGAATCCGTCCAGGTCGAGCCTGCCCTGCGTGTACAGGTCGGTCAACATGGGGAAGTCCCGCGAGGGCAGGCAGTCCCCGTACCACGACGACTTCAGGGAACCGCCGCGGCCGAACACGTCGAGCAGGGGGAGTTCGATGCGCATGTCCGGCGTGGGTACCCCGACCAGGACGACCGTGCCGGCCAGGTCCCGGGCGTAGAAGGCCTGCTCGTAGGTCTTCGGGGCACCGACGGCCTCGATGACCACGTCTGCGCCGAACCCGCCCGTGAGCTCGCGGATCGCTTCGACCGGATCGTTGCTTCGGGCGTCGACGGTGTGGGTGGCGCCGAACCCGCGGGCCCACTCGAGTTTGCGCGGGTCCAGGTCCACGCCGATGATGCGGGCCGCGCCGGCCAACCGGGCACCGGCGACGGCGGCGTTGCCCACACCACCGCATCCGATGACCGCCACCGAGTCGCCGCGGCCGACCCCGCCGGTGTTGACCGCGGCGCCGATCCCGGCCATGATGCCGCAGCCCAGCAGGCCCGCAGCCGCGGGGGAGGCCGACGGGTCGACCTTCGTGCACTGTCCGGACGCCACGAGGGTCTTCTCGGCGAAGGCTCCGATGCCCAACGCGGGTTCGAGCTCGGTGCCGTCCTCCAGGGTCATCCTCTGCTCGGCGTTGTGGGTGTCGAAGCAGTACTGCAGGCGCCCGCGGCGGCACGCGCGGCACTCCCCGCACACCGCACGCCAGTTGAGCACCACGAAATCGCCGGGGCGCACGTTGCTCACCCCGTCGCCCACCGACTCCACGACGCCCGCGGCCTCATGCCCGAGCAGGAAGGGGTATTCGTCGTTGATCCCGCCGTCCCGGTAGTGCATGTCGGTGTGGCAGACCCCGCAGGTCTGGATCCGGACCACCGCCTCGCCCGGCCCGGGGTCCGGGACGATGACGGTGCTCACTTCGACAGGTTCACCTTCGGCGCGGGAGACCACGCCCTGGACCTGTTGGGACATCAGTACTCTCCCTGAGTTCGGCGGTCGGCACGGTCGGTGCCGTCGCCGGTGACCATGCCCGGACGTTTCCGCCCCTACCCCTGGTTCCGGGGCGCGCACATCGCCGTGGGGACGGCTCCGCGACCGGCCGTTCCGGGCTGGTCGGCCGCCCGCACCCACCTCACCCGGTCCCCTGCCTCCCGACCTTTCGGCCATCGGCCTCCGTGCGGCCGGTCGCGGAGGACAAGCTCCACGGAGCCGTCCGGCTCGGCGGGTTCCTGTGCGCGACCGTGAAGGGGTACGTGGGGCCGGGGATGGTGCGTCGGACCGTCGGCCGAAAGCCCCTCGCCGTACCGCGCGTGAGAGCAAAGACAGCCCTTGCGCCGAGGAGCCCTGAGCTCTCATGCCGGTGGCCCGGCCTCACGGCGTGGGAGAAGGGAAACGCTCGGCAACGGCCCCGGGGCCGTTGCCGAGCGGGCCGAGGGCCCGGGAATCTCACCGAGCGGATCCGTGGAGGAACCGTGCGCCGGGCCTCAGCGGTCGCCGCCCGGCTTCCACAGGACCTCCTCCCCCTCACCCGCCACGTAGCGGCCGAGGATGAACAACAGGTCGGAGAGCCGGTTGAGGTAGGTCGCCGCCACGGGGTTCACGCTGTCGCCGTGCTCGGCGAGCGCCGCCCACACCGACCGTTCGGCGCGGCGCGCGATGGTACGGGCCGAGTGCATGAGCGCGACCGTGGGGGACCCGCCGGGCAGGATGAAGCTGCGGAGCTTGGGCAACTCGGCGTTGTAGGCGTCGCAGGCCTCCTCCAGGCCGGTGACGTACTGGGGCAGGACCCGCAGCGGAGGGAACTCGGGGTTCTCGACCACGGGGGTGGACAGGTCCGCGCCCAGGTCGAACAGCTCGTTCTGCACACGTGTGAGGAGCGCACGCACGTCGTCGGGGACCTCACCCAGGGCCAGGGCCAGTCCGATGGCGGCATTGGCCTCCTCGGTGTCGGCGTAGCCCACGAGGCGGGAGTCGTTCTTGTCGGTCCGGCTCATGTCGCCGAGGGCAGTGCTGCCGTCGTCGCCGGTTCGGGTGTAGATCTTCGACAGTACGACCGGCTGGTCCGTGTCTTTCTTGGTCATGCCCCAACCCTAGAGCTGGTGCGCAATGTGCCGGGGTTCTCCCCCTATCGGAAACCACGGGGGACAGAGGATAACTGTTCGATATCAGAGAGTGAAGGTGATCCACGCCACTGATACATTGAGGAACAAGGGGGCTACCCAGAGTAGTTCCCGGTGGTGTTCGCGCAGGCTCGGGTGATTGTGAAACAGAGGGGGATCACCCGGGCCGTGCAACGCGAAGGGGGAGACACCGCCCGGGCGGGCGGCGTGGGACCGGGGGGTCCACGCCGCCCGCCTTTCTGTGCACCATGGCCGCCGGTCGGCCCGTCACCTCTGTGCCACGGGCCGGCCCGGCGGTCGGAGGCTCAGGTCACTGCAGCCAGGCCTCGCCCTTGCGCGGCAGCTCCACCGGCCCCTGCTCGGCCATCGGGGTCACCCCGTTGACCGGAAGGGTGCTCTCGGCGAGCGTCTCCACACCGTGCGCGCCGGCCGCGGACAGTTCCGCGACCGAGTCCCAGTCGATCTTCTCCATCGTGTCCTCGGGCGTGTGGTAGTAGGGGTCGAACTGCTCCCCGGCGGTTCCGCCGTACCACTCGGCCTGCTCCTCGGTCTTGACGCCGTCGCCGCCGCTGAACAGCCCACCGGCCGGTACCCCGGCCTCCATGAACGGCCCGTAGTCGCTGCGCCCGCTCAGGACGCCCGGCTCGTGGACCTGGCCCTGGTCCTCGAAGTGCTCCTCCAGGATCTGGGCGATCGCGCCCGAACCCGACGGGGCCCCACCCGATCCGGGCAGCTCCATGCGCCCGTCCAGAACGAACCGGCCGTAGTTGTGCGATCCGATCATGTCGAAGTTGAGGTAGAGCGCGATCGCGTCGAGCTCCTCCTCCGTCAGGTCGGCCACGTACTCGCTCGAGCCGGTCAGGCCTTCCTCCTCGGTGCCCCAGAAAGCGAAGCGCACCTTGTTGTTCGGCTCCTCCTGCTGGGCCATCTGGATCGCGGACTCCAGCACGAAACCGGATCCGCTCGCGTTGTCGTTGATACCCGGGCCGTCCTCGACGCTGTCCAGGTGTCCGCCGACCGTCACCACGTTGTCGTCGGCGCCGCCCGCGGTCTCGGCGAGCACGCTGTAGGAGCTCTCCTCCGCGACATCGGCCTCGACCGAGAGATCGAGCTCGAGGCCCTCGCCGGCCGCCAGGAGCTGTTGCCCGGCCAGACCGGAGACACCGAGCGCCGGGATCTCGGAGACTTCGCCCAGAGTGCCGAGGAAGGACTCGTCCTCGGTGTTGACCACCAGCGCGGCCGACGCGCCCGCGTCGGCGGAGTTGGCGACCTTCTGCCCGAACTCGCACTCACCGCGCACCGTGATCGCCACGGCGCCCTCGGGGAAGTCGGCGAAGTCCTCGGCCGCGCAGCCGCTGGAGGTGCTGTCGGGCGCCACGGCCACACCCGGGGCCGAGACCTCGCCCGAGCCCGAGTAGGACATCGTGTTGAAGTCCTCGTCCTCGACCAGCTCCGACCCCTCCGGGGCGGTCTGGTTCAGCACGGGGTCGGCCTGCTCGCGCCACAACTCGTAGTCGTACTCGTGGCGCCAGGTCTCGTAGCCGGCGCGCTCGAGCTGGTTCTCCACGTACTGGGCGGCCACGTCGTAGCCGGGCGTGCCCGTGGCCCGGTTGCCGCCGTTGTACTCGGCGATCGTGGCCAGGTTCTCCATGTGCCACTTGATCGCCTCGGCGGTGACCAGGTCCGAGAGCGGGGCCTCCTCCGGGACCTCGGCCGGGGTACCCGGGTGCTCGTTCAAGTTCTGCTCGGAGAAGACCTCCGCAGGGGCTTGGGCGACCGAATCGGGGGCGGTCGGTTCCAGCTCGTTCGCCGCATGGGCGGGTGAGCCCAGGGCCAGGGTGCTCGCGGTCAGGACCAGCGCGCCCGCCGCAGCGGTGGCGGCACGGGGCAAGGACCGGGGTCCGGTCGTGGTCGCGGGCTCCGGTGCGGGTTCTTGCACTCTCATCCTCCTGGGATGGGGCGCCCGCCCCGCAGGGATATGAAGGTGTTGGGGGACGGACACCGATGGCGAGGTTCGGTCGGGGCAGCCTGTCACCACGCGCATGTGTCCGGCAAGAGGGAAAGGCCCGTATTGCCACAACCAGCCATGGCTCTTACCTTTCGGTGGGCCCTGTGGTTGGATGGACCGTTCACCGGAATCCGGAGGAGGGCGCAGGCGGGAATGCACGGACCCCGCCACGGGGGAACCGGCCCGGTACGGCCCGAGGCGGACTACCCGTCCTCGGCGTCGTCCTTCCAGGGGCGGTACTCCACACCGACCCCGCCCATGATCGCCAACCCGCGGATGTACACGACCGGCGCGTTCGGGTCGTTGCTGCCGGGCGCCTCGCTCTCCAGACCGAACCCGCCCATGATCGGGATGCCGTGCACCCGCACCTGCACGTCGTAGGGCAGGACGATGCCGATACCGCCCATCACCGGATAGCACCAGATGGTCGTCTCGCGCTTGGTGAACTTGGCGTTGCGCAGGTCCAGATCGATCCCGCCCATGACCGCCATGGCCATGAAGTGCTCGGGCAGGGTCCAGTCGCCGGAGCGGTCCGCGCCGCCCATGATCGCGATCGCCGAGAAACTCGTGGGGGAGGACTCCACGACACGCTCGGAGCCGCGCGAGGGACGCAGCGACCCGTGCGCGGGCACGGCCGGCGCGGTGTCGGAAGAGGCCTCGGGGAGATCCTCGGTGAGTGGCACCAGCTCTCCCACCGTCTTGGACCGGTAGGTCGCGTCCAAGCGCTCGTTGTGTTCGTCGATGTCCAGGCGGCCCTCGGCGAGGGCGTCGCGCAGACGATGGGCCACGGCGTCGCGGTCGGTATCCGAGGCGCGCATCCGTTCGGGTCCGGGGGGATCGTACTCGCTCACGTCTTCCACCATAAGCCGATTGTTCCGCTCCAGGGCAGTCCCCCGCATCGGGGCCGGTCCCTGAACCCACCCTGAGACCGCGGCCCTCGGACCCCGGATCGGGAACGTGCATGTCCCCGGAAGGCGGGTCGACGTGTCTTCAGGGCTCAGTCCTCCGGGAGCAACCCGCGCCGGATCGCTTGGGACACCGCCGCCGTACGGTCGCTGACACCGATCTTCTCGTAAATGCGCATCAGGTGTGTCTTGACGGTCGTGGCACTGATGTGCAGAGCGTTGCCGATCGCCGCGTTGGTGCGCCCCTCGGCGGCCAGGCGCAGCACCTCCGACTCGCGCGGCGACAGTACGGGGCGTTCGGGCTCCTCCCGCCGCCGCATCCCGGTGAGCACCTTGCCGGCCAGGCGCCCGCTGAGCACCGTCTCGCCCCGGGCGGCACTGCGCACCGAATCGGCCAGCTCCGCGCGCGGGGTGTCCTTGAGCAGGTACCCGGTCGCCCCGGCCTCGACCGCCCGCAGGATGTCCCGGTCGTTGTCGTAGGTGGTCAGCACGAGAACGTGTACGTCGGAGCACTCGGCCCGGATGTGCTCAGTGGCCTCGACACCGTCCCCTCCGGGCATGCGCAGGTCCATCAGGACCACGTCCGGGGCCAGCTCGGCCACCCGGGCCACCGACTCGGGGCCGGAGGCGGCCTCGCCGACGATGGTGAGGTCGGCCTCGGTGTCCAGCATCCCCCGGATGCCCTCGCGGACCACGGGGTGGTCGTCCACCAGCAGGACCCTGATCATGGCGTCCCCCCGAACACATAGGTGAGGGGCCGTGTGTCGTTCATGGCGTCTCCGTCTTCTGCCGGTCCCCGTCGGGGACCCGGGGCTCCTCCTCGCTTCCTTCGGCCACAAGGGCCAGGCGCACGGTCGTGCCGTCCCCGGGCGCGCTCTCCACGTCGAGCACCCCGCCGAGGTCGTGGGCGCGCCGGCGCATGTTCGCGATCCCGTTGCCGTGGCCGGGCCGGTCGGGGTCGAACCCGCGCCCGTCGTCGCGCACGCTCAGGGACACACCCACGTCCGTGTAGGACAGCCGCACCCGTGCACTCTCGGCCTCGGGTCCGGCGTGCTTGCGGACGTTGGCCAGCGCCTCCTGAGCGGTACGCAGCAGGCACACCTGGACGTCGCCGGGCAGGGGCCGGGCCCGCCCCCTCACCTCGGCCTCGGCGGCGAGCCCGAGTTCGGCACCGAAACGGCCGGTCAGGCGTTCCAGGGCCTCCTCCAGGTCGTCGTCCTCCAAGAGCACCGGACCGCGTGCGGCCACCATGGCCCGGGTCTCGGCGAGGTTGTCCAAGGCGGTCTCGCGGGTGAGCGCCAGGTGGCGGCGGGCGGTGGCGGGGTCGGTCTCCAGCTCCGACTCCACCGCCTGCGTGAGGGCGACGATGCTGGTGAACCCCTGGGCGAGGGTGTCGTGCATCTCCCGCGCCAGGTGTTCGCGTTCGGCCATCGCACCGGCCTGCTCGGAGAGCCGGGCCGCCTCCGCCCGGCTCTCCCGCAGCTCTCCGATGAGCTCGGCGCGCTCCCAGCTCTGCTCGATGACCCTCTCGCACCACCGCCCGAACCAGTAGGCGAAGGCGAGCACGACCGCGTTGGACAGGAGGTTGGCCAGGAGGGAGAGGGCGGGGTCGCCGTCGATGATCCCGCGCAGGGCCCAGGGAACGATGAGGATGACCCCCACCGAAAGAGTGCCGTAGGCCGAGCCGCCGGTCATGAAACACAGGGGCGCCAGGGCCAGCAGGAGGAACCCCAGGCCGGAGTCGAGGAAGATGGCCGCCGAGCAGACCGCGGCGACCACGAGCCCGAACACCAAGGACTCTCCCGAGGCGTACCGGTCCTCCACGATGATCCGGCGCCCCGCCAGCCAGTACAGGGGCAGGAGCGAGGCCACCAGGCCGGCGGCCCACCAGGACCGCGCGCCGGGCTCGGAGGTCAGCAGGCTCAGGGCCAGGAGGATCAGTACCACCGAGGTGAAGTAGATGTCCCAGCCTCGGGTCAGTTCCCAGGCGTGGCGTTCCCCGCTCTCGCGCATCGCCGCCTCAGCCGTCCTTCCGCGTCTTCCAACGGAACGTGGCAAGTGTGAGCACCAAGCCCACCACACACCACGCACCCAGGACCAGGGCGACCAGGTGCAGGTCCCAGGAACCCGACGCCTCGAGCGCGGCCATCTCGTCGGGGAAGAAGCCGGCACGCAGGCCCTGGGCCATCCACAGCAGCGGGAACAGGGCGGCGCCGTTGAAGATCCACTCGGGAAGCAGGTACACGGGCACGAAGATGCCGGAGGTGAACTGCAGCAGCAGGAACGGAACGATGATCACCGCCGACGCCGCCTGGGCGGTGCGTGCCAGCGAGCTCACCGCGGTCCCCAGCAGTGCGCAACCGACCGTGCCCAGGGCGAAGACCCACCCCACGGTGATCCAGGAGCCCGCGTCGGCGGGCAGGCTCGCGCCGAAGGCGAGGGTGGCCACGCCCAGCAGGATCGCCACCTGCCCCAGGGCCAGGAACAGCACCATGACCGTCTTTCCGATGAAGTAGGAGGCCGGCGCCAAGGGTGTGCCCCGTAGACGGCGCAACCCCCCGTACTCGCGTTCGGTGGCGATGCCGGCACCCAGGTTCTGGAAACTCACCGACATGAGCCCCATCGCGATGATCCCGGGCAGGTAGTAGTCCACCGCGCTCATCCCCGTGTCGAACATGTCGTCGAAGATCATCGCGAAGAAGAGCAGGATGAGTGTCGGCATGGCGAACGTGAAGACCATGCTCTCCCACTCGCGCACGAAGGAACGGATCTCCACCCACCCCCGGCTCAGCCCCAGGCGGAGCGTGCTCGGCAGAGGCGGCGACGACGGCGCGGCCGTAGCTGTGGCGGCGGACTCGGGGTTCTTCGCGGGCGCATTCATGCCGGGACCTCCGTCCGGTCCGCCCGGTCGTCTTCGACCAGGCCGAGGTAGATCTCCTCGAGGGTGGGGCGGTGCACGGTCAGCTCCGGGATCTCGCCGCCGAGACGTGCGGCGGTATCGCCGACCACGCGGGTGGGTTCGTCCGTGGCGACCTCGTGGCGGCGGCCGTCCTCGCGCCAGCTCACCATGGCACGCGCTGCGGCACGGCCGCCCAGGTCGGCAGGGGTGTCCAGGGCCCTGACCCGGCCTCGTGCGACCACACACACCCGGTCGGCCAGGGCCTCGGCCTCCTCCAGATAGTGCGTGGTGAGCACGATCGTCGTGCCGCCGTCGGCCAGGTCGCGGACGAGCTCCCAGAAGTCGCGCCGCGCCCTGGGATCGAAACCGGTGGTGGGCTCGTCGAGGAAGAGCAGCTCGGGATGGCCGACGATGCCCAGGGCCACGTCCAGACGCCGCCGCTGACCGCCGGAGAGCACCTCGGGCAGGGCCTTGGCCTTCTCTGTGAGACCGACACGCTCGACGACCTCGTCGGGGTCGGCGGGGGAGGGATAGTAACTCGCGAAGTGCCGCACCAGGGCGCGGACGGGGATCTTGGGGGTCAGGGTCTCCTTCTGCCAGACCACACCGATACGGGCCCGCCAGTCGCGTCCGGCCCTGCCGGGGTCCTGGCCCAGCACCCGGGCGGTACCGCCGTCGCGGTGGCGGAACCCCTCGAGGATCTCCACGGTGGTGGATTTGCCCGCCCCGTTGGGGCCGAGGAAGGAGAAGATCTCGCCGCGGGGGATCCTCAGGTCGAGCCCTGCGATGGCGTGTGTGTCGCCGTAACTCTTACGGAGGTCGGTGACCTCGATCGCTGTGTCGTCCATGCCTTCGACCCTCCCGCGCCAGGAGCGGGAGGGGTATCGGCCGTGCGGCCGCCGGGGGTCCACCGATCGGAGGACCCCCGGCGGCCGCCAGGTGGACGCCTGCGGCCCCTGGAGCGCGGGCGGGGGACGCGCGGTGGAACCGGCGCCTCGGGGCCGGGGCGTGGACAGGAGGGCGGGAGAAGCGGGGTCAGAACAGGCGCAGGACGTCGGGTTCGATGCCGCGCAGCTCCTCGTAGTCGAGCACGACGCAGCGGATGCCGCGGTCCTCGGCGAGCACGCGGGCCTGCGGTTTGATCTCCTGGGCGGCGAAGACACCGGTGACCGGGGCGAGGGTGGAGTCGCGGTTGAGCAGCTCCAGGTACCGGGTCAGTTGCTCGACCCCGTCGATCTCGCCGCGGCGTTTGAGTTCGACCGCGACCGTGGCGTTGTCGCCGTCACGGCACAGGATGTCGACCGGGCCGATCGCGGTGGGGTACTCGCGGCGGATGAGGGTGTAGCCGTCCCCGAGCGTGGTGATGTGCTCGGCGAGGAGCTCCTGGAGGTGCGATTCCACCCCGTCCTTCTGCAATCCGGGATCCTTGCCCAGCTCGTGGGAGGAGTCGTGCATGACCTCCTCGATGGTGAGCACGAGTTTCTCACCCGACTTGCCGTGTGTGACGGTCCAGATGTCGGGCCCGTCGGCGACGGTCTCCTCGAGGACCTTGCACGGCGGGTTCATCCAGTTCAGGGGCTTGAAGGCCCGGTCATCGGCATGGACGGACACGCTCCCGTCGGCCTTGATGAGGATCAGACGGGGAGCCATCGGCAGGTGTGCGGTGAGACGGCCGACGTAGTCGACACTGCACCGCGCGATCACGAGACGCACGGGAGGCAACGTTACCGCCTCTGCGGGGCGCTCGAGGGCGGTTCGGCCTGCCCGCGGACGACCCTTCCCGCCCCTCACCGGGAATGACAACGGAAACCACCTTCCTGTGGCCCGAGGGGAAGGTAGATGTGTCCTCGACGCCCCGTGACGAGGCTGCCACCCAGCGCCTAACGTCTCCGGAGAAGGCGCGGCGCACGGCCGCGCGCCGGCACGACGGAGGGAACACCATGTCGCTGACCGTGTCACCGGAGCTTCTCGAGAAGGCCGAGCAGGGGCCGGTCGAGGACGCCGACTTCATCGTCTGCGTCAGGGAGTCCTTGCCCTACGCCTGGAATGTGGTCAGTGATGTCGCCGAGCGGGCGCGCTCGGCCGAGGCCGGTTTCGAGACCAACGAGGTCCCGCCCCCGGGAGAGGCCGAACGCGGCCAGCTCCTGCGTCTGGTCGGCAGCGATGCCATGCGCGCCGCGGTCGAACGCCACTTCGGCATGCGCCTGGCCTTCCAGAACTGCCACCGGCTCGCGATGTTCACCCCCGCGGCCGAGGACGCTCACGGCCGGTTCGTGAGCCCGCGTGCCCAGTTGCTGAACCAGAGCCCCGAACTCGTGGACTGCTGAGCCGGTCCCGGCCCCGCGCCCACCCTGGATCCCGCGCGTGCCGATACCACGCGAGTCGGGAGCTTCCCCTGTGTCGGGGCCGGGCGGCAGAACCTTCCGGGGGAACGGGCCGATTCGGGCACTCCCGTGCACCCGGTGACACCGGGTGCCGTCTAGGCTGGTCCCATGGTGCAGGAATTTGACAAGGTCGGAGTCGTCGGACTCGGCACGATGGGCGCGGGCATCGCCGAAGTGTTCGCCCGCGCGGGATTCAACGTCGTCGGTGTGGAAATCGACCAGGCCGCCCTCGACCGCGGCAAGGGCCACCTCGACAAGTCCCTGTCGAAAGCCGTGAGCAAGGGCAAGATCGGTGAGGAGGAACGCGCGGCGATCGACGGTCGCTTCACGTTCACGTCCTCGCGCAACGACCTCGCGGACGCGGACTTCGTCGTGGAGGCCGTCCCCGAGAGCATCGCGATCAAGCGGGACGTCTTCGGCGACCTGGACCGGATCTGCTCGCCCAGCACGATCCTGGCCACCAACACCTCCTCGCTCTCGGTCACCGAGATCGCCGCGCTCACCGGGCGCCCGGAGAAGGTCGTGGGGTTGCACTTCTTCAACCCCGCGCCCGTCATGAAGCTGGCCGAGGTCATCACGACGGTCTCCACCAGCGACGAGACCGTGGACGTGGTGACCGAGGTCGCCAAGCGCATCGGCAAGACACCGATCGCCGTCGGCGACCGCGCGGGCTTCGTCGCCAACGCGCTCCTGGTCCCGTACATCAACGACGCCATCAAGCTGTACGAGCGCAAGGTCGCCTCCCGCGAGGAGATCGACACCGCCGTGCAGAAGGCCGCCGGCCTGCCGATGGGTCCCCTCGCTCTCTCCGACATGGTGGGTCTGGACGTGTGCCTGGCCGTCATGGACGTGCTCTGGGACGAGTACAAGGACTCGCGCTACGTGGCCTCCCCGCTGCTGCGCAGGATGGTCGCGGCCGGCCACCACGGGCGCAAGTCCGGCCAGGGTTTCTACGCCGGCAAGGGCGAGACTCCCGAGCCGCAGCCCGAGGGCCGTTTCGCGCAGATGGTCCGTGAGGAGGAAGCCCTCGACCTGGGGGAGATGCTCGTGGCCCCGCAGATCGACGACGCCATGCGCATGCTCGGCGACGGGTACGCCACCGCCGAGGACATCGACACCGCGATGCGTTTCGGCTGCGGTTACCCCAAGGGCCCCACGGAACTGCTCGCCGACCGGGGCGCCACCCCCGTCGTCGCGACCCTCATGGCGATGAGCGAGTACAGCCTCACCACGATCTCGGCACCTGCGCCGCTGCTGGTGGACCGTCTGCCCGACGCCGAGCCCCAGGGCGAGGGGCACGGCGGCGGCTGCNCCGCGAACGGTGGCCGGCGTCCCGATCCGGGGCGTCGGCCACCGCTGTGTGCGGTCACCGATTTCCACAGGTGCCGGAGGTGATGGTCGCCACTGCCCGATCTCTTCTACCCTTGAGGGGTGAGTCCGCGCCGCAACTCCCCACGACGTAAGTCCTCCCGGGGCAAGAAGACCGCCCCCGCCGTCCCCGACGAGGACGCCCTCATGCTGCGTGTCACCGGTGGCCAACGTCGTGAGAGCGGCCCCGACGGGGAGTGGGTGACGCGTCGCATCCCCGGTGCGTCGGCCGGCAAGTCCTACCGTTGCCCCGGGTGCGCCCAGAACATCCCGGTGGGCATGGCCCACGTCGTGGCCTGGCGCCCTTACGGCGACGGAGGCGACCGCCGCCACTGGCACTCCTCCTGTTGGGACCGCCGTTCGCGCCGTTCGCCCCGGTACTGAGCCCGCCGAGCCGTCCCGACGACAGAGGAGCCATGGAGATCAGAGCCACCACGGTGCTGCCCGCCGAGCGCCGAGAGATCACCCTGCACACCGCCGACGGTCTCGAGCTCATCGGTGAGCTCGCGCTCCCGCCGGACGGGCGGGCACCGGTCGCCACCCTGCTGACGCTGCACCCGTTGCCCACCGCCGAAGGCATGATGGACAGCCACGTGCTGCGCAAGGCCTCGTTCCGGCTGCCCGCACTGGCCGACGTCGCGGTACTGCGTTTCAACACCCGGGGAACCAGCTCGCGCCACGGAACGAGCCAGGGCGAGTTCGGAGAAGGGGAGACCGAGAAGCACGACGTGATGGCCGCGATCGAGTTCACCGAGTTCGAGGGGCTGCCCGCCCCGTGGCTCGTGGGCTGGTCCTTCGGTACGGAGCTCGCGCTCAAGTGGGGCTGCGACCCGCAGATCGAGGGAGCGCTGCTGCTCTCGCCGCCGTTGCACCGCGCGGACGAGGCCGACATGTTGGTCTGGGCCGAATCGGGCAAGCCCGTTGTCGCACTCGTGCCCGAACACGACGACTTCCTGCAGCCGGAGGAGGCCAGGAAGCGTTTCCAGCCGCTGACCCAGGCCGAGATCATCGGCGTCGACGGAGCCAAACACCTGTGGGTCGGCGAACCCTACGTGCGGCGTGTGCTCGACGAGATCGTCGAGCGCGTCAATCCGGGCGCCCACCCGCTTCCCACGGAGTGGGACGGGCCGTACGAGAAGGACGTGCAGCCCCTGCGCTGACCGGCCTGCCCACCGCTCGGTGACGGCCCCGGCAGCCCTGGCCCCACCTTCCGCTCGGTGACGGCCCCGAACGAAGTTCCGGGCCGTTGCCGAGCGTTTCTGCTGTTCGCCCCCGGCACGGAGGCCCGTTGGAGGAGGCTCCCCGGATGTGGCTTCCGCTCGTGCGCGGGGCCGATCAGGGCCCTCGGCCGTGCCACCGGAACGACGTGTGGCGCGGGCCCGGGAACGAGGTCCCGGGCCCGCG
>NZ_ANBE01000037.1 GCF_000341145.1 Nocardiopsis xinjiangensis YIM 90004
ACGCGGCTCCTCTGCCGGGGCCGGGGCGGACTCGGGGATCGCGGCCTGCTCCGGAGCGGCCTGCACCGCGGGGGCACCGCCGCCGGCCGGGGCCTCGCCGCCACCCAGCAGCTGGCGCAGCTGCTGCAGGTGCGACTGGATGCTGTCGCGCTGACGGTTGAGCTCGTCGACCTCCTTCTTGGCGGCCGTGTGGATGCGGTTGGCCTCGGCCTTGGCGTCGCTGACCATGTGCTCGGCCTTGGACTTGGCCTCTGCCTCGATCTGCGAAGAGCTCTTCTTCGCGTTCCCGACGAGCTGCTTGGCGTTGTTCTCGGCGTCGCGACGGGTCTGTTCGGCCTGCGAGCTGGCCTTGGTGGCGCGCTGCTCGGCGCTGGTGGCGCGCTCTTCGGCCTCGTTGACCATCTTCTGGGTCGCGGCCTGGGCCGCGGCCAGACGCTCGGCGTCCTGGCGCTCGGCCTCGGCACGGCGGTCGGTGAGCTGGAGCTCGAACTGGTCCTCGGCCTCGGTACGGCGTGCCTCGGACTCGGCGAAGGCCCGCTCGGCGTTCTTGCGCAGCTCCTCGGCCTGGCTCTTGGCGGACTGGATCGTCTCGTCGCGCTCACGCTTCGCGGCGGCACGGGCCTGGGCGCACTCACGCTCGGTGGTCGTGCGCAGCTTGGCGATCTCGCCCTCGAAGGTGGCGCGCTTCTCGGCGATCTCGTGGTCGACGGCCGAGCGCTTCTTCTGGACCTCGCGCTCGGTGGTGGAGGTCAGCTCGTCGGCTTCGCGGCGAGCGGTGGTGCTGATCTCCTCGGCCTCGGACTCGGCGGCCTGCCGCATTTCGTCGGACTCGCGCTGAGCGACGGCGCGGGTCTCGGTGGCCTCGGACTCGGCGGCCGCGCGCATCTCGGCGGCCTCGATCTTGGCGGAGGAGCGGACGTCGTTGGCGTCGATCTGGGCGCTCTGCACCAGCTCGTTGGCCTGCTCCTCGGCCAGGCGGAGGAGCTCCTCGATGCGTGAGCCCAGGCCGGAGTAGGAGGGGCGCTCGCGCTCGGCGAGCTGCCGGTTCTTGGCGGTGAGCTCGCCCTTGTACTTTTCGGCGTTCTCGTTGGCCTCCTTCACCTCGGCGCGCAGGCTCTCCAGGTACTCCGTCACCTGGTTGCGCTCGTAGCCACGCAACACCACGTCGAACTCGGGCGGGGCGTTGTCCTCGTCGAAAATGTTGTTGAGCTGGGCGTCGATATTGTTTGAGGGCATGTGGCGGATCCTGAACGGGTGCGAGACGGCTACTTGTGAACGGCCGGAGATCGGGTTCGGAGGGCGGCTGCAGCTGCTCTCCCCACTGGACGGACCGGGCCCTTGGCCTGTCACGGAATGCGCCGCGCACGTGGGGCGGCTGACCCGGTTCGACCTGTCCGGTCCGGCCCTCGGGGCGCGGACCGACACCGGCGGTCGAATCCAGCTTCTGGTTTGTGTTCGGCGGACAGTCGGCCTGCTGCGCCGATCGCGACGGACGGCGACCGCCGAACACACCTTCGGCGACTTTATCAAGCGGAGAGCCCGTGAGAAGAGGCTTTCGGGTAACTTCCGGCGCGGTCTGAGGTCAGCCACACCTTCTGCTGCGAACTTGTGATGTGTCCGGAAGGTCCCCGTGATTCGGGCGTGTCGCTCGTGGGGCTCAGTGGGCGCTTTGGACCAGTTCGGTGAGCACGCCCCCGCAGTCCTTGGGGTGCAGGAACACGATGCTGGATCCGGCGGTCCCATGCCTGGGCTCGGCGTCCAGCACACGTACACCGGCCCCGCCCACCTCCTGCGCGGACCCGGCGACGTCGGCGGTACCGAAAGCGATGTGGTGCACCCCCTCGCCGTTGCGATCGAGGAACTTCGCGACGGGGGAGTCCGCACGGGTCGGCTCCAAAAGTTGCAGATAAGTTGCACCGCCGTCGTCGGTACCGTTGATTCGGAGCATGGCCTCCCGCACGCCCTGCTCCTCGTTGACTTCCTCGTGCTCGACCTCGAACCCGTGAGTGCGGCGGTAGAGGTCGATGGAGGCGTCGAGGTCGCGGCAGGCGATACCGACATGGTCCAGGCGCGTCAGTCCGCTGAAGGGCACGTCGGGGGTGGGTGGGGTGCTCAAGATGAACCTCCGGATGGTCGCGTCAGGGGGCGTAGGTATCGTTGCAGACCAGGTGCGACACCCATCACTTGGAGGCCATTAACCATGCCCGGTTCCGTCATCGTCGGTGGGGCCCGGACCCCCACCGGCCGACTCCTCGGCTCCCTCGCCGGGTTCTCCGCCGCCGACCTGGGCGGCTTCGCGATCAAGGCCGCCCTGGAGCGTGCCGGCATCAGCGGTGAACAGGCCGGATACGTGGTCATGGGACAGGTGCTCCAGGCAGGCGCCGGCCAGATCCCCTCCCGCCAGGCCGCGGTGAAGGCGGGCATCCCGATGGATGTGCCGTCGGTGACGATCAACAAGGTGTGCCTGTCGGGGCTGGACGCGATCGCCCTCGCCGACCAGCTCATCAGCGCCGGCGAGTTCGACGTCGTCGTCGCGGGCGGCATGGAGTCGATGACCAACGCCCCCCACCTGATGCCCAAGTCCCGCAAGGGTTACAAGTACGGCTCGATCGAGGTCCTGGACGCGACCGAGCACGACGGCCTCACGGACCCCTTCGAGAGTGATTCCATGGGCGCCTCGACCGAGCGCCACAACGGCAAGCTCGGCATCGGCCGCCCCGAGCAGGACGCCTTCGCCGCCCGCTCGCACCAGCGTGCCGCCGCCGCGCAGGAGAAGGGTTTCTTCGACGACGAGATCGTTCCCGTGGAGATCCCCCAGCGCAAGGGCGACCCGGTCGTCTTCGACCGCGACGAGGGCGTGCGCGCCGAGACCACAGCGGAGGGGCTGGCCAAGCTGCGCCCCGCCTTCGACCGCGAGGGCACCATCACCGCGGGTTCCTCCTCCCAGATCTCCGACGGCGCCGCCGCCGTGGTCGTGATGAGCCGCGCCAAGGCCGAGGAGCTGGGTGCCCCGGTCCTGGCCGAGATCGGCGCGCACGGCAACGTCGCCGGCCCGGACAACTCCCTGCACTCACAACCCTCCAACGCCATCAAGCACGCGCTGGGCAAGGCGGGCAAGGAGGTGGCCGACCTGGACCTGGTCGAGATCAACGAGGCCTTCGCCTCGGTCGGCCTGCAGTCCACCCAGGACCTCGGGATCTCCGACGGGATCGTCAACGTCAACGGCGGCGCCATCGCCCTCGGGCACCCGATCGGGGCCTCCGGCGCACGCATCGCCCTGCACCTGGTCAACGAACTGCGCCGGCGCGGTGGCGGCACGGGCGCCGCCGCCCTGTGCGGCGGCGGCGGACAGGGCGACGCGCTGCTGTTCTCCGTCCCCGCCGAGTAGGGTCCGGACCGCTCCGAGCTCCCCGCGCGGGCGCCGCCCACCCGGCGGCGCCCGCGCACCGCGTGGCACCACGGGGCCGTGCCGCGTACCCACCCGCGGCAGGGCGGCGATCCCGTCCTGCCCACCCCGCCGACGTCGAGGAGTCCCCATGCACACCCCCCAGTTGGTCGACCGGGTCCGCGCCGGTGACCGCAGGGCATTGGCCCGAGCGATCACCCTGGTGGAGAACGGTGCGCCGCAACTGCGCGAGATCATGGCGGGCCTGGCCGAGCACGCCGGCCACGCCCAGGTCATCGGGTTCACCGGTTCCCCGGGGGTGGGCAAGTCCACCACCACGAGCGCGGTCGTGCGCGAGGTCCGGGACAAGGGTCTGAGCGTGGCGGTGCTGGCCGTGGACCCCTCCTCCCCATTCACCGGCGGTGCCCTGCTCGGCGACCGGGTGCGGATGCAGGACCACGCCACCGACCCGGGTGTCTACATTCGTTCGATGGCCAATCGCGGGCACCTGGGAGGTCTCTCCTGGGCGGCCCCGCACGCCCTGCGTGTGCTGGACGCGGCCGGGTTCGACGTGATCCTCGTGGAGACCGTGGGCGTGGGACAGGCCGAGGTCGCCATCGCCGGGCAGGCCGACACCAGCGTGGTGCTCAGCGCCCCGGGGATGGGCGACGCCGTCCAGGCCTCGAAAGCGGGGGTGCTGGAGATCGCCGACGTGCTCGTGGTCAACAAGGCCGACCGGGACGGCGCCCGGGTCACCCTGCGCGAGCTGCGCCAGATGGTGGCGATGAAGGACCGCGAGGACCACGAGTGGAAACCACCGATCGAGATGACCGTCGCCGATCGGGGCGAGGGCATCGGGGACCTGTGGGAACGCGTGCGTGAGCACTACGCCCACCTGTCCGCCTCCGGCGAGCTCGCCGAGCGCCGTCGCGCCCGTGCCCGCGAGGAGGTGCAGGCCCTCACGCTGGACCTGTTGCGTTCGCGGATGGCGGATCCGGAGACCGGTAAGGGGCTGGACCGCCTCGCCGCCGACGTGGTCGACGGCCGCACCGACCCCTACGCCGCCGCTGACGTCCTCGTGGACGAGCTCACCGACAGCAACCGCCCCTGAGGCGCCCAGCGTTCCAGGGACAGTCCCCGCGCCTTGGGCGCGTGGGTCCCGGGGCCTGCTCCCTGCGCGCATACGTGCGGGAAGCGCGGGGGCGTGCAAACTCCGCCCGCGTCCCGCCACGCAGCACCTCTGTCCCGGCGAGGGGAGCGCACTGCTCCTCTTCCGTGGCGATGTCTCCTTCCGAGCTGCATACAGTGATCGCGTGGGAAACCCGTTGAATCTCCCGTTCGACCCGATCGAGCGGGCACACGACAACTGGACGCGCAGGTGGGGTGCCTCTCCGGCGATGGCCGCGGTCACTTCGCTCATGCGCGCACAGCAGATCCTCATCGGTGAGCTGGACGGCGCACTCAAGCCCTTCGGGCTGACCTTCGCCCGGTACGAGGCCCTGGTGCTGTTGACCTTCAGCGCCTCGGGCTCTCTGCCCCTGGGAAAGATCGGCGAGCGCCTCATGGTGCACCCGACCAGCGTCACCAACACCATCGACCGACTCGAGAACCAGGGCATGGTCAGTCGCCTGCCCAACCCCAGCGACGGGCGCGGAGTGCTGGCCGAGGTCACCGACGCCGGGCGCGAGGTCACCGAGGAGGCGACGCAGGCACTGCTGGGCATGGACTTCGGCCTGGGTTGTTACTCCGACGAGGAGCTCTGGGACCTGCACCAGGTCTTCACCCGTCTGAGGGTGGACTTCGGTGACTTCCCCGAACCCGTCGTGGGGGTCGCCGAGGACCGCTGACCACGGCGGCAGGGTACGGGCGCCGGCCCGTCCGTCCCTGTACAGGATTATTTGGACGTCCTACTATTTCAGTATGGCGAACACCACGAACGGCCCAACACCACAGGGCGGCGGGGCAGCCGACATCGAGGCAGGACGCGAGCGCTGGCAGCGCCGCTACGACGCGGCACGCAAGCGCGACGCCGACTTCACCTCGTTGTCCGGACGGCCCCTGGAACCGGTCTACGGCCCGCGACCCGGCGCCGAGGACCCCGGTTTCGAACGCATCGGCTGGCCGGGTGAGTACCCCTACACCCGTGGCCTGTACCCCACCGGATACCGCGGACGTACTTGGACCATCCGCCAGTTCGCCGGATTCGGCAACGCCCGGCAGACCAACGAGCGCTACAAGATGATCCTCGCCAACGGCGGCGGGGGCCTCTCGGTGGCCTTCGACATGCCCACGCTCATGGGTTACGACTCCGACTCCTCCCACGCGTTGGGCGAGGTCGGCCACTGCGGTGTCGCGGTGGACTCGGTCGCCGACATGGACCTGCTCTTCGACCAGATCCCCTTGGGTGAGACCACGACCTCCATGACCATCAGCGGTCCGGCGGTACCGGCCTTCTGCATGTACCTGGTGGCGGCCGAACGCCAGGGCGTGGACACCACCACGCTCAACGGCACACTGCAGACCGACATCTTCAAGGAGTACATCGCCCAGAAGGAGTGGTTGTACCCGCCCGAGCCGCAGCTGCGCCTCATCGGTGACCTCATGGAGTACTGCGCCGAGCACATCCCGGACTACAAACCGCTCTCGGTGTCCGGTTACCACATCCGCGAGGCCGGGGCCACGGCCGCTCAGGAGCTCGCATACACCCTTGCGGACGGGTTCGGTTACGTCGAGCTCGGCCTCTCGCGCGGGCTGGACGTCGACCGTTTCGCGCCGGGGCTGTCCTTCTTCTTCGACTCCCACATCGACTTCTTCGAGGAGATCGCCAAGTTCCGCGCAGCCCGCCGCATCTGGGCGCGGTGGATGCGCGAGGAGTACGGCGCCACCAGCGAGAAGGCCCTGTGGCTGCGCTTCCACACTCAGACCGCCGGGGTTTCGCTCACCGCCCAGCAGCCCTACAACAACGTGGTGCGCACCGCGGTGGAGGCTCTGGCCGCGGTCCTGGGCGGCACCAACTCCCTGCACACCAACGCGCTCGACGAGACTCTCGCGCTGCCCACCGAGCAGTCCGCGGAGATCGCGCTGCGCACACAGCAGGTCCTCATGGAGGAGACCGGTGTCGCCAACGTCGCCGATCCCCTCGGCGGATCCTGGTACCTGGAGTCGCTCACCGACGAGATCGAGGCCGAGGCCGAGCGTGTCTTCGCACAGATCCTCCACATGGGCGGGGGCCGCGAGGCCGAGCACACCATCGGTCCGATGACCTCGGGCATCCTCGCCGGCATCGACAACGGTTACTTCACCTCCGAGATCGCCGAGTCGGCCTTCCAGTACCAACAGGCTCTGGAGAAGGGCGACAAGAGGATCGTCGGTGTCAACTGCCACACCAGCACCGTTTCCGGTGAACTCGACATCCTCAAGATCAGCCACGAGGTCGAGCGTGAGCAAAAGCGCGACCTGACCGAGCGCCGCGAGAACCGCGACCGCGCGGCCGTGGACCGGGCCCTGGCCGATCTGCTCGAGGGTTCCCGCTCCGAGGACGGCAACCTCATTCCGCTGATCATGGAGGCCGCCCGGGCCGAGGCCTCCCTCGGGGAGATCTGCGCCGCCATGGGCGAGGTCTTCGGGACCTACACCGAGGAACCCCGCTTCTGAGCGACGGGGGCGCGGCGGCCCGGGCCACCGCGCCCCGAGACACGGAGGGCGCCACGTGTCCTGTCGTCCACCACCCCTGTGTGTATGCGGCAGGATGGAGACATGCAGCCTTCGGACTTTTCCCCGAACAGTGCCGTTGACCTCGGTGCGCGCAAGGCGGCCATGGAACGTGAGGCCAAACAGCGTGCGGCGGAGTCGACGGGTCGAACCAACCCGTACGCCGTCAACATCGACGAGTCCAACTTCCAGAACGAAGTCCTGCAACGGTCGATGGACCTGCCGGTCGTCCTGGCCGTGCTGGCGGGCTGGTCCGAGCAGTCCGCGCAGGTCGAGACCGCCTTGGACAACCTGTCCGCGCGCTCGGGCGGCAACTGGTACCTGGCCAAGGTCGACAGCGAGGCCAGTCCCCGTGTCACCCAGGCCTTGCAGGTGCAGTCCGCCCCGGCGATCCTCGTGGCGATCCAGGGCCAGGTCATGCCGTTGACCCAGGGGCCGGCCGATGAGAACCAGCTCCGCGAGGGCCTGGGCCAGGTCTTCGCGGCACTGGCCCAGCAGGGGATGCTGCCCGAGGGACACCCGGGCACGGTCGAGGCCGACGGTGAGCCGCCCGTGGCGGAGGAGGAGGGTGAGCCCGAGCCGCAGGGGCGCCCCGTCGACGTCCAGGCCCAGGAGGCGCTGGACCGCGGTGATTTCGCCGCTGCCGAGGCGGTCTACCGCAAGGCCGTGGAGACCGACCCCTCCGACACCGAGTCCAAGAGCCGACTCGCCCAGGTGGGCCTGGTGGGCCGTCTGCAGGACGTCGACCCCGAGTCGGCGCTGACCGCAGCCCAGGAGCGCCCCGACGACGTGCAGGCCCAGTTCGTCGTGGCCGACATGGACATCTACCGGGGTGAGGCCGAGGCCGCCTTCGACCGTCTCGTCGCGACGGTCAAGCGCACCTCCGGCGACGAGCGTGAGAGGGTCCGCGCACACCTGCTCGCC
Source organism: Nocardiopsis xinjiangensis YIM 90004 (assembly GCF_000341145.1). Classification (GTDB taxonomy): domain Bacteria; phylum Actinomycetota; class Actinomycetes; order Streptosporangiales; family Streptosporangiaceae; genus Nocardiopsis; species Nocardiopsis xinjiangensis. The sequence continues at coordinate 8,021 of NZ_ANBE01000037.1, forward strand.
CTGTTCGACGTGTTGCCCCCCGGCGACCCACGGGTCAACGCCGCACGGCGCAAGCTCACCGCCGCCCTGTTCTGAGGCGCAGGGGCGGGCCGGTCCGGGACCTTTCCGGGCCGGCCCGTTCGTGTGTGGCCCCGGAGAAAATCGCCTTGGGCGTTTTCTGTCAGTTTTCGCTCATAGTGGCTCATAGCGGTAAAAGATCAGTTTCTTTCACTCGCGTACCTGCCGCCCCACACGCGTCCCCCGCGGCTCCAGCTGCGTATAGAAGCCCGGCCGCAGGGTAGGAACCGGTCACGGATGGGCCTCCAAGGCCCGTTCGGTGGACCCCTTCCGTCGCGCAGCTGGTCATAGGGCGTCTGCCGAACAGGCCCCAGCCCTCAGGCGAGCCCCGGCAGGTGTGTCATGACCAGCGATCCTCCCAGAAATCCCGTCGTCACCGTCTCCGCCACCTACGGCGCCGGTGGCAGTGTCGTGGGCCCCGCGGTCGCCGCCCGGTTCGACGTCGACTTCCTCGACCGGGCCGTCCCCTCGACGGTGGCCGAGCGCATCGGGTGCTCCCTCGACGAGGCGCGCGAACGCGACGACCGTGCCCCCAGCGGTTTCGAACGGTTGCTCGCCAGCGCCGCCCGGCTGCCCACGGTGACTTACGGCAGCGTCGACACCGCCCTCATCGGCGCCACCAACCGCGAGGGCCGCCTGCTCTACGACCACGAATTCGTCGAACGCACCGAACAGGTCGTCCAGGAGGTCGGACGCAAGGGAGGCGTGGTCCTGGGCCGGGCGGGCGCCGTTGTGCTCGCCGGCCATCCTGCGGCTCTGCACGTCCGTTTGGACGGAGCTCCCGCTGCCCGCCTCGACCGGGTGCGCCGGTTGTGGGAGTACGGCGACCGTGAGGAGGCCCGCGGCCACGGCTGGGGCGAAGAGGGCCCCACCCAGAGGCTCCTCGAGGAGAACGACCGGGCCCGCGCCGCCTACGTGCGCCGCTTCTACCGCGCCGACCCGGCCGATTCCGGGCTCTACCACATGGTGCTCGACACCACGGTGCTGTCGTTGGAGGCCTGTGTGGACCTCGTGGTGCGGGCCGCGCTGGACCGCTCGGGCGTCGAGTCCGGGTCCATGTAGCCCCCGTTCGATCTGCCGGAATTTTTGCGATTCTTTACGCTGGCGTGAATTGTCCTCTTGTGCTGACGTAGGTCCCTTGACTCGGGTAGTGTGAAGCGACTCGTCGAGGGTCCCCCGGGTGTGTGCAACAGCCCCCGGCCGAGCCTGCGCGCAACGGACCCGAGGGTCGATCCCGTGCCCGGCCGCGCCCGCCCGCGCCGCGGCGGGCCGTGCGGGCGCACGACACCCCAGTGAGAGCCAAGGAGCGACACGTGGCCACCCTTCCCAGCGTTTCCTATTCCATCACCGCCCGGCTGGAGGTCGACGCCGGCAGTAGCGCCGTCGGCAGCCTCACCAACGCTGTCGAGCACGTGGGCGGGATGATCACGGCGCTGGACGTGGCCGAGGCGGGGCACGAGCGCATCCGTATCGACGTCACCTGCGCCGCCCGCGACACCGAGCACGCGCAGGCCATCGTCGATGCCCTCGGCGCCGTCGAGGGTGTGGCCGTCCACAAGGTCAGTGATCGCACTTTCCTCATGCACCTGGGCGGCAAGATCGAGATGGCCTCCAAGGTGCCCCTGCGCAACCGCGATGAGCTCTCCATGGCCTACACCCCAGGTGTCGCCCGCGTCTCCTCGGCCATCGCCGCCAACAAGGAGGACGCCCGCCGTCTGACCATCAAGCGCAACAGCGTCGCCGTGGTCACCGACGGCTCGGCCGTCCTGGGGCTGGGAAACATCGGCCCCGAGGCCGCCATGCCCGTCATGGAGGGCAAGGCCGCCTTGTTCAAACGCTTCTCCGACATCGACGCCTGGCCCATCGCACTGGACACCCAGGACGTGGACGAGATCGTGCGCGCCGTCCAGCTCCTCGCCCCCGGCTTCGGCGGCATCAACCTCGAGGACATCTCCGCGCCGCGCTGCTTCGAGGTCGAGGCCCGCCTGCGCGAGCTGCTGGACATCCCCGTCTTCCACGACGACCAGCACGGCACCGCCATCGTGGTCCTGGCCGCTCTGCGCAACGCCCTGCGTGTGACCAACAAGAAGCTGTCGGAGGTGCGCATCGCCATGTCCGGAGCGGGCGCGGCCGGCACCGCCATCCTCAAGCTGCTCATGCACGCCGGCGCCGAGAACGTGATCGTCAGTGATCTGCACGGTGCCATCCACCAGGGCCGTGAGGACCTCGACGACAGCCTGCGCTGGATCGCCGACAACACCAACCCCACCGGCTACACCGGCGACCTCAGGGGTTCGGTGTCGGGCGCCGACGTCTTCATCGGCGTCTCCGCCCCCAACGTGCTCAGCGGTGAGGACATCGCCGAGATGGCACCGGACCCCATCATCTTCGCGCTGGCCAACCCCGACCCCGAGGTCGACCCCGACATCGCCAACCTGCACGCCTCCGTCGTCGCCACCGGCCGCAGCGACCACCCGAACCAGATCAACAACGTGCTGGTCTTCCCCGGGTTCTTCCGCGGCCTGCTCGACGCCCAGAGCCACAACGTCGACTCGGACATGATGGTCGCGGCGGCGGTGGCCCTGTCCGACGTGGTCACCGAGGACGAGCTCGGCCCGAACTACATCATCCCGAGCGTGTTCCACCCCGAACTTTCCACGCACGTGGCCACGGCCGTGCGCGAGGCCGCTCTGCGCAGCTCCGAGAACTGAGCCGGCCCCTCCGGTGGGTCCCCGGCGGGTCATCGGATCCGCCCGGAGAACCCGGAAGAGGCACCGGTGGCCCGGTGTTGGCGGGTAGAGGTGGAACATGGACCAGTCGACACTGACCGGGCGACTCCTGGTGGCCGCCCCCCTTCTGCAGGAGGACTCCTTCCGCCGCTCCGTCGTGTTCGTCGTCGACGACGCCGAAGACGGAACCCTCGGCGTGATCCTCAATCGCCCCCTGGACACCGCCGTGGGCGAGGTCGTCGAGGCCTGGAGTGCCTACGCCAGCGAACCGGCGGTCATGTTCTCCGGTGGTCCGGTGGGGGAGGACTCGGGGATCGCTCTGGGCACCACCGGTACCGGCGACGAACCACCGGGGTGGGCCCCGTTGGAGGGGATCGACCCCGGCCTGGACGGGCTCGGCGTGGTCGACCTCGACGGTCCCCCGGAGGTTCTCGGCGGAGCCCTGAGCGCTTTCCGCGTCTTCGCCGGCTACGCGGGGTGGAGCTCGGGCCAACTCGCCGAGGAGATCGGTGAGGGTGCCTGGCACGTGGTCGACGCATGGCCCGGTGACGTGTTCACGACCGCGCCCGAGCGCCTGTGGTCGCGTGTGTTGCGGCGCCAGGGCGGCGACCTCGCGTTGCTGTCGACCTATCCCGACGACCCCAGCCTGAACTGAGCCGTACAGGTCCGTCCGCGGTGCGCGGGAGCCGATATCGTGGACGGCGAGACGTGAAAGGTGTGTGAGGAACGATGGCCATGGACATCCTCAACAAGGTTCTTCCCGACAGCGACACCAAGCCGGAAGAGACGCATGACGACGGTGACCGGGATCGTTACGCCCACTACGTGCAGAAGGAGAAGATCACGCAGAGCGCCGTCACCGGCGACCCCGTGATCGCCCTGTGCGGCAAGGTGTGGGTGCCGGGGCGCGACCCCAAGAAGTACCCGGTCTGCCCCGAGTGCAAGCAGGCCTACGAGGAGATGACGAAGGGCCGCTGATCTCCGGAGCCGGCCCTGGCTCCACTTCGACAGTGCTCGTTCCCGTCCTGTTTGCGGCAGGAACCTCGCCCCGACCCGGCGGCCCCACGTTCCTCGGTCCGCCCTCGGGGCGCTTCTGTCGGGGCGCTCCGAACCGTCCCTCGGGCGAGGTGACGTCCGTACGAACGCTCACGGCCCCCTTCCCGCCGGGAAGGGGGCCGATCCGTGCTCGGGGATCCGCGTTTCCTCCCCGAGCCGCCGGGCGACGTGGCATGGTGATGGCGGTCCCTCCGCTCCCGTGCCGGGCCGGGGCATCCGGATGCGGGGCCCGGGGCGTGATCCCTCCGGCCGGTTTCGGCCGATCCCGTTTCGGGGCCGTTCCTCCGGCCTCGGGAGGGGCCGCGGCGGTTATCGTGGTGCTGCACGATTTGGGGTCCGGTGCCGCCTGCCGCGCGGCGATGCCGTCCGTGAGGGCGGGTGCCGCGGGTGCATCCCCGCTGCCGTGTTTCCGACACGAGGCACGGGCCCCGGAGGACGGTGTCGTGGCGTCACCCCCGACGCACCCGCGTTCCGGGGACCACTCGTCGTGCCCCTTCGACTGGGAAGAGGAGTAGGTCGGATTGGTGTCCACAACTGAAACGCAGTCCCACCACGAGGACGGGGACGGGGAGAGCGGGGCCGGCACGCGGGGGCGCAGGCGCCGGCGGAAGAGCACAGGCCCGGGCGACGTCGTGCGCGGTACCGTCCGGTTCTTCGGTGAGATCCTGCTGACGTCCGGCCTGCTCATGCTCTTCTACGCCGCCTACGAGGTCTACGGGTCCCAGTTCGAGACCGACCGCGAGCAGCAGGACCTCGCCCAGGGACTGGAGGACAACTGGGCGACCTCGGAGGAGACCGGACCCGAGTCCGAGCCTCTTCCCGGTTCCGCCGACAGCCGCCTCTACGTGCCCGAGCTCGAGCTCGACTGGGTCGTGGTCAACGGCACGGACCCGGACGACATCCTCTACAGCCCCGGCCGCTACACATGGTTCGACAGCGGCCCCGGCCAGGAGGGCAACTACGCGATCGCCGCCCACCGCACCCCCGGCCTCTTCTGGGATCTCGACCTGCTCGACAACGGCGACGTCATGGTCCTGGAGGACGGTGAGAACTTCTACACCTACGAGGTGTTCCAGGAGGAGACGGTCCTGCCCCAGGACTCCTGGGTGGTCGACCCCGACCCCTTCGAGGAGGCCTCGGACGAGGACCCCGAGCGCGCCCTGCTCACCCTGACCACGTGCGCCCCCAAGCTCAACAACACCCACAGGCTCATCGTCTGGGCGGAGCTGGCCGAGACCACACCGAAGTCCGAGGGCATGCCGGACCCCATCGCGCACATGGCACCGGACGCGGAGGAGTGACATGTACGGACTGATCTGGCGCCTCATGCCCGGACCCTGGGTCTCCAAGCTGATCATGACGATCGGGTTGATCGCGGGGGCGGCAGGGTTGTTGTGGTTCGTGGTCTTTCCGGAGATCTCACCGCACATGCCCTTCAACGACGGAGCGATCAGCAGCGGACCCGAGGACGAGGGGCCGGTTCCGGGCGAGGTCCCCGGCGAGTGAGGCACCCCGCACCGAGCCCGACGACGCCTGACCCCGACCACCGGTGCCCCGAACAGGGCCATGGGTGAAACACACCACCATGGCCGTCCGCGGCCTCCCTACGGGACGGTCGGTGGTGAGCGCTAACCTCTACGGCGTGAGTAACGGGGGACGTGACGCATGACGGTGACGCAGACCACGACGGAGGACCGCCTGAGCGGACTCCGGGCCTGGCAGCGAGAGGCCTTCGAGGAGTACTTCCGCCGGGAGCCCCGCGATTTCCTCGCGGTGGCCACACCCGGGGCCGGGAAGACGACTTTCGCCCTCACCCTCGCCGGCGAGCTGTTGCGGCAGCACAGGGTGAGAGCCATCACGATCGTCTGCCCCACCGAACACCTCAAGAAGCAGTGGGCGGAGGCGGCGGCCAGGTTCGGGATCCCCATCGACCCGGACTTCAAGAACGGCCAGGGTGCGCTGGGCAAGCAGTACATCGGGGCCGCGGTGACCTACGCGCAGATCGCCGCACACCCCATGCTGCACCGCAACCGCACCGAGACCCGGCGCACACTCGTCATCTTCGACGAGGTCCACCACGCCGGCGACGCGCTGTCCTGGGGCGACGCGGTGCGCGAGGCCTTCGAGCCGGCCGCGCGCCGGCTCTCCCTGACCGGTACACCTTTCCGTACCGACGTCAACCCGATCCCGTTCGTCGACTACGTGCAGGACGGCAACGGGGTGCGCCGCTGCTCCTGGGACTACAGCTACGGGTACGCGCCCGCCCTGGAGGACGGGGTCGTGCGCCCGGTCATCTTCATGGCCTACTCCGGGGAGATGCGATGGCGTACCCGGGCCGGCGACGAGCTCGCCGCGCACCTGGGCGAACCGCTGACCCAGGATGCCCTCTCGCAGGCCTGGCGGGCCGCGCTCGACCCCAAGGGCGACTGGATCAAGAAGGTCCTGCAGGCGGCCGACCGGCGCCTGAGCGAGGTCCGCAAGAACCACTCCGACGCCGGCGGTCTGGTCATTGCCAGTGACCACGAGAACGCACGCGCCTACTCGCGGATCCTGCGGCAGATCACCGGCAAGAGCGCCACGGTGGTGCTCTCCGACGACCCTTCCGCCTCCAAGAAGATCTCCCGGTTCGCCCAGGGCGACGACCGGTGGATGGTCGCTGTGCGCATGGTCTCGGAGGGTGTGGACGTGCCGCGGCTCATGGTGGGTGTCTACGCCACCTCCACCAGCACGGCCTTGTTCTTCGCGCAGGCCATCGGGCGTTTCGTGCGCGTGCGCAAACGCGGTGAGGTCGCGTCGGTCTTCCTGCCCTCGGTACCCACACTGCTGGAGTACGCCGGGGAGATGGAACGCGAACGCGACCACGTGCTCGACCGCACCCCCGCGGACAACGAGTATCCCGAGGACGATCTCCTCGAGGAGGCCAACAAGAAGAAGGACACCCCCGACGCGGGGGAGGAGTTGCCCTTCGAGACGATGGAGTCGGCCGCCGAGTTCGACCGGGCCCTCTACGACGGCGCCGAGTACGGCAGCTCGCCCGGCTCCACCGAGGAGGAGGACTTCCTGGGTCTGCCCGGCCTGTTGGAGCCCGACCAGGTCTCCCAGCTGCTTCGCAAACGCAAGGACGAGCTCAAGGCCGACGAGATCAAGGCCCGCAAGAAGAGCGAACCGGATGAGTCCGCAGAGGAGGCCGGCCCCACACACGAGGTGCTCGCCCAGCTCAGACGTGAGCTCAGCGGCCTCGTGGGCGCCTGGCACCACCGCACCGGAAAACCCCACGGGGTGATCCACAACGAGCTGCGGCGCGCTTGCGGCGGTCCTCAGGTCGCACAGGCCACCCCGGCGCAGCTCCGGGAACGTGTCGCCAAGCTCCGGGCCTGGGCGGTCGGATCCCGCTGAACCGGTCTCCGGACAAACACTGCGCGAGCCCGCGCACGGCTACACGCCATTTCGTGTTCATGTGACTACAATCCGTCATGTGATTGGACGAAGCAGCCGCGGCCGCCCGGCCGCCTTCCGCCCAGGCCTGGTCATGAGCGCACTCGCCGTGACCGGCCTGGCAGTGGCGGGGGCCCCGGACGCGCCCGACACAGCCCAGGCCACCGACGCCGTCCATCTCGCGGACGCAGGCACCGACCACACGTGCGAGACCGACGGCGCCGCCCCGGACAGCGACCGGCGCTCCTCGGAGGGCCACGACGGGGAGGTCACCCCGGAGCAGGCCGCCGACCACCAAGAGCAACTGGAGGACGCGCTCGGTACCGATCGCGGCAGCCAGGTCGCCCCACCGCGGTCCGTGCCCGTCGTCGTGCACGTCATCTCCGCCGAGGACGGCGAGGGCGACGTGAGCCAGGAACGTGTCGACCAGCAGATCCAGGTCCTCAACGACGCCTACGGGGGAGTCTTCGCCTCCGGGGAGGAGGCGACCGACACCGGGTTCGACTTCGAGCTCGTCGAGACCACCCGGCACAGCGACGACACCTGGTTCGAGGAGTTCAGTTCCAACCGCGACACCATCCGCGCAGAACTGCACCAGGGCGGGCCCGAGACCCTCAACGTCTACACCGCCGACCTCGGAGCCGGGGTTCTGGGTTTCTCGACCTTCCCGCAGGACATCGAGTCCTCGCCCGAGCAGGACGGGGTCGTCGTCTCCCACGACACCCTGCCCGGCGGCAGCCGCGAGAACTTCGACCTCGGCCAGACCACGACCCACGAGGTCGGCCACTGGCTCGGACTCTTCCACACGTTCCAGAACGGGTGCGAGAGCCCCGGTGACTACGTCGACGACACCCCGTACGAACGCGAGGCCGCCAGCGGCTGCCCCGCGGGACGCGACACCTGCCCCGACCGTCCCGGTGAGGACCCGGTCAACAACTTCATGAACTACACCGACGACGCGTGCATGACCCACTTCACGCCCGGCCAGGCCGAACGGATGGTCCAGCACTGGGCCGGATTCCGCGAACCCCAGGTCTGAGTCCGCCGTAGCTGTGGGGGCGCCGACGCCGACGGCGCCCCCACTCGCGTGTCACGGGCCAGGAGCCGGCGGAGTAGGACCTCTCCGTGGCCGACCGGTTCTCCGAGGTCGGCCACGAAGATTTCGCCGCGCCTCACCACTCCTCCTCGGCCACGTCGGTGCCCCCGGGTTCGGACGGACGGTCGCGCGGAGTGTGGTCGTGCACACAGGAGTCGCGTTCCGCTCGGGTCAAGGAGGCGTTGTATTCGTGCACACGGTTCCAGAACTCGAGCTCTTCGGCCTCGTCGAGCACGTGCTCGAGCGCCGCAGCCAAGGTCGTGTGCTCCCTGCGCGCACGTTTCCGGAGGGGTCTCTGGTTCTCCTCGGGGCCTCGACGGAGGCATCCGTAGAGGTCATACCCCAAGTATGAAAGTTCGGTGGTGGCGGTGGTCCCCTGAGTGATCGGGGTGCCGGACCTCCCGTGGTGGGAATGCGGGCCCGGCGCGCCGATAGGCTGTGGGCATGGCAGCGACCCACTTGTATCTGACCGGTATCAAGCCCACCGGCGACTTCCACCTGGGCAACTACATCGGTGCGATCCGGCCCGCGCTCGAAGCGGTCCAGAGCACCCCGACGGCGTACTTCCTCGCCGATTACCACGCCCTCAACACGGTGAAGGACGCCGACGAACTCCGACACAGCATCCGGTCAGGCGCTGCCACCTGGCTCGCGTGCGGACTCGACCCCGAGCGGACCCTCTTCTACCGCCAGTCCGACGTGCCCGAGATCTTCGAGCTCACCACGATCCTCGGTTCCATGACCCCCAAGGGACTCATGAACCGCGCCCACGCCTACAAGGCCGCGCGCGACCGCAACAACGAGGCGGGCATCACCGACCTCGACGCGGGCGTCAACATGGGGCTCTTCAACTACCCGATCCTCATGGCCGCCGACATCCTCGCGATGGAGGCCACGCACGTCCCGGTCGGCCGCGACCAGTCCCAGCACCTCGAGTACACCGCCGACATCGCCGGATACTTCAACCACCGCTACGGGAACGGCTACACCTTCCCGGTCCCCAAGGGCGTCATCGACGACAGCGACGCGAGCATCCTGCCCGGTACCGACGGTCGCAAGATGTCCAAGTCCTACGACAACCACATCCCGCTGTTCCTGCCGCAGAAGAAACTCCGCAAGGCGATCAACAAGATCCCCACCGACTCCACGCCGGTGGAGGAGCCCAAGGACCCCGACGCCTCGGTCCCCTTCCAACTCCTGACCCACTTCGCCTGCGAGGACAAGACCGCCGAGGTCCGCAAGCGCCTGGCAGCCGGCGGCATGGGCTGGGGCGACCTCAAGAAGGAACTCTTCGAGGCCGTCGACGCGGTCCTGGCACCCCAGCGCGAACGCTACGACGAGCTCATGGCCGACCCCGCGCAGATCGACCGGATCCTCGCGAACGGCATCGAGCCCGCCCGTGAACGCGCACGCGCCACCCTGTCGCGCGTGCGTGCGGCCATCGGCGTGGGCTGAGGCCGCACGCGCCGAACGCAGAACGGCCCCGTGCTCCCGGGACGATCACGAGAGCGCGGGGCCGTTCCGTTTCCAGGGCCCGGGGGAGAGGTCAGGAGACCACGGGTTCGCCCTCCAGGGCCACACCCGCGGCGCGCAGCTCCTCCAGGGCCGAGTCCACCGTGGGCCGCGCCACCCCCGCGGTCAGGCCCAACAGCACACGTGTGCGCAGCCCTTCCCCGACCGCGTCCAGGGCAGTGGCCCGCACGCAGTGGTCGGTGGCGATACCCACGAGGTCGACCTCGTCCACCCCGTGCTCGTGCAGCCACGAGGCCAGCCCGGTCGACCCGTCGGCGGCGGCCCCCTCGAACCCGCTGTAGGCGGCGCTGTAGCGGCCCTTGGAGAAGATCTCCTCGACCGCGCCGGGGTCGAACCCGGGGTGGAACTCCGCTCCGGGGGTGCCCACCACGCAGTGCGGCGGCCAGCTCTCGACGAAGTCCGGCTCGTCGGAGAAGTGCGCACCCGGATCGACGTGGTGGTCGCGGGTGGCGACCACGTGGTCGTAGGCGCCGGCGTGCGTACGCGTGTACTCGGTGACGGCCGCGGCCGTGGCGGCACCGCCGCTCACGCCCATGCTGCCGCCCTCACAGAAGTCGTTCTGGACATCGACGATGATCAGCGCCCTGCTCATACGGGACCTCGTGTCTCTTCCTGCTCGTGGGGCTGGGCACCTGCCCGTTGCGGAGCCGGTGCGGTCGGGACGGGATCAGAGGAAGGCCGTCGGCAGGGCCGGGTCCCCGCGTGACATCCGCAGGGCCTGCTCAGGGAGCTCACCGATGGCGGCACGGTGGCGCTCACGTGCCTCGCGCACGCTCTCTCGGCCCAGGATCTCCCCGCTCCGGACGAGCGGTTGCAGCATGGAACGTGTGCCCACTTCGGCGGTCGGTTCGTGGTCGTACACCTCCTCGGCGACGGCAGTGCCCCGGTCGTCCAGCCGGCGCAGGGCCCACTTGCGGCCGCCGCGGCTCGGTTTGCCCACCGAACGTTTGGCGACCGGTTCCAGCGGTGTGTCCTCTTCCAGACCGCGGGCGCGTGCGACGAGTTTGTAGACCAGCGACACGGTCGGAGCTCCCGACCCCGTCACCAGGGACGTACCCACTCCGTACCCGTCCACGGGGGCCACGGCCAGTGCCTGGATGGAGTGCTCGTCCAGGTCTCCGGTGACCACCACACGGGTGTCCGTGGCGCCGAGGCCGTCGAGCTGGGCCCGCACCCGGCCGGCGTGTGCGGCCAGGTCACCGGAGTCGATCCGGACCGCGCCCAGGGCGGGCCCGGCCAGTTCGACCGCATGGCGCACAGCGCGTTCGACGTCGAAGGTGTCCACCAGCAGGGTCGTCCCGAGGCCCATCGACTCCAGCTGCGCGTTGAACGCGTGCTGTTCGCTGTCGTGGAGGAGGGTGAAGGAGTGCGCGGCGGTCCCGCCGGTGGGGACGCCGTGGGTCCGGCCCGCCTCGAGGTTGGAGGAGGTCGCGAACCCGCCCACGTACGCGGCCCGGGCGGCGGCGACCGCGGACCGTTCCTGTGTGCGCCGGGAGCCCATCTCTATGAGGGGGCGCTCGCCGGCGGCCACGGCCATGCGGGAAGCGGCCGAGGCGATGGCGCTGTCGTGGTTGAACACCGACAGTGCGAGGGTCTCCAGGACCACGGCCTCGGCGAAGCTCGCCTCCACCACGAGGATGGGGGAACCGGGGAAGTAGGCCTCGCCCTCGCCGTAACCCCAGATGTCGCCGCTGAAGCGAAAACGGGCCAGCCAGTCGAGGGTGCGCTCGTCGACCACCTCGTGATCGGAGAGGAAGTCGAGCTCGGCGCTGCCGAAGCGGAACCGCTCCAACAGGTCCAGGAACCGTCCGGTCCCGGCCACGACGCCGTACCGTCGGCCCTCGGGGAGGCGCCGGGCGAACATCTCGAAGACCGACCGGCGTTCGGCGGCCCCGCTGTGCAGGGCACCTTGGAGCATGGTCAGTTCGTAGTGGTCGGTGAGCAGCGCGCTGCTGCTGTCCTCGCTCATGGCCCCGAGCTTAGACGGCGCCCACCGGAGCGTGCCATGTGGCCGGGGCGTGCCCTGCGGTCCGTTGCGGGGCGGTCGGCCCGCCGCCTGCGGATGTGCCGTCCGGACGGTGTGACGCACATTAATACCCACTAGGTAGGTAGAGATCTGGTTTTCGGTATCCTGGTGCCATGTTGAGGATTGACCGCTCGATCTACGATCAGATCGTCGCCCACGCCCGCCGCGACCACCCCGACGAGGCCTGTGGCGTGGTCGCCGGGCCCGAAGGTTCCGACCGCCCCGAACGGTTCATCGAGATGATCAACGCCGAGCGGTCCCCCACCTTCTACCGCTTCGACTCCAAGGAACAGCTCAAGGTGTGGCGGGAGATGGACGACCACGACGAGGAACCCGTCGTGATCTACCACTCCCACACCGCGACCGAGGCCTACCCGTCGCGCACCGACATCTCCTACGCCTCGGAACCGAACGCACACTACGTGCTCGTCTCCACACGTGAACCCGAGACCGTCGAGTTCCGCTCCTACCGGATCCTCGACGGAGAAGTCACCGAGGAGCCGGTCGAGGTCACCGGCCAGTAGGCGCTCCCACCGGGGCCTTCCGGAATGGGACGAGGGCCTCTCCTGTTGAGTATGAACGCACGACAACGACCGTTTACGGAGACACCTTCATGGCCATCGAGGTCCGCATCCCCACCATCCTGCGCAACCTGACCGGCGACGCCAAGGTCGTCGAGGGGCAGGGCTCCAACCTCGGCGAGCTCGTCGCCGACCTGGAGAACCGCCACCCCGGTATCCAGGAGCGCCTGATGCAGGACGGCAAGCTGCGCCGCTTCATCAACGTCTACCTCAACGACGAGGACGTGCGTTTCGTCGGCGGCCTGGAGGCCGAACTCTCCGACGGCGACAACGTCACGATCCTGCCGGCCGTGGCCGGCGGCAGCCGCTAGGCCCACCATGCGTTACGAATCCCTGCTCGACTCCCTCGGCGGTACGCCCTTGGTGGGCCTGCCGCACCTCTCGCCCTCGCCGGAGGTCCGGCTGTGGGCGAAGCTGGAGGAGCGTAACCCGACCGGATCGATCAAGGACCGCGCCGCGTTCTACATGATCGAACAAGCCGAGAAGGACGGGCGGCTCTCCCCGGGGTGCACCATCCTGGAGCCGACGTCGGGGAACACCGGTATCTCCCTGGCCATGGTCGCCAAACTCCGTGGCTACCGCATGGTCTGTGTGATGCCGGAGAACACCTCCTCCGAGCGCAAGCAGCTCCTCGCCATGTGGGGTGCCGAGGTGTACTTCTCCGACGCTGCAGGAGGGTCCAACGAGGCCGTCCGCGTGGCCAAGGAGATGGCCGCCGAGAACTCCGACTGGGTGATGCTCTACCAGTACGGGAACCCGGCCAATGCCCGGGCGCACTACGAGACCACCGGTCCCGAGCTGCTCCAGGACCTGCCGGAGATCACCCACTTCGTCGCCGGTCTCGGCACTACCGGCACCCTCATGGGTGTGGGCCGCTACCTGCGCGAGCACAGGACGGACGTACGGATCGTGGCGGCCGAGCCCCGTTACGGCGAGCTCGTCTACGGCCTACGCAACCTCGACGAGGGCTTCGTGCCCGAGCTCTACGACGAGTCGGTGCTGACCACCCGCTTCTCCGTCCCCTCGGACGCCGCGCTCGAGCGGACACGGGACCTGCTGCACAAGGAGGGCATCTTCGCCGGCATCTCGTCCGGGGGATCCCTGCACGCGGCCATGGCGATGGCACGCAAGGCCGAGCGCGCCGGGGAGCGCGCCGACATCGCGTTCGTCATCGCCGACGCCGGGTGGAAGTACCTGTCCACCGGCGCCTACGAAGGCACGCTCGAGGAGGCGGAGGAACGCCTCGACGGCCAACTCTGGGCCTGATCCGCCGTCGACGGGCGCGGATCCGGACACTGTCGTCGCAGCTGAGGCCGGTACCTTGCGGGGTATCGGCCTCAGCCGTGTCTCGACCCATCCGGGCAGAACGCGCGGAACGGGTGAAAGTGGTCAAACCGTGTGAGAATTTGAGACGTGATGCTCCACTCCTGAGATGCGAGACACATTTTGTACCACCGGGCGGGGCATTGGGGTACACCCGTAACTACGGGACATCCGCAGAACCAGCCGCCATCCGCACCCTCTCCGCGAAACGCCGAACCGGGGGAGGGGGCGCCGGACCCCGCGGCCCATCGAGAAGGCGACGACGACGTGCGACTCACCATCATCGGGTCCTCCGGGAGCTTCCCCGGCCCCGACAGCCCGGCCTCCTGCTACCTCGTCGAGGCGGAGGGGTACAGACTCCTGCTCGACATGGGAAACGGGTCGCTCGGGGCGCTCCAGCGCCACGCCGACATCTACTCGGTCGATGCCGTCTACCTGAGCCACCTGCATGCCGATCACTGCTTCGACCTGTGTTCCTACTGGGTGGCCCGGAGGTTCCACCCGGGCGGCACCAAGGGCAGGATTCCGGTCTACGGCCCCACCGGGGTCGCCGACCGTGTGGCCGAGGCCTACGGACTGGAGACCGATCCCGGAATGACCGAGGTCTTCGACTTCCGCGAACTCACCGAGGGCAGCTTCGACCTCGGCCCGTTCTCCGCACGGGTCGCCGAGGTCAACCATCCGGTCGAGGCCTACGGCATCCGCTTGGAACACGGCGGCCGCACCCTCACCTACTCCGGTGACACCGGGGTGTGCGACGCGCTGGTGGGCCTGGCCGAGGACACCGACCTCTTCCTGTGCGAGGCCGCGTTCCACGACCACCTCGAGCACCCCAAGGACATGCACCTGACCGGAAGCGAGGCTGGGGAGCACGCCACGCGTGCCCGCGCCCGGCACTTGCTCCTGACTCACCTGGTGCCGTGGAACGACGACGAGCTCACTCTCGGCGAGGCCCGTTCGACCTACACCGGCCCCATCGACCTCGCCCGCAGCGGCCAGGTCTACGAGGTCGGCTGAGCCGAGCCGGTCGGGGCCCCGACCGGCTCGTCGGGGAGTGGTGTGTCTCCCACCGGAGGTGAGAGTTGCGGACTCCCGCGCCTCGGGGGAGCTGCCGAGGATACGCTCGGGAACATGGCTCGACCCGACGGACGCGTTCCGACCCAACTCCGCCCCGTGAACATCACCCGCAACTGGCTGCGCCAAGCGGAGGGCTCGGCCCTCATCGAATTCGGCGACACCCGCGTGCTCTGCGCGGCGACCGTCGAGGACGGTGTCCCGCGTTGGCGCCGTGGCACCGGCGAGGGGTGGGTGACTGCGGAGTACGCGATGCTCCCGCGCTCCACCGACACCCGCGGTGCCCGTGAGTCGGTGCGGGGCAAGATCGGGGGCCGCACCCACGAGATCTCCCGCCTCATCGGCCGTTCCCTGCGCGCAGTCATCGACTTCAAGGCGATGGGCGAGCACACCATCACTCTGGACTGCGACGTCCTGCAGGCCGACGGCGGTACACGTACCGCCGCGATCACCGGGGCCTACGTGGCGCTCTCGGACGCGGTGAAGTGGCTGCGCAAGCGCCGCAACCTCAAGAACAACCCCCTCGCCGGCTCCCTCTCCGCAGTGAGCGTGGGCGTGGTCCAGGGACAGCCGCGGCTGGACCTGAACTACCTCGAGGACTCCGTCGCCGACACCGACATGAACGTGGTGATGAACGGGGACGGTTCCTTCATCGAGATCCAGGGCACGGCCGAGGGCGCGGTCTTCGACCGCGAGCTGCTCGACAAGCTGCTCGACCTGGCCACCGACGGGTGCGCGGAACTGACCACGCTCCAGAAGAAGGCGCTGTCGGAATGAATGTGTCGACGAGCCCGGGTGCTCGGATCGGGGGCGTGCCCGGGGGAGGGGGACCGGTGAAGATCGTTCTGGCCACACGTAACCCCAAGAAGGTGCCCGAGATGCGGGCCATCCTCGACGAGGCCGGTGTGTCCGCCGAGGTCGTGGCGCTCGACCAGTTCCCCGACGCCCCCGAGGTTCCGGAGACCGAACCCAGTTTCATCGGCAACGCTCTGCTGAAGGCCCGCGCGATCGCCGAGCACACCCAGCTGCCGGCCATCGCCGATGATTCGGGGTTGAGCGTGGACGAGCTCCAAGGGATGCCCGGTGTACTCTCCGCGCGCTGGGCCGGCCGCTTCGGCGGGGACGACCAGGATCGAGCCAACCTCGACCTGGTGCTGGACCAGCTCGCCGACGCTCCGGCCGAGCGCCGGGGCGGCCAGTTCGTGTGCGCGGCCGTGCTCGTCATGCCGGACGGGACCGAGATGGTCGCCGAGGGTGTGCTGCGTGGCCGATTGCTGCGGGAACGGCGGGGCGACAACGGTTTCGGGTACGACCCGGTGTTCGTCCCTGACGGCCACGGTGTCACCACCGCGGAGATGGACCCGGAGGAGAAGAACAGGATCAGCCACCGGGGGATCGCGTTCCGCACGCTGGCCGGTGAGCTGGCCGAGATGGCGTGACCGGGACCGGTCGACGGACCCGGTCGGTGGCGGCCGTCCCCTGAGGGGCGGCCGCCACCGGTGTGTGGTCTCTGGGCCTGCAGCCCAGAAAATCCGTGGAAAGCCAGGGCCTCATGTTTGACCCCGAACAGTCCGGGGGATGACCACGGTTGTCCGACAAGCAGAAACTGGACGAAACACGGGGGTCCCGGTCTGGGGACCACGTGAGGGCACGGCGTCCGGCGGTCGCTCCGACCGCCTCTCGAGGCCCGAGCACACAGGGGTCCCTCCCCAGAGGCTCGGGCGAGTTTGACGTCGCTGCATCAGCTGCCTACACTCGATCGAGTCGCTGTGGGACGGCGAGCCACCCGAAGGGTCGGTTCGGTTCCGGGCCACAAGCAATGACGATC